>NZ_FOIC01000045.1:11153-16511 GCF_900111485.1 Natrinema hispanicum | reverse complement strand
CGTTACATCTGGAAGGCCTGATCAGGGAAGACTACGAGGCACAGGAGGTCAAGAAGCTGATCGAGAAGATCAGGAACGGGTTAGGGCACTGGCTGACGTTCGTTACAGAGCCAGACGTCGATTCGACGAATAATCGCGCAGAGCGCGCTCTGCGCGAGCAAGTTGTGCTGCGGAAGATGTTCCGGACCCTCCGCTCAGCCGAAGGGGTCCAGATTCACGAGACGATCACGACCATGTTGGCCACGTGGAAACGACGAGGACTAGATCCGCCCGAACAGCTCCAGTCTATCCTCGGTGGAGAAGAACTCAGCTCAGGGTGAGAGGCATCACCGAGCAGTGAATTATAGTCACGCTATCCAACTACCTTCAGAGTTGCTGCGGTCAAAGAATCGATCAAACACCATCGTGTCCTCTGTTAGTAACGTTGTGTTCGGTGGAAGCGCTGCTACCGGTGGACTGTTCGTATTGGCCTAGATCGGCAGGGGCGCGATCACCACGTCGGGTATATCGCCAGTCGATATTCGGCGTCTCAATCTCTGCATTGGGGATGTGTGCGACGCCGGCGAGTTCGTCGACGGTCATAATCATGTGCCGGTCGATCCACTCGCGGTCACACATTCGCTCAACGAACTGTCGAAGCTGCGTGGCATGTTTGCGCTCTCGCCGATGCCAAACAGGGTTGTCGTCAAGGCCCTGTTCAGTGATCGCGTTGTAGTACTTCCTGAACATCCCCGCGACGCCACGAGCACGGGCCTCAGCCTCGTCTTGCTCGCTCGAGGCAGCAAGCACGCGCGAATGTTCACGTGGAAGGCCTGCTGGCCACGTTGCTGTTCGATGGTTTTCGCAGCCTGTTTGTCCTTCTCGCATCACACCTGTCTCTGGTTCGTGCAGTGTGACTCCGGCATTCAGACGGTCAACGATCGACGGGAGAGATGGGTTCTTGTTTTCCATTATCAGATTATGCTTAGCCATAGGTAATTTCCTATAATAATAGTTTACCCAAATATATTTTACAGAGAACGTTACTACGCATACCAATTTATCGTCTAACTTGGTGCAACTCAGAAATAGTCAATTGCCAAATCAGTATCTCTAATCTGGAATATCCCATGCAGTGTCGGTCGAAGATTGAGCTGGACTTGCCAGTAGAGTCACAATCCCAGTTTCAACCAGAGGACGCGTGTCTCGAATTAATTATCATTCCGATATTTCTTCCTGTACATCTGCGCGTGGAAGTTCCACAACGAATGTTGAACCACACGGCTCATTATCTTCAACTCGAATATTACCGCCATACGATTCAACTAGCGTCCATACCAAAGAGAGACCTCCGCCCCTGTCTGTCTCCGTTCCGTTCGTATTGAACAGTGTTTCTTTCTGTTTGTCAGAAATACCTGGCCCGTTGTCGCTGACAGTCATCCTGACAGTATCCACGTCAGCCTTCACCATGACTTCGATCAGAGAATCATCCCGATCGTTGTGTTCGACAGCGTTCTCAAGTAGGTTGTCTACAACCGACCGAAGACTGGCGTTTGCAGTGACGAGTGCTTGGTCTGGAAGATGAGTTGTTACAGCAGCACTGGACGAGGTCTCAACTTGAGAAGCCAGTTCAGCAATAACCGCAGCAAGATTAACTGGCTCAAGATCGGTTTCACCGATTAGTGAGTCAATGATTGCACGAGTAGCTTCAATTCGTGTAAGCGCTTCCCCGGTTTTCTCAGAAATCACCTCGAGATTATCACTTTCTGTCTCAGCAGTTGCAGGGGTTTGCTGATGGCTGATGAGTTCAGTATAGCCTTGGATCACAGTTAGATCATTACGGAGATCGTGACGGATGAGATCATTGACAAACACCAGTGTATCACTAACCTTTTCAGCGCGCCGAGCGTCGGCATGTGCTCGAGCGTTGTAATAGCCGGCGATCATTCCTGCAATCGCTCCTGCCTCAACTGCAATCAGAAGTGGAAAGACAGGTTCGGCGATAGGACGTCCTTCGAACAGTCGTACAAGAACTGTTGTTCCCATTGCGATCAGAAACACGACGCCTCCTATGAGAGACCAACTAACGACGATCCATCGACTTTTGAGTGTGAACTCGATTTGAGAGAGACAGTATCCCGCATAGATGAGTCCAAGTGCAGGCACCCCATCCAACAAAAGCGCAACCAGTGGCCCGATTAGAGTATTCAATACAAGAATTTCATGTGCATAGTGAACACCTGCAATCAGAAACAGTATCGCCCCGAACGCCATGAGGAGAAACGGCGACTGCTCCCTCATCTGGCGTTGATCCATATTCCGGGATAGCTATCGTTTCCTTATACGAATTCTGAATCGCTAGGCCTTGTAGTCCGAGTGTCAAGTTACTGTACCGAAACAAGAATAATGTTTCTATTATGTATTATTATGGAACGCACAAACAGCACGCATATTGATTACACCCTTCTATACAGTTCTTGTACCCTGCAAAAATACTGGACAGAGACCAACATGAGTTTTTCAAAGTTCGGATGGAACTCAAAAGCCAGAGATCGGAGACGAAACCAGTTGTGGATCTTGTGGGACGTGCCGATCTCGGCTGGCGTGGACAAGTGTTCCCCCTGACTTGTGATCGAGGAAGGGGCAACGATACAGGAGTGTAGGTTGACCCACCTTGTCCGCGCCAACCCGTCATATGTCCCATAGAGTTATCAACTTGTTCCCTAACTGTACTAAGACGGTTGACTACATATTCTCCGAGAGATATGAATAGCCGACTTGCCTCCTGCTGTCTTCTGGGCTGTCTTCCCACTCTCAAGGACGTCGACAATCTCGGCGGACTCAACATCATGTGTGAGGTGACGATCGTCGGCCAGTTGCTAAGCGTGTTCGACAACTCGAGATCAGCCTGTTCGTAGGAACTGATAGGGATCAGCAGACTAGTTCATAGTTTCTCTCGTCGTGTGGTTTTTCCAGTAGGCTGGTTTTCTCGTGAGAATCTCTGAATATCCACGCTAATCCCTATGAGAACTCGGTCAATGCGACTGCGACCAGGGAAACCCCTTGTCAGTCGGTCGGTCGGTCGGTCAGTGCTATCATCGCCATTAGCCGTGGCTTCAGATATCAACTTCCGAATCTTGCAGAAACGCCGGCCAGAGGCCGACGTTGGCACACTCATGTCCCAGGTGGTGTGTCAGTGGTAGGTGATCTGAGATCCTGATGGCACCAGACAGTGGTGGAGCAATCCCAGTTGCGGCGAGGAGCCGTGTGTCTCGAATCGACTGCATTCCCTGTCTGGAGATCGATTAGAGCCACACTGTCCCTCCCCACGTGTGCTCTTAGGATATGTCTCGTATGAATCTGTTGGATAAGTGATCGGAATGTAAATAGTTAATAATGATCACCAATAACAACCAATTGCCTCCAACTCCCCCATGTTAACGGAGGCACTACCCCCATCCCCATCGCCGACACTATTTCCCAGTCCAAGTGGGAAAGGACTTGGATTCGCTTCAAATCAAAAGCGAGCTTGATATCCGCCTTCCGGAATTCCATAGCGGCGAATCTGAAAGGCGCATGGGAAATATAATAGAATTGTCATACGGCTATTGAAATTCATAGTGAACGGTAAGTACAGAACGTGCGTGTATCAGTTGGCACTCGTCAGAGCCTTGGTTTACAGAATGGTTATAATTCAGGATACCTAACTAAATAGTATGTCCGCGCTTCCATCTGCCCTTTTCGATTGGAACCTGAATCGAGTGGTGAGGGTTGCTGTGAGCGGTATCGCAGTCTTCCTCGCAATTCGACTCACGGATGGGTTACTGGTCGGACTCGGAGTAGCAGTCGCACTGGCTCTGGTACTTAATGTTCCGTGGTGGATGTACGACCGATACGCGCAGTCAGACAAGTGATGTATTCGCACACGTAGTTGCCGTTCAAGACAGGGGGCACATATATCACCCAATAAACAAAAAGACCGATATAGTGAGAACTCCGGTATCATGTATGAACGATGGACAATATTCGATATTTATAGCACATCTTCGTGCGATTCGTACTGCCATCGTCGGCTTAGCACTCGCAGTTATTACAGTGGGGCTTATTATCGAAGGTGATCCATTGGGTTTCCCATTCTTCACAATAACGATACTCGTTTGCTTGTACGCATTTGTACCACCTCTCATCCGTATGTGGCAAAACCCATAGCGGACAGTTCGCATCTCTATTTACCGGCTGACCCAATCAGAAGGATCTGAAACAAGCTATTCGCGAGTCTTTTTATGATATTCTCATAGTCAGTAATAAGTTCCCTATGAGGGCACAGAAAGTTGTATGTTTGGCGTCATATATTAGTGTCTGGGAGATATACACTTTAGTATGGAAAGGGATCTTGGAGATAAAAGTAATATTTCTTTGCACATAGTTAATTATATTGCTGAAAGGGAACACACGGATCCACTTGAACTTCCCCCATTGTATGATGCAGTCAATCCAGATGCGCTCGACGATCTCGTTGCGTCGGGACGCCAGAACGGGACGACTCAGTCTGGCCGAATCGAGTTCCAATACAATGGCTATACGGTTATTGTGAAATTCGGCACCGATCCAGAAATCACGGTCAAAGAGAAGTCAGAACTCGTTGAGTAACACAATCGACGGGAATCACTTCTCAAGGCAGGGTGCCGCCGAAGTTACCGAACGCCACTCCCCTTCAAGTCGTACTGTTTGTCCCAGACGACTCGTGTGGAGACGAGTATTCGACACGGTCCGTGTGTCTGAGTTGTGCCTCTGACTGAGCGTGAGCGCTATCTCCCCACCGCCTATCCTCACGCCCAAGTCACTGTCTGTATCACAGCGACATCAGTCTTTATGACTTAGCACAATACTACACAATAATTTATTGTGGTCTGTTAAATTGGGTATCATCATACCAGTCCACGAGGTCATTGACATCCACCCCGAGAAGGGACAATCGCGTGCAGACCACAACTGAGCGGTCATGATCACACCCGTTGTGAGTGCGATCATAGCTATCACTGCAGAATGAGCGTTAGAGGGACAAACACTGTCTCTGAAAGGGAAGGATCTTCTCCTACACCTGCAGCTATTGGTAGCAGCGACATCGTCAGACCACGACGACGACCAGATCCGTTCGTTGTGCTCGTTAGAGAGATTCACCCTCTCGGGATGGGTTCAACCGCTTTCTCACACCTCTGCCCTGTCGGTTCGAGTCACAACGGGTGTGACACCACCAGTGACCTGTCCATCCGAGTCGAGCAATTCGAGATGGTGATAGCGGGCCTCGAGCAGTCCCTCAGCAGTCTCGATGTCCATCGCGATGATCTCCGTCGGCGTCTGTTTCGCAGAAACACGACG
>NZ_FOIC01000045.1:0-11143 GCF_900111485.1 Natrinema hispanicum | reverse complement strand
GCCAAAAAGTGATTTTAAACTCCCTCAACGCAGATTAACTGTTTCACTCTTCTGACACGGCAATTCACCCAACTCTCGCCGTCTACCGAAGAGGCACTGAACTAGACAATGGTTCTCGAGACATTTCATATCGAGACTGAGTAGCTATACACTCTCGAGTTCACAGAAAGGCCGGCCAAAGGCCAGCATGAGGTTCTCGAAGGCCGGATGGCACTCGAAACCAGAGATCGGAGGACGAAACCAGTTGTGGATCTTGTGGAACGTACCGATCTCGGCCGGCGTGGACAAGTGTTCCCTGACTTGTGATCGAGGAAGGGTCAACGATACAGGGGTGTAGGTTGACCCATCTTGTCCGCGCCAACCCGTCATATGCCCCATAGAAGTATTAATTGCTCTGTTGAATAGCGGTGCTTGGATGGGAGGGCAGACTGTGAATCGGCTTGTGAGCGGTTGAGACTCACAGGCTCACAATCAGTGTCACTTCACCCCAACTCAGCGGTTACTATTCAACACAGCAGTATTAATTTGTTCCCTAACTGTGAGGACGTCATAGAATGGCTACACAGTTGTTGTAGAATTCGGTAACGATCCAGAACTCACGGTCAAAGAACAGTCAGAGCTCGTTGAGTAACACACTCTGACCAGAAATCACTTCTCGAGACAGGGTGCCGCCGGAGTTACCGAGTGCCACTCCCCACCCCTCCACGTTGTACTGTTTGTCCCAGACAACTCGTGCGGAGACGAGTATTCGACACGGTCCGTGTGTCTGAGATGTGCCTCTGACTGAGCGTGAGGACGTTGCCCCCTGACTCTCCCCACGCCCAAGTCACCGTTTTGATTGAATTCATATCAGACTTTCTTAATTCTCATAATATTACCCAGTGATTCATGGCGTTCTATTTGACAGGATCTCACCATGTCGATCTCACGCGATCTTCTCCTGTGAAAGAGCGATCGTGCAGATCATAACTGACCGGTCATGATCACACCCGTTGTGAGTGGGATCATAGCTATCACTGCAGAATGAGCGTTAGAGGGACAAACACTGTCTCTGAAAGGGAGGATCTTCTCCTACACCTGCAGCTAGCGATAGCGGCGACGTCGTCGAACGAAGACGACGACCAAATCCGTTCGTTTGCACGTCAGAGAGATTCTCCCTCTCGGGATGGATTCAGCCGTTCTCTCACACCCCCGCCATGTTGGTTCGGGACACAACGGGTGTGACGCCACCAGTGACCTGTCCATCCGAGTCGAGCAACTCGAGATGGTGATAGCGGGCCTCGAGCAGTCCCTCAGCAGTCTCGATGTCCATCGCGATGATCTCCGTCGGCGTCTGTTTCGCAGAAACACGACGCTCGGTGACATCGATATCCGAACTTCCGAGCGCGACCATCTCGTCCCACACGCGTTTGAGTGTTTGTGCGTGGGGACGCTTTCCGAGGATTGCAGTGAGTGCATCCCGGACATCGTCTCGAGTCCAGAAAATTCCGCTCCCGTTCGTGCGCTTGGTTGCGAACTCGTTCCAGCGCTTCATCACAAGGAGTGCCCGGAATCGGTTCTTCCGCGGCGTCCCCTGGTCGACAAGGTGTTTTTTGACGCGGTGCTGGCGGCAGTTCGCAAGGAAGTCCAATGGACTGCTCGAGGGATCGATGCCACCAGGCAGTTCCTCTGGATCTTCGCGGTCGAACGCAGTTTCACCGGTCTCAGCGATCGACTTGGCCTGCTCAGCGTTTGCGTTCGCAGTCTTTGCGATTTCCTTTGCTTGGTCAGCTGTCTCGTCGGTATCGGCAACCGACTCGGTGACCTCGTGGAGTTGACTGGCGATTTTCCTTTCGGTTGCGATCGGCGCGGTTTTGTTCCTGCTGGAGTTCGTCGACACGCTCCTCGAGGCGGTCGATCGTCTGTGACTGCTCTTGGATGATGGCCCACATCTCTGCGCGACTCGGGAGTTCATCATCACCGTCGTGGGCCGTCAGGTCTGTGCTGGTGTGCGTATCGACGCTGTCGAAGCCAAGAGCGGCGGCAACGTCATGATCAGTGGGCGTTTCTGCGTCAACTGCGTCCGGATCTTTTCCAATTGTCATGGAGGGTTGTTGTAGTCGTGTACTGCTGGTTGTCGGTCGAGGCGCGATGCTGCTGGGGAGAGAGACAACTCTCGAAGGAGACGAGACGCCGTGCTGGACAGAGCCACAGCTCCTCGAGAGGCAAACTTTTATATCGATCCGGGTTGCAGGATTGAGTAGCCAACTCAGGGGGCGAATTGACGCCCCCGTTCCTGCAACCCAAACCGATGAGCGGCGGGTATATTCTCCTATCTTCTTGCCTCACTGATAGTCATGGATATCACTTAAAACTAGGAGTCCTCACTAGCGGCTCTTCCTCAGTATCGAACTACGGTAATCGCAAGCAGACTCACGCATCATCCCTGATAAAACCCGTGCCAGACCGTCGTCAACATGCATCGAGTGCCCATGACTATGACTGTCTCTGAGAACGATGGACGAGTGCCACTGAGACTGTCCGAGGCGTCTGGGTCCGTCTCCGGGGCGATACTGCTATGTGGCCCGCGTAGTCAGTCTATCGTATACAGAAGATGTCGACAGCTGAACAGGGAGTGGGTCGTGAGGCTAGATATACGCTGCTCACCGTATTCCTCGTCGGACTCCGACGCCGGAATCTAGGCGCAGTTGTCAATGCTGTCGTTGCGGCGATCGGCACATACCTTCCCACGTTCGTCACGCGTGCGTATGGTGTTAAACTCAAGCCGTGGCAGCGAGCCTATGTGAACACTGCAATGGTTACTCATGCTGTCGGCATGCTCGGTCCCTATGACGACGTCTGGTGGTGGGATCACCTTACACACGCACATTCCTCGTCGATTCTTGCCGGGATCGTCTATGTAGCCAGCCGCCGGAAGGATCGTGATCCTGGCCGACGGGTCGTTGCCGCTGTCATCAGTTTCGGGCTTGTCTGGGAAACCATCGAGTATGCTATTCACGCAACGGCGAAACGCTTTGATCTCGAGCCGATACTCGTCACGTACGGCCGAAAAGACACGTTCTTCGACATTGTCTTTGATCTGGTCGGCGCAGTACTCGTGCTTGTGTTCGGTGACCGTGTTCTCGGCGAGTTCGCGGCCAACGAGTAGCCGGTCTGGCAGCAGTCAGTCGTTTCGTAGCAGTGGTGTATTTCTTCCTCAGCCTCAGTGTAAGTTGAGACCCATCGCTTTGATCTGTTCTTGATACCGATTTCGGATGGTCACCTCAGTCACCTGTGCAACCTCAGCGACTTCTTTTTGAGTTTTCTTCTCGTTACAGAGGAGTGATGCCGCATAAATGGCTGCTGCCGCAAATCCCGTTGGCGACTTCCCTGAAAGCAGACCCTGTTCAGCAGACTCATCGATAATTTCGATCGCCTTCATCTTCACTTCTTCACTTACCTCGAGGTCAGAACAAAACCGTGGGACGTACTCTTTGGGGTCGGCTGGTTTCATTTCGAGGGAGAGTTCCTTGGCAATATAGCGATATGTACGCCCGATTTCTTTCTTCCCAACGCGAGAGACCTCAGTCACTTCTTCGAGACTCCGCGGAATCCCCTCTTGGCGACAGCCAGCGTAGAGACAACTCGTGGCGACGCCCTCGATAGACCGCCCACGAATCAAGTCATTGCTGAGCGCTTGTCGGTAGATCACCGATGAGACCTCTCGAACAGAACGGGGGACACCGAGTGACGACGCCATGCGATCAATTTCCGAAAGCGCAAACTGGAGGTTTCGTTCACCTGCATCCTTGGTTCGAATCCGTTCTTGCCACTTGCGCAGTCGATGCAACTGATTCCGCTTCTTTGAGGAGATCGATCTTCCGTGTGCGTCCTTGTTTTTCCAGTCGATCTGGGTGGTCAACCCTTTGTCATGCATCGTCTGGGTTGTGGGTGCACCAACCCGGCTTTTGTTCTGCCGTTCGGCGTGATTGAACGCGCGCCATTCTGGACCGTGGTCGATATTTTGCTCTTCGATAACGAGGCCGCACTCCTCACAAATGATTTCGTTACTATCGTTGCTAGCAACGAGAGCGCCTGAATCGCATTCAGGACACGTCTGCTCTTCACTCTCATGTTCGTCGGCTTCCGTTACCGACATCTGGTCGCGTTCGCGCTGCTGCGTTGGCCGCACCATGAATGGACATTCTGACTACTCGTATGGCACTCCAATAATGATTTTGACCCATACTCAGACTCATTCAACTAACCATCCGTCTCAACGTCATCTAGAAATCGTCTCTGTAGGCATCAGTCAACTCACCCTGACATCAAGAGGTGGAACCGAACGAGGAGTCGTAAGATCGGTAGGCGACCCGAAGAAACCCTATTTTTCGAGTGAGAGAGTCACAGTTACTGGATCAACTGATCGACGACGCTCAAAAAGACATCAACAACGACCGATACTCCAAGAGAGGCCCGCTACCGCTACACAGCCGAGGGCTGAGGTTTAGCTAAAGACAGATGAAAACAGGACTGCTTTACTGATCCACCTCAAATACCTATAATCTCCGATTCAAGAAACTCGAAGAGTTGGACGTTGACCTCGTCGAACGGAAAGACGGAATCCAAATCCGACTAACCGAATTCGAGCTGGATATGCACTGGCGAGAGGCCCTCTCGGAGTACGCTAGTCTGCACGAAACACACTGTACGGAATTCGCTCAGGCAGTCCTCAAACGTGCTGAACGGGATTATCTACTCGATCAGCCAGGGCCAACGAAACAAGAGTTTATCACGTATCTGGAGGAAGGACTCGTCGAGCGAGACTTCAGGGAAATGTTCTGATCAGTCGCGAAGCTCTGCGACCGACTGACCGACCTCACGGACGTGTTCACTTCGCTCGAGGTCAAGTTCCTCGGCGAGGTAGTCAACTGTCTCTTTGAGGCACATACTGGAAGGAAGTCTGCCGAGCGGTATAAACCTAGTGCTGGAGCAGTTATTTTGTGCCGTCTCAAAGTGGTCTAGAGTTTCGCGTTGTGGGTGAGTAGACGGTCAGTAGTGCCTACCTCTAACGTTCTCTCAACTACGTGCACTCGGTGCACGCCATTCTAACGCAGTATCACTGTCTGTAGTAGGTGTCGCCGCGACTCTCAGCGGCAAACTCGAGACGGCTTTGCAACGCGACCAAATGATCGTGGTCGCATATTCCTCAGGCTATGTTAGGGAGAACCCTAACGCTTATCGTGTTAGGACTCATACTAACAAACAGGGATGAGTGATGACGTCACAGTTGTTCGTGACGAGATTGAAGCCTATTCGGATGGTACTGTCGCCCGTGTCCGCGTACTTTCGGTGCCCGAGTCCGAGAAGTTTCCAGACGGCATCAAGTACGCCTTCCACTACGGCGTCGCCGGCGCTGATGATCCAATCATCCGATTCGATAACCACCACGGAATTCACGAACTGCATCTTGACTCGGAGGTCTACGAGACCGACTATCCGGGACTACAGACGCTGTATCGTGCTTGGCGTTCGGCGCTTCCGTTCGCCAAACGAACCGACTGGTAATACACCGATCCCACACCCATGACCCAAACACTTCACGTCCGTATCAACTCGTCGTCCGACCGTAGCGATCTCGAAGACACGCTTGCTGCTCTCGATGCTGGCGAGAGTGTCGACCCCAAGCCGTCGACGCTCTCCGTGGAGGACCTCGAGACGTTCGGTCGAATCTTTCGGCCGACGAATCTCGAACTCCTCGAGGCGATCGCTGATCATGAGCCAGACAGTATTCGTGAACTCGCGCGAATTGTCGGCCGTCATCCGCCAGAAGTCACTGAGAACGTGACCGAGCTTGCCGACTACGGACTCGTCGAACTCGAGCAAAACGGTCGCGCAAAGCGTCCGGTTGTGTGGTACGATGAGATCGATATCGACCTTCCCATCGGCCAGCACTCTCCCGATGTTGCACCAGCGTGATATCTTCCTCAGTTTTCGCTAATCACCGCAACCCACACTCACTGGCGTCTCTGGCAGCATCGTCGGATGCACCGATACATCCGGAACAGCAGCGTGCTTTCTGGCGCGGCTCGACATATCCGCGTAGCCGTCTCCACGATGGGAGACCAGAGTGAGGATGTTAGACAAACAGTCGACTTCGAGCGCTATCAACGTCGGTGATCGAGGACACTGCAGGTCTCGTCAAGATCGAAGACCACTTGGTTGTCTCTGAGTTCGACGACGATTCGAGCAGCCGGTGAGTCTCTTTCGGAAAGAGACACGTCACTCACTCGCGCCAGATCGTGTGGCCCGAGTTGAGCGTCCCGTGGTCCGAGCCCACAGTTGGCGTATAGCGTCTCGACGGCAGGGTGACCGAGAATCGTGTGTGCGATCGGGATCGGATACGACAACCAGCAGATGTCACATGCTGCAGTCGCGTACGGTACATCATCGAGGAGGTACGTGTCCGGGACGGAGTCGCGAGGAAACGACAAATTGGCAGTTCCCCAGCAGTGTGGACAGACACCCTCCCGAAGCAGTCGCACGTCGCAAGCGTGTTTCCGTAGCGAGCAGTCGATGACTTCGTCTATCAGTCCGGCTCCGGACCGCCCGTGGAGGCGTGGGATACGCGACCGCAGCACCATGCTCAGGACAGCCGACGTACAGCTGGTGGTTCCGGTAGGTCGCGACGAGCGCTTGATCACAGTGCAGGCACTCACAGTTTATTTCTCGTTGGTCGATGTCGCTCTCCTCGTCGCCAGCTCTAGCTTCGCCATATGTGCCCGCCCGAATCGCGGCCACGATTTCGAGAGCCGCCACTCGTGGCAGATACCGCCCATCGACTTTGCGGACGAACTCGTCTTGGAGTTCGGTGAGGTGATAACTGAAGCGGCTCGTGTCGTTCACACCGACCTGCGTGCGCAACTCTGAGAAGGTGGGCCACTCAGACGACCATGCCTCGTCGTATCGGTCCGCGAGCGCGAAGAGGATGCGAACGCAGGTCTCGTCAGTCAACACCGCGTAAGCCGCTTCCCGTGTACTGTCCTCGTCCGTCATACTCTGGATACCTGATTTCTGCCCCGTACGTATTCCGGCCAGACCTGTCATCCTCTCAACTTAATTCCATTGAGATAACACTTACAACCGATCCAGTACAGTCACCATTCGTCTTTAGCTAAGACTGATAGTAATATTCAAAGTTTAGACTATAACTAAAGGTATTGGGGAGAACAATTCCAGCCGGTGAGACGCTGTTAATCGTGAAACCAGGCGATAAGAAACGCTAAGATTGGTGTCTTCGGCGTTTTGTCGAGGTGTCCGAGCGAAATTCGACCACAGATCACGGCTAAATAAAAGTACTGTGAGTATTAGCTAAAGACGGATGGAACCAATGACTTAAATCAAAGTGGTTTCCACTAAAGTAGCGGATCCAGACAGTTCAAACGGTTAAATCTGATTTTGATACTACGTTCGACCTAATACGCGATGGGAGTAAATCGTGGATACGATGGTACTAGTCTCTGCATTCAAAGATGGATTCGCTGCCCTTCGAACGAATCCGATCCTGCTCGTCGCCGGCCTCCTCGTCGGGGCCGGAAGCCAACTACAGTACGTTGAGCACCTGAACGAATCACCGTTGCTTTCCGTAGGTGCACCGCTCGCGTGGTTGATTGTCTTCCCGTTCGTTCTCGGTGGCTTCATCGAAACCGCCCGAGCTGCGATCGAAGGAACAAACACGTCAGCCACACAATTTGTTACTGCAGCGAGGACACATTACTTCCGACTTCTACTCGGAACTGTGTTGTTCGTGCTTATTGTCCTCGGAACTGCCATCGGACTCGGACTCATCGGATTCGTTCTCGGTATCGGATTAATACCACTCGCTGCGATACACGAGATGGCCGCCTTCGCTGCAGGCGTCGGTTCTCTGCTCGTCTGGCTGTTGTCCGTCCTCGTCGTCATTATGTTCGTACAGTTTTATGATGCCGCAATTGTCATTGAAGACCAGAGCGTTACTGATTCCTTCCGGAGAAGTATCGCTCTCGTTCGCTCGAACCTCAAAAGCGTCACCGGATTCTCGCTTGTGTGGGTCATCCTGTTGAACGCCTTCTCTATCCCCGAGTACCTGCTCCAGTTGACATTGACGGAAACCGGGCCTGCTGACGTATTACCGATCGATCTCGGTGTTCCAATAGCTGTCCTACTCCCGATCGGAATTGTCCTGTCGGCAGTTGGCTTCGCGTACATCTATACAGTGTACACAGCGTACTACCTACGATTGATCGCTGATTCACCTATCTCCACGGTATCAGAATAACCATTTATCAGTAACTACATACGATGATTTCGAACGGCCACAGATCAGAATAGATCTCAACGACTCACCCCACAACACTCAACAGCAACTATGTCACGACTCCTTCCGACACAAACAGACGCCGCCGTTGAACGAAGTGATAATCCCGCCGTCCTGAGTCTCGACGACGACGCGATGCGAAACGTGATCGAAGCGTTGTCTTCCGAGACCGCCTACGAAATCTTCCAGTTGCTTAATGAGACGCCAGCGACGCCAGCACGGATCGCGGAACAACTCGACCAGAGCGTGCAAAACGTACATTATCACCTGACAAACCTCGAATCGGCCGGAGTGATCAAAGTCACCGATACCTGCTATTCCGAAAAAGGCCGTGAGATGAGCGTGTTCGTTGTCTCTGAAGACCCAACGCTGCTCTTCCTCGGCACCGAGGATGACCGGCCGAGTCTCAAACGCGCGTTCAAGTCTTTCGCCTCGCTACTCGGCCCCCCATCGATTTTGCTTGCAGTCGGCGAATCTATCTCTCAATTCGTCACTGGCGAATGAGCAAACACACCGATTCAGCGATCCAAAGCACTTCTACCGTCAACGGCATAATCACGTGAGACATGCCACCGGCAATCAAATCTCGAAACGATATGGATGAGTGTGGCTGTCTCGAATGTCGAAACATTAAGACGAAGACCACTAATCGGACCGTCCTCGACGCGCTCGTCTGGTCCGTTCGCTTGTTTCGATCTTATCCGTCGATCGTTGCCTTCGCAAGCGTGATCATCCTCGTCAACCGACTTCTCGAGACGGACAGCATCAACGTGCTCCCGCTACCCGTAATCGGCGTGCTTGAGACTCTAACGGCGTTCGCGTTCGTCTTCTTGATTCGAGCCTACGTGGGAACGATTGTCGCCGGAGAACTGACTGGCAACCCTGTCACGATACGTGAGGGGCTGCATCGATGTATTGCTCGGATTCCAGCGTTAGTTGGCGTTATCCTTCTACTCATATTTTTTATCATGACGATCCCATTCCTCTTATCTCTTCCACTACTCGTTCTTGTCGGTGTTATCCTAAGCAATCCAGTAGAGATGGTCGGCTTTCCCGTCGCAGCGGCGACCGTTGGGATCGTCTTTGCCGTGCCGTTTCTTCTCCTTTTGTTCAAGCTCTGGTTCGCACCGGAAGCCTGCGTTATCGGCCAGTACGGGCCTATCGAATCACTACGGGTTAGCTGGCGCCTCACGACGAACTACCGACGAAAATTCTTGCTCATCGTCGTAATCACCATTGGTAGTGCACTCAGCATTTATATACCAACAGTTCTCCCTGAGCTAGGTACGGGATTGGCTCTGGTGCCTCCTGTTTTGGATGCGATCTCATCGAGTGTCGGTGAACTGCTCTCTATCGTGTGGGCAGGCGCATACGCGCACATCTACGTCCAGGGGATCGTTTCGTGAACCGGGACTCGTGCCGGAAATTCAAAATTGGACAGGCCGTCCTCGAAGCCTACGCCCTCAAATATTAGCCAGTGGAAATGTGTAATTATAGTAACTATATTGTGACGAGGGAGTTGCCGTTTGACACACCTCCACTCGGCAGACAGCCCACACTCCCTCTTATCGAAGTGTCGGAGACCGATACGAGAAGTCAACCTAGGTGAGGAAGACTCTCTTTTATCGTTCGGCAGGAGTTCAAGCTAACAGAACCGGGCTCCTCGAGTGGCTACGTCTCACGGACGGGAGATACTATTGAATAGTCATCATTCGTGTTCGCTCGTTAACCGAACACGGATGGTGGTAGGGGTTATCGGCGAAGTCAATGGAGATGATCCTCGACCGATCAGGTTCGAAATCGTCATCGCTACCTGCCTGAGAAGGCGGTTAGCAACCCGCTCAAGCCACTCTCGGTTGAGCGTATGTTGTACCAGGCCATGACAGTATCGTCACAGACAGCGTTGTCGTTGTCCTTGCACGTCTCCTAGATGGACGTCTGATTGACTGCTGCAAGAATGACAACAGCCCAGATATCGCCGGGATCGAGGGGCGAGCCCTCGATCCCTGGCAAAGGGAGTTGGCAGATGACGTCTTCCGCTAAATCTTTCACGTCCGAGTCCGAAAGAACACCGTCTGGCTGAGGGATATTGAACACGTTCTCTCAACTAGATATTTTCCTCATGAAATCAACGCTTTAGCTCCAGCTCTCACACCAGTCGGGAAGTACCGATGTTACCGTTGACTGGCAGTTCACAGCGGAGGATGCTCGAACGAAGCTTTACCCTCTATCCGACTATTGAGGAGGCTGAGAACTAGTTACTCGACGTTTGGGACGGTACTTAGCGGTGGGGTGAGGAATGCAGTGTTACCGACCGCTCAAGAGCAAGATTTCAAGCGGTTCTATAATTTCGAGTGAACGGAGAACCCCCTGGAGAGGAGTGGGTGATGTCTCAGCCAGGGAGAGAGGAGGCGGTGACTGGTGAACCGCCCTGAAAGGGCAATTCGGACGCCTCCCGTTGAATGTGGATATTGTGGTTACAAAAACACCGCGATGGCCATCCGGCACTTCGATATGGGGGAGGTGGACCGTCTGATTGGGTGGTTAGTGGTGTGTCAAGCGGCGACCTCCCCAGTATAAACTGGGGGATTGTACTCAGAAAAATCTAGCGTGGTATTTTCTCCATTCGATAAACCTGTTTTGTTGGCTTTGACTGAGGGAGACTCTATGAGAATCCCGCTGAAATACCTGGAGCGTGAAGTAAGTGTAGCCTCCATGCGTCTTTAGCTAAGCCTCACCCCTCGGTTGTGTAGCGGTTGCGAGCGTCTCCTGTAGTATCGGTCGTTGGTCGTGGATTTTCTGTGCATC
>NZ_FOIC01000042.1 GCF_900111485.1 Natrinema hispanicum | reverse complement strand
CACTCCCGATCTTTTGGTTTTGTCGATGGTGAACAGGAGTGGAGTCGCCCGCGTATATGATAGAACCGGTCAACTGGATTCTTGGACAGGCTCTCGAGTTCTATTTGTTCTTGCTTCAACGCTCGCTGTAATCGGCGAAACACGTACGGTGGCATCGTTCCGTCGTACCGAGCTTCAGCGACCAGTTCCTCGCGAGCACGCGACGCCGGTGGGCGCGAGTGGAGTTTCTCAGTAATGCCCGAGAAGTGCATCCAGTCGGTACTCGCCTCGAGCGTCTCCACGCGAAACGGGCTCCGGGCGAACAGAACGATATCGCGTCCTGGCTGGGTAAGCATCGTCGCGAGTTGTGCGGCCGTAATCCCGCCGCCGACGATTCCAACGGTCGACGTCTCATCGATCGTATTGGGATCGAAGGTCGGCTCCCAGACGTGGGTCACTGGTTCTGTCGATACTAGTTCCCTCGCCCACTCCGGATAAGTGAACGAGCGACCGTGTCCGACGGCGAGGAGGCACCACTGGGAGGAGATGCAACCCTGGGTGGTTTCGATCTCGACGTTACCCTGATTATTTTTGATATCAGTGGCACGTGCGTCCAAAAGGGTAGACTCGATGCCATATTGATCGCAGAGCCACTCGGCGTGGTCGAAGAACAGCGACGCCGTGGGTCGTTCTGCACCAACCGTAGTCGAACGGAGTTCGTCCTCACGCCCGCGTTCCCGAGCGAAATCCCTGAGAGAGAACGGATCGGTGCCGACGTGATGGACAAACGGAGATCTGAACTCGACCATCCCACATTGGCGACACTTTCGGCGAAATGACTCGAGGAGGCCAGTTGGGTCGAGGATCTGCAATTCGCACACGTCGATCAGGTCCGCCTGTAAGAGTCGAACGGCAAGATGAACACCGTGGACGCCGCCACCCACGATTGTGACGAGCGTATCAGTATTTGTCTCCGTCATCGCGGTCTTAGGATCCACCAACGATAGTAACTGTACTCGGACCAGGGAGAAGCGACCGTCATCTTGTATTCAGCCCAGTGTCGGCGTGCCAGAACATGTCCGTCGTGGCATCGGCAGTTATAATCGAAATAGCCCGTGCTGTATCCCGTTGTTTCTGCCGAGTTAATGAGCGAGCCGGCGTCGGGTCGGTCATTGACTTCGACGTTGGCGATCGACCGCTCGCCGCGGTCAAGTGTCTCCTGTGTTTGTTCGGCGTTTTGCCGCTCAGGTTGGAGGGCCTCAATCGGTATCGCCAGAACGGGCGCAGTGATCATGGTTTTGCCTACGCTTGAGTCGCCAACGAGCCCGATGTGGCAAGTTGGAGTGTTGGACTTGATCGATCCGGACGCTTTCGTCTTTGTCGACACAGGTGTTACCAACACTATACTCTATCTTAATCAGAATTGCTATAACAAATGCAAATTTTAATAACGCTATCACGGCACTATATAACTGAAGATGCGAGTAATCGATATCGATCGAGTAGTTAGACTATAATTTACGATGAATGAACCGAAATCTCCGACGACAGAAGCTGCGAGCGACCCGCGGAAACAGCCGCGCTCGACACTGTTCGCGTTCGTTCAATGTCGGGACACCCTCGAAATCTGTACGTTGTTTCCACCGACTGTAGTGACCCCACACCGGACGGACGCGTGGATCCGCGCTACGGGAGATGCATTCCGCTCCCTCGAAGAGTGGCAATGAACGACTCGTCGACGAAACACTTCTGCAGCCATGCCGAGCGCGGTCGGCACGTTCTCGTTCAGAGCCCGAGTTTGTACAGCGCAGTGAGAGAGCGATGAATATCGTGGCCATTTGACTGACCGGGCGGGCCACGCGGCGAGTGGCTCAGGACGGAACGGGGAATATAGTATCAGAAGCCGAAGACTATCCCGAGCAGACTGATTCCCACAACGACTCACGCGTATTCTAGTGCCGCACCTTTGATACGCCGTAGGTCAGCCAAGGAAGTCGAGATCAGTCAGTCTGTTCTGTGCCCATCGACCTGCGATGTCGCTGTCCGCTCTGACTCGTCCTCAGAAAGTAGTTCGACGAGCTCGGCCTCAGTGACCGGCTGCGTCTCGATGTCGAGACCTATGTCACGGGCAACGCGGACAGCACTCGGTGGATGAAGATTCGCCTCGGCGAGTAATTCAAGATCGTAGAATACCTCACGTGGTGTGCCTTCATCAATGACATTCCCCTCGCTCATCACGCAGATCCTGTCTGCAACATCGGCCGCAAAGTCGATGTCGTGTGTCGAGAGGACAACGCTGATGCCCTCCTCGTGGATCTGCTCGATACGGTCAGCGACCAGTCGTGATCGGTTGGGATCGAGGCCGGCGAGTGGTTCGTCCAGCACGATCACGCTGGGTTCGAGGACGAGCACGCCAGCCAGTCCGACAAGTCGTTTTTCCCCGCCGCTTAGGTAGTGGGGAATACGGTCTTCAAGATAGCCCGCATCGACGGTCGCCAGCGCTTCACGGGCGCGCTCTTTCGCCTCGTCGGCCGGCACGCCGTAGTTCTGGAGGCCAAACAGCACGTCGTCCAGTACCGTCGGGGCGACGAGTTGGGTATCGGCGTCCTGGAAGACAAAGCCAACCTCTTTCCTGGCGTGGGATTTGTTGTCCTCGTTTATTGGCGTGCCATCGACGACGAGTTCGCCCTCATCGGGGACGAGCGTCGCGTTCAGGTGCTCCATCAGCGTTGACTTCCCTGCACCGTTACCGCCGATGAGCGCGACGACCTCGTCCGGGTATACCTGAAAATCCACGTCATGCATTCCTACAGTCCCGTCGGGGTAGGTGTGGGCCTCACAGTGGAGATCAACGAGTGGGTCCGCTGTCTCGTTGCCCTTCACAGAGACACCACCCCGTAGACCGCGACCAGTGCATACCCAACAACGGCGACGTAACAGAGTGCGACTCCGGCGAGCCCACGAAGTGACGGGCGCGGTACGTCGCCGTACAGAGTAATGTCACCATCGTAGCCCCGCGCTTCCATCGACTTTACCAGCCGCTCGGAGCGTTCGATTGCCGTCAACAGCGTCATACCGAGGATGCGGGCGTAGGTGCGCCGGTTCGCCCAGAACTCCGAGAGGGTCGCCCCTCGCGCGAGTACGGCCTTCACGAGGTCTTCGAGCGTCTCGACCATAACGAATGTGAACCGGTAGGTCAGCAGTGCGACCTGATCGATCGGGTTCGGCAGCATGCGCCCAAGCAGGTACGCGATGTCAGCGTATCGGGTGGTCATCGTCGCGGTAAGCGTGAACGTCACGACAGTTAGTGACCGACAGGACAGTTCCGCGAACAGGATCGCTCCCTCCCAGGTGACGGACAGTTCCCCGAGCGGCGTTCCGATCGCGCCGCCAATGGATGTTCCCGGTTCGAGGAAGGCGAGCGGACCCGCAACGGAGACGATGAACAGCAACGGAAGCGTGTACCAGAGACCGAGCCGTCGGTACGGCAGGCCAGCGATGCCATAGGCGACCAGCGTCGCGGCGTACAGGCCCGCGAGGATCACCAGCGCGTCTGCTACCGTCACCGCCAGTACGAGCGCGCCGACGATACTGAACTTCGTCCAGGGGTTGACGCGATGCAGTGGGCTGTCACGGTGTTCAGCATAGGCCGTGATGAGTCGCGGGTCCGGGACGTGATTCGAGAGTGTCGTCATCAGCTTAGGCCGTCTTGTCGTTCAGGCCGCGATCGCGGTCAGCATAGACATACAGCGCGATGCCGACGGCAACCAGCAGGACGACCAGCCCGACGAACTCCAGTACCATGCCGCCTTTCCGGATCGGTCCAGCAATGACAACTCCACGGCCGAGATCGATTAACGAGCCACCGCTCTCTTTCACGCCTCGCTGGAGTGCCTTGGCGGATCGCTTGGCCCACGGGAGCGCACCGCCTGTTGCTCTAAATCCCCACAGACCTGCGGCGATAGCGACCGCAAATAGCGCTGCGAGGCTGCCGTACTGCTTCCAGCGCTGCATCAGGCGGTCACCCCCGAGAGATCTTCCTCACCTTGCTGGCGGTCGCCAAGTCCGACGAGGTCGGGCCGGACCGACGCGAGGAACTGGACGACAAATCCCGTCAAGATGCCTTCAATGACCGCGACGCCGAGGTTGAGACCGACCAGCCCGGCAACTGCGATCGTCAAGTCGGCACGCGGGAGTGCGCTCCCGTTGACGCCGCTAATGACAATGATCGCGCCCATCAGAACCGCACCGGCAGAGAGACCGATGGTCGCAGCGCTAGCACTCGCGGGAAAGATGTCCCAGTCCATCCTCATCAGCGTCTTGAAGATATAGTAGGCGACGACTGCTTCAGTTGCGTTCACAAGCGTGTTCGCACCGAGCAGCCCCACTGCGCCGTGGCCGAGCGCCGCTGAAAAGATGTTCACGACGAGCGCGATGAGCGCGCCGAGTGCCGGTCCGGCGAGGATACCGACCAGCCCAGTGAGGTTCATGTGAATCCCGCCCCATACTGGTAGGTTCAGCTGGAAGATTGCGAAACTCGCTGCCGCACCAATCCCCGCGAGCGCGATCTGATGAGTTTTGATGCCGCCTTTCCGAACGCGGTAAGTGACGACACCGATCAGTCCGACGCCAACGAGCGTCCAGAGGACCAGTGCCCAAAGTGGGAACGACCCTTCGCCGAGGTGAATATGAGCCATGTGTGCTTAACAAGCACAGGTGGAAATATAATAAACCTACGCTCTAGATCCGAGTTAGTTATTATTAATTCGTTTCTGTGCTCTTCGAGTTATTACTGGCGGCGTCTCCTGTGTTGAGCCAAGCGATAGCGAATCAGCCTCGAGTCAGACCACACTCCGTGGTAACAAATTCAATACCGATGATAGCTATGCCGAGAGATTTTGAGGTACTGAGAACCAACATTTTCACAATCGACGAACTTAGCCAACTCGGCGCGGCGAAACAGTTTCGCGTCGTCGCGATCACTGACAGTGGTTCACAGTGTTCGTCGACGATGGTTGTCAGATCTGCCTTGGCGAGCAGTCAGATGGCCAGGGTCATCCCGTGGACACCATAGCAGGTGATGTCGACTGCGGCGCCCCTGTGCGATTTATTGTTCCTCGTTTTCGGTCCCTCCGTCGGCTTTCGGTTCATTGGCAGTATTGTCGATCATACGCGTGAACACCCGTTCGCCGGGACGGCCGATTCGGCGCCACGCTCGCGTCCGAAGTCCGAGCCGACGACCACCCAATGACAGCACGTAGAGTCCAATTCCTGTGAGGACGATGGTTCCGCCTGCTGCGATCCCGTACTGATACGAGAGCGTAACACCGGTGATGACAGTGACTTCCGCCACGAGGACGCCCGCAAGTATCGATCGCTTGAAACTGCGGGCACTGTCAGCCGTTGCGACTGGAATGACGAGCATCGCGGCGACGAGGATGACGCCCATGACCTGCATCGCGCTGACGACGACGAGCGCGGTCAGGATGACCATCAGCCGGTTGTACCATACGACGCTGATACCGGCTGCCCGTGCTGCAGTCGCGTCGAAGGTGACGTACAGCAGCGGTCGATAAGTGATCACGACCGCCACAGAAACAAGACCGGTCATGAGGACCAAGAGGCCCACACTTGCTCTCGACACTGTCGCGAGCGATCCGAAAAGGTACGCGTCGATGCCGACCGCGATGCCGCCGTCGGTCGCCGTAATAAGCACGCTTCCCAGTGCGAAGCCGCCAGTCAAGATCATCGCCAGTGAAGTGTCCGTCGTGACGTCTCCGTACTGGACCAGCAGTTCTACGAGCAGCGCTGTTCCAATAGCGACGACGAGCGCGCTGTGGATAGGCGACAGTGACAGCGACAGGGCATTGTTGACGAACAGTCCGACGGCGACACCGGCGAAGGCCGTGTGTGCGAGGGTGTCCGCGATCATCGACATTTCTCGGTGAACGAGGAACGTGCCGACCAGCGGGCCGATGACGCCGATACAGATCGCAGCGAGATACGCACGCTGCATGAACGCATATTCGAGTACCGGAAGGCCGAGCGCTTTCGCGAGCGCCTCCATAAACGCCCCGTACGCGTCTTCAAGGAACCAATTGAACGGTGCGAACGCGAACAGCTTCAGCGTCAGCAGGGAGGTCATCTCGAACATGGTCAGTGATCGTGCTCGAGGACGGCCCGCCCGTCACCGTACGCGTCGGCCAGTGCGTTCGTCTCGGCGAACGTCTCGGGGTCACCGTGGAAGTGCAGTTTTCGGTTGATGCAGGCGATCTCGGTGGCGTGCGTGGTGACGACACCGATGTCGTGTTCGATGAGGACGATGGTGATTCCGGTTGCGTTGAGGTCGCGGAGAAGGTCGTAGAACGCATCTCGAGACTCGGCGTCGACGCCGACAGTTGGCTCGTCCAAGACGAGCAGGTCCGCTTGCGCGGCCAGTGCACGAGCGATAAATACGCGCTGGCGCTGGCCGCCGGACAACCGTCCTACACGGCGCTCGGTCAGTTCGGTCAGGCCTACGCGTTCAAGCGCCTCGTCGATCGCCTGTCGGTCCGAATCGGAAAAGCGACCGATGAGACGGTGCGGGTACCGGCCCATGGTGACCGCTTCGCGGACGGTGACTGGCATACGACCGGCTGCTTTCGTCGCGTGCTGGGCGACGTAGGCGACCCGTTCGCCGTCGTCGAGATCATGTGCTGGCGTGCCGAACAGCCGAACCTGCCCGCTGTCTGGGCGGCGCAGACCAAGCATGAGTTCGACGAGCGTCGTTTTTCCAGACCCATTCGGGCCAACGAGACCCAGAAACGCGCCCGGCTCGATTGTGAGTGACACGTTGTCGACCACTGGACGATCGCCGAAGGCAAACGACACGTCGTCGACAGCCACGACTGCCTCCGAGATCGTCTCGACTGTTGTCTTGGTCATCGACACTCACCGATGTCGACGAAATCCTGATTTCGTGTGGTTATCCAACGCTCTATTTGAACGACCGGCGCTACGTCTGGCGGGTAGATCGTTCGCTGCGTTGGCTTGTCCATGAGATCGACAACTACTGACGTCAGTCGTGGTGGTCGGTCACGGCAGCTGATCCGCTCCATGCCGATCTCGTGGAGGTGCGAATCGAACTCAGTGGCCATCATGCGTCAAGTGCCTTCTGCAGGGTGGGGAGGTTGACGTTTTTCATGACATCAACGTATCCCCAGTCCTTGTCGGCCCACTCCTGTGTCTGTCCGGGAATCGAAGTCAGCGGCAGTACTTCTGTAGCGTCAGTCTCGGCAACGAGCTGTTGGGCAGCCTGCTGGGATTCCAGTGGATCCGAGCAGACGTACTGGAGGTCATGTTCACTGATGAGTTGCTGGGCCTGTTCGATATCTCTCGGAGTTGGCTGATCGTCAGGAGAAATGCTCGTCAGCGTTTTCACCTCGAACCCGTAGCGAGCGCCCAGATAGCCGAACGCGTTGTGACCGGCGACGAAGACGACGTCTTTCGAAGCCCCTTCGAGACCACTCTGGAGCGAACTGTGCAGGTCGTCAAGTTTGTCTTTGTACTGCGTTGCATTGCTCTTATATGTGGACGAATTCTCGCTGTCTACGTTCGCGAAGCCCTGCTGGATGTTGTCTACGGCTGTCTTTGCGCGGACCGGATCGATCCAGAAGTGGGGATCCATACCACCTGCGTGTCCGTGCCCGTGGTCGTGACCGTCCTCGTTCTCATGATCGTCTTCCGTTTCGTGACCGTGGTCATGTCCACCGACCGCTTCCGTTACTTCAGGTGTAACCGACGCGCCGCCCTCGTTTGACAGCGCCGCGTTGAACTCCGAAGGGACGTGCTGGGCGAACAGCACGTAGTGCCCTTCTGACTCGACCTGTAGTGTGTATGTCGTTGCACCATTTTCGGCGAACTCGAGCGTGTAGAGTGACTCTGACGACGGAGAGAGTGTTCCATCAGCCTCAACCGTCGTGTGTGAACTGTGGTCGCTCTCGTAGAGCGAATGTGCGGTCTCCTCGACGTGGTGGATACCGTGGTCGCCACCCTCGTCCGTCGAAAGGACGGCGAGGTGCATCTGGGGGTCCGGACCCTGCTCGAACGTATAGGTGTACGTTCCTGTCTCGAGGTGATAGAGTCCCGCCCATTCCCATGGGGGCGATTCACCGTGTTGGTTTGCAGCTTCGTGTTCATCCTCGTGATCGTGCGCCTGTTCGTGACTGTGCCCAGGCTCCTGGAGCTGGACACCGGCACTAGCATCAACGACAGCGACGTCCGCACCGTCGGATTCGATCGTTTCGACAATGTCGTCGGCCCACGGCTGGAACCCTTCCATCCCGTGAATGAACAGGTTCGATTCGAGGACGGTCTGTTGCACCCTCGGACCAGGCTCCCAGCCGTGTCCGTGCTGGCCGACCGGGACGAGCGTTTTGCCGGTCGCTGCATCGCCGGCGACCTGTGAGGCGATATCACCGAATACGAAAAATGACGCCTGGCCAGTCGTCCCGCTTGACTGTCCACTGCCCCCCAGACAGCCAGCGAGTGCACTTGCAGCAACGGCTCCGATTCCACCAGTGACGAATCGTCGGCGTGTGTGTTCTGCCATCAGTTATTAACACAAACTGGGCGGGTAATAAGGACTATGATTTTTAGCCAGAAGTTAATAACAAAGGAGGTTCATTTACACGGCTGGGAGCAAGCAGTCAACTGCACGATTGGAGGTGTCTCTGGCACTATTCTCACAACTTTGGAAACAGGACTGGAGAAAGATTGTTTGAATTACATAAAGTTCCGTTTACTCGACAAGATACGAGTCCTCGGTGATCGAACGTGTCGCGTACACGAGCATGTACTGAGGGTCATCGTCGCGTCGGTGACTTTGAACAGAATCGTTCACTCGAGGCCTGTCGGTTCTCCGACGGTCGCTCTGCGTCGCAGTGTTCGAGTCAAGGAACTCATACCGTCGTCACACCCCATTTCTCGACATCAGAGTCGAAGACGAGTTCCTCCTCGGCACGGCTCGGGAACGGGTTTTCATAGCGCTCCCAGTCTTCGTTCATTTCGGCGTCGGTCAGCAGACACTCGTCGAGCGAGTTCCGGATCGCCGTTTTGTTGAGATCGTGGCCGATGAACACGAGATCGATTTCGCGGTCGCCCCACTCCTCGTCCCAGTCGAGGTCGGGTCTGGCTTCACGGTAGGATTTCTGCTGGAACGCCGGCATGCTCGCGGCCCACTGACCGTTGACATCCACCTGGACTTGGGTGCCAGCGAGATTACAGTTGAGCGCGTGCCGCTCTCTGCCGGCAACCCACATGAGCCCCTTTGCGCGGACGATGTCGTTGGGAACGTCTGCGAGCCAGTCGACAAGTCGATCAGGATGGAACGGTCGCTGTCTCGCGTAACTCAACGAGGTGAGACCGAACTCCTCGGGCGGGTGGAGATGATCGTGGTCGTGACTGTGGTGGTCATGTCTGTCTTCGCCTCCGTTCCCGTGCGAATCGTGGGCAGACTTGTCATCGTTATCAGTCTGCTCTTGATGGTACTGGTGGGCTTGCTTCCAGCCTGCGCCGCCGCTCACCGTTTCGAGATCGAATCGTCCCACGTCGATGAGTATGTTCGAGTCGACCCGTCCGTGTTCTATCATCTGTACATCTGCCTGTGGCTGCAACGCTCGGATTACGGACTCGACATCGACTAATTCACTCTCGGTGATGAGATCAGTCTTGTTGAGCAGGACCAAGTCACAGAATTCTACCTGTTCAGCTAAGAGATCCGAGAGAGGTTTTGCGTCCCCGGTCATCTCAGTGACTTCCTCATCGGCGACAAACACGTCGTGGAACAGTGCCGCGTCGACGACCGTGACAATAGTATCAAGGTCGTAATGAAATGCTGCCTGCCGGTTGCGGTGAACGGTCTGTGCGACCTCTGCTGGGTCGCTCATCCCGGACGCCTCGACGACGAGGACGTCGAACTCTGCGGTCGTTGCTAGCTCGACGATTGTCCGTCCAAATTCGTTAGAGAGACCGCAACAGATGCACCCGTTCGAAAGCTCCGTCACAGACGTCTCTCCGTCTGTGAGCGTGACCTGGCGCTCTACAAGTTCGGCGTCGATGTTGACTGCGCCCATGTCGTTGACGAGCACCGCGACATCCCGTTCCTCGGAAGCGTTTTTGAGCAGATAATTCAGCGTCGTTGTCTTGCCCGCTCCGAGACACCCACTGAGGATGGTGACTGGGATCGGGTCTGAGTTCTCGGTACTCATAGCCACAGATATGAATCTATCTAACTTAAATATTATTTGTTAGGGTAGATCTGAGAATGTTTAATAATATTTGCCTAATAGATGGCCCGATCATATTAAATCGGAACTAGTGAAACATCTGACCGAATTGGAGGTAGGAAGATCAATACGAGTTGCTTGACGAGTACTCAGAGCAGGGACGTTGCAGTAATAATCGCCGCATGACGACAAATCACAGTGTGGGTTGCTGAATCGAATCAACGGGAAATAGCGAATATTCGACTTGTACGTCTTCGTTCGTCGCTTCGACGTCGCGCACGAATTCCGAGACATCAGTGAGATCGCCTTCAATAATGAACGTCTCGACACACCCCCGGTCATCACAGATACAACTGTGGGAGTTCGACCGAACTGCATCAGCATGCGTGTGACGGAGTTCAGTCATTTTCGTCTCCACTGCCCGACTATCGTAAGGGAACAGTGCTGTCACGATAGCAATGAGTTCCCGATTTTCGAGTGACTGGTCCTGAAATTCCCGGATCAGTTTCCGTCCCGCTTCTCGAAATACCTCGCTCCGTCCCGAATAGTCGTGTACCTCGACGAGCTCGTCGATCTTCTTAAGCAGATCCTCCGGCATGGACACGCTGACGATTCCCATATGATAAAGTGGGTTGCAAATATAATAAAAGCTGTTATCGGGGTGTCGGGTTTTGATATAATTCTCATGAGGTTACCAAATCTAGTCAGCGTCATATTCATTTTCCGAGAGGCCAATAGTAGTAATCCGCACTGATTAGTTCACAATTCTGAATAAGAGAATGGTGCGGATTATAACAATCTGTTTAAACAAATTCGAACTACGATAATACCGCAATGGCATACGCCTGTTCCACCTGTGATGCTGAATTCCAGAGTGCAGCTGGGGTCACTCAGCACGTGGCACTTCACCACAACACTTGTGCCGAGTGTAACGAACAGTTCGACGAGACTGACCAGTTGCGTAAGCACATTCACGAGTCTCACTGACTCAAGAACGACGCATCACGCACGTTTATGTTTTTTCGACCGTGAAAATAAAGTATGATATAATAACGGAGCTAGTTACATATAGATCTCACCAAGAACTACTGTACTAACATTCAAAATACTAATTATGGAACATATTGGCTGTTCGAAGGTCAACTATCAGGATGCTGAGATAATCTCAGACAATATATATTTTCTTCGAGATCCGCTAGAGTGCCGCCAAGTTGGCATTACCACCGTCCATTACGAACTAGATTGGAACGGACAGCAGCGGAACGGACAGCAGCACGGCCACGCGGCAGACGAGCAAGAAGAAGTCTCCGCCCTGACCAACGGCACGGCAACACTCTGTGCTGATGAGTCGCACTTACTGACCAAGACTATCTCGGATCTCTGAGACGTACTCGACGAACTCAATGTCCGTTCGTTGGCGAGGGCGGTCCAGCGACACGTCGACGACCTCGCTGACTCGCCCGGGATCGGCAGCCATCACGAGGACGCGATCCCCGAGCGTGACGGCTTCTTCGACTTCGTGAGTTACGAACAGGACGGTTTTGCTCGTCTCTCGCCAGATGTGTAGCAGTTCCGCGTGGAGCGTGTCACGAGTGTCCGGATCGAGACTTCCGAAGGGCTCATCCATCAGCAGTACGTCCGGATCGACCGCGAGCGCGCGAGCAATGCCGACGCGTTGCTTCATCCCGCCAGAGAGTTCTTTCGGGTACGCGTCCTCGAAGCCAGACAGCCCGACGAGATTGATCAGTTCCTGGACTCGTTTCTCGCAGTTTGGACAGTCACAGGTCGGACGGTCGAGGCCGAACCGGATGTTACCGCGGACAGTTCGCCAGGGGAACAGCGCGTAGTTCTGGAACACCATGCCGCGGTCGATACCGGGATCGGTCACCCGCTCGTCGTCGACGTAGATCCCTCCCTCGGTCGGCGATTCCAGCCCCGCGATGGTGCGAAAGAGCGTCGTCTTGCCACAGCCCGACGGCCCGACGATGCAGACGAACTCCCCGTGTCCGACCTGGAAGTTCACGTCGTCGAGGGCGGTGACGGGTCCTCCGTGAGCATCGTATCGCTTGGAGAGGCCATCGACGACGATTTTCGCCTCTGTCACTCGCTGGTGACTCGACTCGGTGGTGGAGTCAGTCAGCGCCACGCGAGAACCCTCCGTTCGAAGGTACGGAAGCTCACATCCATCCCGACGTACACGAGACTGATGACGAGCATGTACGCGACGCTCGTGTCCACCGCGAGGTTATTCGAGGCGTTGATAATCTCGTAGCCGACCCCCGGCGCACCGAACAACTCCGCCCCGACGACGATCATCCAGCAGCGACCGATACTCGTCCGGAACGCCGTGAGAACGCTCGGTGCGGCCGCCGGCAGAATCACGAGTCGAATCATCTGCCAGTCGGTCTCGACGCCGAGGCTGGACGCGACTTCCGTGTAATCCGTCGAGACACCTTCGACGCCGCTGTACGCCCCGTAGAAGTTGATCCAGAGCGAACCGACGAACACGATGAACGCAGCTCCGGTGTGATGGATGCCGAACCAGAGAATAGCGAAGACAACCCACGCCAGCGGGGGGATCGGCCTGAGGATGCGAACGATCGGCGTGAGATAATCGTCGAGCCGTCTCGACCAGCCCATCGAGACGCCCAGAGCGATGCCGCCCACGCCACCGAGCAACAGTCCGGGAATGTAGTGCAGCAGACTCTGGCCGAGCTTGAACAGGCCTGTCGGGATGGCCACGTCCCCGAGGAGTGGCAAGGCAACGGGCGTTGTCTGCACGAACAGTTCGACGAACGCAACTGCTGTTACAACCGGTCCCGGGAGGAGATACGACGGTGTCGTTAGCTGTGCACCGGCCCACCAGACGACTAGGAAGGCGGTGATACCGACCACACCACGGCCGAGTCGGAGCCGATCGGTGTCCTTTATGAACTCAAACGCGGCCACTTCGTCATCGCCGTTGGTAGCCGTTCCGAGACTCATTGTGTGATAGCGTCGTACGCGTCGAAATGGAACAGGCGTTTGTTACCGACGACGCCGTCTGTTTTTCCCACATCAGCAACGTACTGTGACATTGTCTCGGTTTGGCTGCTGATCGCGTGCGGGTCCGAGAGGAAGTTCGATGCAGTCGATTCCATCGCTCGCACGGCGAGATCGTCGCTCACACCCGATCCGATGACCGTACTGGCGTCTCTGGCGGCCACTTCCGGGTTGTTGCGAATGAAGTTCGTCGCGTCCACGTGCGCCGAGACGAGTCCTTCGGCAACGTCTGGACTGTCGACGACCCGCTTCTGGGCGAACAACACTGCCACCGGATGGCCGTCGAGAATGTTGCCCGACCACGCGACCTCCCGAACACTCTCGTCGTCGCTGATGACGGTGGCGAACGGCTCCTGAATGATCGTCGCGTCGATATCGCCTGCCTGCATCGTCTGCGGTGCCCTGGCCGGTGGTACCTTCGACTTGGAAACGACCGACTCCAGTTCACCGGCGCCGAGATCCTGTTCGATCCAGTACCGCAGGACGACGTCCGGGACGCTGCCGTCCGGTGGTGCACCGAATCGAACGTTTCGACCATGCTGAGCCTCGAACCTCGAAAACGCGTCTGCTCCGTGATCCGCATAGAGATCGGCGAACGTCGACGTCCCCAGCACTTTGAATCCTTCACGAGAGTTCGCTGCCAAGATACTCGCCTGCTTTCCCTTATCCACCAGAACCATCGACGGTGTGATGCCAAAGAGAGCAGCATCAACCTCACCACTTGCGAACGCCTTGACAACGCTGGGTCCAGTCGAAAACCGTTTGGTCTCCACCGTCGCCGGGACGTCGTCGTAGAACCCCTCCTGCTCCATCACGTAGTGTTGCATGTTCGGATAGATCGGCACATAGGCGACGGTGAGGCTGTCGATCGGTCCGTTATCACCCCCCAGGCAACCGGCCAGTGCTGTCAGCCCGAGCGTTGCTGCGCCTGTGCTCTCTCGAAGGAGTTCGCGTCGTGTCTGTGACCTCATCGAGTAACAATATAATTGAAACAGATAATAAGAGTTGTTAAATAGATCTACTATATTATTACCTGTCAGCCGTGCTCGTCTCGGTAACCAAGCGGCATAAAATTCTAAAATATAGGTAGTTAGTGGGATGTAAAACACAGTGTAAAATCAACGACTCCGTCGGTTCAAACTCTCTCTGTCGTCAGCGTCGAAAATGTAGCCGCAAGAATGCTACTCAACTGTCTCACTCAGCAGAGAGCGATCAGGAGAGGATATTGATATCATCAACAGGATGAACTGTATAATCTACTGAGATCGTATCCTTAGTGGCCCGAATCTTCCCGACGAACGTGGAAATATCTTCTAATTCGCCTTCGAGAACGAACAGTTCCATGCAGTAGTGGTTCCCAACATGGCTATGGAAATTTGACACGACGAGCTCCTCGTGGTCATGGCGGAGATGCATCATTTTCTCCTCAACGCTCGTCGTCTCATAATCAAACAACACAGTTACGATTGCCATCAATTCCCGATCTTCGAGTCGTTTATCCTCGAACTCGCTAAGGAGGTTCCGGACCGCTTCGCGGACGACCTCACTTCGGCCAGAATAGCCGTGATCGTCACCGAATTCGTCAATTCGCTCTTCCAGTTCATCCGGCATCGAGATGCTTACGACACCCATGTATTAATACAGAAGTAGAGAGTTGATATAGATTCATATCTGGGAAGTCCATTGCTGTTACTGACGAAACACGCCGGATTTCGTCGATTTTATCTGCGTGTATAAAATAACAAAAAATTCATTATTTCTCCGAGAACCACGGTAACTGACAAACATGAGAATATCGGACTGTCATTAGAAGCACACAATGGTCTATCTGTCCCTGAGATTGAGACTGATATATTAGAAAACAAGACAACGATCAGCAGTACTTCACTCTCCCGAGCGCAGTCGCTGGTGAGAGTAGCCAGGCTTGAGTCCCCTTTTTTGCTGGTGTGAACGCAGTCACCGCCACCTTCCACCACCTCCACGGTCCGGGCTGCTCACGGCCGGTGGCCGCTGCGCTGCCGGGCTTTCGCCACAGCGTGAATTCGTTTCATGACGTTGCCATTACCTGGAGAGATTTCTGTGCCCCACAAGTGGGTGAGGGGCAGTCGGAGTTACTCATTGCCCTTCGTGAACACCATGACTTTCAGAGAGGTTTACGAAACAACATTCGACGAAGACGTCCAGCCCAACTCGAGCACCAGTCCGTGTCCCAACTGCAACGGACGGATGACCACCAACGCAGTCGAAACTCGTTGTGAAGACTGTGGATTCCTTATCGAACCGCAACAATACCAGACCCAGAAAATAGTCAATCCCACTTAGATAGAATGCCATTGAGAAAAACTACACAAGTATTAGAACAAGATATTTACTGGAGTAACAACATAGATTTGGATAATGCCAGAATGTGATGGCTGTGGCTCTCATGTCACAGAGAACTACTACCGGGTTTTTGCTGTTGATGGTGATCTGCCAGCATGTATCCACTGTGCCAGCAACCGTGAAGCCCGAGAAGCAGGACTCCGCCAGCAATAGCGTCTCAGTAATCTCATTTCCAGATCGTCTCTATCGAACTGGACCTGATCAAGACGTGAGACCATACAACCCACTACCCAATCAATGACTGATCGCGATTCTGACTTTGAAGAGCTTCGCCCGACCGGCGAAGCGTCGCATGTCCCTGATGAGACACTCAACGAGTGTACCGACGGTGAGCCTGATCGACAGCGAGTTGCGACGCCGACGGCTGGATATCCAGATACACCAACAGAAGCGGATACCGAGTGTCGCTCCTGTGGCGCACCGATTCCAGCCGACCGAACCAAATGCCTGTTCTGTCTCACCAACCATCTCGAGGACTGCTCTTCTGAGACAGACGCACCAGCAACAGAGTGGACACTGCTTGGTGTCGTCCACATGCTTGTCGAGTCGTCTACCTTCTACGGTGCCGTCGCGAAAGGCGCGGCCGCTGCGACACTCCTTGCCTCGAATGCGACCGAACAGGCTGTCGACAACTGCACGATCATCTACGATCTCGAGGACGAGCCCGCAGCCCAATTGACCGATCGGTGGCCCGTGCTTCCTGCTGCAGCACAGATTACGTCCACTGACGGTGAGCAACTTCTCGCGGCCGCCCATGATCGAACAACATGGAGTGACCAACCCCACCCAGCCGCAGATAGTGACCACGAGCCGACAACGTATCTCTACGACGAAGGCGGGACTAGCATTCGCGACGAGCAGCGACTTGTGACGCTGCTCGACAACGCCGGTGATGATGCGTGGCTAGTCCCCGCAATTGCTCTCCAGCAGACACCTGACAAGCGTGAACCTGAGCATCAAGACAGTGGCATTCCGACCAAAGAACGCCTCGAGTGTCACCAGTGCGGACGCACAACCGATCATCGATTCAGTGATCATGAATCGGTTCCCGACGAAACCTGGACTGGCCACGCAATCTGGGAGTGCCAGGTCTGCGGGACGCCGCGCTATGGGCCGAGCCCAGAATGACTTGCTCCGCGTCATGTCTTAACCAACAGACAGGCAATGGTGCAGCGTGGCCGTTGGTTAACAGAACGGTCGCCCGTGCGGTCATGTTCTGTTTGTCTGCGCCGCGATCGGCCGAGGCACATTCAATGGACCCACGCAACGCACCAGGATACAGACTGCATCGTGCACTCAGCCAACTCAACCATCTCGAGGACGATCAGCTGACTGACGCAGACAGAGAACGAATCGAGACTGCTCTGTTGAATAGATGCTGAGTCACGGTTACAGAGGCTCACACAGCGATTCTATATTGATGAGGGCGAACATCAGGACAATTTCACGGAACTGGCGATACCAGCCCAGCGCTCGCACGGCGTCGCCGAGCGAGCGCTTCGTTGTTGAGTACGAGG
>NZ_FOIC01000037.1 GCF_900111485.1 Natrinema hispanicum | reverse complement strand
CAGGATTCCAACGAGACCTGCTGTACGTGATCGCAGGCGCTGACCAGCCATCTGGACAGGATGTCAAAGACGAGATCGAGCAGTACTACAGTTCAGAGATCAATCATGGTCGGCTATACCCGAATCTCGATACGGTCGTGAATAAGGAACTCGTCGAGAAAGGACAACTCGACAGGCGCACGAACTACTACGCAATTACAGACGAGGGAGAGCAAGCGATCGAGGATCGTTATGAGTGGGAATCCCAGTACATCGACTAATCGAAATCGGCAGCGATCTGGATTCTTGCTTTGCCCTCCCGAATCGGTAAGTACAGGCCAAGCACATATCGCTCAGTGAAATTTGGGGTTGGTGAGTCAGTTCATTTGTCTATCATAGGAGCGTCGAAACTTCGGGTACATACGAACCCAGATAATCACAAGAACAACACATATGAACATCCAGCTTGGGTCAGTCCATAGGTCAAAGAGATACGTCAGCGGCGATTGGCCGCGTATAAAAGCAATCGATACACCAACACCGACAACCCCTACGGCAGACAAAACAATGAACAGGAGTGTATCTCGAATAAATGACGGCTCCATACCACCTTGTTTGAATTCATATCTAATAACTTCATTGTCGTTCAATAAACAGTCAAAGTGATCAGATTTCTCTATTTACCTGGGGTCGTCGATATGCTTGAACTGCTTTTCCGAGACTCACGATACCGAGTAGAACGAAGGCGAGCGTCAGTGTCGTGATTCCTTGGTTTAGGTAGAAGGCTAACGCTTCGAAGAGTGCGAGAATACCGACGGCGGGTAGCAAATAGTAGAAAGCGTTTAGCCGACCACGGATAACGAGAATCCCGCCAAGTGTGAGAATCCCAAATAATGCCGTCAACATTGATGCATCCATTCCCCATTGAGTGACGGAATACAGGGATCCTACACTACCAACTAGGAAGAATCCCCACCCACCGACTCGTTCACGCCAAGTCTGTATACCCATATTCCACCACATCAATGTCATTGACAAATAATTTCTGGTGTGATTTACACACGTAGCTACCGGTAAGTACAGGTGAGATACCTACTGCTCAATATTGTCTGCTGACTGTCTACTTGGCAATCCAACCGCAGTAGTAAAAAGGGGTAGACGTGCATGGTGTCGTTTGCCCGACGCATTTGTGTGGGCAACTTCGGCTCTACTTGTTCGTTCCCTGCATTACGAGGCGTGCCGTCACAAGGTCCCGTTCTGAGGCCCTGAGGAATCCCCTCGTGAAGCCCGCACCGAACATCGCGTCGACGAGAGCATCGCCTTTCTCGGGTGCCTTCTCACGGTTCACAACAGTGGCGAAGCGAAAGGTGTGGGAATTCCCTGTCGCGGCGTCAAACATCAGATGCCACCGGTACCGTCTCGCTGACCGGTCAGTTCCCAAGTAAAGGTTCGAATCGGCGTTGCCATCGTCAGCCGGAACAACGTCCCCAGAGTGAGAGACAAGAGAACCCGAGTTCCAGCCGTGTTCGACCGTCAGGGAGGCAGTTTTCCACCCGTTCCTCGCCTCATAGTTCGATCCTGGGATAAGTTGATACCTGGTAACGAGGGCGTAGCGATCTGTCGATTCGAGGTCGAGAACCGACGCGGATTGTCGAACGGTACCGTACGTCTTGTTTCCCGCCGTCGTCGTGTCGGTGGCCACAACGGGGCTGTTCCGTTGACCTGTCGAAGGTACTGGCTCCTCGGCGTACGTGGCTGGTGGAATGGAGGGCTTGTCGGCAAACCCGGCTTTGGCTCCGAGGACGCCGACGACCCCGGCGCTGGCGACCAGTCCGAGAAGCGTGCGACGCTGCATCGTTCCGAGGGAATCTCTCTGAGATTGAATATCTGTTGATAATACTGACAGATGAACGCTTACGTATCAAATAGCCCCGATTGTCCGACACGCTCAATATGCATCTGTAGTGTGCGGATGGGTCACTGAAACAGCTGTGAAGGAGTAGGTCTCGGTAAGTGGCTTGCAACCATCGCTTTCGATAATAGGGTGAAAGCCCCTGGCGCGCTCGAGTCCCGCGCCTGGCGAGACGCACGCGTCTCGCCGCCCGTCGCTCGTTTCACTCGCGAAGACCTCGCTGCGCTCCTCACAGGTTGCGGTGCTTGCGTCGGCGGGGTTCCTCGAGCGCGCCAGCCCCTTTCAGCCCCACCCACGTGGACTGATTGGGATGCTGTTGCGTTGGTTGCCCCGCTCTTGGTATTCGGCCCGCCCCGCTCGCCGCGTGCCGCCCTCCGCGTCGCACACGGCTCACTCCGTTCGCCGTTTCGCGACCGACCATTCCGGGCTGCGGTTCGCTCCTGACGTCGCTCACCGTTCCGGGCTAAAGTGAATCTGGTCTCGACGCCAGCATTAAGCGCGTTTTCGGTTGCGCCCCTCGCGGGCTTTCGCGTTCCAGCGCTTGGTGCCGCCTGCGCTGTCGCGCGCTACACTGCGGCGCGCGTTCTCGACGACAGTCGCGCTGGACACGGACCCGCAGTCCGGGCCGGACACGAGAAACGGCTTAAAGCTGGCCGCTCGCTTCGGGCGGGTCGCCGAGGCGCTCACACCGTTCGCGCCTCGAGTCCTGCCTCGCTGCGCTCGGCAGGACGCCGCGCGGTGCTGGTTGGAACACCGCATTCAGGCGCGCTCTCGCTCGCGCCCAGATGAGCGCTCGCGAAGGCGCGAGCGCGAGCGCGCAGATGGATCTAGTCGGTCGGTGTTGTCGGAAAACCGCGATGTCACAGCATCGCGGTGGCAGGCGCGTGAACGCCTTCGGAACTAGGTTGAGTTCCAATGTCTAGTAACAACTCGAGTAGCAAGGTCGTTACGGTCGATGAACAGGCACTCAAACAGGCGGACGAGCAGGCGGTCGATGAAGACGGCTTCCCGGTCGTCGACGAGACGCCGGAATTCGAGGCAACAGTCGAGCAAGAGGTCCAAGCAAAGGTGGATGCGAACCACCCAGACGGCATCGTCGATACGAGCGACGACCGGATTCATGGCGCGACCCTCGAGCAGGAAGAGCGCATTCGAGCACGAGAGGATGAACTCGAGCGGATCAGTGCCCAGGCCGAGATGGGGCCGCAGGAGGGCCGTGAGAGACGGACGCGAACGATCGCTGCGAACCAGAACAGAGCGCGGCGTGTGGAATTCCAGAAACGGGCAGCGAGCGTGGATCCAATGGCGGACCCGGAGCGGGCGGATCCCCGGACAGAACTCTCTCGAGAACAGTTAGCGGCCGTGAACAAGCAGTCGATGCGACTTGCGAAGGAATTGGATGGCTGGTCTCGAGCGGCGATCAGCCGGCGGTTGAGTGAAGCCGTCGTCGGTGGCCAAGACCTGACGAGTGCGGTTGTCACCGTGTTCGAGGAACTGCAGACGGCGCCCGGACACGTGATCCCCATTGGAAAACTCGAGGAGGTTTCTCGAAAAGAGGTGAGCATCGAAGGGCGTGTCGAAACCCTGTGGGATCCCTCCCATCCAAGCATCGCACAGGTCGGGCTCATCGCAGACGACAGTGGACAGACACGCGTGACGATCTGGAAGTCATCAGACGCGCCGTGGATCGAGGAAGGCGAGCAAGTGCGCATTCACAAGGCTGCCCGGAACTGGCACGAGGGCCGTGTTTCACTGGCCGTGACTGGCTGGACGACGATCCACTTCCCGGAGCGCGGCCGCTGGTGGGAATAGCCAGGCCTGAGCCCCTTTTTTTGCTGGTGTGAACGCAGTCACCGCCACCTCCCACCACCTCCACGGTCCGGGCTGCTCACGGCCGGTGGCCGTTTCGCTGCCGGGCTTTCGCCACAGGGTAAATCTGCTCCACCGTTGCCGCTGCCTAGTAGTAGTTAGTAACACGACTTCTTTATTCAAAAATATGCCTGAAACTGAGTCGGGCAATTCGATAACTACATCTGCGAAGTGAGCGACTTCGACTTATTCGTTCGTAAGGTCGCGTAGTTTTTCGCGACCCGGAGCGATCAGTTCATCGAGATAGCCAGCAACTGTCTCTTTTGCGTCTTCTGGGTGAAGCTCTCCAGATTCGAGCGCCGCCGTGAGGTCATCGTAGCGCTCATAGGTCCGATTCCCGCCGTACTTCTCGGGCCGTCTCACGGTCACCGACTCGAACCGCGGAAACACGTAGTACTCGAACAACTGGAGGACGGGGTTCTCACGATCGCCTTCAGGATCATGGGTTGGAGGACAAAACGCCGACTTGATCTTTCGCTCGAGGTCCGCGGTAGAGTCTTCCATCGAGATTGTCGTTCCCTCGCTCGAAGACATCTTGCCCTCGCCAGTTTCGAGATTAGCAAGGATGGGTGTATGCAAACACGGTCGCGCCTTGTAGCCCAGTTCTGGTAGTTTTTCCCGAGCGAGCATGTGTACTTTCCGCTGGTCAGTTCCGCCAACAGCGAGGTCAATGCCGAGGAACTCGAAATCGAGGACCTGCATCAATGGGTACACGGTATGGCTGACCGTTGCAGTTTCGCCGCTTTGGAGTTCAGCGACCGCTCGCTGGGCGCGGTTGAGCGTCGTTGAAACACCGAGTTCATGCAGATCAAGCGAGTAGTATGTTTCAAGTTGGAAGTCGGACCCGTAGACGTATTCGGTCTTGTCCTCGTCGAGACCGTATGCGACGAACTGTGCCTTCATTCGTTCCGCCATCTCGTGAATCTCCTCGAAACTGCCCTTGCCATTGAGATGTGCGTGAACGTCTGCAAGCAGGACAACGACATCCATTCCCGCTTCCTGTAAGTCAATGAGTTTGTTCGCCGTTAGGAGGTGGCCGAGATGGAGGACACCGGACGGTTCGTAGCCGACATAGACTCGTTTGTCCGCTGGATCATTGGCAAGTTCACGTACCTCTTGCTCGGTGACAACTTCTACCGTATTCCGCGTGAGTAACTCGTATGTATTCATATGGATCACAACTCCTCTAGCTCAGAAATCTTCATATCTCTCAACTCATCAATCACTGCCGTCAGCTCATTGTTCACCGTCTCGACGAATTCTTCGGCACGATTCGTCGTCGTTGCACCTGCTGAACACGGCTCGATGAGTTCTTCTTCCTCGAGAACGCGCAGCGAGTACCGAACCTTGTGATGAGGGAGACCAGTACGGGTAGATAATTCAATGATTCCAATCGGTTCAAATTGCCAAACGAGTAAGAGTACCTCTAAATGCCGATCGAGAAAATCGACCTCTTTCTCGAGACGGCTAATTGTGGTTTGCTTGACCATACCTCTATATCCTATTCACCGAGGACACATAAATTAGTTTAAGGTATGATATGATGCCTGTAATACTAAATGCTATTCTACCACATGGTATTCGAGCCGACAGGTATACATCCTGTACTACTCGCGAGTTTCATAAAGAGTCCTGAATAAAGGAACCATACTACGATCTACTTCGAGATAGGTTTCTTTGCCCCACGAGCAGGCGAGGGGCAATCGGAGTTACTCATTGCCCTTCGTGAACATCATGACTTTCAGAGAAGTTTACGAGACAACATTCGACGAAGACGTCCAGACCAACTCGAGCGCCAGTCCGTGTCCCAACTGCAACGGACGGGTGACCACCAACGCAGTCGAAACTCGTTGTGAGAACTGTGGACTCCTTATTGTGCCACGACACTACCAGACTCAGAAAAGAGTCAATCCCACTTAGATAGAATGCTATTTAGAAAAACCACACAAGTATTGGAACAAGATATTTACTGGAGTAATAACATAGGTTTGGATAATGCCAGAATGTGATGGCTGTGGTTCTCATGTCACCGAGAACTACTACCGGGTTTTCTCCGTTGATGATGATCTGCCAGCGTGTATCCATTGTGCCAGCAACCGAGAAGCTCGAGAAGCAGGGCTCCGCGAGCAATAGCGTCTAAGTGAACTTATTCCCAAGATCTTCTCTACCGGACTGGAACCTGATCAAGACGTGAGGCAATACAACCCACTATCCACTAATGACTGACCGAGATTCTGACTTTGAGGAGCTTCGTCCGACCGGCGAAGCGTCGCATATCCCAGACGAGACACTCAGCGAGTGTACTGACAGTGAGCCTGATCGACAGCGAGTTGCGACGGCGACGACTGGATACCCAGACACTCCAACGGAAACGGATACCGAGTGTCGGTCCTGTGGCGCACCGATCCCAACTGATCAGACCAAATGCCTGTTCTGTCTCACCAACCATCTCGAGGACTGCTCTGATGAGACAGACGCACCAGCAACAGAGTGGACACTCCTCGGCGTCGTCCACATGCTTGTCGAGTCGTCGACGTTCTACGGCGCCATCGCGAAAGGCGCGGCCGCTGCGACACTCCTTGCCTCGAGTGCGACGGAATCAACGGTCGACGACTGCACGATCATCTACGATCTCGAGGACGAGCCTGCAGCCCAATTGGCCGATCGGTGGCCTGTACTACCCGCTGCAGTACGGATCTCATCCACTGACGGTGAGCAGCTTTTCGCAGCGGCCCATGATCGAACAGCGTGGACTGACCAATCAGCGGTGGATAGCGACTGCGAACCAACAACCTATCTCTACGACGAGGGTGGGTCCGGCATTCGCGATGAGCAGCGACTCACGACGCTGCTCGACAACGCGAGTGATGATGCGTGGCTAGTTCCTGCAATTGCCCTCCAGCAGGCACCTCAAGAACGTGAACCTGAGCATCAAGATAGTGGCATTCCGACCAAAGAACGCCTCGAGTGTCACCAGTGCGGATGTACAACCGATCATCGATTCAGCGAGCATGAATCCGTTCCCGACGAAACCTGGACCGGCCACGCAATCTGGGAGTGCCAGGTCTGCGGGACGCCGCGCTATGGGCCGAGCCCAGAATGAAAGTGAGGCGTGAAATCGCGGTAAGTACAGGGCGTGTCTTGTTTGCAGAGAGACGCGACAAAGGATGGCACAATAGAATATTCTGTAAGGGGAGTTATTATAATCATACAACAACAAGCATCGATTGAAATACTATGCCTGAAGTTGGTCCTCCTCTACAGTCCGGAATGATCCAATGGAAGTACGCTCTCATCGGTGGGTTGTGCTCTCTTCCATTCACCACCTTCAGTTACTGGCAAACAGGATCCGAACTATCGCTTGGAGCGGTGTTTTTCGGTGGTATTCTTGCCGGCTATCTGATCGGGCGTGTGAACGGTGAAATTAGTGGAGTCGGGATTCGGGTTGGGATTATTGGCGGACTTCCAGTATTATGGGTTATTTTCGATCTTCTTACAGCCACATTCCGCTTGGCCGGTCCAGGATGGTTTGTGGCGAGCGCGATCGGTGCCACGATTGTGTTCGCAGTCCTCGGATTCGGAATTTCAGCGCTTATCGGTGAAGTTGGAGTACGGGTTGGGCGTTGGCTGGCCGGTAACCAACATGACCAATCGACTACTGTGGGAAATAGTTGAGGCGGCGGAGTTCAAGCAACACCATCCGTTGACATCAGTCAAGAGATGTTGGGGTGCATGAAAATCAACTATACCTATCAGATTATGTTTATCTGCGCCGCGATCGGCTGAGGCGCATTCAATGGACCCACGCAACACACCAAGATACAGACTGCATCGTGCACTCAGCCAACTCAACCATCTCGAGGGCGATCAGCTGACTGACGCAGACAGAGAACGAATCGAGACAGCAACGGCGCTCTTGGAGGAAGTGAGTCTTCTCACTCGACCAGAGCGTGGTGAATCTACTGATACCCACAGTAACTCCTAACCAAGCGGGTCATAGAATCGGCCACGGACCCATTTGACGCTGTAGTGAACGGTCAGTACAGGGTATACAGATACCGAGTTACCTGACTTCTAACAGGCGGAGAATCAGCGAGAGGTTATCACACGATACCGAGATAAATGACTAATAACGACCCGAGGATGCCGAGAATCCCTGCTATAATCCCAAGTTGTTCCTTCTGTTGTTTAGTCATATTTGACCCTTTTCGGTGTGATTGCATAAATGTGCGGTGACTAACATCTGTTCAATAAGCATACGCAGTTACCGGTTAGTACAGCACGAAGAGTTAGTGATCAGTACGGCGTAACGATTACTATGTAGGCGGCATACGCAGAACTACAAACATGACTAATAGAGTGAACGAGTATCTGCGGAAACGGCCTTTTCTTGGTACAGTGGTTTTTCTACTGATGTTTGTCAGTGGCAGTATCATGTGGATCGCGATAGTGCAGCCGTCTCGTCCGCTATTCTCAATTCTATCTGATGGGGGAGTCTGGTTTACTATTGGCCTACTCGCAGCGCCCTCTGGTCTGGTATATATTATCGTTTCAAAGCGGACTCACTCGCGGACCTGATTGAGGAGAGACCTTCCAGTCAATACGCACATCTACTTGCTAGCTGCTTCAATTAAAATTTGGTTGAAACAAACCACTTGCGAGTCTGTCTGTGATATGCTCCCTAACCAGCAACTCCACTCGAGGCAGAGGTCCAAGTTTCCAAAGGCACCCGTGGTCTTTTCGAAGCTATCGACGAGTCAAGCGACCTGACGACTGCTGTCGATGCTACTACCGGTCCGGATCGCGCTCTACTCCATGAGACAGACGTGTTACACCGTGATTTTGTGCGCCGATAATGGCTGCCGGCGCACTGAGTAAGAACAGACGAGTACTGACCAGAGCGTCGGCACAGTGAGGTATTCCAGATGCATATGATCATTTATTCGCTGGTAGAGGCATCGACAGCAGACGAGGCACTGTCAACCGGAAAGACCGTGTTCGACCGACTGGTTGGCGCAGAGCCGCATTCCTGTGCGGTGTTCGACTACTATGTCACCTTCGACGAAGAGGAGACGACAGTGGCTGGAAAAGCACGGTGGGGTGACCTGCCGACAGCTGCACCCGTTACGTCCGACGAAGGTGAAGAACTCCTCGAGCGAGCCTGGGAGACTACGACGGAAACGTTCCAACGAAATCTGAATCGGGTGAAGCAAGCACTCGAGGAACGCAGCGACGACGAGATCATGCACGATGGGGGCCTCGCTCGGCACGCTTTCCAGCAAGTCGGTGCCTCCTGTGGCCCGTCGATCTGCTTGTATGATCAACACGCGACAGGCATTCGCCATCGCGGACACCTCGATCGCCTCCTCGAGGAGACTGACGAGAACAAGACATGCTGGATCGTGCCGGCAGATGTCCATTTCTGAGTAATCATGCCCCGAATCACGAACTGGACCCGAGAGAGTCGAACACCTACGCTGGCATATCGAAACACGGAGACTGGAGCGCGAGCCGTCCTGCATCGTGCCCCGGACTCCTACGCGTACAAGTGGCGGGCAGCGATCCTCGTCGATGGCTATCCGGTGTGGTCACGAGGCTTCGAGTCAAAAGAAGCGACCAGCGTTCGGGATGCACTTCGGAACCGACCAGCCCCCGAACTCGCGTGTCCGGAGTGTCCAAACGACGACGTCATCGTCGGCCAGAAATCTGCCACTGGTGCGAAGGTCCAGCGATGGTTCGACTGTCCTGACTGTGGCTACGAAGCCCCCTCGAAAATCGTCTATGGCGCAGAACGCTAGCAGCAGGTGAGAGCGCAAGCCATCTATAGAAGTGCAAGGCAGGTGCCTCGGGGCTTGACCCCGAGGTGATTCACCAAGTTCGTAGCGTCATACGGCATACAAGGCGTATTTCAGTGTAAATTGGAGAGGATGTGTTTGGCATGAAATACTATAGGGCAAGCCACGATCCCCTCGCCCTGTTCAGCCTAGAGAAAACGGTATCTGACTGTGCGAAAGGTATAATTGTCTAAGCAGGGAATTTAGAGGTAAGAAGATGGCCCTGAAGGACATTCCCACTGTAGATGAACTGGCCGAAACGACTGGCCAGTCTAAGGAACAACTTCTGAAGGACCGCGAGGCAGCAGCGAAGATGTCGAGCGACTCTGAAGACGAGTAGCGGTAGATCAAATGGGCAACTGTGGTTCGACGAATACGGTAGACCAGTTACTGGGCCATACAAAAGGGCCGGCAGAGCCGGTTACTGATCGTGATTTGGCGCGAGCGCGATCATCTGCCTATATTGTTCACGGAAACTTCCACGAGCTGGCTCAGATGTGTGACAACATTTCAACCACAGGAACGGTCATCGTTGAGCAAGGAGCTGATGAAACAGATGTGGAAAATGAGGTCTACCGACGTGTACACAATTATGTTTCATCGCTGTACTCCTATAACGAACAGATTCGCTCAATCCTAAACAAGCGCTTAAACCAGCATATCAGGAAGGGACAGTTCCTCCCAGCACGAGATGACAAGGCTGCACCAGACTATGCTCGCCGGGGTACGTTTCTCTGGGGACTACGGAACGATTTCCAACATGGCGACTACTGGTGCCTCAAGGTCAAATATGAGGGGACACAAGATGGAAGTGATTGCTATCAATTGTACTTCCAGAAACAAGACTTTGAAGCAACGCCAAAAGGCGATCTCGATAGCGCTGGCGACTACTTAGCGCATGCTCCGGATGAGGATCAGCGATATCCACTTCCGTACATCGGTGACTTTCATCGGAACCTATTCAGCGAATTTGAGAACGCGTTCGAAGAGTGGTGTAGCAAAAACCGAGCCTGAGTTTGCGACTCGTTTTTCGTGCCTCGACAGGGGTAGAGGCAACATCCAATGAGCAACACGCCAGAGCACTCTCAAGACTCGAGCGAACTCTCACCAGCACAGCGGCTCGAGGCACCAAACACACGACTGATTGATGCCAGCATCGCGACGATCAACGATATGGAGACGCTTCGAGCCTGCATCGCCTACGAAAACCAGCACCAACAACGTGTTCCGATCCTCCGCCTGCTCGAGAAGCGGGCTATCGAAGTCCGCTCACAGGACGACGATGACTAACTCGATACTGCCAGTGTCAGATTGCAGGACGACCGGGAGGAATCTTGCCAATTCCTTGCCCTGTACGTGATGACGTGAAAGCCGTCACCAGTCATCGCTGTACTTCTGTCCCTGCTCGGAAACTCGTGAGGTCGTCGATACGCTCTTCGAGTGCTTCGATTTCCTGTTGCAGTTCCTCGACTTCTGTCTCCTCGCTGGCGGCAAGCCGGTCCTTCAAGCCCTGGAGGCGCGACTCCTTGACGTCGTCATCGACCTCCGCCTTGCGAACGTACTCGCTCTCATCGATTTCGTAGACATCGGACTCGGTGAGCGTCGTCACCTCAAGGGCGTCGTCGACCTTCTGGCGATCAACACTCATCACACGCTCACGGTCGATCCCTTCTGCCTCGAGCATCGAGAGGACGTCCTCATCGTCTTTGAGCGAGCGGTTACGGCGACTCGTGCGCTGGACGGAACCGTACTGACCGGCAACAGGACGGTCGTGATGGAGGCGTGAGAGAAGCACATCGGCGACCTCCTGGCGAAAGTCGTTGGCGTCACGCTGGACATCCGACAGCAGCGTGTAGAGGTTTACGAGGGTGGCCGTCTCCAACTCAGGCAGGTCAGTTACGTCGTGGCGCTCGAGTGCATCGATCAGTAGCAGCGCATCCGAGTAGATATTTAGGCCGTCTGGTTCAGTGCGGTCATCGTCGGTATCTGGTTCATGTGCTGTGTCGGCCAGTTGGGTCGTCGTCGGCCCGTCTGTCTCGGCAATCACACCCGCGTCCTCGTCGATCTCGAACCGGGGATGAACGCTCAACACCGCTGGATACGGGTCAGCATCTGGCGGCAGCCGGTCGAGATCGAACCCATCGTGCGCGGTCTGTATCTGATGATACAGCGACTCGAACTGATCGCGTTGGAGCGGGCGCTTCTCGCTGGACTCGTCGAACTGAACGATAATGCGGTGTTCCTGGATATCTGTGATGTGGATGTGGGAGTGCGACAATGGTGTGATCAGTGTCGCGTCCGCCGGCAGCTCATCCAGATGCTCGAGAAGCGTGTGCCAACTGACGCTGAATGGCATACACGGAAGTTACGCGCTGTCCTGACTAAACCTTGTTCTCGACGGGTAGCAGAGAACTCTCTCACTGGTTTGATCCACCGACTGCTGCGGTGAATTGGCCGGTAAGTAGGTGTACAACTATATTCGTTTCACACACCAAAACACTATACTCAAACACGAGAAAGATTCTATATGGTAGCTGACACACTGACCGCACTTTCCCAACGCAATGAGGCTTTCTGGATAGGCCTAGGCTTACTGTTCACAGGCGCCCTCGTTTCCTCATTCGTCCAGATTAGCAATCCGCCAGTTGGAGAGATACTTGGAATACTCGGTGTGACTGTTCTCGCGGTCAGACTTCTTGTAGGCCTCTATAAGATACTCCGAACGTCGGTCAAAGCAGGACGAACGGGGTATCAAGAAAGTAAACAAAATAACTGATATAGCGCTTCTCTTTACTGTTCACGCTCGAGGTCTGAGAGCGTCTTGATTCGCTCATCGGTTGGTGGATGTGTTCCAAAGAGGTAGCGTTTGAGTCGGTGTGTCCACGTCACGAGCCACCAATACGACGGTTCAGTGTCGCCGTCCGGCCCGAGCATGACTTTCGCTGGCTCGTCGGGCTCGAGTGGCAGCACTGAAAGCGACGAGATGCCGGAGGCCTCACGCAGATCTTGAGTCGGTGTGTCGGCTATTTCCTCGTCGAGTTGTCGGAGGACAGTCGCAAGCACAGCAGGTGATCCGAGCAGCTCCGCAGCCGCCCGATCCGCTGCTTGTTCTCTGGCTCGAGACAAGCGAGCCGTGAGTGTTCGCCCGACAACCCACACGCTGGTCGAAACACATGCAAGTGGCACAGTCTCGATCCCAATCGATCCATGATCGTCTGTCTGTGTGATCCGCGATCGCAAGCCATCGGCGAGCACAACAGGAAGCGACGCAACCGTCATTACCATCGCGTCTCGGTTTTTGACGTGTGCGAGTTCATGTGCAATCACTGCCGCCAGTTCATCCTGTCCGTCCAGCGCATCGATCGTCCCAAGAGAGAGCACCAGATGCATGTTTTCCGGTCGAAATCCGACAACCAGCGCTTCAGGTGTCTCGCGGTCTGAGATAGCAATCGTTGGGACAGGGACATCGAGTTGGGCAGCAACTCGCGTCACTATTTGATACAATTCCGGTGCTGTCTCCCGATCCACCGGATAGGCATCTGCACGTCGTTCAATCGTTTCGAGCTGCCTATACTCGAGATAGCCGATCGTCACAAGCGTTGCAACAGTAACAATGCCCGCGATCTGAGTGGCATGCGCACTTTCAAAAAAGACGAGGACACCGTAGAAGACAACCCACACTCCCACAAGAAATCCAACTGTGACAAGAGCGAGTCCAAGAAGGACAGCGACCATCCGTAATTGAAGAGTGGCTGGTCTGGAGAACATTATGGCTGAATTTTGAGCGATTATTCAAAGAGTTTATCATGTCAGTGGTTGGTGAGGGTGTACGCCTTCTTTATTCGTAGCGAAACTGGAACGCTCGATTCGGTAACTACACTTGTTCATACACTGATTCAATCGCGCTTATTCCACCAAGAATTATTGCGCCGAATATTAGTTCATTTTGACTGCCAGACAACGCTAAAAAGAGCGCAACTCCTCCTAAGCCAATTATTCCGACTTGAAGAAAATTGTCTGACATCCCAGATATAGTGGCAAACAAATGACCCAAAAAGACCAAACAGACGCCACCAATCATCACCATACCAGATGTTTCAATTCCCATATATAGTGCATATACAAAGAGAATCCCGGATAGAATGCTAACTGTTGCGGATACAATCAATTGTCTTGACAGACCCATATGTTGTTATGTATGGGTATTCCACTATCAAAACACCACTTCTGAACTCGTCGAACATGGCGCATCTCGAGCAACCGCTGTTCCTGCTCGGCCACGGCGTTGAAGATCCTGCCACCGGCATTCACGGTGACGAAGAGTATCTCTACGTCGTCGAACTGCCAACGCGAACCCCATTCGATGAACCGGCAGAATGGACCGTCAAGGTGAGCGACCACGCCGGCTTTCCGCGGTGGGATGGGCCGACAGACGAGGCGTTCGAGCAAGCCTCGTGGCAGTTTCATGGACCGCTGGAAACTGCTCTCAAGGCGTTGCAAGTCGAGTCCGTGTAACGACCTCGGTTCAGATCCTGTTGCCAACAGCGAGGGGTTCAACAACGGTGAGAACACCAGTATCAGTGTTCCCGGAATTTAACCTCTCGACTGGCCAAGCTATATCCACCACGTGTTTCGGTCACACAATTTTTCAAATAGATACCACGTACAGATACTAGCCCACGCATGAATGAACAACGAAATCGTCAACTGAGTGCCATCGTTGGTACGTTTCTTGTCCTCATCGCCGGTGGTGTCGTCCTACTTGTTGAGAATCTGCTTAAAACACCACTCCTACTCAGCCAGGTAACGTTGCTAGGACTAGCAGGCATCTTCGATATCGTGGCAGCGACCGACACGCGACTAACTGACCGCTGGGCATGGTATCAATGGAGCGGCCTTGGAAACATCCTTCTCGGACTGTCACTCCCACTCGGATTCGTGGGAAGTGAAAACAGTCTCTTTTTCGTTCTAGTGGCCGCCATCGGTGGACTTTCGCTAGCGGCAATGGGTATTGACATGCTCGTCTATCATGGACAGTATACCCGTAGTGAAAGACTCGATCGAAATAGCACATAAAGTGAACGACCACTCCAGCTTGCTTCGGTAGGGCGGTCCAACGGACACCGTGTTCGAGCAAGCATCCTGACAGTTCAATAACCTGCTCCCGAGACGCTGTCGATTGAGTCTGCGGGACGACTGTCAATTCAGATCACCAGCAGGTTTTGCGAACAGCCCTGTAACCGTGCACTATGAGCCACACCACTGACGACTTCGCCAAATTCATGGCCGGTGATCCAGAGGACAACGAAGACGTTCCCCTCGGTGATGCGTTACAGGAACTGGCTATCGACATTGAGGTTGATGCTGTCGAAGAGGTCCGTGACGTCCGCGAACGGCCATGAAACTGCTGTATATAGGATATATCTCTGTGTAGTGTGGCGACACACTAGGTTTTTCAGGACCACTCTCATAGTGATAGATATGAGTAGTGAGCGGATCGACGCCGAAAGCAAGGTGTCAGGAAATCAAGCGAACATCCCGGCTCGGATTCGGCGTGAACTCGATATCGACGACGGGGATCAGCTTCGGTGGTATATCGAAGATGATGGGAGCATTCGCGTTCAGGTCATCCAACAGCAAACAGGCACGTTCACCGATTTCGATGGCTACGAGGGAGAGACGGCCACTAACGTCACGACCGATCATGACGCTTGGGGCGTCGATGTGAAGTAAATGCCACGCGCTCTCATCGATACAACGGTCCTCTTCGCAGCAGCATACCGACGAGACAGTTCCCACGAAGCCGCGCTCCCGATACTCCATGGCATCGACAGTGGGTCCCTTCCAGAAGCAGTGGTCCTTGATTACGTCCTCGCAGAAACGCTCAACGGCCTCGTTACCCACGCGGGCCACGACGCAGCTGTCGACCTCCTCGACCGTATTGAGGAAAACGCTCGCTTCCATATCGACTCGCTCACTGCCAACGCCCTTGCGACGGGAAAAGCACTGTTCCGACAGCACGAACCACTGTCCTTTGTCGATAGCTGCATTATTGCGTATATGCAGACCGAGGGGCTCGGTTATCTGTATGCGTTCGACGATGACTTCGATGCAGCAGAGGATGTCTATCGACTTGACACAGCTACGAACCCCTACGATCCCGACTGACGCCGACGGGCGGTGATGAATTGCTACCAGTCACTGTCTTCAGAAGAAACGAGACGCCGGTGCCCACTGACTAACAACTCTCCAACTGCTCGAGTCTGGCGTATTTTTGAGACCCCCTGAGGGGTGGAGGTCTTCTCGAGTTCAGTTCGATTCGACTCGACTCGACTCGGGAAGCAGTAATCGAATATGGCTACGAGCAGCAGCTCCCGGGAAACGTTCGACGATTCGGACACCCGGCATGACGAGATGCACAGTACGATCGAAGCATGGATCCAGGACCTCGTCGACGAGGTCGATGACGCCGTCTCGAGCGAGCAGTTCAAACAGTGGTTAGACGTCCAGAGTCGCTTCCACGACTACTCCCACCGAAACACGCTGTTGATCAAACTCCAGTGTCCACACGCGACACGCGTTGCCGGCTACCGAACATGGCAAAACGAGTTTGACCGGCACGTGAAGGAAGGAGAGACAGCGATCTGGATCTGGGCACCGATCATTGCAAAGCAGTGCCCCAACTGTGGGAACTCCCCGTCGTACCACGAGCGCAGTGACTGTGAATACGATGAAACCCTTCCGGACAGCTGGGAAAAAGGACTCGTGGGCTTTCGGCCAGCACCCGTCTTCGATATCTCACAGACTGACGGCGAGCCACTGCCCGACCTCGAGACCGAAGCAAAGGGACAGGCTGACGAGTTGGTTCCCGCACTCCTTGAGGCAGCAGATCCCCTCGAGGTGGACGGAGAGGTCGTGCCACCCCAGGACTGGTCGCATGGGAGTGCCAAGAGAATCTGTGAGTACCGCCCTCAAGAGCAGCCACGCGTCGCCGTCCGTGATCGTGAGAACGACGCTGACCTCGCCGTCACGCTCGTTCACGAGTACGCGCATGCGCTGTTACACAGTGGCGTCGACGACGAGGCTGAGCGATCGAAACGTGAGCTCGAGGCTGAAGCGGTCGGTTACATCGTTGGGCGGTACTTCGAGTTGGATACCAGTGGATCAGCGTTCTACCTTGCCGCGTGGCACGGAGACGAGCCGGAGACGATCTTCGACCGGCTTGAGCGGATCAGTTCGACCGCCCAAGAGGTCATCGATATCGTCAGTGAGGTGGTCGACGATGAGTGATCGACCGCTTCTTCTCGAGATTTGGTTCTTGATTTGTGAGTAGTAGTCAACTAGTCATCAATAAACTCAGCTGCAGTTATCTGTTCTAGATACGACTCACTCGCATACCAGTATTCAATCTGATCTGGGAAGCCGTATTCAGGAAGCAAGGTTTCTGCAGCACGTCCAGCAGGCTTGTCTGTTGTCAACAATATCACCTTCTCAGCTTCACCGCTATCAAGAAGTTGAGCTGCAAGACCAACAAGCGCTGTATCCGTTTTTTCAATACTGTCTTCGGGTCGATTTGTCTCATTCGCGATAAACCGTCTCGAAGCGTCCATAATTCCAGAAACGAGTGGATTTGCGTACTCGAGTTCTTCAGCTACGAGAATCCATCCTTCCTCGATACCTTCTTGCCATGGAATCTGGTTTGAGGAATAAGACACATCATTCGGCTTCCCACCTAATTCGAGATGCACTCGTCGAGGAATGAGCAGTTCGACATCTGCCTGTCGGACTGCACGGCGCAATCGCTGATATTTGTCAGCGTTTGGGCCACCACACCGGACAAAAACACCAGTATCTGCGATATATTCAATCTTCATTCGTCACGGTATTCAAGGACGACCGATTCGAGTGCCTGGAGAATAATTTCAGCTTCCAGCGGAGAGATGTCAACTTCACGGGCCATAATTCGATGGTTGACCGTTCCGTCGATGTACTCATGAGCATACTCAAGAGCCGTCGCAAGGCCATCGACTCCGTGACGATCAAGATAAACATCGATATCCTTGTCTGCTTCACGACGACCGACTGCGTCGACGAGTTCTGCTGTGATCGTTCGTTCTTCACCGTCTGTCGTAAGCGTGATTGAGAGTGGTTCCGCTGCAAATTCGTACGGCCGCTCTTTACGTGCTTTTGTTATCAAACCCGCATCCTCGAGTCGACCGACATAATCATAGGCAGTCCCCTGTGGGATATCAAGTTCAGAGATGAGATCCTCGACAGTCGCACCCTCAGTTCGCAACACATGAGTGTAAATTCGAGCGAGCGTTGGATTTTCTAAAAGGTCAACGAGCGTCCGAAGTTGCTGAATTGGTGGTGTCTCACCCGGTGTCGTAGATTGAGACATCGTATTATGAGTTATGCATAGTTCGTAATAACACTTCCGCAGGTCGCTTTTCGTTTGAGAGTATCCGACAGCCCGGTGCGGTTTCTGTGGTGCCACATGGGTGGACACCATGACAGATCATCCGACGCTCTCGGAGTTCGCCACGAACGAAGCGACTGACTCGAGGCCGGCCAGTCAGCCATCGGCTGACGAGACCGTGACGATGACCGCTGACGAGCGGGTTGCAACGTATCTCATCGAAGACCAGATGGCGGATCTCACAGACGCGATCCGTGAAGCGGTCCAAAACGGCATCGACAGTCCTGGGTCATCCCGTGTGTTGGTCAGCATCTCGCCCGAGCGGTCGCTCATCCTCGATGACGGTGCTGGTGTCGACCTCGAGTCGACCGAAGGGCGGCGAAACCTCTCAGTGCTGGGTGCAGGAAGCAAGCAACGAGCAGACGACGAGACAATCGGCGAGTGGGGCATCGGCAAGGGTGCGATCATCGCGAAGGGTGCCGTTCGTATCTGGAGTCACGATACCGCATTGTGTTTCGACTACCGAGATCGACGCGACTCTGGACCGTGGGCAGACGTCAGTGGGCGCGATGGCCAACTCGTGGACGCTGACCATCACCTCGAGGGGATGCTCGTCGAGATCGATCACTACAAAGACGAGGTTCCCGATTCAGATAGCTACCGCTGGCGGCGCTACGTTCGTGATCTTCGCAAGCGCTTCGCGTACGTGCAGTCGCGAACCAGCGTCTCGATCGTAATCAACGGCGAGTCGGTCGACAACGGCGATCCACTCGAGGCAGTGGCGGACTCGCCACACCCATCACTCACACGCGAAACTGAGGATGCAATCCTCGCACTCGAATACACACCCCACGAGGGACTCGATATCTACAGCAACGGTCTGTACGTGACGACGAAACGCGAGTACGGACTCGGTGGTGTGGTCGTCTCGAAAGGGAATCTGACGCTGAACTTTGCCCGAAACGACATCCAGTCGGGCTGTGACCGCTGGCAGCGGATCGACAGCGCACTTGAGCAGGCACGTGACGATCTATATGCTGAGGTCTCGGACGATCGGCTAACTGCCGAGAGTCGGGAAGTGATGATCGAAGCGATGGCGTCCGAGTCATCGGACGAGCAGTGGGCAGATCGCAAGCTATTCCAGCTGGCAACCGAGTCCCGAATCAGCCTCGAGGAGATCCAGGCGGCCCCGAAAATTGGGTGGGTCGACGGAGCCCAGAAAGGCGCGGACAAACTCGTCGAACGTGGTTACGTCGTCCTCGATACGAGTGATGCGGCAACCCAGCGGCTTCGCGACCTTGCCACCGACGAGGACACATCGATAACGATGCCAAAGACGTTTGATGTTGGCGAGCAAGCAGAGTCAGAAGGTGTCTGGACGGGCTATCATCGCATCGAGGACGAATCGCAGTTGAACGCTGATCAGCGGCGCTATCTCCGCTTCGCTCGAGTGTTAGCAAGCGAGCTTGGGATTGAACGAGATGTGTACTACGGCGAGGCAAGTGCCGATGCCTGGACCGACGGCAGGACGTACATTGTGATCACCGACTCCGCCGTGACGAGCCGCCAGCGTGCAGTCTGGATGCACGACCTGTATCTCGTGATATTACACGAGGCAGCCCACGAGACCTCAAGTCAGGATCGTCCCTCGCACGGGCATCACTTTGAGAGCACGTATCGGTCGCTCGTGGAGGATCCTGGTAATCGACGTTCGTTCGCGAAACTTGTCCAGCAGGTCGTCGACGAGGGGTTTCAGTCCATGTTCAAGAAATATGAGGCCACACTGAGATTCGAGTGATCAACAACAACCGAGGTCGTCTTGAGGGGCAATTTTATTTAGCTGTGGG
>NZ_FOIC01000043.1 GCF_900111485.1 Natrinema hispanicum | reverse complement strand
GAGTTCGATACAACGAAAGAGCACATCGTGAAGATTCTGGTGTATGCGGCGCTGTTGTCGCTGTTAGTAAGCCGTGAGTTGCTGGCACTGGTGACAGAGTGCGCCGATGACGACGCTGTGTTTCCACCAGGGCGCTGGGCGGCGACCTTCCGGTCGCACGCCCAGCTCATCCTCGACGATCTGGGTGACTTCCTCGGCTACTCGCCACCACCGCTGTTGGAGCGTCTTATCGAAGATGCACAGAAAATCCACGACCAACGACCGATACTACAGGAGACGCTCGCAACCGCTACACAACCGAGGGGTGAGGCTTAGCTAAAGACGCATGCGTGTCCAAGTTGGTGACCACCAAGTATGCACCTGCAGCAAAGATAGAGCCACCGTAAACTATCCATTTTGACCCCTTCGGAAGGTCGTACGATTCGTCTATGACGTCATGTAATATGAGTGTGAAAAAGATAACTGCTACGGGGGCAATTGTATGGAGAGTCGCATCGGTGAACAGCACAAAAGCGGCGAGTACACCGATTGTCCCAGCAATAATGTGGAGGACTTTGTTCTTATGGAGTGACGCGATGCGGGGGACCATACTACATATTTGAAATCGGGTTCGTGCATGTGAAACTTGTGGTGTGTGGTGCATGAGCACGAATACCAACCACTGGAGTCAGCCGAACCTGTGGCGAATAAAAGACAGTAGCTACGATACTCACCTCATCTGTACTTATCTGATCAGATTTCATACATGGTCGTCGTGACGAGCCAGTTTTTCTGCGCCAGAGAGGGCGAGGCGCACACTCGTGTGGCTTGAGGGCACGAATGAGTCCAGATCGACCACCCGAGGGCGACCCGCATCGAGATCGACTGACAGACGAGTACACGAGCGACCGCGATCGTAGCTATCCAGGAGACATTGCTCGACTGAACGGACACGAACTCGTCGCGATCGACGAGTGGCTGCCAGGTATGGAACCAACACCGTACGAACTCAATCTCACAGATGGCTACGAGTATCGGACACGCTACTGGCGCTGCAGGAAATGCGGCCAAGAACGCAACCATCGCGACGAGTTCACCACCCCCTGCGACAACCCACAGCCACCGACCGCACTCGAGGCAGGTGGCTATTCGATCGACGACCCACGAACACGCCGTGCACTGAACGAGAAGTTGGACGTCCGCTTTGCGACAGTGGGCCCGATCTACGAGGTCAAGAGTGAGAGTGGTGCTACCTACGAGGTCAATATCGAGGCAATGACGTGTGCCTGTCCTGATTTCGAGCAGCGCCAGCCAGACAACGGCTGCAAGCATCTTCGCCGTGTCGACCTCGAGATCCGTACTGGACTTGTCCCTGCGCCGGATGGCACGTTCAGCCACTGACTGTGGAGTGACGAGATCGCTCGGGACGGTTTGTATCCCCCGGAAGGGGTGCGGGGCTCGAAGGGAGTCCACCGCAGTAACCCATGAGACAAAGAGAGACCGTAATTGCGTCGACAGCCACTGAAACGACTCAGTTCCTTCATCGAGGGCTCGCCAGATGACTAATCGCGACGAGTGCCGAATGCCGACGTGTTCGGAACCTGCTCGCGATCGCTCGCGACGGGACCGACTGGCTCTCCCGTCTCAACGTTAATGACGGCCACCGGCTTGATCAGGGTCATATCGAACTCCAGCGCTGCAGTGTCGGCGAGCTCGCAGACATTCCTGAGCGCCGGGCTCGACAGGGTTACACGGCGATGTCGTTTCGTGATCCCAGCTCGAGGCGATCGCCGACGAGGTCGCCGGCGTTGCTCGCGAGGGGATCCAGTCGCTGCGGGCCGCAGTCGAACTTGCTCGGGAACGCAGAACCGACGGATCCGTGACCGAGACATCGATGATGCCTACGAGCGTGCGAAACACGAGATTCGGAAATTGAATCTCAGTTCGTTACTCTGGCATCACCAGGTCCTCTATGCGATCATCCACGAAGCCGGCGAACTCTCAGGAGAAGAGTTGCACGACTGTTACGATGCAGTTGCCGACCAGATCTATGCTGGATCGCCGGTACAACCGCTCGGAAGGCGGGCTCGTCGCGACAAGATCCAGAAGCTCAACGCCTACGATTTAGTCGATTATGACGAGCCGACCCGGGATCGGCTGTATTGGGTGATCGACGAGAATGTTGAGCCGAAAATTGAGTTGCCGGCAGCGGTTTGAAGTGCAGAGGTTTCGTCATGCGGTACGACGAACAATCGCTTAGGGATAAGACACATTTCCGTCACTACCGGAGACATGAGTGATCGATTCGGAGTCGATAGTGATACCGTTCTGATTGATCACAGCCACAGTAATCTCGTAGGTGTCGCCCTCTGTACCGCCTTGACTGTAAGACACATTCCCCGTTGGGAACGAACCGTTTGAAACCGTCTCGGTGGCCCAATCATTGGCCGTGTTTTCGAAGGTAACCTGCACCTCTTCGAAATTGTCCCTGTTTGAAACCTCGTAATCGAGGCTGTAGTTGGTGGTGTTCCATTGAGTTGTATCCACGATAGAGAAAGTTTCAACTTTTGGACCATCGGAGTTACTTGGTTCTTCGTTCCCTGGTGGGTTCTCTCCTGAAGAGACATCAGTAACCGATTCTGAAAGCACAGGTGTTCCCGTTCCATCGAACACTTCGAACGTAAACTCGTGCTCGTTACCTTCAGTACCACCTTGACTGTACTCGACGATTCCCTCCCTGACGCTTCGCTCGACGAATAGATCCTCTGCCCAAGTCACATCGAGATTTTTGACAGAGATTTTAATATTATCGAAATCAGATACATTATTAACCTGGTAGGTGATCCGATATTTGCTGGTATTATTCTCCGTCCTATCACGGATGTTCCGAATCAAAGACGGTTGCTCGCCACTCTCAACATTAATTGACCGGATGAGCGATGTCGAAAGCCCAGTATTGTTGCTGGCGTAAAACTCGACGGAGAGGGCGTCGGTTCCGGTCGGACTGTCGTTGGCTACAGAGATTGCCACCGAGGTCGAGCCACCGCTGGCTAACGTCACCGATCTCGTGGAGAGTTCTGCTTGCGATGGATCTTCGAGGGTCAGCGAAATCGTCATCGCTGAATTGGTGTTGTTAGTGAGCGCCGCCAGATGTGTTTCCTCCGCTCCGGTTTCGACGCTGTCGACAAGACTGATGCCTAGAAGTGCAGTCTCGTCGTTACTCGTTCTGATGCTCGTGGTCCGGTCTGCCCGAAGTTGTGAAAAGGCAAAACTATCTGAAACGTGCAACACCGCTCCACATCCGATCAAACCGAACCCGCCGAGCATAGCTCGCCGTGAGAGTCGGCCACTGCCACGCGTGTCCTCACGGAGAGAATCCATATTTGAAGATAGTCTTCAAAGCTTGATATACATGTTGGCTCAGGTATGTGATTGGGTCCCGTGTCACCGGGATTGGAGGGAGTCGGATAGACCTGTGTCGGTTAGTAATGAGATACCGGACATCTCCGTTTCTAAGACACCTGATAATTTCCTTTAGCACAGTTATTCGGAATTGGAAGGGGTTTTTAAGCAAATCACGAACTCGCTGTGCACTGAACGAGAAGTTGGACGTCCGCTTTGCAACAGTGGGCCCGGTCTACGAGGTCGAGAGTGAGAGCGAGAACACTTACAAGGTCGATATCGAAGCAGCGACGTGTACCTGGCCTGGTTTCGAGCAGCGCCAGCCAGATGACGGCTGCAAGCATCTTCGCCGTGTCGACCTCGAGATCCGGACGGGGCTTGTCCCTGCGCCAGATGGGACGTTCAGCCGCTGACTGTCGAGTGACGAGATCGCTCGGGACGGTTTGTATCCCCAAAAGGGGTGCGGGGGCTCGAAGGGAGTCCACCGCAGCAACCCATGAGACAACGAGAGACCGTAATTGCGTCGACAGCCACTGAAACGACTCGGTCCCTACATCGAGGGATCGCCGGATGACTGACCGCGACGAGTGCCGAATGCCGACGTGTTCGGAACCTGCTCGCGATCGGACAGGGTATTCTGGTCGGTTCTGTTCGGACAGCTGTGAGGTCCGCTACGAGCACCTCCAAGCGGATGCTCGAGCAGATCGATCACCGTGGCAAGCGTTTCACGATCGATGACGAGGACGTTGTCGACGACGTCGCTCGTGAACGGTGGCGGCGAGCCGAACTGCTCGAACGACAGGCTCAGCGAGAGATCCGTGAACTCGAGCGTGCGAAGACAGTCGCTGGACCAGACAGTGTAGATTCTGATGCTGGAGTACTCGACCGATGACACGGAGCTTTGTGGAATGAGAGACACACCGTATTTCCTGAGAGAAAGATCGAATAGAATATATTCTTCGGGGGAATCAGAGTGTAAGTCGGCGATATCGACCAAGAGGCGGCTAGTCCGTGGAAAAGAGACTCAAGACGAAGTGCAACGAGTCGTGCTACTCAAATCGTTCCGTGATCTGACTCAGCCGGTTGTCATCACCTACTTTGTCGATCACGAGATCAGGATCAACCGAAAGGCTGTACATATTCGTCATTCCACGCCCACGCCCACGACCGCGGCGGTCACCCTCAAGAATATTCCCATGTGCCAAATCATTGAGTTTCTCCCTGAAGGTTCCCTGCTGGTAAGTGTCAGCTCCAATCTGTTTCGTAAACCGCTTGTATCGACGATAGAGTTGTGTTGTCCCTTCAGGCGCGTCACCCGATAGCTCAGACTCAAGGGCAGTTAGTAGAGCGATTTTCCGTTGGATCGTCTCACCACGAATTCCTTTTCCAATCGTCTCTTCCTGAATTTCTTCACGGGCCTTTCGGACATGAGATTCCGTGACGATATCACTACCATCGTCTAGCGCGAGATCACACGCGGTAGATAAGAGATGGATCGCCTGCCGTGCGTCGCCAGTATCTTGGCCAGCAAGCGCTGCGCAGAGCGGTATTACATCTCCAGAGAGGACATCACTCTGGAGATGCTCTGAGTCTTTAATCTCATCTTCAAAATATGTATCTCGGAGTGCGCGTGCCGCGCGTCGAGCGAGGATATCACGGAGTTGGTCGGCATCGTATGGGCTAAAAACAACCTCACGACTACCCAGCGACGATCTGATATCGGCATCAAGGTTCTCGTGGAACTGATAGTCGTTTGTGATGCCGATCACACCGATCGAGACGCTGTCGATCGACGCACGAGGGAGTTCGTAGAGAACGTAATCATCTTCCTGGATGCCGTCAATCTCGTCGAGAACGATGATAATCATGCCACCGATTGCCTGTAGGTCGTCCGAGAGCATCTCGAACAACTCGACTTTCGTCGGCCCACGTGGTTTCTCAACGGTTTTGCCGTAGCGAGCCTCGCGAGCCTGCTTGACAAGAGCTGCGAGGACATTCCAGGATTTCCCAGCGCCTTTACAGCTTACACGGAGAACTGTGAGAGAGACATCACTCTCGCTATCTGCCCATTGTTGGAGTTGTTCCGTCTTGAGATCCACCCCAACGGTTTTCCCCTGTCCAGTCGGGCCGTAGACAAGAATATTCCGAGGGGAGCCACCGAGAGTGATCGGCCGAAGTGCTGAGTGGATCCGTGAAAGTTCGTCCTCCCGCTCTGGAAGTTCGGTTGGTTTGTATGTATCTGGTTCCGGATCAAGGACATCAACGTCTTTGTAGATCCCCTGTTCAGCACCGAACGGTTCCATATTACCTCTCACAATACACCACTCCATTATAAATTCATGGGAGTGAACAGAGTGACGAGAGTGAACAGAGTGAAGGAGGGGGTATCAGAGTGTATTACCTGACAATTAGGGCGCTAAGTTCCTCAGCCTCGAGGAACTAGCGAAAGCGGTAGTAGGCTATGTGGTTCACGACAGTTCTTGATCAAGAGAACGGGAGTACTTAATCTAGGAAAGAGGGGGAGGGGGCATCGGAGTGTAAACTCGAGATGAGAGTATCACCGTTGATTTCGAATTCGAGATAGAGGAGGATCGCTATATAACAGATAGAAAGCTTGTTCGTGGAAATATCGAGTGAGTAGTAGATCGAGATTTCTCCCACTGAGGAGGTTTACTATTACTATTATATACCTTTCTATAATAGTAAGTAAGTAACTAGTGCTACTTACTAGGTAGAGTGAGGAATAGGGGCATATTTATGCATTTTCCGTTCTGTTTTATCCTTTTCAATATATTGCTTTTAGTACCGTCTTTATATTCTCCTGGACTGTGTCGTTCCAGTTATCCCTTCTTTCTCAGATTTACACTCCGATGCCCCCTCCCCCCGGCAGTTCGACTCAACAAGCTAACCATACTGGACAACAGCTATTCAACACGTTTCTCTGTTCAGCTGTAGTGGCGCGCCGAGGAGCTGTCGCGTTCGACGAGACGGAGGACACACTGATGCCGTGAGCATCGCTAACCGTGGCAAGCCCTTCACGATTGGTGACAGCAACATTGGCGACGATCTCTCCTATGCACGCTGTCGGTGAGTCGAAGAACTCGAACGACAGGGTTAGCGAGAGAACCGTGAACTCGAGCGTGCGAAAGCAGTCGCTGGATCAGACAGTACAGATTCTGATGGTGGAGTGTTCGACCAGCGGCACGGAACGTAGGGGGACGAAAGACACACCGTATTTCCTGAGAAAACAGCTCAAACAGAGATCAGCTGTAAGCAGTGAGGAAACTCCCCCTTCATAGATAGTTGATGCCCCACGCACACAGAGTTCACTCTGCACACGGTGTGTCTCGAGTGTCGAAAAGCGATTCGTCCAGTGGATCGAGGACGAAGATCAGCACCGAACGGGACTGAGGGTGGGCGATGATTGGATTCGGGCAGTGTCGCGCGCAGCGGATCACGCGACAGGTGATATATCCGATATCCTCATTATCAATCTCTTCCCGATTCCCAGTTACGCGGACGCGACCGCGCATGACACGAATCATCTGCCAGTCGAAAACACACTGAGAGTTCCGTTCTCAAATTGAATACTCTTCTGCCAGTTCAACCAGGTCGTAGACGTGAATTCCGGGTTCTCAAACACTGAAACTACTGCGGACACTGTGGTGTGAGAAAAGACAGACACCCCACCATGTCCGCTATTCTTCGAAAAAACATGTTACTAGAACAGCAGACATAGTGGTGTGATCTGACTGGCAATGAACCATCATATCTGGCCTTTCCGAAGACCTGTTATTGGAACGACGGACACAGTGGGGTATATACGAGTATAGGCACACCACCATGTCCGCTGTTCTTCGGAGAACACGTTACTATAACGACGGACATAGTGGTGTTAGAAAATATCGGCATCTGAAATTGGCCTTCTCAAGACTTATGACGAGGGTTAGGAGGGTTAGCGTACAATATGAGGTTGAAAAGAGACACCCACCCCACTATGTCCGCAGTTCTTCTGAAACTAAGGGGGAAGTGGTGCTGATAAACCGATTGTCATACAACCACCTAACAACCACTAGTGTGCTTCTATATATCGTTCGGACGATACCACTGCCCACATAATAAATCTTTCTTCATCTAGATACTGATCTCAGCGTATGTCCTTATTTGAGTGAGTTACTGCGGACACGGTGGGGTGGGTGTGTGCTGAGTATCTTTATAAACTCCCAGAACAGCGGAAACGGCGGACACTGCGGCAGGGGGTGGTTTTAATATCTTCCACTCTAAATGTATTCCAAAACAGATGGGTGGAATGTTCGAGCGGGATCTGGATATTTACCGGAACCGAGACGCACTGAGGGAAGACTATCAACCCGATACTCTCGTTGGTCGCGATGAGGAGCTGGAACGATACAAAACGGCGCTTCAACCGGTAATCAACGGGGAACAACCGAACAACATCTTCCTCTATGGAAAGACCGGTGTTGGGAAGACCGCAGGAACCCGATTTCTTCTTGACCATCTAATTGATGACGCGGCTCAGTATGATGACATCAAGCTCACCGTAAAGATGCTAAATTGTGATGGTCTCTCAAGCAGCTATCAAATCGCAACAAGACTCGTCAATAAATTCAGGGACGAATCAAATCAGATCTCTACAACTGGATATCCTCGTTCCACTGTCTATGATATGCTATGGGAAGAACTCGACAAATGTGGTGGTACGATCCTTATCGTTCTTGATGAGGTTGACCACATCAATGATGATAGCATTCTCTACCAACTTCCTCGAGCCCGTGCGAACGGAAATCTATCCAATGCGAAAATAGGGATTATCGGGATCTCGAACGACTTTTCTTTTCGTGATAATCTCTCGCCGAAAGTCAAGAGTTCCCTGTGTGAGGAAGAGATACAGTTCCCGGCATATGATGCCCAAGAACTCATCCAGATCCTTCGTCAACGCGCAGACGTAGCCTTCTATGATGGTGTTCTCACTGACGGTGTTATTGAACTCTGTGCTGCATATGGTGCTAAAGACGCCGGTGACGCCCGCCAGTCATTGGATCTTTTGATGAAAACTGGTGATCTTGCACGAGACCGTGATACCAAGGCGATTACAGAAGATCTTGTTCGCGATGCTAGAAATGAACTTGAGCGAGGACGAATTCGCGAAGGAATCTCTGGATTGACTCAACACGGTCATCTTGTTCTCTATGCACTAATCACACTTGACAGAGAGGGGGAGACACCAGTTCGGTCTCGAGATATTCGGCCTAGATACACCAACTTTGCCAACCAGATTGGGGCTGATCCGCTCGTTCCTCGTCGGATGCGCGACCACCTCGGTGAACTCTCTATGTTGGGAATCATCTCCGCTGTTGAACGAAATGAAGGACGGCGTGGCGGAACTTATCGAGAATATTCTGTTGATATGGATATTAATATGATTCTTAGTGCACTTGACGAGACTATTACAGAGGTCGGTGTCCATGAGTCAATAGCCGGTATCTTTGCTGAAGACACGACGCTCGAACGGTACACCTGAGCCTGATTCTGATATTACTGCGGACATAGTGGTGTTGGGTCGTGAACTCGTCTGGGGAGTTCCGTTCTCAAATCGAATACTCTTCTGCCAGTTCAACCAGGTCATAGACGTGAATCCCAGTTTTGAACCAGAGCACCCGCTCGCTCGTTTCACCGAAGTCATCATTCGAGCAGTCTAACTGTTCGGAGACCGCGACAAGGAGATTCTCAGCATCTGCCTGGCGTATTTTCTTCAACTTCGACTCGAGATACTCGGGTGTCCAGAACCCGATGATCTCGAGAATCGCTCGCCGGCCATCCGGGTGCTCGATCGCGAAATCGGGGATCATCACCTCATCACCGAGGTCAAACACATCGTTTTCGCGTAGTAACTCCCAGTCCGTGGTCGCTCGCTCCCATTTCTGGGCGAGTGTCTGCTCGAAATCGCTATCGAACCGCCTGCCAGTACTGTAGTGTGAATCGAGTCCGTCAGTGTCGTCCAGTCTGAGTTGCCGTGTCTCACCCGCTGTCTCGTCGACAAGTACTGTGGCAGTCATCTCCCAGCGATCACAAAGAGGCAATGCTGGCAGAAAATTCGCTAGCCGGATGCCGTACTTTTGCGATTGGGAGAACAACGACGCTGGCCCATCAAGTATGGCCTCGTAGCCATCGGCATGGTCGGTTCGTTCGACACGCTTGCCATCAGAATCGATCGGATAGATCCGATGCATCAGTCCGAAGAGTTTGACGTAGCTGAATACCGTCCCGAAATGATCCCAGACACGGATTCGCATCTCGGTCGCATCGTAGAGGACTGCCTGGGCGAGCGCAAGATTGTAGCGAGTGACCAGCCAGTCGACCGTCAGGTCAGTGTGTTCGTACTCGCCATCGCTACTGCCAGTCAGTGTCGTGGTCGTAGTCGATTGCTCGCCAGCACCGGCATACTGGTCAGCGGTCCGTGTGCCGATCTGGACAAGTCGTTTGTTTTCCTCGAGGTCAGCATACATCCCGCGGTAGCACGCTTCGAGTGAGATACCCAACTCATCAGCAACTGCACTATATACCTCGATCTTCTGTGTGTCGTCACCGAGCGTGGGTTGGCGAACAACCGGATACCGCTCGTTGGCCTTCTCGAACAGGGTCTGGCGGATCTCACGAGGCTCGACTGGAGACATGACTTCGAACTCACACTCGTCGAGAAGCAGTTTCGCCAGCCCTTGGACGATCTTGTAGTCGGTATCCGCCACAGTGAGTTCGTCGATCGCGTCTTCGAGATCGCCTTTCGGCTCACCGAGATGGGCATCGAACAGCGCAATGAGTTCGCCTGCCGTCTCTCGATAGTTCTCATCCGTTGGATCAATAAATAGCGGCTTGATCGCATCGCCGGTGGTACGAGAGCGAGCCAGATCAGCCGTCAACATTCGTCGTCACCCCCTGTCGGCGCTGTTGGGACACGTACGTTTCCATCGTATCTGCCGTGATGATCTCATAGAGTCGGGCCGGTTGGCGATCATCTGTCGGCCGGAGGATGCGTCCAAGCCGCTGGGCATACTGCCGCTTCGAAGCGCTTCCCGACAAGATGATCCCCACGTTCGCAGCGGGAACGTCAATCCCCTCGTCGAGCACCTGTGACGTTGCCAGCATCGAGTACTCGCCAGTCCGAAACCGCTCGAGAATCTCGGTGCGCTCGTCCGTCTTCGTTTGATGGGTGATGCAGGGGACGATAAATTCCTGAGAAATTTCGTAGGCGAAGTCATTATTCGCAGTGAAGATGATCGCGCGGTCGTCGTGGTGGCGTTTGAGCAGGTTGTCGAGCGTCTCGAGTTTTTTCTCTGCCGTTCGGGCGATGCGTTCGGCGCGCTGCTTGGCGATGAGTGCCCGCCGTCCCTTTGGATCGTAGGACGTCCGTTTGAGGAACTCCTGGTAGCCCTCTTCTTTCCAGAGGTCGAACTCGTGGCTATCGACGTAGTCGCGATAGAGCTGGTACTCCTCGTCGTATGTCTCCCGTTCCTCTGCCGTGAGCTCGACAGACATGTGGATGGTTTCGTACTCACTGAGGTACTCGCCAGCGAGTTCGTCGACAGCCTCTTCATAGACAACCGGACCGATGAGATCCTCGAGGAGTTCATGCTTTCCGTCAGGCCGTTCGTAGGTAGCGGTCAGTCCCAGCCGATACGGTGCGATCGTCATTTCGGGGATCTGCCGGTAGGTCGGCGCTGGAAGGTGATGTTCCTCGTCGACGACGAGTAAGCCGAACTGGTCACCGTATTCGTTGATATAGCGGTATGCGCTATCGTAAGTAGTGACGGTGATCGCGGTGACCTCGTGGCTGCCGCCACCGAGAACGCCGATCGGTTCTGTGAGTTGATCCCCAAAGGCGTTGGTGAGTGTGGCGTGCCACTGATTCATCAGATCAATCGTTGGTGTCACGATGAGTGTGCTCACGCCGGCATCAGCGATGGCCTGCAGTCCAAGAAAGGTCTTCCCGCTGCCAGTCGGGAGAACAACACTCCCCTGGCGGCCATGGTCGATCCAAGCGTCGAGGGCGGCCTGCTGGTAGTCACGTGGCTCGATGTGGAGTGCTGGCGTAAGATCGAGGGTAGGATAGGCCCGCGCGGTGTCTTCGAGAGCGTGAGCGAACCCGTCCTGAAGCGTTGCCTGCTCGTTTCCGTCCGACCAGGCGCCTACCCATTCGAGGAGGGATCGATATCGATATGCTTGCGTTCGGTACTCGTCGACGCGGTCGTCCCACTCCGCATAGGGGATATCGTCTGGGGCATCACGGAGTAGGAGCGTCCCGTCGTCGAATTCGACTCGCATTCAGTGTATATACAGAGGTCCCCGACCGGATTCAATATGTGGGTTTCTTGGGTTCCATTGAGGCATTCGTCCGTCTTGTCCTTCTACAAACAGGCGAGTGCCTTGGTGCTGGACTCCGAGAGGGGTCACGGTTGTGGATAGCCCAGTCAGGAGCCACGGTTGTTAGCGGCCGAGCCAGTACTGCCAGTCTGCAATCGCTTGTTCTGTGTCACGACCAGCTTCGAGAGGTTCCAGTTGCTCTAGCGGCACGCCAAGTTCTCTGTCCATCCACTCTATCGTCACGAACATCTGGCTGAGAGTCGGATCTGTCGGGGACATTCCAATCACGCGTATCGTTTCGCCTTCTTTGAGGGGAGACTCCTCTCGCTCGGTGACACAACGCGCTTCAAACGGGAAGTCCATCGTATCGTCCAGATAGGTGTACCATCCCCACGCCTGCTCTTCTGGACTGTAGGTGTCGACGATGATACGCATCTTGATGCGCTCTTCCCGCTCTTCGTCCTTCTCGGTCCATGTCATATCCACCAGTACTCATTCTAGCCTCAAGATGCTCGGGTAGGGGTGGCAGAAACCACTTGCCAACCAATCCAAGAGACACTCGATCCGCCCGTAGAATAGATCTGAGTCACTGGACAAGGTTAACCAACGTGCACGCTATTGCCAAGCCGAACTGCTCGAACGACAGGCTCAGCGAGAGATCCGTGAGCTCGAGCGTGCGGAAGCAGTCGCTGGATCAGACAGTACCGGTTCTGATATTGGAGTACTCGACCGATGAAACGGAAGGTTGTGGAAGGAAGGACCCCACCATGTCCGCTTGACATCCTCCACGCCGTAAACGACGTGGAATCCCGACCGCCGTTGGGATATTAGGGTTTACAGTCCACGACCTGTTCTCGCGGGGCGAAACGGCCCTCACTCCGATCGAACAGATGGACTGAAGGCTGTGCCAACCAGCCGTTACTCCTATCCTGAGACGGACTTGGAGTTACTTTTTGTCGGATGTTCTCTGCACCGTTCACGTCCGCATTCGCGACAGTATCGCACTCCTCGCAGACGTACAACCCACGTTCGACGCGCTGATTGCCGTCTTTCGTCCCACAGGCGGAACACGTCTTTGAGGTATCACGTTCGGACTCAATCAGTACATCGATCCCCTCCGTTTCCGCCTTGTAGTCGAGTATCGACGTGAAGCGGTCAAACGCCCACCCGTGAAGATCGAGGTTGCCATGCGAGCCCCAGTTGCGAGACTCGCCGTTCTCGTTATCACGGATCCCTTCGAGATCACCGACTACGATGGTCCCGACACCCCTCTCTACGCACTCCGAAACGATCTGTTTCGAGAGGGTATGGAGGAAGTGGGTTCGACGTTCGGTACGTTTCCGGTCCAACCGAAGGCGCTCGTTCGATCGGCTATCGTCACACTTCGCTTTCTGCTTCCCAAAGTAGTATTCGTCCTCTTTCAGTGCGTTACCGGGGAAGAGGATCGACTCACTCCCGAACGAAAGCGCGGCGATGTTTGAGATACCGAGATCGACCCCCGCAACACCGTCGCCCGGTGGGTCGGGGTCGATTGACTTTCGGCAGATGAACTGAAGCCGCCATTCTTCGTACGTGTAGACGGCCCGGACCTGCTGGATATCCCACTCGGTGAGGTCTACGTCGGGACGGAGCTCGTACTCGCACAGCACGAAGTCCGAACGGTGTTCCTTCAGGTTGCGGCCTTTCGAGAGGCGAACGCGAGTGAACTGTGCATCATGCTTGAAGCCAGCCGCCTTGAACGTCACAGTAGAACGTGGGTGCGAATCGCCGCGTTTGCGGTAGCCGGGCGGTCGGGCACGGCTATCGCCGTCCCGACGCTTTGCGAACCAACCAGTGAACGCTTCAGCGAGTTCTTCGAGAACGCGCTGACTGGATTGAGAATGAAGGTCCGTATAGCGTTCGTGGCCTTTGAGTTCAGCTTTGAGTTCCCCGTCATCGGGGATCTCGCCCGTGTCGTCCCACTGTTCTTGTGCGTAGTAGCGACTGACGTTCCAGAGTTTCGATGCGGCCCATCCGAGTTGATCGAGGTCATCACCAACCTGCTGTGGGTTGGCAATTGACGCCTCGAAGGTTCGGACGGTACGCATCTATTTCTGGCTTCATAACCAGTTATAGTCCCGGAGAAGATGATAGTACCGCTCCAGTAGAGAATATCCGGCCATGCAATAGGCGATGGATTGTTGCATCAAGTGACGGTGCGCATCCACGCCCTCAAGGACGCGGTATTGCGCCTGTTCAGCGTATAACGTGTTCTACAAGAGAGACTGGTTAAGTAGACCGGGAGCCCCATTTTCGAGTTGTAAATGGGGATGGGGAAGAGATTATATCAGATGGAAAATTAAAACTCATGAGTCTTCTCCCCCCGTTTTCGAGTTGTAAAATCCGGGTCGCCTCGGGGCCACACCCAGAGGCACGTTGCCTATCACTGTGAACCGCCTCAGGGTCAAGCCCCGAGGCACTTGCCTTGCTTATCTGTAGAGTCAAGATTAGCTATTGGAACGAAACTTCTTCATTCGTTCTCGAACAACAGAGCTGATAGTTGGGTCTTCGTGAGCTAAATCAGCGAATCGAGAGTCTTCACGGATCGTCTCCATGATCGTTTCCGGGTCTTCGGAAAGAGAGAAGTACATGTGTACTCCTCTGCCACGTCCCCTCCCTCGACGCTCGAAGTCTAACACACCGTACGTACTCTGTTCAGTAACGTGATTCACGAAGGTTTCACGGCTGTATTTCTCTGCATCCATCGTGTCGGCGATAAACTGATACGTCTTAAATGCGGGACCAGCTGGAATCCACTCCAAGTTTTCTTTCGTATAGTGGGCAGTAGCCGCCACGGCATATGTGGAGAGCTTCTTCTGTGTCGAAATCCCGCTAATGTGGCGGAGTTTTCGGTTCTCAGTGTATTTCTCCTGTGCCTTGCGAACATCGGATTCAGTGACTGTATCCGCCCCCCGCCGTTCAGCTAGTTCACCAGCCCATCTGAGAAGGTCAATTGCTTTCCGTGCGTCCCCATGCGTTTGGGAACCGAACGCAGCAACAAGTGGAATGACGTCATCTGAAAGAGACTCCGGCTTGAACGCGTCGCGACGGTATTTGAGGATGCTACGCAGTTGCGTCGCATCATAGTCGTCAAAGAAGATATCATCGGGGTTGTAAGAGCTTTGAGCTCGACTATTGAGATTCTTCATGAAATCTGCATAGTTAGTAATGGTTGTAAGTGAGATCGGACCATCAAAGTCGGCGAGCTTTCGGGCCCGTGAAAGCTGGTAGATGAGAGAATTGTACTCTGCCTCCTGATACGGTCCCTCGAGCAGATCGATCTCATCGAGAATGAATATGACTCCATCGTAATGCTCTCGCATTAGTTCGTACAGGCGTTCGAGTTTTTGATCGGTTGAGACGCCGGTCTGTGGAACACCGGGATCAACACCGAGATCATCAGCGGCGGCTTTGACTAACCGATATACAGCACGATCTGCGGTCTTTGGACCCTCGCAGTTGATCGAAAGAACACCGAACACCTTTCCTTGGGACTCACACAGTTCGACGATCTGTTTACAGACTGCATGAATAATAAGCGATTTTCCTGTTCCCGAGGGACCACTCAGAAGCATATCCGGGATGCCTTCGTCCTGGAGGACAGGTTTAAGATTGTCAACGACTCGAGCCAGCTGGTCATCACGACCGACAATACGGTCCTCGTCAATGATGGTGTCTGAGCGAACAAGATCTTTATTCGCGAAGACACCACCGGACGACTCAGTCTGAAGTCGCTCTCGGATTGAGATACCGCCGCTTTCATCGTTCATTTCACTTAGGGGCGGGTCAGTAGTATCTGAGTCGGCCTCGAAGGTTGTTTGAGTCGTTGAGCTAGAGTTTTCGGGGTCAGTGGAGAGAGATTCACGGGCCTTTTCAGCGGCATGATCATTCGAATCTTCTGTACGTCTCTCTCGTCCCATTATGCCTCCCCTCGGACTCTGGGTATAAAAAAGTAGACCATTGTGGAGTTGTAACCAGCCGGAAACAGGTCCACTACCGACTATAAGGGCGTATTTGTAGAGTTAGCCAAAGACCGTCTTCGAAATCTATCGCCTCCGTTGTCGATTTGTAAGGGACGTGTATTCATCAAAAGGCAAAACAAGTACTCTCGAAACAGTTGGCCATGAACTTCGAACGTAAACCCACCCCGTTTTCGAGTTGTAAGATCCCGTCAGAAGGTCGGTGTGCCTTCTGACCGACCCCATTTTCGAGTTGTAATAGGCGAATCTATTAGTTCATCAAGAAGTCATGAGTAAAACACAATCAGAATAACATGAACTAATATCTATATTATAGATGTCACATCACACCCCCCGTTTTCGAGTTGTAAACTCCGTAATTGAGTCGGTAGAACAACTTACGCAAGAGATATTCATGATTGATACTAGTGATATCTTATTGATAGAACGGTGCTTGGCCAACGGATTTGTCTCAATCAATCTACCCACTCCCCCCTTTTTCGAGTTGTAAGTCGTTTCGAGAGAGGAGGGGATAAGTAGAGCAAAAGGATCTGATTTAGCAAATAGAAGGATTAGAGTGCCTGAGTTGCTAGTATTCTTAATCTCAAGAACACACAAACGATCCAAGGTTAGAATATCTAATTAATACATTTAGATAGGATCTAAGTCTAGTACGGATTTGGTTGAACAACATTTCATAGCCTGTTGCACGTTCAAGATCAATTCGTCAGACATGGCAGCGTGAGACTGATCCAGTTCGAATCTGCCGACTGATAATCAATTCGGTGAGAGAAGTCTCAGAAACGCTCGCTGAATCAGGTGTTTGAGTCAGTTTTCGATCACGAATAGAGCCGCCTGAGAGCGATGCCTCTCAGGCGGCGCGTGCTTCGACTCCGGGCTGGGGCCGTCAGATGAGGCGACTGGGAGAACGTATCAGTCCTGGTTTTCCCTGTTGTTTTGCGGTGAGTGACGTCGCGACCAGAGCGACTGCCGAAAGCACGACGTGAGTTTCCACGTTGTTCTCCTT
>NZ_FOIC01000052.1 GCF_900111485.1 Natrinema hispanicum | reverse complement strand
TCGACGAATAATCGCGCAGAGCGCGCTCTGCGCGAGCAAGTTGTGCTGCGGAAGATGTTCCGGACCCTCCGCTCAGCCGAAGGGGTCCAGATTCACGAGACGATCACGACCATGTTGGCCACGTGGAAACGGCGAGGACTAGATCCGCCCGAACAGCTCCAGTCTATCCTCGGTGGAGAAGAACTCAGCTCAGGGTGAGAGGCATCACCGAGTAGTGAATTATAGTCACGCTATCCAACTACAATATATGAATCAGTTCAAGTACTATTTTACGTTCAAGTACAGCAATTGGCTAAACATACCGAGATTGAACTGTGCCCCCCCTCAAACACCAGATCTTGGTCACTGAATGTCTGACGCAACAAGTCCCCATTTGGAGGTCTTTACATGAGGATGACAAATCTAACCTGGCAGCCGAGTCTTACTCAGAAACTAGCTGCTTGGCTGCCCGACGCACGGATTTGTCACTGCTCAATTTTGGTTTCCACCCGAGTACTCCCAATTTTTCGATCGACAGTCGCATCTTCGGCACGTCGCCCTCCCAGCCCCGATCGCCACCCGTATACTTGTACTCTGGATCCAGACCCATCTCATCGCTCACGATGTCGGCGATTCTATCCACCGAGGTCGTCGTCTGCGTTCCCAGGTTGTAGGTGTGCATTGGACCTGTCTCGTCGGGCGCGCATTTGATCACGTGCTTGATTGCCTCGCCGCACTCTTCGACGTGCATGTAGGACTTCTCTTGGCGCCCGTTCCCCAGGATCGTCAGTACTTCCGGATTCCCTGCAAGTTTCTCAATGAAGTCCGGAATCACGCCCGCACCAAACCGTGGCCCGACAACGTTTGCAAAGCGAAAATTCCAGACAGTGAAATCGTGTGAATGCGCATACACCGAGAGGACCGATTCCTCGGCCGACTTCGCGGCGCCGTAGATGCTGATTGGCTCGAGCGGTGCATAATCTTCAGGTGTCGGCCGCGGCGCTTCACCATATACCGTGGATGATGACGTGAAAGCAATCTTGTCGACACCCACCTTGTCCATTCGGGCGAGAAGTGACTGTGTCATACCAACGTTAGTGTCGAATTGCGTACGTGGGTCGTCACTGTTGACATACTTATCTGCTGCAGCACAGTGAAAAACAGCATCGAGATCTGACGTCACAACCTCGCTCAAACTTTCCCGATCGGTAAGATCCGCCTCAACGAATTCTACATCCTTTGGAATGGAGTCTTTGATGCCGTTCGAGAGATCATCAACGACGAGAACGTCGTTCTTCTTGCAGAGTTGTGCAGCAAGCTCGGATCCAACGAGTCCGGCACCACCCGTTACGAGGAGCCGTTGGTTCTCTAATTGCATAAGTCAGAGATGATTAGTCATGTGTATGTGTTTTCCGGCTGGTCGTTCCAATATCTCTTTTCGCTACCGACGAATTTATAATGCATTGATAGAAGCCATATGGTATGGATGCAGTCGTTCTTGCTGGCGGATACGCAACCCGGCTATGGCCGATTACCAGACGCCGCCCGAAAATGTTTCTGCCGATTGACGGTACTACGGTGATCGATCAAATTTTCGAGGAACTTGAGACCGACGACCGGGTCGAGGATGTCTACGTGTCGACGAACGCAGCGTTCGCTGACGAATTCATGACTCACCTGAATGAAAGCCCTTACGAGAAACCAATCCTCTCAGTAGAGGAGACAACCCATGAGGGCGAGAAACTTGGCGTCATCGGCGCACTTGCCCAGCTCGTCGAGCGAGAATCGATGACCGATGACACCCTTATCATCGCGGGTGATAACTACATTAGTTTCGACGTTGGGGACTTCTTGGACCACTTCCAGTCCCACGGGACGCCGACGATTGCTGCCTACGATGTCGGCTCATCTGAGAACGCCACCCAGTATGGCGTTGTCGACGTAGAGGACGGTCGCGTTGTCAACTTTGAAGAAAAGCCCGACAATCCGGATAGTTCGCTGATCTCGATCGCCTGCTACGGGGTTCCTGCCGATTCGCTTGGTCTTCTTCAGACGTACCTCGAGGGCGGCAACAATCCGGACGAACCCGGGTGGTTCCTCCAGTGGCTCCAAAATCGTCAGCCCGTCCACGCCTTCTCGTTCGATGGTGCGTGGTTTGACATCGGAACGCCCGGTTCATACCTCGATGCGGTCGCCCACCAACTCGACGGCGACGCGTCGGTTGCACCCTCTGCACGAGTCGAGAACAGCCAGATCGGAGAGAATGTGCATGTGATGCGGGGCGCAGAGGTTGTCGACGCGACGCTCGAACGAACCATCGTCTTTCCAGAAACTACCGTTACGAACTCATCAATAAAGGGTAGTATCCTCGACAAATCGAGTGTCGTCGATAGTATCGATCTCGATAACAGCGTGATCGGGGCGCACACGAAGCTACGAAACGAAAGTCTGCGTGAACAAACTGAACAACCTGTGAAGATTATTTAAATGGTCATACACGCTCGAAGACGCTTATCTCTCCTATATTGAAATAGGATTTATCCACCGATCAGACGACGGCTCCTCGGCCTCGAGTCAACTGCACTGTGCTTGAACAGAACAAACACACAATAAAATAATAACGCTACCAGTACTGTCAATATATACCTGCCCAACGCACGACAGGTAGAGAAACCACACAAGAGACCTGAATTAGAGTCATTAAATTCGCTCAACCAGATTTGCCGAGCCTGTTCGTAGCGCCGAAGTTCTGCACGGGTAATCATCCATTCAGTCATGTCCCCCTCAGCAAATTCTGAAACTGCGTCGGTGACGGCATCTGGTGTCTCTACATCGTAACGCTCTTGATGCGCTTGGATTTGCTCGAGTAGCGTCTGGATGTGACCCCCGAGTTCGGCAAGCGAGTGCTCGCGAGCGAGCGTTTTGACGATGTCCTACTCGAAGCACGCGTCGTTACGTTCGTAGGTGGGTTGATCGTCATTGTGTTTGATAATGATGCCGAGACTGACAAACGACTGAAGGCACTCACGTACAGCCTGTGTCTTGCAGTCGGCGCAGGCTGCGACCTCGGATACTTTGCTCGGTGATTGCATCCGGGTACTGTCTCATATAGGTGTGCCTCTATGGTGCCCTCTGCAAATGGATTCTCAACTATAGTAACAACTGAAACGATTTACACACTGATCGCACAGCTGTCGTGCGATTAGGTGTACAATGACTTTCAGTGGCTACTATAGTCGGTACTTCCCGACTGGTGTGAGAGCTGGAGCTAAAGCGTTGATCTGATGAGGAAAATGTCTGATTGAGTGAATGTATTCAAGATCCCTCAGCCAGACGGTGTTCTTTCGGACTCGGACGTGAAAGATTTAGCGGAAGGCGTCATCTGCCAACTCCCCTTGCCAGGGATCGAGGGCTGAGTGATCGGGGTTTAGTTTGAATACTCGTTTCGGAAGCATTCGCTCGAGTCGTCGGATTCGAACAGCGTACGGCGTAGCCAAGATTCAGAAGTGACGCAGACCATTCCGCCCCTCGATCCCGGGGATATCTGGGCTGTTGTCATTCTTGCAGCAGTCAATCAGACGTCCATCTGGGAGACGTGCAAGGATAACGACAACGCTGTCTGTGACGATACTGTCATGGGCTGGCTATATACGCTCAACCGAGAGTGGCTTGAGCGGATTGCTAACGCCTTCTCAGGGAGTTAGCGATGACGATCCTCGACCGATCAGGGTCGAGGATCGTCTCCATTGACTTCGTCGATAATCCCTACCACGGAACGTACGCCGATGAAGAAGGTGAACTCTGCCGCATGCACGCGAAAGACGGAACAACGACGTGCCACCGGTACTGCACGGCGTATCTCGTCTCGAACGGAAAGCCAGTGACGTTGGCGATGACGTACGTCCGTAGTGATGAGAAAGAGGCCGACGCGGTCGAGCGCGTCCTCGACCGCGTCGAAGCCTATCCCTTCGAGATAGAGCTTCTCTTGGCAGATCGTGGCTTCTACAACGAACGTATTCTGCGCCGCTCACGGGAGATTGCTGCGACTGTCGTTCCCGTCCAAAAGAAGGGCAAGCGCATGAGGAAGAAGCTGGATACGCACTTCTCGTACATGACAACCTATCGGATGTACAAAGGCCGCGAGCGGGAACTGGAATCCCCGCTCGCGGTCGCTGTGTCATATCACGCCGGAGATCGCGGGAAAAGCGGCGAGGTCGTTCGAGGATATGTGGCGTGCGATCTGGCCGATCGCACGCCGAAACAAGTCGAACGGCTCTATCGGAAACGGTCAGCGATCGAAACGAGCTACCGTGTATTTCGCCAAGCGCGAGTGGTAACAACGACACAAGACCCAATCATCCGCTTCGCGTTCGTCCTGATTGGATTCCTGTTGGAGAACCTCTGGCTTGTGCTTCGATGGGCGGTCGTCGCCCGCCCCCAGCGGGGCGGGCGCGACCTGCCCGAGGAATTCACGTTCAAGACCTTCTCTGACTGGATCAGACATGCATTAGAGGAAGAGCTAGAGCGGACTTGGGAGATCGAGATGAACGGAACAGGTGTGCCAGAAGCATACGCGCCGGCCGCGGGCTGACGCCAGCCCGCGGCCTTGGGCAAGCTCCTGGTGAGCAACAGCATTCGCCTAGAACAGCGTATCTCAGCCTTCTTACTTCACTTCTCCTCATCCGTTGATTCTATTTCCTGTTCACTCAGTTACAACACCGGCATTCGCTCTGTTCATCCATGACTCAGCACAGTTCACGAAGCGACGTTCGGGAAGTACCGATAGTAGCGACTCGCAACTCAAACCGGATTCTATTGTCTCTGACACACCCCAGATACTCCATAAGAGATAACAAAAATCCATGAATCGTGCGACACTCATCAAATAACAGTTAGTTAAAATGGCTTAATCAAGTAGTTGTAGGCTGGATTCAACGACGAACCCAGTAGAAGTGCTATTGCACCAACTCTGATTTGCTGGCGACCAACGCTATTGAAGGGATAGAACGATAATCAGTCCGAAACAGCCTCCACAGCAACTTCGTCCTGTAGCCGTCGTTCGGCTTCATCCCGATCCTCCGGGTAGCCAACGTCGATCCGCCAGCCATCGAGGCCGATCGCGTCAATCGTCCGCCCACTTTGAATTAGCAGGTCGATCGCCTCACTGATTTCGTATTCGCCACGATTGGAAGGCTGGACAAGATGGCAGGCGTTGAAGATTGCTGGCGAGAACGTGTAGAAGCCGGTCATCACGAGATTCGATGGCGGCTCCTCGGGTTTCTCGACTACGTCCGTGATCTCCCCGTACTTGTTGGTGTCACAGACACCGTATCGGGAGGCTTCCTCCCACGGCACTTCTTCGACGAGGAAGGCAGCATCTGTACGTTCTTCCTCCTGACGGCGAACGACATCCTCGAGGTTCGCCTGGAAGATGTTGTCGCCGAGGATGAGCATGAAGTCCTCGTCGATGTGTTCTTCGACGGTTAACAGTGCATGGGCGAGTCCCTTCTGTTCGCGCTGATGGCAGTACGTGATCGGGACACCCTTGTACTCATCGCCGTAGTGATCAATAATTCTCTCTTTCAGATAGCCAACGACGAGGACGAACTCGTCTGCACCGAGGTTGACGAGCTGGTCGAGACAATGTGTCAAAATCGGTTTGCCGTCGACATCGACCATTCCTTTGGGTTTGTCTTCCGTCAGCGGTCGAAGGCGCGTTCCTTTTCCTGCAGCAAGGACGACTGCTTTCATTGGAACGATACTATCATTATCATCGTAAATTCTTTTTGGTAACCATGTACTCTGAGCTGGCTGCCACTTCGATCATAAAGATGATTTGTCCGCAATGAGCGGTGTCACACAATGCACATCACGGTTATCGGTAGCGGCTACGTGGGGACGACGATTGCAGCCTGTTTTGCGGACCTCGGACACGACGTGACGGCGATCGATATTGACGAGGAAATCGTCGAGACGCTCAACGACGGACGGTCACCGATCACCGAACCCGGGCTCGAGAATCTCCTCGAGGCCCACGCCGGAAACCGACTCGAGGCTACTACCGCCTACGACGCCGTCCCCGAATCAGACGTCACCTTCCTGGCGATCGGCACCCCGTCGAACGACGATGGTAGTATCGATCTCGGGGCGCTAGAAGCAGCCGCCGAAGCAACTGGCGAAGCCGTCGCGGACAAAGACGAACGCCATCTCGTCGTCATCAAGAGCACGGTGACGCCGCCGAGTATCGAGACCGTGCTTGAGCCAGCCGTTCACCGAGGAGCCGACGAAAACGAAAATATCGGAGTCGGGATGAATCCCGAGTTCCTCCGGGAAGGGAGTGCCGTCTCGGATTTCATGCACCCGGACAAGCTCGTCTTCGGAGCGAGTTCCGAGTGGGGGACGGATCGACTGCACGCGGTGTTCGAACCACTGCTCGAAGACCACGATGCTCACGTCGTCGAAACGGACCCGCAGACGGCTGCGATGATCAAGTACGCGAACAACGCCTTCCTCGCGTCGAAGATCAGCCTGGTCAATGACCTCGGGAACATTTGCAAGGAATTTGATCTCGACGCCTACGAGGTCATGGATGCCATTGGGATCGATGATCGTATCTCAGAGCAGTTCCTCCGAAGCGGCGTCGGCTGGGGCGGCTCCTGCTTCCCGAAGGATGTGAACGCGATTATTGCTGCCGCACAGGATGAAGACTACGAGCCAGCACTTCTCGAGGCTGCCGTCGAGGTGAACGAACGCCAGCCAGCACGCATGCTCGAGTTTCTGTCGAAACACGTCGATCTTGAGGGGGCACGAATCGCCGTCCTCGGACTCGCGTTCAAACCGAAAACTGACGATATCCGTAACTCTCGAGCGATCCCTGTAATCGAGGAACTCAGAGATCAGGGTGCCGATGTCGTAGCCTACGACCCGGTCGCAATCGAACCGATGCGAGATCGATTTCCGGAGATTGAATACACCACCACTGCTGCCGAGGCACTGGATGGGAGCGATGGTGCAGCCGTCGTGACAGACTGGGATGAGTTTGCGACGCTGGACGAAGAATTCGATTCAATGGCCGAACCCGTCGTCGTCGACGGTCGCCGAATCGTGCAGCGACAAGATGGAATCACATACGAGGGAATCACATGGTGATTCTGGACGAACTCGAAAGCTCGAGGACTCATATGTGGTCTGACAGCCCATGAGGTAGTCACTCAATGTTAGCAAAGCTGAGAGGATTTGAGAACTACTGATTACAATTCACTTCACTCGTCTTCAGCAGGCCACCGCAACGTTTCGACGAGGGCCTGTATGGATGTGTCGATCATGACTGCAGTAGTATAGAGAGCGACGTTCGGTAGAGTCCGTGGACAGGTGTCGTCTCCGGTATCGATACTCAAGGCCGTATTCGGAAGTGACCGCCGAAGACCGCTCGAGAGAACCACCGACAGCTAATCAACCTACCAACAACCCGCCTGCGTGATGTGTGGGCGTTGTGTGCTGAGAGATTTAGCCTCTCTCGAGAGTGTGTTCTACCGGATGTCTATGGGTGGCTGTGGACGCCAGCTGTCTCCGGTGCCTGTTCCAGTTCACTCGAGCCAGATGTCACACCAGGAATCTCTACACCTGTAGGGAGTATCAACCGGCGTTCGGTGTACTCAAGACCGTTCTTTCGCTCGGTCCGTTTGCGAACCGCAACACGATGATTCGACAAGTCGAGCACGGCGTCGATCATCCGGGAGACGAGTTTCTTTGCGTATGTCTCGCTCGTCCCTGGCTCTTGTCTGCGGATCCAATGTTTCAGATCACTCGCTTTGACGTACTCTGCGATATCCTTACAGCCAGATTCCCATGGGTTGTCGCCAACACTCGAGTCAGTACGTGCTCTCCACAGCTTTGCAGCGAGCCGTGTCGGAAGAGAATTCGCCGTCGAACGAAGCATTTCCTCGTCCATCTGTGCGAGTTGCTGGATCGGCAGTAAGTCACCGTGAGAGAGTGCAACGCTACCACCTCGCTCAAGTGGATCTTCCGATTGAGGAAGGCGATAGTAGGTTTGGCCGTCGTCTTTAGTGATTCGCTCGAGGTGATCACCGTCGATATTGACCTCGTGATGATCGACGGTCTCCGTGAGAAGGTGAGCACCTTTCTCGAGTTCCCGGGCTTGGAGTTCTTCGATACGCTGTTTATTCACCCCCGATCGCTTACGCGCAGCATCTGTGAGTGCGTCAAGTCGAGTGGCCGCTTCTTCACAGTCATCGAGACGATCACGAAGGCGTTCGTTCGTCTCTTGGAGGCCTGCTTTCTCAGTTTCGAGCCTCTCGAGTTCGTCTTGGGTTTTTTCAAGAACGTCTCCAAGCGTATCGACACGCTCGGTGAGCCGTCTGTTCTGCTCACAGAGGTCTTCGATCGCTTCTGCGAGGGTGTCGGTGGTGATCTCACCGTGTTCTGAGAGCTCACACATCACCCTCACCTCCTTCGAAATGGGTTCGAGCATGGGGTAGTGAAGTCCCCTCTCCGTCGTCACTGACAAACGAAAGTTCTTCGAGATACTCAATCCCGACCTCTTGCCACTTGGATTCGCATAGTTCGAACTCAATGCGTGCCCACGCGTACTCGCCTTCAGGTTGTGGCTCGAAGACGAGTTTTCGCATTGGGCCATGCACAGGCGTCCACCGAAGGGAAAGTTCGTCCATTATCGAACCTCCTCAGCCTGCTCGAGAAGTTCGCAATAGGCGTGCTCAAGATCGCCCGGCGTAATCGGATGCTCAAGTTCGAGCGTAATGGTGACTCGGTTCTCATCGGTCATTGCCGATCACCCTCGTGCATCTTGGCGAAGATCTCCGTGACATCGATGTGGACCGGACGGTCTGTCCAGCCTCTGACCGAGTCAACGTACGCGATCCATCTATCGCGATCCTCGTCTCGCTCGAGTTCTTCGATATGATCGGCTTCACCGCGGACACGAAACCAGTACACTCCCGCATTCTCGGGAAGAAATCGCTCAGCGCGGTCTGGCGTCACATAGACAGTGTTTGTGGCCTCATCGACGTGATGATGGAAGCCTTCGCCGTCCTTCCCAAGGTAACCGTAGTAGCTTCCTGATTGCTCGAGGACGATGTCGTCCTGTTGTCCATCCGAAATCGTTTCGTGTGAGGTAGTCGTAGCTGACATTGCCTTACTCCAAGGCACGGTCGAACGCGTTGGCGCGCGTCGGCCACTTTTGGGCCATTCCGTGCTACTAGATACTGGTATCCCGACCATCTTATTACTTTGTATTGCATAGCGTATAGCGAAGTGCATAGTAAAGCATATCGCAAATGACATTGTACTATGCCATATCAATGAGTACAGTCGGACAAGACATGGTGAATGATCGGTACTCGCCTACCAAGAAAGATGAGCAAGTACTCGATGCGTTAAAAAAGGGCCGTGAAAATGGTGAGCCATGGGGTCGCGCAAACCCTCGCTGGTTAATTGACGAGACTAATCTCTCAAAAAGCAACGTAGAGTTTTGTCTTAGAAGTCTGCGTGATGCGGGCTGGATCCATCGACCTGCTCGAGGGCTGTATGAATTCGTCACCGATCCTCGAGAAGAAGACCCTTAGAAGAAGTGACATACGAATTCGGAAGGTTGCACTGTAGTCAGGTGGGATAAAAGATCTCGACATCGAGTGACAACAGATTGTGATTAGATAGGCGTAAGCAGAGCCAAGAGCTCAGGTCATTCATCCGTAGAATACGCAGAACGAAATATCTAGGTATGACTACCACCACGCACTTTCTAATGATTCCGACAACCTCGAGATGCTGCAGGAATTTTGAGCAACCGACCTAACCGAAAGGCTTCTCTTGAAGCCGTCCTGGCGGCCGACGCTAGTAACGAGAATCTCGCTAATCTCAAAACGGCGATCCAGACCGCCACTCATAGAATGAGACGACCAGCCATTCGGAAACTATTATGTCGTCTCATCTATGAGTGAGTTGCTCAGGGGAGATATCAGATGCTCGAGAAAGAAACAATCGAGAGCGATCGTGCGTGGGAAATCTACTGCAATCGCGGGACGATCTGTCCGGGATACGCTGCAGAAATAACTGAACGCCGACAACTTTGTCAAGAATCGCTAGTTGTCCACTGCGTCAATCACGCCACGGACAGATCCGAGGAAATAGACGAGACGTGAGGCAGAATCAGTGTGTAACCTGACGAGGAGACAGCACACAGTTGAGAATCTGTCTCACTACGCTCACTTTGGCAGAGATTCTGACGACGAGAAAGATAGCTGACGCTAGTAGCCGACCTCGCTTCGTCAGAAGCGAGGCGGCTTAGCCGAGTCCGTGATCACATCCAGGTGGCAATCCGGTACCGTTCGTCCGATGCTTCTCTTTCCATCCCAGATCGCGGTCTAACTCCCGGACGACTCCGTGGAGAAACGCATCTCCGAACGTGAACTCAACGGGAAGTGCTCGCCCGCCACGGCGTGGCCGGGCGAGCACGGCCCACTGTAATACCAGCCACAACTGCTCTAACAAGAACCCGACACCCACGTAGAAGAGGCGAATCGTCGTTGACGGTGTTGTCGTCACTGCACGCGCTTCACGGAACTTCTCGTAGCTCTTTTCGATCTGTGACCGCTTGTTGTAGATCGTCGCAACCTGCGTCGGCGTCCGGTCTTCCAGACCGTACGCCGCGTATCCGGTCGCCTTCACGCCAGACTTTCCACGGTCACCGTTCTGGTAGGTAACGTTCACTGCCATCGGAAACGTCTGTTCGTGCTCTTTCCCCTCACAAATCGTCTCTTCGGTCATGTATGACGCCGTTACGGAGAGCTTCTTTCGGATCGACGCCTTCCCGGTCTTGACCGGGAAGACTGGCGGTGCACTTTCTCGAAGGACGCCAATCAGCTTCCCGACGTAGGCGTCTCGATCCATGAGAATTCGGTCGATCTCGAATGGATACGTCTCGACGCGGGCGAGCAGGCGCTCGACCGCGTCGGCCTTGCTATCTTCGCCAGCAACCGGTTCAACCGCGAGTGTCAGCGGCTTTCCCTGCGCAATCACGAACGCTGTGCAGTAGCGATGACACTGGGTAGTCCCGTCCCGAGCAGACATCCGTCTGATCTCGCCGTCACTGCTGGGATTTCCGTGGAAGGGGTTGTCCATGAAGTCGATACAGACGGTTCTCGACCTGTGGCGGTCGAGAACCGTCATCGCCAGCGTAGCGAGAATATCGTTGACGGCGTCTAGCATCGGGTCTTTTTGGAGCGTGTGGAGCCAATCCATGACGGGTTCTCTATTGGGCGTTTCCTCTGTATTGGTCGTGACGCCGTTGACAGAGGTTGTCCCAGCGGCGGCTCGAAGAACGACTTCCATGATATCGCCGGGATCGAGGGGCGAGCCCTCGATTCCCGGCATCGGAATCAACAGGAGGAGCTCCAGAGAAAGAGCCTTGAGTTGCCGGTTCGAAATGAACTCGTCTGGATCAGTAAGCACCTGCTTGAGTTTTGGAAGGTTCATCAGGTGCGGATCCGGACAGCGGATGAATCAGATTTCTGATTCACCCGCTTCCTTCATCACTACGTGTTAGCCAGCTGGCCGCTTAGCCAGAGTGGACAACTAGCGA
>NZ_FOIC01000034.1 GCF_900111485.1 Natrinema hispanicum | reverse complement strand
CACACCCACATTTTCAGCCGGTCGAACGACTTGTAGATCGTGCTGTAGTCGGGGAGGTTCTCTCGATCGAGACCGAGTACGTCACAAATCTCGGTCATGTACTTCAACCGATTCGGCGTTTCACGGTAGCTGTGACCTTCTTCGAGCCGAAAACAGTGTAGGACGACATGGACCCAGCGGGCGAACCCGCCGCTGGCGGGCTCGCCCGCGTGCTTCCCCAACGCTTGTTTGGCTAGGTCACGACACTGTTCAATGAAGTCGAGGATATCGATTTCCATAGGACAGAATCGAATTCCTCGGCTTCATCCTTCTAAGCCAGTGATATCGGCTGATTAGATCGATGTTCAACAGAGCATTCAGGACAAGTCTCATAGTGATAGATATGAGCAGTGAGAGGATCGACGCCGAAAGCAAGGTATCAGGAAATCAAGCGAACATCCCGGCACGGATTCGGCGTGAACTCGATATCGACGACGGTGATCAGCTCCGGTGGCATATCGAAGACGATGGGAGCGTTCGCATCCAAATCATCCAACAGCAAACAGGCACGTTCGCTGAATTCGATGGCTACGAGGGCGAGACGGATACCAACGTCACGACCGATCATGACGCTTGGGGCGTAGAGTAAATGCCACGCGCGCTCATCGATACAACGGTCCTCTTCGCAGCAACATACAGACGAGACAGTTCCCACGAAGCCGCGTTCCCGATACTCCATGGCATCGACGATGGGACCCTTCCAGAGGCAGTGGTCCTCGACTACGTCCTCGCAGAAACGCTCAACGGCTTTGTTACCCACGCTGGCCACGACGCAGCTGTCGACCTCCTTGATCGTATTGAGGAAAACGCTCGCTTCCATATCGACTCTCTCACTGCCGACGCTCTTGCGACGGGAAAAGCACTGTTCCGACAGCACGAACCACTGTCCTTCGTCGATAGTTGCATTATCGCGTATATGCAGACCGAGGGACTCGGTTATCTGTATGCGTTCGACAATGACTTTGATGCAGCAGAGGATGTTTATCGACTCGACACAGCTACGGACCCCTACGATCCCAACTGACGCCGACAGACGGGTGTGAATTGCTACCGGTCACTGTCTTCAGAAGAAACAAGACACTGGCGCTCACTGACTGACGACTCTCCAGCTGCTCGAGTCCGGCATATTTTGTGAGACCCCCTGATGGGCGGAGGTCTTCTCGAGTTCAGTTCGATTCGATCCGACACGACTCGAGAAGCAGTGATCAAACATGGCTACGAGCAGCAGCTCCCGGGAAACGTTCGATGATTCGGACACCCGGCACGACGAGATGCACAGTACGATCGAGGCATGGATCCAGGACCTCGTCAACGAAGTCGATGACGCCGTCTCGAGCGACCAGTTCACAGAGTGGTTGGACGTCCAGAGTCGGTTCCACGACTACTCGCACCGAAACACGCTGTTGATCAAACTCCAGTGTCCACACGCGACACGCGTTGCCGGCTATCGAACATGGCAAAACGAGTTTGACCGGCATGTGAAGGAAGGAGAGACAGCGATCTGGATCTGGGCACCCATCATTGCAAAGCAGTGTCCTGACTGTGGGAACTCCCCGTCGTACCACGAGCGCAGTGACTGTGAATACGATGAAACCCCTCCGGACAGCTGGGAAAAGGGACTCGTGGGCTTTCGGCCAGCACCCGTCTTCGATATCTCACAGACTGACGGCGAGCCACTGCCCGACCTCGAGACCGAAGCAAAGGGACAGGCCGACGAGTTAGTTCCCGCACTCCTCGAGGCAGCAGACTCACTCGAGGTGGACGTAGAGGTCGTGCCACCCCAGGACTGGTCGCATGGGAGTGCCAAGGGAATCTGCCAGTATCGACCAGCGGAACAGCCACGCGTCGCTGTCCGTGATCGCGAGAATGACGCTGATCTTGCCGTCACGCTCGTTCACGAGTACGCGCATGCGCTGTTACACAATGGCGTCGACGACGAGGCTGAACGATCGAAACGTGAGCTCGAGGCCGAAGCGGTCGGTTACATCGTTGGACGGCACTTCAAGTTGGATACCAGTGGGTCAGCGTTCTACCTCGCCGCGTGGCACGGTGACGAACCAGAGACGATCCTCGATCGGCTTGAGCGAATCAGTTCGACCGCCCAGGAGATCATCGACATCGTCAGCGAAGTGATCGACGATGAGTGATCAACCGCTTCTGCTTGAGATCATCACTGCACTCGAGGAACAGGGCCTCGATCGGGACGAGTACCAACTCCAGCGGGTGATCGACGTCGAAGCACTCGAGCGACTTGTAGACTCGATGGGTCCACAGACTGATATTGATCTCGAGATTCGGTTCTCGATTGGGGAGTTCCGTGTGATAGTGACACCATCCGATGTTGCCGTGATGAAGATGTCGTGAACCGCCTCGGGGTCAAGCCCCGAGGCACTCGCCTTGCACTGCCTGTAGAGTTCGTCAGCGGCTTGTCCGGTCGTCTCAGCTGAACTCGTCGCTCGTGAACTTGCGACGAAGATAGCAGCACCACACCCCGAAACCAGCACGCCAGCGATCAACGACGACGGTCTGGGGAGAATCCATGAGTTCCATCTCATCGTAGAAGCGGCTGTAATCAACACTGTGAAAAGACTTCTATGACGCCCTCTATAGTATAGCTATCGTCCGATTTCACTGCCACCGCGGGTATGAACAGATGAACGAAGGACCTCGCGAATCAGACGGAGCACTGATTCATGTGCATCCGGCGGCATCCCGTCACACCAGGCATTTGTTCCGCCTACGATCCCATCGATACTACCAGCCATCGATGCCTGAACAAGCATCCGACGCTCTACCTCGGGATCATGTAATACGGGGGTCTGCGTCACGTGTGAGAGACAGGCTGCGATCGCGTGCCCACCCCAATTCGAAACCGTTGCCGGAACCAAGAGATCCGTTTCAATGTCCGCTGCTGTCCCTGCTCCACAGCCACACTGACATTCGTCCCCGTACTGGATCTCATCTTCGACTGTTTCTTGAACAAGACCCATACCGACCTCATTTCCTGCGTCGCCGACAGAGACCGTCAACACATCAGCCGGAAGTCGACTGTAGAGTTCATCCACTTTGGCTGTCTGTTCGGTCACGTCGTATCCAGACATATTGTGGTAGACACCCTCCTTGTTTGGAGCGGCCTTCTCTACGGCGATGACCGCAGCGGGGTCAATCTCTGACAAGATTTCCTCGACATACTTCTGAGCCTTAGAGCGGTCAGCGGGGAATGGTTCGACCGAGACAGACCGTTTGTTATTGGATACTGCCTCTCGATCAAGAACACGGAGTTCACCAGCCGTTGCCGTTGCCTCACAAATATCGACAGCCGCAGGTTCACATGCAATGATCGGGTTTGCATCGAGAGCACTGTCGACAGCACGTGCAACAGAGACCGCTCCGAGTGGCCCATCTGTCTCCTGAACCATCGACGGCGGAATCAAAAAGCCAGTGAGCACAAGCACAGTATCCTCGGAATCGACAGCGTTATTGAGACGTTCAGCAGCCTGCATCGAAGGGTTGCTCCCTTGTTTTTCGCGAACTGCAGAGGAAATGGGATAAATCGTATCGCGACTCCCGATATCAGTCGTCGTTAGGTCATCGACAATCGTAGCCACGTTTTTTGTATTTTCTGGCATTATTATCCTGATTGAGTGGTGTTTAGTACTCTATAAAGACTTGTCAGCGGTCACTCGTCTGCTTGGTCGTCGAACTGGATTAGCTCTCGTTCCTCAAGTTGCATGAGGAAGTGAGCAAGCGTTTCGTTGACTGGTTCGACACGATCGGCGTCGTGTTCTTCGGCGACGATCGATGCGATCTCAGAGACGGTATGATTGCCGTCGCAGTGGCGCCAAACGGTCGTCCCGACTGGATCCAGCGTGAGTTCGCGTTCACGGCTTGTCCCGAAGAGATCGAACAGGAACTGGTCGAGTCGATTTCGTGGGGATTTCGTCCACGTGATCGTGACTCGTCGGTCGCCATCACTGATCGTTACTTCCCAGTCGTCCGTGGTTCGTGTCGGGATAGCATTCGGCGCATGCGTGCTCATGTATCGACCGTTTGGGGCCCGCGGAGGACACCGACAGTGAAGATTCCGACAAGGGCGACAAGAGCCACAACGCCAAGGATCGTCTGTGTTTCGGCGCCGAACCCTAATGGGAACGGGGCACCGCTGGCCGCGCCGATCTCGAGGATGTAGAGCGCGCCGATGACGATCCCCATGATCGCTTCGCCGGTGATCAGCCCAGCAGCGATAATCCGTCCCCGGTAGGTTGTATGTTCCTCGACGGTGCCGTCCTCGTCGTCGTTCCGCGCGACGTACCAGTCGATTCCAGCACGGAGCAGGCCGCCCAAGAAGATCGGCGTCGCGAGCGTGATCGGAAGGTAGATTCCGACTGCGAAAGGCAACACTGGGACGTCCATGAGGATCAAGACGATCGCAAAGACGGCGCCAATGAGGATCATCCCCCATTGGGCGGTTCCAGTGAGAACTCCTTCAGAGATCAGTGCCATCATCCCCGCCTGTGGTGCGGGAATTGTCTCGCTCCCAATGCCGTACGCCTGATGGAAGAAAGACAGTACCCAGCCCGCAAAGAGGGCAGAGATTGCGATCCCAATCATCTGTGCGATCTGCTGATTGCGTGGCGTCGCACCAAGAAGATAGCCGGTCTTCAGGTCTTGTGAGGTGTCGCCTGCGACTGCCGCAGCGATCGCGACGACTGAGGCCGTGACAAGTACCACGACAGGATCGGTCACGCCGGTCGACTTCAGTGCTAGCGCGGCGATCAGGATCGTCGCAACGGCCATCCCAGAGACGGGGTTCGACGAACTCCCCACAACCCCAACCAGATATGCGGAGACAGCAACGAAGAGAAAGGCGGCAACAACAGCGATGACCCCGCCCAACAGTCCGACTTGAACCTGTGGAATTGCGACCAACGCGAGCGCGATCACGGCAGCCCCGATAACGACGAGCTTCATCGGGAGATCTCGCTGCGTTCGCCGCTGTTGCTCCGTTGCAGTCGTCGCGGAGCCGCGAAGATCGGCCATGGCTGTTGCGAGCGCATCGCGGATCGTCCCGCTCATCGAAAGAATCGCATAGAACCCGCCGACGATCATCGCGCCTGCACCGACGTAGCGGATGTACTCGTCCCAGACTGCGTTCGCCTGCGTCATAAGCGTCGCGTCGGCGGCCGCCTCCGGAACGAAGCCGCCCGTAATGAGCAGCGGGATTAACATCATCCAGGCGATCAACCCGCCGCCGAACACGTAGCCAGCAATCTTTGGACCGATGATGTATCCCACGCCGATCAGTGCGGGAGTGAAATCGCCACCGATGGCGAATCCACGAGTCTGACCCGCCGAAAAGGCCGTCTGAATGGTCGTCTTGAACGCAGCCATCCCGCTAGCCAGCCACATATAGACGAAACTCACGAAAAAGCCAAGCGAGATGAGCTTTACGCCCCCCTCGCCCTGTGAGCCAGCTTCGAGAACGTCTGCACACGCAGTCCCCTCCGGATAGGGGAGTTCCTCGTGTTTGTCGACAATGAGATATCGACGCATCGGGATCATAAAGAGAATCCCAAGCAGTCCGCCCAGAACTGCGACCGCTGCGGTTCCGGCAATGTCGATGGGTTGATCAAGGAACGTGACGCCAGCGATCGTAAAGATCACGCCGGCTGCCAGCGCCTCGCCCGCGGACGTCATCGTCTGGACGATATTGTTCTCGAGGATCGTCCCGCCGATACCGGCGTTGCGAAGTGCGTAAAACACGCCCATGCTGATAACCGCAGCTGGGATCGAGGCGCTGATAGTCATTCCCGACCGCATCCCGAGATACATGTTCGCGGTCAACAGCACCACGTTGAGCGCAAGACCGATCAGGACTGCCTTGATCGTGAGTTCTGTGACGCTTTTCCCAGCGGGGACGGTTGGAGACGGGCCGTCTCTCGCTGTCTGTTCGTTCGCTGTGCGACTGTCGTTCGACGCGATTGTATCTTCCGATGGTCCGTGAGACATGTTCGAATCAGGCGGCCGTCCTCGTCACCCAGTGCCAAAAAACAACTTGAGTGTCACAACGGAGGGAATTTCCGTGGTGATGCACCGAGTTCGTGGGAAAGCGGTTCCGCGTTCAGGATTGGTGTAGTCAGTTGCAGCTATAAATACAGAGCGTTCTTCGGAAACGGATTGCTAGCCGGATAGGGCGACTTATGAGATTTAGATTGAAACGTTACAGTGATGCACTTCATTGTCGTCGGAGCAGGGAGCGTCGGCACTCTATTGGTAGATATCGCATCACGAACTCGAAACGACGTGGTAGTCATCGAGAACGACACGACGAGAGCGAACGAGATTGCCAACAAATACGATTGTCTGGTACTCAACGACGACGCTACGAAAGAAAAAATACTCGAGGAAGCAGGCGCTGACCGAGCTGACGCCCTCATCTCGACACTCGAGTTGGACGCGACGAACCTATTTGTCTGTCTGCTCGCGACCGAACTCGGGATTCCAACTGTTGTTTCTGTGCTACATCAGCCTGAACACCGAGAGCTGTTCCGCAAGATGGGTGTCAATGCGGTCAAAAGTCCTCACCAACTCGCCGCTGAATCACTGTATCGGACGGCACGACAGCCTGCGATTATCGACTACATGCCGGTTGAAGGCGATGCAGAAGTGTTCGAAATCGACGTCACAGAACAGGCTCCGATCGCGGGGCAGACTCTCAAGAAAGCTCGATCAGACGAGGTGATTCCTGACGATGTGCTTGTTGTCGCTATCGTCCGCGAGGACGGCAACGAGCCACAGATCGCTCGCCCGACAACAGCGATCGAACCCGGTGACCGGCTAACCGTCTACTCCGAACGTGGAACTAATCCAGCAGTGACGGATATCTTCGGGTTCTTTGACGATTATCAATGAGAAGTGACACGATCGCGCCTCTCGGACGGGATCTTGGCTGGATGCTTCGGGTTCTTGGTTGGCTGATTTTGGTATCGGTCGTCGTCCCGCTCGTCTGGGGGGAATACTACGCCATCCCAGGACTTGTGATCTCGGGGCTGGTACCGGTAGCGATTGGATGGGGACTCTCAACAGCGTTCGCTGATGCCGACAGTCCAGACAAACTGCATGGAATGATGATCGCCGCTACGGGCTGGTTCGCTATCGCAGTGTTCGGTTCGCTGCCGTTTCTCACGGTTGCCTGGATTGCGACACTTACGCCGGGTGGACTCGGACTTGCAACGCCACCCCTGACGGAGAGTCTCACCGTCTTCACGAACCCACTGAACGCGATCTTCGAGAGTATGAGTGGATTCACTGGAACAGGATTAACGATGGCCGAAGACGAGAGTACGCTCCCACGGACGCTACAGTGGTGGCGGAGTCTGATCCAGTGGGTCGGCGGTGTTGGTGTGATCGTGCTTACGACGGCAATCCTTGCTCGTCCCGGAAGCGGGTCGTTGACGCTGTACAAAAGCGAGGCGCGGTCGCAGAAGATTCATCCCAGTATCGTCTCGACGGTACAAACGATCTGGTGGATCTTCCTTCTGTTTACGTCACTCTCGATTCTGTTGCTCTGGCTGGCCGGGCTGCCACCGTGGCAGGCAATCAACCACGGTATGACCGCTATTTCAACCGGCGGATTCTCGGTTATCGACGGGTCGATCGGTGCATACGATAGCGTCGTCATCGAGGCTGTCTTGCTCCCGATTATGATTGCGGGCGGCATTGCATTTCCAGTCCACTATCTCGTACTTCAGGGGGACTTACGAGGACTTTATACGGATCTTCAGACGCGATGGTTGGCCGCAGTTCTCGTGGTTGGGTCGGTGTTTCTCTGGCTGTTGGTTTCGCCGGCGTACGATTCGGTCATGGAAGCGTTCCGATACGGCGTCTTCCAGTTCGTTTCAGCACTGACTGCCACAGGATTCCAGACGGCGACTGAACCGGCACCCCTCTCGCTGGCTGTCTGGCCCACAAGTGCCCTGCTCACGCTGGTGTTCGCGATGGTCGTTGGCGCAGCAGCCGGTTCCACCGCCGGCGGAATCAAACTCATTCGGCTGATAATGCTGGTGAAAGGGATCCGATTTCGCGTCTCCTATGTTTTCTATCCCGACAGTACTGTCCACCGACTTTGGATTGACGACCGGGTCCTCGACGAAGAAGAAGGTCCCCGGGAATTCGGAGAAGCAGCGATCATTGCTCTCCTCTGGTTTGTGTTCCTTGCAACGAGCCTGTTCGTTCTCCTGATGACTCTCCCGAGCGAGACCTATCCCCTGGAAATGATCCTCTTCGAAATCGCAAGTGCACAAGGGAACATCGGCCTTTCGGCCGGGATCACTGGCCCCGAGTCGTTACCGACGGCCGGCAAGCTTGCATTCATCCTGAATATGTGGATCGGCCGACTCGAGATTATCCCGATCCTTGTCACACTTCGAGCACTCTTCTGGCGAGGTGGCATCTACGAATGAGTCGGCGTCACTACCGAAGTCGACTCCTTACATGGGTACTAAACTCGGGTCCGGATGATCCAGTCTACAATCTCTATCTCATGCTTGGGCCGCTTCTGATTCTTTTCGTCGTCCTTGTCGGAAGGAATAGCATGACGTCGGTTCTTGTTGCCGGATACATCGTCGGATTCGTTGTCTACACGATTTACAACGTGTCCACGACTCTGGAACATCCTGACTGGGTGCAACATCCGTAACTACCAGCTATCAGGGTGTCATAGAAGAGTTTTCACGGTGTTTATTTCACATCTCTACAACTGAATTGGCCGTGAGAATTTGATTGCGAACTTACTGCTCTCCACCTGACTCACGAGTGTTCTTTATGTGCCCATATGCAATTAATAGTGCGAGTACTAACACACCCACTGTACTTTCAGTAGCGTATTGAAAACCGATTCCGAGTAAAAGCAGAACGTTCACCACTAACAGCAGGAGAATAGTGTCAAGACGTTTCTGGAGGGAAGATTCGTCCATAATGGCATACTCACAGTAGAAATGAAATATACCTGTTGGTGATTTGAACGGGATTAGTATTACTGTGTTGGCCTGTTCCTACTGCTGACTCGATCTCGTCCGTCCGACCCTACCTATCTTCTCGGACACACCGCTCACGGTAACTACAGCTGCGTACTTCGCGCCACGTATATTGTCGGTTCGCGGTTTTCACCAAAAGATAATGTAATACAAGCTATATATTGCTACTATGGCCCTGCTTAGCTCGCTCCGTGACGATCCGTACCTCCGTCGCCCAGCGGTAGCGTCCTTACTCCTGTTGACCGTTGTCTTACTCGGTGATCAAGTGTTGACCGTGGCGTTCGCCGATATCGGAGGCTCGGGATTGCCGGCATGGCTCCCACAGTCCGGAACTATCGGACAAACGGTAGCGTCCTATCTCCTCCTCTTCGATGTCCTCAAGTATATTGCACTTCCTGTTACCCTCCTGTGGCTCGCATACGCGTATGGACGACACAGAGCTACCGGACCCGCTAACTAAGCCCCCTGTAGTGAGCGGTTCCTGTGTAGGTGTGGGAAGTCTTCTATGACACCCTGACCAGCTATGGTAAACGGTGAGGTTCCATGGCTCCGCCGGGTTAGAATATTTGCTGGTTTATTGAGGAAGTAGTGCTGTCACCCGTTCGATTCCGGTTGCGTCAGACGCCACAACTCGATCCCACAAGAATAACGCAGGCGGGAGCGCAACGACGGATGCCGCAAACGAATAAAACACGCTCAACGCAATCAAGATTCCGAAGTCACCAAGAACGGGCGTAATCGCGAGCGTAAGCGCCCCGGTTCCAATCGATGTCGTGAGCATACTTCCAGTGAGCGCACCACCAGTCCTCGACAACGTCGTTGTAACCGCCGATAGCGTCTCCGGTTGATCATTGTATTCATCTACAAACCGATGGGTAAAGTGAACTGAATAATCGATCCCAAGTCCGATAGCGAACGAGAGAAGTAGCCCCGTTACGGCATTCAACGGCATATCGAGTAGCCGCATCGTGCCAAGCAGGGATGCAATAGCGATCCCTATCGGAAACACGTTGATCAGCCCAATCCCCGGTCTCTGCTCGAGGACGGAATAAATGATCACGAGGAATACTGTTGAGAGAATAAGAGCAAGTACCATGCCCTGAATCGACGACACGAAGAGAATGTCAGTGATCGCATTATAAATCAGGGGCGTTCCTGTAGCAGTTGCAGCATAGCGGAAGGAATCGGCGTGATCAGCACCATCCGCTGCGATTTCGTCCACCGTGGTCCCTGCTTCGATAGTGTACTCGATCTGTGCGGCTCGACGATCGGCAGCCAAGTACTGTCGTGCCTCTGGACCTGCTGACGAAGCGAACAGTTCGTCGTAGATCAGGTCGAGATTGCGGTCCGGAATTCCATTGTCATTCCGGTCGTTGCGGTCGATGAGAGCAGCGAACTCGGGGTCCTGTGCGGCATGAGATCGAATGACCGTGACGATACTCTGCGATTCTACCTGTTCGTCCGACCCGACAGCGAACGTACTCGGCGGATCATTGTCTGGTCTGGCCAGTGCCTCGAGCGCGTGATCCTCTTCGAACGGCCCTTCGACATATATTGTAACAGATTGATCCTGATCAGTCACAAACCGGTCTTCGAGTAAGTTGAGCGTCTCAGTAGCGGTGTACTCACCAGGGGCAAACGGTTCCGGTACGTGTTCGACGTACCACGCCTCGTCTTCTGGTGGCAGGAAGTCCTCCTGTTCAAACGTCGTTTCGACGCCGGTGCCGTATGCACCCATTCCAGCCCCGAATATCAAGAGAATAATAACCAAGATCACCGGAGCACGCCTTCCGACAGTCGCTGACACAGCCAAGAGACGACCAAGCGAGGACTCCTCGGAGGCGATCGGTGTCGAGTTGAACTCCGGAACGCCATATCGAGTCCGGAGGCGATCGGCCCGAAGCTTCACTGCAGGTAAAAAACCAGCAAAAATAACGAACGCAAAGACAATCCCGACAGCTGCTGTGAGTCCCATCTCCCGCATCGGCTCGAGGTCGGAGAAGAGGTTCGCGCCAAAGCCAAACATTGCGGTAGCGGTGACGATGGAAAAAGCGATCGAGAGCTGGTTTATCGAAGTACGCATTGCGGGGACCGGATCGCGGCCCGAAACCTTTTCCTCCCGATAGCGGTTGATGATGTGTATCCCGAAGTCGACTCCGACAGCCAACAACAGGACCGGAACGATAATCATCTCCTGCCCAAACGGGATGCCGGTATAGCCAAGGAATCCAAACGTCCAGACGATCGTCATTAGTAGCGCGATCAAGCCAAGCGCCAAATCAAATGGATCTCGATAGGCAATGGCGAGGAATCCTAAAAGCAGCGCCACGACGACGGGCATAACCATCACGAACGAATCGCCGATGACGTCCTCGAGTTCGGAGTCGACAAGTCCGCTCCCGAACGCCCGGAGGTCTGCCGGTTCATCCTCTGCCAGCGTGTTGATCGTCGTCAGAATGCCATCCATATCCTCGTCATCGAACTCGGACGGGACATCGTGTTTGATAACCGTTATCGACGCCGATGCCGATGCCTGGTTGCGGTTGAAATCCTCCGACACCAGCATCGAGAACTCACGACTCGCGCTTACCTCTTTGACCGCCTGTCGGATCTCCGTCTCTGTTGCTCGGTCGACTGCTCGGCGCTGTTCGGCCGGCGTTTCGGCGGCAGGATCAAGCGCCTGTGCGACCATCGTCGCAGGCCCATGCGCGGACTCCATTCTAAGATCCGGCCGATCATCGATCCGCTCAAGCAGGTAGAGCACGTGAAGGAGTGCTTCCTGAGTGAGGACATCGCTCCCGTCGTGTATCAGCTGTGTTGTCTCGCTATCGGTTGTGAACGGTCCTCCGAACTCCTCGTCGACAGCATCTTGTGCTTCTTTGACTTCGAGTCCCTCTGAATACCTGTCGCCCAGGTCTGTTTCCGTCTCAACCAACGGTATACCGGCGGCGAAAAGCGCAGTCCCGAGGAGAAACACGATAACAACTGCTCGAGGTCGGGAGACGATGAGTTCGGTAAGCTGTGAAATCGTCTCGTCAATCCGGTTTCCGATGCTAGTCATGGACAATTGATGATTTTACTCCGTCGACAGGATAGCCATTCTCAGGAGTATAAGTGGTCTTGATTGCAACGGAGGCCTGGTCGACACCTATACGGCGGCTCCACCTTCCCGAACCAACTAGACATGTTGATTCGACACGGCAAACCGGACAAGTGGTCACGGCTTCCAACGCCGTTGGACCTCCTGTATGCGGAAATAACCCTGCGACATCGGTCAGATACTGTTCGGCGACGGCAGAGCGAACACTCGGCGATGTCACCGGCATTATAGCGGCGGGAACCGGTCGGACCTTTCCCTGGTTCCTTCCCGACCATCTGTTTGCGCCTGAGCGAACAGAGAATTCGGCGCAGGCACCCGTACGAGCATGCGCTATTATTAAAATTATTTGACCAAAACGCTTTCGATCATATCGCAAGCGGGCCTGGAGTCATTGACGTCTTCATCCACGTTTCACGTGGGGTGGAAGTCAAGGACCTGCGATACATCCAGCCATGGGAGATATAATTCTGTATCTCTGCTAGAAAAGATGAAAAGGTGGTGAAACAGCTCTGTTGAAACCCTCAACAGGTAATAAGAAGAGCGCGTTGAATACAGAGGATGAGTGCAGCAGTACGATCTCGTTTGTTTCACACCGGAACCAGCGAACTATCCACTCACTACAGGTGCGAATCTAACGCTGATACTTCTATCAGATTCCGGTTATATTGGTAGATCTATGATGAATTACTCAGTACAGTCCGTAGACTTAGTTATCATGGTCAGCAACTGCGTTTTCCTGTCGGTGGTACTCCAGTGAAGTGAAGTGATATTTAACTAGCTCTGGAATACCTGTCTAACGGTACTTCTTTTCCATTTTTGATTACTCAAATTATGGCTTCCTCAACGTACAAATCCAAGTGTCGTTATCTAAACAACTGCGGCAACTGACGAACGGACGTGGATCGAGATCAGTCAGTCTAACAGGCCAAGTTCATCGAGACGTGACGAGATAACGTCGAGTGCGCGGCCAGCATCCGCCGGTTCTTTTGCTCCTGTGACGACGACTTTGCCGCTACCGAAGATAAGGGTGACCACGTTGGGGTCGTCCATGCGATAGACCAGACCCGGGAATTGCTCGGGTTCGTATTCGATGTTTTCGAGACCGAAGCCGATGGCGATGGCGTTTAGATTGACTGCAGATCCGAGGTCGCCACTCGAAACGATATTTTGGATAGTGATTTCTGGATTAGATGGAACGTCGATACCTAGGCCACGGAGTTCATCGAATACAATGTTGAGACTTTCGTAGACGTCGTCGGTGCTTTTCGCACCCGTGCAAACGATCTTGCCCGACCGGAAGATCAGTGCGGCGGATTTCGGGTTCTGGGTCCGGTAAACTGCCCCGGGGAACCTCTCTTGGTCGTAGTCCGTTCCGTCGAGGTCTTCGGCGACCGCCTCGAGGTTGAGTTCCCGATCCACTCCAGTTGAAGCGACAACATTCTCTATCGTGGGAGAGTGTTCCGAAGTGATCATGCTTATATGGAGAATAAGCATTTAAATGCGAAATAGGTGCTGATCTCTATGGGACCACTACGTGACGAAATATTCATTCAGCTTCTATTTTAACCCTCTGTATCTTCGAATACAAGGAAAAAGTATCGGCTGTGTCCTGTGTTTAAATTGCATTAGGTAAGTATGGGAATATAGGTTCGTTATTTAGCACGTAGTTTATGGTAATTATCGTATATTTTGATTGTCTCTCTGCTATCTTCTTGACCTATACTTACCGATCACTCCCCTTCCCAGATCGGCTCTCAGCCTGTGCCGCATTCGCGCTTTGCGCTCTGTATCCGGCAAGGTCGCCAAAACCTATCACCGAATGAGGGTTTCAACAAGGCCGGTGAAGCTACAACACTGACCGATTACAGCTCGACGAGAATCTTCACTGCTTCTCGCTCCGGACTAAGAAGCGCCTCAAACCCATCTTCAACAACATTCTCTAGTTTAATTCGACTGCTGATCAGTGCTTCTGGATCAAGGTCTTCCGATTCGAACATACCGATGACCGCACCGAATTCCTCGTCTGACTGTGGACCTCCTTCATAAGCGAGCGTCCCACTGAGTGTCCGCTCACCCATAACGAATTCATTCGGATTTAGTTCTACGGTCTCTTCGAAGATGCTGACGATCGTGATGTTCCCACTAGGAGCGGTCGACGCGATTGCATCCTGAACTGTCTGCTCAATCCCTGCGGCTTCAAACGCCACATCAACGCCACCATCAGTCTGCTCAGTAATGTATTCAGCTGCGTCAGTCTCAATCGGGTTAATTGTCTTATCTGCTCCAACTTCAGATGCGAGGTGACGCCGTGAATCCTGCGGTTCAACACCGTAGATCGTACCCGCGCCAGCTGCCTGCAGCACCTGAATCACCGTCAGGCCAATTGGACCTGTTCCATAGACAGCAACTGAATCACCAGCAGAGAAATCACTGGTCTGGACTGCATGAAATCCAACACTGAACGGCTCGACAAGAGCGCCGTATTCTGTAGGGATTGAGTCTGGAAGCGTGATTGCTTTCTCTTCAGGAACGACAACTTCCTCAGAGAGCCCACCGCCACCACCAGAAAGACCAATGAATCCACCCGACTCGCAGAGGTGATAATTCCCTGCTTCACAGTGCTGGCACTCATCACAGTAAATGATCGGGTTCACTGCGACGTGATCGCCAACAGAAATATTGCTCACTCCTTCGCCCACTTCTGTCACTTCGCCCGCAAACTCGTGACCCATCGGAATCGGAAGCTCTTCACCCGTTACCGGGTTTGGCTCTCCTTCATCAGGGATGAAAATCGGACCTGCCGTATACTCGTGAAGATCCGAACCGCAGATCCCACATGCTTCCACGGCAACACGGACTTCATTTGCAGCAGGTCCTTCTGGCTCTTCAATATCTTCGACACGAACATCTTCCTGTTCATAATAAACTGCTGCTCTCATTACGGAGTTACCTTACTGCCCTCTGTGGATAATAGTTTGGTTGAATCAGGCTCTGTTGAAATCCTCAGTAGTCACACATATTGCAATGGGTACGGTCAATACACGAGACCAAGCGATCGGATAACGAGTCAAAATGGAGTAGTATGCCGCTCGTCGATGGTTTATTATTTATTATATTAGATATATAATAATTTGGAAGAGGTGAGAATATATGGGTTTTGAGCGGTTAAATAGGAATGGTACTCCCGAACAGCGGACTGAATAAGAACTCAGCCGATTAGTCGGACAGAATCATCGCAGCGGTGATCAACTCCACACACTCGACAGCGAACATGACGCCGCAGACGTGGGACAGCAGTGTGTGGGCCACCACGTAGACGAAGGACGTGAGCGAAGCAGTCGTGCTGGCCAGCCAGAACTGCTGGACCCGTCGAACATGGAGCATCTCGAGCAACCGCTGTTCCTGTTCGAGTCTGGCGTCTTTTGTAAGAGCCCTGAATGGCTGGAGGTCGTCTCGAGTTCGATTGAATTCGATTCGACTCGAGAAGCAGTGATCGAATATGGCTACGAGCAGTAGCTTCCGGGAACCGTTCGACGATTCGGACACCCGGCACGATGAGATGCACAGGACGATCGAGGCGTGGGTCTAGGACCTCGTCAATGAGGTTGGTGACGCTTTTTCGAGCGAGCAGTTCACAGAGTGGTTAGTCATCCAGAGTCGCTTCCAGGACTACTCGCACCGAAACACGCTGTTGATCAAACTTCAGTGTCCAGAGGCAACGCGCGTTGCCGGCTACCGAACGTGGCAAAGCGAGTTTAACCGACACGTCAAGGAAGAGGAGACGGCAAGCTGGATCTGGGCACCCATCATCGCGAAGCAGTATCCCGACTGTGGGAACTCTCCATCGTACCCAGAGCGCAGTGACTGTGAGTATGATGATACCCCGGACAGTTGGGGGAAAAGGGCCTCATGTGCTTTCGGCACGCGGCTGTCTTCGATATTTCGCAGACTGACGGCGAACCACTGCCCGACCTCGAGATCAAAGCGAGAGGTGATGCTGACGAGTTAGTCCCCGCACTGCTTGAGACAACAGACACACTCGAGGTAGACATAGAGGTGGGGTCAGAGCTCTACTGGTCGACTTTCACCAAGACCTTGATTGCGTCTCGCTCGTCCATCGCCTCATATCCCTCGGGAACACTGTCGAGATCGACGATCTTCGTAAAGATCGGCGACGGATCAAGGGTACCCTGCAGTACGTCTTCCATGAGTTCCTCGGCATATGCCCGGACTGGTGCAGGGCCACCGGTGAACGACGCGTTGCTGAGGAACAGCGGCTGAAGGAACGACGGGTCCTCAACGTGCGGGACGCCGACGTATCCGATATTGCCACCGGGGCGAACCACACCGGCAGCCGTCTCCAGCGAGGATTCCGCGCCGACGCATTCGAGGACGTGATTCGCGCCACCGTACGTGAGTTCCTGGACTTCCTCGATGGCTTCTTCGCCGCGGCTGGCGACAGTTTCTGTCGCGCCGAGTTCCTCGGCAAGCTCAAGACGGTCCTCGTGGTGACCGACCGCGATAATGCGCTCTGCACCAAGCCGCTTGGAGGCGAGGACAGCACAGAGCCCGACAGCACCGTCGCCGATAACGACAGCCGTGTCACCGGCCTGGACGTCCGCACAGACGGCGGCGTGGTGGCCCGTACACATCACGTCTGTCAGCGGGAGGAGTGCTTCGAGCGTGTCCTCGTCGTCGGCGTACCTGTCAGGGACACGGACAAGCGTACCGTCAGCCTGCGGCGCGCGGAGTTTCTCACCCTGCGCGCCGCGACCTTCACCGCCCCAGAAGCTGCCGTTCGGGCACGACGTGTGGAGTCCCTTGCGACAGAACTCGCACTCGCCACAGCTGGTAGAGAACGGAGCAAACACACGGTCGCCAGGTTCGACCGACCGGACGTCGTCACCGACTTCCTCGACGATACCCATCGGTTCGTGACCAACAGGTTCACCTTCTTCCTTCTCCTCCTCACCGCGGTAGAACCAGAGGTCGGAGCCGCAGACGGCGGTGTGTGTAACGCGGATGATAGCATCTGTCGGTTCCTCGACCGACGGATCGGGTCTGTCTTCGATACGGATGTCGCCGGGACCGCGATAGACTGCTGCCTTCATAATCGTATACAGTCTACTGTGCAGCCCAAGACTGGATATCGCTGATGCTATCCAGATAGGACGTTTAAATAGCACCAGAAATTTCCTCTCTTCCAGACAAAAAACCGTTCAGAATTCACTCAGCAATTTCGTGACTATCTGGAGATTGTGTCTACTGAAACCGGTGAGTCAAGCGAGGAAGTAATAAGTTGCCGTTCCCCACGGCGGAGGAGATTCGATAGCGACGGTTGTGAGATACCGAGTTCCTCGGCAAGCTCTTCGGCTGTGACCTGGCGCGGGCTCTCATAGTAGCCACGGGAGATAGCGAGTGTGAGAGCCTCTCGTTGCCGGTCAGTCAATCCATGTTGGGGCGAATCGTCAGCAGTCGATGGTTCGGAAGTAATGGAGATGAGATCAAGAGAGATACTGTGACTCTCGCAGCTCTTTTGGAATTCGTTGAAGGCCTCATACGTCTTGAACACCTTCGTTTCGTGCCATCCTTCAGTAGTGATGGTAGTCGGTTCTAACTGAGCTCCTTCGAAATCGGGGGCAAGCGCCTGTGATACTGACTCCTCCAGTTCAACGACGAGCTTGTAGATCGTCTTCTCACTTGTTTCTCCCACTGAATCAGCCTCCACAACTTCTTCGAGAGCCAGCAGGTCGTTTTTGGAGATGTCATCGTCGTGATTAAATTGAACGGTGAACTCCTGCACATCCGGTTGGAGACAGAGCGCGTGAATACACTCTATTTCGTCGGGTTGCAGTGTCTTCGGAATACTGACAAGCGGAAGAAAAGGCGACTGGAGGACGAACTCGGTAGTAATAGCCATCATATAGAAATGCGCTATCTGGGCAGTTAATCTTCTGGATCCACTCAGGTGACCTCCTCCTCGCCGTAAACGGAGAGGGATCGAAGATCCCTCGGGCAGTCGGGCTACGCCCGACGACGGCGAGGCTTCCCACGGCACCGCACCGCTGGGTTGGGATATTTGCTGGTTTACGACTCGTCGGTATGACGGGCCGATGGCGGGGCCACACCGCCGTTACTCCTATCCCCGGCACGGGGACTCGGAGTTATCTTGGTGATCGAGACACCACAGCGGTTCGAAATGGGAGTCTCGAACGTTCTGGGTCTCGGAGTCCCGATATTGTCCGATTAGGTGGGCGGACGTGCCGCCTCGGTGTATGTCATACTATACCTCGACTGAACTTAAATACCCGTATTGCTACCGAACAGGGACTGTGTAAGCGTTGTCAGATTCACGCCCGGTCGTCAGACTACGTCTGGCGGGCAATCAGAAATCGAAGATTTCTGATGACGGCGTAAACGCCGGGATTCTCTCCTTGAAGAAAGATAGAGATAACGGCTGGTTGGTGGTTCGAGAGACCAAAGATTTCTCATCATCACGAAAGGCGCTTGCGCCTTTCGAACGACACAGCCAGCGGTTCGCCTGCTCGACTGTAGCGAGAGCAATTTCGCCCCGCGAGAACAGGTCACGAACCGCGAACCGTAATCTCCCACCTACGGTCGGGAATCTCCACCTCAGCGAGGCCCGAATAGGTGCGAGCAGGGCGGAGAGGATATTAATTATCGAAGGATGTTCCGCCTCAAAGTTCCGACAAAAGCGTGTCAGCTGCAGCACTGGAAGACAGGGGACCGCGGGCAGTAATCAAGTCGCCGTCAACGATAACGTTCTCCTCGGCGTCAGGATCAGCATCCCAATTGGCACCAGCAGCCCGCACTTCATCTTCAACCCAATAGGGGAGCTTACGCCCATCTGGCAAGCGGTCATTCTCGTCAACGAGGTCTTCCTCCCAGGCGTTAGGGAATCCGGTCACATCTCGGTCTGCGACTAGATAGTCACCGTCACTGGTTCGCGTGAACGCCATTAGTCCAGCAGCGTGACAGACAACTAATGCCTTGCCGTCGTCACCTTCGACTGCATCGCGCAGGAGCGCGCGAGCGTGACTGTCGGTGTTGATATCCCACATTGTCCCGTGTCCACCCGGGAACACCACTACATCGTAGTTCGTTGAGTCGACGCTGGCAATTGGCTCGGGATTCTGAATTCCTTCGTACCCCTCGTGGAGGTCTTGAGCGAGTTCTGCTGCCTCCTCGGTGACGAAAGCATTGTCGGGATTCAGTGAGGTCTCATCGATGACCGGTTTCGATCCCGATGGAGTCGCGATGTCAATATCAAAGTCCTTGTTTCTGAGTTCGTCAAGTGGATTCGCGCATTCTTCGCCCCAATAACCTTCTTCACTGATAACAAACAGAGCAGATGGCATCGATGTCGTGTAGAGGTCTGGAACAGAAAAGCCACCGGGTAGTATTGTGTATTGCCGCTACATTATTCCCGTAGCCAACGCGGCTCCTGAAATCCACTCACAAGCACTCTTACCGAGCCATACGATTACTTATCACGGAACTACTGACGTACACTCATTTCGAGAAAACACAACACATAACAATATTATCTGGCACCCTGGTTATCGCCAGTCGTAAGTTAGTGGCCGGGGCTCGAGTGCCTCGAGACGCTGCTCTATCGCCATGAGCACCGTCAAATACACCTCAGGTGCCGCCAGAAGTTGATTCGACAACTACTATCCGGTTCGTAGTAACTTCTAGCTTTCAACTGGTGAGTGTCGACTGCGTGACCGTATTCACATACTTTTACCTGGGTGAATCTGCCGTTCCGGTAGGTGTTGCTGGGATCGAAATTGACTCTATCTGTGTACCGAATGGCAGGTGTGCGAAATTCAAACCGCGAGTGGATATTCGCTGAACGTCCCGAGGGCGAACCGGACATGGACAGTTTCGAACTCCGCGAGCGCGACATTCCGGACCCGAAATTCGGGCAACTCCTTGTCCGCGTTCGCTACCTCTCAGTTGATCCGTATATGCGAGGGCGGATGCGGGATACCGAATCGTACGCGGAACCGTGGGAGGTTGGCGACGTAATGCACGGCGCCGTTGTTGGTGAGGTCGTCGAAAGTAAGAGCGACGCCTACGACGCTGGCGATCTTGTGACAGGAAACGGAACCTGGGCGGACTACAGTCTCCTTGATGCCGATAGCGTCATGCCCGTTGACCCCAATGTGGCAGACCTACCTGCGTACCTCGGCGTGCTCGGAATGCCGGGCCGAACAGCGTACTTTGGACTGCTTGAAGTTGGTGACCCTAATCCAGGAGATACAGTTGTCGTCTCTGGAGCGGCCGGCGCAGTCGGCTCCGTTGTCGGGCAGATTGCGAAGATGAGTGGCTGTCGCGTTGTTGGATTTGCTGGCTCCGAGGCGAAAGTCGAGTGGCTTACCGAGGAACTCGGCTTCGATACTGCGATCAACTACAAAGAAGTTGATGATTACGAGGCAGCACTGGATGATGCTGCACCAGGTGGCATTGATGTCTACTTCGACAACGTCGGAGGTCCGATCACGGATGCGGTGTTTACAAAACTGAAGCTTGACGCCCGCGTCGCCGTCTGCGGGCAAATTGCCCACTATAACGACGAGGAAGTGGCGACGGGGCCACGGAAGCTTACACAGCTCATCGCAACGCGAGCAAAAGTGCAGGGACTACTCGTCGCTGACTATGCCACTCGATTCGAGGAAGCGAGCGAACAACTTGGCGAGTGGGTTGCGACCGGCGACATCGCGCATCGTGAGACCGTCGTCTCCGGACTCGAAAACGCACCCGACGCATTCCTCGGATTGTTCTCCGGAGACAATATCGGAAAACAGGTTGTCAAGATATCCGATTGATATCTTCGACCCTCTAAAGCGCGGAGATGGTGTCAACCTCGCCTACTTTCGCTCGGTGGTTGCACTTTGGCTCGAGACATCTCAACAGATCGTAAACGGCAGGGTACTTTCCTTGTAGAAAGATAGTTCGCTCAACCGATAGAGTTGAAGCGAAAGACCTCGGTTGCCCATGACCGTCTTCGGGTCCGAGTTGCCGAGACGCGCGCAATGGTTGATGTCTGTCCGTCTCCAGTGATCAGTATCCCATGCGCCACGTCGAGATTTCGCTCCGACCGGAGACGCGCGAACCAGTCTTAGAGGTACTTGACTCGGAACGGATTGACTACACAGTCGTTCCGACCGACGACAGCAGCGAGTACGAATCCCTCGTATCATTCATGCTCTGTTGCAGCGTCGAATAGCACCAGTTTCAGCCTTGTTCTCGGCTGATTTCCGTGAGGCTTGTGGGGAATTGGACGCCGTCTGTCGATATGAGGTCGAAAAGACCGATCATACGGCAGTGTAAGAATCTTGCCAAACAGCACGTCGATAACCCTGACGAACCCGCTGCGCCGGACGGCGCCAGCGGGTTCGCCGAGTGGGCTCAGATCGCGTTTATCCTCTTGCATGCAGAACTCGACAAAGATTTCCGAGAGACTGAAGCATGGTTCAATGACTCCAGAGCCATCCGTGAAGAGCTTAACATCGACAAATCGCCGGATCACA
>NZ_FOIC01000033.1 GCF_900111485.1 Natrinema hispanicum | reverse complement strand
CCCATCGACAGAGCGTGGTGTGATCCGGCGATTTGTCGATGTTAAGCTCTTCACGGATGGCTCTGGAGTCATTGAACCATGCTTCAGTCTCTCGGAAATCTTTGTCGAGTTCTGCATGCAAGAGGATAAACGCGATCTGAGCCCACTCGGCGAACCCGCTGGCGCCGTCCGGCGCAGCGGGTTCGTCAGGGTTATCGACGTGCTGTTTGGCAAGATTCTTACACTGCCGTATGATCGGTCTTTTCGACCTCATATCGACAGACGGCGTCCAATTCCCCACAAGCCTCACGGAAATCAGCCGAGAACAAGGCTGAAACTGGTGCTATTCGACGCTGCAACAGAGCAACAGGAAAGCAAACAGCGACAGCCAGACGTACCGCCGCATTACGCCTCACCCCCCGCTGCGAGATAGATCGCGGCCGCCGCCACGACGATACCGGCTACGCGGGTCGCGGTCAGTTCTTCGCCGAGAAAGGCGATGCCGATGATCGAACTTCCGACGATGAAGAGGCCGTAGATCGGCACGACGACGCTGACCGGCCCGCGCTCGAGCGCCTGATAGTACGCGAGGATGCCCGCGGAGAGAAACAGGCCGGCAACGTAGACGATTTGCGCCGACGGACTGGTGACATCCGAGATGGTGCCGGTTCCCGTGACGACGAGGACGACTGCCGTCAGGCAGAGAAAGATCGTCGTCGAGAGAAAGAGCGCGACCGCGGGCGGGACGTCTGACGTGACGACGCTCGTCAGCGGTGCCATCAGACCGTAGGCGACGAGCGCGACGATCACCCAGAGAAGATAGTCCATACACTCCCTCGAATGAGGGTGCCCAATACTGTCACGGTCCCGGAATCGGATTCCGGAACTGAGGCTTGGTCAGGGGCCGCGATCAGTGAGCGGAAACGCAGGAAAGTACGCTCGCAGTTACTCGAGGTCGTTGACCAACTCACTCGCGACGCCGGTATAGCCTGCCGGTGTCAGCGCGTGGAGTTCCTCGCGGACGTCCTCGTCGACGTCGAGGTCGTCGAACATCTCGCGGAAGTCCTCGATGGTGACGTCCTTCCCGCGGGTGACGGCCTTGACGCGCTCGTAGGCGTCGGCCTGCCCCTCGCGCCGGAGGATCGTCTGGACGGCCTCGCCGATGATTTCGGGGGTCGACTCGAGGTCGTCGCGCATCACGTGTTCGTTCGGCACGACCTTCGAGAGGCCGGCAGCGGTCTTGCCGTAGCCGATCAGACAGTGGGCGAAGGCACCGCCGATGTTTCGCTTGACGGTCGAATCGGAGAGGTCACGCTGAAGCCGGGAAGTAGTGACGTAGTCCGCGAGGAAGGTGAGATCCGAGTTCGCCTTCGAGAGGTTGCCCTCGCTGTTCTCGAAGTCGATCGGGTTGACCTTGTGGGGCATCGTCGACGAGCCAGTTTCGCCCTCGACGGCCTCCTGGCCGAGGTAGCGATCGGAGACGTAGAGCCACATGTCCAGATCGAGGTCGAGCAGGACGTCGTTGGCTCCGCGGAACGCGTCGAAGACGGCCGCGAGGTCGTCACAGGGGTTGACCTGCGTCGTGAGTCCCTCGAACTCGAGGCCCAGTCCTTCGACGAACTCCTGTGCGAAATCCTGCCAGTCGACGTCGGGGTAGGCGGCGACGTGGGCCGCGTAGGTGCCCGACGCGCCCCCGAGTTTGCCGCTGAGTTCGTCGGTTGCCTGTCGAATCCGGCCCGTCGTGCGGCCCAGCCGCGAGGCGTAGACGGCCATCTCCTTGCCGAAGGTCGTCGGCGTCGCGGGCTGACCGTGGGTGCGCGCAAGCATCGGCAGGTCGCGGTACTCATGAGCCATCTCAGCGAGTGTGTCCTGCACGTCGTAGAGTTCGGGGAGCAACACCTCGTCAACGGCATCGCGGACGAGCAGCCGGTGGGCGAGGTTGTTCACGTCTTCGCTGGTCAGCCCGAAGTGGATCCAGGCCGAGGCGTCGCTGTCCGCGGGCAGTCGGTGGCGGACGAAGTACTCGACGGCCTTGACGTCGTGGTTGGTCGCTTCGAAGTCGGCATGGCCCTCCGTCTCGAGTTTCTTGATCAGGCGGGCGTCTTCCTCGGCGAAGTGGTTGTAGAGCCCGCGGAGGTGCTCGCGGTCCTCGGAGTCGAGTTCGAGCGGCGTCGCCTCGCAGTCGGCCAGTGCGATCAGGTACTCGACTTCGACGCGAACGCGGGCGCGCATGAGTGCAGCCTCGCTCGCGTACGGCGACAACGGTGCGGTCCGGCCACCGTATCGGCCGTCCAGCGGCGAAACGGCATACAGGGCGTCAGTCTCGGTCATAGTGGCCGTTCGTCCAGCGGGTCGCAAAAGCGTATCGAAACCAGTGGCCGCTCGATGCCACGAGCGTGCATACCTCTGCCGATCGGGGGCGAAATACAGTCAGAATAATACACGAACGTGGATACCTCGGTGTTCGAGACCGCAACCACTTTGCCGCTTGCGGGCGCGGGTTCGACCATGACGCGAATCGCCGGGATGGCCGGCAACCGAGGGCGCAACCTGTTGAACATCGCCGACCGAAAGCCGGGCGGAGCCGAGTTCGCCGTAATTCTGACGAACACCGAGGACGCACCGGTACTCGAGGCCGCCGCAGAGCGCGGGATTCCGACCGAAGTCGTCCCGCTCGCCGAGGACATGAGCCGCCGCGAGCACGAGGAGGCCGTGCTCGAGGCACTCGAAGACTACGAGTTCGACCTCGTCTGTCTGGACGGCTACATGCGGATCCTCTCGGATACGTTCCTCTCCGAGACACCGACGACGCTGAACGTCCACCCCGCCTTGCTGCCATCGTTCCCTGGGATGGATGCCTGGGGCGACGCGCTCGAGGCCGGCGTGTCGGTGACCGGCTGTACGGTCCACGTCGTCACCGACGCGACCGACGAAGACGGCGCGGTCGTCGAGGACGAAGTCGACATGGGACCGATCGTCACCCAGGAGCCGATCCCTGTCTACGAGGGCGACGACGAAGACGACCTGAAAGAACGCGTCCTCTACGAGGGCGAGTTCCGCGCGTACCCGCGGGCCGTCAAGTGGGTCGCCGAGGGAGCCGTCGACATCGATCTCGAGGCTAGTGCGGTCACGGTCGACGCCGACGCGCCGACGGCACCGGACGCTGAGGGGCTGCCCGCCCGGCGGCTCACCGCGAGCGACCGCGTTGACACGCTTCGCTACGGCGAGAACCCCCACCAGGACGCCGCCGTCTACGCCGACTACACCTGCGACGAGGCGAGCGTCGTCCACGCAGACCAGTTGAACGAGGGCGCGAAGGGCCTGTCCTACAACAACTACAACGACGCCGACGGCGCGCTCAACCTCATCAAGGAGTTCGACGAGCCCGCGGCGGCGGTCATCAAGCACACCAACCCCGCGGGCTGTGCGACCGCCGACTCGCTGTCCGAGGCCTACGAGAAGGCCCTCTCGACGGATCCGATGAGCGCCTTCGGCGGTATCGTCGCGCTCAACCGGGAGTGTGACGCTGCAACGGCTGAACAGATCATCGACTCGTTCAAGGAAGTCGTCGTCGCCCCCGGCTACACCGACGACGCACTCGAGACGCTCTGCGAGAAGGAGAACCTCCGTGTGCTCGACGTGGGCCGCGAGGCGCGTAGCGCCTCGGATGCGAGCGGCGATGAGCCGCGAGGGCTCGGTGAGCAGACCGAGCGCTTCACCGAAAAGGACCTCGTCGGCGGCCGACTGGTTCAGGAACGGGACCTGCAGTCGATTTCGGTCGACGATCTCGAGGTCGTCACCGAACGCGAGCCGACTGAAGAAGAACTCGATTCCATGGTCTTTGCGTGGCAGACGCTCAAACACGTGAAGTCGAACGGCATCCTCTTCGCGGACGGTACCGAGACGGTCGGCGTCGGGATGGGACAGGTCTCCCGCGTCGACGCGGTCCGGCTGGCGGCGATGAAAGCCGACGAGCACGCGGAGGGCAAGGACGCCGAGGGTGCAGTCATGGCCTCGGACGCGTTCTTCCCGTTCCCGGACGGGATCGAGGAGGCCGCAAAGGCGGGCATCGAGGCTGTCGTCCAGCCCGGCGGCTCGGTCAACGATGAGGACGTGATCGAGGCCGCGGACGAACACGACATGGCGATGGCGTTCACTGGTCAGCGGTCGTTCAAACACGATTAGGGCCGTAAACGGTCACAACGGCCCGTGAACGAGCGGTTTTTGGTCGAGGATATTTTTATTAGTGGAAGAACGAGCCCCTATGAGCCTGCTGTTGCAGCGATGTCACACTTAGCCGTGACGTGCCAATCCCGGCGAACAGAACGATGACGAACGTCAATTCGCGGACGGCGAACAAACTGAGCATCATTTCGACACTGATCGATAGCGCGCTGGCGTTTCGGCGTGGGCGGCCAAAGAGCGGCCTCCTGTTACTGGGTGCAGCCGTGCTCTCGTCTCGTATCCCCGGCATCGGGACAGCAGTGTCAGTGCTCCTCCGGCTTGTCCGGCGGCTCCGATAATCGCCTACTCACATGGTCGACGTCACTGGCCACTTCGGAATGGCGCTGCTGTTTGCCGCGCCAGCATGGCTCATCTGGGGCCAACGGGGTGCACTGGGATTTACCGGCTTCGCGTTAGCGACTGCGATGCTCCCGGACACGGATCTCGTCCTTCGGCACGTCCTCCCGATCACCCACCACGGCATCACCCATACCCTACTGTTCGTGTCGCTGATGAGCGTTCTCGTCGGTGCAGGTGCCGCGAAGTGGCTCACCGACTGGTTCAACGCCACCCGCTTGATTCGAAGCACCGCCATCTCGGACGAGACCGTCTTGGTCTTCGCGACCGCTGGGTTGGTCCTCGGTGGAACCAGTCACATCTTCGCGGACCTCCTCTCTGCTCCCGACATCGCTGCCCCGCTCGAGCCGTTCTGGCCGCTGTACGCGAAACCGGTGATCATCGACGTCATCTACTACAATTCGCCGGTCTGGAATTTCGGGCTGTTCGCCGTCGCGATCGCGCTCCACGTGCTGCTCGCCTGGCACGAACGCGTCCCGTTTGAGAACCGCTACCGGATCGGGAGTTGAGCAGGACAGAATCCGCTTCGCTACTCTAACTGCGCATCCGTAATCTGCAACCGTCCGCGCGTCCCATCCCACTCAGTCTCGTACTCGAGGTCGATCCGCCGATCCATGTGTGGCCCATCCACAACCAACGTCTCAGAACCACCTTTTTCCGCCTCGGATCGCCTACGGCGACCACTCGGCGCAAAAGTCTGGACCAAAAAAGCCGCTCGTTCACGCTGTTCACTCGCGGTAGCTGTTTTTATACTAGCTGGGCGTCCGTGATCCGCAATCGGCCACGAGTCCCGTCCCACTCAGTCTCGTACTCGAGGTCGATCCGCCGGTCCATGTGCGGCCCATCGACCACCAGTGTCTCGAACTCGCCACCTTCGCCCAGAATGTGAACCCCGTACTCCTCGTTGAGGGCCTCGAGTTCGGCGAGCGCCTCATGATCGATGGTTCGACCCAGCCACGACTCGTCGAGGCCGTGGGCTGCCACCTGGATGATCACGATCTCGAAGCCCGCCTCGAGCATCGCATCAGCCAGATCACGGGGGTCTTCCTGCCACAGCGGGGCGAACAGCTCACAGCCCAGTCGATCGCACATCCCCTGAATGCGGTTCGTCTGGTACTCGCTCTCGACGGCCCCGGCCGTAACACCGGCGATGCCGCCTGGGAGTTCGTGGTCGAGTTCCTCAAGGGCGGCCTCGAGTGGCTCGAGTTCGTCGTCGCCCTGTGCGCTCGAGTCGGTTACCGCGTCGGCCCCGAAGTCGTCGGGTTCGACGTCAACGAGGTCGATGCCAATGCTCTCAGCCGCCAGCGCTGCAAGCTCCGTCGCGGGGACGTGATACATGTACGAGTCACCCGCAGGGTGGACGGTGACGAGCCGTTCGACCGGTAAGCCACACTCTACGGCCCGGTACAGCGCCCACGCCGAGTCCTTGCCACCCGAAAAGAGACTCACCCACGCGCCGTCTGCGTCGCTCATGCAAAATGATCCGCAGGGACGGGTAAAGGGATACCGAGTTCGGGTTGGTATACTGTCGGACAAAGTCAATGAACACTCGATCGTGTCTCGCGTTCGATCGCTGTGTGATCCGTGTTATCCGACAGTATTAGCGATCGCGGTCCGGCTCAGCAGTCGTATTCGCACCGCCGTCCGTGAGCTCGGGATCGGACCGATCAGAACGTGCGCTAGTTCCCGCCTCGGTCGTCGCGTCGGCCCCGCCATCGGTTCGATCGCTGCCGTGTGACTCACTCAGCGACGACGCGACCTGCGCGCCGACGAGGCTGACGACGAGCGCCGAGACGACGAACAGCGCGAGCCGTTCGCCGGCAACCATCTCGAACCGCTCGTTCGAGAAGGCACCGAACTCGTACGCCGAGACGACGAACGGCTCAATCTTGCCCTGTTGCTCGAGGAAGTATGCAGAGAAGCCACGAATCACCAGCCCGACGGCGACGACGATAAACGGCAGGTTGAGGAACGACCGTCGGACCGGATCATCACCGATCACTTCGTCGAGCAGCCGACCGGCGCTTGCGGTCAGTGCGGCCATCGCCAGCCAGGGGATGCTATCGAAGGCAAACCGCGTCGCCGGAAGTACCACACCGGGCGTGTCACCGAGACTCGAGACGCCAAGTGCGCCGGCAAATAGGCCGACGAAGGTCAATCCGGCCGCGACCACGTAGGTAACGACGGATACCTGCCCGGAGTACAGCGATTCCCGCGTCTGATGGGCGAGGCGAGTCAGGATTTCGTCGATGTTGAACCCCTTGTAGAGCAAGAAGAGGCCGATGACGGTCGTAATCGCGGCCGCTCCCTTCGCGGGACCGACGGTGGTCGCAAGCAACGGAAAGACGAGCATCGTCAGTCCGATCGGGACGAGGACGGTCTGGCGAAGTTCCTCGTCTGCGAGGAACTGTTTGAGCAGGTAGTACGTCGATTCGATGTCCCGGGCCTGGCGGACGACGACCCGGTCGACGGAATCGACCCGGACGCGGCTCTCGACGATCGGGATCAGCCGTTCGTCCTCGGCGCTGTCGGTCACCACGACCGCCGAATCGGGGTCGTAGTCGGCGATGAGGTCGTCGAGTTGTGCGGCGACTGCCCGATCTGCCGACACCATCGACTCGTGCTCCCCCGAGACGACCGCGACGATGACCTCCTCGTTTTCGTCGCGTAAGTTCTGGGCGACCCGAAGCGACTCGAGAAGCGTGTTGACACTCGAGTCCTCCGGATCCGCGAGGCCGACGTCAGTCACGAGCGCGCGGACTGCCTCCCAGCCGACGACCGGCGAGTGGAGGCCGGTTTTGCGGCCTACGTCGTCGGTCCGGTCGAGGCAGACGACCAGCGTTGTCACGATAGGCGATGCATTCCGTGCAACGATAAAACCACTTACTCGTTCGAGCCAACCTGTCACGAGGTACCTCATGACAGCCACCTCGAGCACGTCGCTCCGTGATTAGCTACGCAGCCGGAACCCACGGCCGTCGCCGAGGCCGGCGACCCCAGCGCCGAAGGCGTACGCGACTTGCTGGGCACCCGCACCGACGCGGGCCATCAGCGGTCGCTGGGGCTCGAACTCCTCGACGGTCACCTCGTCAGTGTCGAGTCGGTCGGCCAGTTCGTCTTCGATCTCCCGGCGGGTGCCGAGGTGATCGACGAGATCCATGTCGTAAGCCTGCTCGCCCAGATAGATCCGGGCCTCGGTGTCACGGACGAACGCCGGCTCTAGGTCACGGCCGTCGCTGACCCGTTCGACGAACGTGTCGTAGTAGTCGTCGATCAACCCCTGCAGGTACTCGCGTTCGTCGTCATCCATCTCCTTGAGCGCCGTGCCGGCGTCTTTGTACTCACCCGCGGCGAACCGTTCGTAGGAGAGGCCGATCTTCTCGGCGAGATCACTCGCATTGATCCGAGACCCGATGACACCGATCGAGCCGACGATCGAGCCCTCGCGGGCCCAGAGTTCGTCACAGCCGCTTGCGATCCAGTAGCCGCCGCTGGCACAGACATCGGTCGCGTAGGCGATCGTCGGCCCGTCAAAGCGCTTGGCTGCGAGTCGAATGTCGTCGCTCGGGACGACCTCACCACCGGGTGTATTTAATTTCAACAGCAACCCCCGGACGTTGTCATCGTCGTTCGCGCGGTCGATCTGCTCGACGATGTCGTCGGCCGGCGTCGCGCCCGGTGTCGTGGGAAGGCGGCCGCCACCGCCGTCCCGGCTGATCGGTCCCTCGACGGCAACCTCAGCGACGTCGTAGTCCGGAAACAGCGAGCTGGCAGCGTTGCCCGCAAGCCGGACGCCGACGAATGCGACCGCGAGCGCGAGTATCACGCCCAGCAGGTCCGTCAGCGTTTCCGGGAAGACAATAAACAGGGCGACGCCGAGACTCGCGAACGCAAGGCCGCCACCGACGACGACCACGAGCCGATCGATACGCCCACTACTGACCACAGGCATCACCTCGAGTCATACCGATAGCTGGGTGCGGTTCCCGTTAAGCGTTGGCGGTTAGACAAGCAGACGACCCCACATCGATCAGTGCGATCGCCTACGAGTCCGGCGACCGGCCGCCGTCGGTCTGCGCCGACCGTGTCGACTCCTCGTCAGGTCCCGGCTTCGTCTCCGTTGGCTCCACGCCGTCGTCCGTCGACTCGGCCTCGAGGCTGGTTTCGGTCTGGTCCGGTATGCCGCCGTCGGATCGGCCGTCGAGCCACGCTTGCACGAGGTTGACGCCGTCCTGGAAGAACGGCATCGGATCGTCGAGCACCGCGTAATCGAATCGTGGGTGAGACACCAGTGACGTGGCGACCTCGCGTGCAGCCGTGCGGAGCGACGGCCGCTCGACGAGCGGGTACTCCTCGGTCGCAACGCTATGGAGGTAACTGAGTTCACCTCGTAAGAGGTGCCCACCCACCCCGACATCGTAGGTCGGCTCCGACGTGAGCTGTCCGTCCGTTGCCAGCTGCCAGTAGTAGTAGGGGAAATCCGCGCCGACACGAACTGAAAACGGCAGCGACGACCAGAATCGCGGATTGATCTCCATCAGTTTGAACTCATCGTCGGCCGGATCGCGCAGGAACTCGACCATCGCGAGCCCGTGCCACTCGAGTTCGTCGAGCAAGGCGCGTCCGGCAGTCTCGAGGTCGGGGATATGGACCGACTCGCGGTAAGCGCTGGGACCGCCGCAGTACTTCCAGCCGCGGCGCTGACAGTGCTGGAAGGTCGCGACCGGATCGCCGTGCTCGTAAAGGGCGAAGAAGCCAAACTCTCGCGAGTCGGGGATCCGTTCCTGTACGAGCGGGACGTGGCCGCGCCGCTCGAGGGCAGCCTGGGGATCCGGCCGAGTGCCCGGTCGCTGGTACTCCGTCGAGCCGATCTCCGCGTCGTCGAACCGCGCCCCGAGATAGGTGGGGGATGCGACGGTGTATCGTGGCTTGACGATCGTCTCCTGGTCCCAGTCGTCCCACTGATCGAGTAGCGCGGTCTCGGGAGCGGCGACCCCCGCCGCATCGGCGGCTGCAAAGAGTTCGACGCGGTCCTGGACGCGTCGAAGCGTCTCGAAATCCGGCCACGGTGTCGCGATTACGTCCGCAAACGCGTCTTTTCGCTCGGCAAGCACGTAGATATCCTCCTCGCGGACCGGGATGATCGTCTCGACGTCCGGCCGCTCGGCCAGCGAGAGCAAGGCGTCACCGTATGCAGCGAGGTCCGTCTCCGGGTCCGGCAGTCCGACGAACTCGTCGCGATAGACAGACGTGGCCGCCGGCGTCGACCGCGACTCCGACCCGACAATCGTGCGAATACCGCGTGGTCGAAGCGAGCGGAGACACGCGACGGTACTCGGCGCGTCGATCCCCGGCACGACCACGCCAGCGTCGTCCCTGTGTCGTTCCATAGGCGATGGCTGTGGGTCCCATTCCATTGTTATAGATCGAATACTACGTCTCATCGCGGTCGCCACCGAACGAACCCCGACTAAACGGTCATAGGTACCGGCTACTGATACTCGCGTGTCCACTCCGCACCAGCAGGGCTCGTCTGCGATCGTCGCCTCACTCGAGCCCTGAGCCCCCCGCGATTCGGGCTGTCAACATCGATGTTCCATCGTAAGCCATTGCTACACACTGCCGATCGCTCGAATAGTGACAGGCTACATCGATAGCGGTGTGCAGTCTCGTGTGACGGACTCGAGCGTGGCCGGCACACGAGACGCAGTGCTCGTCAGGGGGCCGGACGCGTAACTGGCGTCCGATCTCGATGTGACGACGCAGAAAACAGCGACACGGCCGCGTTCAAACCCCGAAAATCGGGAGAAAATCGCGGTAGACGGGATCGATCTAGAGCAGCCCCGTCTTCTGGAGCTTCATCAGGTCCTCGGTGTCGAGGGTCTCGCCTTCCTTGAACTTCTGATAGATTTCCTCGGCCTCTTCTTTGGCCTCTTCTTTCTTCTTGTCACGCTCGGACTTGCGCTCTTCTTCCTCTTTCTTGTCCAGTTCGCGCAGGCGCTTCTGGACGCGGACGAAGTCCTCGTGGTGGCGGTCGGCGGCTTCCTGAGCCTCGACGAACTTCTCGTGCATCTCGTCGGCCTCATCACGGATGTCGTCGGCCTCGCGGTAGGCCTCGATCATCTGGTTGTGATGTTCCTGTGCCTTGTCCGCCAGCTCCGTCACCTCCTGATGGTGCTGGGAGGCTTCTGATCGGACTTCCTCGGCTTCCTCGACGAGCTCCTCGAGATCCTCGTTCTGGTCGAGTTTCTGCTTGCGCTCTTCGTACTCCTCGCGCTTGGACTCGATCTTCTCGATCAGCTCTTTTTCGTCTTCACTCGAGAGAACCTCGGTCTGCTGTTTGAACTCGAGTTGCTCAATCTCTTCTTCGAGCTCCTCTAGGTCCTTGCCCTCGTCGAGCTCCATGTCCGACTTGAGCTGCTCGACCTTGTCGAACAGCTCGTTGGCTTCGGCGTTGAGCTCGTTGCGGCTTTCCTTGTGTTCCTGGACCTGCTCGTTGAGCTCGTCGCGTTTCTCACGGTGCTCTTGGGCTTTGTCGACCTTTTCGCGAGTCTTCGCGTTCAGGTCGTCGCGCTTGGATGCGCGCTCGGAAGCCATCTGGTTCAGCTCGTTTCGCCGGTCTCGCAGCTGGCCGGCCATCTTGATGAGCTGTCCTTTCGATTTGTTTTCGAGGTCGTCCTCTGTCAGTTCGATGTTTTTCGATTCGTCTACCATGTTAGTCAAACCTCTGTGCCATACCCGCACCGGGGAACCAGTCGACCGACTGTGTAAGCGCTCGCCGACGGCTCGGCGAATGACTCACTGACTCTCGATCAACTGGTCGAAGCGGCTGCTCACGATCTGCGAAACCTCGGTGAATAAGATTTCCTGTCATCGATCGTCGAGCGATACGCGCCCCGGTGGCGTTCTGGTGACAGACAGTACTGTCGCCTATAATTTAAATGTACCGGTCACACAACCCCTGAAAACCGTTAGCAGGGGCGTCGTTCTCCCATGTTGGGCTATACCACGGCTCACGAGAGACTTATAAATAAAACTGGGTGCGAAGGAGCAGATCGGACTCGGTCGGGTCGCCGTCAGTTCAGGTGGTGACGAAAGCGGGATCCGTTAAAAGAGGTTCTCGAGCCGGTCGTCAGCGAACATGTCGGCGTGATCTTTCGATTCAGTCTCTTGGGCCTGTTTTGCCTCCCGGGCACGATCCATGAACGCCTCGATCCGATCGGACCGTTCCGCGCCGCCGAGGAGGACCAACGCGCCGAGGCGGTCGCTGTCCAGCGGGAAGTCGCCGCCGCGGACCTGCATGCTGCCGGTCTCGTCCTCGAGCCAGTGACGAGCTTTCTCGACACCCTTGCGCGGGATTGCGTTAGGTTGGCCCGCGATGACGAGCAGTGCAGCCTCGGCAGTCGTCGCATCCGGCAGGCTCGTCCCCGTCAGCAGCGCCTGTCGGGAGACGCTCATCGCCGTTCTGATGTTCTCGGCGCTGTCCTCGCTTGCGACTTCGGTGGCATAGCCAAGCGCCGCGACGCCGCCCGCGCGTAAGGTGTTTATCACTTCGCTCGAGTCGACGACACTCTCGCCGACGCCCTCGACGGCTTCGCCGGCAGCGAACAGCAGGCCAACCCGCCGGGCGATCCGGTCGTTGATCGTCTCGAAGGCCCCTTCGACGCTCTCGCCCTGTTCGTGCCAGGCGTCGTTGTCGATCAATAGCGTCGCGTCGGCTTCTCGCAGCAGGGTCTTCAGCGACCGACCGGCGTTGGCCTGATAGAGTGCCCCTTCGTTGCGCCCTGGCAGGACACCGAGTGCGTAGACAGGGACGTCATAGACCTGCTGGAGGTGGTGGACGAGTACGGGCGCGCCACCGCTACCGGTGCCGCCGCCGAGACCGGCAACGACGAAGATCGCCTCCGCTTTCGAAGTGACACGCCCGTCGAGTGCGCCGAGGACCTGCTGGATGTCCGACTGCATAACCTCGGTTCCGAGTTCGTTGTCACCACCGACGCCATGGCCGTTGACGCGGTCAGCACCGATCAGCTGGGTGTCGACGAACTCGAGCGACTGGAGGTCGGGTTTCGCAGAATTGACGGCCAACGCACCCTGAACGGCTCCAAATCCCATGTCTGCATCGAATCGGGCAAGCCGTTCAGTAACCTTCCCACCGGCTTGACCGACTCCGAGGAGGGCGACTTTCATACCACTTCCATATGCAAGCAGCCTGTTTAACGTTCCGGTGAATTGATACACTCGGTGAGCCGACTGGTTGCACAGTAACTCCCCGCAACGATCGGGAGAGGTCACAATACCTTTCTGCTGTATCCCCGTCCGTTCGGATATGTTCTACGAACAGCGGATGACCGTTCCCGACTCGCCCGCTGCATTGCGGGCCGAGTACGAGGACGACCTCGCAACGATCGTCGACCAACACGGCCCAGCAGCCGTCGCGGCCGAAACGGATCTCGAGCAAGACGTACTCGAGGCGCTTGCAGCCGGCGACTCGCCCGATCTGACGCTCGAAGCGGCCGCCGAGATCCAGTCGCTCGCCGAGGGCGAACCGGGCTCGGAGACGATCGTGACGATGGCGCTCGAGCACTTGCTGTTGGGCATGTCGACGGCGGTCCTCGACGTTGAGGCACTCGAGAGCTACATCGACCTCGACCTCGAGGCAAAGGAGATCCAACAGAAGATCGAGGGGCGAGCGCCGATGTCGTTCGAGGAGTTCGTCCACGTGCAGTACGTGATCGCGGACGGTGCGCCGTAGACGCGGCTCCGCTCACGGTTGTGTCCCAGATCGGTCTCGGTGAGTGTTGCCACGCCCCGTGATTTATCGCACTCGGTGATGTGTGGCTCGTATGTCGAACTCGGAGCGCAGCGATAATCGAAACCGAGAAACCGACGCGATTCTCGAGCGCAAACCCGGCACGGAGGCCGTCACCGATCTCGAGGACCGGTATCGGGTCGTGGGTGCCGCTGATCGGGAGACGTACGCGAACTGGCTCACGCCGATCGAGGACCATTACGTCTGTCACCGCAACGAGACGCTTGATCCCGAAGCCGCCGACTGGGCGGTCGACCTCGCCGGCGCAGTCGACCGAGCGGGCACGCTGGGGATGGACAACCTCCGCGAGGACTACCCAACGGTCGCGGTCGCACACACGATGGAATGTGCCGGCAACGGCCGCGGCTACTTCGATCCCGAAACCGGCAGCGTCCAGTGGGAGTACGGGGCCGTCAGCACCGCCATCTGGACCGGTACGCCGCTGACGTCGATCCTGGCCGACCACGGTGCGACGACCGACGACGGGATGTGGCTCACCGCAGTCGGCGGCGACCACCCCGAAGTCGAGGACGAAAACGACCGGTTCGCCCGGTCGATTCCGATGGTCAAGGTCCTCGAGGATTGCATCCTCGCCTACGAAGTAAACGGCGAGCCATTGCCGCCCGAGCACGGCCATCCGGTTCGGTTGCTCGTTCCCGGCTGGTACGGCGTCAACAGCGTCAAGTGGCTCACCGAGTTGCACGTCACGGAGACGATGGTCCACGGCCCGGAGTGGGCCGACCGCGACGGCGAGGACTTTACCCAGTGGCAGCAGTCGGCCTACCGTATCCACCCCGAGGGCGTCGAGCCCGACTCGAACGCGACGGTCTCGACGTTCGACACCTGGGACCAGCTCGAGGCCGACGAGATCGACCACCCCTACACCTTCGACGAGAACGTCAAGTCCACGATCGGCCAGCCGGACGACGGCGCGACAGTCACCCCGGATGCCGACGGCACGGTCGAGATCGTCGGCGTCGCCTGGGCCGGCGACGACGCGGTGACGGCAGTCGAGGTCTCGACCGATGGCGGCGACAGCTGGCAGGATGCAACCTTCTTTGGGCCGAACTACGACTGTGCATGGCGGCTGTTTCGCTACGTGTGGGAGCCTTCTCCCGGGACGTACACGCTCGCCTCGCGCGCGACCGACGACCGCGGCCGCCGCCAGCCGGCACGGATCGGTGACTCGGATGAAGACGGCGACGACTACCCGTGGAACGAGGGCGGCTACGCCGAGAACGCGTGGCAGCCACACGCGCTCGAGGTCACCATCGAGTGATCGCCGCGAGCGGTGAACCTATGCCGACCCGACCACGAGATTTCGTATGCGCGTTGCCATTCTCGGCTGTGGGCACGTCGGTATCGAACTGGGCCGACAGCTTGCGGCACGAGACCACGAGCCGATCGGCGTCCGCCGGTCGGACGAGGGTGTTGCACGGATCGAAGACGCTGGCTTCGACGCGGTCCAGGCCGACGTCACCGACCGCGAGGCACTCGCGGCCGTCCCCGATGTCGACGCGATCGTCTTCGCCGCCAGCAGCGGCGGCCGGGGGGCCGAGGCTGCCCGCGAGGTATACGTCGAAGGGTTGCGGACGGCGATCGAAGCCTTCGGCGAGCGCGAACAGGTACCCGACCGGCTTGTTTACACCTCCTCGACGGGCGTCCACGGCGACCACGACGGCGACTGGGTCGACGAGACGTCCCCCGTAGAGCCCACGACCGACAAGACCGCGGTCCTCGCCGAGGCCGAACGGCTCGCGCTCGAGTTACCCGAACAATACGGGTTCGAGGGGACCGTCGCCCGCTTTGCCGGCCTCTACGGCCCCGGCCGGTATCGGCTCGAGCGCTATCTCGAGGGCCCTGTGACGGCGGGCTATCTGAACATGGTCCATCGGGACGACGCCGCCGGCGCGGTCCGGTACGTGCTCGAGGAGACCCTCGCTCGCGGCGAAGTCGTGCAGATCGTCGACGACGAACCCGCCGAGAAGTGGGCGTTTGCAGACTGGCTGGCCGACGAGTGTGGCGTCGAGCAGCCGCCGAAGCGGACGAAAGCCGACCGGCTGGCCGACGACGACCTCTCCGAGGCAGGCCGACGCCGCATCCTGACGAGCAAGCGCTGTTCGAACGAGAAGCTTCGCGAACTGGGCTACGAGTTCGCCTATCCGACCTTCCGTGAGGGGTATCGTGACGCGATCGAACGCTATCGGACCGCCGCCACCAGCGAGCGGTAGCTGCCGAACACGGGGAACCGGGGGAACACTCTTGGTGATTCGATTTGACATGGCGATATGAGCGTTTGGAGCGTCTCGACGGCCACGACGGCAGTCGGGGCGAACCCGCTGGTGGTCGAGTCGATCAGCGACTCGGTCCGTTCGCTCGAGCCGCTCCTCCTGTCGCTGCTGGTTCTCGTCGTCGTCGCGCTCGTCCTCGGTGTCTGGTGGCTCGTTCGCTGGTTTCGACGCCCGCCAGGGGCCCGGTTCCAGCGTCTATTGGCAAACTACGACGACGTGACCGTGTTGATGCATCCAAACCCCGACCCCGACGCCATGTCGTGTGCCATGGGCGTCGAGCGGATCGCCGAATCGGTCGACACGGCCACGACGTTACAGTACGCAGGCGAGATCCGGCATCAAGAGAACCGCGCGTTCCGGACCGTCCTCGGACTCGAACTCGAGTCCATCGAGGCCAGTTCCCAGCTTGCGTCGGACGCGGTGATCCTCGTCGATCACAACACGCCGCGAGGCTTTAGTGGTGCCCAGTCCATCGAGCCGATCGCTGTCGTCGATCACCACCCCGGGAACGGAGCCGGCACGAAGTTCACCGACGTTCGAACGACGTATGGAGCGGCGTCGACGATCCTCGTCGAATATCTCCTCGACATCGGCGCGACGATGGATACAGCGGACGACTCGAGCTCGCTCGCGGTGTCGCCGGAGCTTGCGACAGGACTGCTCTATGGGATCCAGTCCGATACGAACCACCTGACGAACGGCTGCTCGCGGGCGGAGTTCGACGCCGCCGCGGCCTTGTTCCCCGGAATCGACGAGGACCTGCTCGATCGGATCGCCAACCCGCAGGTCAGCGATGACGTGTTACAGGTCAAGGCAACGGCAATCACCGAAAAACGGGTCGAAGGTCCCTTCGCTGTCTGCGATGTCGGCGAGATCAGCAACGTCGACGCGATCCCACAGGCCGCAGACGAACTCATGCACCTCGAGGGGATTACAGCGGTCGTCGTCTACGGCGAACACGACGGGACGCTTCATCTCTCCGGCCGGTCGCGTGACGATCGGGTTCACATGGGTGAGACGCTCCGCCATGCCATCAGCGACATTCCGATGGCAAGCGCGGGCGGGCACGCACGTATGGGGGGCGGCCAACTCTCGGTCGATCACATGAACGGGATCGGTCCATCCGACGGGATCAGCCGCGACGAGTTCGAAGAGCGGCTCTTTGCGGCACTAGCTGGCGAGCGCTAGCCGCTCGACTCCACGCACCACCGACTGCCGACAGGGCTAGCGGATCTCCTTCCACTCGGACGCGCAGTCAGGACAGATGCGAACCGTCTTGATCTCGTCCGGGTCGTTTTCGGTCTTGAGCGGCTTCCCGCACTCACCACAGACGAGCCGATCGTAGGTGTCTTTATCAAGGTCGCCATCACGAAGTGCCTTCCTGACTGATTTCATATTCGCCTGTAAGAAGGTGGGATAGAAAAAGACCGGTGCTTTTTCTGATGTGAGTTGGCCGACAATCGAGGGATCGACGCCCATCGAATCGGGCGACTGTGCGGTCCAATCGGACATCGACCCGTGCCCGTCCGCTCGTCGCTCGATACGAATCGCCACTGGCAGTTACACCCCAAGTTGTCGTCCAGCCGACAGTAGCAACTGAAACGGTTGCGACACTGATCGCACAGCCCTCGTGCGATCGGGTATGCAGCAGTGGCTACTAATCTGGCCGGAGTCGTGGCCGTTTTACCCGTCCGCGTGAACAACCCATCGATGGAGTACTGCCAGGAGCGGATCGCGACGCTCCACGAGTTCGGCGAGGGAGACGGCGTCGGCGGTGCCCTCACCCGTGACGTCGCCGCCGCGGTCGCCGAAACGGCACTCGTCGTTCCGATGACCGCTCGTGAGTACAAGAGCCCTGCCACCGAACGCGTCCTCGAGGAACTCGAGCGCCTCGAGCCAGCGCCAGCGGCCGTCTTCGTTCCTGTCCGCGCTGACCGAGCGCAGATCGAACCGTTTCGGGACTGGCTCGCCACCTTCGAACTGCCGACGCGGGTGCTCTGGTGTAACGCGCCCGAGGTCGACACGTTGCTCGCCGACACGGGTTTGGCGGGCAACTGGGGGAAAGGCCAGGACGTCTGGCTCGCACTCGGGCCAGCAGCTGCGGCTGCCGACACGGTCGTCGTCCACGACGCCGACGCCAAAAGCTACGAGGCCGAACACGTCCAGCGGCTGCTCGCACCGCTGACGATGGATTTCGACTTTGCAAAAGGGTACTACGCCCGCATCGAGCGTGGCCGGCTCTACGGTCGGCTGTTTCGTCTGTTTTATGAACCACTGCTTCGGGCGCTCGCGGACGCCCACGACGCCCCAATCGTCGACTACCTCGGGGCGTTCCGGTACGCGCTGGCCGGTGAATTCGCCGCGAGCGCCGATCTCGCCCGCCGACTACAAACGCCACGGACGTGGGGGCTCGAGGTCGGCACGCTCGGCGACGCCTACGACGTCGCCGGCTTCGACGGGACTGCACAGGTCGACCTCGGTCGTCACGAACACGACCACCGCGCGGTCGACGGCGAGGCCGGCCTCGAGGGAATGAGCCGCGAAGTTGCCGCCGCCCTCCTGTGTGTCCTCGAAGACCACGGCGTCGCCCCTGACTACGAGACGCTCCCCGATCGCTATCGCGCCGCCGGGACGGCGCTGATCGACCAGTACCGTGCCGACGCGGCATTCAACAGCCTCGAGTACGATCTCGAAGGCGAGCGAGCGCAGGTGACCCGCTATGCCGAATCGATCGCGCCGCCCGACGCCACCGACATGCGCCTCCCGCGATGGGTCGACGCGCCGTTCGAACCGGCGGACGTGCTCGCGGCGACCCGTCCATGGCGACATCACCACGCTGGGTCGCGCTCACAAGACTAATCCCGACACCCGCCGTTAGGCTGCGTATGGACGCGACCGCCGACGAACTGGCCGGCGTGGTCGACCTCTTCGGCGGGTTGACCCGCGCGGAACTCGAGCGGGCGCTCGCCGAGGCCGCCTACCGCGCCGACGGACAAGCCGTCGACGACGCGGCCCTCGAAGCGACGATCGACGAGGCCCTCGAGTCGTTCGCGCTCGTTCGATACGACCCTGCCAGCCAGGGCGATGGGGAGACGATCGCGGACAGCGAGGCGCTACTGGTCCCCGGGCCGACAGCGTTCCCAACGGTCCCAGATCACGCCGAAGACGTCCCGCACATTCTCGACGTCGACCGCCGACACCCCGATCGCGAGGCGCTGGGCGAGGCGACCCGCGAGCGATTCAGCGACGCCGTCACCGAGGCCATCACGGCCGACGAGACGGCCCGACTGCGGACCCTGCTCGACGTCAGCTACGATCTCGAAGCATGGGCCCCAATCGACCTCGCGGACGAACGGCGGCGACTGGAGGACGCCCTCGAGGAATGACGAGACTGACCCTCGACCCGATCGCAGCCTACGAAGCGACCGAAATCGACGATCAGGAGTATGACGCAGCCGTCCTTGCGCCGATCATCGACCGCGACGGCGAGGACCATCTACTGTTTACCCGGCGGGCCGATCATCTCGGTGAGCATCCCGGTCAGATGAGCTTTCCCGGTGGCGGGGCCGAACCGGAGGACGCGACGATCCTCGAGACTGCACTCCGGGAAGCAAACGAAGAAATCGGCCTCGAGTCCACCGAGGCCGAGATCGTCGGCCAGCTCGACGACATCCGGACGGTCACCGAGTACGCCGTCACGCCCTTCGTCGCCCACGTGCCGGATCGCGAGTACGTCCGCGACGACAACGAGGTCGCCGAGATCGTTGTCCTCTCGGTATCGGAGCTGCTCGATCCCAAGAATTACGAGTACGAACGCCGCTCGCACCCCTACTACGGCGACATCGTCATCCACTACTTCCACGTCGACGGCTACACCGTCTGGGGCGCGACCGGCCGAATCCTGGTGCAACTGCTCGAGCTCGCGACGGCGTTTGAAGCACCCGAGAAGGTCGATCGCTCGAGTGTCTGACGCCGGGCGTCAGGTTGACCGTTCGTCTCGGACCGACTCGAGTCGCATCAGGGGATAGCCGTCTTCCATTTCCATGCGGGTGACGACCTCACAACCCTCGTAGTCGACGACGATCTCGACCTCGAGAAAGCGGCCGGTGAGTTCGGTGTAGTCAGCCGTTGCGTCGGCGAGTTCGGCCTCGAGTTCGTCGACAAGCACGTCGACAGTCACTGCGGCGCAGTGGGGCTGGTTTTCGATCGACTCCTCGATTGCTGCCTCGAGGCTCGCGGCGCTGTCCGGTGAGACTGGCGTGCCGGCAAACTGGTGGTACAGCGAGCCGAACTTGATGCCGGCCTCGAAGCAGGCGGCTTCCGCGTCAGTCGGTGTCGTGTCTGTGGGCATGTACAGGCCCTCGCGTGCGGTCGGGAAGGGGATTGCGATGCGAGTGGAGTCGGCTCGAGAGCCGTCGCTGCGTTAGGGACGCGTGCCATCATCGACCGCGCCAGGGCCGAATCGCATGGTACTTATCGACGCTGGCCCTCACACCGAACGAATGGCACAGTCAGTCCTGCTCACGGGGGCTGCGGGGCGGGTCGGAACGGCCATCCTCGGCGGCCTCGCAGACGACTACGAGTGGCGGTTGCTGGATCGCGATCCGCCAACGGGCGACCAGCCGGGCGAGTTCGTCGTCGCGGACATCACCGACGATGAGGCCGTCCGCGAGGCAATGGAAGGCATCGACGTCGTGATCCACCTCGCGGGCGATCCGCGACCGGAAGCGCCGTGGAACAGCGTCCTGACCAACAACATCGACGGCACACAGACGGTCTTCGAAGCCGCCGTCGACGCCGGCGTCGAAACGGTCGTGTTCGCCTCGTCGAATCACGCCGTCGGCAACTACGAGACCGAGGAACGCACGCCCGAGATGTACCGGGCCCACGACGATTATCTCCTCGATGGCACCGAACTCCCACGGCCGAGCAACCTCTACGGCGTCTCGAAAGCTGCCGGCGAAACCCTCGGGCGCTACTATCACGACGAATACGATCTCTCCGTCGTCTGCGTTCGCATCGGCAACCTTACCGAGGGCCATCCGCCAATCGATTACGAACGTGGACAGGCGATGTGGCTCTCCTACCGAGACTGTGCACACCTGTTCGACCGCTGTATTCAGGCCGACTACGACTACGAGATCGTCTACGGCATCTCCGACAACGACCGCAAGTACTACTCGATCGAGCGTGCCCGCGACGTCCTCGACTACGACCCACAGGACAACTCCGCCCACTACGACGGCGACGAACGAGTCCTCGAGCCCGACGCCTGAAGGAAGCCGACACCTGCAGCCGCCTCGTCGATTAAAATAACCCGTCGACGTCTTTCTCTCGAGCCTGCCGTCGACCGACGTGTTCGTTGAGCCGCTGGAAAACGATTCCTCGATGCTCGTCCTCGCGAACGAAGTCGAATAGCAGCGCGATGAACTGACTGTCGTCCGCGCCGGCCTCGAGATCGCGTCGCGCGTACGCTCGTGCCTGCGCAATTGGTTCCTCATCGTAGCCCAACTCCTCGGCGAGGACGACCGCTACAACCGCTGTCGGCCCGATGTCGAGGTCCGACAGCGTCGGCGCTGTCCCCTCGTGTTCGAGCACCACCGGCGGTCGTCGTTCGATACGTTCCGGATCGGCCGCAAGCCCCTCGAGATACGACCGAACGGGCTCGAGGTGGAGTCCGCGATACGCGGCAGGCAACCCCGCGAAGTACTCCTGAGCACTCTCGGCAAGTCCGACGGCACCCGCCCAGTTGCGCTCGCGGGCATGGGACACTGCGCCGCTGTACTGGATGAGACCGTGCAGCAGGCGTTCGTCGTCGCTGCCCGCCTCGAGGTCGAGCCAGTGATCCTCCCAGGCGTCGTGGGCGGCATGATAGTGGCCATCGTTGAAGATCGCGACGCCAGCCCGGAGGTGATCGCGCATAGTCTCAGTTGGGTCTCGAGACTCGAGAGCGTGACGAAAACGGCGAGTGCCGGCTCTCCTGTCGGCACCAGTCCAAATGTATGCTACCGTTTCGAGCCAGCGACATGTGGTCGCTCTCTCGTATGCAGTCAGTACTGTTCGCCACCGCTCGAGCGTCACTCACACCGCCCACCGAGTGGACCCGTGGCCACTCAGCCGTCGAACCCTGATTCGAATCGGAACGTCCCGTTGCGCTGGACAACCGTTCCGTCAATCTCGAGCTGGGAATCCTTGCTGACGTCGGTGATCAGGTCGACGTGGACCGCCGAGTCGTTGCCGGACTCGCCGTCGGGGAGACAGGCGTCGTAGGCCCGGCCGAGCGCGAGATGGACGGTGTCACCCATCTTCTCGTCGAAGAGGATGTTGTCAGTATACCGGTCAATCCCGCGGTTCATCCCGATCCCGAGCTCGCCGAGTCTGCGCGCACCCTCGTCCGTCTCGAGGATGTCACTGATCACCGCTTCGCCCTGGTCGGCACCGTAGTCGACGACCTCGCCGGCGTCGAACTCGAGGCGAACGTTCCGGACAGATTCGCCCCGCAGGGTCATCGGCACGTCGAAGGTTACCGTCCCCTCGGTCCCAGCGGGTGCCGTAAAAACCTCGCCGCTTGGCAGGTTATGCGAGTCGTACGCGACCGAGGCAGCGCTGTTGACTGCCGTGCGGTCATCGATTCGCATGGTCAGGTCAGTCCCATCCGAGACGAGACGCACCTCGTCGCTGTCATCGAGGAGCGTCTTGAGCTGGGCCATCTCCTCGGCGAGCGACTCCCAATCCCGAAGGATCGCATCGTAGGCGAAGTCTTGGTACTCCTCGTAGGCCATGTTCGCCTGCTGGGCCAGCGACCGCGTCGGGTGGACTGTCGACACCCAGCGAGTACCTAGTCGCGCCTCGCGAATCTCACGTCGGGCGTTGTTGTACGCCTGCCGCTGCTCACCGGGAACGTCGGCCGTCGCGCTCGTGTTTCGCCCACCACCAAGCGAGAGATAGACGTCGGCGTTCTCGAGCAGCGCGAGTTCGTGTGCTGGGTTCCCATCAAAATCGCCGTCGTGAGCACGGAGATACGCCCGCGTGATCTCGCCCGAACTGTAGGTCGCAAGCAGGTTCGCCCCGCGACTGCCGAGTTCTTCCGCGACGGCGACCGCCAGCTCATGGGCGTCCGGACCGACCGACAGAACGACGTTTTCGCCCGCTTCGACGCGAGCGCTCCAGTCGACCAGTACCGCAGCGTGTTCGCGTACGCGTTCGTCCATAGGTATGGCTCTCGAGCAGGCTACTAAACGGTCCCCGTTCGACCTGGTCTACCACGCTCACCATCACCGGCGACTCAGACGGAATGCGTGTCGTTGGTGCTGGCACCCTCACGCGAGCGCACGATCGAGACGATCGCGTAGACGACCGGCGTATCGAGGAGCGCGATCACGAATTTCAGCAGGTACTGGCCGACCATCAACGAGAGCACGACGTCGGTCGGAAGCACGGTACCGACACCGAGGACCGCCGGCGCGATGGCGAAGGCGACCGAGACGAAAATAACAGTATCGATCGCTTGGCTGCTCGCCGTCGAGGCGATGTTGCGGAGCCAGAGCTTCTCAGAACCGGTGTACTCCCGAATCCGGTGAAAGACGAACACGTCCCAGTTCTGGCTGACGATGTACGCGAGCAGACTGCCGAGGACGATATTCGTTGACGCGCCAAGCACCGTCGCGAACTGTCCAGCAGTGCTCGGATCGGCTGCCGGTGCGGCGATCGTCGACCAGACGAGCGCGAGGACGACGAAATTCAGAACGAACCCAACGTTGACGACGATCTGGGCCGCACGCCGGCCGTACAATTCAGTATAGCAATCGCTCGCGAGGAAGGTTAGTGCGTACGCGAGTGCCGCCCCGGGCAACGCGAGTTGGGAACCCGTTACCGGAAGCGACATGGGGAGTTCGAACGCCAGTACCTTCGACGCGGTCACCTGCGCAGTCACGAGCGCCGTGACAAAGAGTCCGATCAAGCCCACTTGCGCGACTGTCGGTGCTCCCTGCGTCCGTGTCTTGGTCATACCGATGGTATCCAGTGAGCCACCCTAAACGGTGCTATCTAAGAACGACAACAGCGGTGCCACCTCTCCGACGGCCCTGCTCGCGTCTCAATCTGCCGGCAAACCTAGGCTCGACCGGCCCACTCGCGGCTGCCTCGGCCCCATTTCTGGACGATCACCTGATTCGTGCTCAGGTGAACCTGACGGGAGTGGCCTACAGTCGCTGGTTTCCGTCTCCAAACGAGGGAGCCGCTTCAGTAGTACGTCGGGTTCCGCGCTGTCTCGAGTGGGCGATAAGTCGGTTTCTCGAGTGACGATTTTATCGGCGAGTGAGAATAGTTGGATCCGCCGCTTATTCGTCATTCTTCCTGTGATCGTTGGGTACAAGGAGTTATTATTTTTGTTTCGATACGAATACTGTAACACAACTGTTATACGTATCGGGGGCCTTTCTTGAATTGCAATGGCGAAAGGAAACGTTGATTTCTTCAACGACACAGGCGGCTACGGTTTCATTTCGACGGACGACGCGGACGATGACGTTTTCTTCCACATGGAAGACGTTGGCGGTCCGGACCTCGAAGAAGGCACAGACATCGAATTCGATATCGAACAGGCCCCCAAGGGCCCCCGCGCCACCAACGTCACCCGCCTGTAACACGGCTTTCACGTTCGGTAACGGGTTTTCACAGTCGACTTTCGTTCTTTCGCGCTTTATCCTGGCCAGCAGCTGCTAGTAGGCACGTTTGTGACGGGTAGGATTAATAAGTAATTATGAATAGGAAACCGAGTGTGATTGCAAACAGACTGTTGTCTTTATGTCTAGTCTCTTTGTAGTGTCAATGCCCTATATTGACCCATTTGTGTAGATACGTTGCCGGTTTTAAGTCGTTATTACTGAATGAAACAGGAGTAAGGAATACAATTGTCATAGTTAGCTTCGCTAAACGTGGTCGGAACAGTTGATACGAAATCGATAACAAATAGCCAGGTTTCCGTTCGTCCACCCAAGGATACACAATGGACGATCTGACAGGATTCCAACGAGACCTACTCTACGTAATTGCAGGTGCTGATCAGCCGTCCGGTCAGGACGTAAAGGACGAGATTGAAACATATTACAGCAGTGAAATTAATCACGGCCGATTATATCCAAATCTCGATACCCTCGTCAACAAGGATCTCGTCGAGAAGGGACAACTCGATCGGCGAACCAACTACTATGAGATCAGTAATCGTGGGCAGCAAGCGATCGAAGAGCGTCGGCAATGGGAACAACAATATCTCAATAACTCAGCTTTGCACGCTAGCCTCGGTTGTTGAGTGAACGAAGAGATGGTCGATCTCGGTCATGAGGTCATCAACACCGCGGTCATCGTTGTTTCGAACCCACGAGAGAAGGTTGTAGACGGCTTCCTTCAGGGAGTGTTCGAGGTTCGCTCGAAGCGATGACGCCTTCGAGCGAACCGTTCCCAAGGCGCTCGAATCGGGATCAAGACGAACGAGACTGTAGGCAGCCATCAGGAGGTGCCAGTGGCGACTGGCACCTCCGTCAGTCTGCAGCTCGCAGTCTCCCAAGCCGAGATCCTGCTTCGAGTCCT
>NZ_FOIC01000032.1 GCF_900111485.1 Natrinema hispanicum | reverse complement strand
TCGCTAGTTGTCCACTGCGTCAATCACGCCACGGACAGATCCGAGGAAATAGACGAGACGTGAGGCAGAATCAGTGTGTAACCTGACGAGGAGACAGCACACAGTTGAGAATCTGTCTCACTACGCTCACTTTGGCAGAGATTCTGACGACGAGAAAGATAGCTGACGCTAGTAGCCGACCTCGCTTCGTCAGAAGCGAGGCGGCTTAGCCGAGTCCGTGATCACATCCAGGTGGCAATCCGGTACCGTTCGTCCGATGCTTCTCTTTCCATCCCAGATCGCGGTCTAACTCCCGGACGACTCCGTGGAGAAACGCATCTCCGAACGTGAACTCAACGGGAAGTGCTCGCCCGCCACGGCGTGGCCGGGCGAGCACGGCCCACTGTAATACCAGCCACAACTGCTCTAACAAGAACCCGACACCCACGTAGAAGAGGCGAATCGTCGTTGACGGTGTTGTCGTCACTGCACGCGCTTCACGGAACTTCTCGTAGCTCTTTTCGATCTGTGACCGCTTGTTGTAGATCGTCGCAACCTGCGTCGGCGTCCGGTCTTCCAGACCGTACGCCGCGTATCCGGTCGCCTTCACGCCAGACTTTCCACGGTCACCGTTCTGGTAGGTAACGTTCACTGCCATCGGAAACGTCTGTTCGTGCTCTTTCCCCTCACAAATCGTCTCTTCGGTCATGTATGACGCCGTTACGGAGAGCTTCTTTCGGATCGACGCCTTCCCGGTCTTGACCGGGAAGACTGGCGGTGCACTTTCTCGAAGGACGCCAATCAGCTTCCCGACGTAGGCGTCTCGATCCATGAGAATTCGGTCGATCTCGAATGGATACGTCTCGACGCGGGCGAGCAGGCGCTCGACCGCGTCGGCCTTGCTATCTTCGCCAGCAACCGGTTCAACCGCGAGTGTCAGCGGCTTTCCCTGCGCAATCACGAACGCTGTGCAGTAGCGATGACACTGGGTAGTCCCGTCCCGAGCAGACATCCGTCTGATCTCGCCGTCACTGCTGGGATTTCCGTGGAAGGGGTTGTCCATGAAGTCGATACAGACGGTTCTCGACCTGTGGCGGTCGAGAACCGTCATCGCCAGCGTAGCGAGAATATCGTTGACGGCGTCTAGCATCGGGTCTTTTTGGAGCGTGTGGAGCCAATCCATGACGGGTTCTCTATTGGGCGTTTCCTCTGTATTGGTCGTGACGCCGTTGACAGAGGTTGTCCCAGCGGCGGCTCGAAGAACGACTTCCATGATATCGCCGGGATCGAGGGGCGAGCCCTCGATTCCCGGCATCGGAATCAACAGGAGGAGCTCCAGAGAAAGAGCCTTGAGTTGCCGGTTCGAAATGAACTCGTCTGGATCAGTAAGCACCTGCTTGAGTTTTGGAAGGTTCATCAGGTGCGGATCCGGACAGCGGATGAATCAGATTTCTGATTCACCCGCTTCCTTCATCACTACGTGTTAGCCAGCTGGCCGCTTAGCCAGAGTGGACAACTAGCGAGAATGGGCTGCTGCCGGTGAGTCACTTAGGTGACTGAGGATACCGCATCTAGGAAGTAGTGGAATTGAGACGTGACTACAAGCACGATTGGCTGAGTCTTAAGCAGATACGCCTCTCTGTCTCGGAGTCAGGAGTAGTCGAGCGCCTCAAGATCGACGAGTTGCGTATCCTATAGCCACGTTAGCCCATACCATAGTTACGCTGGCCGCCGAACTAGAGGCCATTGAGCAGCGCGTTCTCTAACGGGAGGAGATCTGGGCCGACCCCCCACGTGACGGAGCAGTGGTGGGATGGCACGCCCCTATCTGGTGTCAGCAGAGGGTACCACAGGCCAGACAGACGGCCGGCAACCACGGTTTGTCGGTGTGGATTGAGCCGTGGCGCTCGCAATTGGGACACGACATCCGATCTGTTGGATGCTGTTTGGACATCTGTTAGAAACTAGTCGTCTGTCCGATGTATATGATGGTTACTATGTTGTCAGTAGATTGCTATATAGGCCTCCTACAGAGCAGAAGAATTAGTAACGTCTGAGACTCTTACCGGAGCCATCGAACGAATGACGTTCGAGGCTGATGCAACGCGGTACTACTTCGGAGCGGTTGCAGACCTAGAGCGGGACTTCCTGAACCCCCGTGTTCCGATGTACTGGGAGTGGGAAGAGGAGATTGACTACTCATTCACGTTGATCTGGACGTGAAACAATGGATTCGCCAACTTGCTCATGTGACAGGGGTGACCGATGATCTTCCGGCAGACTGGACGCTCCCGGACCTCGATCCAAGTCCGCTCTCGGAGTTTGAGGAAGAGCTGTTCGCAGACGAAGAACGGTGACCTCCTCTTGTGTGCCGACCCGCTGGTACATCGTCTGATTTGTCCATCACGAGCCGTGTCCACAGCGCTGACGGAAACTCGATGCGCTCGGTGACAACTTTGTCCGGCTTAAACCGGAGGATATCGAGGATCTTCTCGGGGTCTTGGTCACCCGTGTCGCAATTGTCAGTCATTGACGGTATCGGCTGGCCGTCCCGACTCGTCTGCTCGAGGTAGAACGTCGTTTCCTCGTCACGACGAAGACGGACCGTGAACGGATTAGCATCGCACTGGGATTGGACTGGCCCAGGCATCGGCTCACCGATGGCACAGCGGGACGTGGTGGCGTCTCCTAGCACCAGCGGGCCCGTCAGGAACAGAAGACATTTGCCACAGCTGACTAATCTTCGCGAGAAGGACTATGTCGGAGCCGTACGGGCATCGCAGTCGCGTGCTCGCCGGCGTCGTGCTCGTCGGACTCCTGATCGCGTGTTTGGTCTGGGCGGGTGCGACGATCGGCGACCTGACGGAGACCGAGTATCCCGACCAGGCCGACGTGAGGTCGGAACCAGCAGCGTACGTGGGCGACCAGGTCGTTCTCGGCGGCACCGTCGTTGCCACCGACCCCGTCGTGATCGCGACGCGGGCCAGCGGCTACGGGCGGTTCACGCTCGAGGACGCCGACGCCCGACTCAAAACCGGTGGCGCGCCGCTCGAGCGAGGGGACCGGGTGACAGCGTTCGGCACCCTCACGGCCGAGTCGACCCTCGCCGTCGAGCGCGCGCTGACGCGCGACCCGGCCGAGACGCGTTACATGCTCGTCGTCTCGGCGCTGGGCGGGCTCTTGGTCGTCGGCCGGTTCGTCCGCCACTGGCGCGTCGACCGGACCGCGCTCGCGTTCGTACCGCGCGAGCGATCGCGTGGCGGCCACCCCGACGACGGCCCCGAGAGGCGCGGCGCACGAGCGCGCGAGGGCCGGGCCGACCACTCGGCCACGACCGACGACCCACGGACCGGCACTCACCGCGACCAGCGCAAGCGCACCAGGGGCGGAGGTGAGCCGCGTGCCTGACGTCTTGACCCACGTGCTCGTCAGCTACACCCTCGGCATGCTGCTCTCGTTTCGCTACGCGTGGCTGCGCCCGGCTCACGTCACGCTCGTCATGGCCGGCGCGCTCGTGCCAGACCTCATGAAGATCCAGCTGCAGGTGCCGGACGAGTTTGTCGCTTGGGTCCTCGGCGTCCCGTTCACCTGGAGTCCGATCCATACCCTCGTCGGCTCCACGCTCATCATCGGCCTCGGTGGGCTCTTCGTGGCGCCGGCCCAGCGTCCCCGTGCGGTCGCCCTGCTCGCGGTCGGCGCCGGCTCCCACCACGCCCTCGATCTCCTGTTGGTGACGGCGTCGGGCGAGGCCTACGCAGTCTTCTGGCCGCTGCTCGACTATCGCCCGCCAGCGGGGGACCTCTATCTGAGCAGCGACCGCTGGCCGGCGGTCGTCGCCGGGGTGAGTGCGTTCTGCGTCTGGCTCGTTGCCCGCCGGCGGGATTCGGACCTGGCACCACACGAGTGAGGGCCGTCTCGTCACGGCCGGGACTCGAGACGGTCGCGCTGCGCTATCAGCCGCAGATCGCCCTCGAGCACCTCGTTACGCGCGGATAAGGATGTGGTCCCTGATGTCCTGGATACAACTGATGGGAACGAGGAGTCGGCCGTCGTCGGTCGTTTCAAAGTCCGCTGACTGACTCGAGAATCGCCCGTGGGGGTCGACGGCGAGATGGTCAAGCGTACGTGATTTGACGTGCATTATGATATTGTGTACTATCCCGACCTCGCTGCTGTCGATGCCTACGACGGATTTCTGTCGAAGATCGCTTGCGAGCAGTTCGTCCATACGAGACTGTACACAGTTATCACCAGTAAACCATGTTCATCATTAAATTAAATTGCCGTCACAGAACAGTCTGTTATACGGAGTTTGCGAGCTGGCAGACATAGGAATACACGGCTGGAGTAGGTAAGAAGCAGGTTCCGCCAGCGACGTCAGTGACCACTGTTGAACTCACCATCACTACGCCCACACGCGTACCACAACCACATATTTTTATGTTGTAATATAAAATATCCTACTATATGTACAACTCGGTAGTGCCCTGTGTCCCCAAGGTCTGTGCGTATCTCACCCGGAATGGCTGCGAGTTGCTCGTGTTCGAGGGACCCGGTCATGATGGACTCCAGATCCCGAAAGGAACGATCGAGCCTAGCGAATCGCCACGGGATGCACTCGAGCGCGAAGTCTGGGAAGAAAGCGGCCTCACAACACTTCAGAACGTCGAACACCTGACGAGCGATGTCTGGACACGCCGGCGTGCACCCCCCAAACGATACCACCGGCATTTCTTCCATGCAGAGGTCGACACCGACCGCGACACGTGGACGCACGTGGTGACTGGTGATGGGGATGAACAGGGCGTCGAATTCACCTACTTTTGGCTCGAGTTACCGACAACTCGAGAATTCGCCCTCGCCCTCGACGACTATGTGCATCTTCTCCCATAGAGACAAGTCAACTAAAATTGATAGCGCAGACTCGCATCTTCAGGCACTAGAGGAGGTCAAAGTATTGTAGTTTCGGTAGTTGATCCCCACCGACACTCAAGTTCGATGGTATACCCGCTTTCGAACTCGGCCAGCTTGTTGTTCATCTCTGTTCGATATACACGTGACGCTGACCGGAATAACCAGCACAAATATATTGACATGAATGGAACAGTCTCTATGGGAGGACGTTAGTGATAATGAGTGAAAGTAATACCAATGAATTAATTCGAGCGCTGGAATCTGCTGAGGATCAACTCGCTGATGCCGAAGATGTTGTCTGGAACGTTAGTACAGAACTCTGTGATGAGGAGACAGAGCAATCACTTGACGAACTGGTGGAAGAGTTGTGGCGCATTCAGAATCGCATCACAGAAATTAAAGAAACTGCCTCCGAAGAATAAACTACCTCGCCCTACTCACTCCATGGGGTCGAGACCTCTATCATCGGATTATATGAAACAACACGACACACGGCGTGGCCTCGGTGAAGCCGTCCACTGTGAGTACCGCGCAGCCACAGCACAACGGGTATTACGTACGCTGGCACCTACAGCTATTGCTCCCAGTTATCATTAATTATAATAGAATTTTACCGACAGGTTTATTCCACCGCAATTTGAATTCGAAGGCGGCGGGGAGATGATTCTGTCTTCGCCCGACAGCATCCGTCTCACTCCGGGAGATACGGAACCTCGCCGTCACACCTGAGATCAGTTCACTGTGAACCCACCCTCAACTGATCTCAGTCCCACCCGATTGGCACACCACCTCTCGGATGGGGGCTCCAACGCTGGCCTCTGGCCGGCGTTTCTCAAGACACGTATTAGTCGATGGTGACCTCGACCTACGAACCTCTCACAACAGCGGAAGGATTTTATTCATAGTTTCAAAATGTTCATCTATGCGGACAAGTGCCCTTCAAGTCGTCAGCGTTTGTCTAATCATCCTTGCCTCCGTCTCGCTTGCCGCCCCAGTGGCATCGGAGTCAGACTATGATCTCGAGGTCGTCAATTCGATTTCGACCCCCAAAGAGACCATCGAGATCGAAGGAACAGAGTATCCGGTTGACGGTGTCGGTGTCATCAAACCGGGCGAACCGATCGAAATCGAAGTTACCTCTCAAGAACAGTATAGTATCTACCTCTACAATACAGACGAAAAAGCTGAGTTCAGTAACGTATGGACCGCGGACAAAACCCGTGTTGCGATGGGTACCGAAGATGACGCCCTCGATACAAGCACGCTCGAGCCTGGGACGTACATGCTATCCTTGGAACCTCGAGGACAGGGTCGACAAGCAGTGTATCCCGTGGTCGTCGAAGAGTTCGATCTCTCGGTCGATCATCCGACATCCGCAACAGTCAATGAGGAAATCAACATTACTGCATCGATCGAGTCGACGGATGCAGCAACGAATGTAGACACTGTTGATGTCGCGATCTGGAACGAAGCTAACGACGATGGAAAAAACATCACGTTAGGCGCCGAAGGTGACGGAACATATAGTACGACTACCAATCTCAGTGACTTCGGTGAAGGCGAGTATCATGTTTACGGTGCTGTACAGGGTGACGAGGAAGCACAGGGATACCCGACCATTGTCGCGATCGATAACGGAGAGACGCTCACGGTAACAGCCGACGACACCGAAGAAGATGATGGAACCGGCAGCGGCGGAGGGAGTAGCGGTGGTGGCGGTGGCGGTGGCGGTAGCGGAGGAGTTGCTTCCCCGGACGACAGTGTATCCGAAGACGATACTAACAGTTCTAACAGCAGTACCGATCAGTCAAATGAATCTGTGGATGACGATTCGGTAACCGAAGACAGTTCTAACGAGAGTGAGACGGATACGAATGAGACGTCCGTCTCAGGCTCTGACACCGAGAGTGTGAATGAGACTAATTCTGACAACGAGAGCACCCAAGAGACTCCTGGTCAGGATCAGGTTCTCAATCCAAACAACGAGTCTGAGACGTCTGATGAGTCGACTAATACAGAGACCGACTCGGTTGGCACCCCGGGCTTTTTCCCCGTGGTAACTGTCTTTGCACTACTCATAGTTGGATATCGCCAGACACGGTAGCTCTGAGGTGCAAAATCAATAGAACAATCGCTGTCCGAACTCGAGGCAGATCTCTGTTTACAGTTTTGATACATAATGCGAGCGCATACCCGTGTCTTCACAGTAGTTGCCGATTCAGATTTCAGGGAGATCGCTGGAGCGGGAGGAGGTCAACTACAGGATTCATATTAATCAAGTGGTAGTTCTATTGGTCCTTACGGCCTTCAATATTCACACCAAAACTTCAATTATTTATTGCTTAATTTTATATATTATAATATATAAACTATGCTTAAATATTAAGATATTATTCATTATACGTTAGAATAGTATAACTAGATCCGGAGGTGGGGGGACTTATGCACGAGAATACGACGATCAGCATTTCCGAGGTGGAGCCTCCGGCCTCAAGGAGTGAACAGAGTGAGCGAGTAGGCCGAAAAGGAAACCGACATGGTACGACACAACCTGCATACTGCGACCGCCTGACTCCCGAACGGTTAAGAACCGTCAGCACTCCATCTGAAATATGGAGGTCCGGCGTACCGCGCCCGTCAAACTCGTCGTTCCCGACGAGCGACGCGACGACCTCCACGAATCCGCCCGGCAGTTCCTTCACTGCGCCAACCGTGCCGCCGAGTTCTGTTGGTCCGACGACTCCTACACCGAGTGCATCACAGCCAACACGACCGCACGAGACGCTCTTTACGACGAACTCCGCGACGAAACCGAGCTCACCGCGAACCTCGTCCAAGAAGCCATCCGACGCGCTGTCCAAGCCGTCAAGGGATGCGTCGAACGGTGGAAACAAGGAAAACGAGTGAGCCAGCCGGAACTCACGTCGTGGAGTATGCTCTACGACAAACGGAGCGCCACATTCTACCGGAACAAAGTCTCACTCTCGACTGTCAACGGGCGTGTCGAGTGCGACTTTGAACTTCCCTCGGACAGCCCCACGCCATATGAGCGGTACGTGCTGTCCGAGGAGTTTGAGTTCCGAGCGAGTACGCTCCAGTACGACGCAATAGACGACGAGTTCTACTTCCACATCACCACTCGGAAGTACGACTCCGATGGAGACGGCGAGTTGTCTGAGGTTTCGGGAGATACCGAGCATCAAACAGTCCTTGGTATCGACCTCGGCGTTAACAGTCTCGCCGTCGCCTCCACCGGGCGCTTCTGGCAGGGAGACGACTACGACCACTGGTGCCGCGAGTTCGAGAAGCAACGTGGTGAGCTGCAACACCGCGGCACGCAGGCCGCACACAACGCCTTGCTTCGACTCGGGAAGCGTGAAGAAGCATGGCGGAAACAGTACATCCACACCGTCGCCAACGAACTCGTCACGGAAGCCGTTGAACACGACTGCGACGGTATCGTGTTCGAGGACTTGACTGACATTCGAGAGCGACTTTCGCAGGCGAAGTGGCACCACATATGGGCGTTCCGACGCCTGTACGAGTACGTCTCCTACAAGGCACCTGAAAAGGGCGTCTACGTGGAACAAGTCGAGCCGAACTACACGTCCCAACGCTGTTCTCGAACGGACTGCGGGTTCACGCACGATGGCAACCGCCATGGAGAACACTTCTGTTGCCAGAAGTGCGGGTACGAAGTGAACGCGGACTACAACGCCGCGAAGAACATCGGGACGCGGTACGCTCGGAAGCGAACACACAGACTCCGTTCCTCGCCCAAGTCGGGGGATGGAGACGCACCAGTAAACGTGCGTATAAATGGTGGGACATTGAACGGCAAGAGTCACCAGCCTATTGCTGGGGGCTGATTGCCGGGAGTCCACATCAAAGCCCACCCTCAAGAACCGAGGCGCGTAGCGCCGAGGGAGTAGGCTGAGGTAGTTTACATCAGTCTATTGTCCATATTGTGGTACTGAACGGGGAGTTCAAATTACCATTCCGCGGCAAGGGGAGAAGACAACGACTCGATCTGCCTACTGTCCACACTGCGACGATGACCGGGATATCCGAATCACCGTCCCATGGCAGGCAGATATATGTACCAGTTGCGGACAGAACGTTGGAGATGGGATGAATTAATATCGGTGCGCTCCGCCGTCAGCACGGTGACTGACTGGGATAGCAAGTGGTTGAGGCTATGCCGACAACTGTCAACGACAGTGTGCGCCGATAAGCGATTCGAGAAAGTACTAGGTCTAGCTCCGAGGTAATTCACTCGGTAGTGTTAAATCTGTGGAGTTTATTTTATTGAGATATGAAACGTCGGCCTGTCATTGCGCTATTATTCAGCGCTATGATGCTCCTCAGCCCGATTGCAGGGGTCGTGGGAGCCTCGAGTGGGACAGCTTCAACCTCATACCAATCGATAGCGGCGAGCGACGGAACAGACGACTCATACATTGACGTCACCGAGAACATGAGTGTCTGGGACCGGTCGGCACTCTCACTACGGGCAAATACGAGTGCGAACGATGCAGTGACCGTCGACAATCTCTTCTTGAGCGCACAAACCCCACGGGGGGACGTGTCGTCAGGTGATATGGATCGTGCTACGCTTGCTGTCTTCCAGACTGGAAATGAGGTGACCCTCTCCTTTGGAGAAAACGTTGACACAGATAATGTTCCTACCGACGGTGCTCAGCTTCTAACCGCGCATATCGAGGAACAAACGAGTGCCACACCGACGACTGGACGGGAATTGCTTAATGAACTCTCGAACGAAAACATCGAGAATCTCAACCAGAACGCTTCATTCACGGAGGAGAGCATCACTCTTAGCGGTGATCAAGAGCTAGCAGTCACGCCGGACAAACCCGGACACTACGTGTACGTGCTTGCGACAGGCGGTAATCTCAGCACGCCTAGCGGAGATCTCACAATCAACGGTGAGACAACGATTCTTGGAGTCGAACAACTCGCTGCGCAGGATACCTCATCCGAGGTCTCGGTTTCGCCTGACTCGCCAGAGCCAGGCGACACTCTGACTTTTGATGTTAATGCGACTGAATTAGACGGCGAAACATCGCACGCTGTTGCCGTCTATGACGAGTCGAATTTCACTACGAGTCAGATGACTGTTAATATCTCAGAACAGCTGAGTACAGACCTCTCTACTGAGAACGTGACTATCAAGCATGGAATTAAGGAATTCAACGGGGTGCAAAACCTCACAGATGATGTCTCGATAGTCAACCAAAAAATCGGAGAGCAGACCAGGACAGGCCTAACTCAGTTCGGAGATGTTGTCAGTTTCATTGCAAACGAAGGCGACGTCGATGAGATTGAAACAGAGGTTACCGGAGAAACTACTCTCGATGCCTCTACTACTGCAGTGAAAGCTGGTCCTGAAACGTCGATTGACGTGAAAACGTATGAGAACTGGACGGAAGGAGACTATCGCTGGATCCACATTGCAACCGGCTCCTCAAGTGATCAACTCCAAGTGAATACTGGTACGACGACCATTCAAGCCGATACCACCGACGGAGGCGGCGGTGGAGGCGGTGGCGGCGGCGGCGGTGGCGGTGGCGGCGGCGGTGGCGGTGGTGGCGGTGGTGGCGGCGGCGGTGGTGCCCCCGGCGCACCCGGTGAAGATGAGCCAGATCAGCAGAAGCCGAACGCCGCAATCGCAATTGACCCCAACCCGGCCGCAGTCAACGAGACAGTTACCTTCTCTGCTGCGAAGTCGACGGATGAAGATCAGGACATCGTCGATTACGAGTGGAAAATAAATAAAGAGACGCTTGAAGGAAAGACCGTTACCAAGACATTCAACAAGCCTGGTGAGTATCCAGTCAAACTCACAGTCAGAAATGAAGCCGGTGAGACTGATACTGCAACAGCAACACTGACCGTTAAGAAAGATACAAAAACTGACCCTGAGCCTGACGAACCCAAAGAACCAGATCAACCTGATGAGCCTGACGAGCCTGACGAAGATCGCGGCTTACTGCCTATCCCCGGGTTTGGGATGAGCATCGCTATTGTTGCACTCTTATCAGTTGCGTTGCTCCTGTCTCGCCGACAAAACTGACTACCAGAGCTCGTTCTTCTTTCCGCGAAAGCGAGGGACCACTTATTCACGAGAACAGAACTGTTAATTAGCCATAAGAACCTTCCATTTGTATGGCCGGGGCTGTTACCTCAATCAAGGACATTGATTCTTCTTCACCTATTGTCACGGCAAGGAACGTGACGAAAATCTATAAACGAGGCTCAGAACCGGGATTGATTGGTCGCATATTAGGCCGATCGGAGCCTCCGACAGTCCATGCAGTCGACTCGGTCTCTCTCGAGATCTCTTCCGGAGAAATAGTTGGTCTCGCAGGATCGAGTGGCAGTGGTAAATCGACACTGTTGCATCTCTTATCCGGATTAGAACAGCCGACTGCAGGCACGGTTTCGTTTCAGGGGACCGATCTTACAACACTATCTGCTCGTGAGCGAACGCGGCATCGGCTCGAGAACATTGGGATCGTGTTCCAGCGGTTCCATCTACTCGATTCGCTCTCTGCTCGTGCAAATGTTGCGCTTCCACTCGTTGAACTTGGTGTTCCCAAGAGCGAGCGCCGAAAGCGGGCCACAGAGTTACTCGAGCGAATTGGACTCGAAGATCGGATCACGCACCGACCAGGTGAACTCAGCGGTGGGGAACAACAACGCGTTGCAATCGCCCGTGCGCTGATCACGGATCCAGCACTCGTGATCGCTGACGAACCAACCGGCGAACTAGACACGGAAACTGGACGAACAATACTCGAGGAGTTCAAACAGGTTGCTGAGAATCGAACTATCGTTCTTGCCTCACACGATCAGGAGACGCTCGAGATTTGTGATCGGGTAATTCAGCTTCGAGATGGTGCCATCGCTAATCGTCGGACACAAGAGATCCGTCCATGAAAATTCGGCGGCTACTCACTCGTTGGGTTGGGCTGATTGCTGTCGGAATTCGTCGTACAGCATCACGTGCAACCCATACAGCGAAGCAACGGAGTCGATTTAGTGTCCTTGGTGTTGCCGTCGCCATCGCACTATTGATAATGGTCACTGGACTTGGAGTCGGTCTTGCGACGAGCACCACCGTCTACGATGATGACGTTGATTACTGGATCGTCCCTGAGACAGACAGTCCAGAATCTCCGTTAATTGCAACCGATAATATACAGTTCAGTTCGGTCCATGAGACGAACGATCGTATCCATGGTTACGATGGAGTAGATGCAACAACACCAGTGTTAGCTCAAGTTCTCCGAATTGAATCAAGCGACACGGCTGAGTATATTCTTGTTGTCGGGGTTATAAACACACCCGAGCTGGATCGCGTTGTTGGAGTCGACTCTGACTTACTCACACCTCAGGACCCCTACTACGCTAATGGAGAGTACAACGGTGAGTGGACAGGAGAAGTGGTCCTTTCGGACGGTGCAGCAGACATTCTTGCAACCTCACCAGGCGAATCAGTCGCAGTTGCAGGAAACAACACATTCACCGTTGCGGCCATCGACAACCAGTCAAGTTCGACAGGCGATATTCCGACAGCACTTGTCCAGCTAAGCGAGTTACAACAGATAACTGGCGCTGCAGAATATGACCAAGCAGATCAATTCGTTGTCAGTACGAATTCACCATCCGTGCAAAACAAGCTCGAAGGGGTTTATCCACAGTCATCTGTCCAGACACGCGGTGAAATGACAGCAAACCAAGTAGCTGAGTCAGATCTTTCATTGGCACTCGCGCTTACTGCACTTGTGGTATCGCTCTCTATTGGAACGCTTTTTGTTGTTACAACATCGGGACTCGAGATCGTTGCAGATCAGCAGCAATTAGCAGTTCTCTCTGCAATGGGGCTCTCGATCAAAAGTCAGTTACAGCTTGTGGGAACACAGACAGTTGTGCTGACAGGACTTGGTGGGTTGATAGGCACTATTGGCGGTTTAGCAGGAATCCGGCTGATAAACACTATTGCGATCCGAACAATAACGACGGAGCCGATAGCGACCTCTCATCCAGTCTTCATTGTCTACGGAATCGGTGTTGCACTGGTAGTAGGCCTACTCTCACTGCCAGTCTTGTTACTGACAGCCCGCCGTGTTTCAGGAGGTGTTCCATAGTGCTTAGACAACTTTACAACTGGGTGAGTCGGGCAGTTATTCGCCTGCGTACTGCGGGGAGTCTCACTGTTGCTCAATTCCGACAACACAAACTCCAACTTACGTTAGCGATTATCGGTGTCGCATTAGCTGTTCTCTCAATGACGTTACTCGCCGGTGCAGGAATTGGTGTTCTTGAAACCGGTGAGCAAGGATTTGATGCTGCTGAACGTGACCTCTGGGTCACGTCAGGCGAAACTCGAATAACGTCTGCAGGCGGCGGTGGGTTCGAAAACACGTTATACAACTCTCGAAATCTATCCGCCGAAATGGAAGCACATGAGGACGTACAGCATGCGATTCCGTTAGCATTCGATACGGTATATGTCAGCACTAACCACAGTGATGAATTCCATACGTTCGTTGCAACAGGTGTACCAGGAGGTGGTCCAGTAGTTCAAATAACAGAGGGTGAGGGGATTCAGGGAGACACTCATTACGCGAATGGGACATATGAGGGAGAGATGACTCGAGAGGTGGTGATTGATAAAGAAACAGCTGATTCGCTCAATATCTCAACTGGTGACACAGTCAATATTGGTGGGTCACTGGCCGCTGCGAGGCAAAACCAGTTCACAATTGTCGGGATTTCACCAACTTTCGAGCGAATGCTCGGAACGCCAACGGTGACGATGCCACTCAGTGAACTGCACCAGGTCACGGGCACCACTCAAACTGAGCCAGCAACCTTCATCACAATCACCATAGAGGACGGTGCAAGCGTCAATACGGTTCAAAAGGACCTGGAAGAAGCATATCCTGAATACGAAATTCGAACGAATCAAGAACAGCTTTCGGCAGTGTTGCAAGAACAAGTGCTTCTACTAGCAGCTGCAGGGGCACTCGTCTTGCTAGCTATCGGCTCTGGCATCGCACTAACGATATCGCTTCTCTCGCTTGTAATTCACCAACAACGCCAGACATTTGCGGCTCTCACAGCTCAAGGAATCTCACGATCACTCCTTGTCTCAACCGTGATTGGACAGGGTTTCATAATTGGATTGATTGGGGGAGCAATTGGAATACTACTCACGGTTCCTGCTGTTAGTATTTTTAATCGCCTTGCAGCAGCTATTGTCGGATTCGAAGGGCTTCTTCAAACTGCACCATGGATTTACGGGACCGGTCTCGGGATTGCCGTGGTCGTTGGAACGATTGCTGCAGCTACTGCTGGTTGGCGGATTAGTCGCACACCCCCACTTGAACTACTTCATTAACGAAAAGTAGGCGCCAGCACCCCAATGTGTTCCATGTCGACGATCGCGAGGTGTTTTTCTCTTCAATTTGATGTCGGCCTCGAGGACATCGTCGGTACTGACGCGTTGTAGCGTCTTTTTGCTCTATGATCAATCTCTTTTTGGGGGCCCACTAGCACTGCTCGAGAAGAAGAATTCGAGAAAGACAATTAGCCAGCGATGCCGATATCTTCACGACTCGGAGACGTTCACCCAGAGATGGACGGAGTATTCTGTATCGTCCATCGAGGGGTCGGCTGGCACGTTGCCACCAGGGAAGAGTAGCCAGACTACCCGCTGGTTCTCCCCAGTCATCGTTGGCTCGAGCGCGTACTCGTGGTGCCAACTCTCGTTATGTGCAATCGTGGTGCTAAAGCGATCGAGTTCACGCTGTTCCTGAACGACTGTCTCGTTGACCGTCGTATTAGTATCTCCCTCACTGGTAGCCGTCTCGTTCTCGACCACCTCGACATCCTGCTCGAGGACCACCACGGTGTACTCTGTCGTTTCGTGTTCGTGGTTGTCGATCCCGACGATCAGCTCTTTGCTCTCTCCTTGGACGAACTCAGTCGGATAATCGTCAGCGACCCGTTCGCCGTCATCGTCCTCGGTTAGCAAATAGATCGCTGAGAATTGTTCACCATCGGGCGGAACCATCACCGCGAAACTCACGCTCCCAGCTGCAAGCACGACTGAGATCACCAACAAGACGTTCAACGCCGCGTCCGCACGCGTATCTGGCTCGAGCAACTCCTCGCGTCCAGCAGCGTACCACTCTCGGTACGGGACTTGGAACCGCTCGTCGACCGGAAGTGCCCGTCGGCGCTCTGCTGCCACGGCTGCCGAAACAAGTGTGAAGCCGCTGACCGACACCACGATCGGCACCAGACGAATTCCCCAGGGTGTGAAATTCAACACGAGGCCGATCAGAGGCACGATTGCAATACTGAGTCCGAAAGAGAGTGCTACGCGCTCGATGCCATCGATTCCGGACCGTGAGGTGATCGAGTCGTACAATCCATCCGAATCCGAGTCGTCGACCATCTTCTGGCTGTCAGCCGGTGGTGTAGGCTCGTCGGACGACGCAGGTGACTCGCCAGCCTCGGGAAACAGCGCCGCAATAAACGCATAGCCTGGGACGAAGAGGACGAACGCGAGGCCGAACGGAACCCGAAGTGGCGTCTCTCGAATCACAGGGGCCAGCGCAGCGATGTTAGTCGCGATAACGAGCGCCACCACAGCAGCAAGATCAGCGGGCAGTTGTCTGACTCGTCGTGGGAGCAACAGCCACAACGACCGGAACGCGACCATTCAATCCATAGTATTGACAACGGGGGTAAAAATAAACCGAAAGGTCTGCGCGAACGCCATCGATAACTTTTTTTGAAAATCTCGTCATACTATGCTGATCGCTGCGATCGGTGTGTTCGTCAACAGTGCCGCTCGAGGAGTCAGTGACCGGAGGGAAGGTGCTATAGCCGATTCGTTAATCGTCGGCAGGTGCGCCATCGCTCGACGACCCATCGCTGCCACACAACTGCCTGGCTCGCTCGAGAATACCCGACGCCTCGTCTGTCGAAACACTATCGCGGCCGAACGCGGCGTGTTCGTATCCTTGCGTGATATCGTGGAGCAACTCGGCGCCTGGCGCATCTTCGCTGCGATAGGTTCGATAGAACTCCCAGTGGGTCAGCGCACCCTGTTTATCGATCCGTGCCTCGAGTGCTTGGCGAACGGCTGCATAGCTCGTTCGTGCCGCGTCATCAGGCCGTCCGTTTGTAAGTTGCTCGTGTGCCTGCTCAAGCAGCGGTGTAACGGTGTCAGGCGACGGGTCCGATGACTTCTCAGTGGCGGTTATCTCATCCGTAGACCGTCGGTCACCTGCTTGGCTACCCGATGGGGACTCTGCCGCGGAACGGCGGTACCACCAGAGACCAAGACCGGCTATGATCAGCACGAGGAAGCCGCCAGCGAGCACGATTGATGTCGGCAACTGCGTTCCTGCCTCGCCGATTGTGATAGCAGTCTCGGCGGTCGCTGATGCGAGATTGGAGCCACTTCCCTCGTAGACCGCAGCAACCGTCACATCGCTCCCGGTAACTGAGTCCGGAACGGAAACTGTCTCACCGAACGACCCGCCCTCTCCAGTCGTGACGGTACCGACAGATGTTCCGTCAACTCGAAGCTGTACGATCTCGCCTGCGACCCCGTCGCTACCAACAGTGCTGAGCGTCCCGTTGACCGTGATCTCTTGATTGCCAGTCGACTCCCCTTCGATCGAAAGCCTGCTTTCGGTCTCGCGGACGGTCACAGTCGTTGTATTGGTCGTCGCGGCGAGAGCCTGATCATCGAACGGCAGTCGGACGCCTAGTTCAGCCTCTCCATCGGGGACGGACGCTGGAACCGTTCCCATCCCGCTGAACTCGCCATCCGTGACGGTGGCGGTCCCGATCTGCTCTCCCTCAAGAACCACAGCAAGAGTGACCCCGTCAACAGGAGTTCCATCGACTGCCAACTCTCCGGCGACGGCTGCCTCATCGTTGTACGACACCTCACGACTAACCTCGCTCAGTGAGACAGTCGGTTCGGCCTGCTCAATTGAGACACTGACGTTAGCCTCGTCGCCCAGGTACACTGATTGCGTCTTAGGCACGTACTGGACGGCGAGTTCGTCGGTCGATAGTTGTTCGTCGATCGGACGATACTCGAGCGTGAATGCGCCCGCTGAATCCGTTGTGACCAACTCGGTGTGGTTTCCGACATTAAGTCTGATTTCCTCGTTCGCAATTGGAGTCCCGCCAGCTGTCTGTAGTTCGCCCGTCGCGACCAGTGGTTCAAGGAACGAGATCGTCTCTCGTTCGGCCGTCAGCGTCAGCTCTGTTTTCTCAAACGACTGTTCGCGAACGGCTGCCTGTTCGGTCTGAATCGTTTGAGTAACGTTCTCGACTGCCGTGTCTGCCTCCGAAAGATCGGAGTTCGTCTGATTCTCGATCTTGTCGTAGCTTTCACGAACTGAGCTACCGAGGGACTCGATCTCGTTGGCAAGTGTCTCGAGTTCACGTGCGCGCTCACGTGCACGTTCCTCATCCCCCGCCTCACGGGCTGCTTCGTACTCGTCTTTCGTCTCTCGATATTCCTGAACGGTATCGGATAGTCGAGACTGCTTTTCGCCGGCTTCTTCGAATTCGTCTTCCTGACTCTCGCCGTCGGTCTCTCCCGCGACATCGACGTACTGCCCCAGTCGTTCGCGATATTCCTCGCCGACATAGTCACTCGCGAGTTCATATTCGCCCTCGCTCAGTTGGATCGCACTCTCGCCAAGCTGCGTTGATAGACGATCTGATAGCCACCCTTCGACGCTGTTGAGGTCACCGTCTTCGGAGTAGTTATCGGGATTCCGATGTGGGGTTGTCTCGTTTTGCACCCTGTCGGTGTCGTTTTGCTGGACCGCGACACGATAGACGGAATCACCGTCCGCCGCACTCGCCGGGTTCGCTACGGCAATTCCACTGGTAACCGTCATTAAGATGATCAAGAGGGCGAAGACGAGCGAACGGCCACCGACAGTATTCACATCTGAGGAATTTTCAGTGCACCCAAATAAGGTATTCTCTCGAGCGGCGACACCCGCCACAACCGACTGGCCTGTCCACGCATCGGGATACACCTGCGTCAGCCTGCACCTCGATTCTGGATCGTCTCGTCTGCTGGTAATCAATACTTTGAACACGGTCACGGAAATCTGTCAAGACATGTACCCCACGCGCCAGGGATGGACGGTCGCCGCACTCGCCGTTGTGCTTGCCGTCCTTGCAGTAGTGTTTGCACGTCCGCTCGTGCTTGTTGGGTCGGCCCTCATCGGCGCGTGGCTACTGGCCCACCAGTATCGCTTCACCCGTGACCTCGAGCGAACAGTGGAGTCGCTGTCGGTCGTTCAGTCTCCAGCCCGTACGGCCGTCCAAACGGGAGACGAGATCCCAGTCACGCTCACCGCGACGCGAGAAGCCAAAACGGAACTGACACTCGAAGTCTCTGCTGGACTACCGGTCGCAGCGACTGCGACTAGACCGTTTGTGCTTTCACTTGAACCAGCCATCGAACAGGCAAACCGAACACGGACGGTCACCTGGCCCGTCGCTGGTCGTCACACGTTCGATAAAATAACCGTGACAGCGACGGATGGGCTGTTCCGAGAGACGATTACGGCTGGTTCAACGCCGACAGTGACCGTCGAACCCCCCAGTCCCCGGTCAATTCACGTCGGTGAGGGAGGTGACCGGATTGCCGCGTCGTACGGGTCTCACGAGTCTAGACGAACCGGCACAGGAATCGAACCGGCTGAACTCCGTGAGTACCTCCCTGGCGATACAGGGAGACGGATCGACTGGAAGGCGACGGCACGGCACACAACGCCGTACGTCCGCGAGTACGAGGCCGAGAGTGACCGCCGGACCCTGCTGGCCGTCGACCACCGTAGCTCACTCGCAATGGGTCCACAGGGCGAAACAAAACTTGAAGCCCTCCGCGAGGTGGCCCTCGTCATCGCAGGAAACACCCGTCGACTTAACAACCCACTCGGGCTCGTGACGGTTGGCGATGGTGGAATCACTAACTATCGGGGAATAGCATCGTCGACCGTCAATTACAGGCCAATCCGCCGTCAACTGCTCTCTCTCGAGCCGACGATAGCGGCGGACACGCCCATCTCTAACCAAATGGGTACCACGACGATGAACAGCACAGAAACGAACTCGAATGAATCTAGCGCGTCGCGATCCTCAAGCACCCAATTGAGAACGGTCAGCGCGGGCGAAAACAACGTTTCGCTTCTGCGACGGAACACCACTCCCACGGACGCCCAGCGGTCGTTATCCGATCTTGAAGGAACAGATGAAGATGACGCGTTTGGACGGACACTGCGTCCATTCTATTCTGGTCAACAGAGATACCGGGAACGGATCGCCGAGGATCCACTATACGGAGCAGTCCACAGGGGTGTGACGGACGCACGGGGCTCGATCTGGACCGTCATCTGTACTGATGATTCACGGCCAGCAGAACTCCGCGAGACGGTCTCGCTCGCACGGCAAGGCGGAAACGAGGTCTTGGTTCTGCTCGCACCGTCGGTACTCTACGAACCGGGTGGGCTGGCGGATATCGAGCAAGCTTATGACCGCTACGTCGAATTCGAGGAATTCCGGCGAGAACTCGCCCGGATCGATAACGTGACCGCCCTCGAGGTCGGGCCAACCGACCGGCTATCGGCCGTCATTGAAGCAGGCCGCTCGAGAGGTGGTCATGCGTGAGCGCCCGAATCGATGCGGTCCCGGCCGCGACCGGCCGCAACTGGTCAACTCTCATCTCTCTCGCTGTGATAGTCGTTGCGTTCGGTGCCGTCGCTGGCCCACTTGGCGCGCTTGCAGGGATTGCGACGGCACTCGTTGGCTACCTGTTTGGGATACCATACGCGCTTGCAGCCGGTCACGTTGCACTCGTTGCATCCTTCCCGGACGGAATCGATCCACTCCCGTTCATCATCGTCGAAGTCACATTCATTGCCGTTCTCCTTTCGCCAGTTCCTTGGACTGAGAGCCCAGGTCGCATCACGCTCGTCGCGATCACGAGTACACTGACACTGGCAGGCGCTGCGTGGCTTATCGTCGACTCGCAGTCGCTCTATCTGGCCGCCGCAACGGTGATCGTTCTCCTCGCGATCGCTTCATACGGCCTTCACCGACTCGAGCTTGTTCGGCTCGGACTGGTTCCAGACCGCGAGGACGGAAAGCAGGCACACCAGACCAATACTGATCAAACCGACGAATCAACCACCGATACAGATACCGATACGACTGCCAAACCGACGACTGAACCCACCACTGACATATGAGTACGACTGATGTTGATCTGGACGAGACGACGACCGACTTGGACGCTGACCGAGCAGACGGGCAGGACGATGACCGGCTCGAACTCGCGGCACGGACAGAACTTCTAGAGGCGGAAAACGAGCGGTTGCGTGCCGAGTATGCTCGCGCCAAGCAATCGCAATACCGTCGCACTGCAGCGGGACTAGCCCTCGTTGGTACCTGTGCGGCCCTCGCCGCAGTCCTCTTCCCTGATGGCCGGGAAGTGCTCTTCGCACTCGCTTCGGTGGGTCTGTTTGGCGGAGTACTTACCTACTACCTGACGCCTGGGACGTTTGTCGCTGCAGATGTCGGTGAACGGATCTATGCTGCGATGGCAGCCAACGAGGCCGCAATCGCCAGTGAACTCGGCCTGAGCGACGATCGCGTCTACCTCCCGACTGACGACGCTTCGGGTGCGCGCCTATACGTCCCCCAGCAGACGACCGGCGAACTGCCCACGCTGGATGATCTCGAGGGGCCAATCCTAACTGATCCGGAGCACCGTGGACTTGTTCTTGAGCCCACCGGAGCAACGCTGCTCGAAGACTTCGAGCGTGCACTGACCGACGACCTCGCGACTGCGCCGGCACCGCTTGCAACCCAGCTCGCTGACGGCCTTGTCGAGCAGTTCGAACTCACAGGCAGTGCCGAGCCAGATGTAGATGTAGCCTCGAACCGCATCACCGTCGCCATCGACGATAGCGCGTTCGGCGATCTTGACCGCTTTGACCATCCGATCGTCTCATTTCTCGCGGTTGGATTCGTAACTGGGCTCGAGCGGCCAATCCGACTCGAGGTAACACCCGCTAACGAACGATCGGACTGGCTGGTCACTTGCCGGTGGGAAGATCATACGGACGTGGAAGATATCGACAACTAAGGCACCACGAAAGACGACAACAGCAACGAGAGAGACGAAATCGCATCGGAGTGAGTCTCTGTTCATAGACTTCTAAGAAGGGTGCAACTGAGCTTGACCTCGAGGCGAGACTACGGGGAACTTGGGTCAACCGCTTCGGGTCACGCCTCGTGGCATCCGATCGAAACGCTTTGAATGAGCGGCTACCGCCAGTTTTCGAGGGAGAGCGCGTCGTCGGCGTTGATCGTGATCCACTGGGTCGGCACGTCGCCGTCCGGGTCACGGGGCACGAACGATAGGTCGTCGGGTCGGGTCTCGTGTTCAACGACGAAATGATCGATATCGTCACGGCGCTGGTTTGCGTGTGGGGCGGTGAAGTGTATCGTGGGGTCAGTCTTCCACTGGAAGGGGTCCGTATTTGTCATTGGTGGAGGGCTGCTGAGTCTTGCTTGCGTTCGGTATCGTGCTCGAGTTAGTGGATCGCTTCCTCAATGTCCTGCGTGGCGTCAGTCATACTTGCCTTGCTTGCTGACCTTCGTGTGTGAGTCGTTGCTTCCCATTGAGGGGGGCTGAGGTCTCCGGGAGTAAAATCCCACGCGGCGATTTTCGAGGTCAGCATATCGTCGGTCGTCGGATCGCGAATTCCGTGGTCCTCGAGAGTGGTCTATACGATCTCGAGGCCAACGTTGCTACGAAATAGTGTTTCGATTTCGATGACTGCGAGATCACGCTCACAGAATACGTCTCGAGTTGATCGGCGTCGTACCACCACTTCCCGGAGAACTAGAACACGAACCTATGTTCCGTGCGGCCGCGATCGCCGACGAGGAACTGTGACTAATCGAGTTCGTCGGGGACGTTGCCACCGTGGAGTGAGGAGTAACTCACTCGAGAATCTTCTCGTCGCTGTCGCTCGCTGCGGCCGATTCGAATGCCTGCTTCGTATCGGCACCTGGCGGCTCGACCGTGTCGACGATCTCCGCGACGATGGCTTCGGGGTCAACATCGCTCAGATCGGCGCTGGTGCTCAACACGAGCCGATGACGCAGTACCGGTTCAGCCATCGTCTTCACGTCATCAGGAATGGCGTAGTCACGGCCACGGATCGCGGCACGCGCCTTGGCACCGTTGAGAAACGCCAGCGTCGCGCGCGGTGAAGCACCGTGTTCGACATCGGCATGCGATCGCGTCGCGGCGACGAGATCGAGCACGTACTCTTTGACAGCGGGTGCGACGTGGACTGCTTGAACGGTCTGGCGCGCATCGATGACCTTCTCTGGCTCGATGACTTGTTCGACATCTTCAGGGCCGAGCTCCGGATCATCGTCAAACCGGTCGAGCAACTCTCGTTCGTCCGCTCGATCCGGCAGATCGAGCGTCAGCTTGAACTGGAAGCGGTCTCGCTGGGCTTCTGGGAGCTGGAATACCCCCTCAGACTCAATCGGGTTTTGGGTCGCGACAACCATGAACGGATCCGGCAACGAAAGCGTCTCGCCCTCGATGGTCACACGCCGTTCTTCCATCGCCTCGAGCAACGCACTTTGGGTCTTCGGCGTTGCGCGATTGATTTCGTCAGCAACCACGAGGTTTGCGAAGACGGGACCGCGCTGGAGTTCGAACGTTCCCGCTCCCTGTCGATAGATGTGCGTGCCCGTGATGTCGGCCGGGAGGGTGTCGGGAGTCATCTGGACCCGGTTGTATTCCAGGCCAGTCGTCCGCGCGAAAAGGTTCGCGAGCGTCGTCTTGGCGATACCTGGAACCCCTTCAAGCAGGAGATGCCCACGGGTCAGTAACGCGACCGTCAAATACTCGACTGCCTCGTCGTTTCCGATGAGAACGCGGTCGATCTCGCTGCGAAGCGAATCATAGATGGCTTCGGGATCGCCGCTCGTCCCGTCAGTCAAATCAGTGGTACCGCTCATTCGTCTGTTTCATCTTCCGAACGGGGATGGTTAAGCGCTGTTATCATATGTTGGATTTGCTCCTCATCCCAGTCGGGATGCTGTCTGCGGAGGAACTCGGCGCGTTCGGAATCAGAGAGTCCAGGACCAATTGTCCCGTCATTGCGATTCCCGGCGGGCTGGAAGCGCGCTGGCAGCCGGGACTGCAAGGCCTCGAGTGCAGACTTGACCCGAATCTGAGAGAGCACTGCAACAAATCCGATGCCAATGGTACCAACGAGCAGCTGTAACAATGGTGATCCCCGGATCACCAGCATCGCAGCGGCCAGCGGAGGGACCCCGGAACCGTGCGAGCGGTCGAAGATCACATGATCGGCATCAGCATACAATCCGCGAACGAACGCGGCGTTGTCCGGCTCACTGTACATCGCGTTGATCGTAATACTCGGGTCACCGACGACGACCACCTTCCCCTCGCTAACATTTTCCACTGTGGCGACTGGGTATGATTGGAGTTCATCCTGTTCGTCCAACTCGTCATCCTCAGGACCGAGGTATGCGAAGTCGCTGGTCGCTACCAGCACTGTTGCGTTTCCTGGCTCAACTGCAGTTCCATAGTTGAGCGTCAGTTGGTCAACTCCAGACGTGAGCGTGTAATTCTCGACACTCGTCGCGACGGGCATTGTTGGCCCACGGAAGTGGTGACGTTCGTCCCGAACAAGTTGTCCATCTACACGTGCTTCAGCACCGACATCGGCTAGCAGTTCGTTTCCTGGATCGCCGAAGTTCTCGAGGACGACGAGCGTACCACCCTCATCGACGAACTCTCTGATCCGTTCAGCATCCTCTCCCTCGTAGGGTTCATCTGGCGCGATGATGAACGCGACCGTCTCGTTGGCTGGCAGCTCATCGTATCGGGCGGTGTCACTCAATAGATGGCTCTCGACTGTGGGATCATCCTCAGCATCTTGCCGGAAATCAGATGATCCATCCCAAGAGGGATTGTATGGGCCGAATGCAGTCGACGATGTCGCAGCCACAGTACCTAGCGTGACGAGTACGGTGACGGTGAGTGCGAGCAATAGGATTCGCGGCCAGTCGATTCTGCCGTTGCCAAGCCAGCTCATCGAATCACCTTCATGGCTCGAGTGAGGCAGAGTACATGATTGGAATTCATACTGGGACCACCTCCGGTGGCAGAATTTCGAGAATCCGTCGCACGACGATGACTGCGAAACCTGCGAGGCCAAGCAGAATAAGCCAACGAAGGCGGCGTCGCCATGTCGGTGTGACGTTGAATGGGGCCGTCAGTTCCGTGATGACCAGGAAGCCGATCAGTGAAAGAACGAAAACCAACTCGTAGGACAGCGCGTTCAACAGTGTGAGCACGAGGACTGTCGCGATCATCCATGCGACCTGTCCATGTACAAACCGCATTCTGCGCTGAGTTGGCATCTAGTAGTCAAGTACGAACCCCTCAAGGTACCTAAACGTAGCGCACTGTCGTCGTGGGCTAAATTAACACACAGCCTGCTCGATGTGATGACGGTCTGTGCTGAGAGATGTACCCTCTCTCGAGTGCGTCGTAGTCCGCGCCGTTGTCTACGGATGGACGTGGACGCCAGTTGTCTCCAGGGTCTGTTCAGATCTACTCGAGTTCGGGATCTCACTCGGAAGCTCTGCATCGATGGGGTGTATGAGCCTGTGTTCGGTATACTCGAGGGAGGTCTTGCGCGATCTTCACAGCCCACTTTCCACGGGTTGTCGCCAACGCTCGAGTCGGCACGTGCTTTCCACAGCTTTGCAGCGAGCCGTGTTGGCAACGCATTCGCCGTCGAGCGAGGCATCTCCTCGTCCATGCGGGAGAGTTGTTGGATCGGCTGCCCTCGAGAAAAGAGTAAGTGATTGCGATCGTTGCGCGATAAAATGAAAGAATGACATTCAGTCTTCACAAAAAGACTATACCATAACCATGACTTGGTGCCAATGAGATGCAATTGATGGACGATTCCGTGGCTAGCTCTCCCGTGCTTGCAGCCCTCGAGGGAAGAGCATGTACGTTTTGTGAGGAAGGGGAATTTCTGCAGGGGAGCTACAAAGGAAACGACGCGGTGATCTGTGACGCTTGTGGAACGCCGGGCGCGCAAGTGTGGTAACGTTGCGACTTGGTCGGTACCTTTTCGGAACGAAAGCATGATAGCGCCGTACACTCACCAGACAGACAATGTCTATTGACGGCGATTCGGGCGACATCGCCGACGCCGCGGCGTCGTTTCTCGAGGAACATGACAACGGTGACCGCGCACTCAAGACTGTCCTCGCCGCCGACGTCGACCACGAAACGTGGACCTTTGATGACGTCGACCTCGATTCGGGAACATTCGGGGAACTCGTCTCACGCGGCATCGTCACGAAAGTCGATGGCGCGTATCAGGTCGCGGACCCAGCAGTTGTCGAATCTGTATTGACGGGCGAGGAACTCGGGAAACCCACGGACGATAACGACCTCACAGCCGATCTCGATCGGTTCTGGAACGATGCCGATCTCCGCGCCCTAGCGGCGCTGTTCGGTGCACTGCTAACTGTCGCTATAGCGAGGATGACGGCGTATCAGTCAGTCTTTCAAAATGGGTACGTCATCTCGCCGGGGAACGACCCGTACTACTTCCGGTACTGGATGGAGAACCTGCTCGAACAGTCGTCGGGACCTGCAGACTACGGAGTTCTAGTAGAACCGCAGCACGGCGTGGCCATTCGGCGACCACTCGCACATGCGACTAATTGGTTCATCGCCGAGTTACTCGGTGGTGGCCAGGGAGCGGCTGATACGGTTGCAGCGTGGCTTCCCATCGTCGCCTCCGTCGTCCTCGGTCTCGTGGTTTACAAGCTCACCGTCTTGTTGACGCGAGACGTTCGCGTCGGCGTTGCGTCCGTTCTTGCCTTCGCTGTGACGCCGATCCACGCGGTCTATACAGGCCTGGGATTCATCGATCACCAGCTTCACCAGTACTTCTGGCTTGGAATCACACTGTTGACGCTGACATGGCTCGCCGTCGACCTCCAGCGACGGCTCGAGCACGGCGTGGATCCGCATGCAAGCGTTCGGAACCACCTCCGAACGCCGCTGACGTGGATCGTTGCTCTCGGCTTCGGACTTTCAGTCGCGGCTGGGATCCACTCTTGGGGCGGCTCGCCACTCCTGCTGATGCCACTCGCTGGATACGTCGCATTTCGAGTCGCGATGGACGCTCGAGCGGACATCTCACCGGCGCTCGCAAATCTCCCGCTGCTCATCGGACTTGCCGTCGGGAGTTGGTTGTCGCTGGCCCTGCACCACCGCTGGGGATGGCATGCAGAGTTCGTTGCTACCACACCGATGCTGGTGCTCGGTGGTGCAATTGCGGTTGTCGTGCTCGGCGAACTGTGGCGACGCGTGAATGTTCATCTCAGTGGGTTGTTCACGCTTGAGGGGCTCGTCGCGGCTGGTGGGCTCTACGTCTTCAAGCGGCTGCAGCCAGACGTCTGGGCCGAGGCAATGGCTCGCGTCGATGATCTCTTTTTCCGCGAAGGAATCACTGAGACGCTGTCGCTATTCTCAACAGAATATGCCGTCTTCTTCGGTCCGATGTACCAGCTCGGGATGGGATTCTATGTTGCCCTGCTCGTACTCGTCTGGGTCATCTGGCGCGTCTATCGGCAGTACGAACCGGGCTGGTTGCTCGTCGGTACCTATTCGGGATATCTGCTCTTGCTTGCGGGAATCCAGGTTCGCTTTGCTGGCCAGCTTGCGATTCCACTGGCCGTGCTTACCGGACTCGGGCTCGTCCAGTTGCTTTCGGTAGTTGAGCTGGCCCGAACGCCAGTTCCATTCCTGGTTTCGGAGGTTTCGGCCAGTGGGTCTCGAGACAGCAGGCCAGTCACCGCCGACGGCGGTCAATCGCTCGAGCCATCGATTACGCTGCCGAATGGCCGTGCGATCGGCTACCTGCTTGGCGTCGGTCTGCTCGTATTTGGGTTAAGTCTGATCTACGTGCCCGGCCTGACGGCGGACGTCACGCACAGCGAGGCCCAGGTCGAAGCAATGGGTGCGATCGATGATCACGCCGAGACGGCGAACCGCACCTACCCCGAAAACTACGTGTTGAGCGAGTGGGGCGACAACCGAATGTACAACCACTTCGTCAACGGTGAGTCACAGGGGTATGGCTATGCGCAGCGCAATTACGGGGAGTTCCGGTCGAGTTCCGATCCGGATAGCTGGTATGATCAGTTCGATGGCCGGGTCGGGTACGTCGTCGTGACTGCAGTCGACGAGGACGCGCCGGCCGAGGGCACGCAGGTGCAACTGCTCGAGCAGTACAGTGCTGGTGGCAATGGAACTGATGGGACGGCTCACTATCAGGCGCTGTCCGTCGACGACGAGGCTGCGGCGTTCGCTGTGGTTCCTGGGGCAACACTCGAGGGAACTGGCGAGCCGGGTGAAACCGTGAGCATAAGTACGGCAGTGTCCGTCGATGGCGAGTCGTTCACGTACGAACGCAAGAAGGAAGTAGGAGACGACGGTCGCTTCGCAGTGACGGTCGCGTATCCGGGTGCGTACTCGGTCGGAGACGATCGTCTCGAGGTGAGCGAAGAGGACGTGACGAAAGGTTTGATCCTCAATCTCGAGTCGAAGGGAGAAGACGCGTAGTTACTCGGTTCTCCATCCGTCTTTAGTTAATACTTACAGTAATACTCAGCAGCATCGTTTTTCGTCCAGATTCAACTCTCTCAAGTCGGCTACGAGGAGAAAATAGAGTTTGCGAGGAACACTTATCGACCGATATTGGCAACACCAGAGTCCGAGCTATGATTCTTCCCGACTCTAATACTGTTATGCATAATATGGCCTCTGATATTACTACTGGGCTTAACTAAAGACCAATGCTATTAATAGTAACTATGTATCTTATCTGTTAGATAATCGATGGAATCGATAAAGTATGCAATTCGAAATCCTCTCGCTGCGGCTAAAGCACTACCAAATGCGGCGCAATATCGGGTAAAAAGACGAATTCCCCACGATATAGGCGTTCAAGGAAGTTACGATACTGGTAACATTGGCGATCGGGCACTCGGAGAACAATTCAAGGTACAACTTGAGCAGAAGGGCTACCGAACCAAGTTGTTCAGGAGAGGAACTACCGCGAGCAACGCATCGAAGCGAATCCTCGGTGGTGGCGGAGTTCTTCATGACTGGTACGGTGTTGCCCACCTGAAGAAACGCCTCAAGTACGTGAGCAGCGGTGAGGAGGGGTATGCTATCGGTGTTGGTGTCCCTGGGTTCCATTCGAAGGAGGCCCGCTCACTGGCATCTCGCGTCCTTCCGGAGTTAGATTTGATTACGGTTCGGGATCAGTGGTCGAAGTCAAACATTGAGGCAGTTTGTGATGCAGATGTCACTGTGACCGCTTGCCCTGTCTTCTTGTATGACGATCCTCAGGAGACAACATCTAGTCGGACGGGGGTCAATTTCCGTCCGTACTTTGGGGAAAAAGACGATATATCGAACGACGTACTAAAGCAGTACTTCGGATACACGGAATTAGAGGATGCAACGGAGCGCTACATTAGAAACGCCCAGCAGATATGCGAGAGCATTGAGAATCCGGTATTCATACCGTTCACACCAAAAGACGAGAAATTCGCGCAGAAACACCTTGATATTCCGATTTGGCCATATGAATTCTCTGTAGAGAAGACGCTCAAGAGAGTATCGAGCGTTGACCGAATGGTTGCAACCCGCTACCACTCGCTCATTTTTGCCGCGATCTGCAGGAAGCCAATACTGCCTCTCGCTTACGAGCCGAAAGTAGAGCAGGTTGCAGAACGACTCGATTTGCCATACTACAAACCTCACAAAGACATCGAGATTGAGTTCTCGACTCCATCTAATGTCGATCAGCTCCAGAGAAACGCAAAAAAGAACTTTGATCTGTTAATTCAGGCTATGGAGTAGATTTGTGGATGGTGCCTCGTCATAGAATCACTCAGACTAAGTTCTGATAAATTCGACTGGTACTACACCATGGCATCACTGCTTCGGTCGATTATTTCTATTTTTTTCGGGAAGAGTGCGGGTTTGGTCATTGGTATACTGTTCACCCCCATCCTTGTTAGGCTCATCCCACAATCACAGTACGGGGTATACGCAACTGTACTGGCCGGGTTTAGCATTCTCACACTCATATCTAAGGGCGGGCTGTTTGATGCGACGAGGAAAGTAGTTGGGGATGGGAAAGACGATAGCCAGAGAGTCTCGAAAGTCGTCTTAATTTCGTTGCTGATCAGCGTGGTTTACGCACTATTGGCCGGAATTGCTGTCCTGTTATCGTCCAAGTTAGGTATCCTCCCTGAGATATATGTGCCATACGTTTGGGCGATTATTCTAGTAGTTTTTTTCGGCAATGTGTATGCTGTTACCAGAGCTGCCTTCTATGGTGTACAGCGAGAGTCAATCGCTGAAGCACTTAATATTGGCCGCAAGCTGGTGTATACCTCTGTTGCCCTGCTACTGGCGTACATTGGGTATGGTGTGACCGGTGTATTTACCGGGTACGCATTTTCTTTCGTGCTCGCATGTATACTCGGGTTGCTCGTTTTACGGAGGTCTATCACCTTCAAGATGCCATCAAAGGACGACGTTTCCGAATACGGTCGAGAAATCGTCTCATTTGGTGGGTACCAACTCATCGGAGGTTTAAGCGCAATGTTGCTGTACAAAATAGATATTCTTCTCGTTGGATCCTATCAGGGTCAGACCTCAGCTGCTCTCTACCAGAGTGCTATCGTTCCAGCGGAGATGATTTGGTTCGTCCCGTCAGTGATTCAGGCTGCATTCTTACAGCACACGGCTCACTTATGGTCGAACGGGGATATTGATACAATAAACAGTAATCTAAAAGATGGTTTTAAATATGCCGTCCTATCATTGTCGCTATTTGGTATTGGTCTGTTCACCCTTGCAGACCCGTTTCTTAGTGTTTACTTTGGTCCGGGCTACTCCGCGTCATCTATAACGTTACAGATCTTGCTCATCGGGACGTTCTTTTTGGGAACTACACGGGTCGTAACGCCGGTGCTACATGCGACAGGATGGGTTCGTGAATCCGAAGCAATCACCGTCGTAGGATTATGTATCAACTTGGTGTTGAATGTTCTCCTGATACCCGAGTACGGTATCATCGGTGCGGGTGTCGGAACTGGCCTCTCCTACGTTGCGATATTCGCAGGGAACGCCTTGCTCTGGCAGCGATCCCCGATTGAGATCGTTTCCCTCCGCTGGATAGCCCGACTGCTCGCAGTTCAATTCATGTTCTTTGCCGTGTTCTATATGCTTGTCTCGACCTTCAGCTACTCGCCGCTGGTTTCGCTACTCGTGTTCCCTCCAGTCGGTCTACTAACATTCTTATCTTTGAACGTTGCAGCGGGCTATATTCCAGTCGAACTGATCAGGGAATATCTACACAAAGCACTACTAGACTGGTAACTGGCGACAAGGTCTGAGGCCACGGTGACGCACCGCTAACTGACAAACAACCCGTTTTAAGACTACACTCGAAGCTATGATCTCGAGGTCTCCGCCGCGCCAAGCGTAGTCAGGCGTCCGGTGTCGTTGTCGAGATAGTTGCCGTCCTCATCGTAACAGTCCGCCTAGAGTTCGATCGTGCCACTCGGCGCGTCGTCAGTGTTCTCGACGGTCGACTCGACGAAGACGTCCGTTGAAAATCCTGCTCTATTGAAAATGGCCGACAGCGTCGAGTTTGGTCGGCACTGGTTTGAGAGAACGAGGTCAAGAAGCCGATTATGGCAGTCGCACTCCTTGACCTCGTTGAGAAGGCACTACACGCATGCGTCTTTAGCTAAGTGACGAACCGCCAGACAGCAGTGGCTTATCGAGGCATCTTTTCGAGAGGATTGAGGAGGGGACAAGTGTGTCCAACACTCCCTCCTCAGACAGAATTGAACGTCGGCTTACTACCCTCTTTCCCTCTGCTGCTCTGGAAGATCACGCCGAGGCTGTCGGCGTGATCGAACGAGAGGGCAAGCTCCAGATCCCACCGCTCGTGTGGTCGTTTGCGTTCGGCTTCGCCACTGGCGAGAGCCGAACGCTCGCAGCCTTCCGCCGGAGCTACAACTCCACAGCTGAT
>NZ_FOIC01000031.1 GCF_900111485.1 Natrinema hispanicum | reverse complement strand
TGAAGTCGTAGAAGTGTCCGAACGGGACACGAGCAAGACGTGTTGCGTGTGCGGTAGGGAAGACGACGGTCAGCGTGTTGAACGCGGGTTGTATGTGTGCGAGTCGTGTGACGCGGCGTTCAACGCTGATGTGAACGGGGCGGAGAACATCTGTCTCGGCATCAACGAAGAAAGTAACTCTGAGTCTGCGCCCGGTTTGGGTGGGGATAGGAGTACCGGCTGGTTGGCACAGCCCGGAGTCTACCTGTATGACCTCTCCTGCGGATTCCAACCGCAACGAGAGGTGGTGGACTGCAAACCGTAATATCCCAACCTTGGGATTCCTCCGCCTTCAGGCGGAGGAGGATGTCAAGCCTGTGTTACCGCCACGAGCGGCTCAGCGAGGGCAGCCGTCCTAGCACTGTTGCTGCCGCGTTACTCGCGGATCTAGCATCGGCTTCCCGAGCGTCCGATCTAAAAGTCGACGTACTGTTCCTCCCACTCCCGACGAGCTTCGATCTGTTCTCGACCGGCATCGGTGATCGCATAGTAGTTCGTTCGTCTGTCGAGCTGTCCTTTCTCGACCAGCTCTTTGTTCACGAGCGTATCGAGATTCGGGTACAACCGCCCGTGATTTATCTCCGAGCTGTAATATTTCTCGACCTCGTCTTTGACGGTCTGCCCCGACGGGCGGTCAGCTCCTGCGATCACGTACAGCAGGTCGCGCTGGAAGCCGGTCAGATCGTGCATTGCTCAATCACACAGACCGTTCCACTGAGTGGATATTTGTTATCCGTATCATACAGTGACCCTTCCGTCCGTTTACACTGTGTTACTCGAGCGTAACTGCGGCTTCTCGTGACAGTCACTCGATCGGCAGCGGGACCGTTGTGACGGCGCTCGAGGGGGATCTCGTCCAGGCAACGTTGCTGGTTGAGACAGCAACCGGATAGCTATCGCGTCGGTAATACGTTCGTCGGCGGTCAGCCGTCGCTCTCTGCCACCGCGACGTTAATGCCGTCCGCGTCGATTCGGACGCGAAGGACGTCGACGGTCGACTCGTAGGCGGTCGTATGTGAGCCGTCGTCTTCGAATCGCACGCATTCTTCGATGAGATCGCTCTCGAGGAGATTGTTGATTCGTCGGTACACCGTTGCCGACGAACTCTCCGTTCGTTCGGTCAGTTCCTTTGCCGTCTTCGGCCCTTCGCTCGTTGCGATGAGGATCGTCCGGGCACAGTCGTCCCCGAGGACGTCGAGTTGGGCCGCTGGATCGGCGGTCGATTCCGATCGGGTGTTACTCGCTTGTGTTGACATGATTGTGATCACCCGTCATAGACGGGGCGTGTCTGTTCGCTCTTTGGGAGAGGTGCCGATTCGAGAGGGCCGAGATACTGCCGGCCGTCACCGGACGTGAGAGCCGCCGAGATCATCCGGCGAACCCACCGTACGGACAGCCCACAGTATCACTGGACCACCACTGCCGGGGATACCACGGTTACATTCCGACACAAGGATCGGTAAGCGATAGTGGTATTTTATAACGATGTACCTTACAAACTGCCGCCACTTCGTTCCACGACGTAAGATCGCATTTCGAGGCGGAAACTACAGCTTTCAACACCGTCCTGCCATCGGCAACAACGCGTTTGCTCACTGAATGAACGCCAATACAGCTGAATTCGGATTGAGGTCGAACGACGAGTCTTCGGCGACACTTCGGGTATACCCCTGCTACTGACCGATATCGGCCAGCAAGAGGTTGTTTCCCTGCTCTCTAGACCAACGTCGCTTATGAACAGTCAACGTCCTTTATTCGCGTTTGCTCCCCTCGATACGACGATGTCCGGACGGGTATCGGGCTGGCTGAACGGTCTCGTCGCTGCATCGGGACTGAGCGCGACTGGTTCCGCGTGTGGCGAGATCATCGATACGCGTCCGCGTACACCCCCAAACCCATGAACGCCAAACAACACGACTGGAAACCCATGGAATCGTCGACAGCAGGCGCTCGATGCCGAAACTGTGGGACACACGTCACACAGCAGTTCGCTCGCGTCTTCGGTGATAACGGTGATATCGTCCATGGCTGCCCGTCCTGTACGACATATCGGGAGATGCAATCCGGCGGCCATCTCCCCGGCGAATAAGTTCGAAACCATCCGCGTGTTTTCCGGCAGCTTTCGTTTCCCGAGCGTCCACCGCCCTCTCCCTCGAGTCCGCACCCTCGATCAGTGACAGGCGTGGTGGACTGCTCCGGTCTGCTGTCCCGCTGTCCCGGTGGGATCGCAGACCGGTCGCGGTCGGCCGGCACTGACTGACAGGAGTCCGTATGATCCAGGCTCCTATCAGAGAGGTCCGGTGTCCCCGTGACCGCCCCGCCGAGCGCCGAGCACTCGGGGCAGCAACCCGTCTGACTGCCTGCCTGTACCGTCTTCCTACCACAGACTGCATGCACCTCGGTCACGTGGATCCCGTCAGCACCCACCGTAACCTGCAAAAGTTAAAGTTAGTGGTCAGTGAAGTGGGGATACATGGTCATTGGTGGTGGACGGCCCCTCGAGAACCCTCGCGTCTTCTCTCTCATCGATGTCAGTTCAAACGAACAGAACTGAGCCACTCGAGGAGAGCGAGGTCTTTCACATCCTCGGCAACGATAGACGTCGGGCTATCGTTCAGTTGCTCGCAGCGGCGGATGGACAGATCGATGTCTCCGACGTTGCGACCGAGATCGCCGCGACCGAATCGGACACCACGCCCGTTCCGAATAACCTCTACAAGAGCGTCTACGTTTCTCTCCAACAGACACATCTCCCGCAGCTGGAAGAAGACGCCGTGATCGAGTACGACTCCGACGCGAAGACGATTCGCCCCGGCGGCCACTTCGACGAGGTCCTCCAGTACGTCGACGGCCACTCGGACGACTACTCCCGCGTCTTGCAGCTCCATCTCGGACTCTGTACCCTTGGCCTCGTGATCATCGCGCTGGCCGGTCTCGAGGTACCCGTGTTCTCGAGCATCGATCCGGTACTCTCGAGCGTCATGATGTTTCTCGCCGTTGCCGCAAGCAGTCTGTATCAACTACTCGGGTGAGACGAGCGTCGGTGGGTACTGACGGCTCGCTGCTACACGTCGAGCAGCGCTTACTGTCCAGTCGGTCGCTCATCGTCGTCGACGAGAAAAGACGCGTGTCCGGTAGGGCGGCAAAGCAGTGACGAGCCGAACTGAAACCGATTAGTCGGCCGTCACGCCACTATCGGCTCCGTCATCGAAACCGTCGTCGGTTTCGTTGATGCCGATCTCGTCTTCATCCGTCTCGTTTTCGAGACCGGTGTCGTCTTCGGTCTCGTCAACGCCCTCTTCGACACCAACATCGTCGGCTTCGGTCAACTCGATCGTCGCGACTTCGCCGGCTTCGTCACCCAGCACCATGTGGATGTACTCGCCGGGCTCGAGGTCACTGGTGTCGACCTCGAACTCGACGATTTCGCTGTCGCCACTCTCGAGAGTCACGTTCTGGTCGGCGACGAGGTCACCCTCGAGACGGAACTCGATCGTTTCGGTGCGTTCCTCATCAGTGGGGTTCGAGACGTTCGCCGTCACGGTGATGTTCTCACCGATCGTGGCGCTGTCTGGTGCCTCGAGATCACTGATGTTGAACGCGGTCGCCTCGAGCTCGTCCTCGACTTCCTCTTCTTCGGTGACGTTGTCCTCCTCGAGGTCTTCGTCAACCGGTTCTTCTTCAGTGACGTTGTCCTCTTCAAGGTCTTCGTCGACCGGTTCTTCTTCAGTGACGTTGTCCTCTTCAAGGTCTTCGTCGACCGGTTCTTCCTCAGTGACGTTGTCTTCATCCTCCTCCATCTCGTCTTCGACTTCCTCTTCGTCGGCTGGCATCTCCTCGACGGTGACGTTGTCAGCCGAGACGTCGCCGTCAGTGATGTCGTCGATCTGATCAACGATCTGCTCAGTGTCGACGTCTTCACCGACGACAGCGATGTACGCGGTGACGTTCTCGAGGGTTACGTCCTCGATGGTTGGGTTTTCGACTGTAATGAAGACCGGCTGCCCCTCACCCTCGACCGGAATTTCTTCTATCGGCATCTCGTCTTCGTCCGGCACTTCTTCAGTGACGTTATCGACGTCCTCTTCATCGTCTGCCATGTCGTCTTCGACCGGCTCTTCCTCGGTGACGTCATCGACGTCGTCTTCATCATCAGCCATGTCGTCTTCAGCCGGCTCTTCCTCGGTGACGTTGTCCTCGGCTGGCATCTCGTCAGCCGGTTCCTCCTCAACTGCGCCTTCGACGGTGACCACTGCCTCGTCGGTCACCGGTTCGCCGTCAGGCGTGAGGAACGGAACGTCTTCTTCACCCTCAGTCTCGACGAAGTCGTACGTCTCGTTCTGGTTCGTATCGCGATGCGGCATCGCGATCAGGGTCTCGCTCTCCTCGAGCGGGTCGTCGAGCGTCACCGTGACGTTCTCGTGAGTCCCCGCTTCGAGGTACTCCGAGGTGCCGATGACGCTGTCGATGACGTTGCCGACGAGGAGGCTACTGTCGTGGATCGACACGAACCCGGGGCTCGCCAGCGTGACGTTCGCGACGACGACCGTCTCGCCGTCGGTCGTCTGATCGTTAAACGTCACGTACGCGGGTTGTTGTGCGGACTCGTTGTCCGCCGCCTCAGTTTCGTCCTCGTCGTCACCCTCGGCGGTGACGCCGTCCTGTTCGTCGACTACAGTCTCGTTTGCTGTTTCGTTTGCCGAGTCGTACTCGTCCTCGCTGGTGTCGCTGCTCTGGATGGCATTGCCGCTCGCTGCGGCTGTTACCATCGCCCCGCTCGAGCACACGAGCATCAGCGCGGTAAGTACGACGAGCACCTGATTGCGTGCGTTCATGGTTGCCGTAAAGGCATCTTCCCCGTCGTTCGTACAGCGGATAAACTGGCAGAACCATTACGCTGAGAAATCGGATACTACGACTCAGCGGGCGTGTACGCAGTGGCAGCTTCGCTCACGGAAAACAACGATTGTTGATAGGAACGGTCCCCGCTAGTCGTCATGGGTCTGTTCGGACGATTTCGACGCTGTCGGTTCGTGACCCGGGAGACAAACCAGATTCTCCCGCCCGAGGCGCAGTTTCGTGACCTGATCGTCCTCCTCGAGGTCGGCAAGTAGTCGGCTGACCTTCGCTTTCGACCAGTCGACGGAGTCAACGATATTGGACTGCTTCATTCGGCCGCCGTTTTCCTGGAGGAGTTGCCGAACGCGCTCTTGGTCAGTCAGAAACTCCTCGTGGTCCGTCTCCGCATCGGATGTCAGTGAGCCTGCGTTCCCGTATCGGTTTCGTGCGATGAGCACCGCTCCGAGAAGCGCAAGCGCGAGCATGCCGATGAGTGCGGCGAGGTGGGCACTTCCATCGAGTTGGAGCGGTCGACCCGCCCACGGTGCGAACCCGGATCGTGAGCCTGCGCCCGCCACATCGACAACCGCGTTACTGATCGACGGAACGAACGCTGCGGTGGACGCGGCAACCAAGTGATAGATGCTCATGGCTGTAGCAAATCCGTATTCGCCTCGTTCATGTCCTGTACGGTCGTGACCACTCTACAAATCCTTTTTTATAGCCCATATGCTGTTAGTATTCTATCTGTATCTCTTTCCGTCCGTGAATTCCACTCGACCGACCGATACCGAGCCGCCGTCGTCGCTGGCCAGTCACTTCGGCTGCGGCGCTGTCGACTCGATTCGTGAGCGCCCGGGCGAAACAGTCGCCAATCATGGGATAGGCCGCCTTTGTTCAACGGATCGAATAAACTAGACCGGACGTTTGAGACGGTTAGTGCGGATTTTCCCCGGATTTCCGAAGTAAAAAAACGTTGGTGTGACTCTCTCCGAATCAAACACGACGCGATGAGTCCCGCGTCTCGGTCGACTCTGACTTCGTCGCCCATCGATTTCGTGTTCGACACACCGACGAGATTCAGCCGGCGTCGTACCGATCCCGCCGGATCGAGCTCAGCTATACGACCCGCTTCCCTGGCGTTCTTGAACGGGGCCGGTATCCTCGTCGGTCAGCGTCGCCGTCCCCTCTCCGACCAGCGACCGAATCCCAGACTCGAGGCTGATTCGCGTCTCGAATCCGAGTTCGCGCGTCGCCTTCGACGTGTCCGCGCCGCTGTGTCTGATGTCACCGGGGCGGGGTTCGCGGTGGACGATCGGTGACGAGGACCCAGTTGCATCACGGATCGTCTCGGCCAACTCCTCGATCGTCGTTCGCTGGCCCGTGCCGACGTTGTACGCCTCGCCGACTGCATCGGTCGTCGCCGCCTGCATGTTCGCCCGGATGACGTCGCTGACGTGGACGAAGTCACGACTCTGCTGGCCGTCTCCCTCGACCGTGATCGGCTCACCTGCCCGCGCCTGCTCGAGAAACGTCGAGATGACGCCGCTGTAGGGGCCCTGCTGGCGCGGTCCGTACACGTTGAAATACCGCAACGCGACGGTCTCCAGTCCGTACAGTTCCTCGTAGAGGCGCGTGTACTGGTCAAGTGCGAGCTTCTGGACCCCATACGGCGAGGTCGGGTTCGTGCGTGCCGTCTCCGAGACTGGGAGTTCGTCGGGGTGGCCGTAGACCGCCGCGCTCGAGGCGACGACGACCCGCGCATCTTCCTGGCGGGCCTGCTCTAAGAGTAGCAGGCTCGCCTCGAGATTGGTTTCGTTGCTTTGTCGGGGCGCGTCGACGCTCTGAGAGACGCTGACGAGCGCGGCGTGGTGAAAGATGATGTCGACGCCGCGGGCAGCCTCTTGGACGGCGATCGGGTCGCGAACGTCGCCGTCGATCACCGCCACGCCCTCTGGGAGGTGGGCTCGGTCGCCCGTGCTGAAGGTATCGAGGACCCTGACCTCGTTGTGCGGGTGGAGCGCATCGACGAGATGGCTGCCGATAAAGCCCGCACCGCCGGTCACGAGCACTGTTCGGTCGCGAATCGCTGGCGAGTCCATCCCGCCTCGCTACCAGTCCCTCGCTGTTTAGTATCCGACTCGTACCCCCTGCTCTGCGGTCAGTATCCCGTGGAAGGCACTGCCTACAGGCCCGTTCGTCGCCAGTGTGCGGTGCAACGGGAACTGACTCGAGCGCCACCCGCGTTCCGATTGAGCTGTCGCCCGTGCGAACGCGAACGAGACGAGCCGACGAACTGTGTCAGCATCCGAGCCGATCCAGTACTGCGAGTCGTTTGGGGAAGCTATATGCGCGGCCCTCGGCAACCCCAGGGCAATGACCGTCGATCTCGTCGTGCGCAACTGTACCGTCGTGACGCCCGCGGGGCGAACCCCCAACGGGGGCGTCGCAGTCGAGGACGGCACTATCGTCGCCGTCGGCCGCAGCGACCGGCTCCCCGACGCCGACCGCGTCGTCGATGCCGACGGAAACGTGCTCGTCCCCGGCATCATCGATGGCCACATCCACAACCGCGAGCCCGGCCTCGAGTACAAAGAAGACTGGGAGTCCGCGACGCGAGCGGCTGCTGCCGGCGGCGTGACGACCGTCGTCGGGATGCCCAACACGGACCCCGTCATCGACCGGCCCGACCACCTCGAGCTCAAGTTCGAGCGCGGCGAGGCGTCGGCCCACGTCGACTTCCAAAGCTACGCCGTCGTCACCTCCGAAAACATCGATCAGATTCCGGCGATCGACGAGGCCGGCGCGCTGGGCTTCAAGATCTTCCTCGGCTCGACGGTCGGTGACGTGCCGCCGCCGAACGACGGCGAGATTCTCGAGGCGATGGAGCGAATCGGCGAGACGGGCAAACGGCTGGGCTTCCACGAGGAAAACGGCGAGATCATCGACCACTACACCGAACAGTTCCAGGCCGAGGGGCGAACCAAGCCGATCGACCACTCTCACTCCCGGCCCGTGATCGCCGAACAGGAGGCGGTCGAGCGGATGCTCACCTTCGCCGAGGAAACCGGCGCGAAGATCCACATGTTCCACGTCTCCTCGGGCTCGGCAGCCGAGGCCGTCGCCCGGGGGAAAGCCCGCGGTGTCGACGTCACCGCCGAGACCTGTCCCCACTACCTCTGGTTCACTGAGGAAGTCATGCGCGAGAAGGGCAACGTCGCCCGCGTCCAACCACCTATTCGGGATGCCGACGAGCAGGCCCGACTCTGGAACGCACTCGAGGAGGGTGCGATCGACACCATCGCCACCGACCACGCCCCCCACACGCCCGACGAAAAGAAAGTCGACGATCCCTTCGGCAACACTTGGGACGCGATTTCGGGCTTCGTCGGCCTCGAGACCGAAGTCCCTGCCATGCTTTCGTTCGTCGACGAGGGCCGGTTCACGCTCGAGGAGTGGGTCCGTCGCCACTCGACGCGTCCGGCACAGGTCTGGGGAATGTACCCACAGAAGGGGTCGCTGCAGGTCGGCACCGACGCGGACTTCACAATTATCGATCCCGATGCCGAGTGGACGCTCACGGACCGCGACACCCTGCACTCGAAAAACTGCGTGACGCCGTTCGAGGGCGAGTCTTTCACCGGCAAAGCGGTCACGACGGTCGTCCGCGGCGAAGTCGTTTACGAGGACGGCGATGTCGTCGGCAAGTCGGGCTATGGCACCCGCGTCGACGTCGATACCGAGTAGCGACCGCCTCGAGTCACCGTCTTCGGAACGAGCTTCGATTTCTGCGTCGCGTGAACCCGATGCTGGATCCGATTGCGTGTTGTAATTACCGATGCGAGTGCTCTACTGGGCATCTAGCCGATTCTTCGTTCCCCTGAACGTCACCGCAGAGTATCCGCTTACTTCCAGTGTTCAGGATTGATCTATACCAATAACTACAGTTATTGACATTTAGGTCGCGGGGTCGCCGGGACAGCCGGATTGAAGCGATGGTCAGTAGCTACTCCCGTGATTGAAACCATACGACTCGAGCAACCGCTCGAATTCGGTCGAGTTGATGCTGCTTCTCCGTGATTGTATCCGTAGTACTGTAGCGCATACTAGAATCTGAGAGATTACTTTTAGGCGTAGATAACGTCGGATGGTAGTTACGTGCTACTCTACAAAACAGGATACAGGACCTCTATAACAATACTGTGACAGGTTACGACACTATCTGGACTATGAGAGAAGACAACCAGGAGTGTCGTAGTGTTAATCGCAGACGGTATTTAAAACGAATCACCGCAGGGAGCATAAGCCTCGCTGCACTCGGTGGCTTCCCGGCGACAACCACTGCACAGAGTAGAGACAGTATCGAAGCAGAGTTCTGTGGGGAAGCTAGCACACCACCGGAGAGACCACCCGGTGGACAGGCAGGACAATGTATCAACTGCGTGCGCGCGGTGTGTGATACTGAACCAACTGCTGTTGCCTTGTACACCGGTCTCTCCGGGACCTGCTTTACGCTCCCGGCAGCGGCCATTCCGGAGGATGCCGACTATCTGACGCTGAAAGCCGGACAGAACTGTTTCCTGGCGGACGTGCCCCAGGATGCGGAAGCCAATGTTACATGGTGCTTGCCGGAAGGATCACAGGACATCAGCAACGCAACGTTCTACTCGTGTGACGGTGGAGACGTTCCGACGGTTGACAAAGTGACCATCACCTGTGAAAAAATAGCCATTACTACGTCGAATATTCCCAGTGGTGATACGCTCACTGTGGAGGTTACATTCGGGGACGGAAAGGAAACGTACGAACCCACTGTTGGGGCCGACGGCACCGCGCACGTTACGCTGCCTGGAGATCGAGATATCACGGCTGTCGTTATTATGTACGAGGACACGGTGTTGTACGCCGAAATGGTCGATATTCAATGCCCGCCGAAGTGTCCTGACGGACTCAACATCGCGTACAAGTACAAGTACGGCGAGTGGTGGCCAGATACCTATGATGATATTGGGGACGAAGTCGATCCGGACGTATTCACCATCGAGGGAGATCAAAAAGAAGTAACGATCTGTGCACCCTTCCCATTTGTTGTCAGCTATGCCACTCGCAAGAAAGGCGGGAAAGGCAAAGGTGGCTGGAAAGGCTGGAAGGGCTGGAAAGGCTGGAAAGGTTGGCACGACAAGAAAGGCCACATGAAGCACGAGAACATGTTCGATCAGTTCTTCGGGGGCCACGGCGAGCACGGTGGCAAACACGGTGGCAAGCATGGTGGCGAGCACGGTGGCAAACACGGTGGCGAGCACGGTGGCAAGCATGGTGGCAAGCACGGCGGCAAACACGGTGGCAAGCACGGCGGCAAACACGGTGGCAAGCACGGCGGCAAACACGGTGGCAAGCACGGCGGCAAACACGGTGGCAAGCACGGCGGCAAGCACGGTTCGTGTGGTTGCTTCGATGACTGTAAGGAACAAGAGCCGGTTCCCGCCGAGAAAGTTGACGGCCAATATTGTGCCACAATCACGAGTGCCATGGATGGAAAGCCGAAGAAGAAAGCAGAGATCTGCTGGTTCCGCGTGCACTGTCCAGAAGAATAGCGACAGCGGTCGGAACCGATCGAGATCGCGGTCAAGACAGAGGCCGTGACGAACGCAGTGGGTGAGTCACTCGAGGCCTGCACCCACCGCGTCTTCGACCGACGAAAAGCCGTCGCGCTCGAGCAACTCGACGAGTCCCTGATTGATCTGTTTTGCTGTCGACGGCCCTTGATAGACGAATCCGGTATAGAGTTGAACGAGCGAGGCACCCGCACGGATCTTGGCGTATGCGCTGGCGGCCGAGTCGACGCCGCCGACGCCGATAATCGGCAACTCGCCGTCGGTATATTCCGCAATCGACCGGATCATGGCCGTCGAGCGCCGTTCCAGCGGCTTCCCGCTGAGGCCGCCCCACTCCTGTTTGTTGGCAGAGACGAGCCCGTCGCGACTCGTCGTGGTGTTCGTCGCGACGATACCGTCGAGGCCGAACTCCTGAACGATGTCGACGAGATCGAAGACGGAGTCTGTGGGCGAGTCAGGCCCGATCTTCACCAGTAGCGGGACGTCCGCGTCGTTTTCGGCCTCGAGCGTCTCGAAGATCGCTCGCAAGTGTTCCGGCGAGCCCTCGTCGAACTCCTCGGGCGTGTTCGGACAGGAGACGTTGACGACGACATAGTCGGCAAACGGCGAGAGCCGGTCGAAGACGCGCCGATAGTCCTCGATCGCCTCGCGCTCGCTCGAGGAGTTCATTTTCCCGACGTTGACGCCGAGCGGAATCTCGGGGGTGCCGTCGGCTTCGAGGCGGGATTTAACCGCTTCCATTCCCTGTCCGTTGAAGCCCATCCGGTTGACCATCGCCCGGTCTTCGCGCAGGCGGAATAGCCGGGGGCGGTCGTTACCCGTCTGTGCATACGGTGTAACGGTGCCAATCTCGACGAAGCCAAAGCCAAGCGCGGCGAGGGCGTGTGTCACTTCTGCGTTCTTGTCGAACCCGGCGGCGACGCCGACCGGATTCGGGAACGTCGTGTCGAACAAATCGACCTCGAGCGCAGGGTCCTCGTACTGGTAGGCATACGAAAGCGCCCGCTGCGTCGGCCACGTCGACTGGGCTGTCCGGAGCGTCCGCTTGCCAAGCTCGTGGGCCGTCTCGGCCGGCAGCTTGAACGCGAGGGGGCGAACCCGAGAGTACAACGTCATTGCCCTCACGTGGGAACGGCCCATAGGTAAACGTCTCGAAGCGCTCGAGAGTGTGTCACGACGAACAGCCGTGAACGAGCAGTAGCACACGACAGACAATGGTAATATCCAAAATCGGAAGACAAATGTCTAGTTCTAGAACGGTAAAATAAACAAATATCCACAAAGTATTTGCCAGAACACTCTCGAAATTCATTCGAAATCACGAATGTCCTCCTTTGATGGACTATTCAGCGTCATCGGGATCGGTCGCGACTCGACCGAGCAACCACCCATCCACTACGAGTGTCGTCGGTGTGGCAAGACGCTCTCGAAACGCGACACTGTCTGTCCGCTGTGCGGATCGACGGACGTCGCCGAAATTCAGCTCTGATAGCCTCCAGACAGCTACAGCTGTGTGGGGGTACCTCCACGGAACTGAAGCGGTTCGGCGGGTCGTCGTCACGGTGGACGATGACCTGCGTTTCGGGCCGTGTCCGTCGACCGTGGTCGATTCGGAGTCGTTCTCAGCGATCGTCACGGACACGTTCTGCGTCCGGGCCGAACGCCGACTCGAGCACGTCCGGTACGTCTTCCGGCTGTACGTCCGAGTACCAGACGTTTCGCGGCTGAATCGTCATCGCGGTTCCGTTCTCGCTACAGAGCCCGAGACACGAGGTTTCGCTGACCGATACCGCAGTCCAGAACGCGTTTCGCTCGCGGAGCCAGTCTTTGACTGCTTCGAGGGTCGTTTTAGCTCCCGCCGCGCCACAGCTCGCGTACTCGGCGTCGCGGTCAGTGGTACAGACGAATACGTGGGCGTCGAACCGCTCGCGTTGGTGATCCGTTTGTTCTTTCATTGGCTCGTCAGCAGGTCCTCGCGGCGCTCGGTTGTCGACCGGACGCCGGCTCGCGCCTGCAGCCACGCCAACCAGCTGGCGACGATTGCCCAGCGCCCTCCCCAATTCAGGACAGTCGTCGGTAGCTGTACGGTCGTGTGCTCGTCATGTCCGGTCCCGATTCGGTCGTGAACGGTTTCGGCCATCATACAAGTTAGATTGTCTTACTGAAAATCTGGTTGTAAATCTACCGGTCTCTCACCGACGGCAGCGGTGTCATCCTCCTGTCGACTCTTCAACGAAGACGAGACTGAAATATCACGAATGTCCAGTGGAATCCGCGGGAACACGCGACTGCTGGCCGATAACGAAATCGTTTTCCCATGGCTGCCGTTTAAGTCGACTAACAACGACAGTCATGAATGTCCACCGACGGTCACCAGGAGGGAGCCGCCGTGGCGGTTGAACGCCTGCTCGTCCCGCTGTCGGACACGGTGACCGTCCGACAGACGGTCGGCTACGCCGTCCAGTCGGGACTCGAGGATGCCGATTCCCTCGAGTGTCACCTCGTCGTCGCGATGCCATACGACGCCGACGTGCCCGAGAGCGATCGGTATCGCGACGATGCCGAAAACCTGCTCTCGCGGGCGCAAAGCTGGGTCGAAGAGGACGCCGGTACCGCCGACGTGACGATCGAGACGGCGACGATCGGTGTCGACGAGTACCTCTTCGGACCCCGTGACTACGCCGAGATCTTCGACGCCTACGCCGCCGACCATGGGATCGATCGCGTCGTCATCGATCCGGAGTACCAGCCCGGCGTCACCGCACAACTGCTCCAGCCGCTCGAGCGCGAACTCGAGCGAATCGGGCTGACCTACGAGGAAGCACCGGTCGAGCGACCGGCTCGCCGCGGCCGACTCGTCGGTGAGACCGAGGACTTCGATCGACTGTTCGCGACGTTTTGGATCTCCTATGGGTTCTATCTCGTCCTCGGCGATCCGACCTACTGGTTCGATCTGCTCACCGGCGCGGCGGTCGCCGGCATCGTCGCCGTCTCGCTCGCGCAGGTGACCTTTACCGTCCCGCTCGATCGTGTCCAATCACCCATTCGTGTCGTGCGGTTTGCCATCTACGTCCCGTATTTGCTCTGGGAGATCATCAAGGCCAACATCGCCGTCTCGGCGGTGATCCTCAGACCGTCGATGCCGATCGACCCCTCGCTGAGCCGGGTTAATTCACGCGTCCGGAGTGGGCTGCCGCTGACCGCGCTCGCAAACAGTATCACGCTCACGCCGGGCACGCTGACGGTTCGGGCGACCAACCAGGAGCTGCTGGTCCACTCGTTGATCCCCGACGCTCGCGAAGACCTCTTCGACGGCGGCTTAGAGCGGGGCATCCGCTTTGTCTTCTACGGTCGCGCCGCCGCGGCGATCCCATCGCCACGAGAACGCGACGACGCCGAAATCGTCGGGGGTGAGGAACTGTGACGCCGTGGTCGCTCGAGACGGTATTCCTCGGTGGAGCCGCCGCATTCGTCGTGCTGGCGATCGCGATGTTTTATCGTGCCGTTGTCGGCCCGACGACGCAGGACCGGCTGCTGGCGGTCAACGTCCTCGGGACGAACACGGTCGTCATCCTCGCCCTGCTGGCGGCAGGACTCGATCAGGCGTGGTTTCTCGACGTGGCGCTGATCTACGCCCTGTTGAACTTCCTGATGTCGATCGCAATCTCGAAGTTCACCGTCGAGCGAGGTGGAGTGTTGTGATCGAGACACTCCAGTTTTGGGCGGTCGTCGTCCTCCTCGGCCTCGGCGTGTTCTTTACGTTCGTCTCGACGGTCGGCGTGCTCCGGCTGCCGGATATCTACGCGCGAGCTCACACTGCCTCTCAGACGGACACGCTCGGCGCGGGATTCGCACTGGCTGCTGTCGCCGTCGCCTTCGGCTGGCAGCAGGCGACGGTATATTCCGTCTTGTTGCTGTTTTTCGTGTTCATCACGAACCCGACGGCGGCGCACGCGATCGCACGCTCCGCAGCCGAGACGGGTGTCGAACCCCTCCTTACAGAGGACCCCGATGACGCCGATGACGATGCTAATACCGCTGTCGAAAGCGAGGGTGAGGTACAATGAGTGTCCTCGCGTACACGCTCGCGGTGTTTATCCTCGCAACGGCAGTCGCGACGGTGCTGTTTCGCGACGTGCTGTCGGTCATCATCGTCTTCGGGGCCTACAGTCTCGGCATGGCGATCCTCTATACGTTCCTGCTGGCACCCGACGTGGCGATGACCGAGGCCGCGATCGGTGCCGGCGTGACGACGCTGCTGTTGTTGCTGACGATCGCCCGGACGACTCGCCCCTCGACCGACAGGCTCCGAGAGCGAGTTCACCTGCCGGCGGTCGCTGTCGTCGGTGCGTTCGTGCTCCTGCTGTGTGTTGCCGTTCTGCCCGAAATGTACGCGGTCGGGATCACGGAGACCCCAGTCTGGTCGAACCCCGACGTGACCCAACACTACATCCGGGAAACCTACGCCCAGACTGGCGTGTCCAACGCCGTCACGTCCGTCCTCGCCGCCTACCGTGGGTTCGACACCTTCGGCGAGGCGGTCGTCGTCTTTGCGGCCGGCGTCTCGACGCTGCTCGTCTTGAAACGCGAGGTGTTTGCCTGAATGTCTGACCCTTACGACGATACGTACACCGAGAGCCAGGTGATCATGACTGCCGTGAAGATCATCGCACCATTTACGCTCACCTACGGGTTGTTCATGACCTTCCACGGGGGCGACGCCCCTGGCGGCGGGTTCCAGGGCGGCACCATCGTCGGCGTCACGGTCCTCATGCTCGCCTTTGCCTTCGGCATCGAACCGACCCGCCAGTGGCTTCGCAACTCGTTTCTCGTCGGCCTCATCACCGGCGGCGTCATCATCTTCGGCGCGATCGGGCTCGGAATGATCGCGCTTGGTGGGAACTTCCTCGAGTTCTACCAACTCAAGGAGATTTTCCACATCAAACCGAAGTGGGGGCTCGAGGCCATCGAGATCGCTGGCATCTCGCTGATCGTCTCGGGAGTCATGATCTCGCTTTTCTTCTCGATGGCGGCCGGGTTCTCGCCCGAACGCCCGAGCGGAACCGGTGGACGCGAGGAGTCGGCCGATCGGGGGGTGAGCGACGATGATTGAGCTCCTGGCGAGCCACTACACGTACGTATTGGTCTTCGTGTTGCTTGGTCTCGGAATCTACATGACGATCGCCAGTGAGAACCTCGTGAAGAAACTGATCGGTGTGAGTCTCTTCCAGACGGCCATCTTTCTGTTTTTCATCTCGATGGCCTATATCGAAGGGGGGTCGGCACCGATCGTCCCTCACGCGGAGAATCCCGGCGAGCTCATGGTTGCGAGCCCGTTGCCACAGGTCATCGTCCTGACCGCCATCGTCGTCGGCATCGCGCTGACGGCGGTCGGACTGGCGTTGGTCATCCGCATCTACGCGGAGTATGGCACGCTCCGTGAGGACACGCTTCGGGAGGTGCGTGCCGATGAGTAGCGCCGAGTTGCTCCTCCCGCTGTTGATCGCCGCGCCACTGCTGGCAGCAACGCTGCCGATCGTCCTTGGGCTCTGGACCGACCGGACTGGCTGGCCTATCGCCGCGGTCACGACCACCGGCCTCTTCGGCGCTGCCGTTGCCCTCGCGAGCGCCGTTTACACCGGCACCGACGCCGCCCCGATCACCCACGAACTGGGCGGCTATCCGCGGACCTACGGGATCCAACTCGTCGCCGACCAGTTCTCGATCCTGATCGCCCTGCTCGTGACGGCAGTCGCCACCGGCGTCCTCGTCTATACGCGCCAGGGCGGCCCGCGTGGAAACACGTTCTACACCGCCTACCTGCTGCTGACCGGTGGGTTACTCGGGATCACCCTGACCGGCGACGTGTTCAACCTGTTCGTCTTCCTCGAGATTACGAGCATCGCGACCTACGCGCTCGTCGCCAGCGGCGACGGCCCCGAGTCGGCGGTCGCCGCCCTGAAGTACCTGATCCTGGGGACGATGGCCGCGTCGATGTACCTGATCGGGGTCGCGTTCCTGCTGATGGCGACGGGGACGCTCAACATGATCGAACTCGCTACGGCGATCCCGGCTGCGGAACGGCCGACGTTGATCCGAGCCGGCTTCGGGTTCATCGCCGTTGGCTTTGCTACCAAAGTCGCCCAATGGCCGCTGCACACCTGGCAGCCAAGCGCCTATCAGCAGGCCCCCGACGGCGTGACGCCGCTGATCGCCGCACTCGTCTCGACGGCCTCTGCCTACGCCTTTGGCCGACTGATCGTGACCGTCTTTGGTGTCGACTATCTCACCACGATGCCGAACGCGGCCACGATCGTCCTCACGATCGGCTGCGTGAGCGTCCTCGCGGGAACGGCACTGGCCGTCATCCAGACCGAAGTCAAGCGGATGCTCGCCTACTCGTCGGTCTCGCAGTTCGGGCTCGTCATCGCCGCCTACGGCGTCGTCATCGCCGGCAGCTCCGAGACGGCCTTTATCGGTGCTGCGATCCACCTCATCGGCCACGGGCTGTTGAAAGCCGGACTTTTCCTGGGGGCTGCACTCGTCGCGCGGAGTTACGGTGCCCGCACCGTCGATGAGTACGCCGGGCTCGCTAAAGCGCGGCCGGTCGTCGCCGGCGCGATGGCTGTTCTCTTGCTCTCACTCGTCGGTGTCCCACCGGGCGTCGGCTTCGTCGGCAAGTGGTACATCGCACTGGGTGCCGTCCAGTCGGAACTGTGGCCCGTCGCCGCCGTGATCTTCCTCAGTACCATGCTGACGCTGGCCTACGCCGCCCGCCTGCTCGAGAAGATGTATTTCACGCCACCGGCGGCACTCGACTGGCCCCGCACGACGGAGCCGGTCGCGACCGACGGTGGTGACACGACCGTTTCGATCGGCATGCTCGCGATCGTCGTCATCGCCGCCGTTGGTGCCGTTGCACTCGGCTTCGCCGGCGGAACGATCGCCGGGCTGCTCGAGCCGTTCCTCATGGAGGTGTTCAACTAAATGGTTGCAGATATTCGTCCGCTCGCTGCTGTACTCGTCTCGGCCGTCGCGATCGTCCTGATTATCGCGTCGCATCGCCGCCCGAACCTTCGCGAGGGCTGGTCCGTGCTGGCTGCCCTGACGAAGTTTGGACTCGTCGTCAGCATGCTCCCCGCAGTCATGGACGGCACCGTCTTCCGGTGGAGCCTCAAAGAGTCGACGGGAATCCAGTTCCTCGAGGGCATTGACTTTGCCCTGCGTGCCGACCCGCTGGGGATCTTCTTTGCCTTGCTGGCGAGTTTCCTCTGGATCTTTACGTCGTTCTATGCCGCGGGCTACATGCGCGGGCTGTCCGAACACAATCAGACCCGCTTTTTCGCCTCGTTTGCGGCCAGTCTCTCGGCTGCCGTCGGAATCGCCTTCGCGGCGAATCTGGTGACGATCTTCGTCTTCTACGAGTTGCTGTCGCTTGTCACCTATCCGTTAGTCGCCCACAACGAGGACGAAGAGGCCCGCATCGCCGGCCGGAAGTACCTCACCTACACGTTCTTCGGCGGCGGAGTCTTCCTGCTCGCCGGCACCGTGATGATCTACTGGCTGACGAGCCTGGTCAGTGAGGGCCCGACGCTCGCCTTCGAGGCGGGCGGCATGGACGCACTCGCTGCCGCCGCACAAGTCGAGCCGGTCTACGCACAGGCGGCCTTTTTCCTGCTGATCGCTGGCTTCGGCGTCAAGGCCGCGCTGATGCCGCTGCACTCCTGGCTCGCCGACGCGATGGTCGCGCCGACGCCCGTCTCCGGACTGCTCCACGCCGTTGCGGTCGTCAAATCCGGTGCGTTCGGTGTTGCCCGTGTGATCCTCGAGGTCTACGGTCCCGGGCTGATCTACGATCTCCCACTTGACGTCCCGGGGATCGGCGAGGTCGGGCTGAACATCCCGGTGGCGATCGTTGCAGCGTTCACGCTGACCGCAGCGAGTATCATCGCGATGCGCAAAGACCACCTCAAGCGCCGGCTGGCCTACTCGACGACGGCACAGCTCTCCTACATCGTGCTCGGGCTCTCACTGCTGCATCCCTACGCGATCGTCGGGGCACTGTTCCACATCCCCGCACACGCGTTCGCAAAGCTCACGCTGTTCTTCTGTGCCGGCGCGATCCACGTCGAAACTCACACCGACTACATCAGTGAGATGGCCGGTATCGGCAAACGGATGCCGCTGACGATGAGCGCCTTTACCATCGGTGCCGCAGGGATGGCCGGACTACCACCGATCGCTGGCTTCGTCAGCAAGTTCTACATGCTGATCGGGGCCGGCGACGTCGGCGGCAGCTACTGGCTGTTCGCCGGCGCACTCCTGCTCTCGGCCGTGCTCAACATCGCGTACTTCTGGCCGGTCGTCTACACTGCCTTCTTCGAGAGCGAGGACCGCCACGACGCCAAACCCTTACTCGAGTTCCCGGAGGGGGGCCTCATCCAGTCGTACGCGACCACGTCGGATGACGAGAGTGTCGCCGCTGATGGCGGCGAGCCCGCTGACACGTCCGGTATCGAGAACGAGCCACACGCAGCCGACACGGATGACTACGAATACGCTGTCGACAAATATCCAAGCGATCATACGACCGCCGACACGGATGCACCGAGCCAGCCCACCGACGCTCGAGCGACCGAGACCAGTACCCGTGACGGCCACGACGATCACGACGACCACGACGAGTCAGTCGCCGCTGTCGATCACCACGGCGACCACGACGACCATCTCACCGGTGGCCCGCCGGCCGGCGGCTGGCCGCGTCGCTCGCCGCGGACAGAGAGCACGTGGCTCATGCTTGCGCCGATCGCCATCATCGCGACCGGGGCGGTCGTCCTCGGGATCGGTCCCGACTACGCGGTCTTTCTCGAGCTTGCGACCCGGATCGTCGAAGGCGTCTTCGGGATGCCCTTCGAGCAACTCGGAGACATGCCGTTCGGTGAGCTCATGACGGAGGTGACCAACTAATGGAACTCGAACTCCTCTCGCTTGCGTACCCGCCGCTTCTCGTCTTTGTAGCGGCACTGCTCGTCCTCGCTTTGCCCCGAATCGCCGGGTTCACGATGGGCGCACTCAGTCTCGCAGCCGTACTGGCAATCTCGCTGGTCGCACCCGGTGGGGAGCACCTGGGCGGGACGTTCCTCGGCTTCGAGGTCGTTCCCTACTACGTCGACGACTTCTCTCGGATGGTCGGGCTCGGACTCGGTTTCTTGGGGGTCTGTAGCGTCATCTACGCGTACTCGAGCGAGGCCAGCAAGACGCTCGTCGCGTTGGCGCTCGTCTACGTCGCCTCGTCGGTCGGCGCAGCCTTCGCCGGCGACTGGCTCGTGCTCCTGTTCATGTGGGAGCTAATGGCCGTCACCAGCACGCTCGTCGTCTGGCACTACGGCGGCGAGGCGGTTCGGGCTGGCTTCCGCTATGCCCTGTTCCACGGCACCGGTGGCGTGCTCGTGATGTTGGCGATCGCTGCTCACTACGTCCAGACCGGGACGTTCATCTACACCGAAACCGGGATCGCCACCGGCATTCCAGCGCTGCTCGCAGTGCTCGGGATGGGCGTCAACGTCGCTTTCATCGGCGTCCACACCTGGCTGCCCGACACCTACCCGCGACCGCACATCGCGGCTTCGGTATTCCTCTCGGTCTATACGACCAAGACGAGCGCGTTCATCCTCTACCGGGCGTTCCCGATCGGAAGCGAAAGCGATCTGGCGATCTACGTCGCGTACATGGGCGGGCTGATGGCCGTCTACGGGGCGACCTTCGCTCTGTTGCAACACGACATGCGGGCGCTGCTGTCCTACCACATTCAGGCCCAGCTCGGCTACATCGTGGCCGGGATCGGCATGGGCGCGGCGATGTCCTCCGAGATCGCCGTCGCCGGCGCGCTATCGCACTTGTTCAACAACATCCTCTTTAAGAGCCTGCTGTTCATGGCCGTCGGCGTCGTCATCTACCGCACCGACGAGGAGGACCTCTACAAACTCGGCGGGCTCTGGCGTGAGATGCCGCTGACCGCGATCGGGTTCGGACTCGGCGCGCTTTCGATCACCGCGATTCCGGGCTTCAACGGCTACGTGAGCAAGGGGATGCTCTTCGACGCGGCGAACCCCGATCCCCACTACTACGGTCAGCCCGAGTACCAGGCGCTGTACTGGCTGCTTTGGCTCGGCGCGATCGGAACCCTCCTCTCGTTTATCAAGCTCGGCTACTACGTCTTCTTCCACGGCGAGAGCGAGTTCGAGGTCGCCGACGCCAAACTCGGCCAGACCGTCGCAATGTTCGGACTGGGTGGTGCCTGTCTCCTCTTCGGCGTCTGGTGGGAGGGACTGGCTGATCTCGCGCCGACGCTGCACGCCCACGGCGGCCACTTTACGTTCGCGTATCCCGGCGGCGAGGGCACGCTCCATCCCTACAGTCCGAGCCACCTCGAGACCGCCGGCATCCTGACCGGCGTCGCAGCCGTCACCTTCGCCGTCGTCCGGAAGCCGCTCTCGAAACTCGACCTGGGAGATCCGGCGATGGTCGTCTACCCCGTGACGTACTACGGCAGCCGCTGGACGATGCTCGCGGTGACGGAGACGTACGCCGCCGTCGACGCTGCCGTCGTCGGTGCGGTCAAACGCTGCTACTGGGCCGGGAACAACCCGGTCCTCGCCGTCGAGGCGGCCGCACGTCGGCTCCCACTGGTCGAGGTCGACGAGCGCCAGCCGACCGACGGTGGCCGTCCCTCGACGATCCACCTCCGGGCGAGCATCGGAACCACCGTCCTCCTGCTGACGCTCGTCCTGACGGTGGTCCTGTGGCTGCTCGTGGTCTGAGCGCGTCGAACGGGCGAGAATCAGTCGTTTTCCGTCGATTCGTCACGCCCACCAGCGGCGGGTGAGCCATCGTCTGGGACGACGATCGATTGCTCGAGCACCGACGCCCGTAGCGTCGGCTTCGAGGCCGTCGCTTCTCGTCTATACGACTCTGACGATCGATCCCGGCGGACACCACGTGGCGTCAGATAGTCGCCGTCGACGTCGATGCCGGCCTCCTTACAGAGTCGCCGCAACACCGACCGCGCGCCCTCCGTCGTGATGGCTGGCGGTGCGATCGACCGCTCGCGAGCGAGTTCGGTCGCTGTCGTCTCCTCGAGTACTGATTCGATCGTGTCCTCGTCGTAGCCTCGATCACGCAGGACGGACCGCACCCGGGCGGCGATCGAGGGTGCGTGGCCCGTCGGGAACAGCGGCCAGTCGGTCGACGGCGGATCGAGGACGACCCGGTAGCGCCGCAGCGGCGTCCGGGCGCGGGCGGGCAAGGGGACGTCCTCGAGGCGCTGGGACTTGCCGAGGACCCGGATCGTCCCGGTATAGAAGTCCACATCGTCCCAGGTCGCGCCCGTCCGCCGGTCGTCGTCGGGGACTCGGAACAGTTCGGAGCCCCGAACCGTCGAGTGGGCGAGGACGGCGACCATCGCGTACTCGCGCAGCCGGCTGCGTCGCTCACGTGTCGATACCGAGGCGGTCTCGAGCGCCCGCTCGCGGACGTATCGCTCGAGCGCACGGCGCTGGGTGGCCGTCCAACTGTTACTCGTCGGTTGCGGGTTGGCGCTTGGCAATGCGCTTTCGGCGCGGTCGGTCGCCGCTGGGTTCGTCTCGCAGATCCCGCCACGGACACACCACGAGAGAAACGCGCGCACGACCGCATAATAGGTGCCCGCGGACGAAGCGGTGTACTCCCCCCGATCGGTTCGGCGGCGAAGTTCGGCGGCGTAGGCGCGCATGTGCTCGACCTCGAGCGTGGCAATTAATCTGACGCCGTGTTCGGCCTCGAGCCACTCGGTCCAGCGCCGGAGGATCGACTCGGCGTTGGATGCGTAGGTGCCTGCACCTGAGCCGTCGGGATCGCCGACAGCCTTTCGTTGGAGATAGGTATCGACGGCGTCCGTGATCGCGACGGCGGTCATCGGTCGCCCACCTCCGTGTGATCGTCCGGATCGACGCCTGCTGTCGCCGTCGACGTCGCTACGTGCACTCGGATCGGGACCTTGGATGGGCCGACGGCACGAACGCGGACAGCGGGATCGAAACGACGGACCATTTGTGCGAACGATACTGGGCCGAGACCGTAAATCTGTGTTTCGATATCAAATACCTGGTATAAAATCGAGTGGGGGTTCTCAACCGCGGGCTGAGACGGGCTGCTGTCACGCTGTCCCGGCCCGCCCGCAGTGTGGGTTGCGGCCGGCCGGCACTGACTCACTCGTCCGTATGAATCACACCGAGAGCCACCGCACATCCCAACCGATCACAGTGGCCTGATCCTCGGGCTGCTGTCAGGACGGGTTCTGATGGCTGATCTTTTCGGCCGTGATCCCCGGGACCGGCGTCCCACAATCCTTGCACTTCCAGTTCCGTGTCGTCGTTCCGGATTCCTTCTCGAGGTCCTGTTTGAACTCGAGGAGCGCGCCACACTGACATCGATACGTCGTGCGGGTCATAGCCGTACCAACCGCAGGGGATCGGATAAGCGGTTCGCCGATCCGGTCCGGTCTCGAACCGGCGACCCCGGGAACGTCGCTGTCAAGACCCCGGCGGCCGTCGGAACGTGACGAAATGACCCAGACACATCGGATTCCGATCACTGACGCAGAGACAGGGACGGACACGGAGCCGCCGACCGTCGCTGCCGTCCACCACAGGGCCGAGTCTGACGATTGGCTCGTCTTCTGTCACGGTCTCCGAAGCGACAAATCGGGCAGTTACGAGCAGCGGTGTCGACGAGCCGTCGAGGCGGGCTACAACGCAGTTCGCTTTGACTGTCGGGGCTGCGGTGAGTCCGACGGCGCGTTCGTTGCGTCAACGCTCGAGACACGACTCACTGATCTCCACCACGTCGTCGACTACTTCGATCCCGACTCGTTCGTCCTGTTCGGCTCGAGTTTCGGTGGGAAAGTCGCCTTCCACGCCGCGGCCGACGACGACCGGGTGACGGCGGTCGCGACGCGTGCACCCGTGACGACCGCCGGGACGTTCGACGAGTATCGCGCAGCCGTCGAGCGCGACGGGGAGTGGACGTTCGACACCGGCGACCGGATCGACCGTCGGTTCTTCGACGCCCTCGATCGACATCCATTCGACGATGTCGTGTCGACGCTGTCAGTCCCGGTTGCGATCTTCCACGGCGGCGACGACGCGGTCGTCGATCCCGCCGATAGTTTCGACGCGGCGCGGCGACTCGAGAGTGACGTCTGTCTCGAGCGATTCGCGGGCGAAGGCCATCGGTTCTCGCGGGCCGGCGAACGGCGGCTGCTCGATCGGCTGTTCGGCTGGCTCGAGTGGGCTGATCGCTAACGCGACACACTGGCCGGTGTCATAGGGTTGTCATTCCACCGACGGGGCTCATGCACTCGCGTCGTGGGCGGCTGTCCGGGCTGGCCCCTCGAGTGGCGACATCGCGACGTACAGCGCCGCAAAGATCAGGGCGACGTTCACCGTCGCGATGAGGCCGCCGAGCCCGGATCGCGTGAGCCCGAAGACGATTGTCGGGATGACCGCGAGCAATCCCACTGCGACCGCGGCTCGTGGCGTAAGCGTCTCGAACATGGGAGAGACTTGCTATCGCGGCCGTCTTTAATCGGCCACACTGTTCCAGCCGATACGCTCACACTGGGGCGTCGGAATCGGGGTTTTGACCGGTGTCTCATCACTCCGACTTCGTGGGACTACCACGCAGCGGTCGGATCGCCCAGATGACGAGGGTGGCGATGATGACGAGTCCGATCAGCGCCGTCTCGAGCGGCGGGATATTGATCCCAAAGAACGCCAGGACCGTGCGTCCTTCGACGAGGATCACGAGGCTCAGTGCGATGAGGATCAGTAATTTAGCGGGGGACGTGTGCATCAGGTGACTAACGCTCCAACGTAGTCTAGTCCGAACTCGAGATACATGACGGCTTCGCTGGAGACGGGGAACGGCGGAATATCCTGGCCGAAAAGGCCACTTTGGGCCACGATCCCGGCCAGTGGAAGCGCGTAGGCCAGAACGACGAGCGCGAACGCGATCCCGAACCACAGTCGCAAGTTGTCGAGGACCTGTGGTGAGTCCTCCGGCCCGGACAGTGCCGGTGGAAGCGTTCCGTCGACGATCGGCTCACTGTCGTTGTTGAACACCGTCAGGAGCATTAACACGAGAAAGAGCATCGCGGAGATAAACAGCAACGTGCCACCGAGTGCGAGCTGCGCGTTGAGTTCGCCCATCGAGCCGACAGGGACGTCGTATTCGAAGCCCTGGTACTGCGGTTCCGCCGTCCGCCGTGGGACGCCGACGAGTCCGGCCCGAAACATCGAGTTCGTCATGAAGACGATCCCGACGAACCAGAGCACGACCTGGAAAAGGGCGACCTGCCGACCGACGAGTCGGTTCCCGGTTAGCTGTGGGACGAGCCAGTACGACCCGGCCATGAGCGTCAACGCGGTCGCGGTGCCCACCTGGGCGTGGATGTGCCCGGGGATCCACAGTGCGTTGTGGACGAGATAGTTGATGTTCATCCCTGCGTTGACGATGCCAGTGAAGCCGCCGAACGCGAAGACCAGCCCAGCCAGTGCCATGCCGGTAAACGCCGGGTTCCGCCACGGAAGCGCCTGTAGCCAGTTAAACCGCCCTTCACCTCCGCGCTGGCGGGCACCGTGTTCCATACTCGCAACGACGGTAAACGCCGTCAGGAAGCTTGGCAATAGCAGGAACATCGTGTTTGTCATCGCGATGAACTTGAACCCCTCCGCGATACCGGGATCCATGTACTGGTGGTGGATGCCGACCGGCGTCGACAGCAGGACAAACAGGATGAACACAACCCTCGCCAACGGATCGCTGAACAGTCGCCCGCCCGAGAGCTTCGGCAACACGGAGTACCAGAGCAGGTACGCCGGCAGCAACCAGAAGTACACGATCATGTGGCCGAAGAACCAGAACAGCGTTCGGGTCAGCAGGGGGTTGAGACTCTCGGTTATCTCGAGCGACCACGGCAGGATAAACACGAGGATTGAAACGATGACGCCGACCGATCCGAGGAAGAACATCATCATCGTCGTCAACACCATAAACGTCCGGAGCGGAATCCGCTCGCCTGGGTTTTCGTCCCGCCAGGCCCACCACGTTCGGAACCAGTCGATGCCTGCGAGCCACGTCCCGACCAAGAAGAGCGCGAGTCCGATATAGTAGAGCGGATTCGCCTCTAACGGTGCGTAGAACGTAAAGAGCACGTTCGCACGCAACTCCGCGCCGAGCACCATCGGCGGCTGCTCGAGGAAGCCGGCGAGGATCGAAATCGCTGCGAGGAACGATCCAATCGCCATTAGGCCATACCAGAACCAGGTAAATCGGATATCGACGGGCCCTCGCTCGAGGCTATCCGTGACAGCCCACTGGTACAGCCCGACGAGGAAGAAGATGGTAAACGCGATGACGAGGAAGACGCCGTGGCCGGTCAGGACGGTATAGTACTTTATTGAATCGATGAATCGGAAGATGTCCGTCCGGTGAAGTGCCTGAATGATCCCGAAGAGTGCGCCGATCCCGAACGCAATAAACGAGCTCAGAAAGGCGGCCTTAACGAGTCGCGCCTCTGCAGGATACTCGTCGACGAACAGGGCAGTCATGACTCGTCACCTCCCGCTTGCTCATCCGTCTCGTTGCTCACCACTTCCACCGTCCCGGTTTCCTCGTAGTCGTCGACGGTGACGGTCCAGTCGTGTTCACCAACACCGAGTTGCGTGCTATCGGCGGTGAACGTCACGTTCTGGGTGCTTTTCCCGTCGACAGTGAGATCCTGCTGGAACGTCTGGTCCCCGATTTCGGCGTTGACGGTGGTCTCGAGCGGCTCGAGTTGCCCGTTTTCGACCGTTGCGTTGAGCTGGATTTGCTCGCCCGGCGCGACGGTATCCGGTGTCTCGGCGGACAGTTCAGTCAGGTCGAACTCGTCCTCGGACTGGACGACAATTAGCCCTTCCATGGTGTGATGGCCAGAGCCACAGTATTCGTGACAGATAAGTCCATGCTCGCCGGGTTCGTCGAATTCGACGGTCAGCTCCGCGACTTGGCCCGGAATGGCCATCGCGTTGATGTTCGTTCCGGGGACGTAGAAGCCGTGGATGACGTCCCGGCTCGTCACGTAGAACGTGATCTCGTTGTTCGCCGGTATTTCGATCGGATCGGGCTGAAAGATGAACGTCTGGGCGACGACGTAGGCCGCGTATTCGTTTTCACCGACCTGTTCGACTCGTGGCTCACCGAACTGTTCGTCATCATTGAGTTCGTCCGGCGCGATCGTCTCTTCTTCATCGCCGATCATCGTGATGCCGAGCCCGACTGATCCGTACGTGATCGTCACGATGAAGCCGACAATCAGTATCATCGCACCTGCGATCCAGATCTTCTCGTACTGATGGATCCTCATCCGAGCATCACCGGTACGATCATACCCATGACCGTCGGCGTGTTGCCGATGAACTCGACGAAATACGTGAACAGCCACATCAACGTGAGTGCCACGAAGTATATGACGATCAGCGAGAGTGTCCCCCACGGATCATACTCGTCATGGCCGATCTCCCGCGAGACACGAGAACCCATATCGGAGTTGCCACCACCGTCGATCAAATAACCCCTGCGGAGCGTTCGCACACGAAATACCGACTTGGACAACGAAAGTATTGATTACAGAGAGTGTTGGATTCGTCTCGTTCGTCGAGAGCGGCGTCGTCGCCGTCGCTGACACCAGTTGCAGCGGCGAGACGACCGCGTTTTCTGGTTGAGAAAAATCGGACTGCTTTTCATAGGGATACCGAAACGAACAGCTATACCAGTGAGTGAGGACACCGACCTGTCGACGCTGCTCGCGGTCCTCGACGACGAGTACGCACGCGATATCCTCACCCACACGAGCGTCGAACCCATGTCTGCCAGTACCCTGAGCGAACGCTGTGACGCCTCCCTCCCGACGATCTATCGACGGCTCGACCGACTCGAGGAGTGTCACCTTGTCACCGAAGAGACAGAGCTCGCCCAAGACGGCAACCACTACAGCGTCTACCGTGCGAACTTAGATCGACTGGAACTCTCGCTAGACGAGGGTTCGTTTTCACTCGAGCTAACGTACCGTGAGGAAGACGTCGCCGACAAGTTCACCCGAATGTGGGAGGGGATGCGATGACACAAAGCGTCGTGCGAATCAACGAAGCGACACTGTTCGAGCTGTTGACCGTCGCGAGTCTCTTTCTGGTCGCACTCTTTGGGACGCTGATCGCCTATCAGGCCTACCGTGGCTACCGCCGGAACGATGCCCAGTCGATGCTGTATCTCGCCATCGGATTACTGTTGTTGACGCTGTGTCCGTTCGTGCTCAACGTCGCGGTGACGACGCTGATCGACCCGGAACGGATCGTGATCGCGCTGCTCGAGAACGTGAGTCGGCTGTTCGGACTGGTCGCAATCACGTACTCGTTGTACGGTCATCATTAATAGTTGTTAGTAATATGATTTCTTTATTTAGTCGCACCGCTGTATTTTCTTGCCCGATTCTCCTTGATTTTGGTATTGCATAGGTTGTCTGTTAGTCGTTACTTCTCCGATTATTGCTACTGTTTGACAAGGGGCTTCAATCGCAGTTCTCCGAAGCCGTATCGGGAGTGTGAGCTGAGACGAGTAAGACCGTTCTCCGCGGTCTCCACGGGGCGGTCGCCGAGATACTTCACGACCTGCCCGTGGTCCACCGTCTCCAGCCGGAAGACCTCACGCTGTTCGAGAATCCTCTCCTGGCGGAGCCGGAGATCGTCGCGGTTCTCGGCCCACCACCACGGGACGGTACGGTCGTTGACTCCTGAATACTCCGACTTCAGCACGAACGGTGTCACCAACTCGATCAAGTATGTTTCCGCTCCTTCAAGCCGAGAGTAGTCCAGGCCGTCGAGGTCCACCATCTGCGTGTCCTTCAGCTGGACCTCGCCGTAGCCGTAGTTGCGCTTGCCGCCGAACTGGAGCCCCTCCAGCACATCCTCGCCGAGCGGGAGCACCGCCGGGTCATCGGCGTGAAGGTAGGCGTGGACGTACCATTTCGTGGTCTGCTGTTGTTTCCGCTGGTCTTCCCGACGGCCCATGATAGTCTCGTGAGCGAGGGTCGGGTGGCCGCCGTGGACGCGGAGATCATGCGTGTTCAGCGCGTCTCGAGCGCGGGTATCCAGCATCCACGGGTGCATCGCCTCTCGCTGGAGGAACAAGTCGTCGTAGGTCTCTACGTCCGGCAGGCCGCTCCCGAGGTACGGGCGGATTCCCGACTGACTGTGTTCTTCGGGAAACGTCCCGAACTGGCCGGGAACGAACACTCCGTGGCTCACTGACAGCGCCCCGTGCGTCTCCACGTCGAGGTGCTGGCCGAGGGCGTGCAGGATGGCGTTCCCCGAGACGTAGTAGGGGTGGCCGATGTAGTCCATCCGCAGTTCCCAGAGAACTTGCTGAATCTCCGTCATTGGTCTGGCCTCCACTCAGCGAAGTCCTCGATGTACTGGAGTGCGGTACTCCATGACTGGATGCGGCGGAGATTGGCGTCAAGCGTCATGTCGTACTTGTCGCGGTCGGTATCGAGCGGATGCTCAGTCAGACGGTTCCACGCCGACGCCCACGACCGCCACGGGCGACTCCCGAGACGGGCCGACGGTCGTCCCCCGTGGTCCGCGTCGATGCGGAGTGCGAACCGCCCGCCGTCGAGGACGGTGCGGAAGGGGACGATCTCTCCCGCCGAATCGACGATGAGCCGGAGGTCGGCGAACTCATGGTCTGCGCGGTAGTTGTCGAGGAGCGCCGCCACGAGGAGCGTGTGGTACTTCAGCGACGTGTGCGGGTGATAGACCGACTCGTTGAACGCAGCGGCCACGTCGGACTCCAGCCACCGCTCGTGTGCGGTCTGGCCGTCCTCGACGGCGAGTAAGTCGCCAACCTCGCTCTCGATGGTCGCCCGGGAGAACTCGCGGGGGTTGTAGGCGGTTTCGCCGGTGAGTATGGACAGTCGGTAGTGGTCGTTGTGGGTCGGGACGGTCTGCTCCTGTACGTCCAGCGGACGTGAGAGCGCCGCTGCATCGCCGTCCGCGCCCTCCGGCACCGACTGGTTCACGGGAACGCCAGCGAACTCCTTGCGGGCGTTGTCGTGACTCTCGCCGGTGAACTTGTGAGCGTCGTGCCGGAAGGCGGCGAGCATCACGCCGCTCATGGTCCCTCTTTGACCCGCTCGGCGAGTGCGGCCTCGAACTCGTGGAAATGGTTGTTTTCCCACGTCTCGTCTTTCTCCTCCATCTTCTGCGTCTTGCCCTTGCCTCGGTCGAAGACGCGGCGGAGTTCGTGTTCCTCGTAGAGCGGGTTCACGAGTTCGCAGTCCACGATCCCACCACCGAAGTTCCGAGCGCCGCCCAGCTGGTGCATGAAGTCGGTCTGGTGGGTGTTGAGATAGTCGATGGCCTCAGCGAGCAGCGCGACGAACTCGGGCTTGGCCTCACGGAAGGAAAGATGCCAGCAGCCGTCGAGATTCGCTACGGCGTCTACCTCCACGTTCCTGAGCGGCTCGCGGTTGTCCTCCCGGTTGCGAGAGACAATGTTTCGGTTCAGGCGTCGGTAGTGGCCTTCGGCTTGTCCTCGCGTGTAGTCCACGCTGGAGCGAACAGGCGAGAATTTGATGGGCCGCCGCATCACCTTACCGGGGCGATTCCCGAACCCGCCGAAGAGGTCAAGAATCACGCACCCGTCGCCGTCCTCGTCGTCGATGCAATCTCCCTTCGAGTGATACCCGGCATCGAGATCGCGGGAGTACACGCCATCCTTGCGGAAGTTGGCGTTGGACTCGCCGGGGTGACAGGCGGTGCCGCCCCGTTCCTGCATGACCTTCTCCATCCCGTGACGAAGCCAGCCTGACAGTGAGAACGCGGGGATGATGCCGCCGATCTGGTTCTGCGGGTCGTCGTCCTCGTAGTTGCCGTTGCTGGCATGGTGACGGTCGGTCATGATGCTGTCGTCGATGATGAGCAGGTCAGAGCGGATTCGGACAAACACGTCACGGAAGTCGGATTCCTTCATTTTGGGTGGCATCTCAGTGAGATTCGAGCGCGCCCTCCAGCACGTCGATGGAGCAGCAGGCGACCGCGCTGAGGCGGTACTCCTTGTAGGTTTCACCGTCATCCGTGTGGACGATGCGGTCCGTCATACGGGCGTTACTCGTCATCGTCGGTCACTTCAGTTTCCACGTCACTCGCGTTCTCGTACTCCTCTTCCGACTCGTCAAGCAGTTCTTCGGCGTCTGCGAGGATGTCTTGGGCGTACTCAGAGTCCGAGCATCCAAGCCCTTCGCCAACGGTTCCTTCCCCGATGGCGTTGCCGAGAGTGAGGAACGAGAAATGGATGAACCGGACTAGGCGGAAGAGTTGTATCTTCGGAGTCCGATTGTCGAGGACGACGATCTTCTGGAACTCGTCTCCAACATGTTTGATGTACTCATCAAACCGACTGATCATCAGCCAGAAATCAACTCCCACGCCTTTGCCGTTCTTGATTGCGTAGTTGATTCGGTGAGCGTTAGGGGCGACCTCTTCGGTGAAGGACGACTGGATTTTGATGGACATCTCCTGTCTAGCGATCAGATCCAAGCTCGGGCCGTTGTTGCCAGACATCAAGCAGACACTCCCGTTTTGATGGTGCTTGCGAGCGCCTTGAACGGGTTTTCGTCGTCTGTGTAGTAATGCCATTCTGCCCAGTCACGGTCATCCACTTCATCACGGACGAATTTCACGTAGCCATCGACGGAGCGCCCACGTAGATCGAACTGCTGGACGATATGAATCGTCTCGTCGAACGTACGGTAGATGTATGATAGGTCGTCAGTGTCCTCGCCCAGCACGATGTAGTTTGGGCGAACGGCACTACGCTTGCGAGCGATGCCTTCAATTGAGTCGGGGGTTGAGTTTTTCATGCTTCGGTTGGTCCCGAAGCGCGGTCGGGCGTGTTCCATCACGCTCCGGCCATCTTCTGACCGGCGTTCCGCGCTTTCTATTGCCAATTATGGGAACGTACATACTTAATACTTTGCCAATCATGGGAACGTTCCCTAATGTGGTAACAATGCCATATATAGGAACAGAACCAGAATTATCCAATCAAGGAATGGCGAGACGGAGAGCGATGCTCACTGATACTGAGCGTGAGTTGTTAGACGCCGATGAGAAGTCAGACCGTTATTACCAAGCGGTTTCGCGTATCAGGCGGAAAATCAACGAGGAACTGACCGAGGACATTCAACTCCTCGAACAGAACCATCCTGAGCTGCTTGCCGAACTCCGCGATGTCGTCTGCGAGGACGGTTAACATTGCTCTGTTGAACAGCGATCTAATCAGCCGATATCACTGGCTTAGAAGGATGAAGCCGAGGAATTCGATTCTGTCCTATGGAAATCGATCTCCTCGACTTCGTTGAGCAGTGTCGTGACCTAGCCAAACAAGCGTTGGGGAAGCACGCGGGCGAGCCCGCCAGCGGCGGGTTCGCCCGCTGGGTCCATGTCGTCCTACACTGTTTTCGGCTCGAAGAAGGTCACAGCTACCGTGAAACGCCGAATCGGTTGAAGTACATGACCGAGATTTGTGACGTACTCGGTCTCGATCGAGAGAACCTCCCCGACTACAGCACGATCTACAAGT
>NZ_FOIC01000007.1 GCF_900111485.1 Natrinema hispanicum | reverse complement strand
AAAGCGGGCGGAGGCGTCGTTACATCTGGAAGGGCTGATCAGAGAAGACTACGAGGCACAGGAGGTCAAGAAGCTGATCGAGAAGATCAGGAACGGGTTAGGGCACTGGCTGACGTTCGTTACAGAGCCAGACGTCGAGTCGACGAATAATCGCGCAGAGCGCGCTCTGCGCGAGCAAGTTGTGCTGCGGAAGATGTTCCGGACCCTCCGCTCAGCCGAAGGGGTCCAGATTCACGAGACGATCACAACCATGTTAGCCACGTGGAAACGGCGAGGACTAGATCCGCCCGAACAGCTCCAGTCCATCCTCGGTGGGAAAGAACTCAGTTCAGGATGAGAGGTATCACTGACCGGTGAATCCTGGTCACGCTATCCAACTACATTAGTGTAACTGGATTGTAATTGTGATTCAAAATGGTCACTCGAGGACGTGCTGGAGTCACGCGACGACAGAGTGGTAAAACTTAGCCGATCGGAATCTCGACCGTCGAAATCAGCGTGTTCACGTACTCGTGAACGCACCGAACAACGTAAGCCCGATCGGCGCGCCGACGGCGTACTCTCGTGGCACCGCACGGGAGAACGCATAGAATGCGACGAATGAGGCTACTTTCCAAGACACGAGCACCCATAACGCGAATTGGTCGATCGCCACTGCGCCGATCGGATGCGTTTCGGCCGCGCCGTGTGCGACAATGAAATAGATCGTTGTGGCGAGATCGCCGATGCCGAACAGGGCAATCGCAGCGAGCCACAGCGAGTGCTCGAGTGAGGGTCGCACCGAAACACCATCGACCACACGTCGTTCGACACTCATTCGTCGGTGACAGACCACACGCGCGCCTGCCCGATTTTCCGCGACGTAACGCGCCCATCACCCTCGAGCGACCGAAGCCGCTTGTAGGCGGTATCGTGTGAACACCCGACGGCGTCGGCTACGTCAGCAGTCCCAGCAGCGTTGCCATAGTCTCGAATCGCAGCGAGCATATCGGCACTCTCGTATTGCACTGGTTTCGTGGGTGGGCTACTCATTAAGAGTAGCTGTATTTTGGCTCGTATTAGTATCTACCGCCGACTATCACGCGAGCCGGTAGTATCAAGTAAGTCAGAGTACTACGAATTAGGTGTAGAACGCGGCCCTACTAGGGATTCCATGTAGGAAATGCCCACCCGTTACACTGGGCGGGCCGGGTTCTACGATGTGGCCTAGAACCCATGCAAGTCTATCGAGCAGCCGGTGATAAGTCCACCGGCACGACAGAGACTCGTATCGTTGACCGTCACTCACCGACCGCCGGAGGTGGCGTTAATGTCTGCTAAGATTACCCGCAAGGATTTGGTCGCCGAACTCGAGCGACTGGCTGCCGATCTTGGCAAGACGCCAACGACTTCTGATATCAACGAGCACGCGAAGTTCTCCTACCAGCCCTATTACAACGAGTTCGACAGCTTCGACGATGCACTCGCTGAAGCCGATCTCGAGCGCGAACCGCGCCAACAGGGACTGTCGCGAGACGAGTTGCTTGATGCGATTCGCGAGTTGGCCGACGACGTTGGTGGCACGCCGACGAAAGCCGACATGAACGAGCACGGTCGCTACTCGACACAACCGTACTACAATAAGTTCGATGGGTGGAACGACGCCGTTGAACAGGCCGACCTCGAGCCGAACCACCGCGAGGATATCACCGACGCGGAGCTACTACAGGCACTTCGGGACGCCGCCGACAAGTTGGGGCGTGAGCCACTGTTTGTCGAAGCCAAAGAGGTCACGGGCTACAGCGGCTCGATGTATCACGAGCGCTTCGGCTCGTGGCTCGAGGCTCGCGAACAGGCCGGTCTGTCTGGCACCCAACAGTCCTACGGTCGGCGTGTCGATCGTGACGAGTTGCTCGCTGATCTCGAGCGACTTGGTGAGATGTTTGGTCGTGCGCCGACACAACCAGAAATCCGCGACTACGGAAAACACTCTCATATGGCGTACTACCGCCATTTTAAGAGTCTACGCAGCGCGCTCGAGAAGGCTGGCTTCGATCTCGATAAATCGTCGCGCGAGTGGCCTGACGATTATCCTACTGATTGGAGATGCCGCGCTGAGTGTGTTCGGAAACGCGACGATTACCAGTGTGTTGCCTGCGATATGACTAACAACGACCACCGCGAGAAATATAGCGAGTGCCTACACGTCCATCATGTTGCGACCGACGACGGCTCGCCGGATGCACTCGAGAATCTGGTAACGCTATGCAAGTCGTGTCATGCAAAATGGGATCGGCTGAAAGCCGATCCGCGAAGATAAGATACGAATCTATTTTTGCTGGGAATCCAGCTATTGCACCTTATGCAGTATATGAGCCGGATTCGACAGTGTGCTCTACGAAGGTGGAGTCCGATGGAGTATGGATTAACTGAATAGTGTATTCCGTATTTTCGCTGATATCATTTGTACCAGATGCTTCTATTTCGATTGTCGAACCTCCACTGAAGGTTTCAGCACCTTGGTTACTGCTAACCCCATCTATCACTAAGCTAACTTCGCTATTACTGCCTTGTCCGCTCCAACCATCCGAATCTAATGTTGCAACGCTAGCACTATCACTGTCGCGGATAACAACTCTCATGTTATCCATTTCAACCGAGTCCCCGGATTGGTGGGCGATTCGGAACACAACATCGTCCCCGGTATCAGCCCACCCTGAGTTTGAAGTCGCTTCTGTGCCCACGCTAGGGGCAGATTCTCCCAACCCACTGCCCATATCCATTACGAAGGCAGCAATTACTGCTGCCAATATAACAGTCACGGCAACCATCAGTATCACTCCTATAACAGGCGATACAGCGCGTTCGTCATCTGATCCGATCAATTTTGCTCGAATCTGTTTCCCATCTAACATTGTTCTCACGCACCGGGCTGGCGTGTGAGAAAACTTATCAGCGCTCACGACATACTGAGCACTGCGGACAGGGGATTGAGGTGCCACCCGCCGTCCCCGCTTTCTCGAACTGCCGTAACCGATGCTAACCATGAGACTCGAGGCCGGCCATATATATTTATCTGATAGTCTTACTCGCGTGGAAGTTAACGGTTTCACGTTTGATAATCAGCGTCTGACGGAAGGGTTACAGCAATACCTTGACCCGATGCCGTCGGGCGATTTCTGGTCCGTTCAGGAAATCGATTCAAATTCTCCATATCGGATACAGCACACGCCAATGTCATCCGGGGGCCGATTATCGACGACCGCGAACTCGCGCGCACCTATGACGGCGGTGCCTACGCCGATCCATACGAGACTGTCCAAGAGTATCGCGCAGTCATGCGCTATGCAAGTCAACATCTAAACAAGAGTTCACATGCGGTCGCTACCGCGACCGACACGCCACGACCGCGGATTCGCACATGGATCGACCGCGGTGGGGAACCTGATTGTGTGCGAGGCCTCGAGACGGCCCGCGAGTATGGGTGGCTCGAGGCCGACTACGACAACCCCGAGTTTACCGCACTGAACACGCTCGTCGCAAACGTCTTTTCGGGCGGCTCAATCACCGCGACGAACTACCAACCGAGTTTCGCGCTCAATCATCGTGGAGAGGAGAGTCACGTCATCGACGCGATCGAGCTGGCCGGCGTTGACTACCAGGTGGTCGACGGTCGCGAGGGCCGCGCTGACGAAGCCCGCCCAACCGAGGACGCCAGTGTGCTCGGGCGTGTCCTTGCGGTCCTGGGCGCTCCCGTCGGACCGAAGACGGACACACGCCTGTCGCTGCCTGACTATCTCGAGGGCGCACCCGACGACGTCCGTGAGACGTTCGTCTACAGCTATCTCGAGAACCGGGCCATCGAACACGACGGGAAGGCAACGCTCACAGTACGCGAGGACCGCAATCGAGACTATCTCGAGTCACTGGCCGCGTTGATCGACGACGTGGCCGGCGGTGGGGTCCGGTTTAGCGAGCGAGATATCGTGGTCTCGGCGGATGCAACACGGGCGCTGGGGACGGTGCGCTAAGAGCAATCGGTGGGATACGCTCCGTTATTGATCTGTTTTCTGACTGCTATGGTGGCTGTGAGCGGCTGCACTTGAGGGGGCGGGTTCATGGCTCGAAGACTTCTCCGGTTACCTGGGCTCGCTATCCTGCTGGGCCTGTACGTCTTATCCGATCCAGCAGTTTTCGCAGTCGCCGTCTTGATCACGGCGATTGTACTCTCAATCGACCGAGATACGGTTCAAACAGAGTGAGGCCAGTTGGCGATCAGAGTCCAGGAAAGCATCGACATAACAATATCTATAGGTCCGGAACTAACTCTCTCCCACATGAACATTGGGAGGAATTTATGCCGCTGATAGACGACGAGGGGAACCTCTTCGGCGTCGTCAATGTCATCGACGCACTTGCAGTCTGTCTCGTCATCGCCGTCTTGGTCGCGGGTGTCGCCGTTGTCGGCGTCCTTGGCGACGGAAACGGGGCTGCAGAGCCCGAAACGGCAGGCAACGAGTCCAATGCAACGCCGACCAACCAATCCGTAAACGCGAGCCAACTGGCGACGCAGTATGCCACGATCAACCTGGGAACCCAACCTGACTACGTCGCTGAAGCCGTCGACAAGGGAGATCAAGCAGCCGTCGCCACGGACGAACACAACCTGACGATCACAGACGTGTACGTGTCCCCGACAAACGGAGGCGACGGACACGTGATTGTCCGTGCCAAACTCGAGGGCGCGTATCCGCCGGCCGACGAACCAGAAACGGCGTTCCAGTTCGATAACCGTTCGATCCGGCTCGGCAGCCAGATAACAATCGATACAGCCGACTACGTGCTCAAGGGGACCGTCCAGCAACTCCAAGACGATGGCACAACCCTCAACACAGAACGAACGAGCGTTCAGCTCGAATCGAACGTCTCGGCGACGACGGCCAACGCAATCGAGATTGGCGACGAATATCAGTTCGATGGACAGACAATCGCGACCGTGACCGATGTTGAGACGACCGAACTGGAAAACACCTCGAAGGTGGCCGTCGACCTCGAGGCCGATCTCGTAACATTCGATCGCGCTGGGACGAAGACATTCGGAGGTCGTTCGCTCAGTATTGGCACCCAGATCAACCTTCGAACCGAGAGTTATGACTTCAGCGGTGAACTGACCCATCGCGGGCCATCAGAACTGATCGACGAGACCGACTAGCCATGCTGGACACCGCACTCGAGCGATCAACTACCGTCCGATTCCTCTCCTCTCTTCCGAACCAGATCGAGGCTGCGCTCGAGGAGAGCCGACTTCGCGAACTCAGCGACACGATCACCAGCTACGTTCGCTCGTCGTTCTGCTACCGATGGCTCACGGCCGAGCCCGATCCGGACATCATCGTGATCGATCTTCGAGAGACCTACACCGTCGGATCGTTCATCCGGTTGCTCGACGCGGTCATAGACGAACTCGAGACGGGATATACAAATTCGCAGGCCGAGTACACCATCTCCAGAATCACCACGGCAATACAAGCACAGCCCATTCGCCTACTAGGAATCGTCGGGCTCGCTTGCGTCCCGCTCTCCTTGCTCACCCTCACACTGGCCGGTTCGATCTCGACAACGCTGTTCGCTGTCCATCTTATCACAATAGCCCTCTCGGCCGCCGCGCTTCGATCGACACACTCGCTCGCAGATCTTCTCGAGAGCCGACCAGCCAAACTCCTCATAGCAGCACTCGAACCCCCAGAACCACCCGAAACCAACCAACCACCGACAGACCAGAAACCAACAAACGAAGCGACGGCGGAAAACCAAACGGACCCACTCGAGGAAACGGAATCGGCCAAGACAATGGCCGAAGGAATTGAGACCGCAGGAGAACAGAGCCGCCGTCGATAGACCCCTTCTACAGATCCATCCCGCCGTTGACGTCGATCACTTCTCCAGTCACGTACGACGAGTCTTCACTCGCCAGGAACCGCACGACAGCAGCAATGTCCTCAACCTCAGCAAGCCGCTCGAGCGGAATCTCCGCGATGATCCGATCGAGCACGTGGTCCGGGACACTCGTGACCATGTCGGTGGCGGTAAAACCAGGCGCAACACAATTAGCAGTCGAGCCACCTTGGGCAAACTCGAGGGCAATCGTCCGGGTGAACCCGAACATCCCACTTTTCGCAGCGGCGTAGTTGGCCTGCCCGAAGTTGCCCTGTTTGCCCACGACGCTCGAGATGTTGATCAGCCGGCCTTCCTCGGCGTTCCAGATATCGTCGTAGAACACCTGAGTACAGTTGAACATTCCACCGAGGTTGACGTCCATTACACGGTCCCACTCCTCACGGGACATCTCGGTGAACTGCTTGTCAGCAGTGATGCCGGCGTTGTTCACCAGCACATCACACTGGCCGAAGGCCTCATGGCAGACTTCGCGCATGTGCTCGACGGCCGCGCGGTCGGAAACATCGGCCTGGGCTGCAACAGCCGAACCGCCCGCTGATTCGATGGCGTCGACGGCCTCGTACGCGTCTTCTTCCGATGATCGGTAGTTGATAACGACGTTCGCCCCCTCTTCACCGAGATATTTTGCGATACCGCGACCGATACCCCGCGCTGAGCCTGTGATCACACAGGTACGACCATCCATGGACATAGTTCGTCAATTCAATCCCCAATGATAAATAATGATGTGATAGTTGTCAGTGAATTGGGGGTGATAACAACCCCACGAGGAGACGGTGGACACATCCCACGGATATCACAGATTCAGGTAACAGACCAGAGCGATTGCCGTCGCTGGTCCGGCCGAATCGGTATCACATACGAAACGGAACGCACTCGAGCCGTCAAGCGACGACGGCTCCTGCGATGGTGACCGCGATCTCCAAGTAGCTACTTACTGCTCCTGTGCCTGTTGGATCCAGTCTTCGATCCGACTTGGAGAGATACCCGTCTCGGCGGCGAGGTCGGCGGTATCTGCCTCCGCAAGTTGGTCGAACGTGTCGATACCGGCATCAGAGAGATCTTCGGCGTATGCCTGACCGACACCGGTCAGCTCCGTGAGATCGTCGGTCTCGGATTCTATTTCCTCGTCCGTGACTTCCTCGACGACGTCCTCGTCAACGTTCATCTCGCCGGGCTCTGTGGGTTCTTCTTCAACCTCGTCTTCGCCACGCTCGATGATTTCCTCGTCCGAACGGTCTTCGCCGTGGAGGTCACTCGTCTCGGCGTCAAGATCCGTTTCCGTATCAGGGCTTGTCACGGAGTCGAGATCGGTCTGAGCACTGGTATCGGAGTCCGTCTCGACGGGTGAGCCACCGTTGGTAAGATCCGCTGTTCCCGCCTCGCCACCGGCGACGTCCGTATCCTCAGTTCCAGGTGTCGCTGGCTCAGCGCTTTCTTCCGTACCGTTCGAGCGCGCTTCGAACCAGTCACAGACCTGCGGCCAGAGTTCCTCGTGACTCCGCGAGGAGACGGACATGCCGATGTGACCCGTCGCGAACTCGAGGGTCTCGGTGTCTTCCGAGGAGATAATCTCGTTGAATGGCTTCGAGGCTCCTGGCGGGATGAGGTGGTCGTACTCGGCAACGATCTGGAGGACGGGCATGTCGATGTTGGTGATGTCGACGTGCTCGCCGCCCAACTCGAGTTCGTTCTTATACAACTTGTTCTCCTGATAGATGTCGTTGATGAACTCCTCGTAGGCGACGCCGGCGACGTCGATTCCTTCGTCGAGCCAGCGTTCCATCCGAGCGAAGTTTTCGACGAAGTCCTCGTCCTCGACGTTGTCGTAGAACCGGACGTATTTCGTCACGTTGTTCGCGACAGGGTCCATCAGCGCAAAGCCGATGTCCAAGAACTCTGCCGGGACGTTGTCGAAGGTCTCGGTAACCGTCTCGGGATCGTAGTACTCTTCGGAGCCCCACAGCTCGAGGACGCCACCGTCGCCCGCAAAGCAAAGACCGGCGGCCATCAGAGAGAGGTTCTTGACCTTCTCAGGGTGTAACGCGGCGTACATCGCCGACATCGTCCCGCCCATACAGTAGCCGAGGATGTTGATCGCGTCCTCACCGGAGCGTTCGCGGACGACGTCAGTACAGTTGTCGATGTAGCGGTTGACGTAATCGTCGAGCGAGAGCTGTCGGTCCAGCTTGGATGGCTCGCCCCAGTCGATCAGGTAGACGTCGAAGCCCTCTTCGAGCAGCGTCTGGACCACAGAGCGGTCGGGCTGCAAATCGAGGATGTACGGCTTGTTGATCAGCGCGTAGACGATGAGGATTGGAATGTCGTATTGCTCCTCAGTCTTCGACTCGTAGTGGAGAAGCCGGAGTTTATTCTCCTCGTAGACGACTTCGCTTGGCGTCTGGCCGACCTCGACGTTCTCGAGGGTCTCGGTGCGCTCGGGGGCGACCTGGCTCTTCTCGGCTAGGCCGGCAGTCGCCTCCCAGGCCTGTCGCTGCATTTCCAGCGCGGTTGCGTACGGGTTCTTCATTGCTCGTCTTCGAGGTGCTCGAGGACGCGGTCGAGTTTCTCCTCGACGGCGTGTTGACGACGCTCGAGTTCGACGAGGCGGTCGCCGATTTCGACGACGTCGTCCTCGGTCGCAAAGCCAAGCGATCGGAGCGTCTCTTGGGAGGCCTCGTCGGCCTGCTGCTGGAGTTCGAGGACGTCACCGACGGTCTCGCCGGTCATCTTCGCGAAGGCGGTCGTCGACATGACGTCTTTGAACGCCTCGTTGGCCGTGTTGAGCCAGATGTCGCGGAACTCCTCGACATCGACGTCTTCGCCTTCGAGCTGGTCGTTCATGCGCTCGACCATCTGCTGGGAGGCGTTCATCCATGTCTCGTAGGCGCGGGCATAGCCCTCGACGCCGTCGGACAGTTCGGCGTCGTCGCTGACCTCACCGACGGTCTCCGACCAGCTCTCGACGAATTGCGCCTGCGCTTCCATGTTGTCCTCGAGTGCCTCGAGGAACTGTTCGTTCCACTGTTCGACGAACGCGTTCCAGTTCTGTGTCTGGGGCTGTGAATCTGTCATTGGGATAAAATTGGGAGTCGACTATCAAAAGACTAGGCCCGGCCGACGGTCTACGCCGAGGCGTCGAACTCTTCGGTGGCCGCTTCGACGTTCTCTGCGACGGCGCTCATGTTCTCTTCCATCTGCTCGTGGGCCTCGAGGGCTGCGTCGAACGACGTGTCGACGACCTCGGAGTAGCTCTTGGCGAACTCTTCGTAGGCAACTTCCGACTCCTCGAGTGCGTCGATCATTGCGTCGATCGACTGCGACTGGGCCTCGGTGGCCGAGTCAACGCTTTCGTCGACGAGCTCGCGGAGTTCGTCGAAGTCGGCGGCGTCCTCGGGCATCGACATCTCGACGGCGTCGAAGTAGGCGTGGATCGCACCCTTGGTCATCTCGGCGTTGGACTCGACCATCGAGCTCGACGTTTCGATGGCGTCAGCCATGACACTGATCGATGTCTGCTGTGCGTCGAGGGCATCGTGGGTGAACGACTGGCTCTGTTCGAGTGCGGTGCGCTGGGCGTCGAAAACTGCGGTGAATGGGTTCTGAGTCATGATTAATCCTCTCGGTTGCGTTTGACTGGGACGACGATGGTCTGGACGATATCTCCCTCTTCGATGTCGAGGGCTTCCCGTTCGGGTCCGGGAATGCTGATCCGGCCGCCGCTCTGGACGCGGGCTTTGAACGTCGCCGTGCCCATGTTCATCGGTCCGAACGCCGATGTGTTATCGAGCGGGTTCGCCGACGTAGCCTGCAGCAACTGTTTCATCATCTCCTGCTGGGATTCAGCGACCTGCTCGCCTGCTTCCTGCATTTGCTCGGTGAACATCGCAGGTGGGAACCAGAGCGATCGGTCGGAGTCGTCCGTCATCACCTGTTGGTTGGATCGGATACATAATAAGCCTTTCCACTAGATGTCTTTTGATGGCAAGAGATGGTAGATATGGAGGGAAGATGGTGTTATGCACCTGCAAAAGACAGGACTTGCAGCTGTTCAGGGGGTTCGACAGCCGACGCTGTAAGTAGAGATTTACAGTTAGAGAATCTCTAAGTGACGATTACTGTGATTCTCCGCCATCAAATCAGTATTGTGACAGCCAAAGAAGTCATATAGCCGCCACACTTAGCCGTTTGTAGATGTCCCACCAGAACGCGGGCGAAGATAATCTCGCGAGCATGACCGATGCGTGGTCGGCGATGACGCGAGGATTTCTTCGAACGGCGACCGCGGCGAATCGTGCTGCTGTCTCTGCAATGTTGCCCTCGACCGAAGAGAGCAACGGCGCAGAAGTTAACCGAATCGCCCCGTCGATCCCGTCGATCGAGTACTCCGATTTGGACTGGCAGTTCGACCGCACCGTTGACGATCCGGACTACATCAGCGTCGGTGACACCGTCACCTTCGAGAAGACGCTCTCCGACGAGGATATCCGGGCGTTCGCCGCCGTCAGCGGCGACACGAACCGGCTCCATCTCGACGAAGAGTTCGCATCCGAAACCCGGTTTGGCGAACGCATCGTCCATGGGACGCTCGTCTCCGGGCTCATCAGCGCCGCCCTCGCGCGGCTTCCCGGACTCACGATTTACCTCTCACAGGACCTCGAGTTCAGCGGCCCCGTCGGCATCGGCGACAGCGTCTCCGCGCGCGTCGAAGTCGTCGAGAGCCTCGGGAACGACCAGTACCGACTCGAGACGCTCGTCCGAGACGAAGACGACGACACGACCGTAATTAACGGCGAGGCCGTCGTCCTGATCGACGATCTGCCAGCTGAATAAGACCTCTCTCCCTCGGTCGACTGACGAGATCGCTCGCTGCGCACCACAGCCGCTTTTGTCGGCTCATGCCAGCCGCGTTCAATGATGCAGGGACTGTCATAACGCTGCTCGAGTCTTCGAGATTAAGTAGCTCCTCGCGGAACCTAGCCATATGACCCTTTTCGGAACTGCAGGGATTCGCGGCCCGGTCGAGGACGTCTCACCCTCGCTCGCGCTTACCGTCGGGCAGGCTGCCGGTGAACCCGGTGAAACGTTCGTCGTCGGTCGCGACGGGCGAGAGACGGGACCGGCGCTTGCGGCGGCGATGGAAGCTGGCCTCGAGAGTGCCGGAGCCGACGTTCGCCGCGTCGGACAGGTGCCGACACCCGCGCTCGCCTTTGCCTCGCGTGGCCGACGCGGCGTGATGCTCACCGCCAGTCACAACCCGCCCGCTGACAACGGCATCAAACTCTTCATCGACGGCGTCGAGTACGACAGTGACGCAGAACAGGTAATCGACGACCGCATCACGAGCGACGACTCTCGACTCGCCCGCTGGGAGCAATGGGGCGATTCGGAACAGCTCTCCGTACTCGAGCGGTATCGCGACGCCGTCGTCGACTACGTCCGCAACCGGTTCGGCGGCACCGATGGGACGAATGCAGACCGACCGCTCTCCGGCCTGCGGATCGCCGTCGACTGCGGGAACGGTGTCGGCGCGCTCGCGACGCCGCAAGTCCTCGAACGGCTCGGTGCGACGGTCGTCTCGATTAACGCGTCCGTCGACGGCCACTTCCCAGGTCGCGAAAGCAAACCGACGCCGGAGACGCTGACGGAGTTCAGCGAGTTCCTTGCGGATGGGACCTTCGACCTCGGGGTCGCCCACGACGGTGATGCCGACCGCCTCGTCGTCCTCGGTCCCGACGGGGAGGTGATCCACGAGGATACGATTCTTGCGGTGGTTGCAGCCCACTACACGGCTGACAGCGACGCCGACGATCCCGTTGTCGTCACGACACCGAACGCCTCGGCACGCATCGACGAGCGGGTCCGAGTGGCTGGCGGCCGCGTCGAACGCGTCCAGTTAGGGGTTCTCCACGAGGGTATCGCCAGAGAGCGCGACCAGGGGACAGCAGACACCGAGATCGTCTTCGCTGCCGAGCCCTGGAAACACATCCACACCGCGTTCGGCGGCTGGATCGACGGTGTCGCAAGCGCTGCCGTGGTCGCCGCGCTCGTCGCCGACGCAGGCGACACGGCGACGCTTCGCGAACCTGTCACCGAACGTCCCTACCGAAAGGTCAGCATCGACTGTCCGGACGGGGCCAAAGCCGACGCGATGGACACTCTCGAGACTGACCTTCCCGACGCGTTCCCGGACGCGGCGGTCGACACGGAGTACGGCATCCGCCTCGAGTTCGACGACGCCTCGTGGTTGCTCGTCCGACCCAGTGGAACGGAGCCGTACATCCGCCTGTATGCGGAAAGCGAGTCCGTTGACGACCTAGTCGCCGACGCACGATCAGTTACCGAGGCGGCGATCGAGCAAAATCAGTAGGGAGTCGATATCCTTTGGTGGCCACTGGTCGAACCCCTCGTCTATGGACGACCTGATCGAGGCCGCTCGCGATGTCCAAGACCGCGCGCACGTCCCTTACTCCGAGTATCGAGTCGGTGCCGCCCTCGAGACGGCTAATGGCGAGGTTTTCGTCGGTTGTAACCTCGAGAACGCCAACTTCAGCAACAGCCTTCACGCCGAGGAGGTCGCAATCGCCGAGGCTGTCAAGAAGGGCCACCGCGACTTTGCACGACTCGCGGTGAGTTCGGATCGCCGCGACGGCGTCACTCCTTGTGGCATGTGTCGCCAGACACTCACCGAGTTCTGTGATGACGAGTTGGTAGTGGTTTGTGACGAAGGCGACGGCGACGTGACCGAGTACACGCTCGGCGAACTGTTGCCAAATACGATCACGCAGGAAACCCTCGAGTAAATAACGATGTTGTGAACAGACGATGGACTTATGCCCTATAAAATGCAGAATCCCGACAAGATGACTCAAGCTAACAAACGCATTCCGGTAACCGAAGAAACGCACGAACAACTCCATCAACTCAAGGGAACAAACCAGTCCTATGATGAATTGCTCCGAGAACTGGCTCAGGAACGCAACCGCAAGGAACTCCAGCAGAAAGCCCGTGAGATCGAGCTGAAGGATTCTGGCGAACTAACGCCCCTCGAAGATATCTGAGTACTGAGTGTTACTCGCAGTCTCACAATGTCCCCTCGAGTTGCTCTCGAAGAATCGTCCGATGACACCGCTTTTTCTCAGTGTTTTCGTAGCAGACTAACGCCAGCGATTCGCCCGATTCTAGCCTGTCTTCGAGCTCTGAAAGCGCCGCTTGCGCGTCACTCGAGTCCTCGAGATACTCCCGGTATGCCTTCCCGAATCCGACCTGCTCCCACGCGGCGTTGTGTGCACCTTCCTCGCAGAATCCCTGCAGCTTCATGTCCGCTTCGGCGTCACGAAACGCCTCAAGCAGGTCGGTCGGTGGCCCGAGTTCGGGCTGATTCTCGTCAATAGCCGCGTGAAACCACCCGGTCGGTTGCCGGACGACGCCGACGCGAGTTACGTCCGGCGACAGATCGGCCAAGCCGTGCTGGATGGCAGCGACGTATGTGTCTGTGACTTTTCCCCATGACATAGCATGACTCTACTCTCCCTGCAGTTATATACCGTGACGGATCGAACCGTCGCTGTTCAATGGCTCGCGACAGCGAAGATCCGAACGCCGACGTCCAGTACCATCTCGAGGTCGGCCCCGACGACGTGGCAGACACTGTGCTGTTGCCCGGCAATCCCGAACGACTCGAAAAAATCGTCGCGTTCTGGGACGACCACGAGAATCGGGCCCATCACCGCGAGTACCGGACGGCAACGGGCACATACGAGGGGACGCCGATCTCAGTCACTTCGACCGGGATTGGTAGCCCGTCGGCTGCGATTGCCGTCGAAGAACTGGCACGCGTCGGCGTCAAGACGATGATCCGCGTTGGGTCATGTGGGGCGATCCAGCCGGAGATGGCCGTCGGCGATCTGGTGATCACGACCGGCGCGGTCCGTCAGGAGGGAACCAGCGACGAGTACGTCCGCGAGGACTATCCGGCCGCCGCAGATTACGAGGTCATTTCCGCACTCGTCGCCGCCGCTGAACGACTCGGCTACGACTACCACACCGGTGTCACGATGAGCGCAGATTCGTTCTACGCCGGCCAGGGTCGACCCGGCTTCGGCGGGTTCGAAGCCGCCGGCGCTGACGACTTGGTCGACGATCTCAAAGCGGCGAACGTCAAAAACATCGAGATGGAGGCGAGCGCGATCCTCACGCTTGCAAACCTGTACGGGCTCCGTGCGGGGGTGGTCTGTACCGTCTACGCCAACCGCGAAACCGGCGAATTCAGAACCGAAGGCGAATCGCGGGCCGCCGAGACTGCGACACTCGCGACCCATCTCCTGGCCAAAATGGATGCCGTCAAACGCGAGGCCGGTGTCGACCGCTGGCACGCTGGCCTCTCGCTTGAGTAGTTCCGATCGTCACTCCCGAATACGGACGATCCCGTCTTCGAAGACCTTGCGGTTCGGAACGATGTACTCCTCGGAGTCGTCTTCGATCTTGGTGACGAACAGATCGACCTCTTGGACAATCCCTCGCTGATCACCGATCCGGACCTGATCACCGATCCCGTAGGGCTGGTTGAGCAGCAGATAGATGCCGGCGGCGCTCGAGACAAGGAAATCCTTGAACGCGACTGTGCCGACGATGACGACGCCGACGGCATAGACCGTCAGCAGGATCAGCAAGGCGAGGACGTGGACGCCGATTTGGCCCAGTGCGATGATGAAGGTGACGTACAGCACGGAGTATTTGACCAACTTCGGGATGATCGATACTTCAGGGAGCTTCACACCGCGCAGATACTCGCTGACGACGAGTTCGGACTTGTCCGCGACGATGAACCCGATGATGAGCACGAGGACCGCAATAAACAGCTGTGGGATAAACTCCGTCACCCGAAGCCAGAAGGCGTTCGTATCGAGCAGTTGCGCGATGTGGATCGCCGTAAGGACTGCGATACCGTAGATAAACCACGAACTCAGTCGGGCGATAATCTCGACCGTCGAGGTGCCAAGCGACTGGGCGGTCCGCTCGAACGGCGTCCCCTCGACAGCGTCCGGAACACCCGACGCCGAGAGCAACTCCTCGTTGAGTCGGCCGACGAAGTACCCGACGATGAGCCCGAGCGCAAGCACTGCCGCCGCGATGACCGCCGGCTCGTTGAGCAACGGCTGCCATGCAACCATATCAGTACGCCTCCGGGTCGACCTCCAGGATGAGTTCACCGCCTTTGAACGCTCGGACGAGCCCGTCGCTCTCCGAAAGCACGATCGCGATCGCGTTCGTATCCCGCGTGATCGCGCCGCCAGCCATGTGACGTGCACCCAGTCCCTTTGGAATGTCGACACCCTCCGCAGAGGGCTCTAAGTAGCGATACGCCGAGACAATCTTGCCCGCATCCGAGATGACGAACGCGCCGTCGAGTCGCGAGAACTCCTTTAACATCACGTTGACGATCGGATCGCCGACGTGGACGTGGGACTTCTCGAAGGGGTTGTACGACAGGGGCCGGGACTTGTTCATCACCTTCCCGGCGTCGCCGACGACGAACAATGCGCCCACCGGTTTCCCCTTCTGCCCCTTCTGTCCCAGTTCGATCGCCAACTCGAGGACCGCCTTGACCACTTCGGGTTCGGCGCGGGATTTGGCGAAGAGATCGTAGATCCCCGTGTGGGATTCTGCGTCCGCCCGGACGCGAGAGATCGTATCGATCCCGTCGCTGAAGGCGCTGGTCGCACAGAGGAGTTCGTCGCCATCCTCGATGACGTCCTGTTCTAACGCCCCCTCGAGACCAAACCGGATCCGCTCGGTGACGTCCTCGAACTCGAGCGGCAACTCGACGAACGTTTCCGCGCCGACGCTGTTTTCGGTGCCGACAACGATCACGTTCAGGTCCTCGACGGCTGTGACCTGTTCGTAGTAGGAGCCGCTGGGCGAAAAGAGGGCCACGCCATCCACACTCGCAAAGAGATCCCCAAACACGTCGTCTAACCCAGCCATTGATACTACAACTCGTTCCTGCGCGAATAAGCGTTATGGGGTGTCTGACGCACGTCTTTCGATTATCGCTCATGGCGGTCGAATTCAAGTCAGCTGTCCAACCGTGGCCGACACTCCCTGTCGGACGATCAGCCGCTGGACGCTGGCTCGAGCGCTGTGCGTTCCTTGCAGGGTTCGAACCAGCCGGCGATGCTTCTCCGCGAGAAACTGTTTGGAGAAACATGCGCGGGACCGGATTCGAACCGGCGGACCCCTACGGGACAGCGTCCTAAGCGCTGCGCCGTTGGCCTGGCTTGGCTACCCGCGCTCGTCTTCGCCTTTTGCCGAATCGAGTAAGTACCTGTCGGTCCGCGTTAGCAACGAGTCACCGATTCCTCCGGCGACCAGTCCGGTGGCACGATGTACGTCACGTGCTCGGGATCTCGCGACTGATGTAACTCAGCGGCCTCTTCGGCGAGCGCCCGCGACTGATAGGGCATCTCGAGACCGCAGCCAGTACAGACGAGTTTACATGTTGGCTCTTTCATGGGGGCGTTGTGGATCGCCACCGACCGCTGGCGTTGCGCCCTGATTCGGTCGGCAACCGGTTTAGTAGGCGTCACCTAGTGCAATCAGTGGTGAACGGCTGTGCTACCGATTTGTTCGTAGCGCACTGTTGCAGGCGGTAGTGTCGAATTGGGGCGCGATGGACACGGATCGGACGGGCCCACACGTTTATCCTATCCGACCCGATAGGCGACGTATGCACAGCGCGCGTGACCGCATCGAGTACGAACCGTGGCTCGAGGAACTCTCGGAGATCGCCGACCGGCTGGAGCTGTCGACGGAGGCGCGGTCGTGTGCGGCCGATCTCTTTCTCGCCGATGTCCCCGACTCCGATCGATCGAAGCAAGCGGTGCTGGCCGCAAGCGTGTACGCCGGCTCGCTTGTCGCCGGTGACGGTCGCACACAAAGTGCAGTCGCCGACGCCGCGGACGTCTCCCGGCTATCGATTCAGTCCCGCTGGAAGGACCTGCTCGAGTCGGCGGGACTCGAGCCGCCGCGCTGGTAGCCCGTAAGGACCCCGTACAACTGCCACGGCTAACGCTCTGAGACAACGATGTGCCGTAAGTGTCTGCTACGAGACCATTCCTGCGTCGGAGAGACACGTCAATCGTCGTTACGAACAGCGCCATGCTCGTCGATCTCGCCGTTGACGATCCGTGTACTCGAGATGATATCGCCGTCCTCGGCGAGGACGTGCGGGACGACAACGACCTCAAGCGGGTCGTGGCCGCGCTCGCGGCGAATCTCGTTGATCCGTGCGCCGCCCTCGCGGGTTTCCGGAGAGACAACGAGGTAGTCAAACTGTGGTTCCGTCGCGATCCCCGTCGGCGACTCGAGTTTGCGAATCTCGAACTCGCGGTCGTACTCGGCCGCGATCGACTCGAGTTCGGACGCAAGCGTCTCCGTTCGCTCGTCGTACGACCGTACCTGCCGATCCGAGCTGCGTGTCTTCGGCGCGAGTTCGTCGCTGGTCAACCCGACCGTCACGTCTCCAAGTTCGAACGCCCGTTCGAACAGCCGCCGATGACCGTCATGAACGGGGTCGAAGGTCCCACCAAGCGCGACGTCCATACCCCACGTCACTCTCGCGGCCCGTATAAAACGGTCGAATTGCTGTGTTTTCTCGCCCACACTCTCGTCTCTCAGTTTCTACCAGAATATTCGACGATCGTCGATTGTCCCCTTCACATTGTTTTTAGTGGTCGCCGACAGTGTCCCCAATATGGGATTAGACGAGGACGCACTGGAGTACCATCGGACGGATCCCCCAGGAAAGATTGAGATTTCGACGACGAAACCGACGAATACGCAGCGTGATCTCGCGCTTGCGTACTCGCCGGGCGTCGCCGCGCCGTGTCTCGACATCGACGAGGACGAAACCGACGCCTACAGTTACACGGCGAAGGGCAACCTCGTCGGTGTCGTCTCGAACGGGTCGGCCGTGCTCGGACTCGGCGACATCGGCGCACAGGCATCCAAGCCCGTCATGGAGGGGAAAGGCGTCCTGTTTAAGCGGTTTGCCGACATCGACGTCTTCGACATCGAACTCGACGAATCGGACCCCGACAAACTGGTCGAGGCCGTCAAGATGATGGAGCCGACCTTCGGCGGGATCAATCTCGAGGACATCAAAGCCCCCGAGTGTTTCACCGTTGAGGAACGCCTACGCGAGGAGATCGACATTCCGGTCTTCCACGACGACCAGCACGGCACCGCGATTATTTCCGGTGCAGCGCTGCTCAACGCCGCCGACGTCGCGGATAAGAACCTCGACGAACTTGAGGTCACGTTCTCGGGTGCGGGGGCAAGCGCCATCGCGACCGCCCGATTCTACGTCTCGCTTGGCGTCCAGAAAGAGAACATCACGATGTGTGATTCGACGGGGATCATCACTGAAGAACGCGCTCAATCGGGCGACGTCAACGAGTACAAACAGCAGTTCGCTCGTGACGTCCCCGGGGGAAGCCTCGCGGACGCGATGGACGGCGCGGACGTCTTCGTCGGCCTCTCGGCCGGCGGCATCGTCAGCCAGGAGATGGTCGCGTCGATGGCGGACAACCCGATCGTCTTCGCGATGGCCAATCCCGATCCGGAAATCGGCTACGAGGAAGCCAAGGCGGCCCGTGATGACAACGTCATCATGGCTACTGGCCGCTCGGACTACCCCAATCAGGTCAATAACGTCCTTGGGTTCCCCTTTATTTTCCGTGGCGCACTCGACGTGCGCGCGACGGAGATCAACGAGCAGATGAAAGTCGCCTGCGCCGAGGCGCTGGCCGAACTCGCACGCCAAGACGTGCCCGACGCCGTCGTCAAGGCCTACGGCGACGAGCCACTGCAGTACGGCCCCGACTACATCATCCCCAAGCCCGTCGATCCGCGCGTGCTCTTCCGCGTCGCACCGGCGATCGCCGAGGCTGCGATGGAATCCGGTGCTGCTCGCACTGAACTCGACTTAGAGGAGTACGAAGAAGAACTCGAGGCCCGGCTGGGCAAGTCCCGCGAGATGATGCGCGTCGTCCTCAACAAGGCCAAGAGCGATCCCAAGACGATCGCGCTCGCAGAGGGCGAAAACGAGAAGATGATCCGGGCGGCCTACCAGATCCAAGAGCAGGGAATCGCCCTGCCGATCCTCATCGGCGACGAAGACGAGATCAAGGGAACGGCTGCGAACCTCGGTCTCGACTACGATCCGCAGGTCGCTGATCCGTCCGTCGGCGACTACAAGGAGTACGCCGACCGACTCCACGAACTTCGCGCACGCAAGGGAATTACGCGGAGCGAGGCCGGCGAACTCATCGAACACGATACGAACTACTTCGGGAGCGTCATGGTCGAACAGGGCGACGCCGACGCCTTGCTATCCGGACTCTCCCATCACTACCCGTCGGCACTCCGACCACCGCTGCAAGTGATCGGTACCGCTGACGACGTCGACTACGCGGCGGGCGTCTACATGCTGACGTTCAAGAACCGCGTGATCTTCATCGCCGACGCGACAGTCAACCAAGCGCCCGACGAAGATGTGCTCGCGGAAGTCACCAAACAGACCGGAAAACTCGCACGCCGGTTCAACGTTGAACCCCGCGCAGCCCTGCTTTCGTACTCGAACTTCGGCAGCGTCGACAACGAAGGAACACGCAAACCGCGCAAGGCGGCCGCGATGCTCCGAGAGGACCCCGAAATCGACTTCCCCGTCGACGGCGAGATGCAGGCCGACACCGCCGTCGTCGAGGATATCCTCGAGGGCACCTACGGCTTTTCCGACCTCGACGAGCCCGCGAACGTGCTGGTCTTCCCGAATCTCGAGTCGGGGAACATCGGCTACAAGCTGCTCCAGCGGCTGGGCGGTGCGGACGCGATCGGTCCGATGCTGGTCGGGATGGACGAACCAGTCCACGTCCTCCAGCGCGGCGACGAAGTCAAAGACATCGTGAACCTGGCAGGCGTTGCGGTCGTCGACGCCCAGAAAAACTAGACGTGTGAGCGAGGAGACCGCCGACCGTCGGGACGAAACGTCCGACCGAGAGGGCGAGACAGCCGACGGGCCGCGGTTCTCCAGACGCCAACTGCTCTGTACTGCGGGCACCGCTGGCATGATGGGTCTTGCCGGCTGTACCGGACGAGCATCTCGCTCGGTGCCCGATTGTTCGCCTATCGCTGCCGCGATGAACACGGACGAATACGTTCCCCTTCCGGCGGACGACGAGATTTCGATGTTTCGACGTGGCTTGCGCCGGTATGGCTACTACCCCAACGAAACCGTTCCCTCGTCCGTACGCGTCGATTGGTCGTTCCCAGTCAACGGCATCGGCCACACCGCGGCCAAGTCGACGCCCCGGCCGACGCCCGATGGCGAGACGATCCTCATTGCCGGCGATACCGGGACGATTCACGCCGTCAGGCCGACCGGCGAGCGCCGCTGGACGCTCGAGACGGGAGCCGGCCGTAGCCTCGGCTTTCATGGCACGCCAGCGATCGTCGGCGATACTGCCTACATCGGCGGTTACGACGGCGAGCTCTACGCGATCGATATCCCGTCGGGGACCATCGTCTGGCACACCCGACTGCGCGAGTTCGGCGGCTCGATCGCGATCGGCTCGAGCCCCGCCTACATCGATGGCAACCTCTACCTCGTCGCGGAGTACAAAAACCCCGCCAAGGGCGCATTGTGGGAGGTCGACGCTGAGACCGGGACTCCGACCTGGAGCGACGACCGCATCTGGGGGATGCCCCATCCCTCGCCGGCGATCGACTGCGAGGCCGGCAAGCTCGTCACCGGTTCCAATGACGGCGTCGTCTACTGCTGGGAGTTTCCTTCCCTCGAGTTCGCCTGGTCGTTCCAGGCCGGCGGCGAGGGTGGCCCCGACGGCAAGCCGATGGCCGACGGCCGATTCAACCTCGGAGCACAGATCAAGGGGACGATCCCGGTCTACGACGGCGCGGCGTTCGTCGGCTCCTGGGATGGCCGCTTTTATCGGCTCGATCTCGAAGACGGTAGCGAGGAGTGGTCGATCGACACCGGCGATGTCGTCATGTCGAATCCGGCGATCGACCCCGAGCAGGGTATCGTCTACGTCGGTGGCGACGACCGCCACGTCCGTGCGCTCGACGCTGCAACCGGCGACGAACGCTGGTCGGCGTACGTCGGTGGTACCGTCATCGGCTCGATCACGGCGACTGCCGACACGATCCTCGTCGGATCCTACGATACGAACCTGTATGCACTCGACAGAGCAACTGGCGACCGCCGCTGGCGGGTCAACAACCGTGGCCACGTGACCAGCGGTGCGATCCCCCACGACGGGCGACTCTACTACGCCGAACGCGGCGTCTTCTCGAACTACTACGACGAGGACGAGGAGACGGTGCTCGAGGAGCGTGGTCACGCATACTGTTTGGTTCCCGACGAGTGAGGGCGACTATCGGCAGTTGTCCCCCTCGAATTGATCGAAGTTTTCGATAGTGACTGCAATCGCATCCTGCTCCGGGAGGTCACGGACTGCGTACGCGGTCGGATAGCGGCCGGCTCTGGCGTACGTTTCGGGCTGTGCGATCGCCCGCCGATCGATCCCGGAATGCTCGCGAAGATACGCTCGGGTGAGCATCGGCTCGACGAACGATAGCGCCGCAGTCCCATCGGCGTCCGGGTCGGCGGCCCCCCAGATGAGCGTGTTCGTAAACGTCCCACCGGTCATCTCGGGGACGGTAGGATCGACCAGGTGTTCGCCCATGTCGGTGATGACCCGTTCGTCGACGATTGGATTCCGAGTGTATCCCTCGGGGATGTATTTGGCCGGGAGATCGTAGGTCGGCGCGGCCGGCCCAGTGATTTCGTCGACGGTCTCAGTCGACAACATATGGAAGTGAACGTCGAAGTGGGGCACCGTCCAGACGCCATCTGGCGGATGACCTCCTGGGTTCCAGTTCAGCCCGAGGAATGTTACTGGTGTCGAATCCGTCTCCGGAAACGGAACGAAGAATTCTTGGGACCATTTGTGGTGTATGATCGTCGACTTACCGTTCGGGCCGTACTTGTCGGTGTAGTCGTCCTCACCGGAGTTTGCAAGTGCGTCGGTCGATGGGAGCCCCTCGAGGACGGCCCGCTCCATCAAGAGGCCGTGATATTTTGGGCGTCCTGACGGTGTAACGGTGGTAAACGGCGTCGCTTCGCCGTTTCCGAGACTGACTGACCGCCCCCATTCAGTGATGCCCGGTGGGGGGAATCCCTCGTTCGTGTCTGCAGTTGCCAGTCCACTCAGTCCGATAGCCGCGCCAGTCGCAGCGATGGATCCGACAAATCGACGTCTTCCAGTGTGGACCCGGTCGTCGTCTCGAATGTATTGCTGGGTCATTGGTGGCTGAGGGAGTCGTGATTATGATCTCTCGAGCCCGTACGACGAGAAGACAGTAGGTAACACACCTCGTAATCGCTGCCGACCTGTACCTGCCGCCAGTAGGCCGGTTATCGCGGGGCGTCGCCCAGACGAAACGGTGCTGTATCCCTGTCCTACTGCGCTTTTCGGCTGCTTTGCCCCTCTCACTCGAGGGAGTGTCACACTCTCATCGTCCGCGAAACCGGCGGTTTCGCTTGCTGCTGCGATGCCGGAACCGTCTCGAGCACACTGATTCGTCAACACGAGGCAACAGCAACCGAATCTCAGGTGGAATTTCGTAGCAGTGCATTCAAGTAGACGCCAAGATTTTGATCTGGTATGCAAGATCAGGGACGCTCTACGCGCAAGCGAACCGGTGGTCGACTGAAGAACGTTCGAAAGCGCCGCAAAGACGAACTCGGTCGGCTGCCAACCGAAACGGAGGTCGGCGAGCCACGATTCCGCACCGTCGACGTTCGCGGCAACGGCACGAAGACGCGTGCGCTCGCGACGGACGTCGCAAGCGTCAACAAAGGCGGTGAAACGGTCTCCACAGAGATCGAAGACGTCGTCGAGAACGACGCGAACCCGAACTACGTCCGCCGGAACATCATCACGAAGGGTGCCGTCATCGAGACCTCGGAAGGACAGGCACGTGTCACGTCCCGTCCCGGACAGACCGGTCAGGTCAACGCCGTCCTCGTCGAATAACGCCGACTCTGCCGAATTGAACTGTTCTCCGATTGTTCCTCGTGGTCGACGAGAGTCATCTCTCCTCGCCGCTCAGTATCGGCAGCGATACCACTGTCACGCGCCCCTTCGGCTCTCGGACTCGAGTACCAAATCTGATAGCCAGCCTATTGATGAGGCTTAGTAAGCGAAGTAGCGTGAGCGACTGGAGAAAATGGCGATGACCGGAAGCAGTTAGGGCCGCGGTGCGGCCTTCTGGAGTGCCGTTTCGGCGATGTTGCCGCCGTAGTCGGCGCTTCGGGACAGCGAGTCGACGATCAGCCCGAGCGACTGGGCCTGTGCGGGCTCGAGATCGCGGAGTTTGTCGTCGATTCTGCGGGTGTGTTCGTCGATTTCGACGACGGCCGCAAGCGCGTCGTGGCCGAGCCGGTTTGCCTCATCGGCTTCCTCGGCAAACAGCGCGTCCATCGACTGTTCGAAGACACTGCCGGCTTCGGCGTGGAGGCCATGGATCGCGTCGGCGACGTCTGCCGGGAGGTCGTCGAGTTTGAGCGCGATGTCGCTGATCTTGACGGCGTGGTCGGCGATCCGCTCGAGTTGGCGGGCACTCGAGTGGAAGTCGAAACAGTCCTCCCGGGAGACGCCCAGTTCCTCGACAGCACGGGGTGAGCGAAGCGTCGCCCGGAAGATTCGCGAGACGACGAGCCAGAGTCGGTCGACATCGTCGTCGCGCTCGATCACGTCGTGGGCGATGTCATCGTCGTTTTCGACCAGCGCACGGACGGCGTCTTCGAGCATCGACTGGGCGATCAGTCGCATCCGCGTGACCGCGTTGACGATCGAGAGCTCGGCGGAATCGAGCAAGTCCTGAATCACGACGCTGTCGCTTGTCTCCTCTAAGACTTCGACGCCGACGAGACGCTGGGTCGCGTCGCGAATCGCGCTTCGCTGGTCGGTCGAGATCCGGCCCGCCTCAAGCTTGATAATGTCAAAGCCGCTGACGTACATCGTCATCACGGCTCGCATCAGCTGTTCGTCCTCGAGACCGGAGACATCGATCGACCCCTTCTGTCGTCGAGTTTCCCGCTCGGGGGTCAAGAGCAGTTCGTCACCTTCGGGATAGAATTCGACTGTCGTCCCGCTACTGACGTCGTTCTCGGTCGCCCACGTTTTCGGCAGCGAAACAGTATACGTCGACCCACCAGTCATCTGGACCTTTCGCGTCTCCATACGCGGCGCTTTCTACTACAACAATATAAATCCCCCAGACTATAGAGCGATATGGTGATGGCGAGATTGGCGATAGAGCGACTATGTATGCCGTTTTCGGCACCTTCGAGATGTTATTCCTCTATCGATAACAATTACCAACCATAGGACTATATAGATATTCCACTCCGTACATCTGGAGCGGCGTGTCGCTAGCGCAACTCGTCAAGATCGACGACCGCCTCGAGATCAACCGACAGCCACTTGGTCAACCGCTCGGTTTCGGAACACTCGCGTGGCGCGATCGTACACCGATCCGGTCCGTCCTCGTATCGGACGACAGTCGACTCGAAGGCGAACGTGTCCTGCTCGTACTGTGTGGCCGTGGCAAGTCGCTGTCGGGTGGTCCGGTCGTCGTAGCCGCTGGTGGATCCGGTCATGAGTTCGTGGAGTCGCGTATGCGAACCGACCAACGGCACGTACAAAGCCACTGCTAGTTGTGCTATTGAGAGGTTTGTATCAGTCCCAGCCACTCCATACGAATGTCACAGACGGCTGTCGGTTCGACAGCAATGCAGAATCTTGACTGCAGGACTACAAACCCAAAGCGGCGACCGCAAGCGAGACGGCTGTGTCCACTCCAGCGTGTACGTGCCCGGCGTTACTATGGCCGGAGATCGGTCTGTCCGTCGTCAAGCGACTTTCGCATGAATGTCTCGTGGACATTCGTCGTCGAACCGTCCCCATCGGGACGACATCGCTCGTAGCTCCCGTCAGAGCGCATCACCCATCGGTTCTGGTTGTCCGACAGCAGCGTCTCGAGGATCGTCTCGAGGCGGTCTTGCAGCCGTGGTGCTTCGATCGGCGTAATCGCCTCGACCCGGCTATCGAGGTTGCGGGTCATCCAGTCGGCCGAGCCGGTGTAGTATCGGTCCTCGCCGCCTGCCTGGAAATAGAAGATTCGGGAGTGTTCGAGAAAGCGGCCGACGATGCTGTAGACGTCGATCGTCTCGCTGATCCCCTCGAGGCCAGGCCGGAGCCGGCAGATGTCACGGACGATAAGATCGATGTCGACGCCAGCCATCGATGCCTCGTAGAGTTCGCGGACGATTGCGGGATCCTCGAGCCGGTTCATCTTGGCGACGATACGGGCGTCCTCGCCGTTGCGGGCACGTTCGGCTTCGGCCCGGATGAGCTCAACGAAGCGCTCGCGCATGTTCCCGGGCGCAATCAAGAGCTTCCGGTAGTCGCGGTGCATCGAGTGACCCGTGAAGTAATTGAATAACTTCACGAGGTCCTGTCCCACGTCTCGATCGACCGTCAGCAAGCCGATATCCTCGTAGTGCTTGGCGGTCTCTGAGTGATAGTTGCCGGTGCCGACGTGGGAGTACAGTCGCACCCCGTCGTCTTCCTGGCGGACGACCAGCGACGTTTTCGTGTGGGTCTTGTAGCCGATCGTCCCGTAGGCGACGTGAATCCCTTCTTCTTCGAGTTTTTTCGCCCACTCGAGGTTGTTCTCCTCGTCGAAGCGGGCTTTGAGCTCGACCATGACGGCGACTTGCTTGCCGTTGCGCGCGGCCTCGAGCAAGCTCTCGATGATCTGTGAGTCGCTGGCGGTCCGGTAGATCGCCGCCTTGATCGCGAGCACGTCGGGATCGTTGGCCGCGGCCTCGAGGAATCGCTGGACGGTTCCCTCGAAGGAGTGGTAGGGGTGGTGGACGAGCACGTCGTCGTTGCTGATCACGTCGAAGACGGTCATGCCGTCGTCGGCCCGCTTGAGCCGTGGATGGGGCTGTGGTGACCATTCTGGGAGTTTCAGATCCGGTCGGTCGAGTTCTGTTAGCTCCGCGAAATCCCGATAGTCGAGGGGACCGTCGAGTTCGAACACTTCCCGCTCGTCGAGATCGAGTTCGCGGGTTAGAATCTCACGGACCGCCTCGGGCGCGTCGCGTTCGATCTCGAGTCGAACGGCAGTCGCGAACCGTCGCTCTTCGATGACCTCCTCGATCATCTCGATCAGATCCTCGGCGACTTCCTCGTTACGCCGAACCTCTGCGTTGCGCGTGACTCGGAACAGCGCGGTATCGACGATTTCGACGTCCGGGAAGAGCAACTCGAGGTTGGCTCGAACGATGTCCTCGAGCAAGACGTACCGCGTGTCGTCGCCAAGCTGGACGAATCGGAGCTGGTTACGGGGAATCTTCACCCGCGAGAAGGTGAGTTCGGCATCGGGCCGTTCCCGTGTCAGAACCGCAAGTGAAAGGCTCTGGTTCGAAATGAAAGGGAACGGATGAGCCGGGTCGAACGTCAGCGGCGTCAGCGTTGGCAGGACGGAACTCTCGAAGTATTCGCGCAGGTGTTGGCGTTCGGCAGTGGTGAGGTCGTCGTAGTCGACGATGTGAATTCCTTCATCGGCCAGTGCGGGCCGGATCTTCTCGCGATAACACTCGGCTTGGCGCTCGAACAACGGTCGGGCCTCCTCGAGGGAGTCGGCCCACTGCTCGCGGGGCGTGCGTCCGTCGGGTGTCTCCTCGGTGACGCCGGCCGCAATCTGCTGTTTCAGGCCGCCGATGCGCTTGCGGAAGAACTCGTCTAAGTTCGTCGTGACGATCGCGAGGAACTTCACACGCTCTAGTAGCGGCTTGTCGTCGTCGAGCACCTCGTGGAGGACGCGCCGCTGAAAGGCGAGTTCGCTGAGTTCGCGGTTCAGGTAATAGGATGGCTCCGAGAGATCGACGGCATGGCTCGCGGTGTCGGACTCCGTGCCGTCGTCTGTGGTCGTCGCATCGAGTGTCGCCGATTCGACTTCGTCGGCTGCCATCGAGTTGTCGTCAGCAGATCGATCAAGTCCGCCGTCCTCAACTGGATCGAGCCGTGCAGCCGATTCGCTGTCGGCGGGGAGCATCCCGTCTTCAGCGTTCCCGTCCGTCGACTGGTCGGGTGCGCTCGAGTCGCCGTTTTCGCTCGTCTCGTCCAGCATCGACCGAAACGAAACTGTCTCCGGGTTCGCGCCGTCGGTCATCGAGTCGTGCCGTTTGTCGTCCGATTCCTCGCTTCCCTCGTCGTTCTCCGTCGTGTGTCCCTCGCTCATCTTGTGGTAGCGAGGAAACCCCGTTGCTCACGACGGGGAGGAATCGCGTTCGTTCGTGTCTCGACTCGCCCTGCTACTGCTCCCCGGTGTCCAACGCTTCCGCACCTTCGAGCATCAGCCCCTTCCAGGTGTAACCGCGTTTGTTTTTGATCTCTTTCAACCGCTCGTGCTGTTCGTCGTCTACCTCGAACCGAATTGATTTGCTCACACATGATTATCATATTCGTGCAATTAATGTGCACCGATTGCGTAGACTGTACTGTCGAATGGTCGCCGAAACAACCGTCACGAAAACCCTCGAAGCTACGCTTGCTCCGCCTACGACGGGCAAAGAGCAACGTCTCGAGCGGACTGTGGCGACCTACCACCGTGCGCTTTCTGACGCTTTCGAGAGTGGCGCGGACACGCAGTCGGCGGTCAACGATGTTGTTACCGGCTACACCCTCACGTCCTACGCGAAGGACGCGCTCAAGAACTACGTCCCACAACTCCGGCGGACGTACAACGCGTCGGAACTCGAAGACGACCATCCGGTACGGTTCACGAACCGGGGATTTCGAATCGACCACTCCGACGACCGTGTGTGCGAGTTCTGCTGGCGTGTTCCACAGGCCGGACGTGGGAACGCTTTCTGGATTCCGCTCCGGATCAATCCCGAACAGGAATCCTTGTGGTTCGACCTGCTCGACGAGAACGCGACAGTCGGTGAGTTCCGACTGCAACAGTGCCGCACGAATTGGGTGCTGCACGTCACCGTCGAGTACGAGGTCGCCGACCCAGAGATCCCGGACGATCCGACCCGAATTGGTTTCGATATCGGTGAGTCCAAGCTTCTGACGGGCTGTGCCTGTCAGAACGATACTCCGACTCAACCGTACATCTACGACGGCGGTCGTTCGCGAGCACTCCGTAAGGAGATGTACACGACGCTGAAACGCCTCCAAGAGCGTGACGCCGAGCAGTGGCGCGTGGACGAACGCTTCGACCACTACCAGAACACCCTGACGGACATCGTCGAGAAGGCGTCTCGAGAAGCCGTCGAATACGCCGAGTCCTTTGAGGATCCAGTGATCGTTCTTGAGGACTTGTCGTACATCCGCGAGAATCTGGATTACGGGAAGTACATGAATCGACGCTTGCACTCGTGGGCGTTTGCCCGGATCACCGACCGTATCGAGGACAAAGCCCTCGAAGCCGGTGTCCCAGTCGAGTTCGTGAACCCGCGCTACACGTCTCAGACGTGCCACGCTTGCGGCCACATCGGCCGTCGTGGATCGCAAGCTGAGTTCACGTGTACGAACGTGGAGTGTTGGGTGACGGAGTATCAGGCGGATATCAACGCAGCAGCAAACATTGCTGGTCGCATTGACCCGTGGGGAGAGAGCGTTCCTTGGAAACCGGAGCGCGATGACTCGCCACGGGATGGGAGCCGTTGTGACACGGCCACAGGACACCGCTCGCCGAGTCGGCAATCCCGACAGACGACGCTTGCGGTCTTTGAGTCCTGAAACCTCCCTCGACACGAGGCTTCCCTTGTAGGAAGCCCCGTCCTTTAGGACGGGCGAGGATGTCACCGAATCGTCCACCTCAGCTATCGCCAAGCGCGACAATTTTCGCGGCCGAGCGTTCGACGTGATCAGGCCCAGAAACGCTGTGGAAGCGATCGCGTCGAACGTCGTACGCGGTAAGTTCCCCACCGTAAACACAGCCGGTATCGAGGCCGACCGCCCACTCTCGGTCGATCGGCGTATCGAGGACAGTATGGCCGAAAAAGACCCGCGGCTGCCCCTCGTAGGTCTCGAACCAGAACGGACCGTCGTAGCCGTCGCCGTCCGGTGCTCGCATCGTCAGGAGGTCATCGGTGGCGTGTGCCGACAGCGGTCGGTTCGGATCGACGCCGCCGTGGACGACGAGGCCACCATCCCACGAAATCGCCGTCGGCAGTGACTTCAGGTACTGCTGGTCAGCCAGGTCAAGCGACGACAGCGACTTCTCCCCGTCGATAAGCTTCTGCTCGTTGTTCCCTTTCACCGACAGCAGCCGTGGCGACTGCCTGACGCGATCGAGGACGGCCTTGCTCTCCGGTCCCTTTCGAACCAGATCCCCCACGAACACGGCGAGGTCGTTATCGGCAAGGTCGAGCGTCTCTAGAAGATCCTCGAGCGCGTCCAGACAGCCGTGAACGTCACCGATGACGTAGATGTCGTCCCGTTTCTCGAGGTCGATATGTCGGTGGTCGAACGATACCGCGTCGTCGATCGCGAAGTTCCCGGTCGTCACGTGCTTTCTGTTGCAGTGCTCCAGCGAGACCGGATAAGTCGTTTATATGTTCTGTATTGTATACTATGTAGTGCCATATATACGGGATGCCTGTCGACAACTGCGTTGAATTCGGCTGGCAGGATCTCGAGACACGGGGATTTCTTTACCACAGCCACCTCACCACGGGTATGCACGTCGTCGTCAACGCCGCCATGAGTGCGGACGGTAAGCTCTCCTCGCGTCGACGCGAACAGATTGCGATCAGCGGCGAAGCCGATTTCGAACGCGTCGACCGACTCCGGGCGGACAGCGACGCCGTCGTGGTCGGTGTCGGGACTGTCCTCGCAGACGACCCACACCTGATCGTCAAAGACGACACGCTGCGCGCACAGCGCCGCGAGAACGACCGCCCGGCAAACCCCGCACGCGTGGTCGTGGACTCGAGTGGCCGGACCCCCACAGATGCAGCGATCCTCGACGACGCGGCGACGACCTACGTCTGTCTGAGCGAGGCCGCATCCGTCGAGCGCCGCGCAGCCCTCGCCGGTCGCGCCGAGTTGGTCACCGCGGGCGACGAGCGGGTCGATCTCCTCCGTGCGTTCGCAACGCTGCAGGAACAAGGACTGGAGCAAGTCATGGTCGAAGGCGGCGGCGAACTAATCTTTTCGCTGTTCGACGCCGGGCTGGTCGATGAACTCCGGGTATTCATCGGGCCGAAAATTATCGGCGGCCGCGACGCCCCGACGCTGGCCGACGGTGAGGGGTTCGTCACGGAATTTCCATCGCTCGATCTCGAGTCGGTTGACCGACTCGACGACGGCGTGGTCCTGACCTGGTGCGTCGCCGATCGCTAGACGCGCTATTCGAAGTCCGGCTCTCGGTCCTCGACGAACGCCGACATCCCCTCGCGCTGGTCGTGCGTCCCGAAGAGGCTCGCGAAGGCGCGCTTTTCGTACGCGATACCGCTCTCTTGGGACCCTTCGTGGGTCTGATTGATCGCCTGTTTGGCAGTCTGCATCGCAAAGGCCGGCTTCGAGGCGAGACGGGTAGCGAGTTCATCGATGACGTCCTCGAGTTCGTCGTCAGCAACGACTTCGCCGACGAGTCCCACTTCGGCGGCCGACTCGGCATCGAGGCGCTCGCCGAGGAAGATCATCCGGCGTGCGGTCTCGTCGCCAACTAGTCGCGGCAGCCGCTGGGTGGCACCCCAGCCGGGGATGATCCCGAGATCGATCTCGGTGTTGCCGATCAGTGCCGACTCGGCCGCGACCCGCAGATCGCAGGCCATCGCCATCTCGCAGCCGCCACCGAACGCATAGCCGTTGATCGCGGCGATCGTTGGCGCGGGGAAGGCCTCGAGCGCGTCGGCGACGTCGTGGCCGAGTGCGCCCCACGCTTCGCCCTCCGCCGTGGAGAGGTCCTGCATATATTTGATGTCGGCACCGGCGATGAACGCATCGCCAGCCCCCGTCAGGACGAGCGCGCGAGCGCCCTCCTCGGCGGCTTCCTCGAGTGCTTCTCCCATTGCTTCGAGCGTCTCGATGTTCAACGCGTTCAGCGCATCGGGTCGGTCGACGGTCAGTGTTGCAACGTCTCCGTCCCACTCGAGTCGGACTGTATCCCAAGACATACTCCGGCGTTTGACGGCCACCATCAAATCCTTTCGGACACGGTGACGGTTCGGCGAATCGACGATCGGTTTTTGATCCCGGTCCCCGTCACATCTTTCCTCGCGGATGCCTTCAGAACAAGTATGGAACGAGCCACGTTCGGCGGCGGGTGTTTCTGGTGTATCGAGGCGGCCTTCGAAGAACTCGAGGGCGTCGAATCGGTGACCTCGGGCTATGCTGGCGGTCACACTGAGGACCCGGGCTACCGAGAGGTCTGTTCCGGCAAGACCGGTCACGCAGAGGTCGTCCAGATCGAATACGATCCCGATCAGATCGCCTACGAGGACTTACTCGAGGTCTTCTTTACGATCCACGATCCAACGACGAAGGACCGTCAGGGCCCGGACGTGGGCTCTCAGTACCGGTCGGCGATCTACGCACACAGCGACGCACAACTCGAGACCGCCGAGGCGTTCGCTGCGGAACTGGAACAGGAAGGCGTCTACGAGGGGATCGTGACCGAAATCGAACCGCTTGACACCTTCTACGAGGCCGAGGAGTACCACCAGAACTACTTCGAAAAGAACCCGACCGACGCCTACTGTCGGATGCACGCCGCGCCGAAAGTCGAGAAGGTCCGGAAGAAGTTCGCGGAGAAAGCGGCTGCAGACGATTGAATCTGTCCCAGGTCATTCGGTGAAAGGTATCTCCGTCTCGAGTCAAACAAGCACGTATGGAGAGTTACCCGGACGTCCTCGTTATCGGCGGCGGCGCGACCGGAACGGGAATCGCCAGAGACCTCGCGTTGCGAGGCGTTGACGTCACACTTGTCGAGCGAGACGGACTCGCGGCCGGCACCTCCGGCCGCTCACACGGCCTGCTCCACAGCGGCGCTCGCTACGCCGAGGCCGACGGGCCGGAGGCCAGGGAATGTCTCGAGGAAAACCGCACCCTCCGTGCGATTGCCGGAGCGTGTATCCGGGACACGCGGGGTCTGTTCGTCCAACTCGTCGACGACGACCCGGCGTACTTCGACGCAAAGCGCGCTGCCTGCGACGACGTTGGCATCCCGACCGACGTGATCGACGGAGCGACCGCTCGCGAGGCAGTCCCGAACCTCGCCGCCGATGTCGAACGGGCGATGTGGGTCCCGGATGGCGTCGTCGTTCCGTCCCGGCTGGTCGCTGCTAACGCGGTCGACGCCCGTGAGCACGGCGCTCGAATCGGTACACACGCGCCGGTCACGTCGATGACCGTCGAGCGCGGGCGGGTGACGAGCGTCACGCTCGGCGGTGACGCGAACGAGACGATTCACCCGCGTTACGTCGTGAACGCGGCCGGTCCCCACGCTGGCCACGTCGCCGAACTGGCCGGCGTCACCGTCGCGATGCGGCCGACCCGGGGTGTCATGGTCTCGGTCGAACACGAGGGTCTCGAGCCAGTGCTCAACCGGTGTCGCGACCCCGACGACGGTGATATCATCGTGCCACATGACGGACAGGCCGTCCTCGGGACGACGAGCGTGCCGGTCGACGATCCCGACGACTACGAGCGGGCCGACTGGGAACTCGAGCGAACGATCGACGAGTGTGCAGCGATGCTCCCGCCGGTTGCCGACGCCGAACACGTCCGGACGTGGTGGGGCGTGCGGCCGCTGTACGAACCCGAGGAAGCCGCCCATAGCGGACGCGGCATCTCGAGAGGATTTCACCTGCTCGAGCACGCCGACGAGGGCGTCGAGAACTGCTGTAGCATCGTCGGCGGAAAACTGACGACCTACCGGGCGATGGCCGAGGTGACGGCTGACCTGGTCTGTGACCGGCTCGGCGTCGACGCCGACTGTCGCACGGCGGAGACCGAACTCCCGGGCGCGTCGGACCCCGAAAGGCTCGATGCGTTCGTCGAAGAGTTCGACGGACAGGGACCGACGGATGCGGACATCGTCGACCCAGACTGAACCGGAATGCCGGAAGCTGATTGTGGGTGGCGTCGCTTCGTCACGTGCGCTCATAGTTTTCGAGATTTGACTGTCTCTCCGAGCGTGAATTGGCTTTCTTACCCCTGCTGGTGTGCGATGGGGTGCATGAGCGACGACACCGACTCGTCACGGCCGACGATCGATCGACGGTCCACTCTCCGTGCGGTGGGGACCACATTGACAGGACTGGGGACACTCGCGGCAGTCCAGACAGCGGCCGCACAGCGCGATCACGAGTGGCCCGCCGGCGGTTCACACGGGGAACACGGGCAATCTGACCGGGAGCACGAACGGGACAGAGAGCATGTCGACGACGATCAGGAGTACGAAGACCAGCAGACGGTCACCGACGACACCGAAACCATCGAAGTCACGATTCCGGCCGCTTGGAGCGACGTCGACACCACGCCGGCCAGCATCGGTCCCTCGATCTGGGCCGCGCCGGATCTCGACGCGTTCATCGCCAGTTGGGACGTTCCCGGCATCGAAGTGTACGTGACGACGGAACTGGGCTCCGACCTCGAGGAGGCCCTCGACCAGTATCTCGAGGAACTCGAGGTCGGTGAGCAGTGTACCGACGGCGGCCAGCAGCTGTTCAGGACCGCCGAGTACGTGTTCCTGAGCCAGCTCTTTTCCCAGTGTGGTGACAGCGAAACGGTATTCCTGGCGATGGCTGGTGTGCCAGTCGACGAATCGGCGGGCGAACTACCGGGCGGAAACACGACGGCTGACCAGCAGATGATGCAAAACGAGACGCCGCGCGGAAACGCAACACCGGGCGGCGTCCCCGGACCTGGGTTCCCGGGCGGTTCCCAATCCGACGTGTCTGACGATCAAATTCCATCGGACGCCCCGTACGTGATTCTCTTCGGTGCCCAGATTGTCACGGAACGTGACGTGAGGGCTGTCGTCACCGCCCTCGACTCGCTCGAGGCGCAGGCACCCGACACAGAAAACGCCTGATCGAACACGCCACCAGCCAGGGCTCGAGTACGTTCCTGCCTCGTTCGGCGGCCGACGCGTTCAGGGCGGGGTGGTTGACGAGTCCCGGCCAGCGTTCGACCAGATACCGAGCGATCGACCGCCCGAGCGATCGACATCGATGCGAAACGTCTCTTCGTCGTTGAGGCCGATCGTGATACGATTGAAATCGATCACGTACCGCGACATCTGGTGGCGGCCCTGCCGAACGCCAAGGGGTTCGCTGACGAGCCCAGCCTTTGTCAGCTGATCGAGCTTTCGATAGGTCGTCGACAGCGGGAGATCCGCTGCCGCTGCGATCTCGGTGGCGGTTTTCGGTGTCTCGAGAACCGCGATGATCTCCCGGCAGCCGTCGTCATCCAGTGCGGCAAGGACACGCTCGAGCTCGGGTGTCTCGCCGGATGGTAACCCCTCGAGAGCCATTGCTAACGGTTGATTTGCAGCCAGTAGTAAAGACGTGTTTGGTTCGGCGTGTTACCGACCCAGCAGATAGCGAGTGGCCAACTACATGTCCGCTCAGTTCGATCGGTCGGATATGAGTAACGACCAGTCATCCGACGAACCGATCGAAAACACGCCCGGACAGGGACGGACGCCCGAAGCCGAGCGGATCGAGCCAGCCGCCCCCGAGGAGTTTGGCCTCGTGCAGGTCTGGTGGGGCGACGGCAAGGGGAAGACGACCGCGACGCTCGGTATGGGCATGCGCGCCGCTGGCCACGGCTACCGTGTCCACATGCTACAGTTCATGAAGGGTGGTGCCTCGAGCGTTGACGCGGTTCGTGGCGAGTACAACGCGATCACTGCCCTTCCCGGCATCAGCTATGAGAATCTTGGTCACTACGGCTGGCACGGAATGGCAGACGGCAGCGACGAGGCCGACCACGAGGCCGAAGCGCAGGCGGGTCTCGAGCGCGCCCATGAACTGCTCGAGGCGGCCGACGACGCCGCCCTCGACGAGCCGATCGACCTCAATGCGGAGCCGGAAGCGGGGATGCACATGCTAATCTTGGACGAGGTGCTCTATGCCGCGGATCGCGGGCTACTCTCCGAGGACGACGTCCACGGGCTCATCGACGCAAAGCCGGACGATCTCGAACTGGTGCTATCGGGAAGCCACACTGCGCCGTCGTATCTCGAGGACCGCGCGGACCTGATCACGAACGTTCGGAAGGTGAAACATCCGATCGACGACGGACAGCGGGCGCGGTGCGGCACTGAATTCTGATCGCCACAGCGGGTTCCGACCCCGCTCGAATGGACCCGGATTTTTGCCGGTCGAAGCCGACGACTCGCGTATGACAGAACGGACTCGCGCACACGTGTTCGTCTCCGGAACCGTACAGGGCGTCTACTATCGCGCGAACACACGCGATACAGCCCGCGAGAAGGGCGTCGACGGCTGGGTGGAAAATCTCGAGGACGGCCGCGTCGAGGCAGCCTTCGAAGGCCCTGAAGACGCGGTCGAGTCGATGATCGAGTGGTGTCACACAGGCAGTCCCGCGGCCGAGGTCGATGACGTCGAAGTCGAATACGAGGAGCCACAGAGCGAGGACGGATTCGAAATTCGCTACTGAAGGACCGCTGATGGCATCATCGACCGCTTCGAAGAGGAATCTCTCGGTTTCTCGAGCAGCCGCGCGACGATTCGAGAGTTGCTCGCTGTAGCGCTGCCTATCGTGTTCACGATCACGATCGTCTCACAAGTCTACTGGGCCATGACCGGGCGCGAGGATTATACGCTGAACAGGCGCAATACCACGGCGTTCACGCCGTGGATACGCGCTGTCACTCAATGATACGTTCCACCGACAATAGCATAGCCGAGTTTCCAATCCTAAACATTCAACTCACAGGAACCCCTACACAATGGCAAGGTCAGGTCGGAATGGAGCGGATTTCGAACCACCTTCGGAAGTCGTTCGAGAGAGCTTTGCTCTCTCGTGATGACGAAAATCTCCGATTTTCGAACCACGGCCTGTCCGCCCTCGTAACGAGGCAGTATCCGAAATGCCGACGCGGTGAACGCAAATCCACGAAGGGTTCGTCTTGTGCCCGTCGGCCTGAGAAAGCACGACGATACCTCCAAGTCTGTCAACGTGTCAGTGACTCCCTGCTGGCAAAAACAACAACTGGGAGTCAATGACGCTGAGGATAGGAGTAACGGCGGTTTGGCACCGTCCTCAGAAATCGAAGATTTCTGATGGGCTGCACGAGAACTCCGTTCTCGTGAACGCCAGTCAGCCACCGACCACGACGACTGGGTTAGATGCAAACTCCCGTAAAGTGGCGGTATCCATGGTTGCAAACCTGAAACTCCCACCGCTCGGGATTCCTCCGCGTGAACGCGGAGGAGGATGTCAAGACTAGCGACCGTCAGTCACTCGTCGCTCTCGTAACGGCGAGCACCGCGAATCATTCTGACAGCGAGCAGCCCGACACCGGCGACGAACGCGATCCAGACTGAATCGGATCTATCAGGTGCTGTTGCCTCGACGACCGCGACGAGCAGAACGAGCGCCGCGACGTACAGGACGTTCGTTCCGACGAACTCAGCGAGCCCCTCTACGTCGGTGACGCGATCCGGATCGTAGCCCGCGATCAACTGGACCATCCCGAAGTGCTTGATCAGGATGCCCAGCGCGCCGATGAATCCCGCAGTCGCAATGAGGCCGACAACCGACGCGGTGACCATATCGGAAATTGACACTTCGTTCACAAAACAGTTCCGAGCGATCCAGCTAGGGTGGGCGGCCTATCACTCCCCGGTTCGGAGATGATGGAAGACGTACGTCTGGGCGTAGCCGGCGTACTCGCCGCCCAGACGGTCGCGCAGCGCCCGTGAGGTGGCAGCGTAGGAACCGCGATCACAGTCCGGATAGTATTCCTCGACTGCCGACTTGATCCAGGTATCGAGCGGGACCGCCTCGTCGAACCCAAGCGAAAACAACAAGACGCAGTCGGCCACCTTGTCGCCGACGCCGACGAACTGCGTCAGGTACTCGCGTGCGTCCTCGTACTCGAGGTCCCGCGCAGCGTCCGGATCGGCCTCACCGTTTGCGACCATTTCTGCCGTGCGGACGACGTAGGGGGCGCGGTAGCCCAGTCCGAGGTCGCGAAGATCAGCCTCAGTCGCGGTCGCGAGTTGTTCCGGCGTCGGGAACGCGTGATAGGTCTCGCCGTCGAACGCGACTTCGTCACCGTACTCCCGTGCCAGCGTCGTGACCATCGTGTGAATCCGTCCGACGCGCATCTGGGCCGAGCAAATAAACGAGATGAGACAGCCGAAGGACGGATCAGCTACGAGTCGCATCCCACGGTGGGCCTCGTATGCCTCGCGGAGCAGCGGATCATCCGGCCCGGCCGCGACGATCGCCTCGAGATCGTCGCCGAGGCGCAACAACCGGCGAACGATCGGCTCGGCGTCGGTCGTCGACTCCCACTCGAGACAGCCGTCGTGAGTCCGCACACGGATCACGTCCCTGGTGCCCGTTGATCCGCCGACGACCGTCGTATACCACGCGTCGGGTGCCGGTGTGCCGCCGTACATCTCACCGTCAGAGCGCTGCCAGAGGTAGCTCTGGCCGCTCTCGAGCGTTCGGTACAGATCGAAGCCACCGGCGAGTTCGTCGATCGAAATCGTCCCCGTCTCCATTCGTCCAACCCTTCGACGGTGTGGGCTTTTGCCTTTCGACCCACCGCCGAGCTATCAACTGCTCGACTATTGCTGCATTGGATCTCACAGTGAGATGGGCGGTGAGAGCTCGTGCGAGGCGAACCTTCTTACTGTAGGCCATCCAATGTCACGGTATGAATTGCAGGGTGGTCGTTGAAGCCGCCGTGCCGGTCTTCGACGTCGAGACGGAAGATGAGGCGATCCGGATCGCCATCTCGAAGACGGGAGAGATGTTGAACCCTGATCTAAACTACGTCGAGATCAACATGGGCGAGCGTACCTCTCCATCCGGAGAGGAACTCCCGCCCGCGTTTATCGCGGCCGACGAAGCACTCGTCGCACTCGAGTTGGAGATGACCGTCTTCAACGTCGAACGTGAGGAACACGCCTCGCGGATCGCACGAAAGGAAATCGGTCAGCGCCTCGAGAACATTCCACTCGAGGTGACAGAGGTCGAGGTCATCGAAGAGGAACCGGCTGACGAGGACGCGACCGACGAGTCGACAGATACGGAATCAACCGACGAGACGGAGGAGACAGAGGACGACGACGACGAGATCCTTCCCGAGTTCGAGGATCTAGTCGAGTGACGGTCTGATTCCCAGTTTTTGTTCAGCGATTCGATGCCTTCCAGTGCGAGGACTCAATAGAGAGTTGCCAGCTCCGAATCGTCCAACGAGTCTTGCCAGTCGTCAGTAATGACGATCGGAGGATGCGACGATATTCTTAGTCCGCAGTTGCGGCGACTGCTTCCTGCTCCCCTTCCCGCATGTTCTTCGTGATTCCCCCGGCGAGCGCAAAAACAGCAGCTTTGTGGTCGGTCTTTGATTTGTGGATGGATGTTGGCCGAATGCCTCGTGATTCGTATTCTTCGAGGTCGATCTGGCAGTCATCCCACTCTGCACACTGGTTTGATACCTCCGCAAGAAGGCCGTGAAGGTGAATGAGCTCCTGCTTCTTCATAACCATCCACTCCTACCCACTGCAGGGTTATATTATTATCTTGAGTCGCGTTAACACGCAACCTATGTTAAATGATTGGTGTGTCATCAGCGGAAACGATTCGAATGCTGTGATTACGTGAGCGGAACCAGGTGATGAAACTGTGTTAGGCGTTTGTTTACCGGTGTAATAGCGGCTTTCGTTATATTTTCTGAGGATCGAGATGGGTATTAAAAAGCTCCTACTCGAGTGTCGGGCGCACAGAAGGCGGCCAGTGACTATCCGCGTGGGCAAAACAACGCCGGCAACTCACCCATGTTTTGTACCGATCGTGGAGCGAGCGTCCGATCGGATGAAGTGGTGTGACTCGTCGACGCAATAGCTGTCGCTGGTCGATGAGTACGGTTGCCCTCCAATCGGAGGAGCGACGATCTTAACCGAGTTGTTTCAGCGTCTGAAGGTCACGATCCGTCCGCATGAACTCGGCAGTGCGATGTGAGGCGTGACAGTTCGGGCAGTGAAACATGTCAGCGGGTGCGGGGAGTTCGTCCGGAGAAACCTGCCAATCCTTCGCACATTCGGGACACAACAGTTGGACGGTCGTTTTATCCATGCCACACTCTTTCACACGAGAGGTCAAAAACATTGCCGCAGTTCCAGTCGGTCGAAAATACCACCCGCGGCAGCCTGCGAGCGACCGTCAAAAGGAGGGTCGTTATGCAGGTGCAGCCGTATCAGAGGCCTCGAGCAGCTCCTTGTACCGGTTGCGGATGGTGACTTCGGAGATGCTTGCGACCTCGCTGACCTCGTTTTGGGTGACCTTTTCGTTGGTCAGCAAGGCGGCAGCGTAGACCGACGCGGCCGCGAGGCCGACCGGCGACTTACCGCTGTGGACGCCCTCCTGGCGGGCCGACTCGAGCAGTTCGCGGGCCATGCGCTCGGTCTCGTCCGAGAGATCGAGGTCGCTGACGAACCGCGGGACGTAGTGTTCGGGGTCGGCCGGCTTGACCTCGAGGCCGAGTTCCCGGATGATGTAGCGGTAGGTGCGGGTCAGCTCCATCTTCTCGACGCGGGAGACGGCCGAGATCTCATCGAGGCTGCGCGGCGTGCCGGCCTGGCGGGCAGCGGCGTACAGCGACGCGGTCGCGACGCCTTCGATCGACCGGCCCGGCAGCAGATCCTCCTCGAGTGCGCGTCGATAGATGACACTCGCCGTCTCGCGGACGTTCTCGGGGAGGCCGAGCGCGGATGCCATTCGGTCGATCTCACCGAGTGCCTGCTTGAGGTTGCGCTCCTTGGAGTCGCGGGTGCGGAAGCGCTCGTTCCAGGTGCGAAGCCGTTGCATCTTCTGGCGCTGGCGGCTCGAGAGCGCCCGGCCGTAGGCGTCTTTGTCCTGCCAGCCGATGTTGGTCGACAGCCCCTGGTCGTGCATCATGTTCGTCGTCGGCGCGCCGACGCGGGACTTCTCGTCTTTCTCGGCGGCGTCGAACGCACGCCATTCAGGGCCGCGGTCGATCTCGTCTTCCTCGACGACGAGACCACACTCGGTACAGACCGTCTCGGCATGCTCGTCGTCCGAGACCAGTCGGCCGCCACACTCCGGGCAGCGCTCGCGCTCATCGGATACCGACGCGGTTTCGTCCCCCTCGGTCTCTCGCTCGTTCGTATAGGTTCTGATGTTTGTATCTGTCATCGTGTATCGGGTGGGTTACTTGGGACTCCCGGGTGGGATAACCAGAAGAAACCCGGTCGCCTCAGCTAACATAGAGTAAGGCCGTAAAGCATATAAAGTTTTCGCCTACTTTATAAACTAGCTGGGTTTGTTGTTATATATGTTCCGGTTACATAGTTATTGATCATGTAGGATGTGGCGACTCGGCGTCCACGTTCGTCATCCAGCCTCCCCATCGTCGACCGACCAACTCCCGCTTCGATCACACACGAGCGGCCGCTACTATTCGACGGTGAAGAGGTGTCCCTCTCGCGGGACGTCGAACAGCCCGACGCGAGCGCCAGCATCGAGCCATGCATGGCCGTAGGAAAACGACGCCAGCGCGTTGACGAGATCGTCTTGGTCCCGAAAGTGATTCCCATCCTCGAGATACGACGCTGCCATCTCGTAACAATCGGCGGCCGCATCCGCCATCGGGGTCCCCTCGGGTGGTGCGATCGTCGCTGCATCGAGCGCCTCTGTGAGTAACTTACCGTACCGGTCCGTTTTCTCCTCGAGATCGGCAGCCATAGTCGGTGATCGTCGCTTGACCCCGTAAGTGCGTCGTGTCGATGCAAGACGCTCGCCTCGGCGGTCACGCACGCACCTGTTCATAGTGTGTGCCTCGAGAAACGCTATTGCACCGACCACCGCTGGTTCTCCAGACAGCCGAACAACGCCTGTTGACGGCCCAAAAGCACCGTCACAGCAAGGGGGTGTCGTTGCTGCGAGCACAAGCGGTTTAGGCGCTCTGGCCCAACACCTGCAATATGACCGACCAGCCACGCGTCGAGATCTATACCAAGGACGACTGTTCACACTGCAATCGAGTCACGGACCTCTTCGAGGGCAAGGGCGTCGACTACGAGGAGTACAACGTCTCCGAGAACGACGAACGATTCGAAGAGATGGTCGAGCGGACAGACGGTCGCAAGACCGCTCCGGAAGTATTCATCGACGACGAATACGTCGGTGGCTGGGATGACACACACGAACTCGACGAGACCGGTGCGCTCGACGAACTGCTTGGCATTGCCGACGACGAGATCGTCGACCACCGCCCACTGATCATTGCCGGCACCGGTATCGCGGGCTTGACCGCAGCAATCTACGCCGGCCGCGCGAACAACGAGCCGCTGGTCATCGAAGGCGACGAGCCCGGTGGCCAGCTCACACTGACCACTGACGTCGCCAACTATCCCGGCTTCCCCGAGGGCATCGGCGGCCCCGACCTCGTCAACCGGATGAAAGAGCAGGCCACGCAGTTTGGTGCCGAGCTGAAAAACGGGATCATCGAGTCAGTCGAGCGCGTCGAGCAAAGCCCAAGCCGTCCCTTCCGCGTCGAACTCAGAAACGGCGACATCTATACCGCAGACGCCGTCATCGCTGCCTCGGGGGCCAGCGCACGGACGCTCGGGATTCCCGGCGAAGACGAACTCATGGGCTATGGTCTCTCGACGTGTGCGACCTGTGACGGCGCGTTCTTCCGCGGCGAGGACATGCTCGTCGTCGGCGGTGGCGACGCCGCCATGGAGGAAGCGACCTTCCTCACGAAGTTCGCCGACACCGTCTACATCGCCCACCGCCGCGAGGAGTTCCGCGCGGAGGACTACTGGGTCGACCGCGTCCATGAAAAGGTCGAAGAGGGCGAGATCGAGATCATGAAAAACACCGAACTGATCGAGATCCACGGCTCCCAGGAAGACGGCGTCGACCACGTTACTCTCGTCGAAAACGACAAGGGCCACCCCACCGACCGCCTCGACGACCCTGAAACCGAGGAGTTCGACTTCGATGTCGGCGCAGTCTTCTTCGCGATCGGTCACACTCCCAACACTGATTACCTCGAGGACACCGGCGTCGAAATGGACGACGAGGGATACCTGCAGACCAAAGGCGGCGACGGCGGCGGCCAGACCGAAACACACGTCCCCGGCCTCTTTGGTGCCGGCGACGTCGTCGACTTCCACTACCAGCAGGCCGTCACTGCCGCTGGGATGGGCTCGAAAGCCGCGTTAGATGCAGACGAATACCTCGAGGATATAGAGCGCGCTGACTCGAGCGCTGAAGAAGCTGAACCTGCGGCTGCTGACGACTGACGACTCCGGCGCGAACAGGCATACTGGTCAGTACAACAAACTATTTCTCACCGATTTTCCGGTGGGAAAGCGGAACGGAACGCGAACTTGCTTCGTTTGAACGGGTGTCGTTCTCGAGCGATTGCAGTATTGCTGTTCGAAAGAATTATCGATAGAATACAGACCCACGAGCGTGCATTCGGCAATTTCACTCGAGATGCATACTACTATATGAGTGGCGTAACACAGCATTAACTGAATGAACATTCAACTCTGCATAGCCGAGAGACTGAGTAGACGGGATGGAAAACCGATCGCGGATTCGAGCGGGGGGATACAATGAAACTGCGCACTCGAGTCGCATCTCTCCTGATGGTTGTACTACTCACGACCGCAGGGGTTGGCCCCGCGATCGCACAACAGTCGTCGGGTCAGGTCGTCGGACAGCCGGACATCTCGATCGACACGTCCGCCGGAAAACTGGCTCCCGGGACATCAGTAGCAATCCCATTATCGATCACGAACCGTGGGCAGATCGACCGCGCGGGCCCACAGCAGTACGAGAGTCGCGTCACGACCGCACGCGGCATGACGATGACGTTTCAGGATGGGCAGTCGCCCATCGAGGTAAATAGTGGCCCGGTCGCCGTCGGGAACGTCCCGACTGGGACGCGAGACGTTTCCCCAGTCGAGATCACCGTCCCCGAAAAACTCGAGCCAGGCGTCTACGAACTGCCGGTCGAATACGAGTACGCGTACACGCGCGTTGCCGAGTTCAACACGCAAAGCGCAGAGTACGCCGACCTGACGCGAACGCGAACGGCAACGCTCACGATCGAAGTCGACGACAAGCCACAGTTCGAGGTCGTCGACGTCGACTCGGATGCACAGATCGGTGATCGAAAGGACGTCTCGATTACGCTCGAGAACACGGGAACCGAACCAGCACGGGACGCGAGCGTGACGGCCCGTTCGGGAACGGGTCAGCTGTCGTTTGGAACCGGCCAAAGCCAAAGTTCGACGGGATACGTCGGTGCCTGGGAACCCGGCGAAGCGAAGACGGTCACCTATCGCACTTCGCTGACGCCTGACGCCCCACATCGATCCTACGCTGCTGACGTCACCGTTGCGTACACCGACACGAACGGCATCGACCAAACATCCGAACAACTCACGGCCGGCATCTCGACTGCTGCCGAACAGTCGTTCGCCCTCGAGAACGTCTCCTCGACGCTGCGCGTCGGCGAGGACGGTGAGATCATGGGGACCGTCACGAACACGGGGCCGAACGCGGTCGACAGCACCGTCGTCCGGTTTACCGACCAAGACTCGCCAAACGTGATTCCGATCGAACAGTCCGTCGCCGTCGGGGCACTCGAGGCCGGCGAATCGGCGTCGTTCGAGCTGCCGATCGAAGTGAGTGGCGAAGCCGAAGCGGGCTCGAAATCGTTCGATTTCGGCGTGCAGTATCGAAACTCGGATGACGAGAAACGCCAGTACGACAAACTCAGTGTCGTCACTGCGGTCGCGCCGGAGCGCGATCAGTTCGCCGTCGATATCGAAGAGACGACGATCGGGGCTGGCAACGAGCAGGCGCTCACTGTCGAGGTCACGAACAACCTCAACCAGACAGTGACCGACGTTGAAGCGCGTATCTTTGCCGACGATCCGCTCAGCACCGGTGATGACGATACGGGCTACGTCGAATCGCTCAAACCCGGCGAATCGGTCACGATGTCGTTCGAACTGAGCGCGTCCGAGTCGGCCACCGAGAAGACGTACCCGGTCTCGTTCGACTTCCGATACGACGACGAGCGCGGTAACAGCCAGCTTTCGAACACGATCCGTGTTCCAATGTCCGTCTCCAGCAGCGACGGTGGTGGCTTCCCACTGACGTCGACTCTGGTCGTTGGCTCGCTCGTCGCTGGTGCAGTCGGTGTCCTCTGGCGTCGGAGGGACTGACCGATGACAACCGGTGAGCGAATCGAGGCCGCAACCGAAGCCCTCAACGAGGTCATCATCTCTCGATCGAAGACGGTCGTGATCGCGTTTCTGGTCATGACCGCCGTCTTCGCCGGTGGATTCGGACTGGTCTCTACCGATACGGATTCGACGGATTCGTTTACCAATGACCTCCCCGAACAGGACGCCCTCGACGCCGTCAACGAGGAATTCGAGGGGCCCTTTGAAGCCTCGGCCGAATCCACACAGCTGGTCCACAGCGGCAACAACGTCCTCACGAAAACAGAACTCGTTCGGAGTCTGGCGGTCATCGAACGCGTCGAACAGCGCGACGACCTCCGAATGGCGTCTGCAAACGGCCCGGCCCCGCTGGTCGCACAGACCATCGACCCGACGGCAACCACTGCAGCCGAGCAGCGTCGGGTGATCGAGTCGGCGACGTCCACCGAGATCCGACGGGCGATCCGGGAACGCAGCGACGACCCGCGGTTTACGGGAGTCGTCTCCGAGGACTTCAACCCGACAGCGGCGTCCGCGTCAGCATCGATCACGACCATTACACACGACGTTCCAAGCGAGTTCAGCGACGACGATCTCACCGACATTCAACTCGCCATCGAGACGATCGCAAACGAGGAGTCGGGCGACATCCGCGCGTTTGGATCCGGGATCGTCGACGCGGAGACCGGAACCGTCATCGGCGATTCGATGACGCTCGTCATGCCCGTCGTCGTCGTGCTCTTGCTCGTGTTCCTCATCGTTGCATATCGCGACCCGATCGACCTCGCACTGGGGCTGTTGGCGCTGTTGATGACGGTCGTCTGGACGTTCGGCTTCCTCGGCTACTCCGGGATTCCGTTCAACCAGCAGATGATATCCGTCCCTGTCTTGCTGTTGGCAGTCGGCGTCGACTTCGGAATCCACATCATCAATCGCTACCGCGAAGAGACGGTCCAAGGCTTCGAACCGCTCGAGGCGATGCGGACCGCGAACAACCAGCTCATGGTCGCGTTCGTCATCGTCACAGTGACGACGGTCTTCGGATTCGGGGCGAATATCGCCTCAGATCTGGGCCCCATCCGGAACATGGGGATCGCCTCGAGCGTTGGGATCATCTTTACGTTCCTCATCTTCGGGCTCTTCCTTCCCGCGGCCAAACTCGAGGTCGACGAACTCCGCGAACGGTTCGGCGTGCCGGAGTTCAACTCCGAGCCGATCGCCTCCGAGGACTCAACACTGGGTCGCCTCCTCGCGATGCCCGCCAAGGCGAGCCAGCACGCGCCGTTGGTGTTCGTCGTCGTGATCCTCGTTGCCGGCGCTGCAGCAGCCAGCTACGGTGCTGGTGTCGATACCAGCTTCGAAGAGAAAGACTTCCTGCCACCGGAGGAGCAGCCGGCGTACATCGAATACGTCCCGGGGCCACTCGCCCCCGGCGAGTATACGGTGACCGAGACGTACAATCTCCTCGAAGACAAGTTCGCAACGAACCAGGACCAGTCCGTGAAAATATACGTCCAAGGATCCTTCGAGGAAGACCACGCGCTCGAGGCCCTGGCCAGCCCGAACGACGATCCGCCGAGTAATCTCGCCGTCGGTGACGGCGGTGAGGCGGATGCCCGGAGTATCATCACGGTTATTCAGGCCTATGCCGACCAGGACCCCGAGTTCGCCGCCCTCGTCGAGCGGAACGATCGCAACGACAACGGGATCCCCGACCGGAATCTCGACGTGATCTACGACGAGCTGTTCGCGTCGCCGTATGGATCCGCAGCCGAACAGTATCTGACCGACGACCGGCGCAGCGCACAAGTCGAGTACGCGATCGATTCCGACGCGTCACAGCGGGAGGCGGCCGCAGATGCCGCCGAGTTCGCGGACGATTTCCGATATACGGCGACGGCGACGGGCGGAATCGTCGTCTTCGCTGCCGTGACCGACCTGATCTTCGCGTCGGCGATCGAGGGGCTGATCCTCGCAGTCGGGTTGACCGCCGTGTTCCTCGTCATCTCCTACGCTGCACTCGAGCGCAAGCCGTTGCTCGGGATCGTCAACGTGTTCCCGATCCTGATCGCGATCGCGTTCCTGATCGGCACGATGCGGTATCTCGGGATGTCGCTGAACGCGTTGACGGCGACGATCCTGTCGATCTCCGTCGGCCTCGGGATCGCCTACTCCGTTCACGCGACACACCGGTTCATCGACGAACTCAAAGCGGCCGACGACGCGCTTACGGCGCTCGTCACGACGCTGTCGGGAACTGGTGGCGCGCTCATGGGGAGTATGCTCACGACGTCGCTGGGGACTGGGGCACTCGCACTGGCGATCACCCCCGTGCTGGGCGACTTCGGCTTGCTGATGGCTCTGAGCGTCGCCTACTCGTTCATTACCTCGATCGTCGCACTGCCACCCGCGATGCTGTTGTGGGCCAGATACAACCAGTCACAGTCGTTGTGGAATCGCGTCGTCGCGACGGTCGACAGCTCCAGGTAGTTTCTCCGTCACTTTTCTCTCGGCGGTGTGTCGTCCGTTCGCCGACGAGTGCCATCGATTCGCGAGCAGATGCGTACGGGACTGTCCCTGGTGGGTGTTGTATAGACACTCCTCGAGGAGTGTCTGTCTACTGCTTGCACAGTCTCTGCATGGACGGTGTGTCCGGGCGACCGTCTGACCAGTTCCTCGAATGCGATCGTGAAGCGTGGTCGACGAACGCGTCGATGTGGACAGCCACGATCCGCGGTACGTGTTTCTCGAGGCTCTGTTCGATCGATGCGAGAATCGCCACGGGGAGTCACGACACACCGATCACAGGCTCGCCGTGCGATCCTGTGTGGACTGTTCCAGTCTTCGCTCTCCCTTCGCGTGCGGTCTCGGTACTGCGCTGGCACGTGACCACTGCAGGTCTCGGACGCTCATCAACAGTGGTACTTCCTCGTCGTCTGGAACAGCTGGTGATTCATCCACCTAGATAGCAGTCACGACGACGCCGGTCGCAGACATGCGGCCATCACTGTGGGCGACTGTGAATTCGCGACCGGTGTCGCGTCGTTCTGCCCAGCAATCTCACCAGCATCGGAACGGCTGGCATCGTCTTCGACACAGTTGCCATCCGCTTGGTCGAACGCTGCCTCGTCCGTCGACGGCTGGGTCACGCTCTTGTCGCGTCGCTTTCGGTCCTGTCGCCGACCGAGGTATCGGTCGTGGATCGGCTGCCTGCCGATCGGCCACATGCTCGTGTCGTGGCTGCGGCGCGGCGTCTGCTCGAGGACATGATTGAGACGACAGCAAACCCCTCCGTGCTTGTCCGATGTCCGTTCAGCGACGGTGCACGACTGGCGTCCGTCCGCTGTCGGTGGTCGGCAACGCAATAGCGATACAGACGGCGTCGCCACTATCCGAGTAGCGCGTCGAAAGAAAGGAAGGATGCGGCAAAGGCCGGGCGAGTGCCCGGTAGTTAGTCGTCAGCGCTTAGCGCTTAGTTGTCGCGGCGGAGCGCGAACAGTGCAGCGCCGAGGAGCGCGACGAGGGCGACGCCGACACCGAAGCCGGGCGTACCGTCGTCGGAGCTACCGGTGCTGTCGGAGCTGTCCGAGCTGTCGGAGCTGTCCGAGCTGTCCGAGCTGTCGGAGCTGTCCGAGCTGTCCGAGCTGTCGGAGCTGTCCGAGCTGTCGGAGGTACCGGTGCTGTCCGAGGTGCCGGAGTCGGTGTTGCCGGTCTCGTTGTTCTCGGTCTCGTTGTCCTCGGACTCGTTGTCCTCGGTTTCGTCGTCGTCACCGACTTCCTCGACGATCTCGAGGTCTGCGCGGTCGGTCGTTTCGCCGTCGTCAGACTCGAGCGTGTAGGTGCCAACGTCGAGGTTCTCAGTGCTGACTTCAACGGACCACTGACCGTCAGTGCCCCACTCGTCAGTGCTGGTGATCGTCTGCGAGTTACCTGCGTCGTTCAGGACCTCCACCGTGATGGTGTTGTCATCCGGCTGGAGGTTGGTCTGACCTTCGACGACGATCGTACCGTCAGCCGGGACGGGGTTGACGCCACTGGCGTCAGCGCCGGCGGGGTAGATCGATTCGATCGTGGACGAGGCGTCGGTGTAACGGAAGTTCTCCGTGACCATGCGGTCGTCGCTGGCGGATTCGTCGACAGTCTCAGTCGCGATGCTTTCGCGAACCTGTTCGCCAGTCAGACCCTCAAGGTCATTGTTGATCCAGGAGACGAGCTCGGCGTCGTTGGGGAGGTCACCGTCGCCGTAGGTATCGTCACGACCATTCGAAATGATGTGTGCGGAGACCGAACCCTGCGAGAGGTCGCCGAGGGTCAGATCTTCTTCTTCGAAGGTCCCATCGTCGTCAACGGAAATCTCCTGGGCCATCGTGTTACCACGTTCGTCAACGAAGGCGAGGACAACGTTGTCCTGACCCGCCGCGGTACCGTTCACGTCGATATCGGCATCGACGTCCTGAGAGATTTCACCGTTGATGGTTTCGAAGTCGGCGCTCAGGTCACCTTCGGTCACAGTGATCGACTGGGTGGCACTGGTACCTTGGTTGAATTCCGTAGTCGTGAGAGTCTCGCTTGTCGCATCGGACTGAGCGATGATACCCAGACGGTACGTACCGGGCAGACTCAGAATGTCAGAGCCACCTGTGTTAAGGCCGGAGAGAACGACGTCTTCCTCTTCGAAGGTGTCGTCGGACTCAACATCAATGTTCTCCGTGACAACTTCCCAGTCGCCGTTATCGCGAGCGTAGACTGCAACGTTGTCGGTGCCTGCTGCACTACCGGTGATGTCGACTTCTTCACCGACAATGTAGGTGCCTTCTGGGCTGTCGATCATGACATCGCCTTCCTCGACGTCGAGGGTGGCGTCATCTTCCGAGTCTTCATCGTCTACGTCTGCAACAGAAACGTCGTTGTCGTAGACTTCAACATCGATCGAGGAGTCATCAAGGTACTGGGTCTCGATCGAGCCGACAGCAGTCGTACCATCCATCTCAACGATGGCGTACGCAACGTCGCTGTTGTTACCAACTTCTTCCGTGTCGTCGACGTTCCGGAAGATGGATTCCGCATCGTCGGCCGTGATACCGTCACGGAAATCGGAACTTTCGATCGTCACGACATGGGTCTGGCCGTCAGTTCCACCGGTGACGGTGTACTGGACGTCGTCACCGCGGACAGCGGAGTCGTTGGCCAGTTCGATGCCGAGATCCTCGTCGTTAGTCAGGGTGACCGTCGTGGTCTCGACAGCGCTGCCGAAGTCAAGGTTCTCCGTACCTTCTGCCGTAATCGTGTATTCACCGGTGTCCTCGTTGGAGAGGTCAACCGAGATGTTGTTACCGCTCGTCTCGATCAGTGCGTCCTCGCTTTCGAGGACCTGGGCGGTGATATCGGATCCGCTCTCGTCCGTAATCTCAACTTCGACAGACTCAGCCTGCTCGAAGTTGTAATTGACGCTGATGTTCATGTACTCCGCATCTTCAGTCGAAATGCTGGAGCCATCAACGTCGTCAGAGATGACGTTGCCATTGGAATCCAGGTTGTAGACGGTGATATCCGCGACTCGCGGCTGTGCGACCGTCACGGTGTTGCCGTTGCTGCCCTTGTAGACACCAGTGTCCTGGTCTTCCGGAATCTGGAGGTTGGTGTCAAGGGTCTGTCCCTCTGCACCACCGCTCTCCACACCGGTCAACGTATCTGCGAACCCGTTGAAGGTGAGATCGTCCTCACCTTGGTAAATTGTGTCGCCACTTTCCACAGCAATTCCATCTTCATACCGATTGTTCTCTGCCGCCGCTGCACCGCCCGCAAACGCTGCGGACATTGCAACAACAGAGAGTACCATCATCGCGGTCAGGAACACTGCGCGTCCCTTCTCACGATAGGATGCATTGTTGTTTGTCATGTTGTAGTTTAGTTTCGCTTGTGCGGCCACGCTTGCGTTCCGATCGAGTAACCCGGTAATCAGATCTTACATCCGATCGCCGAGATGTTGGCCGATCGTACTTGCTTGCACGACCATGGGTAGGGGTACGACTGTTCGTTGCGACCGATTGCATATATGCTTTGTTGTCGAATACAGTTTGAACCATATGAATAATCGCACTATCTGGCTGTATTTATTGTATATTACCCTCGAGTGCGTCAGACAAAACCAAACGGTAGAAGTTACCACACCCGCGCTATCGCGGATTTGGCGTAGTTGACTCGGTCCGTGTGAGCGCCACTGAGCTGTCCGGGTCAGTCCCGATCGATCACCACTCGGACCGCCACTAATCAATAGTTACTCTCACAGTTGCGTGGCCCTCGAGCCAGCCACTCGCAGTAAGAACGGCTTTCGACGATCGGCGACTACCACTACGTGTCGCAGTAACGACCCATCAGTCGCACGAACCCGTCAGTGTAGTGTCCCAACAGCCAGAGACGGTATGCGGTCTGACACTGACGCGGTCTCGCTCCGATCAGGCGTACACGCGCGTTTCAAGATACTGTTGGGCCTCGCTTTGGATGTCCACAGCCCACTCTTCGAGCTCGTCAGCAGTACTGGACAACCGCAAGAGCCGCCCGAAAAAGAGCAACTGAAGCGTTTCTGCGACGACGGCCGGCTCACACTCGCGGAACTCGCCGGACTCGATGCCAGAGCGGATGATCGACGCGATCGACTCCGTGAAAACCCGATCGCTCCGGGTGAAGTGATCTCGATAAGCCGGATCGTGGATCGCCTGCACGCGCAACTCGAGGACGGTCTGCATGAACGCTTGCCACTCGTCGCTCATCTCGGTGCCGAAACCCCAGCCGAGGAGTCCCTCGAGTCGCTCGCGGGGTGCCTCGATCGGCCCCCGCCCGAGTTCGGCCTCGAAATGATCGAGCAGATACTCGAGACAGGCGAGGACGAGCGCGTCCTTGTCCTCGTAATGGTGGTAGATCAGGGAGGGACTCTGCTCAAGTTCGTCGCCGATCTTCTGGATCGTCAGGTCGGCGTAGCCATGCCGCCGAAGGCTTCGATAGGTCGCTGCCAGGATCTCTTCGCGGGTCGTCGCCGGATCGTCGAAGACATTATTGTTCACTATATGTCACCTCTCCGCGGCTGCGTCTCCATCGAAACCGGAAGACGGCTGCCGATGCAAGTTTCGGCATGCTCGAGATCATTGGTTGAGGTCGTTCCTTGTGGCACATAACCAATTTGATCGACTTGTTTGGGGGTTTCGAGAACGCCAATCGGTAGCTGCTCTGACCACCCACGATTTAGTGTCGGACTATTTAAAACTTTGATTCGGAATGGAGACGCGTCGCTCTCGCTGTGAAGAGAGACTATCGGACAACCCGGGATACGCACTGATCGCACGAATAGCGGTTCGTGCGCACACGTCGTGCTATCGACTCTCTCGTTGTTCGACCTTGTTCAGCTCGATTAGCAGCCGGAAAATCGCTTTGACGAGGTTCGCGTCGACGTCGAACTGCTCTGCATTGTCTCCCGCGCGTTCCATGACCTGCTGTTCCTGTTTCTCGTCGGTCGTCGGCAGCCCCTGTTCGTCTTTGACCGCCGCGATCGTGTCCGCGACGTAGGTCCGCTGGGCGATCAGCTCGACGATCTCCTGGTCAATCGTCCGGATCTCCTCGCGCAGTTCGTCGAGGCTCATTTCCTCGGGTGTCAGTGTCTCGTCGTCGATTCCACCGTCCATCGCTGTGTCTGTTGGCTCTCGAGTCATCGTATTCGTGTTCCGTCGGTTCGCGTCTGCAGTAATCGTGTCGTTCCGTCGCGGTCGGTCCACCGGTCTCGAACGGTCTCGAGTGGCTCCCGATCGCCGACGGCGACGTAGCTGGGGCCAGTCCCGGAAAGCGAGACGCCGTCGACGTCGGGCATGGCGTCGATCATCGGGCCCGTCGAGAACTCGAGGGCAGCGGAGAACGCAAACCCGTTGACGGTCATCGCCTCGCCATAGCGGCCGTCGAGTGCGAGTTCTTCGACGAGGGTGGCCATCGGTGCGATCCGCTCACAGGCCGAGACGTCGGCGTCGGCGCTGTAGGCCTGTTCGGGTGGCGTATAGACCAGCGCCCACCAGTCGACTTCGTCGCGGGCAAGCAGCGCATCGGACGTGTTGTCGGTGACTGTCACGCCGCCGAGCATGCTCGCACTAGCGTCGTCGAACGCGCCCGTCGCGGTCACACCGGCGTCGCGAGCCGCGCGAACCCCGAGTCGACAGGCGTCGATCCGGTCGACCGCATCGGCGACTGCGAGGGCGTCGAGGGTTGCGAGTACCGTCGCGTTGGCCGCGGCGCTGGAACTTTTGAGACCGGCAGCCATCGGCACCTCGCTTTCGGTGCGGACGCGCGCGCCCACGTCAGAGTCGTCTAATCCCGCCGCGTCGGCGTATTCTGCGATCGTCAGTTCGGCACAGCGCTCGATGAGCGTTGCATCGGCGTCGGGCTGGTCGGCGATCTCGCCGACGATTTCGCCGTCGTCAGTGAGATCGACGGTCGCCGTCGTCTCGAGGTCGATCGCGAACGCCGAGCCGGTACCGGTCGCGAGTGCGTTGAGTACCGTCCCGGCTGCGGGGGCGACAGCACGGCCATCCATACCCTGACACTCACAGACCGAATACTTACGGCTGACGATCCTCGTGATACGTCGACATGGAGATCGTCGGTTTTCGACACGCTCGCTGGTGCCCAGAACGCACGCCTTTTGCCGGATCCGATCGAACGTGTGGTCATGAGCGCGCGCAACGACGTCGCCCCCAGTACGATCGGCGTCGATCTCGTCGACGGCGGCATCGTCGTCCAGTATCTCGACGGTCGAGAGGTGTTCTACCACGGGCCGCCCGAACCCGTCGAGGGTCCACTGACGACCCCGCCGGGCAAGGAAGTGCACGTCCTCGTCACCGATCCCGACGGCGTCGAGGGTGTCATGACCTACGTCAACGACCGGAACACCCACGACGACATCCTTGAGTCGACCGGTGTCGGCCGCGTGATGCTCGCACGCAACGACGAGGAGGAACTGTTCCCGGGCGTAACCGTCGCAACGGAGGCCTACTCGATCCGCGTCGACGCCGACCTCTCGGTTGTCGACGGTCGCGTCTTCGTCTTCGCCGAGGACGAGATGAGCGAACACGCCTACGAACTCGTCGAGAGTGCCGACTAATGCCGCTGCAGAAACCTTGGCGCGACCTCACACGCGAGACGGTGGCCGCTGCGCCGGACCGACCCGGCATCTACGAACTCGGCGACGGGTCGGGAACGGTGCTTGCGGTCGATCACGGTGTCCTCCGTGACGAACTCAAGACCGCGCTCGCCTACAACGACGGCGACCGCGTCCGCTGGACGGAAACCCACACGATGGCGCAGGCACGCGACCTTGCAGCCGAGCATCGCGAGCGCCTCGAGTAACCGATTTCGGATCTAGCGCTTGTCCTACTGAATGTAGGATGGGTCGCTCCCGTCGCACATCTGTTCGTGGTCCGTTGCGTCCGACCGCTCGTCGAAGAGAAGGCCACAGGTCTCACACTCGTACCAGGTCGTGTCGTCGCGTTCTGTCTGGACGACCATGCCCTGTCATGAGAGACGAACGACAAAAGGCGTTTTTTCAGTTGGAGTGACCGAGTGACCTCCTCCTCGCCGTAGACGGCGAGGCTTCCCACGGCACCGCACCGCTGGGTTGGGATATTTGCTGGTTTACGACTCGTCGGTATGACGGGCCGATGGCGGGGCCACACCGCCGTTACTCCTATCCCCGGCACGGGGACTCGGAGTTATCTTGGTGACCGAGACACCACAGCGGTTCGAGATGAGTGTCTCGAACGTTCTGGGTCTCGGAGTCCCGATATTGTCCGATTAGATGGGCGGACGTGCCGCCTCGGTGTATGTCATACTACACCTCGACTGAACTTAAATACCCGTATTGCTACCGAACGGGGACTGTGTAGGCGTTGTCGGATTCACGCCCGGTCGTCAGACTACGTCTGACGGGCAATCAGAAATCTTCGATTTCTGATGACGGCGTAAACGCCGGGATTCTCTCCTTGAAGAAAGATAGGCCTCGAGAACCCCGTGTTCGGTGACGTCTCACGACCCCCCGAGGACAATTCTCAAGGTGACAGGCCCGAAAGGAACGGACATGAGTTCGTCGGAGGGAGACGGCGTGACGTTGTCGGTACGCGCCGCCGAGAAGGGGGACGCGGGCCGGGGTGTCGCACGGATTCCCGAATCAGTGCGGCGACAGCTCGGCATCCTGAGCGGCGACGCCGTCGTGATCGACGGCGAGTCGACGACGATCGCCAAGATGTGGCCCGCAGATCCGTCGGTCCCGGACGATGCTGTCCAGATCGACGGTGACACGAGAGCGAACGCCGGCGTTCACGTCGGCGACACGGTGACCGTCCGCGCGAAGGACAAATCGACCATTGCCGATGCCGATCGTATCACGGTGATCGCGCCGCCGGGACTCGCCGAGAATCAGCGGCGGGCCGCCGAAACCGGTGCGGCGGAGACACTCCGCAATCGGCCGGTCCGCGCCGGCGAACAGGTCCGAATCGAAGGCATCGACCAGCAGCCGTTCAAAGTCACCGACACGGATCCGGACGGCGACGTGCGGATTACGAACGAGACGACCGTCCGGATCGTCGATACGGATTCGAGCCCCGCGACACCCGCTGGCTCACGAGATGCCGGAACCGCCGTCCGAGGCCCTCGCTCGAGCGACTCGACTGACACGGCGACTGCAGCCACATCCGACGCCGGAGCCGACGAGCCGCCCACGAGTTCCGGCGTCACCTACGAGGACATCGGTGGCTTGGACGAGGAACTCGAGTTAGTTCGCGAGATGATCGAACTCCCGCTGTCGGAGCCCGAACTGTTCAGACGCCTCGGCGTCGAACCACCATCCGGCGTCCTCCTGCATGGCCCGCCGGGCACCGGGAAGACACTGATCGCCCGCGCGGTGGCCAACGAGGTCGACGCCCACTTCGAGACGATCTCGGGCCCGGAAATCATGTCGAAATACAAGGGCGAGTCGGAAGAACAGCTCCGCCGAACCTTCGAGACGGCACGCGAGAACGCGCCGACGATCATCTTTTTCGACGAAATCGACTCGATCGCCGGTACGCGCGACGACGACAGCGACGCCGAAAACCGGATCGTCGGCCAGTTGCTGACACTGATGGATGGCCTGGACGCCCGCGGCGAAGTGATCGTCATCGGTGCGACCAACCGCGTCGACGCGATCGATCCCGCGCTCCGGCGTGGCGGGCGCTTCGACCGCGAGATCGGGATTGGCGTCCCCGACGAGACCGGTCGCCGGGAAATCCTCGAGGTCCACACCCGCGGGATGCCACTCGCCGACGACGTCGATATCGACGCGATCGCACGCCGGACGCACGGCTTTGTCGGCGCAGACCTCGACGCCGTCGCGAGCGAGGCCGCGATGGCAGCCATCCGCGATCGGCCGGCCGACGATACCGAGCGCCGCGAGTGGAATCAGCGCCCGACAGTCCAGAAAACTCACTTCGATGCCGCGCTGGCGTCCGTCGAACCCTCGGCGATGCGCGAGTATGTCGCCGAATCGCCGACGACGGACTTTTCCGACGTCGGTGGCCTCGAGGGCGCAAAGGGGACGCTTCGGGAGTCCGTCGAGTGGCCGCTGACCTACGATAGACTTTTCGAGGAGACCAACACTGACCCGCCGTCTGGCGTCTTGCTGCACGGGCCGCCCGGCACGGGGAAGACGCTGCTTGCGCGCGCGTTAGCGGGTGAGACTGACGTCAACTTCGTCCGCGTCGACGGTCCGGAGATCATCGACCGCTACGTCGGAGAGAGCGAGAAGGCGATCCGAAAAGTGTTCGAGCGGGCCCGTCAGGCGGCCCCGTCGATCGTCTTCTTCGACGAGATCGACGCAATCACGGCCGCTCGAGGCGAGGGCCACGAGGTCACTGAACGCGTCGTCTCGCAGTTGTTGACCGAACTCGACGGGATGAGCGAAAACCCCAACCTCGTCGTGCTGGCCGCGACCAATCGCAAAGACCAGATCGATCCCGCGCTGCTCCGGCCCGGCCGACTCGACACACACGTCTTCGTCGGCGAACCAGATCGTGAGGCACGCGAGCAAATCCTCGCGGTCCACACCCGGGGGAAACCCCTTGGTGACGACGTCGACATCGCTGGCCTCGCGACCGAGCTCGACGGCTACACCGGTGCCGACCTCGAGGCGCTGGTCAGAGATGCCTCGATGCGGGCGATCCGCGAGGTGGCAAGCGAGTACGATCCCGACACGGCAAACGAGAAGGCATCAGAGATTCGAATCGAGCGTCACCACTTCGAGGACGCCCTGGCGTCGACCGAGCGACCGTAGGCTCGAGCGTCGTCACTGCAGTCGGAAGCAGAAACGCGGAAAACGAGCTGCAAAAACGGGGCTACTGGAAGCCGATCCGGCTGCCGCGACGACCAGTTGGGTCGGGGCCGCCGGCCGTGCCGCCGCGGAACTCTTCTTCGATCTGCTCGTAGTACTCGAGGATCTCGTCGGTGATCGTCGGCCGGACGTTCTCCATGGCCTGCCGGAAGTGACGCATCTCGACGATGTCGGCCGCCTCGTCCTCACGCAGGGCCTCGATGGCGGCTTCGCGGGCGATCGACTCGAGGTCGCTGCCGACGTAGCCGTCGGTGATCTCGGCGATCTCCCGCAGCGTGACGTCGGCGGCCAGCGGCGTGTCCTCGGTGTGGATCTCGAGGATGCGTTCGCGGCCGTCGACATCGGGTTCGCCGATCATGACGAGGCGGTCGAACCGACCCGAGCGCAACAGCGCGGGGTCGATCATGTCCGGCCGGTTGGTCGCGCCGATGACCATGACGTTGCCCATCTCCTCTAACCCGTCGAGTTCGGTCAGCAGCTGGTTGACGACGCGTTCCGAGACGTTCGAGCCGACCTCGCCGCCTCGTCCCGGCGCGAGCGCGTCCAGCTCGTCGAAGAAGATCACCGTCGGCGAGACCTGCCGCGCCTTGCGGAAGGTCTGCCGGATCGCCTTCTCCGATTCGCCGACCCACTTGCTGAGCAGTTGCGGGCCACGCACCGAGATGAAGTTCGCGTTGGTCTCGTTGGCGACGGCTTTGGCCATCAGCGTCTTGCCGGTCCCCGGCGGGCCGTAGAGCAAGACGCCGGCCGGCGGGTCGATCCCAAGCCGATCGAACCGTTCGGGACTCGAGAGCGGCCACTCGACGGACTCTTTGACCTGTTCTTTGGGATCCGAAAGACCACCGACGTCGTCCCAGGTGACTTTCGGGAGCTCGACGAGCACCTCCCGCATCGCCGAGGGTTCGACCTCCGCGAGCGCGCCGCGGAAGTCCTCGCGTTTGACGATCATCCGATCGATGAGACTCGGCGGGATGTCCTCCTCGTCGAGATCGATCTCGGGGAGGTACCGGCGCAGCGCTTTCATCGCTGCTTCCTTGGTCAGGCTCTCGATGTCGGCCCCGACGAAGCCGTGGGTCTCGTCGGCCAGATGGCCGAGGCTGACGTCGTCCGACAGCGGCATCCCGCGGGTGTGGATCTGGAGGATCTCTTCGCGGCCCGTCTCGTCGGGCACACCGATCTCGATCTCGCGGTCGAACCGGCCGGGACGGCGCAGTGCGGGGTCAACACTGTCAACGCGGTTGGTCGCCGCGATGACGATGACCTGCCCGCGTGACTCGAGGCCGTCCATCATCGTCAGCAACTGGGCGACGACGCGGCGTTCGACCTCGCCGGTGACGTCTTCCCGTTTAGGCGCGATCGAGTCGAGTTCGTCAATGAAGATAATCGAGGGCGACTCCTCGGTGGCGTCTTCGAAGATCTCACGGAGTTGCTGTTCGGATTCGCCGTAGTACTTCGAGATGATCTCCGGCCCGGCGATAGAGAAGAAACTGGCGGAGGTCTCGTTGGCGACGGCTTTCGCGAGCAGCGTCTTCCCGGTGCCCGGCGGGCCATGCAGGAGGACGCCCTGTGGCGGCTCGATGCCGAGCTTCTTGAAGATCTGCGGGTGCTTCATCGGGAGTTCGACCATCTCCCGAACCCGCTGGATCTCGTTTTGGAGGCCGCCGATGTCCTCGTAGGTGATGCCACCGCCAGTCTTCTCGAAGCCCGAGATCGGCTCCTCGCGGAGTTCGACGTCGGTGTCCTCGGTGATGAGGACGACACCCTCGGGCTCCGTTTCGACGGCGATCAGCGGGATCGCTTGCCCCGGTGAGCGCATGAACGGGTGGTTCGTCGAACTCATGACGGGGACGATGTCGCGGCCGACGACCGGCCGCTTCAAGATCTGGCGTTTCACCATGCCGGCGGCGTCGGAGCCGAACTGGACCGACGCCTCCTCCGGCGGCGCAAGCGTCAGCGTGTCGGCTTTCGTCGCCTCGGCTTTGCGGATCGTCACGCGCTCGCCGATGCCGACGTCTGCGTTCTGGCGGGTGAAACCATCGATACGGACGGTATCGGTGTTCCAGTCTTGCCGGTCTGCACGCCAGACCTTCGCGGCAGTGGTGTCTGCACCTTCGATTTCGATAATGTCGCCCGGACTGAGCTTCAAATGCAACAGCGTGTCCGGGTCGAGTCGGGCGATACCACGACCCGAATCGTTCGGGTACGCCTTCGCGACCTCAAGTTGGACTTCGTTCATGGTTTAGGGATGGACGGCGATGTCAATATCTCCGACACGTGATCGGATAGGTTTTGTGTTACCCCACATCTATGTGCTAGTCTATACCATAGATACTTGGGGCGGGATGCTACAAAGATGTACCGGCCTCGGTGGGTTTTGGCCCTACCGACAGCGTGCCGAAGGGCCGGAGAGATGGCTTTTTCTCGCTTGCCATCCCGGTCATAGACATGCGCGTTCTCGCTTTCGATGGCCGGATGGGAGCAAGCGGCGATATGATCCTCGCCGCTCTCCTCGATGCCGGTGCCGACCCCGACGCCTTAGCGCCCGTAACCGACGCCCTCGAGGTCGAATATAAGATCGACACCGTCGACAAAAGCGGCATCGCCGCGACATCGGTCGACGTGTTCCTGACGGACGACGACTCGGACGGCCACGACCACGAGGAGTCGGACCACGACCATGAGCATGATGACTCGAGTCACGATCACGAGCACAGTCATGACCATGGCCATGATCACAGCCACGGGCACGACGATCATCATGAACACCACGGTCACGGCCATGGCCACGAGCACAGCCACGATCACGATCACGACGGCGTCCACGCCGAAGGACACGGCCCCCACCGCAGCTATCTCGAGGTCCGCGAGATCGTCGCCGACATGGACCTCGAGTCGGCGGTCGAACGCGACGCGCTCGCGATCTTCGAACTCCTCGGTGAGGCTGAAGCTGGCGTCCACGGCGAGGACCTCGAGTCGATTCACTTCCACGAGGTCGGAGCCGACGATGCGATCGCGGACGTGGTCGGCGCTGCGGCGCTGCTGCATGACCTCGAGCCAGAGCGCGTCGTGACGACGCCGCTTGCGACCGGCGATGGAACCGTGTCGATGAGCCACGGCGAGTATCCCATCCCCGCGCCAGCGGTCGTCGAGATCGCCCAGCGGGCCGACTGGTCACTTCGCGGTGGGCCGGTGGACGCGGAGTTGCTCACGCCCACCGGGGCGGCGATTCTGGGCCACATCGCCGAGGGTATCGAGACACTGCCCACGCTCTCGCTCGAGGAGTCGGGCTACGGCGCTGGTGGCTACGATCTCGATCCCCATCCGAACGTGCTTCGGGTGCTGGTCGGCGATGGCAGCGGCACGGGTGAATTAGTCGAAGACGACATCGCTGTCCTCGAGACCAACCTCGACGACGCGACGCCCGAAGTGCTGGGCGGGCTGCAAGAGACGCTCGAGGACGCGGGCGCGCGCGATGTCACAGTACTGCCTGCGACGATGAAGAAGTCCCGGCCCGGCCACCTCGTGAAAGTGATCTGTAAGCCCGACAATCGGAAACGCGTCGCTCGAGCGCTGGCCGAAGAGACGGGCACGCTGGGGATTCGTGATGCAGGGGCAACCCACCGGTGGATCGCCAACCGGGAATTCGAGGCGGTGACACTCGAAGTCGATGGCGACGAATACGAGGTCGCCGTGAAAATCGCGAGTGACTCCGAGGGCAACGTCTACGACGTGAGTGCAGAGTACGACGATGCGGCGGCGGTCGCACAGGAAACGACGCTCCCGATTCGAACCGTGTTGAAACGGGCTGAAGCGGCTGCCAGTGTCGATCGCACGGGCGAGTGATCGTCGCGACGGCGATCGTGTCTCGAGGTGAGGTGTGTTCGCGATCAGGGCGAGGTCACTGTCTGTCGCCCTCGAGCGTGCTCAAAACGACACCCTTCACAACGTGACGGCCGATCGGCGTTCGATGCCAGTCCGTCAACCAGTTCCAATCAGCAAATAAAAAGACAGTATCGTAATCGATCGTCTCAGCTAGAGAGGATCGGAATCAGATCTCCGAAATCGAAGTCGTCGTCACCGTCGTTGTTGTCGCCGTTGTCCTCAGAGATGTCCTCGGAGGAGACAGTGCCGGTGAACGGATAGCTGGTCGTATCGACCTCGTAGTCATGCGTCTCACCGTCGGCAGTGATGCGGACGGTATCGGGGGCGTCAGCGCCGGCGTATCCTTCGTAGGTCCACTCCACTTCGACCGGGCCGTTCTCGTTGTAGTCTTTGACGTTCAGCGAGATCTCGTCATTCTTGTCTACCTTTTCGACCGCGAACTGGTCGCCGGTCCACGTTGCCTGCGCTAACTGCTCGAGTTCGCCGCCATCGTCGTTGTAAAACGTGATCGTATCGATAGCGGCCGCCTCGCTGTCGGCTTCCTCGGTTCCGTCATCGGCGCTGTCGCCATCATCATCGCCGACAGTGTCACCGTCACCGTTGCTGTCGTCGTTATCGTCTGCCGACATATCGTAGGAGTCGACCGTGCCGGTGAACGGATATCTGGTCGTATCGACCTCGTGGTCACGCGTCTCACCGTCGGCAGTGACGCGGACGATATCGGGAGCGTCAGCGCCGGCGTATCCTTCGTAGGTCCACTCCACTTCGACCGGGCCGTCGTCGTTGTAGTCTTTGACGTTCAGCGAGATCTCGTCGTTCTCGTCCATCTTTTCGACCGTGAACTCGTCGTGATCGTCGTTCCACGTCGCCTGTGCGAGCTGCTCTAGCTCGCCACCATCGTCGTTATAAAACGTGATGGTGTCGATAGCAGCTGCCTCGCTATCGTGTTCCTCGGCAGTCGCCGTTCCGGCGACACCTGCGAACAGCATGCTACCGACGAGAGCGACCGCCAGCAGTACAGTGAATGTCCGTTTCATAGTGTGTTGATATTGATTGTCTGGGTGATCGCACACGTACTCGAACAAGTGTCCGATCAGGACGTGGATCGTCACGGATCGTCGTGTCGCTTGCAACCCGTGACTCCTTGCCCCTTCCCACGATGCGTCACCCAGTCGAAATCGACCGTATCGGCCCACATGAAGGCGGAACACCGTTCAAACTGATAGCTACTATCTAAATTGCGTAATGGTGTACATGATATTAAAACAAAGAATGTATTTATTTGCTGTATTTAAAATATAAAATCATATGACAGCGTTAGGAGGCTGATATAAATCGAAGTCCAAATTATAGGGTACATAGTATCTTCAGCAGTCATATCACGGATAGCATAATTCACAAAACTGGTAGCGAGTCGATGGACAGGCAGTGACGTGGCGTACCGATACAAGTGAGACAGCAGTCGTCAGTCTCACTATGAGCACAGCCAAACTGCTGGCGACACCAATCGCAGGGCTGTCGCGTGATTGGGGTTGAGACGGACGCCTGTCAGTCAGTGCCGGCCGGCCGCGACCGTCCTTCGATCGCCCCGGGACAGCGGGACAGCAGACCGGATGCATGACGGTCGGTGGCTTTCGACGGGACAACTCGAGGCACAGCACCGTCTCGACTCTCGAGTTGATGCACATTCCACTAGACTGTCTCTCAGCGCAGTGGTTCTGATCCAACTGTACTCAAGGGACTTGGTCTCTCTACTGTGTGACCGCGATCGCTCCTCGAGGGAGAGCCGTTCGAACAGGAACGGGGTGCAGACCGCCTGGATGTTCGGAAGGCTGTGCTGAGCACACGATGTGACCGCACACGTCGCGAACAATGGCGATAGGCAAGTGTCCGACGTGAGTGCAAAGTACGACGACATAGGTCGTCGTGTCGAAGCTCGTGCTCGTGTTGTGCAATCTCAAGACACTCGCATATCGGTCAGTGAGTTGAGACGGTAGCTAACCACACACGACTATCGGAGTTGAGATCGATCGCGACTGGCACCTTTCATCCTGCGACGCTGTGTTTCGACGAGTCGATGTGGCCGCGATACCTGGGTTGCTCCTTGCAAAAGCCGAGAATGGGGCGAGAGATAACTGCATTTGAGAGTCACGTTAAGCAGTTACTTCGATTTGGTAACCTATCTATTCCGAACTCATTGCTGTGTATAGTAAAGTTACCACTCCCAATACGCTGTTTCACCCCGAAAGGGTGAGTGAAACAGATGGTACACGAAATCAGATGGTTGCACCGAACTGAAAGTACTGCCCTCGCGACGTTCGCGAGGGCAGGTACGGATACGGCCGCCGTCTTCACGAGCCAGCGACTGCTTCCGGCAGAGCTGGACTCGCGAGCTCACGACGCTGACAGTCGACTCGACATCTGACTACTCGAAAACAAACCACTACAAAAATGACAACGAAACCGACTACTCTCGAAAAAGGACGCGCAGTGATGCTGGCGGGACTCATGGTCCTGTCCGTGATTGCGATGTCCGTAGCGTTTGCAGGCGGGGCAGCGGCAGCAACCGAAGACAGTGTCACGTTCAACGATCAGGCCATCGGTGTCTATAACGACTCGGACACCATGGTCGTTGGGCCCATCTACGCCCAGAAAGGACAGTACCTCGAGGTCACAGACGAGTCCGGAGAGGTCGTGGATAAAACAGTAATTCCTGTGAATGCCACGGATGCTGCTATCTTCGCGACCCCTGACGGACCGGGAGAGTACACTGCGACGCTCTACTCCGAAGAGGGCGGCGACGAAATAGACGACGATGACGCGATGATCTACGACGCCACCATCGAGCTGTCCGATCAGAAATCCGCGAAGGGCACGCTCGAGCAGGTCACTGTCGACACAGCGAGCCTGCTGGATGGCGACGATAATGACACCGAGTTCGACGTCGTCCTGACTGATGCGGACGGCAACGAGCTCGGTCGTGCAACCGAGCTAACCGGGACGAACGAAGATATCACGATCGACACGTCGAAGATCACAGCACAGACCGAGGTCACGGCGACGATCTTCGTCGACGATGAACCGCTCCAGGCCTACGATGAAGACGCCGGAAACTTCGTCCCCGTGTCCGACTCGGCCACCGTGGACCCCGACATGAAGAACAAACACGACGAGAAGGGAGACGACACCAAGCACGACAAGAAGAAAGGTGACAACGACTACACCGAGAAAGGTGAGAAGGACAAGTCTGCTGGCGGCGACAGCACCAACGGCCATGACAGCACCGACTCGGGAGTCTCGAACGACGCGAGCACCGACCAGGATACGTCTGCGGAAACTAATCAGGACCAAAACGTCGATCAGTCGAACGACCAAGACGCCAACAACGATCAGGATGAGGACGCGTCGCAGTCGAACAGCGGTGACAGTATGCCCGGGTTCGGCGTCGGCGTCGCCCTGGTTGCGCTCCTCGGAGCAGCCATGCTGGCATTCCGTCAGCAGAACTAAACTGCAGTAACTACCGAATCACTTCGGCCACTCCGGTTTCATTTTCCCGGCACTGCTATTTTTCAGTGGCCGGTCTGGTACTTACTGAACGACAGCAGCTGAGGCACCGCTAAAGGAGATCGCGTTGCTATTCCTCGGCATCGATAACGGTTCCCGTGATCCGCTTGGTTTTGGGCCCGGGATCAACTGCGATAAAAAAACGTGGACCGAAAACCGGAGATGGATTTTACCGCGGTGTTACAGTGCAGCGTTGACGAAGTCCTCTAGATTGACGATTGGGACGGCGACACTGTTGGCATCAGTATCAGCATCCTGATCCTGGTCAGCATCTGGCTGGTTGTTCTGATTGTTCGTGGCGTCTTGATCCTGGTCGAGGTCGTTATCCTGGTCGGCGTCGTTGGATGCATCCGCGTTACCGTCGCCAGACAGTGCGATGTTGTCACCCTGGTCAGCCTCGTTCGACTGCTCAGCCTCTTGGTCTTGGTTGTTCTCGGCGTCTTGGTCGTTCGACTGATCGATGTCTTGGTTCTGGTCAGTCGTCGCCTCCGTATCTTGGTCGACGCTAGCGTCGGTATCGACGCCAGCGTTGTTCTGGAAGTCGCCTGCGGCCGCTGTTCCAGCGACCCCCACGAATGTGAGGCCGCCGATCACTGCTACCGTCAGTGCGAGTGTGAGTGCGCGTTTCATAGTTATAGCCGTGTACGGGCGCACGTGTCAATCAGATTCGACCCGTCACTAGTCTCTTCTCGCCGCTACCAATCTCGCTCCGCTATAGCACGTTGCCCAACTGGTAGCCACCGCGGAGATGAATATGAACCCCGGGAACGGTTTCGACTAAAACGCCGAATTAGTCCATTAAAAGGCATCAAAACGATTTTCTCGGATCTCTGAATATCGTCTACTTGGATTCAGCATCTATAAATACAAAAACGAATATTTTTACACACGTTCAGAACAAAGTCCGTCCTAATAGATGAAAATTCTAACTCATTTCTGCTGGACAATCGAGCACCGAATACTGCAAATCTGAAGAGACACTAATGGATACGATAGACTGATCGGTGCTTATTTACAGTTGTTTCATTCTGTCCGTGTCTTGCAGTTTCAATCGTACAGCCGAATGTTTCCCCGTAATATGGTTCGACGCCTGGTTGCAATTCTTCTCTCAGTAGTGCGTTTCTCGATAATACAGTATCTCCCGCAATGTTAGCGACATATGGTCTTTTTCAACATATTATAGTAAATGCAAGCACTCGAATTAGTAGTCTAAAATCACTATAATACTACATATTATCAGAATATCGATTCAATGACAAAACCTTGCGACCGTGCTAGGGTGGACGGAAACTCGAGACAGCAATCCGGTCTATCGCCAAAGCAGAGTCGGAATCGCTGTTGCTGCAGAGGTTGCTGGGTCGCTAGCCGAACCGAATATCACGGATGAAACAGCACAACCTCGAGAACGGCGACGATCTCTGGGTTATCTTTGCCACTGGCACACCAATCAGCTGCTTGATGTGTGTCAGTGTGAGTAGCTGTTCTCGTGAGAGACTCAGCTCTGAATTCAAGAACAGGTGCAGAAAAAACGCGGAACGAAAATCGGATATGGTTTTACCGCAGCGTTACAGCGCGGCGTTGACGAAGTCGGTCAGGTTGGTGATCGGGACAGCGATGCTACCTGCACCAGTCTTCCCTTTCTGCTTCTGCTTAGAGTCTGGGGTGTTGTACTGGTCGTTCTTGGCCTTCTGTTTCTGATAGAGCTTGTTCGTCTGGTCAGCATTGTTGAATGCATACGCATCACCGCCGCCAGACAGTGCGATGTTGTCACCCTGGTCAAGCTCGTTCTCCTGTTCAGCCTCCTGGTCCTGTTCGTTCTCGCCGTCTTGCTCGGACGACTGATCAGTGTCTTGGGCCTGATCAGTCGCCGCATCCGTATCTTGGTCGACGCTATTGTCAGTATCGACACCAGCGTCGTTCTGGAAGTTGCCTGCGGCCGCTGTTCCAGCGAACCCCATGAACGTGAGGCTGCCGATCAATGCTACCGTCAGTGCGAGCGTGAGTGCGCGTTTCATAGTTTTTGCGTGTCGGGCATACGTGTCGGATCATCTGACTCGACTCGTCGCCAACCCCTCATCAGTGGACTCGATTGTTCACCGCTATGGCACGTTGCCCAGGTGAGAATCACCTTGGAGATGAATATGAACCCCAGGAACAGTTTCGCCTAAAACGGCGAGTTGGCCAATCTAAGGCCCAGAAAACAGCATTCTTGCATCTCTGACTATCCTCTGTACGAGTTCGATATCAAATCATCAGCAAATAAATACAGAGACGTAACTCCGAAAGATAGTCAGCTTTCACGATCAAATCAATCCGTTATTTTCGATTCACATCTTTATAATGAATATGCACAATATGAAATGTTATTGATGTATACAGTGTGGTGATCGGCACCCGCTTCCGCTTGTTCTGTCTCACCCGTGTCTTGTGGTTTCAGGGATCTAGTCAGCCATTTCTCCGAACGCTGTTTGATGACTTTGTGTGTTTTATTCAGTGAAACTCTTGTCCCGCTGGTAGTTGGCTGCTGCGTTCTTATAACTGCTAGATAACAAAGACTGTGTCCGGCTGTTAGCAGTTTATACCGATGACAGTCAATACGAACAGACTCTCAGCACAGGTGTCTGGACAGGACAACAAGAGCTTATGACGAGACTCTCGAGTCCGACAGCACTGTTCGTCGCTGCGCTGGTCGTCCTCTCGACGGCCGGAGCTGGAGCCGGGACCGCTGTTGCCGCAGAGACAACCGAGACGTCAGCCGAACCGAGTTCGACGGCCGAGGCCGTAAAGACACTCGAGAACGACGACGAACTCTACTTCGTCTTCGGTGCGGACTTGGGGAATCGGTCGCTTGATGAGTTTCTCGAGTCCCAGGTGGCGACCTCGACCGACCCAAGCGTCGAGGCCGGCCGGGAGGAAATCGCCGACGTCGTGCAGTACCAAGACGTCGAGAAGGTGAACTTCAATCAGCAAGGCGGGGCAATCTCTATTGCGATCGGCGGCGGGGAGGCGACCGCCATTCAGGAGGAGACACAGCAGAACACCAACAGCCAGGTCGGTGAAGCGACCGCTGAGAGCACTGTGGCTCCGTCTCAGGACCTCAGCTTCGAGAACGTCGGCGACGTACACATCGTCTTCGGTAACAGTGACGACCGGGGGTTCGACGGATGGAGCGTTCGTGACGAGACCGACAGCAGTGGTCGGGACAGCGGACTGGCGACTGAGACATCGACCACCCAACAGCAAAACGTCAGCCAGGTCAATTTCAACGACCAGAGCATCGCTATCGCGCTCGCTGAGAACGAGAGCACTGCACTGGCATATCAACGCTCTACACAAACCAACAAGAATCGACAGCAAGGATCGACGACCCTCCGCGAGACTGGCACTACTGCTGGCGCTGCCGAGCAATCTGCACAGGCAAGCATCGATCAGTCACAGACCCTCTCACAGATCAACCAGAACCAACAGGGGATGGCAGTCGCGATTGCGGTCGGCAGCAACTCCGTTGCGACGGCCGTCCAGATCACCGATCAAACGAATCTCAACGAACAGTACGCGTCCGTCGAAACGCTCTCCCACCTCGAGTCGATGGCAGGGATGAACGTCGCTACGGCGGACGAAGCCAACAGTAGCGTGCTGACGACGGGTGGTGAGGCGACCAACGGTGACAAGACAGCCGACGTCAGCATGACGCAGTACCAACATACAGAACAGGTAAACATCAACTTACAGAGTGCAGCAGTCGCGGTTGCGCTCGATGGCAGCAATGCAACCGCGATCCAACTGGCCGAACAGCGCAATTACAACGAGCAGATCGGTGTGGCGACTGCAGCGTCCATCTATGAAAACGTTACCGCCAACGCCGGAACCGTGATTAGCAACGAAACGACGCTCACGATCGGCGGGGACGCCATTCGCGGAACGGCACCGATCACGATCGGACACGACGGCGAGAACGGCGAGAACGACCAGCAGACCGTCGACGAACAGTCCTCGAGTGCCCAGTTTGAACAGATCCAGTTCGTCACCCAAGAAAACAGGAACCGACAACAGGCCGCGGTCGCCGTCGCCGAACGCAACGCGAGTGCGAACGCATCGCAGATAACGATTCAGCGGAACAGAAACGTACGCTTCGCTGACGTTGAGGCGACCGTCGATACGAGTGGTGACACTACAGAGCGCGGCGACGGGACCGGCAGTGAAACTGCCGAAAACGGGTCCGAAAGCGATCCCGCCACCGGATCGACCAAGAAGAAAGCAGCCAAGAAGTCCGATCCGACTGGTCACGAGATGAACGACACCGTGACTGACGACGAGACAACGCGGCCCGACACTGACGCTGGTGATGAGACGGCCGACGACGTGTCCTCGGATGAGCCACGCGCAGCTCCGTCCGACGAGACGGATGATTCGATCCCTGGGTTCGGCGTCGCCGTCGCCCTTGTCGCGTTGCTCGCTGCTGGCCTGCTCGCGGCACGCGAAGAAAACTAACCATCATCACTGAGTCGAGTGCTCGAACGCTCGTCGCTCACTCTTTCACGTCATTGGTGTCCGACGACGTACGATCCGAATCGTCGCGGTGCTCCGCGAGCGCTTCGTCGATCGTCAACTCGCCGGCGGCGACCCGCCGGGCCAGCAGTTCGTCGATCGCCCGGTTTTCCTCGCTTTGCTCGCGCGAGCGGTCTTTTATCATCTGTAACTCGCCGTCCGTCGGCTCGATATCGCGCGCGTCGATGACCTCCCCCTCGCGGCGTGCGATATTGACGGCCGCGAGGACGTCACCCATGCCTCGCGCGCCCGTTCCCAGATAGGGCGTCGTCCCCGTCTCGTCGACGAGTTCGACCCGAACGGTGTCGAGTTCGTTGACTAGTTTCGCGCTCTCGAGACGGGAGCCGTTGCCGATGCGGACGATCGGAGATGGTGCTTCGTCGGCCTCGCGGCGAATCTGGTCAACGGCGTCGCCGAGCGGAACCTGAAACGCCGCAACGACCGTTTCGCCGGTGAGGACGGCGATACCAGGGTTGCGTCCTGGATCGACGCCGATGATCGTCCGGCCGCCGTCGCCACGAACTGCGGCCAGCGCCTGATCGACCGCACGCCGGGGCGCGTCCGGATCGGCGACGATCGTCGGGATAGCACCGAAGTCGTCGGCATGATCGGGTCCGGTGACGACGACATCGGTGTGCTCTGGGAGTTCCTCGTCGGGCTCGACGGTCGTGAACGTCGTCCCGCGCTCGCGGAGCTCGGTGACGACGCCGTGGTACACTTCGAAATCTGACGTGGCGACGACGATCACACTGTGACGTTCGGTCCCACGATGAATAAACGTACACGGATGACGCGTCCTGCCTACAGCGTCAACGGAATCTCACTACGAATTGACCTCCTCCACGCCCTTCAGGGCGTGGAATCCGACCATCGGATTTCCGCCGAGTGTGGCGTTCAAGGTTCCAACCCGCACTCAAGGGGAACCGGCAGCATACCGGAGGAACTCTCGTTTCCTCCCCTGTATAGGGCTGTGGCCCGGTCAAACAGGCCCCATCGAATACCATGTCATCGCCGTGCGAACCACCGCTGATCCGCTTCCCCTTGTGGTTCGGGGTCGGCATCTCACGGTATTCGTAGCACTCCATGCTACTGTGAACCACATGAAAATGGTTATGGTGGAAATCCGGCCTGACCACCGATTGCGAATAGCATGCTGAGCCTACCGCTTGACCTCCGCCTGAAGACGGAGGTATGCGCTCAAATTCATATCACCGACCTCGAGGATGGCATGGAGCACCACTCCACTCGTTGACTATCGCCGTTCGAAACCGGAAGAGACCGCAGTAGCGGTCGTTGTATACCGAACTTTGAGTTCATAGATAAAGACTGAACGGATACAGGTGACAGTTCATGGTCGATGATTTTCTGTATATACGTGTTGATGAGTCGAATATCGAGACTAGGGATATCCCTCACGATGGTTGCGGTTCTCATGGTGAGTATGGTCGGGCCTGGCGTTGCAGCGGCTGCGCCAGCCGCCACGGCGACTGCCACGACTGACAACGTCGTTACGAACACGAACCATGCCACGACAACGAACAGCGAGACAGTAACTTCGCAATTCCAGCAGGAACAGGCCAACTCCTGTTCCCCGCTTGAAACACGCTTAGCCAGTATTTTCACCACGTACGGATACACAGTACCAGACAACCTCGCCGACTGTATTGACCACGACTCGAGTGCTGTCGATAGCGATGAGCCGTCGGAAACGGGACCGGATGCTCCCGACTCGGACGACGATACTGACGAGACCGAGACCGACGAAACCGACAAGACCGAGGAGCCGAGTGACACGACCGACGATTCGTCCGACAGTGACGAGACCGAGACCGACGAAACCGACGACTCGGCAGACACTGACTCCAACTCCGATGCTGACGAGACGGACGAAGAGTCGACCGACGACACGACTGACTCCTCGACTGACGAAGAAACGGACACTGACACCACGACGGATAGCCAAGACGGCGACCAGACTGACTCTTCGACTGACGAAGAAACTGACACCACAACCGACGGCCAAGACGGCGACCAGACTGACTCCTCGACTGACGAAGAAACGGACACTGACACCACGACGGATAGCCAAGACGGCGACCAGACCGACTCCTCGGCTGACGAGGAGACTGACGGCTTCGATCGCGCCGCCGTCGAGCGTGGGATCCACGAGGCCGTCAACGACGAACGAACCGCGCGTGGCCTGAACGAACTGGCGTTCGATACGGAACTCCGTGATATCGCACGAGAGCACAGCCGTGACATGGCCGAGCGGGACTACTTCTCCCACACGAGCCCTGACGGAGACACCTTCGCCGACCGCTACTCCGACGCGGGATACACGTGTCGTGTCGACGGCAGCGGCAACACGTACTACACCGGTGGCGAGAACATCGCACAGACGTGGTACGACACGGCCGTTCGGACCGACGGCGGTACCGACACGTACACCACCGAAACCGAACTCGCGAACGCGATCGTCACCCAGTGGATGAACTCGCCGGGCCACAGAGAGAACATTCTCGCATCGCAGTGGGAGAACGAAGGCATTGGCATCTACATGACCGACGACGGCAAAGTGTACGCGACGCAGAACTTCTGCTAACTGCCGTACACACGCCGCAGCATTTTTGACGCATATCTCGTCGTTGCGACCAGCCTGCGATCGGTTCGCAGGCCGATACTCGAGCGCAGTCGCAGTCTCCCGAATGCTGAGCACACGCAACAGCCGACGCCGACCGTCGGCCTGTTCCGGGGCCTTTTTCCTCACAGCCAGCCAACTCGGCCCGTGACCGACGAGGCGATTTCGACCGGCTGTGATCCGGTTGACGAGTTGCTCGGTGGTGGCTTCGAACGCGGGACTGTCACGCAGTTGTACGGGCCACCGGCCGCCGGGAAGACGAATCTCGCGCTGTCGGCGGCTGTCGAAACGGCCGTCGACGATGGCACCGTCGTCTACATCGACACCGAAGGCATCTCCGTCGACCGCTTCCAGCAGTTGCTCGAGGCGACTGTCGATGACGGCCCGGCTCGAAACGGCGCTGACGACGCTCTCGAAGCGGTCGCCTCACGGATCGTCATCGAGGACGTACTGGACTTCGAGGAGCAAGCCGAAGCCGTCCGCGACGCCGAGGAGTTCGCTGAGCGCGCCGACCTGATCGTGTTAGACAGCGCGACTGGCTTCTACCGACTCGAGCGAACCGGCGACGGCGACGATGGCGAGGCATTGCGAAATGTCACCCGACAGGTGACCCACCTGCTCTCGCTGGCGCGGAAACACGATCTCGCAGTCGTCCTGACGAATCAGGTCTTTTCCGATCCGGACTCGGATCGCACCCGGGGACTGGGCGGCAATACCTTGGAACACTGGACCGGGGCCGTCGTCCGCCTCGAGCGCTTCCGTGGCGGCAATCGGCGCGCAACGCTCGAAAAACACCGCTCGAAACCCGCCGGGGAATCGGTTCAGTTCCGGATTACGGCAACCGGGCTCGAGGGAGCCGACGAGATGGGCCGCCCCTGAGAAGCAGACTCGAAATTGCTTGCTCACAGCGGTGCGGTGAACCCGTCGAATCCGCTCTCGTTCCGCCACCAAATATCATAAAAACGCTGATCGGTTTCGTCCGAGCGCGAGCAGCCTAGATCTCGTTGAGCTTCCGCAAGAGCTGGCCGCGGTACTCCTCGTCGCTGGTGACGCCTTTGAGTTCTAAGACGTTGCGCTCGAGTTTGTCCAGTGCGACCCGGAAGGAGTTTTCAGCGCCGTAGCCTTCGCCGGTGCCGGCGACTTGCCCTTTGTTGGTGCGCAGGCGGATCTGACACTGCACGAGCGGGGTGCCACGGAGCTTCTCGTTGTGTTCGTGGAAGCGGACGTGGGCATGCATCACCTGCATGTCAGCGTATTTGTCCGAGACCTCCTCGATGCTCTCGACGATCGACTCTCGAGTGATGGTGTCGAGCATCGAGATGTTGGTGATCTGGACGTCCATGTGCTCTTCTTCGGTGAACGTCAGCGCGCGCAGGATGTCCGTCTTGGTGATGATGCCGATGACGACGCGGTCGTCGTCCGCCGGCGTGACCATCAGGCCCGCGTAATCGTCCTCGAGCATCGCTTCGGCGGCCTCCTTGGCGGTCGCCTCGAGCGTCGTCGTCTGGACGGGGCTGTTCATGATGTCGTAGACGGGGACGTCGAGCATCCGCTGGCTGTCGCCGACCCGGTCGCCGGTTGTCGTCGTGTCGCTTTTGCGGATGACAAAATCGGCAATGTCGTGGGTCGTCACGACGCCCGAGAGGTAGCCGTTCTCGTTGAGAATCGGCAGCCGCGAGATGCCGTGCTCGCGGAGCAGGTTGATCGCCTTGCCGATCCCGTCGTCCTCACGGAGCGTAACTGGGTCGTCGGTGTAGATGTCCTCGACAGTGAGGGCATCGAGGTTGTCCAGGACCGCCTCGAGGATGTCATCGTTGCTGATGACGCCCCAGAGGTCGCCGTGTTCGAAGACTGGCGCGACTTTCGCGTTGCTTTCGACGAGGACGCGTGCGGTCTCGCGGACGTCCTCTTGGCGGTCGACCTTGGGTGACGGCGTGCTTCGGCTGGGTTTGGTGAGTGCGGATACTTTCGCGTCGTCCTCGACGTGGGACTGGAGGACCTCCCGCTCGCTGATGACGCCCTCGTATTCCCCGTCGTTGGTAACGATAATTCCCTTGGGGTTGTCGTTCTCGAACTGCGAACGGACTTTCCCCATGCGCGTGCCAGCGTCGACTTCGATAAACTCCGTGGTGGCGATATCAGCGATATTCATCCTTCTCTCATGAGATACTGTCCCCCACGTATTTAAGATACTGCCCGTTTTGGCCGGGTGGCTCCAGCCCAGGGGTTTTTATAGCTGCCGTTGAATTGCAGCCGATGCTCGACATCAGCGTCTTCGGCCGCTACACCTACCTCGTCACCGAACTCGTGTGGGGAACCGTCGCCGCCCTCCTGTTACGTCGTGCGAACGCGCTCCGAAAGGCAGCGGTCACGATCCTTGCGCTGTATCCAATCGCTTACGTCTGGGACCGATACACGCTCGCTGTCGGCGTCTTCGACATCAAACTTCGGACCGGCATCGACGTCGCTGGCATTCCACTCGAAGAACACCTGTTCATGGCGGTCGTCCCCGGACTCGTCGTCGGGATTCACGAGACGATCTTTGGTGACGGGACAGAGTCCAGCAGCTCCGCCTAAGCGTGTGTCGCTCGTCGACGATGCGGACGTGGGCTGTCGGATGAGCCGATCAGCCTTCCCGTTCGCGCAGCGTCGCCAGATCGTCAGTGATTTGTTGTCTGGACACGCGCGGCGAGTCGGGGTTCCGTTGGGCCTGAAGCTTGTACGCGCGTTCGACGTATCCGTCCTGGTTCACAAGGAGGATCACACCCGCGTGTGAGAACATATAGGCATCCATGTTCTCCGGTTCCGTTTTGGTGAAATGAATGCCGTAGTTCTCCTGGACGACCTCTTTCGCACGCTCCTTGCTCTGTGGCCGCAGGAAGTACCAGTTCCCGTCGTCCATCTCGACCCGGTGTTTGTCGGCCCACTCTCGGAAGGCGTCGGCGTCGTCTCTGGCGGGATCGAACGACGTCTCGACGAACGACACTTGATCACTGTATCCTTCCTCGCGTGCGTAGTCCTGCGTCTGCGCCATGAGAGCGGTCAGACGGGGACACATCGTCATGCAGTTCGTGTAGATGAACGTCACCAGCAGATCCGTCTCGAAATCATCGGGGATCGAGACCTCGGTGTCGTCTCGCAGCGGTGCCGGCAGGGTCGCCGACGGGAGCGCCTGGCCATGGGTCGGGAACGGGAGATTGGACGGATCATCGACGCCCTCCCACTCTTTCGCGTCGAGATACGTATTCGACCCGCCGTCACTACCGCTGCCCAACATGCCCATACAGCCGCTCAGGCTCAGTGCGACACCGGAGCCAACTGACGCAAGCAGTGTCCGTTTGCGCATCGATATCGACGATTGCAGTCTCAGCCTAAAGCTTCATCTGGTATATCCCTCGAAACTGCGCACTCGAGTGAGCGGACGACCGTTGTATCAAACGCGGCGGATGTCTCAGCCGCTGTGAGCGGTCGCGGTTCTCTTGTAGCCACGGGCCAACTGTCGAATCGATGGATCGGCGGCGGCCCGCGACGGGAGACACGAACGCCGACGGGAGCACCGACCGTGCACTCGTGCGGGGACTGGTGAATCTCCTCGTCGCCATCCTCCTCGTCTGTTCGCTCGCGCTCGGAACCGCCCTGTTTGCACCGCAGTTTATCGACGGCATCGACATCGGCGAGCAGCCATCTCCCAGCCCCGAGCCGCCGCCGGCCGGCGAGCGAAACCCTGCAGTGGCCGACTCCGGTAATCCGGGGGCCTCGAGTTACGAGACCGACGTCGAGATGGTTCGCTCTGCGACCGTCGAGGACTTCGTCCACGCCAAAATCAACGACCGACGGGCCGCCCACGACCTCCCGCCGCTCGAGTGGGACGGGACAGTCGCGTCCGTCGCACGCGCACACAGCGCCGATATGGCCCGACGTGACTACTTCGCCCACCGGAATCCGGACGGCGAAGCACCTGCCGACCGATTTCAGGATGTCGCCAACTACTGTCAGGGATACGGTGAGAACATCGCCAAAACGTGGCTCGGCCGACGCGTCAGCCAAGCCGACGACGACGGTATCGTTCGCCACCGAACCGCGGAAGGTCTCGCGACCGGACTGGTCAACCAGTGGATGAACTCTACGCCACACCGGCGGGCGATCCTCGAGGAAGGCAGAACACCTCGCTGGGATCGGGCCGGCGTCGGCGTTTACATCGCTGATGACGGGGCGGTTTACGCGGGGCAGAACTTCTGCCAGGAGTGGTGAGCGGTCGGTGGGTGTCCCCGTCTCGAGCGGGACTCAGGACTGAGTTTCACGATTTCTGACAGTCGCGGCGAAAAAACCGGCACTGACCGAGGCACAGAGAGTGCGAACGACTTACAGGTTCTTGGGTACCACCGTCGTACGTTCCCTATGGAGGTTCCCGAGACGCTTACCGCGATCTACCGGACGGCGAGCGACCGCGATCTGACCTTCCTCGCTGCCGGCTTCGCGTATTACGCGTTCGTCTCGCTTATTCCGCTGGTCTTGCTCGCGCTCGTCGTTGGCTCGCTGATCGGTGGTGAGCAGGCGGCCGAGCAGTTGATCACTGCCGCCGGCGACTTTCTCCCGGCAGCAGGCGAACAACTCGTGACCGATGCACTGACGACCGAAGCCGGGCGCGCTGAAGCGACCGTCATCGCGCTCGTCGTCGCCGCGTGGGGTGCACTCAAAGTCTTCCGCGGGCTGGGTCTGGCGTTCGACAAGGTCTACGACGAGGTTGCCGAGGACTCGATGGCCGACCAGATCAAAGACGGACTCACCGTCATCGTCGCCGGCGCGGGCGCGCTCGTGCTAATGATCGGGATCGGGACACTGCTTGCGATCGTTGCCGATACCATCCCGTTTGTCAGCGCCCTTGGCTGGCTCTCGTTGCTGGTCGGACTGATCTTCGTCTTCCTGCCGATCTACTACGTCTTGCCGCCGATTCCGGTTACCCTGCGCGAGATCCTTCCCGGTGCGGTCTTCGCCGCCGTCGGCTGGACGATTCTGCAGTTTGGCTTCCAGATTTATGCGGCAAACGCCGCCCAGTACGAGGCCTATGGCGCTGTCGGCGTGGTCATCCTGTTTGTCACCTGGCTCTACTTCGCCGGCATCATCATCCTCGTCGGTGCCGTCTTCAACGTCGTCCAGTCACACCCCTCGATCGCGGCGTAGGACCTCGCTCGAGGCGCGGTCCGTCTCGAATTCCGGACTGTCGGAACAGGGGAACAGTTATGTCTTCGGCAGCGCCAGACTGCCATCATGAGCGACGAGCATGCAGCCGATTCGGACGGTGCCGACAATGCCGAGTCGGGCGACAGCCTCGAGCCAGGTGGTGGCCCACAGCGTGTTGTCTCCGAGGAGAGCGTCGACGACATTCTCGCGTCGCTCGATGAGACGAAATCCGAGTCAGTGGACGCGAGCGACACGACCGCCACGGCGGACGAGTCTGATGCCGTGACGACCACGTTCGACGAGGACGACGTTCCGGCAACCGGCGAGACGACTGACGACGCGAGTCAGCCAGACACAGGACCGGCCACCGAGACTGCGCCAGCCGACCACACAGCTGCTGACAGCGAGCCGGGCGCAGACGCAGTCGACGACACTGCCGATACCGATGACACCGACAGCACCGACGCACCGTCCGAGCCGGACGCGGACGCGACCGCAGACGACGCGGCGACAGTCGATGCCGCCGCCTCGAGCCTGCCCGACGACGCCTCGATCGAGGAACTGGCCGCCCGCGTCGAGGACGGGACCGTCACGGGCGCGGACGTTCGAGCGGCCGAGGCCGGCGATGGCCGCGAGTCGACTCCCGAGATCGACGAGGTCGACCTCTCGCTTGCTGACCTCGAGACGTCTGGTGTCGGTGACACGGGGAGCGATCCCGATGTACCCGACGATGCTGGCCCGTTGGCCGGCTCGGTCGACCGCGATGGTGTGGCCGATGCGAGCGACGACGGCGACAGCGACGAAGACGACGCCCCCGGACTGCTCGGACGAATCAAGAACTTCTTCTCGCCATAACGCGCTGTTCGTCGTTCACGGCGATCCCGCTCGAGGCTGCCTGTTCGCTTAGCCGACCAGTGTGATGAGCACGAACAGCGTCGCGATCGAGAGCAACGTCGTGACAAAGACGTTCAGCGATGCGAACTCCCGGTCGCCGCCGAGTTCGTTCGCGAAGACGAACGTCGAGACGGCCGTTGGCGTCCCGAACATCACCACGCTAGCGGTGAACGTCGCCGAATCGACGGCGAGCGTCGAGAAGACGGCCCACGCGAGCACTGGCATCAACCCGATTTTGAGCGCGACGACGGTGGCAGTCGCCTCGAGATCGACGGCGGCGGGATCGACCTGTAGGGACGCGCCCACACAGAGCAACGCGATCGGCAACGCCAGCGAGCCGACGGCGTCGAGCCCGGTTGCGGCGGCCGACGGAATCGAGAGTCCGAGCGAGCCGACGGCGAGTCCGCCGACCAGCGTTGCAAGGACTGGATTGGTCGCGAGCCCGCGGAGTTCCTTTGCGAGCGACACGTCGGCTCCGTTCAGCGTCGACAAGACGAGAATCGTCAGCGGCATCTGCGTCAGCGTCACAACACCCAACACGACGCTTGCGATCGCCGTCACCGACGCATCGAACGTCGCTGCGACCAGCGGCAAGCCGAGATAGCCCAGATTCGAGTGATACGACTGGACGATGGCGACGCTGCGACGCGCGCTCGAGTCACGGTTGCGGTGGACGAGCGCGGCGAGGCCCACGGTCGTAAACAGCACCAAAAGAAGGCCACCGACCAGTGCCGGCGAGAGAAGGTCACCAATAGCTCTGTCGTAGGTAGAGACGAAGATCAGCGCCGGCAGCGCGACGTAGTACGCGAAGGCGTTCAGCAGTTCGGTCCGACGGCGATCGAGAATGCCAGTCGTCCGCAATCCGGCACCGAACAGCAACACCGCGAGCAGCGCCAGCAGCCGTCCGACGACTTCCATGTCAGGGTTCAGTTGATTCGGGGGTTTGTACCGTTCGGTCGTCTACGGCTATGTGTCGAGCTTTCACACCCCTCAGTTTCGTCTGAGTCAGCTCTTTGCCGGGCGAGTTCAGCCAGCGTGCTGATCAATATCGACCGTGACAGCTCCATTCAATCGATCGGCAGGATCCTGATAGCTACCCTGCAACACGGCGTCGATTCAGAAACGTTCATGATGTGATATACATATTGCACACTATCATGAATCTCACCCGTCGAAACGTACTCGGCGTTGCAGGCGCGTCGATGGCGACTGGTGTCGCCGGCTGTCTTGGATCGAATGAAGCGGGGAACGGAAACGGCAATGGCAATGGCGTCGACTTGCCCGAGTATCACCGCTGGCTCACGACCGACAGCAACGGCTCGCTCAGTTACGTCTACATCGATTGGAACCACCTTTCGACCCTCGAGTACGGAAATCAAAGTACCAGCAACTCAACCACCGGATCACAGTCGGACCCGATGCTTGGACTTCCGTTGACCGGTATGGTGGCAGCGGCCTTCGTCGTCGGTTTCGGCCTCAGTGCGTACGGGCTCTCGGGGATGATCAACTACGGCCAGTACAGTCAGTCAGGAACTGAGACTGACGAAACCGGGGGCATGAACTCGAAAAGCGATGCGATGCTCTCGACGAACGAGGCCATCGTCCTGACTGGAGACATCGACACTGCGGAGGTCGATGGGATTCTGACAGCCGAACCGGAGGGATTCACGCTTTCCAAACAGTACGAGCAGACCGACGAAATCGGCGACTACGGCGTCTACACGCCGGTCGACGGGGAGGGCAGCAAGGCGATCGCCGTCAGCGATGGCGCGCTCGTCTTTACGAGTGGTGACGGCGTTACGGAGCCGGTCGACGCGATTCGGACCCCGATCGAAGCCGCTGCGGGCGAGACGGAGCGGGCGACCGAGGCGAACGACGACCTCGAGTGGCTCGTCTCGACTGCAGGCCATGGTCACCTCGTGGTTGGCGGCTACGGCGAGTCGTTCGAGCCCGCCGCTGAAAGCGACGACGGCGAGAGCGGTGACAACGTCTCCGATCTCGGAAGCGGAACCCAGGACGAATTCAACATGGAGTATACCGAACTCGAGACCGTCGACAGCGGCGTCAGTTCACTCACGTTCGACGACACCGGGTCGCAGGCGACCGGCGAGTTCGCGGCGATCCTCGGCGACGGGGAGGCGAGCGCGCTCGAGGACTCGCTTGGGTCGTCGGCTTCCGAGAGTTCGGTCACGGTTGAGGACGGTCGCGTGACCGCCACCGCGACGTGGGAATCGATCAACTGACGCTCGCGCCGTGTTCGACGTCACGCCTCGAGACGATGCTGTCGTGCCATCGCCGCCACGCGGAACTCGGTCGTGCCCGTGACGAGGAGGGCACCTCCGACACCAGCGAGGAGGAGGCTGGTGACCGGCGGCGTGATGGTGGCGACGAGGATGGTTCCGCCGACGGCACCAGCGAGGAAGCCTAATTGGACCGCGAGGACGCTCGCGATGCCCCAGCTGCGGCTGACTGGCGCGTATAGCCCACCGACGGCAACCGTCTCGGCGAGTGCGTGGACCGTCAGGACGGTCAGTGCGACGAGTCCGAACGAAGCACTCGTCGCGTAGATGCCCGCGACGAGGATCCCTTCGACGACACGATGGGTCAGCACCGCGCCGAGTGCCGCGTCCGCACAGCCGGCGTGCGGTGACACGCCGTGTTCGCGTCCGACCCAGGCGACCGCCCCGCCGAGCAGTCCACCGCCGATCGCCAGCAGCCACTGCTGTGTGAGACCCGATACCAACGCTGCGAGTCCCAGCACGATCACCAGTACCGTCACCTCGCGTCGCGTCGTTGTGCCGTGGATGTTCGCAACGGCAGAGGCAGATTTGGATCGGTAGTGTGAGACGGTACCGAGTCCAACTGCGACGCCAAGCAGCGCTGAGAACCCGATCGCGACGACGAACGGAATCGCCGGCTCGTGGGCACCGGCCGCTGCTGTCTCCGAGCCAGTCCCGTGGGCGCTGACGACTGCAGGCCAGATTGCGAGCGCGACGAGCGCGCTCGCGGTCGCTCGGCTCACCCGCATCGTCGCCCACCCGTTTTCGTTGAGTAGATCATCATCGTATTGTCACCGTTTCGATCAGCCCGCAGTCCGTCGACGAGCCGCCGCCCACCCCCGCGAGCGATCGGCGGCTCGAGGGGGTGTCTTCGCTCGGTGCACCTACAGCCAGACGTCGCTCGTGCAGTCGCCGTCGGGCCAGCGGATCTCGTGGGCGCGAGCTGGTCCTTCCGGTAGCGTCCCGAAGTCGACGAGGAAGTCCTCGTCGAGGGTCATCGTCCCCCTGCGGGGGTCGACATCGGCTTTCAGCATCACCGAGCCCTGCTTGCCTTCCTCGGGGAAGAACTGGTCGTCCCACGTCGAGTACAGCGATGTCGTAAAGTACAGACGCTCGCCGTCAAGCGAGAGCTGGAGCATCTGCGGGCCGGCGTTGATCGGCCGGCCCTGCACCTCCTGGCGGTCACCGAAGAGCCCGCCCACGGAGAACGTATCGGCCAGTCTCGGGGTCGACGGATCGGAGATGTCGTACATGCGGACCTCGCCGTGGAGCCAGTTCGCGAAGAACAGGTAGCGGTCGTCCATCGAGACCAGGAGGTCCGTGATGAGGCCGGGGACGGGCATGTCCCAGTCCTCGTGTTCGCGCGCCTCCACGTCGATGACGTTGTCCGCGTGCCACTCGCCGTCCTCGCGGTACAGGTGGAACATGTTCGAGGAGAGCGCAGCCCCGACGTAGGCGTGGTCCGACTCGGGGGTGTGCAGGAAGCGCACCTCGAGCGGGATCAGCCCTTCTTCGCCGAGGTCGATCGTCTGCTCGACCGTTCGGTCCTCCCAGTTCCAGAAGTGCAGCTTCTGGCCGTATTTCCCGGCTTCGACATCCTCGAGGTCGAACCCCGGATAGTAGTTTTTCGGCGCAGCCCACTCGCTCGAGACCATCACGTTCCGGCGTGGTTGGTACCAGTAATCGTAGTTCATCTCGATGTCGCCCGGCGTGTCCCAGCGCCCTTCGATCTCGAAGTCGTCGTTCAGGAGGAGAAAGCCGCCCGGGAGCTCACCGTCGGCGTTGCCGAGCATGCTGATCATGATCTCCCCATCCGGGATGCAGTGGACCGTATGCGGGGCCGAGAGATCGTACTCGAAGACCTCCTCGGGTTCGATCACGTTGACGAGTTCGGGGTTCTTTCGGTCTTTGGTGTCGATGATATGAATGCGTGACGAGCGGTTGCCGGGAACGACAAGGTATCGTCGCTCTGCATCCTCGACGTGGCAGGACGACGAGCAGGCGTTCCAGCCAAAGTGGTGTAGCTCGTCACCGACGGTCGGCATTTCGATCCGATCGATGACGTCACAATAGGTCGACGAGTCGGGGTCGACATCGACGACCGTCAGCATGTCGGGCGCGTCGATTCCCGTCCCGACGTAGAGCGCCGGCACGTAGGCGATCGACTCTCGAGTCGCCTCCTCGATAGCGGCCTGTGGTGTCTCGTAGCCCACCGCCCCAGGGTGGTGTTCGTGGACGCGACTTTCACTGCCGTGTTTTGAGTGCGAACTCATGTCTTATATTGCATCGAGTAGTAGCATAAACGAATATCGTGGAAAACAGTGACAATTTTTCGGTCAGGTGTTTCGGCGGACCGGTCTTCTGCTGGGGAAAGGCACAGTCGACTCGAGACGTCTGTAGCGGATTCGGGATGGTTCAGACGATCGGCTTGTCCACAGGAGTGTCAGCGCCACGCTCGCTCGTCGATCCCACCGTGTCTAGTTCGTCCTGATCACTCTCGAGTGGGAAGAATACACCACTTAGGGACTTGTTCGCAGGAAAATTAGTGGGTTGGGGCAGATTTGAACTGCCGGCCTCCTCCATGTCAAGGAGGTGTCATAACCAGACTAGACCACCAACCCGCCTGGTTTCGGTTTGCGTGACCTCACTGCCACGCTTCCTGACTGCATTCAATCGTTGCTCGCCACCGTAATTGAAGGTTTCGAATCGAAGGCCGTACGGGAGTCGCCCTCACGCATCCGGTCGACACGCTTAAGTTGATGTACGAATTTGGGCATTACAAGACAACAACGTACATTGGTGTTCACTATGCAGGAGTACGTCGAACGAGTGACCGAGGGACAGGATCTGACACAGAACGAGGCTCGAGCGGCTTCAGCGGCCGTTTTCGAGGGTGCAACGGAGGCACAGATCGGCGCACTCCTGACGGCGTTGCGCGCGAAAGGAGAGACGGAAGCCGAGATTGCGGGCTTCGCCGAAGGGATGCGCGAGGCAGCCCGCACGATCTCGCCGGACCGCGAGCCGCTGGTCGACACCTGTGGCACCGGTGGCGATGACTACAATACAATCAACGTCTCGACGACGAGCGCGATCGTCGCTGCGGGTGCTGGCGTTCCGATCGCCAAGCACGGCAACTACTCGGTTTCATCGTCGTCGGGCAGCGCGGACGTCTTGGAGGAAGTCGGCGTCAACGTCGAGGCCGAACCGCCGGCGGTCGAGGAAGCCATCGAAGACGACGGCATCGGCTTTATGCTCGCACCGGTGTTCCACCCGGCGATGAAGGCCGTCATCGGCCCGCGCAAGGAGCTGGGTATGCGGACGATCTTCAACGTGCTCGGGCCGCTGACCAACCCCGCCGGTGCGGACGCACAGGTCGTCGGCGTCTACGACGCCGATCTCGTCTCGACGCTCGCGGACGCCCTCTCGCGGATGGATATCGAGCGCGCACTGGTTGTCCACGGTGCGGGCACCGACGAAATCGCTATCCACGGCGAGACCGTCGCCGCCGAAGTCGACGGCCGCTCCGTTGAGGAATACACACTCGAGCCTGCTGATCTGGGCCTCGACGAACACGCTATCGACGACATCGCCGGCGGCGCTCCCGAGGAGAACGCCGCGGATATGCGTGGCATCGTCGAAGGCGACGTGACCGGTGCCAAACGCGACGTTATACTCGCGAACGCGGGCGCGGCAATCTACGTCGCGGGCGAGGCCACCTCGCTCGAGGCCGGTGCCGATGCCGCCCACGAGGCGATCGAATCCGGCGCGGCGGCCCGGAAACTCGAGCAGCTTTGTAGCGTGACGCCACAGCCAGAGGGACGATGACGCGAGTCAAGGTCTGTGGACTCACCAGCGACTCCGATCTCGCGGCGGCGGTCGACGCGGGTGCGGACGCGGTCGGCATCATCTGTGACGTACCGGTCGACACGCCGCGTGAGGTGTCTGTCGAACGAGCGACGGAGCTGGCAGCCGCCACGCCGCCGTTCGTGACGAGCGTGCTCGTGACGATGGTCGACGATCCCGCCGACGCAGTCGAGTTAGTCGAGGCAGTCGAGCCCGACGCGCTCCAGCTCCACGGCGGTGGCCATCCCGATGACCTCGACGCCCTGCAGTCGGCAGTCGACACCGATCTCCTGCTCGCGATCGACGCCGATGACGTGACGAGCGCTGAGGCCTACGACGGCGTCGTCGACGGACTCATCGTCGACACCGCGGGCGAGGACGGCGGTGGCGGGACCGGCCGGACCCACGACTGGGATCGAACCCGTACGGCCGCGGCCGACCTCGAGTCACCGGTGATCCTCGCGGGCGGGCTCACGCCCGCAAACGTCACCGATGCAGTCAGGACCGTCGAGCCGTTCGCCGTCGACGTCGCAAGCGGCGTGGAGAAACGCGGCGGCGTCAAAGACGTTGATGCCGTCCAATCGTTCGTCAGCCGAGCGAAGACCGCCGCCCGCCCGGCGGAGCCGGAGCCGTGATCACCATGACCGAGTCCGATACTACTGAGCCGTCGACGTTCGACATCGACCGCGAAACGTTTCGTTCCTACGCGGATGCGAGCGCGGACCGAGCAGACCAGCCGGTCGTCGTCCGCACCGTCGCGACCCTCGAGGTCGATACAACCCCGCTTGCAGCCTATGCCGCACTCACCGGTCGTTCTGGGGCGACCGACCGCGACCGCACGCCGTACGCGTTCCTCCTCGAGAGTGCCGAAAAGACCGCCTCGAGCGACCCCGATGGTGCCTTCCGGCCGAGTACCACGGGTGCCGCACGCCACGCGCGCTACTCCTACGTGGGCTACGATCCCGACGCCGTCGTGACGGTCGAATCCGGCGACGCAACAGTCGAAGCGCTGTCCGACGACGCGCCGCTTGCAGCGATCGAGACGGACGCCGACGGCGACACCGTCGACGCGCTCCGGGCGGCGATGCCGGACGTACGCCTCGAGAACGTCCCCGACCACGATCGGCAGCATCTCGAGGGCGGGCTGGTCGGCTTTCTGGCCTACGACGCCGTCTACGACCTCTGGCTTGAGGAGGTCGGACTCGAGCGGCCCGACTCGCGATTCCCCGACGCGCAGTTCCTCCTGACGACGAAGACGCTGGCGTTCGACGAACGCGACGGGACGGTCTCGCTGGTCTTTACGCCCGTCCTCGAGGCCGACGACGATCCCGATGCGGTGTACGACGCGCTCGTCGACGAGGCGGCCGCCGTCGCCGCAACGCTGCGCGAAGCCGACCAGCCCGAGACTGGCGGGTTCGTCCGCGAGGACGAGGTCGCGGGGCCGAAAGACGAATACGAGGAAAGCGTTCGGCAGGCCAAAGAGCACGTCCTCGACGGCGACATCTATCAGGGCGTGATCTCCCGGACGCGAGAGCTGTACGGCGACATCGATCCCCTCGGTTTCTACGAGGCGATGCGCGAGGTGAACCCGTCGCCGTATATGTATCTGCTCGACCACGACGACCTGACCGTTGTCGGGGCCAGCCCCGAGACGCTCATCTCGGTGCGCGGCCGCGAGGTCATGTCCAATCCGATCGCGGGGACCTGCGACCGAGGCTCGAGTCCCGTCGAGGATCGCCGACTCGCGGGCGAGATGCTCGCCGACGGCAAGGAGCGAGCCGAACACACGATGCTGGTCGATCTGGCGCGCAACGACGTGCGCCGCGTCTCGGAGCCAGGGTCCGTTCGCGTCGACGAGTTCATGAACGTCCTCAAGTACAGCCACGTCCAGCACATCGAGTCGACAGTGACCGGCCGGCTGGCCGACGATTCGGATGTTGCCGAAACACGTTCGGCAGCCCGGGAGACGGAGTCTCCCGACGCGTTCGACGCAACCCGAGCGTCGTTCCCTGCCGGGACGCTTTCGGGCGCGCCGAAGATCCGCGCGATGGAGATTATCGACGACCTCGAGACTGAGCCACGCGGCCTCTACGGCGGCGGCGTCGGCTACTACTCGTGGACCGGTGATGCAGACTTTGCGATCGTGATCCGGACTGCAACTGTCGAAAACGAGGGTGATCAGGACCGCGTTACGGTACAGGCCGGTGCAGGACTGGTCGCCGACAGCGACCCGACCGCCGAGTACGAGGAGACAGAAAAGAAGATGGGTGGCGTTTTAGCGGCGCTCGAGGAGATTGAACGCCCGGCTGCGGAGTCGAACATCGGTGACGCGGAAGCAACGCCGGAGGTGAGTCGATGAACACGACGACAGATGAAGTAGACGCGATCGAAGACGAGCACGACGGCGTGACAGCGGAGTCGATCACGGTCCTGTTCATCGACAACTACGACTCCTTTACGTACAATCTCGTCGAGTACGTCAGCCAGCTATCCAACACTGAAACCGAGGTGCTGAAGAACACGGCCTCGCTTGCGGACGTGCGCGCCGTCGACCCTGATGCGATCGTCATCAGCCCCGGCCCCGGCCACCCGAAACACGACCGCGACGTCGGTGTCTCGATGGCCGTGCTCCGTGACCTCTCCCCCGAAGTGCCGACGCTGGGGGTCTGTCTAGGCCTCGAGGCCGCCGTCTACGAATACGGTGGGACTGTCGGTCGGGCTCCCGAACCGATCCACGGCAAGGCCTCAGCAGTCGACCACGACGGCGAGGGCGTCTTCGCCGGCTTAGAGCAGGGCTTTCGCGCGGGCCGGTACCACTCCCTGGTCGCGACCGAGGTTCCCGACTGTTTCGAGGTGTCGGCGACCGCAGACCACGGCGAGGAGACGCTCGTCATGGGCGTGCGCCACCGCGAGTATCCCCTCGAGTGCGTGCAGTTCCATCCCGAAAGCGTGCTCACGGCGGCCGGCCACGACGTGATTGAGAATTTCCTCGCGCAGGTCTGATACGGACTCCGGTAAATCAGTCCGGTGCAACTCAGGACGGTCGCGGTTCCACCGGTACACAGTTACAGCAGACCGTATGAGTCCGACAAGCCTGCGGTTTCGTGGCAGCGAAACGGGACGGTAGCGCTCAGAAAAAGGGGAGAAACGAGAGATCAGTGATGCCAGCAGCGTAGAGCCCCGCGAGGACGACGGCGGCGACGATCCCGATTCTAACGGCGAGTTTGATCGCGATCTTGACCGCGACGACGACAACGGCGAAGGCGGCAAGCGCAGTCAGCACCAGCAGGATCGGTGGTACCGACGTGAGTGCGTCGAGCATATGTGATTTACCACACTACAGCGACGTAATCTTTCTGGATATCGTAACTAATCAGCGCCAGTGAGTGATCAGTCGGGAGTCGGCGACTCGAACCACCCGGTCGCTGCTTTGTGAAAGAGAAAATCTCACGAAAGCGACGGGATATCGTCGCTTACAATCACTTTCAGTTCGGTCTGAAAATCGTTAAGACGGTCGGCCACGTAGAAGTGAGTGACCGCACAGGCGGCCGTTTCGACGGCCGCGGGAGACCTAGACACGATAGGCTACAGAGACATCTATACAACTAGATTTGTACTACTACAAGAAGAGTAGGAGAAAACACCACGCTTAAGATGAATACGTGAATACTGAACCTTCGTCACGAATGATTAGAGTCAGGACCCGGACCCACGCCAGAATCGACGCGTTGCAGCGGTGTAGCGACGAGGTGGCTCGCGAATGAGCAACACCGACCTCTCTGCGGCGGAGTTGACCCTCCCGATCAAGCGCACCGAGGGCGACACCCTCGAGGAGCGACTGACCGACAACGCCTACCACAACATTCTGCCAGCGCGCTATCTGCGCAAGAACGCCGACGGCGACCTCATCGAAGAACAGGAGGATCTCTTCGAGCGCGTCGGAAAGAACATCGCGCTCGCAGAAGCCGTCTACGAGGCCGAAAAGCAGGACCTCGAGATTACGGTCACGCCCGACCAACTCAAGCCCGACCACCCGCGGCGAGACGAACTCGCCGAGGAGGTCTTCGGTGCCGGTACCACCGCGGACGACGATACTGAAACGACGCTTTCTATCTACAACGTCAACAAGTTCGCCTACGACACCGTCGTCCCCGAGCTCCCCGACGAGATCCGCGAGCACGTCGAGGACGTCGCCGACGAGTTCCAAGAGATGATGGCGAACCTCGACTTCATGCCGAACTCGCCGACCCTGATGAACGCGGGCGACGAACTCCAACAGCTCTCGGCGTGTTTCGTCGACTCTCCCGACGACGACATCGACGATATCCATCAGACCGCCAAGGAGGCCGCGCAGGTCTTCCAGAGCGGCGGCGGCATGGGCTATGCCTTCTGGCGGCTCCGTCCCTACGGCGACGCGGTTGGCTCGACCGGCGGCATCGCGTCGGGACCGATCACGTTCATGCGCACGTACGACCAGATGTGCGAGACGATCGCCCAGGGCGGCGCTCGCCGCGGCGCGCAGATGGGCGTCATGCGCGTCTCCCACCCCGACGTCATCCAGTTCATCCACGCCAAGAACAAGGACGTCTCGCTGGCCGAGACGCTGCGCCTGAACGACCCCGACGACTACACCCACACCTCCTTCCAGGACGCCTTGGACGAAGCCCGCGAACTCATCGACGACGAGGGGCGGGTCCCCAAGCATCTCCGGAACGCCGTCGAGGGCCACCTCTCGAACTTCAACATCTCCGTCGGCATCACCGACGACTTCATGGAGGCCGTCCAGAACGGCGAGGAGTTTACGTTCACCAACCCCCGAACGGGCGAGGCACACATCGCAACGGAAGAGACGAAAGAGCTCTACGACATATTCGGCCTCGGCGAATACGTCGAGGTCGGCGAGGAGCTGTCGATCCCCGCCGAAGAACTCTGGGACGACATCGTCGAGGGCGCTCACGAGAACGGCGAACCCGGCATTATCTACCTCGAGCGGGTGAACAAGCAACACTCCTTCGACGTCGAGAAACACCCCGACCACCGCATCCTTGCGACGAACCCCTGCGGCGAGCAGCCCCTCGAGGAGTACGAGGCCTGTAACCTCGGCCACATCAACCTCTCGACGCTTGCGGACCTCGAGGCCCCTGACTGGCGCGTCTGGTACGACGAGCACGGCGATGAGTACGACACGCTCGCGGACGCCGTAGACGCTTTCCTCGACGACGCCGTCGACTTCGAGGACCTCGACCGCCGCATCGAGATGGGTACCCGATTCCTCGAGAACGTCGTCACGATGTCGGACTTCCCAGTCGAGAAGATCGAACAGAAGGTCCGGGAGATGCGCAAGATCGGCCTGGGCATCATGGGTCTGGCGCAGCTGTACATCCAACTTGGCATGGAGTACGGCAGCGAAGCCTCCAACGAGGTCGCGCGCCAGCTGATGACCCACATCGACCACACCTCGAAGTGGACATCCCACGAACTCGCCGAGGAGCGCGGGAGCTTCGACGAGTGGGACAAGTCCAAGTACGCGAACCCGACCGAGTACCGCGAGTGGTTCGAGAAGCAGACCGGCCTCGACGCCGACGAGTGGGAAGACGGGTTCCCAGTCCGGAACCACAACACGACGACCATCGCCCCCACAGGCACCACGAGCATGGTCGGCAACACCACCGGCGGCTGTGAACCCATTTACAACGTTGCCTACTACAAGAACGTCTCCGACGACGTTCAAGGCGACGAGATGCTCGTCGAGTTCGACGACTACTTCCTCCGCGTCCTAGAGGACAACGACATCGACGTCGAAGCGGTCAAGGAAGAGGCCAAAGAGCAGATGGCGACCAACCAGTTCAACGGCGTCGAGGGACTCTCGACGGTGCCCGACGCCATTGGCGAACTGTTCGTCACGACCGGTGATCTCTCGGCAAAAGAGCACGCCGGCGTGCAGGTCGCCTGTCAGGAGGGCGTCGACTCCGCGATTTCGAAGACCGTCAACGCGCCCAACGACTCCACGCTCGAAGACGCCAAGGACGTGTTCGAGTACATTTACGATCACGGCGGGAAAGGCGTCACCTACTACCGTGACGGCACCCGCAGCAAACAGGTCCTGACGACGCGGGCGGACAACGCCGACTTCGCTGACGAGACCGAAGCAGCCGAGACGCTGGTCGAGCAGATCGACGAGATCTTCGGCGGCTTAGAGCAGTTCCTCGAGAGCGAGGAGGTTCAGGACGTCCTCGAGGACGACGTCGACTCGCTGCTGGGCGACGCCGAGCCGATGCAGGTCGACTTTACCGAGAAGCGCGAACGGCCCGACGCCCTTCAGGGCGTCAGCCAGCGCATCGACACCGGCTACGGGAAGATCTACGTCACGATCAACGAAGATCCCGAGACCGGCCAGCCGTTCGAGCTGTTCGCCAACATCGGCCACTCTGGTGGTTTCACCAACTCCTTTACCGAGGCGCTGGCGAAGGTAATCTCGACCTCGCTGCGCTCGGGCGTCGATCCAGACGAGATCGTCGACGAGCTCTGTGGGACCCGCAGTCCCAAGGTCGCCTGGGACAAGGGCGAGCAGATCCAGTCGATCCCCGATGCGATCGGTACCGCGATGCGTCGCTATCTCGAGGGCGAGATCGACAAGCCGTATCCGAAACAACAGACGCTCGAGGAGTCGGCTGACGCGGATCGCGTCGAACCCGCCGGTCATGAAACCGACGGCGGTGCGGCCGCCGCACAGGGCGGCGCGGCGGCTGCCGACGACGATGCGACTCAAGATCTCATCGATGCCGGCGAGTCGCCGGAGTGTCCCGACTGTGGGTCGATGTCGCTATACTTCTCCGAAGGCTGCAAGACCTGCGAGTCCTGTGGCTGGAGCGAGTGCTGACTAGGCGCTTCGACGTCTATATCTCTGTCTCGTTTTGCTCTCGCTTTTCGTCGTGTACCCAGCAGAACACCACACTTAGCACTTGCCGGCGAGAACACGGTGCCATGACTGGCAACGGTGGGGAACGTACTGCCGGTGGTGCAGAGATGGACGACACAAGTGACCGCGGGGCCGGTGGTCCGCGCTGTCCACACTGTGAGGAACCGATGTACAAACGCCACTGCAAGTACGTCTGTCCACACCACGGCGTCATTATCGATTGCAGCGACCCCTTCCGGTGAGTGGTTTTCGAGCGCAGAACTTCGTTAGCCGTCCGTCGATCGCCTCGAGCCGTCGGCTCGCCGCTGGGTCCGCGCGCGCAGCGCACGATAGAGCGGACCGGCGAGCAAGAGGGTCGCAGCGAGCGCACAGCCAAGCGAGAGCGCGAGCCCGAGATCACCGAGCCCGTTCGTCGAAACTGTCGCCGCGGAGGCACCGACGACGACTGCAGCGATCGTCCACGGCAATTCACCGAACGCCGTTCCGACGATCAGATGCCGGAGGTCGACATCGCTGACGGCGGCCGCACACGTCGCGACGTCAGAGGGGATCGGTGCCAGCCGCGAGGCGGTGACGCCCCGTAGCGGCCCCGCAGTGTCGTAATAGCGCGCGACGGTTTCGCCGGCTCGCTCGAGCAGCCCGCCGTCGTTGTCAGCCGCGAGAGCTGTGTCGTCGCCGGTAAGCCACCGGACCGCGACGAACGTCGGGAGGACCGTCGTGACGACGCCAGCGAGCGCGATGGGAACGCCGGCCGCGACGCCGAAGCCGTAGCCGACGACGGCCGCCAGCGGCGTGGTTGGCCAGGCCAGTGCTGGTCGCACGAGATAGAGTCCCGCGACGGCGACCCCAAACAAGACCGGATCCGCGGCCATCGCGTCGACGGTTTCGAGCACTGTCGTCGGCGAGACGAGGATGCCGGCGGCGATCATCCCGACGGCGACGAGCGCCCCGGCGAGCGCGCGCGACCGACTCGACGGTACAGCCATCGGTCGAACCTATCGCTCGAGCGTTGAAACCTTTGTGACTGTCCTGCTCGTCGTGAAGATAGCGGCAAGTATCGCGACTACCAGGAACCGATCGACCAGCAACGAGGCGAATCGACCGGAAACTCATCATTCAGGTATAACTAGGAGTGTGTGATTCGACCGCAGTCGCGGACGCAAAGGAAAGGGCTTTTATAATCACACTGGATACGATTGAGTGCAGACAAAGACAGCGAGCGTGGGTAGCCAAGCCAGGCCAACGGCGCAGCGTTGAGGGCGCTGTCCCGTAGGGGTCCGCCGGTTCGAATCCGGTCCCACGCATCGCATCGGTGGAACACATCCACCACAATCGATGCAGGTGATCTCCCTTCGTGGACATCACCCACGCATAATCCTTTCCGACACTACTTCCGACGAGTGACAGCCATCGTCACGATGATGCGCTGACTCGAGCGGCAGCGGCAGGACCACCCCAGAGAGTAACCACTTTCCCGCTGCGCTCGAACGACCACACATGGAATACGTCCCCAGAGAGCGCGTGCGGCTTCTCACCGGCGTGTTGAGCGTGGTATCGCTGGCGGTCGTCTTCGCGGCTGCGGGCGGCCGGATTCCGTCCTCAAGCGTCCCCGCAGCTCCGGAGTGGGTCATCGAGACGATTCCGCTCGTTAACGCCGTGATCAGCGCGGCCGCGATCGGAACGATCACGATGGGGTGGCGCGAGATCCGTCGCGGGAACGTCGACCGCCACCGGATCGCGATGATGGCGTCGTTCGGGCTGTTCGTGGGCTTTCTCGTCCTCTATCTGTACCGATTGACTGTGACTGGCGGCCCACAGCCGTTCCCTGGTCCGGAGACCGTCTACCAGTTCGTCTATCTGCCGTTGCTGGCGATCCACATCCTGCTGGCGATCGTCTGTATTCCGTTGGTTTACTACGCCCTCATGCTCGCGTTCTCCCGGCCGGCTGCAGAACTCGCGCGGACGAGCCACGCCCGCGTAGGCCGGATCGCCGCGACGCTATGGCTAATCTCGTTTACACTCGGGATTGTGGTGTTCGTGCTCCTCCACGTCGTCTACTAGCGACCCAGAGACGGGATCGCAATCCGTCTCAGTCCAAAATATCGCCGATGCGGCGCGGCTCGCCCTGCAGGTTCGGCTGTTCGGCGACGATTTTCAGAACTTCGTGGTCAGTCACGTCATAGTAGGACTTCTCGGTGGCTTCCTCGACTAAGTCCCGCTCGAGGCGGAACTCGGTCCCTTCGTAGACGACATCGACACCGTCGTCGTCGAACGCGAGTGTAGTCATGACTGGCCGTACGCAACGGGAGTGTAAAAACGGGGCGACTGTCTGCGGCCGCCACTGCTCTCATCCGGCAGACACACGTCAGACGAACGGCCGACGACGCGCGACATTTATTAGGTGATATGTCCTTGTGACGTGAATGTGGCCTTCAGCAGGGATCCGCTCGACGAACTCATCGTTCCCGATGGAACGGAAACGCAAGAGCGCGACGTCGTTACCGACGGGGACGTCCTCGTCGGTGGCCGCTCGACCGTCGAGTTCGGGGTCCGCGGCCGAAACGTCTTGGCCGGCGAAGGGGCCGAGTTCGGCGGCGCGATCGAGGCCGACGGTGACTGTCGGCTTGACATGTGGTGTGACGTCGCCGAAAACGTCCTCGTCGGGCAGGACGCTTACATCGGCGAACGCGTCCACGTTGGCGGCAGGCTGAAAGTCGCGGGCGATCTCGACATCGGTGACGACGTCGAAATCGAGGAGGGATTCGAGGCAAACGGCTGGATCGTCATCCGCAACCCGATGCCGACGATCGTTTTCCTGTTCGTCTATCTCAAACACCTCCTGTTGATCGGCGAGGACGACACTGCCCAGCAACTCGTCTCCGAACTCCTCGAGGACGATGCGGACGACGCCGACGCCGAACCGCTGGTGATCCCACAGAACGCGACCGTCGGTGACGACGCTTGGCGCGTCTCGACGCCCGCAACGATCGGCGACGACTGTCGCCTTCACGGAAACGTCCGCGCGGAGACGATCGACGTCGGAACGTCCTGCAATATCTTCGGGAGTCTCCGGGCACGCGGTGATATCTTCGTCGGTGACGGCACGCGAATTCACGGCGACGTCACCACTCGTAACGGCGATGTCGAGATCGGTGCCGATGCGCGCATCCTCGGTGACGTCTCCTGTGGCGATCTCGAGCTCGGCCCTGACGCCGAGGTCGACGGCACGATTCGCGCTGCCGGTGAGATCACGATGGGGACGACCGAACGCGAACAGGAATAAGACTGATCGGTCATCCCGATCGCACGCAGGTTATAGCTGCCCCTGTCGACGCTATTTTCCTGATATCGCTCGAGAGAAACCCGCTTCGTGGCCATTTCCTGCCAGCGATTACCTCCCCTATTCTTAATACTGATACTATGATAGGGGGCCACAGACATGCGAATAGTAACCACACAGTTGCGGAGGGGACGATGAGATCGATCGTACTCACGAAAGGCGTCCCGGACTTCTCGGAAGGGGCCGTCTCGTTCGACGAAGACGGCCACCTAGAACGGGGGAAGACGCCGACCGTTATGAACCCCAACGACGAGTTCGCGCTGCAGGCCGCACTACAGACGAAAGTCCGCCACGGCGGCCACGTCACCGGAATGAGCATGGGGCCGCCCGGGTACGCCGAGGTCTTGCAGGGGGCGATGGAGACGGTTTACGCCGACGATACCTATTTGCTCTCGGATCGGGAACTGGCCGCCTCCGATACCTGGGCGACGGCGATCACGCTGAGCGCCGGCCTCGAGAAGTATCAGGAGGAAATTGCGGACGTCGATCTGGTCTTTGCTGGATTCAAGACGGCAGATGGAGAGACCGGCCAGACCGGCCCGCAGACCTGCTGGGCGATGGACTGGCCGATTGTCACTCACGTCATCGCACTCGACATCGATCCCGACGAGCGGATGTTGCGTGCGAAACGGCTCGTCGAGGGCGATATCGACGAGGTCGAAACCGTGGAAGCGCCGTTGCCCTGTTTCGTCGTCACCGATCCCGAGTTCGAGCCGACATACCGGAAGGCCTCGCATCGACTAACACACAAGGAATTGCGAGCCGAAACCCAACAGCGAGCCGCGAACCACGACGACTACCTGACGATGTGGGATCACACCGACCTAAATCTCGATCCCGACTACATCGGGCTCGATGGGTCGCCGACGATCGTCTCGTCGGTCGATCCGATCCCCAAAGCGCCCTCCGAGCGAGAGGCGACGATGATCGACCCCGCCGAAGACGAGATAGCACCGGTTCTCGAGGAACTGCAGCCCCACGCCGCGGAGGCAGGTGACTGATATGCCAGCCATCGATCCGGACGACTACACCGTCGAGGAACTGACCGACGAACTCGAGACGATCGACGACGCTGACGACCTTCAGGCGATCTTCGAGGCCGAGCAAGCCGGCCAGGATCGGACGACGGCCCGCGAGGCGATCCAAGACCGGCTCGAGGAGATCGGTGCCGCCGACGGCGAACACGGCGATACCGAAGCAGGTGAAGCGGCGGCTACGGACGGAGGCGATGCGGATGACGAGTCGGAGCCGGAGGGCGAGGACGCCGAAGAAGACGATGACCTCTCACGTCCCACTCGGGACAAGAAACACGTCCGGGCGCTCGAAGACGGCGAATACGCGGATATGTGGGTCTTCTGTGAGACTCAGGGCGGCGAGTTGCTCGACGTCTCGACGGAGATGCTCGGCAAGGCCCGCGAGCTCATGGACGGCTTCGAGGAGGACTACGGCGACGACGAAGACGTCGTTGCTTTCCTGATGGGCGACGACTGTGAGGGGCTGGCCGAGGAGTGTATCGCCTACGGGGCAGATGTCGCGGTCTATCACGACGACGAGCGCCTCGAGCGATTCTTGCACAAACCCTACACCGAGATCGCGGCCCACATGGCCCGCGGGAAGGGGACCGTCGAGAGCACCGACTGGCGCGACTACGACGAGCCACGGTATATCCTGTTCCCCGCGACGAACAACGGGCGGGACCTCTCTGCGAAGGTCCAGGCCGAACTCGACTCCGGGCTGGCATCGGACTGTTCCGATCTGTTCATCGAGGCCGAAGAGGTGTCGAACCCGGTCAAGACCGGCGAGCCCGGCGTCAAGAAGACCTTCGAGAAGGTCCTGCATATGAAACGCCCGGACTTCTCGGGCTTCGAGTACTCGACGATTCTCTGTCTGGACAACCCTGGCCGAGAGTTCCATCCGCAGGGCTGTTCGGTCATTCCGGGCAGTTTCGAACCGATGGAACGCGACCCCGACCGCGAGGGACTGGTTGTCGAACACGATATGAACTTAGACGACGACTGGTTCCGCGTCGAAATCACCGACCACGACCGTCTCGAGGCCGGGATCGATCTCACCGGCCACGACGTGATCGTCTGTCTCGGGCGCGGGATCGCCGACGATCCGACCGAGGGGATGGAACTGGGCCTCGAGTTGGTCGATGCCTTCGACGACGCCGCACTCGGGATTACGCGGGGGATCGTTACGTCTTCCTACCAGTTCGAGGGTCACGTCGAGTCATACTCGAACGAGGAGCGCCAGATCGGCGAAACCGGCCAGGTCGTCGCACCAGACGTCTACATCGCCGCGGGCGTCTCGGGAGCGGTCCAGCACAAGGTCGGCATGGACGAATCCGACACGATCGTCGCGATCAACACCGACCCCGATGCCCGGATTCGAGACTTCAGCGATTACTTCATCGAGGGCGACCTCTTCGAGGTCCTGCCGCGGCTTACGGAGGCCGTCGAATCGGATGGACTGGGGCTCGAGCCCGAGGCCGTCGCCGATGGAGGTGACGAGTGATGACGACCGAAACGGACGTCTACGAACACTACGAGGCCGTCGTCGTGGGCTGTGGTCCCGGCGGCGCTGCGGCGGCTTCGCGGCTGGCAGATCACGGCATCGAGACGCTCGTCCTCGAACGCGGCACGGAGGCGGGTGCGAAGAACGTCTCCGGTGGGCTGATCTACGCCGAGGAGTCGGCTCCCTACAAGATCGACGACCTCTTCGACGGCTTCCGCGAGCGCGCGTCCGAGCGGCCGGTCACGGACTACTACATCCACAACATCGCCGGCAACGCGGTCAAGACCTACGACCTGACCGATCTTCACGAACACGACACCGACTGGTGTGACGCCGTCCTGCGTCGGGAGATGGACTCGTGGCTTGAGCAGCGAGTCCACGAGAAGACCAGCGAGACCGGCGGGGGCGTTCTGACAAACGTGCACGTCGACGGCCTCCTTCGAGAGAACGGCGAGATCGTCGGTGTCACCTGCGACGAACTCGATCCGATCAAGGCAGACCTGATCGTTGCGGCCGACGGTGTCAACTCCGAACTCGCTCGCGAGGCGGGGCTGATGGACTGGGAAGAGCCCGACGAGTGGTTTCAGGGCGTCAAGGCCGTCGTCGACATGGATCCCGATGCGATCGACGACCGGTTCGACATCGCGCCCGACGAAGGGGCTGCTCACCTGTTCTCGGGTGACCTCTTCAGTGACGTTCGCGGCGGTGGCTTCCTCTATACGAACGAGGACTCGCTGTCGATCGGGACCGTCTTCCACCTCGATAGTCTCGTCGAGCAGGAGGCCGAACCCCACGAGCTACTCGATGCCCTGCTGACCCATCCGGTGCTGGCCGGCTGGTTCCAAAACGAGTACCACGAGCGCGAGTACGCGGCGAAACTCGTTCCCGACTCGAAGAAGGTCGCCCACCGCCGTCCCTACCGCGACCGGCTCGTCCTCGTCGGTGACGCCGCCGGCCAGATGCAGGCCCAGGGGCCGATCATCAAAGGGATGAACCACGCCGTCAGCGCAGGCGCGCTCGCGGCCGACGCCTTCGCCGTCACCCGGGGCAACCGCGATCCGGAAGCCGCTGGCCGGCGCTACACGAAACTGCTCAATGACTCCGGGACGATGGATAAGCTCCGGCCCCAGCGGTACGAACTCAGCCGAAGCGTCAGCGAACACGACGCTGTGACGAACGCCGTCGAGCGGGTACTGGACTCGCCGATCGGCTCGCTGGCGGTCGGCAATCCAATCGCCGATCGACTCCTCGAGCGGGCGTACAACTCGCCGTTTCTGGTGTCGATGCTGCCCGATACGAAGACCGGCTACGTCACCCTGCCGACACTGATCGCCGAGGAACACGGGAAGACGATCTACTGGGACAGCGACGTCGAGCCGCCGAGCTTAGAGGAGCGTATCGGCGATCTCACGTACGACACCGACGTCGGCAATCCGCACATCGAACTGCTCGAGGAGTCCTACGAGGAAAGCGGCGCGGCTGTCACTGCCTGCCCGGTCAGCGCCGAGGACTTCGGCGGCGGCTGTTACCGGTCGGAAACGGTCAAGACCAACGGCACCGCCGAGACGCTGGTGAGCCTCGACACCCAACCCTGCGTCGAGTGTGGGACCTGTGCGATCGTCGCCGACACCGAGTGGGAACACCCCCGCGGCGGCAAGGGCATCGAGTTCCGCGAGGGATAGTATGAGCCGGTATGGGCCGCGGATCGCAGCGCTTGCACGCCGCGCCGAACGCGAGCGAGCGGCGTTCGACGCAGCCGAGACTGGGTCGGATGGCGATCCGAGTCCGGCTCGTCCGACGAGTCCTGACGATGCCGTCGGCTACCTCCGGGCGGGTGCGGGGCAGGCCATCTGGCTCTACATCGAGGCCCGGACCGGCGGCCGGCTCGTTCCGTTCTCGGACGCCGAATTCGACGCCCTCGAGACCGCGATGAACCGCTGGCTCGAGTGTTACACGCGCTGTCACGGCGTCGCCCTCGAGGCCGAATTTTCCGTTCGTGAGGCGGCAGAGCTGTTGCTCGAAACGCGAAACATCGTCGATACGGCACAGTTGTTGACCTGCGTTCCGGCTCGCCGTGCCCGCCAGCAACCGACGCAGTGACGCGGGGCAGGAACCCAGGTTGTGAAAGTATGATACAAAACTGTCATACACCCGCCCGTATTTGACTTCCACGCAGGAGACGGGTATTCGGCTATTCCCGTTGAGCGCAAAGTCAGCGTGATGGCACGAGACGATCGGTTATCCCGACGACGAATGCTTCAGTTGACAGGTGTTGCTGCGTCGACAGCGTTTGTCGCAGGCTGTGGCGGCGATGGTGGCAACGGGAATGGGAACGGAAACGGTGATGGTGGCGGTGGCGTCGAAATCGAACCCGGGACGACGATCGACTTCAGCGGCCAGACGACCCACTGGGAGGGTCTCGCACCGTCCGCGATCGAGGGCGAACAGAATCCGGCACTCATGCTGCAGGAAGGCGAAGACTACACCATCGGCTGGTCGGAAGGTGATGGTGCCAACCACAACATGGAGGTCCGCAATGCCGACGGCGAAGTGATCGACGATCTGACTACTGGAGATCCCGTCTCAGATCCTGGCGAAGGCCAGTATATCGACTTCACGGCAAGCAGCGATATGGCGACGTACAACTGCCAACCGCACCCGCAGATGGAGGGTGAAATTCAGATGGGTGGCGGTGGTGGCGGCGGTGGCGGCGGTGGTGGTGGCGGTAACGAAACCGGTAACGAAACTGGAAACGAAACCGGCAACGAAAGCAGCTAGCGCTTGAACTGCGCCGAGCACCTGTTTCGAACTGCTCACCAACAGTCCGTGAACGCCCGATCGCACGCGAAACGCGATCGGTAGATCAGTAGATAAGTTCGTCGTCGTTTTCGACCATATACAGCGTCCGTGCGGCGATATTGACCGTGTGATCGCCGACGCGCTCGAGGTCACGAATCGTCAAGAGAAGCCGTGACACGTCCTGGAGGAGCTGTTCGACCTCGTCGGGCGACTCGAGTTCGCGCTCGATGAGGTCGCGGACGACGATCTCGCTGGCTCGTTCGGCGAAGTGGTCGAGTTCGTCGTCGCGGGCTGCCAGTTCGCGACAGGCGTCGGTGTTCTCGTCGTCGTAGGCGAGCATCGCGTCCTCGAGCATGTCGAGGGTCAGTTCGCCCATCTCCTGGACGTCGACATCGGGGAACAGATCGCGCTCGGCATCGAGCGTGTACTCGCCGAGGTTGGTCGCGAGATCGCCAATCCGTTCTAAGTCGGTAATGATCTTGAACGAGGCGGCAATAAACCGCAGATCGCTCGCCACCGGCTGCTGAAGCGCGAGCAGGTCGATACAGTCCTGCTCGAGATCGAGGTACATGCGGTTGATCTCGCCGTCGCCTTCGATCACTTCGCGGGCGAGATCTTCGTCTTTCTGTTCTAAGGCATCCAGGCCCATGCGAAGCCGTTCCATGACGACCTCGCTCATGTAGAGCACGTCCTCACGGAGTTCCGTGAGCTTGTCCTGATACGATTGTCTGGCCATACCGTTTCACGGTGTCCGTTCCTGATAAAGGCTATGTGCAGTCCCAATTTTGTCGACAACGACGGCGGCGTGAGACACGCCGTCACGACACCCGGCTCGATCGTCCATTCTCGGTGCATACTCGAGCGAGCCTGCGATCGATTGCGGGTGACCGACTACCGGAACCACTCGCGAACCGGTTTCGATGGTGCTTGGGGCAGCCGATACTTGACATCGTGTTTCAGTGCGAGCAACCCGCCGAGAATCATGGGAACCGCAACGGCTGATGTGAGCGAGTTCAGCAGCAACCAACCGACCGACAGACCATACAGCGTCTGGTCGACGGGTGCGAACAGTTGAATGCCGCCGGAGAAGGCATCGAGAACGAGATGCGAGCCAAACCCCATCGCAGCAGCCCACCGGGGGCCGAAATACGAGAGGAGAGCGATTACGATAATGCCGCCGAGAAGCGAGTGGGTGAGCCCCCGATGACTCCAGAGGGCACCGGCGACGTATCCGAGTTCGATCAGTGGCTGAAAGACGAACGTATCGCTGTCGGGAACGGTCGCAGCGAGCGCGGCAATGAGGTACGGCTCGGGCCGTCTGGACCGCCCCATCAGCATGACCAGTGCCAGCCCGACCAGGATGTGAACCCCAGTGGCGACCATCGTGTCCGATTCATGTGAGACCGGACAATAAACAGCATAGTTAGCAATCCACATACAACACGTGTCGTAACTGTCTTTACACGACAACGGTCGGGGTGAAAACACACATGCAATTGCACGCGACGGGTCGAACGAAACTGCGAGCCGAACAGCGAGAGGGAGTGCCTATCCGAACTTACCGGTGATGTAGTCCTCGACGCGTTGGCTCTCGGGGTTCTCGAAGATCTTGTCGGTATTGTCGAACTCGGCGAGTTCGCCCCCGGTCAGGAAGACTGCCGTCTTATCCGAGATCCGGGCGGCCTGTTGCATGTTGTGCGTAACGATAACGACGGTGTACTCCTCGGACAGCTCTTCGATCAGATCTTCGATCTTCGAGGTTGCGACCGGGTCCAGCGCCGACGCCGGCTCGTCCATCAGGAGCACGTCCGGATCGGGTGCGATCGCACGCGCGATACAGAGGCGCTGTTGTTGCCCACCGGAGAGGTCCAGGCCGCTCGAGTCGAGTTGGTCTTTGACCTCGTCCCAGAGCGCAGCGCGGCGGAGCGCCTTCTCGACAATCGCATCGTAATCGCCCTCGATTCCCTGGACGTTCAGGCCGTAGGCGACGTTGTCGTAGATGCTCTTGGGGAAGGGGTTTGGCGACTGGAAGACCATCCCGATCTTGCGTCGAAGGACGACTGGATCGACGTCGTCGTCGTAGACGTTTTTCCCTTCGAAGTTCAACGCGCCCTCGATTCGTGCAGCGTCGACGAGGTCGTTCATCCGGTTGATACACCGGAGGAACGTCGATTTGCCACACCCGGACGGACCGATGATCGCCGTGACCTTCTCGGCCGGAATCTCGATGTCGACGCTCTGGAGCGCCTGCGTCTCGTCGTAGAACACGTCGAGGTCCCGGGATTCGATTACTGTCCGCGTTTCTCCCCCGGAGCCGCCCGACTGGCCGGTGTCGATCGACGAATCGACGAGCGGATCGCTCGTTTGATTCGATCTCTCGAGATCGGTCGATTGGCTATCAGTACGGCTGTCCGGGTTAGTCATTGAATCTTGTGTCATAGGTTACTCTCGCCGTTGATACTTGTTACGAATCAGGATTGCAGCGCCGTTCATGAGCAGGAGAACGACCAGTAGCGTGACAACGCCAGCTGCCAGCACACCGTGTCGGAACGCGGCATCGATCTCGCCCGACCAGGTATAGATCTGGCGTGGCATCGCGCTGAACTTGTTCGTAAACGAGTTCGGTGCGATTCGGACGACCGCTGGTGCACCAATGATGAGCAGCGGTGCCGTCTCACCGATTGCCCGTCCCATCGCGAGGATGTTGCCGGTCATGATCCCTGGCAGTGCCTCTGGAAGGACGACGTTGCGAGTCGTCTGCCACTTGGTCGCTCCCATACCGTATGATGCCTGGCGCATCGAGTCAGGGACGGCACTGATCGCCTCTTGTGAGGAGATAATGACGATCGGGAGAATCAGCAGTCCGACGGTGAAGCCGCCGACGAGGGCAGTTCCTGAACCGAGCCCGCCCGCTCGGATGAACAGTGCGAGCCCGAGAACCCCGTAGACGACCGACGGGACACCAGCAAGGTTCCCGATGTTGACTTCGATCAGGTCGACAAGACGGCCCCAGCGACCTCGTTGCGGGGCGTACTCCTCGAGATAGAGTGCAGCTCCGACGCCGACCGGGAACGCGGAGATGATGATGATGAGTAACATCATCACCGAGCCGACCAGCGGCGGATAGAAGCCAGCGTCTTCGGGCGTCCGCGAGGGGACGTTTGTTAGGAAGCCCCAGTCGAGCCACGGCGTCGGGCCGGCGAATCCGAGCGTGTCCGTGAGGACGGCGCTGGCGACGATCCCTCCGACAACGATCAGCGGGAACGCAAGCCCGGACACGCCGGCCCCACGGCGGATGACGCTCTCGACGTAGAGACTGACAGGGACGGCAGTGACCGTAACCAGCAGCATCCAGACGAACGGGGTGATGCCGACGACGGGTGCAACGCCGAATCCTGCTGCCGCCCCGACGAGTGTCAGTACCGCAGCGATCACACCGTCACGGTCGTTTTCGCGCTGTCTGCGGACGAACAGGCCGACGACGACTGCGACTGGCACGACGAACGATCCCAGCAGCGCAATCGACTGTGTCGGCAACATCGGCAGCGAGAGGATGAGCTTCGGAATGAACCAGAGTGCGAGCGCTGGCACAGCCACGACGACAACGAGTCGCTCGAGGTCGGCCTCCGTCCGAACGCGGCTATGGGCGTACACGATCCCGCCGGCGACGGCAAGCGAGACGAGGATCGAGAGCCACTGATAGACGCTGACGACGTGTTCGAACGTGATGAACACCCCGCCAGTGAGCAGCAGCGAGACGATCGGCAAGCCAAGCGCGATGGTTGCCGTCTCGCCCGCTCTCGTATCGCGCGTATAGTAGTAGCCGACCGCCGCAAGGGAGGGGACAACGACCGTTCCAATGGTTACGAGGAGCCACCCCGTGTCCGCCGAAAGGGGCTGGAAAGCGTCGTTCGCGACGTACAGGAGGAGCACGAACACGGACAGGAGGGCCAGAAGGGTCGCACTGAGACAGAGCGTCTTGAACGCCTGGCCACGGACGCGGCTGACTGCCTCGCCCGTTCCGTACCATGTTCCGGTCTGCTGGTCGGTCGCCATTATCTATCCACCTCCATCGTTTCGTCGGTGTCACTCATTGGTACTCCTCCTGATAGCGTGATGCGACGTAATCGCTTGCGAGGTTCATCACGAACGTGATGACGAACAGCGTCAGTCCGAGTGCGAACATACTCAAATACGTTGCCGAGCCGCCGGTCGCGTCACTGGTGACGGCGCTAACCATACCCGCGGTCATCGGCTGTCCCGAACTGAGCAGGTTGTCAAGTGGATTCGTGAAGTTGAACATTCGCGGTCGCAAGCCGGCGGCCATGACGACGATCATCGTCTCACCGATCGCCCGCGAGAGTGCGAGGATAAACGACGAGAAGATTCCGGAAATAGCTGCTGGAATCACGACCCCGGTCGACACTTCGTATTTCGTCGCCCCCATCCCGTAGCCCGCCTGCCGGAGCGAGTCTGGCACAGAGCTCATCGCGTCTTCCGACAGCGACGAGACCATCGGGATGATCATGATCCCGACCATGACCGACGCGGACAGCAGATTGAACGTGCTGACGGGGATGCCGATCCACTGGAGCGCAGGCGTCAGGTAGACGAGCGCCAGATAGCCGTAGACGACCGTCGGAATCCCGGCGAGAATCTCGAGCGACGGTTTCAGGATCGATCGCATCCGGTCGCTGGCGTACTCACTGAGGTAGACGGCGGCTGCGACGCCGGTTGGCACCGCGACGAGCGCCGAGACGAAGGTGATAGTCAGCGTCGCAGTCACAAGCGGCCAGACGCCGAAGGTCCCGCCGTCGGAGCGGGCAATCCACTCCGTTCCGGTAAAGAACCCAGTGACACTGGCGTCTTCTGTCATGAAGAACGCAATCGCGTCGGTAGCCAGCGTGTAGATGATCGCCGCTGTAACGAACACGGTCAGCGCGGCACAAGCGAACAGCAGCCACTTGTAGATGCGCTCTTTGACGACTCGACCTGACGATGAGCGTGTCAAGTCGACATCTATCGATCGTTCACTCATTTGTGGGGCGTAATTGACTTACCATGGTGAATCGTTCGATTCGCGGCGTCAGTTCGCTTCGCTCTCGAGTTTGTCGAGGTTCGACTGAGCCTGCTCTTCGCTTACGGGGACGTAGCCGACATCGGAGATGACGTCGGTCGAAGACTGGTTGATGTAGAACTCGACGAAGTCGTAGACCGCATCCTGCTGGAGCGCTTCCTTGTTAACGTAGATGTACAGCGGTCGCGCCATCGGATACGCGCCTGACTGGGCCGCGTCGATGCTCGGTGCGGTACACTCGTCGTCCTCGGTCTCGCGGATCTCGAGTGCTTTGAGTGCGTCCTGATTTTCCCGATAGTACGCGTAGCCGAAGTAGCCGATCGCGTTTTGAGTCGACGAGATGCCCTGCACGAGCTCGTTGTCGTTTTCGGTCTTCTCGTACTGCGTGACGTGGCTCCCGGCGTCGCCGATGACGTTGGTATTGAACCAGTCGAAGGTTCCAGACGTGGATGGCGGGCCGAAACGTACGATCTCCTCATCGGGCCAGTCGGAGTTGACGTCGGACCACGTTTCTGCGCCGCCCTCGCTCCAGATCTGAGCAAGTTCGTCGTAGGTCACACAGTCGATCGGCGAATCGTTGTGGACGGCCATCGTGACCGCGTCTTTCCCAACCTGGAACTCGATGGGATCGACGCCGCTGTCGCTGCAGTCTTGGACCTCAGCATCCTTGATCGGTCGCGAAGCACCGTTGATATCGGAGTCGCCTGGACAGAAATTGTTGTTGAAGCCGCCACCGGTTCCAGTCGAGTCGGTGGTGACGCTTATACCGTCATTTTGCTCCATGAACTCTTCAGCGAGCCTGTCGGAGACCGGGAACACCGTACTACTTCCCGTGACGACGACACGCTCGTTCCCACCATTACCCGTGTTTTCGGTACAGCCAGCGATCGCGGCGGCACCCACTGCGCCCGTCGCGGCCAGGAACTTTCGTCGAGAAAACGAGCGACCCGAACGATCCATCTGGGTATCGGTCATCAGGTGAACGTTCGACTGTATATAGAAATACGATGCTATGTTAGCTATGTATTGCTATATAGATCGCCATAGCTCCGAACAACTCACTCATCGAAGACCAATTCCGCGACACTGGACGGTTTAACACGCAACTGAGGGCGCTAGGTAGTATGTGCACGTTCACCACATATTACATAGCCGACTATAGATAGGTGAGACTATAGATTTCGCAAAACTATAGTGGGCAACCTGCCAGACGAGCTGTCAGTTCCACTCTCAAAAACCGTTCCGATATGGCGACACCATCGCTTCGAAACCCACAGCAAAGACGCCGCTCGATTCAGCTCGTCCCTGTTCGGTCGAAGCTGACCGCAGTCCCGTTACTCCCCGACGATTTCCGCGAGCGCCTGCAGGTTCGTCTCGGCCTGCTCGTCGCTCGAGGGAACGTACTTGACCTCCTCTGCGACCCAGTCGGCCGTCGAGTTCTCGAGGTAAAAGCGCACGAACGCGGCGACTTCCTCGCGCTGGAGTGCCTCCTTGGACGGATAGATAAATAGCGGCCGTGCCATCGGATAGCTGCCCGTTTTGGCTGCCTGCAGGCTTGGGTCGCCACACGCGTCGCCCTCGTTTGTTTTGATCGCGAGCGCCGTGATACGGTCTTTGTTCTGTGCGTAGTAGGAATATCCGAAGTAGCCGATCGCGTACGGACTACTCTCGAGCCCCTGCACGATGGTCTCGTCGTCCTCGGTGCTGACGTAGTCGGATCGGTGGGAACCGACGCGACTGACGACGTTTTGGGAGAACCAGTCGTAGGTCCCCGATGTCGTATCGGGGCCGTAGCGTTCGAACGGTTCGTCGGGCCAGTCGGCGTTCAGGTCAGCCCACGTTTCCGCGCCGTCCTCGCTCCAGATCTGGGCGAGCTGGTCAAAGGAGAGACACTCGGCCCACGTGTTCTCGGTACTGACGGCCATCGTGAGCGCGTCGCCCGCGATCTGCATCTCAGCCGGCGTCACGTCGTTTTCTCCACAGTGGGTTTTCTCCCCATCTTTGATCGGGCGCGACGCTGCGTTGATATCCGAATCACCGGGACAGAAATGGTTCTCGAACCCGCCGCCGCTGCCGGTTGAATCGACCGTGACGGTGACATCCGGATGTTTCTCCATGAATCGGGCTTTCATCTCCTCGGAAATCGGATACACCGTACTCGAGCCAGTGACCGTGACGGTACCCGAGAGACCGTCGCTGTTCTCGGTTGTGTCCTGGCCATTGCCAGCGGGTTCGTCGTCACTGCTGGTCTCGCTCCCGAGACAGCCGGCGAACGCAGCCGCCGTTGCCCCGCTGATCGCTGTTAAGAAGTTCCGCCGCGACACCCCCTCGAAAGACCGTCCGAACTGGTCGCGTCTCATCATGTGAACGACGCCGAAGACTACAAAAATACGATGCTATGAGGGCTGTATATCAATCAATAGTATCCAATAGATCCGTTCGCCGCGTCGTCGGCTCCGATCGCTTAGGCGAGCAGCTCCTCGCTGTTCTCGAGTGCATAAAGCGTCCGTGCGGCCACGTTTACTGCATGGTCGCCGATCCGCTCTACGTCGCGGACGATCACGAGCGTCCGAGAGACGTCCGAAAGGACGTTTTCGAGCGGCCACTCGTCCGATTCGTTCGGAAACGCTTGCGCACTGGTGACTGCATCACCGTCGGCGCGGAGATCAATGAGCGTCCGGACGATGCGCTCTGTCACGGCCCCACAGCGGGCGTCGAGTTCGTCGTCACGGTCGGCGACCGCAAAACAGGCGTCGACGTCGTCCGTGACGAACGCCTCGATCGCGTCCTCGACTAACTCGAGTGCGAGCGCGGCGATCCGCTCGAAATCGACGTCGGGAAGCGTCGGTGCGGACCTGGTCGACGCCAGCGTATACTCCGCTACGTTGGTCGCGAGATCGCCGACCCGCTCGAGATCGGTGACGATCTTGAACGTCGCGATGACGCTCCGGAGGTCACTGGCAACCGGCTGGTACAGCGCCAGCAGGTCGAGACATTCGCCCTCGATCTCGAGCGAGCGGCGATTGACGGTCTGATCGCCCGCGATTACTTCGCGCGCGAGCGCACGATCGCCGGTGAACAGCGCGCTGAATCCATCTGCGAGCTGTTCGCGGACGAGATCGCCCAGCGCGATGACCGTCTCGCGAAGGCGCTCGAGGCGGTCCTGATAGTCCTCGCGCGTCATCACCCGAACTTGCCGGTGACGTAGTCCTCGACCCGGTCGCTTTCGGGGTTCTCGAAGATCTTGTCAGTGTCGTCGTACTCGACGAGCTGGCCGCCCGTGAGGAAGACGGCGGTCTGGTCGCTGATCCGCGCAGCCTGCTGCATATTGTGCGTGACGACGACGACGGTGTACTCCTCGGCGAGTTGTTCAATGAGGTCCTCGATCTTGGCGGTCGCGACGGGGTCGAGCGCGCTCGCGGGCTCGTCCATCAGGATCACGTCGGGGTCGACGGCGAGACAGCGCGCGATGCACAGCCGCTGTTGCTGGCCGCCCGAGAGGCCGAGCGCGTTGTCCTCAAGGCGATCGGATACTTCGTCCCACAGCGCGGCTTGCTTGAGCGAACGCTCGACGAGCCGCCGTTCGGCTTCACTGTCGTCACCGCCGAGGAGCTTACCCAGCAGGCCGACGTTCACGTCGCCGTGCTTGCGCGGTCCGTAGGAGACGTTCTCGCGGATCGACTTCGGGAACGGGTTCGGGCTCTGGAACACCATCCCGACCTTCTTCCGGAGTTCCACCAGGTCGGTGTCGCCTTCGTAGATGTTCTCGCCGTCGATCTCGACGGTCCCATCGACCCGGGCGCTGTCGATACGGTCGTTCATCCGGTTGAGACACCGGAGGTACGTCGACTTCCCACAGCCCGACGGCCCGATCAGGGCCGTCACGCTCTGTTCGGGGATCTCCATCGAGATGCTGTCGATGGCGTGGTCGTCCCCGTAGTAGACGTCGAGGTCCTCGACCGTGATCGCGGCCTCGCCCTCGAACTCATAATCGGTCCACGAGTCGACGAGTTGCTCGTCGGTCTCGGCGTCGACCGTGTGGCTAGTGGGTTGCTGGTCCGTGAGGCTGTTCGATTGCTGTTCGTCGTTCGTTCGTGTTACTGTTTGGTCGCTCATTGGTGTAGCTTCCTCCTGAAGTAGATCCGCGAGGCGATGCCGATGGCGTAGAAGCCAAGCACCACCAGCAGCAGTACGAGAGCGGTCCCCCATCCGAACGCCTCCTCCTGGCCGACACCGGCGGTGATGACGGCGTACAGCTGGTAGGGAAGCGCACTCGAGGCCTGTAGCAGCGCCTCGTTCTGGACGAACGGCGGCGTCGCAGTGAACCGGAACGAGCCGAGAATACTCGGCGCGCGCGCCGGGAACGGTGCCCCGCTGGTGACCAGCAGGATCGGTGCCGTCTCGCCTGCGATCCGGCCGACGCCGAGGATCACGCCCGTCACGACGCCTGGCATCGCGGCCGGCAGCACAACGCTTCGAATCGTCTGCCACTGGTTGACGCCAAGCGCGGCACTGGCGTCACGGTACTCGTCGGGGACGCTCTTGATCGCCTCCCGACTGGTGATGACGACCAGGGGCAGCAGCATGAAGCCCAGAACCATCATCCCTGCCAGCAGCGAGTTCCTGTTGCCAAACCGCGGCACGAGGAACGCGTAGCCGAACAGGCCGTAGACGATACTGGGTGTACTCCACAGCGCGTTGGTCGCGGTCTCGATGACCGCGGTAAACCGGCCCTGTTCGGCGTACTCGGTGAGGAAGACGGCAGCACCGATCCCCATCGGGATCGCAAGCACCACCGCGCCGACCACGAGCCAGACCGTGCCGACGATGGCCGGGAAGATGCCGTTGTACTGTTGGCCGAGCATGACGCCCTTCGTGAGGAAGGGAACGGAGATGCTCAGCCCTGGACCGAACTGTGCGCCCTCAAGGAGCGTCGGCAGCCCCTTGCGGACGACAAAGAGGATCAGCAACAGGAGCACGGCGATCATGCCGAAGGCGTTCAGTCCGATCATCAGGTACGCGCCGTTCTGGCGGCCCTGACTGCCAAAGCCCTCGGCGACGATCGCACCGCTCCAGGCGACCAGTAGGCTGAGTGCGATCGTCACAAGCGGCACGACGATCGGCGCGTGGAACGTGGCTGCCAGCGACGGCGGATCCCAGACCCAGCCGACATCGACGAATCCGGCGGCGAGCAAGACGCCCCAGACCAGCGCGAGGAGGCCGACCGGGAGCGTCGTTCCGATGTCTTCCGGGAGTACTGCGATGCCCAGCGTCACGATGAGCGCGACGACCAGCCCCGCGAGGGCGCTGCCGGTCGCGCCGACGCCGAATAGGATCGTCGTCACGAGGCCGCCGGTCGCGAAGCCAACGACGCCGAACGCGACGCCGGTTCCGAGTCCGGTGTACTGATCGGCGGTCGTTTTGAAGAGGCCGACGTTCGACGCGATCCCGGCGGCGATCAGACCGGCACCCGCGAGCAGGAACGCGACGCCGAACAGCGCGAACAGGGAGAGGCCCGCGACTGCGGTGTCTGGGCTCGTGCGATCGAACAGCGTCGTCCAGCCGAGCAGGAACGTGACGATAGCGGTCCCGACGATACCCAGCGCGACGCGGTCGAACATGTCGACTCCCGGCGCGGCCGTCCGGGAAGAAGTCTCTCCACTCATGATTCACCCTGTAGCTGATGTTTCATTCGTCGTTCAATATACTGCGAGCCGATCGACAGCACGGTGACACTGACGAACAGCACGACGCCCGCGGCGAACAGCGCGCTCATGTGCGTTCCACTGGCGACACCGTACTGGCTCGCGATGAGGCTGGTCAGCGTCTCCGTGTTACCGAAGACGTCGTATAGCGGATCGGGCAGCCGCTGGGCGTGGCCCAGAATCACCGTCGCCGCCATCGTCTCGCCGATGGCGCGTCCGACGCCGAGTAGCACGGCAGCCGACACTCCCGAGAACGAGGCGGGGATGGTGATGCTTTTGATCGTCTGCCAGTCGGTCGTTCCAAGCGCGAGGGAGCCGCTTTTCATCGATTCGGGAACGCTCGCGATGGCGTCCTCGGCGACGGAGACGACCGTCGGCAGCGACATCAGCCCGACGACCAGCCCCACGATCACGAGGCTGCCAGACGTCGGCAGTTCTAGACTCTCCATCATGTAGTCGTTCAGGATGGTGAAGCCGATGAAGCCGTAGACGATCGAAGGGATGCCCGCGAGCGTCTCGACGGCGGGTTTGACGACCTCGCGGACCGCGTCGGGCGCGATCTCACTGATGAACAGTGCGCCCGCGACGCCGAGCGGGCCGGCGATCAGCATCGCCAGAACCGTCGTCACGAGTGTGCCCCACATCATCGGCACGAGCGAGTACATTTCCTCACCGCGCGTGCGCCACATCGGCTCGGAAGTGGACGTGAACATCTCTGCGCCCATGAGTCGAATCGCAGGCAGCGCCTCGACGAGCAGGTAGAAGGTGATCAGCGCGAGGATCGTCCCGGTCCCGATCGTCGCCAGAAAGCTCAGCGCCTTGGCCGTGGCCGCCTGGTACTCGTAGAGCCCGTACGCGACCGTGAACAGGAAGCCCGCGAAGGGCAGCGCTGTAAACGGCGATCCGATCAGGAACGTGATCGCCGACACGAGGAGACACAGCGCTCCCGCTGCTCCCAGCGCCACGACGCGGTCGTCGATCGTCTCGACCCCGAACCGCTCTCGTACTTGTTGGTGTAATTCTGTCGTTGACATAGAATAACGGTGGTTGAACGGCGACGCGCGTTAGTTCGACTGCTCAGGCAGCTTCGAGCGCTGCTCGTCGCGCTCCTCGGGAGGGAGCATGAAGTAATTGTTCGGCTTGACGAAGTGCTGCTGGCCGAACTCGCTCAGCAGCATGTTGATGAACGCCGCTTCCTTCTCGCTGGTGCCCTCGTAGGTGTAGCAGTGGAGCTCACGGGAGAGCGGGTAGTCCTTCGAGCCGAGGTTCTCGCCGAGCGTGTAGGTCGTCCCGTCGAGTTCGAGCGAGATCGCAGGGACGCGGTCCATGTCGACGAACGCAAGCGCCATGTACGCGATGGCGTTGTCGGAGTCGGCAACCGTCGTCTGAACCTGCTGGTTCTGGCCCTTGCGGACGTCGACGTTCATCTCGGCCTCGGGGTCGCCGAGCATGTTGGCGCGGAAGGCCGTGTCGGTACCAGAGCCGACTGCGCGGCCGACAGCTTGAATCTCTTTGTCCGGCCCGCTGTAGCTGGGGATCTCGGACCAGTTCGTGATCTCGCCGGTGTAGATCCCACGAACCTGCTCGCCGGTCAGCTTCTCGACGCCAGCGTCCCAGACTTCCCTGCTCACGACGACAGGCTGGCCGTCGCGTGCGACGACGTGGTCGGTGTACTTGTCGAGTTCTTCCTGGCTGGCGTCGGGGAGCTCGTCAGCGACGCTCGAGCTGGCGTCACCGATGTCGACCTGCCCGTTGGCGACCTTCTCGATGCCGGTCCCGGAGTGGCTGAGACCGACGTTGACCGAGAACGGCGGCGCAGCGCCGTCCTTTGGCTCGAAGCCGTAGAGGCCTGCCCAGTAGTCGGCGAGGTTCTTGTTGTCGGAGTTGTCGATCTGGTCATAGCCGGGCGCTGTGCCTTCGGAGTTGGATCCCCAGTATTCGCCGTCATCGGCGGGGTGGTTGGAGTTCCAGTAGGACGCCGCGTCGGACGTGATTGGGTACACGGTGGAGGAACCGTCGGCCGTCAGTGGGCCGGTGCTCCCGTCGCTGCTTGCATTGCCCAGACAGCCGGCGGCTGCCATCGTTCCGAGTGCGCCGGTCGCTGCGATGAACTTCCGCCGCGATACCGAATCCACAGAGCGCTCGAACTGGTTGTCTGCCATCACCTGAGAAATCCGATGGGCTATAAAAATACGATGCTATGAACCATATATACCGATCAGTGGCGACATAGCTCTATATAGCTCTACGCCGGCGGCAACCGACGCGACGGGTGGCGACCACGAAGCGCTCGGCTCCGCGTGACGGTATCGCTACACGTGCCCGGGTCGGATCGACGAATCGCGACACTGACTTACAGCTAGCAGTATAACTCGGCGTATGAGTTTCCTGCAGGTGGGCGCAGTCGCACTCTTTGGGATCGCGGTCGTGCTCGGCGCTGCCGCTGTCGTCTATCGGGACGCAACTCGAGTCGGTGTCTCGAGACCAACGGTCTGGGCAGGAATCGTGGCCATCGCCTGGGGGAGTGCGCTTGGGCTCTATCTCGCACCGCTTGCCGTGCCGATTCCTGGCCTGCTCGTGATGGTCGTCGGGGGACCGGCGCTGTACCTGTTCGAACGCGACGACGTGACACACAACGACGACTCCGCTGATCCGTTCTCGTTGCCTGACGGCCCTGGCGACTCCTCGAGCGACGGGAACCGCGACGAGTGACCGGCTGCCGGCTCGAGTCGCCGTACACACCACACGCCTTTTGCCCACCCCGGTCCAACGGCCGCTAACATGAGCGATTCCGCACCTTCCGGGGCCGACGCCGACGAGGATGGCGGGCCGGCACAGGTCTCGAGTCCGGACTACCACAGCGAGAACCACACGGCTGCTCAGACCTGCGGCTGGACGGCAAACGCCCTCCGCGGCGAGGGGAAGTGTTACAAGAACATCTTCTATGGGATCGAATCCCACCGCTGCATCCAGATGACGCCGGTCGTCCGATGTAACGAGCGCTGTGTCTTCTGCTGGCGCGATCACAACGGCCACGCATACGAACTCGATGACGTCGAGTGGGACGACCCCGAGGCGGTCGTCGACGCCTCGATCAAACTCCAGAAGAAACTGCTCTCGGGCTTTGGCGGCAACGAAGAGGTCCCTCGCGAGGTCTTCGACCAGGCGATGGAACCGCGCCACGTTGCCATCAGTCTCGACGGCGAGCCGACGCTCTATCCCTACCTGCCAGAACTCATCGAGGCCTTCCACGACCGGGACATCACCACGTTCCTCGTTTCCAATGGCACCCGTCCCGAGGTGCTCCGTGAATGCGATCCCACCCAGCTGTACGTCAGCGTCGACGCCCCCGAGCGTCACACCTTCGATCAGGTCGTCGGCGCGATGGAGGACGACGCCTGGGCAAAGCTGCTCGAGACGATGGCCGTCCTCGCCGACAAAGACGAGACCCGCACCGTCCTCCGGACGACGCTGGTCGACGGCGAGAACATGCATCATCCCGACTGGTATGCTGGCTTCTACCAGCAGGCCGACCCCGATTTCATCGAGCTGAAAGCCTACATGCACATCGGTCACTCGCGCGGTCGACTCGACCGCTCGTCGATGCCTGACCACGAGGCGGTCATGGACTTCGCGGAATCGGTGGCCGACCACATGCCCGAGTTTGACGAGGTCATGGGCGTCCCGGCCTCCCGCGTCGCGTTGCTCTCGAAGACGAGCGATACGTGGGTGCCAAAACTGAAGAAGGGAAGCGAGTTCTGGAATCGGGACCCCGTGACCGGCGACTAACCCACCAGCGTCCCGGACCCGCGGCGAAACGCGAGCCAACGCAGATCAGTTACTCGATATCTCGAGTCGCGACTCTCGAACGACGCCCTCGATCGTCACACGGAGTTTACGACTGATGGCGAACAGTGCCACCGAGTACACCGCCGCGCCGAACGCGACGACGGCGAGCAGGTGATACCACCGGTCGACGGCGACGATGTCGATGAGCGGTCGGACCAGCACGAACATCAACACCGCGGCGGCGACCTGCTCGAGCAGCGTCCGGGGGACTAATTCGACAGCCGGCAGTTCCCGGCTGACGACGTATGCGGAGAGGAGATACCGCAGCGTCTCGGCGACGACTGTCGCGATCACGACCCCGATCGCCCCGTATGCAAGTGTCAGTGCGACGCCAAGGACGATGTTCAGCGCAAGCGTCGTCGACGAAATCCACGTGTTCACGTCCGGCCGGTCGATCCCGCCGATCGCACTCGTGAGTGGGCCGCTTTGTGTGCTCACGATCTGGAACAGCGCGAGCCCAACCAGCAGCGCGGCGGCGTCGGCGTACTCGGACCCGAACGCGGTCACCACGAGCAGTTCGGGCATCGCGACAGCGCCGAAAAACATCGGAATCGCGACGATACTCGCGAACGCGAGCGTGTTCGAGACGTCGTCGCTGACGTCTTCGCCCTGACTGTGGAGTCGACTGACACGGGCCATCAGCACACTCTGGGCGGCCATCATCACGAACGTTGCCGGGACGGTGAGCTTCAGCGCGACTTCGTACTGGCCGGCCGCTGCCGGCGCGAGGAGATAGCCGAGGAGGAGAATGTCGAACCGGTCGTAGGTCTGTCCCAGAAACGAGTTCGGAATGCTGTATTTCGCGTACGACCAGAGGCTCGTGATGGTATCACGGGAGGGAATCGTCGGTTTCGTCCGCACAAAGTACCAGAGAACGGGCAATGAGAGGAACGTCGCCGCAGCCAGCCCGTAGGCCATGCCGGCGGCACCAAGTCCGAGGAGGACGAGTGCAAGCTGGAGCGGGAACGTCAACAGCGACCGGAAGGTATCGATCCACATCGAGGCACCGACGAGGCCCCGCGCCTGGACGACGCGGTCGGTCGGCTCGTAGAGCGTGACAGCACTCATCAGGACGACGAACAACACCGGTGCCGCAGCGAGTCCCGTATAGGACACGAGCCACTGCGACGCGAGGAGGCTGACCACGCCCATAAGCCCCAGCCAGCCAAGCGTAAACACTAGTTGGCCGCCGATCAGCTCACGTTCGGGGGCACCGGCCTCCGAGAATCGCTTCATGATCGCCGTTCCCCAGCCGTTGACCGCGCGATCGCCGAGTTTGACCAGCGAGAAGAGCAGATAGAACCCGCCGAACCCGGCCGGCCCGAGCACCCGCGCGAAGACGATGGTGCCAGCGAAGCCGATCGCAGCCATCGTGAACTTCGCGGCCGTCGCCTTCACTGTCTCGCCGCCGAGGCTGACCGACGTCGCGTCCGTCATTCGTTTCGAGCCAACGGCGACAGAGCGGCGATTCTAGCTCGATTCCCGTGGTATATGGAGCTGACCACGCCAGCCACCGCTCGAGCGATCACGTTCGATCGACGGAAACGACACGGGAGGGGACGCAGCATTAGGCTAGCACCAGCGTAGTTGCGTGCGGTCACACTCATTATCCGGGCGTATCAGTGTACCGCCTGCTCCGATCGTCGAATCGATAGCAAGGGTTCAATCTTCGGCCACCCCCGTCAGCGACACCAAGAGAGACGCTGCCCGGATGTTGAAGAGGCCAGTCGTGGTGTGTCTCTGCATGACGATGCTGGGGATTATCGCCCTTGACGCCGCCGACTACGACCTCGCCCGCGAGTGGGGGTGTGAGAACATGTTGCTCGAGACCCACGGGAAACTCGAGACGTTCGCCCATTCCGGCGAGAACCCGAATACGCTCGAGGTCTGGACATCGGTTGCGACGGGCGTCGAGCCGCCGAGCCACGGCCTCGCCTCGACCGGCGAGCAACAGCAGTGGCGCAATCCGGTCCTCGAGTACGCGAGTGCGGTGGCTCCCTATCTCTTGCCAAAGGACGCGCGTGTTAAGATCGGCACGTGGCTGCGCGGAGACGGCGGTGCGGCCGAAGACGGCAGCGGAACCGACGGCGTCGGGATGACGCTCCGACAGACCGACCACTCGCACCTCTTTGAGCCTGACAATCGCGTCGTCCGCTGGTGGCCCGGCGTCACCCCTGGAAAACACTTGAGCGAAACCTGGCACTGGCTCAACCTCGCCTCGCGCGATGACATCTCTGACGACGAACTCTGGCGGCGGCTGTACGGGAATGCCGGCCTCGAGGCCGGCTGGTTGCAGGGGATGGGACAGACGGACGTGGCCGTTGCCGGGGTCCACATGCACGCCCTCGATGCCGCCGGCCACGCCTTCGCGACACACCCGGACCGCCTGCGGGAGGTGTACGAACGGGTCGATCGCCTGCTCGGGTCCGTCCGCGAGCACGTCGACGAACTGCTGGTGCTGTCGGATCACGGCATGCAAGTTGAGTGGATCGACGGCGATTCCAAACCCGGCTTTCACAGCTGGCGGGCGCTCGCATCGACAACGCTCGCCGCTGATCTGCCAGAAAGCGTGTTCGACGTTCGCGACTGGGTCGACGAACACGCTGCCGACAGCGACGACAGGCGAGCCGAGCGACAGCCGGCAGTGATGGACACGACGGAAGAACAGCTTCGGGATCTGGGCTACCTCGAGTAACCGATCGGTACCTGTCCCATCGCCTTTCAATCGAGGTAACCGAGTTCGCGCAGATGATCTTCGGGGACGTCGATGGTCTCTCCGCCCTCGTCGTTCTCACGTTCGACACGCGTGTCGCTGACGTGTGTGTCGACCCAGTCTCTGACGTCGAACACTGATTCGGGACGGGTGTCGGTCGTTGCACTCGCGTACGCCCGCCAAGAGTGCGTCGCGGGATTCTTGCCAGCATCAGGCGGGTAGAATGCAGTGCGCATGCCGTGGTCGCTAAGGAGCAGCAGGTCGTCGCCGTCCTCGAGTGCGTCGACCATCTCCTCGACGAACTCGCCGACGCGGGCGTAGGCGTGTCGGAGCGCGTCCTCGTCGTCGGCGTAGGCGTGGCCGGCAGCGTCGAGGGCGTGGACGTGGACGCCAGCGATCGAGACGGGATGGCGGAGCATCTCGCGCGCCCAGGCAAACTGCTGGGCACACTGGCCGAACAGTTCGCGCTCGAACTCGCTCCGAGACATCCCTTCAGCGACGGCGTTCATCAGGTCCCACGCCCGCTGCAGTGGCCGGCCGTCAGCGACGCCCGGCCAGTTGTGGACGACTGCGCCCTCAGCATCGAAGATCGACTCGGCATCCGTGCGGCCGATCCGTTCGCGTTCGCCCGTCCGCGAGCGGACGACTTTTCCGAGCGTGCCGCGCGTCGACTCGTCGAGTCGACCGGAAATGCGCGAGAGCCCCTCGAGGACGGGATTATCCCACTCGCTCGTCCCGCCGCCAGTGATGCCGTGCTCCTCGGGATGCAGACCGGTCGCGACCGTCGCCCACACCTCCGGCGTGTACGGCAGATCCTGTGTGTGCGCGAACGTCCCGAGGTCGCCACTCGAGGCGAGCCGAAACGAATCGAGATCGAAGTAGTCGACCAGTCCGGCATCGAGGGCGTCCAGTGCTAGGATGATCACCGTCATCTGTCGATCCCTCCGTCAGTCGGTCGTTGCTCACCGATCATGCATATCCTAGGTCCTCCAGGTCCTCCTGCAGCGCGTCCTCTTTGACCACGTACTCGGGATCGAACCGCTCGAGCTGTCGTTCGAGCGCAGGATCGGTCGCCGGGTCGCCGTCTGTGAGTCGAACGGTTCCATCGTTCGTCGCGAGGTGCTCGGCGTTCATCGCCGCCTTTTGCTCGCCGTAGGCAGCGAAGGCGACCTCGCGCTCGAGCGTGCCGACGCCGTGTTCACGCCCAGTGAAGACCGTCGGGACGTCAACGAGCGAGACGACATCGCCGAGGTCGGGCGCGTTCCGCGTCCCGAAGGGGACGCGTAACAGTTCCGGCCGCATCTCGCCGGGATGGCCCCACAGGCCGTCTTCACCCAGAAGTTCGCCGTGGTCGGCACAGAAGACGACGCGCGTCTCGTCGGGAATCGCCTCCCAGAGCCGCGCGAGTTTCCGGTCGAGTTCGACGATCTCCCGGCGGTACAGATCGCGAACGAGGTCTTCGTCTGCCGTCGAGCCGCGCCCCGAGAGGACGCGGCGTGTCACTCGCTGGGCTTTGGCCCGACTGACGCCTGTGGTGTCCGGATCGTACGGATGGTGTGGCTCCATGAAATGGAGCCAGCCGAACCACGAATCGTGTCCCTCGCATTCCGTGAGGAACTGCTCGATCACGTCGTCTGCCGGTCGAAACGACTTCTCGAGGTCGGTCACGCGACTCCGAAGCGCCTGATACCGGTTCCAGCTCCAGCTTGCGATCCGATAGGCAAGGGTCCCTCGGTCCAGCACCACTGCCCCCTTCTCTTTGAGCGTCTCACCGCCACCTTTTGGGGAGCTAAACGAGTCGAAGCCGTCGTCGTAGCCGTATTCGGCCGACAGAAGGTGATTCGTCGTCACGCCGACGCAGTGGCGGTCGAACGCGCGAGCGACACTCGTCCCGTCCCCGAGGCCGCCACCAGCCGCGTACTCACCGCCGATAATAGCGGGAAAACTCCCGAAGGTCGCCGTTGACGTCGAAAACGCTCGCGGGTGCGTCCGCTCGAGAAATTCTTGCGTCCGTTCCATCTCGTCGAACCGATCGGCACGCAGCGAGTCGACGGTGACGAGCAGCGTCGTTTCTGCTGGGGTCGTGTCCGCGTCGGACGTCATCGCTGGATCACCTGTCGCAGCACGTGGGTCGGTGCCATAGCCTCGATGCGCAGCCGGGCGTCTCGTGCGTCCATCACTTTTGCCTCGAGCCACGTTGGAAGCGGGAGGTCGCTATCGAGGATTGCGAGTGGCTTGTCGACGGACTGCGTTCCGAGCCAGAACTCGCGGGCGACGACCTGATCGTAGCCCCACTTCTCGCGGAAGTACGCCTTGCTCGCCAGCAGTTTGGCACGGTCTCGCCGGTTCGCGTCGTACTCGCTGCCGCCGCCGGGGTGGTGTGGGAAGAGCACGGCGGGGCAGGTCCCGAATCGCCAGTCGGTTGTCTGCCAGTGGGCGACGAAGAAGTCGAGGTGTTCGCGGCCGATGACGTAGGTTTCGTCCCAGGACTGTTCCTCGAGACAGTCCCGTCGAAACGTCACGACGTTCGGCACGAAGTCGAACTCGACGAGCGGGTAGCCCGCTACCTGTGCTGCCGTCTTCGCACCCGTATCACGGATGAGCACATCGCCGTCCTCGAACAGATCGTGACACAATCCCTGAATCCGTCCGTGCTCGAGCAACAGGCCACTGATCCCGCCGAACTCGGGGCGGGCCTCGAGCTGGCGCGCGAGGATATCGACGTTCGTCGGCACCTCGTGGTCACTATCGACGACCGTCAAGTACTCCTCGGAGAGGGCATCGACGATCGCGTTGCGGCCGACGCCGAGCCCCGCATCGTATGGCAGGTCGATCAACTCGAGATCGAACGGCCACGATCGCTCGTAGAGGTGGTCGCGCTCTTCGGTCCGCCCATCGTCGGCGATGTAGACCGTCTCGTAGGCGTTCGCAGGGACCGACTCGAGGAGCCGCTCGAGTTTCTCGGTGCGGTTGAACACTTTGAGACCGAGGGCAGTGCTGGGGGAGCTCACGACGAGTCCTCCCCCGTTGCGGTCGCATCGTCTCTCGTCTGTCGGCCGAGTTGTCTCGTCATGAGTCTCACTCCGTGTATCCAAGCGACGTCAGGCGGTCCTGAACGTCGACGCTGACCTCGCGATCGCGGTCCGACTCCGCCTCGAGCGCCGGCTGTCTGGTCGTTTCGTCACGGGCCTCGAGTTCGATCCACGGCACCCGCCGGACGCTCGAGACGGGCTTGTCGGGGTGGCCCCAGATGCCGAGTTCGCCCATCGCGTTGCCGTGGTCGGAACTCACGATTAGCGTGCCGTCGACGTTGCGCCGAAGTGTCGCCATCGACGCCAGTCCGATTCGCAGGTTGTCGGCGTAGGCCGCCCATACCTCGTCTCTGTCCAACTCGCCGCGTCGCACCCGTCCCCAGGCGTCGAGTCCAGCCTCGTCCGGATCCACGACCGAACCTGGCGACCCCCAGTGTGCCGGGCGATAACCTGCGTGAAGGTCCGGTCGCTCGAGAAACGGGACGTGGGGCTGCATGTAGTGGACGATGACGCGGTCGAACTCCCCGGACCGACAGACGCGGATCGCGCGGTCGGTGATCGGTTCGGGCCGGATCGTGCCGGCGTCGTCGTCCCAGGCGTACCGCCACACCTCGTCGAGCAGTCCGAGTGAATGCTCATCACCGAGGACCGCCGCGGAGAACGGATTCCCCGTCACGTACGCCGTCTGCTCGAGGGTCGCCGCATGCGCCGGCGTGAACGTCCGGCGCATCCATTCTTTCGACGACCCCGCGACCGAGTCGATTGCCCCTGTCTCGACGTCGGTCGGCGAGGGGAGCCAGTCGTACTCGGTGGCAACCTCAGCCATCAGGTCGACCCGGCAGGCGTCCAGCAGGACGAGGACGTCCCACTCGCGCTCGAAGACGGTCCGATCGGCGAACTCACCCATCCACATATGCCGACCTACCCACTCGTAGACGACCTCAAGCGACCGGCGAACGCCGCGGTCGGGCACGTTTCGGATGAATCGGCTGATCCCCATCAGCTACGCACCTCTCTCGAGTGCGACGTGTGGATTCGACGCCCAATCATGCGTATCCCAGATCCTCGAGTTGTTGCATCACCGATTCGTCGAGTTCGCCGTCTTCTTCGACGTCCTCGCGGCGCTCGAGCGCGTCGACGAGGGCGCGCAGTCGCGCCTGCGGGTCCTCGTAAGGCGTGTCACCCCACTCCGCGAATCCGTCGAACGTTTCGTAGCCGAAGTACCCGCCGAGCGCGACTCCCTCGAGCCACCGAGTTCGGTACGCGATGTCCTCGAACCCTTTCCGGCGCATGGCGTCTATGTGTCGGTCGGGGAGGCCGTGATACTCGACGAGGGTTTCTCCCTCGCGGAACTTGCCGGGTGCGCGCTCGCCGTGGGCCGCAGCATCGGCATCGTCGCGCTCGACAGCAGTCTCGGCGTCGCGTTCCGAGAGCGCAGTGAGATCGCGGCCTCGAGTGGCGAGGTTGGACTCGATGCCGGCCCCGGCGAGAACCGTCTCGTAGACGTCCATGAGGGTCACCGACCGGCTATCGGTTGTGATCCCCTCGACGGGGCCATCGCGTGCGTCGTAGACTGACAGCGGGACCCGGGCGAGTTCGGGATAGATTCCCGAGAGGTGTTCCCAGCCGCCGTGTTCGCCGAGGAGTTCGCCGTGGTCGCTGACTGTAATGATCAGGTCGAAGGAGTCGCGCAGGGCCGCGAAGAGCCGCTCGTACATATGCGAGAGGTAGCGGACGCTGTCGTCGTAGGCCCGTTCGATATCCGCGGGGTCGTCTTTCGGCTCGCCCAGCGAGGCGGCAAGCCCCTCGATGTCGACGTCGACGGTCTTCCACTCTGAAGGCGGGTCGTACGGCGAGTGAGCCTCCATCAGGTTCATGAACAGGAACTCGTCGTCGCCGAACGCCGTCTCGCGGGCGAGCTCGAGCGCCGTGCTCGCACCGTCGTCGACGACCGCTGTATGGCGACCGAAGCGAGTGTCGCGCAGTTTCAATTTTGCGCCGTGTTTCAGCGACGGGAGCGTTCGGTTGTCCCCGAGAACCACTTCTTTGAGCGCGAGCGCGTACCGCTCGGGGCCGCTGTCGCGTGTCTGTGCGATGAACCCGTCCCAGTCGAAGAGGTCCTCACCGTGGTGTTTGAGTCGCCAGCTCTTCTCGAACTGCTCGAAGCCACGATCGGCGTCGAACACCGGCGAGATGTTGGGATTCGCGCTAAATGCCCGGGTCGTGTAGCCGGCATCCTGCAGCCGTTCGGCGAGCAGCGGTTCAGGGCAGTCGAACGTCTGTGCGCCGGCGTAGATGCCGGCCTCGCTGGCGTACCGTCCCGTAAACAGTGATGCGTGGGCGGGGACCGTCCAGTGGCTGGTACTCCAGGCGTACTCGAATCGCCGGCCGGGCAGCCAGTCGAAGTGCTCCTCGAAGGCGTCGTATCGCAGCGTATCGAGGACGATGAGTGCAACGTTCGTCATGAATTCGTATGGAGGGTTATCTGTTGGATCGAATCGCGTTCGGCAGGTCATACCGGACCGTGTCGACGAGGTTCCAGACCCCCTTTCGCCACAGCCAGTCGTTTACCCGCCCCGTGAGCGTGTCGGGGACCAGAACCGTCTCGTAGCGGTCGGGATACTTCCGTTTCAGGCGGGCCTCGAGCGCCTCGTCGAGCGTCGCCCGTGGCGGGTCGGGATGGTTCATCCTGACCTCGTCGTGATACGCACAGTGGCCGTCGGCGTCGCGTTCCATCCGCCAGCCGAACTCGGTGTCGTCGCGCCAACCGGCGAACGTCGAGCGAAAGCCACCGACGCTGAGTGCCGTATCGCGATCGAACGCAAGGTTACAGCCGACGTACCGGCGCTCCCCGTCGTAGGTCCGCCCGCCGGAGACGGCACCCTCGAGACAGACGAGTTCCGGATCGCGATCGAACGCGGCCAGAATCTTCGAGAGCCAGTCTCGCGGCGGCAGACAGTCGTCGTCGGTCAGTGCGACGATTTCGCCGCGGGCAGCGCGGATCCCGTCGTTTCGCGCCTCGCAGATGTCGAGCGTCGCATCGTCGACGACGATCACCTCGTATGCGTCGGCTGTCTGCTCGCGAAGCGACGCGACGACGGCGTCGTGACTGTTTGTGGGAATCGTCGGGATGACCACGGAGATGACGGGGTCAGGATGATCGATTGGCCGCAGAAGCGAGCCGTCTGTGGGTTCCGTCACTCGTCGGCCACCTCCTCAAGCGACGTATCGCGATCCGTGTCGACGGCCCGGGTCGCTTCGGGAAGGTGGCGTCTCCGGAATCGGGGGCGGGACCGCCGACCGGCTTCTAGTTCGTCAGCGGTGTCGGGAGCGACGTCGGCGGCCGCCGTCTCCACGACGACCGCGCGCAGGTCTTCCGCGAAGCGGTCGTACTCGTAGCGTCTGGCGGTCTGACGAATCTCGACGGGGTCGAAGTCGTCGGGATCGAACTGCCGTACCGTCTCCCGGATCGACGCGACAGTCGGCTCGAAGCACAGCCCTGTCCGTCCACCCTGTACCTGATACCGCGTGAACCCCTCGTCGACGCCGAGTAAGGGTTTGCCGGCCATCATCGTCTCCGCACCGACGAGGCCGAAGTCCTCCTGTTTCGGCGCGTAGACGACGGCAGTGGCCCGTGCGACCAGCGACTCGATGTCGTCGACGTAGCCCCGGAGTTCGATATTGTCGTGCTTCGCCGCGAACGCCTCGAGTCGCTCGCGTTGCTGGCCGTCGCCAGCGATCACGAGACGTTCGTCCAGCCCCGCAAAGGCCTTCGCGATCAGGCCGATCCGCTTTTCGGGGGCGAGTCGCGACCACGTGACAAAGTAGCCGTCGTCGCCCTCGTTGCGCCAATCGCCGGTGACTGGTGGGTAGATTACCGTCGCGTCGCGGTCGTAGTAGCGCCGGATTCGGTCCCGGACCAGTTCGCTGTTCGCGACGAATTGGTCGACGTAGTCGTTGGCTTCCTTGTCGAGCGCGCGCCACCCCTTCGCGTAGGCCTTGACGCCGGCCTCGACGATCGGTTTGCGAAACGACGAGAGTCGGTCCCGATAGAGGTCATAGAGCCAGCGCGGCGGACTATGTGGATAGTGGACGATCCGCTGGTCGACCTCGGGGACGTAGGATTTCGACAGCGGCGCGCTCTCTAATATCACGTCGTACTCTGCAAGCGCCGGATGCGCGTCGGTCATGTCGAGGGCCACGTTGAGCGTCTCGAGGGGATTCATTCCCTCGTTTCGCCACTCGAGAAACGGCTGCCAGGGCAGTGAGGTGTATTTTTCCTGGCGGAACGGGACCACGCTGACGTCGGTGGGGAGGTCAGTCCCCGCGGCGACGTAGGCGGTGTAGATCGGCGCGTCGAGGACGCGTGCGGCCTCGATGGCGAACTCCTCGCCACCACCGATACCGGGGAAGCGGTCGTGGAGGATCGCGACGTCAGTCACTGTAACACCTCTCGGAGTTCCTCGTCCGGCGTCCACGTTCCGTCGTGGGTCTCGTCGTCGCCATTGGCGCGCGCTCGCAGGAGGGTGACGCTCGCACGAAACAGCGAAATCTGCGTGTCGAACAGCGAATAGAGTGGCTGGAGTGGCCCGAGCGCGTCGCGAGAGCCAAGCGCCGTGAACGCGACGATACCGGCCGGCGTCGCCAATCCGAGCGGACCCAAAATAGCCAGCGAACCGATCGTGGCCAGTGCGAGTCCGGACGCGACGAGCCACGGCGAGACGACCATGAACCACCAGTTGAAGGGGAGGACGACCCGGCCGTAGGCTCCGTGGCGGCCGAGAGCGTCACGCTGTCGCCAGAGGAGTCGCAACAGCCCCATCGCGCGCCGGTCTTTCTGCTCGCGACGCTTGCCGAACGACGAGTGGGCGGCTTCCTTGTAGTGGATCGCCGGATCGAAGACGACTCGGCCGCCGTTGCGTCGAATCTTGAGCGCGAGTTCGGTGTCGTCGGCGATCGAGTCCTCGTCGATCGGGACGATCGCGTCGCGTTCGAACGCCGAAAATGGCCCGTGGAAGATCAGCGTCGAGTCGATGTGGGACTCGAGCACCTGAATCATCGTCTGGATGTCGCGATAGCCCCGCTCGACTTCGCTGTCGCCGATGACCTCGGCGTTGCGGCCAGTCACCCCTGCGACCTCGGGGTCGGCGAGGTTCGCCACGGCCCGCCGGATAGCATCGGGTGCGATCCGGGAGTCACAGTCGGTCTTGATGACGACCTCGTTGGCCGCGGCCGCGTAGGCCTCGTTCAGCGCGACTGCAAGCCCCCGGCGTTCCTCTTCGCGGATGAGCGTCAGCTGCGGTTCGTCTCGGCCGGCGAAGAACGTCTCGACCAGATCGGCCGTCCCGTCGTCGCTCGAGTCGACGACGACGAGTTCGACCTTTGCCATCGGGTAGTCGAGTTCGACCAGTTCCTCGAGTTTCGACTCGACGATGGCAGCCTCGTTGTAGGTCGGCAGGACGATGCTCACCGACGGCTCTCGCGGCCACGTGTTGGCGGGCGTCCCCGACGGCCGTCGGAGGTAGTAGACGCCGAGATAGATCAAATACGGAAGTCCAGTCAGTGCGACCAGCCCGAACAGCGCCTCGAGGAACCGCTTCATATAGGTCTGTCGCAACGCTCAACGGGTCGCGACAAAGCACGATGGCTTGCATTGTGCAAGGGAGGTGTCTCTCCCAATCATGACTCCCTGTGTCGGGAAAACACACAGCTGAGCGTTCAGATGTCGAGATCGCCGTCCCGGACAGAACTATCGCGGAACCGTCTGGTTTCGGGTCATTCAGGCCGAAGACGGACGTTCGTTAATAGTGTGTCTGTGGTATCACTACCCATGGGAGAAACCGAATCATCAGTCCGGAACGTCCGCGTTTGGGCAGCACAGGGCCATCTCGGCTGGTGGGTGCTAGGAGCTGTGTTGCTGGCCGTGCTGGGGCTCGTCGTCGACCAGTACCTCCCCTGGCTCGTCTTCGGGCTGTTCATCTACTACGTCGCACGGCCGATCACCCGGCGACTCGAGCAGCGGATCGCCTCGCCGACGCTCGTCGCCGCACTGACGCTGCTGCTGATCGTCGTCCCGATCGTCGTAATGATCGGTGCGGTGTTGCTCGTCGCGCTCGGGCAACTGGTAACGGCAGTCGCGGACCTCCCGGTCGATAGAATTCTCGCGCAGTTACCGGTCCAGGTCTCGGAGCTTCCGAACACGCCCTCGGAGGTGTACGACACGACGGTCGTACTGGTTCAGGACCCGTCGGTCCAAACCCTAATCGGCTCCGTCGGACAGGCGATCGGGGCCGTCGGTGCAGTGTTGTTTAACATGTTCATCTCGCTGCTGATCGCGTTCTTCCTGCTGATCAGCGACCGCAACATCGCCACCTGGTTCGAATCGAACGTGTTCGGCGAGGAGAGTCTGGCGACGGACTATCTCTCCACCGTCGATCGCGGGCTGAGTTCGGTCTACTTCGGTTACACGATGACGATCTTTGCGGTGATCATCCTCTCGGCGATCATCTACACGGTGTTTAATTTCTTTGCGCCCGCTGACCTGGCGATCCCGTCGGCGGTACTGTTCGCCGTCGTCACCGGTCTCTTCACGCTCGTGCCGCTCGTGGGTCGATCGATCGTCTATTTTGCGATCGCTGGGACGCTTGCAGTGCAGGCCGCGCTGAGTGATCCGCGGCTCCTCTGGTTCCCGCTGGTCTTCCTCGCGGTCATGATCATCGCGTTCGACAACCTCGTCCGGACGTACATCCGGCCGTACCTCTCCGGGCGAATGCTCAACACCGGGCTGGTCATGTTCGCATACTTATTCGGTCCGCCACTGTTTGGCTGGTACGGGATCTTCCTCGGGCCGTTCCTGATGCTGTTTATCGTGACCTTCGTCCGGCTGATCCTCCCGGTTCTGGCCAATCCCAACCGTGAGCGCGTCGATGTCGAACCAGGGCATACGCTCGACGAGTTTACCGAAAGCGTCCCCGAGCGCGAAAAAGCCCCGCCGTCGGATGTCGACCGAACCGACATCGGATCGGGGTGAGCATCGTCGGCGCGAGAGCCACCATTGGTGGTATCCGCTCTCGTAATTCGGTCAGCGTTCTCGCGTGCGATCCGTCCCCGTTTGCTCCTCGGCTCCGAGGTATTCACGTCCCGCCGACCGGTGGCTTTTTTCCACTCGCCTCGAGACATCCATGTACGCGCTTCCCGGCCGGAATTCCATCACAATTTCGTTACGCATCCCACATTCGATATGCTTTTAGGGAGCTACGGTATAGAGACGTGTATGTCAGTGCTAGCTGAGTCCGCCGTCGGGCACGACGAACTCGCCGTGCTCAAACTGCTCGCACTCGAGGGCGGACTCGAGGGCGACGTCAAAATTTCCTGTTCGCATCTCGCCGACCGGCTCGGCGCGTCGAGTCAGACCGCCTCACGGCGGCTTCAGCGCCTCGAGAGTGCCGACTTGCTCGAACGCGATACCGTCAGCGACGGCCAGTGGGTCCAGATTACGGAGACCGGCGAACGGACGCTTCACGCCGAGTACGAGGACTACCGGCGTATCTTCGAGACGGACTCACAGATCGCACTCGAGGGCACTGTCACCAGTGGGATGGGCGAGGGTCGCCACTACATCTCGCTGTCGGGATACCAGCGCCAGTTCGAGGAACGACTGGGCTATGAGCCGTTTCCCGGCACGTTGAACGTCGATCTCCGTGAGGACAGTGTCCGCCGACGCAGCGCCATGGCCTCGCTCGAGCCCGTGCCCATCGACGGCTGGGAGTCCGAGGAGCGAACCTACGGTCCCGCCGTCTGTTATCCCGCGACGATCGAAACCGCCGACGGCGAGGTTTACGAGGGTGCGTACACGATTGCACCCGAACGCACCCACCACGACGACGACCAGCTCGAGGTGATCGCCCCCGACAAGCTCCGCGAGGAACTCGGGCTGGAAGACGGCGATCACGTCACCGTCTCCGTGGGTGATCGCGAATGACGGGCCACGCCGGCCCACGATCGAACGCCGACGGGGCGACAGCAGGGGCGAGTGCCGCTTCGAGCGCGTTCGACCACGCCCTCGAGTCGCTGCGGGCGGGCGAGCCGATTCTCGTCCACGACGCGGCCGACCGCGAGGGTGAGACGGATCTGATCTATCACGCCGACGCCGTGACGCCCGACGCCGTCGCCCGGCTTCGTAACGACGCAGGCGGGCTGGTCTGCGTTGCACTGGGCCACGACGTCGCAGAGACCTTTGACCTCCCCTTCTATTCGGAGGCGGTCGATCACCCTGCGACGGCCGATCACGAGCTCGGCTACGACGACCGCTCGTCGTTCTCGCTGACGGTCAACCACCGCGATACGTACACCGGCATCACCGACGAGGATCGATCGACGACTATCCAGGCGCTCGGCGAGGCCGCTGCCACGCCCGAGGCGACGGATTTCGCCGACGAGTTCCGCGTCCCCGGCCACGTTCATCTACTGAAAGGTGCCCCCAACCTGCTCGCCCAGCGTGAGGGCCACACGGAACTCGCCCTCGCACTCGCTGAGGCCGCCGACCAGTCGTCCGCCATCGTCGTCTGCGAGATGCTCGACGACGACACTGGTGAGGCACTCTCCCCTGACGACGCCCATGCCTACGCCGAGCGCCACGACTTCGCTTACCTCGAGGGTCAAGACGTCCTCGAGCGGCTCGGGAACGCCACGCGACAATAACGCTCGATCGGACGAACCGTCCGTCAGGCGGGCTGCTATCACTGGGTCTTGGCACGTCCGCATGGCGAGTCGTGGCTGTGTCGGAATTGACTGACAGCAGTCCGTATGCACCGGCCTACAGCGGCAAACCGCGAACACTTAGTACAGGGGCTTTCAACAGTTCTGATCATGGGATTCGACGAGATGGACGTCGACACGATTTGGATGGACGGCGAATTCGTCGACTGGGACGAGGCGCAGGTCCACGTTCTCACGCACGGCCTCCACTACGGGTCGGGCGTCTTCGAGGGCGCACGCTGTTATGAAACGGAAAAGGGTCCCGCGCTGTTCCGCTGGGAGGAACACCTCGAGCGGCTGTTCCAGTCTGCAAAGCCCTACGAGATGGACATCGAGTTCACGAAAGAGGAACTCACCGAAGCGACGAAAGAACTCATTCGACGCCAGGAACTCCCTTCCTGTTACGTCCGCCCGATCGCCTACTACGGCTACAACTCTCTGGGAGTGAGCCCCAAGGACTGTCCGACCCGCACCGCCATCGCGGTCTGGCCGTGGGGTGCCTACCTCGGCGAGGACGCCCTCGAGAACGGCATCGACGTGATGATCTCCTCGTGGCGGAAACACTCCTCGAGCCAGATCCCGACCAACGCCAAGACGACCGGCCTCTACGTCAACAGCATGCTCGCCGGCGAAGAGGCTCGACGCAACGGCTATGCCGAAGCGATCGTCCTCAACAAGGAAGGCCACGTCGCCGAAGGTCCCGGCGAGAACGTCTTCCTCGTGCGCGACGGTGAGATCTACACGCCTGCACTCTCGGAATCGATCCTCGACGGTATCACCCGCGACTCCGTGATCACGATCGCGGAGGATCTTGGCTACACCGTCCACGACAACGTCTCTATTTCCCGTGGCGAACTCAACACCGCCGACGAACTGTTCTTTACCGGCTCGGCGGCCGAAGTCACGCCGATCCGGAAGGTCGACAACGTCGTCATCGGCGACGGCTCGCGCGGCCCCGTGACCGAGGAACTCCAGCAGAAGTTCTTCGAGATTGTCGAAGAAGCCCCCGACGAGTACGCCGAGTGGTTCGAGTTCGTCGACATCGAGTAACCGATTCCTGGCGGTAAACCGGATCGCGGGCTGGCTATGTGGGGTTCTGCTCTTGTTGCTCCTGTCTTCGACCGTGTGATCACTGTGGCCGGGAGCGCGGCTCTCGCAGCTGCTCGAGCCGCGCGAGTCGGGGGCGGGCAGGCAGGGACCAAATCATCGACCGCGAGCGAAGCCGCACGCGGCGCTACGCGCCGCAACGCCGCGCGAAGACAGAGCGAACGACGGCTCGAAAGACACAGCCTGCGAGCGATAGCGAGCAGGATCGTCTTCCGGTGCTTTTGATCGAAACTGCGCAGGAGCTTCGCTCTCGCGAGGTCCGAGAGAGGGCGGCTCTCTCGAGGTTTTACCGTGGGACATCGCGCTGTGCGGCGGCTCTGCTGCCGTCAGCGCGACAGACCACAGCGCAAACGGTCATTAGTCATCATCGGTTCGGCTCGTCTTCGCTTCGTCGATGACGTCGATCGAGATCCCGGCGTCCATGCCACGGTGATTTGCGTCACCGAAGCCGGCACTGAGCACGCGCGTCAGCGCGTCCTCGACGTCCTCCTCGAGTTCGGTGATCTCGCTGGGGTCGACTTCGACGACGTAGCCCGTCGTGATGTTCGGCGAGGTCGGTAGAAACAGGACTTCACGGCCGTCGTTGGTCACCTTGCCAGTCTTGAACGCCGTCATCCGTAGTCCCTCCCAAGTCTCGATCTTGACCGGTTTCTGGAGGGATTCCTGTTCGCCGAAGGCTGTCTCGGCGGCCATCTTCGAGGCGTTGTAGACGACCCGGATCACGGGCACCCGATTCGCCAGGTTGTCGACGAGCCGTTCGACCAGCCCACCGATGGTCGTCCGCATGAGATAGCCGACCGAAAACGTCAGGATGACGAACACGGTCAGCGCGACGATCACGCGGAGGAACTGGGCCACCTGCTCGCGCGTCTGTTCGGCCTGTACGCTCGAGCCCGAAATGAGCGGCTCGAGCGCGTCGGCGTTGAGAATCATCCCCGGTGTCAGACCGGCAACCAGTCCATAAAGCCAATAGATAGCGTAGAGCGTGACGAGAATGGGACCCAGGACGACGAGCCCACTGGCGAAGTCCCGTTTCCACGATGCCATGTCCTGAAACTCACACTACTGGCTAATGAGCCCTTCCCTTTCTCGCATTTTTCCGCCGGCAGTGACATTCGATGACGCCTGACACAGATGGTTCAAGCCGCCGGCCTGTAAAGCAGCGACTATGAGCCTCCCGCAGGAGTCCGCGGACGAGCAGGCGGATCCGCTGGACGCGTTCCGGCAGTTTTTCGCGCTCGAGCGGGACGTCCTCGTCCTCTCGGTGGCGATGTTCGCCTTTAGTCTCGGCTTCCAGATGACTGGCCGCTATATGGCCGAGTACATGTCGGCGCTGGGGGCGTCCGTGTTCGTCATCGGCCTCTTTGGCACGTTCGGAAACGTCATCAGTGCCGTCTATCCCTATCCCGGCGGCGCGATCTCGGATCGGCTCGGCTCGCGATACGCTCTGACGGTTTTTGGCTTCTGCTCGACGCTTGGCTTTGGAATCTGGCTCGTCGCACCCGCCTTGGCAGACGTCACCGTGGGCCCGACTTCGCTTGCGATCGTCGCAATCTTTCTCGGCTTGCTGCTCGCACAGGCGTGGAAATCATTCGGGCTCGGGGCGACCTTCGCCATCGTCAAGCAGGCAGTCCCACCCTCGCAGCTGGCCGCTGGCTTTGCAAGCACCGAGACGTTCCGCCGGAGTGCCTTCCTCGTCGGCCCGCTGGTCGCCGCCGCGCTGTTCGCGCCGTTCGGCTCGAGCAACAGTGCAGTCTTAGCTGCCTTCCAACTGCTCTTGCTCGTCGCCGTCGCGTTCGGCGTTATCGGGACAGTCATCCAGCACGTCCGCTACCGGTCCGACGAAGACGACATCGGAAAGGAGTTCGAGGGCGTCTCCCAGCTTCTCACCGATCTCCGTGCGATGCCCGACGAACTTCGCCCCCTGCTGATCGGCGATACGCTGGTCCGCTTCGCCAACGGGATGGTCTACGTCTTTTTCGTGCTCGTCGTCACGCAGTTTCTCGAGGTCGGTCTCTCACTGTCGTTACCGGTGGTTGGCACGATTGCCCTCTCGCCGCAGTCGTACTTCGGGCTCTTGCTGGGACTCGAGATGGTCGTCGCCCTACTGACGATGGTCCCGGTCGCGAAGGCTGCCGAACGCGTCGGGCTAAAGCCAGTCGTCGCGCTCGGGTTCGTGGTCTATGCGGTCTTTCCGGTCCTATTGATCAACGCGCCCGCCGATCCGGCCGTCCTCGCGGTCCTCTTTGCGTTCTCGGGGCTTCGGTTCGCGGGTTTGCCGGCCCACAAGGCACTGATCGTCGGCCCCGCCGAACGGGGTGCCGGCGGCCGGGTGACCGGCGCGTACTACCTCCTGCGGAACGTGGTGGTCATCCCGAGCGCCGCGCTCGGCGGCCTGCTCTGGGACGGCATCTCGAACCCGCTGACGGGCGCGCAAGTGTTCGCCGGCGATCCGGTTGTCGCCTTCACTATCGCGACGGGAATCGGCCTCGTCGGCACCGCGTACTTCCTGCTATTCGGCGAGGAGTTCGAGGCATATCGATAGCGACGCTGACCCGCGATACCCCGGCAGCTGCTTTGACGACTCACGGACTACGAATCGAAGGTCGATGTAGTCACGTGGATGCTGTCGCGGGAAGTGTAATCGAGAACGTCGTCCCTTCGCCGGGGTCGGAGTCGACCCGAATGTCCCCGCCGTGGCGCTCGACGATCCGCTTACAGAGTGCCAGCCCGATTCCCGTCCCAGCGTGCTCGTCGTAACTGTGCAGCCGCTGGAACACCTCGAAGATGCGATCCGTGTCGGCCGGGTCGATCCCGATCCCCTCGTCGCGAACCGAGATGACCCAGTTCTCGCGATCACGCGTGGCCGAGATCTCTATCGCCGGCGGCTCGTCGCCGCTGTAGGTGATCGCGTTCGACAGCAGGTTCTGAAAGACCTGCCGGAGCTGGCTGGAATCGCCCTCGACATGTGGCAGCTCCTCGATTACGATCGTTGCGTCATGTTCGTCGATCCGTATCTGGAGGTCCGCGAGGACGTCCTGAACGACGACGTTCAGATCGACGGGCTCGAGTGGATTGCCTCGCGTCTCGATCCGGGAATACTCGAGGAGGGCATCGATCATCTCACGCATCCGTTCTGCGCCGTCGACAGCGAACTCGAGAAACTCCTTGCCGTCATCGTCGAGGACGTCATCGTAGCGCTGCTCGATCAACTGGAGGTAACTCGTGACCATCCGCAGCGGTTCTTGCAGGTCGTGGGAGGCGACGTATGCGAACTGTTCTAAGCGCTCGTTGGACGCCTCGAGCTTCCGGCGGTACTGCTCGCGCTCAGTGATGTCTTGTATCATGAGCATCCCAGCATAGATCTCGTCGCCGGCGTTCCGAACGGGAAGCGTATACGCAAGGAGCTCTCGGCCGTGGTATTTCGTTTCGAACGAGTTCGATTCGCCATCGAAGACGGCACGGAAGTGGGGTTCGATCTCCTCGACAAAGTCGGCGGGATAGCGCTCGGAGATGGGTGTGCCAACGATGTCGTCTGTGGGGATTTCGAGGTCGTCGAGTAGCTCTCCGCCGACGACAGTGTAGGTCAGGTCCTCGTCATAGAGCGCGACTGCACCGTTCGGGAAGTTCTCTGCGAGGGTGCGGTACCGACGCTCGCTTTCCTCGAGCGCCTGTTCGTGCTCTTTGCGCTCTGTCATGTCGCGGACGACGCCGACTCGTTCGCGCATGTCGCCCGACAACAGCGAGAACGTCGCCTCAGCCGGAACGCGATCTCCGTCCGCTGTTCGGATCGCTGCTTCGACCATCGGCTCCTCGGCGGTTCCTGCCGCCAGTTCCGACTCCACTTCTTTGGCCTGCTCGATGGTTTCGTCGTCGCCGACGAGGGAGACGTGCGACCCGAGCAGTTCAGTTCGGGAGTAGCCGGTCAGGTCCGTGTACGCGTCGTTGACCATCGTAAATCGGCCGTCCTCGTCGACCACGTAGATGCCGTCGTTGACGGTTTCGACGATCGTCTCGTACTGCTTGAGTTCGCGCTCGTGTTCAACGCGGTCAGTGACGTCACGGACGGTGCCGATTCGCCCCCGTTCGCCGTCGCCGAACTCGAATAGCGTGAACCGGCTCTCGACGATAATCGGATCGCCAGTGGCCGGATATAGTTCCTCTTCGAAGACCGCGACTGACGACCCAGTGGCCTCCATTTCGGCCTGTTTGGCGTTGGCGATTTCGACATACTTCTCGCCAAAGACGAGTTCCGCGTGCGATCCGATGAGTTCGTCGCGGTCGTAGCCTGTCAGCGACGCGAACGCGCTATTAACGGTCGTGAACTGGTGGGATTCATCGAGGAGGTAGACACCATCTCCGACGGTCTCGACGATGCGTTCGTACCGCTCGAGGTCGTGTTCGTATGCTTTGCGGTCAGTGATGTCTCGCGTGACACCGACACGTCCAATTTCGTCGCCGGTCTCGAGGCGGACGAACTTGTTGTGGACCGTGAGCGTCTCACCGCCGGGGCCGGTGATGTCCGTCTCGAACTCGATCGAATCACACTCGCCGGTGACCAGTTTGCGCCACTCCGGTTCGTCCGTGTCAACGAATCGGTCTCCAAAGAAGACAGAACCGTGCGCGCCGAGGAGCTCCGCTCGAGTGTGTTCGCTCATCGAGACGAACGCGTCGTTGACGAAGACGAACCGCCCCTCGTGGTCAGTCGTATACACGCCGTCGTCGACGGTCTCGGCGATGCGCTCAAAGCGCTCTAACTCTCGCTTACGAGTCTTGCGCTCGGTCACGTCACGGACGGAGACCGTAATACCGGTCTCGGAGGGAAAGAGCGTCGCTTCGATCCACGAGTCAAGCGTGTCGTCGTAGCGGTCGTAGCGCGTCGATTCCTGGGACCGCATCGCCGTCTGAAACGCTGCTCGGGCCGTGTCGTTCTCGGCGGCAGAGGGGAATACGTCCCAGAGGCGCTCACCGAGCAGGTCGCCCTCCGAGCGGTGCAAGAGATCCTCGGCGGGACCGTTGATGTAGGTAAATCGGAACTCGTCGTCGACCGCGTAGACCGCGTCGGAGATCCTGTCGAGCGTGCGCTGACGTGTTCGCTGGCGCTTCGTCTCGGAGCGATCTCGAGCGATGCCGATCGTTCCCCGGAACTCGCCGCCCTCTTGGAGCGGGGTGAGCCGTAGTTCGCATGGGATCGTCTCCCCGCCTGCGGTGTGAACGGCGAGCGCGACGGTCCCAGTGGTATCGTCGTCCGTTTCGAGACAGCTCGAGATTTGGCGGTTGATCCGGTCGACATCGTCGTCGGCGAGAAGGAGAGAGATATGTTCGCCGAGGAGGTCATCGCTGTCGTAGCCGGTCACCTCGACGAGCGTCTCGTTTACCGCGACGAAGGTCCCGTCGGCATCGAGCTGGTAGATCCCGTCGTCGATCGTCTCGACCAGCGTCCGATACCGATCGAGCGCCACCTCGTCGTTGGCATCGTTCCAGAATACCTCGTTTGTGGCGTCCGCCCATGTACTCATTACGGCATAGTGGCCAGTGACGGGGATAAGCTACTCGCCGGCCGTGAGATCCGTCGTCCGGCTCTCGTGCTCTCGAGTTCGACGCTCCCCAGTGCCTTCGGTTCGCTAATACTGTCGGACAGAAGTCAGTGAGAAGTCGCTCGCGAAAACCGGCTGTTGCCGGCGGTGACAGCCGAATATGAGCGAGCGACCTTCAAATAGTTCTGTCCGACAGTATAACCGCCGGCGAAACCGGTCTGGGGCTACGAGATAAACGGCCGGTAGTAATACGGGCTGACAAAACCCTCGAGAAGCGCCGCGACCGCAAGCAGGATTCCGATTCCAATCAGGACCCAGAACGCTCGCTCGAGCGTCTCCGCAAGTGCCGCCCGACCGGCGCGTCCTCGCCACGTTCGCCAAACGCTCCCACCGACGGAGACGCCGAGTGCGCCTGCGACGAGGATTGCCGGAATCTCGAGGACACCGTGTGGGAGGACGAATGCGGCGAGTTCCAGCGGATCGACCTCGAGCCGGGCGAAAATGCCGAGGCTGACACCATTGAACAGCAACGACACGATCGCCGGAATCGCGAACGCAGCTCCGGCGTAGGCTGTCGTGAGTGCGACCAGCCAGTTGTTGCCGAACAGGTTCGCCGCCATCGTCGGCGGGAACTCTCCCTCGAGACGGGCCGCGATCGAGGCCTCGAACGTGCCAACGAAGGGGCCGGCGGCAGCCCATCCCATCCAGAATCCGAGGAGGCCGAGGGCAGCGGCGAACAGGTGGGTTCCTGGGTGCGTTCGGACGAACCCGATCAGTTCCTGCCAGCCGCGACGGAGCCCAGCCCGAATCCCGTCGCGAAGCGATCGCGTCGGTGGCTCCGGGGGTCGCAATCGATCCCGGTAGCCACAGTAGACGGCAGTCTTCAACAGATCCAGCACCGGCATGGCAATCAGCGCAGAGAGCAGCGAGCCGATGGTAGCGATATCGACCAGCGAAAACAGGCCCGTGATCGTCGAGAGCGCGACGAGCACGCCGATCGCGAGCACGTAGTAGAACGCCGCGTTTACCGGCTGTGCGCGAACGAATCCGAGGACGTTCCGGAGGGAGGCAAACACGCCTGCGTCGTCGACGACGATCGCGACCGGCGCAAACGCAAAGAGGGCACGAACGACGAGCAAGCCGAGGAACGCGACGAACGCGCCCAGCAGGACGATGGGGATTGCGACGGCTCCCGAACCGGCCGCGAGCGAGACGCCGCCGGCGAACAGCGCCGTGCCGACGCCGACGGCACCGAGGACGATCGCCCAGCACAGCAACTCGAGGAGGAACAGCCCGAGAACCCGACGCCAGAAACGGGATGCACCGTCGAGCCCGATGCGGAGTCCGCGACGCCCACGAAGCCGGCCGTAGCAGGCCGACAGCTGGCCTGCGGCGACGACGGCTGACAGTACTGCGAACATCAGCACGCTCGCGACAACCGAGATGCCGATGAGTGCGAGCAACGGCAGCGTCACGAGCTGGTCGACGAGCGGCTCGAGCCCACTGGCCCACGTCTCGAACGCCTCTGGACTCGCGTTGGGGTCCGGTGGCGACCCGAGGTCGATCAGGCGGGCGCGGATCGTCTCGAGTCGACCGGTCGCCGAGAGTTGCAGGTAGGCAACACCGAGCGCGAGCAGTGGCACGACACGGACGATCGCGGGGATCGCAGCGCCGAGGAGGTACAGCGGGAGGAGATCAGACGGCCGACGACGGAGGACAGCAACGACGGCGGTAACGAAATCTGACAGAGCCATACTGGCCCTTTGCGTTTGTATCAGTTAAATAACTACACTCGACGATCCGCCGGGCTGTGAGTCTGCAGGTTCGATCAGCCACCATTCAGAGTCACGCAAACCGGCGTGTGACTCGACCGTGAAGCCACTGAGACCGGTGTCGTCCGGTGGTGACGTCGGCCCCGGCAATTGACGACTCGGTGCTTACGTCACTCGAGGCAATACAATCGTGTATGGTTACCACAATTTCGCCGGGCCGGCTCGCGGAGTTGCAAGACGAGGACGCCGACTTCGCCCTTGTCGATACCCGTCCAGAAGACAGCTACGAGTCGTGGCACGTCTCTGGTGCAGTCAACTTTCCGTTCGGTCCCGAGGAAGAACTCGACGGCAAACTCGAGGACCTGCAAGACGTCGTCGGCGACGCCGATCGTGTGATCGCTATCTGTGCGAAGGGAATCTCCTCAAGCAATCTAGCGACACGGCTGGAGTCAGCAACCGACGAGTTCGACGTCATGGCCGTCGATAGCGGTATGAAGGGCTGGAGCGGCGTCTATGGCCGCGTCGATATCGACGCCGGTGAGGGACTGACGATCGTCCAACTTCAGCGGCGCGCGAAGGGCTGTCTGGGCTATCTCGTCGGCTGTACGGAGACGGGCGAGGCCGTCGTCGTTGATCCGACCGCAGACACCGATGAGTACGAAGCCGCCGCCGAGGAAGCAAATCTCACGATTACGGGCGTGATCGACACGCACGTCCACGCCGACCACATCTCCGGCGGTCACCAGTTGGCCGACGACCTCGAGGTGCCCTATTACCTCGGCGAGCACGCCAGCAAGCGCGATGTCGAACGTGAGTACACCCCACTCGAGCACAACGACGTCCTCTCCGTCGGCGAGCGCGAGTTCAAAGCCCTCCACACACCGGGCCACACGAGTGAGATGATCTCCCTGCTGGTCGACGACCGCGCGTTGCTGACCGCCGATACGCTCCACGTCGACTCGACGGGCCGGACAGAACTCGAGTTCAGCGACGACGAGGGAGAACGGGGAGCCAGAATGCTCTACAAGACGCTTCATCAGACGATTCTGTCCGAACCCGAGAGTCTCGTCGTCCTCCCAGGACACGTGACGGTCACCGCGGACGGCGAGTTCGAACACGGCGCACCTGGCGAGCCGATCCGGACGACGATCCGCGACGCGCGGACGGGCATCGACCTGCTCGGACTCGAAAAAGACGCGTTCGTCGATCGCATGGCTGACGCCGGCGAGAAGCCCTCGAACTACGAGGAGATCATCGAGTTCAACCGCGGTGTCACTGCGATTCCGCCGGAAGACCGGGTCGAACTCGAGCTTGGGCCAAACAACTGTTCGGCCTAATTACCGCGAGTAGGTCTCGAGTCGGCCGATCTGTCCATCCTCGAGTTCGAAGAAGTCCGCGAACTCGAACAGCGTCGTCCCGTCGTCGGTCACGCGGCCGCGCACCGCGACGCGGTCGTCCCCGACGATCACCGACGCGAGGTCGTGGCTGGTGTCGGGATTCGGTCGCTTCTCGCGCATGAACGCGACGAACGTCTCGCGGTCCTCGAACGTGCGGTCGGGACGGCGCTGTGAGAACGCCGGCGAGAGAAGGTCCTCGAGCGCGCCGTAGTCGTGCTCGTCGAGCGCGTCGTAATACCGACGGACGAGCGCACGACCGTCGTCCGTCACGTCCGACTCCGGATCCATATCACCGCATTCGTCGCCATCGACAAAAGCGTACGACTCCGGTCCCGAACCGTGTGCTTTTCTCGCGGCCTGCCCTATCCCCTTGCGTGGAGTGTCACGTCTATTACGAGGGCGACGACGACCCCGATAAGTGCACCGCGCGTCGCCTCGAGAAGTTCGACAAGGCGACCCTCTATCGGTCGATGGGGCAGGTACCCTACGGGATCGTGCTCAATCCCCACGCCGAGCAGGCGCTCTCGCCGGCCGACGCCGACGACGGGCTGGGGACGCTGGTCGCCCTCGACTGCTCGTGGGAGTCCGCTGAGGCGGCCTCGTTCAAGATGCGCGGGATTCATCGGGCACTCCCCTTTCTCGTCGCCGCGAATCCGATCAACTACGGTCGCCCGTTCCAGTTGACGACCGTCGAAGCACTCGCCGGCGCGGCCTGTATCCTCGGTGACTGGGAGTTAGCCGAGGACATCCTCGAGCCGTTTCGCTGGGGTGAGACCTTCCTGACGCTCAACGAGGAACCGCTACGTCGGTACAGCGAGTGTGCGGACTCGAGCGAAGTCGTCGCGGTCCAAGACGATTATTTGGCCGACGAGGAGTGACGGAGCGGGCAGCCACTAGAACCGCCAGCCACGGTCATCGTCACCCGTCCGACGACGGTTCTGAACGGCGCGCGAGCCACGACTCGTATCCAGCGTAGCCGAGCACGACTGTGGCGAACATAACGAGGAGCCCGATGGGAACGACCACTCGCCCACCAGCAGTCATTCCCGTCTGTTCGATCAGCACAGTGAACCCGACTGCAGTCATGAGGAACCCGATCCCGATCGCGGCCAGCACGATTCGCATCGGGCGCGTCGTTCCAGCCGTCTTCGGCTCTGCGGTTGGGGTCGCGGCGAGGCCTGCCTCGAGCGTGCACTCGACCGTCTCGAGGTGTCGATCCGAAACCGGAACGACCACCGGGTTCCCCCGTACTCGCCGGAGCACGACGAGCCGCCAGTGCGACAGTGGCCCCAGCGGAAACCACCACATGCTGGTGACGTTCTCGAGGCCCACCACGGTCGGGCTACCGAACCCATCGTCGTCGCCGAGGGTCAGTCGTCGTTCCCGTGGCTCGAGTGCGACCGGCGTCGTGAGTAGACTGCCGAACATGACCGAGACCAGCACAGCGGCGGCGAAGACGGCCAACAACTCGGCTGCGATAGCGATCGCGGTCACGATAAGGAGCCCGCCAACGACCGCCGAGAGGACGACACCGCGTTTCGTGACGTGGGCCCTCGTGTGCTGTGCGAGCCACTTCGACCCGTTCGACCCGTAGTTCACGAGGAGCCACAGATATAGCAGCGACAGTGGCCCGCCGACAAGTGCGAGGACCACGAGCACCGCTAGTACCGATGCGTCGACCGTCCCGAAGACGATGACCGCCAGAGCGCCAATTAGGGCCAGAAGGCCGGCTCCGCCAAAGAGCCCGTACGGCGCGTACGTCGCGAGCCGCGCAAGCCAGCTTTCACGTGGATCAAGCGTCCACCTGATCGGGTCGGTCATCAGTATCGGCCACTTCGTGTTACCTTCACCTAACTGTTGGTTCCTGAACCAGTCGCTCGAGACGCAAACGCCCCGTTCGGATCACAGCGATTAAATGCACCACGGGCAAAGGGCGGGTATGGCCAGTTTCGACGCCGCCGAGAAACGGATGCTCGAGAAGCAGATCTGCATGCGCTGTAACGCTCGCAACTCCAAAGACGCCAAGCGCTGCCGCAAGTGCGGCTACAAGAAGCTTCGCCCCAAGGCGAAGGAAGCGCGCGCGGCATAATCGAGCGAGCAGTTTTCTCACACCAGTCCCACTCGACCAGAGCTACAGCACCCGGTACGCGCAGCGCTCGCGGAGCTACTCGTCGGGGTACTTCGGCTCTCGCTTCTCCGCTCGCTCGAGCGCCGTCTCGACCACATCGCGCACATCGCCGTGGAAGACGCCGCCGTGGCCCGCGTACATGTGCTCGACGCCGGCAGACTCGCTTCGCTCGTCTCCCGAGGCCGCACTCGCGTCGCTCGCGCGACCCCCGTCTGGCATGCGCTCGAGGAGGTCCCGGATGCTCTCGATGAGTCGCTCGCGGGATTGGCCGGCCATGTCGGTGCGGCCGAAGCTGCCGTAGTCGAACGCGCCGTCGTCGTGGACGACCACGTCGCCGGAGAACAGCGACGACTCGGAGACGAGCGACACGTGGTCGTCGGCGTGGCCCGGCGTGTAGACGACCTCGAACTCCTCGTCACCGATCACGACCGTGTCGCCGTCGTCGATCGCGTGGGTACGCATCGGATGGTCGGCGTAGGCGTACACCTCGGGGTCGAACGCCTCCACGACGGCCTCGAGCTGGGCGACGTGGTCGCCGTGTTGATGAGTCATGACGACGGCCTCAAGCCCGTCGGTGTGTTGCCGAATCTCGTCGACGATGCCCTCCATCGCACCGGCATCGATCAGTGTAGGCCGGTCGTCGACAGCCAGATAGACGTTACTGGTGAACGTCTCCGCGTCCTCGGTGACGTGGTGAACTTCCATACAGGAGCCGTTGACGGCCGGGGGCAAAAACGGTATCATCGATGACTGCTCTGGACCGTCCGACAGTTCTCCGACCGGTCCACTATATGACGAGATAGTTATATTCAATGCTCGAACCGGTCGTGTTGGGCCACCTCCGGAACGTCCCGGCGACTTGGGGACCCCTAATAAACCAGTGACCACTGAATTTTTCAACCCGAACCCCATAGTGGACACTGTATGGGATTCGGGAGCTACGACGAATCCGAGCAGCAGGAGGTAGACGCTGATTTTGACGACGATGACGCAGTCAAGTCGGGATCGAACAGCCACGACGGAACCATCGAGTTCGAAAACGGCGCATCGAGCGACGAACTCCTCGACCGGCTCAAGGAGATCAAAGACGAAGACGAGACCTGATGAAGTCCGGGGTGCGGGCGCTGGGCATCGCCGAATCGTACCGCGGTGATCGAGGTCGAAGCACGCTCGCTGGTGCCGTCGTTCGCGCCGACCGCGTCTGTGACGGACTCGCGTACAGTTCCTGTCATGTCGGTGGCACCGACGCGACTGCTGCCGTTCTCGGATTGTTCGACGACCTCGAGCGACCGGACGCCCGGTACGTCATGCTCGGCGCTGTCGCCCCCGCATGGTACAATATTCTCGACCTGTCACGGATTCACGAGGCAGCCGAGCGACCGGTAATCGCCGTCACCTTCGAGGCGAGCGACGGACTCGCGGCTGGGCTTCGTGACGCGTTTTCGGGTCCCGAACTCGAGGCACGCCTCGAGACCTACCGGGCACTGCCCGAGCGACGCGAACTATCGCTCGACGGCGACACCGTCTACGTCAGGGCCATCGGCCTCGAGCCCAGCGAGACGGACGAGATCGTTCGGGCGTTTACGCCCGCAGGTGGCCGTCCGGAGCCGATTCGCGTCGCCCGGCTGGCAGCTCGCGCGGCCGATTCGTACGCTCGTTCGGTTGACCACTCGGAGTGACCGGCACGTACGTCCCGAAAGAGGTAGAAGGTGACCGCGTGAGCCACCAGTATGGGAAAGATGGAAGATCTCCGTGTCACAGAGTGTACGCGCTGTCCGGCGTTGGTCGACTCGCGGAGCCAGATCGTCAACGGTGTCGGCCCCGAGGACGCCGACCTGCTGTTCGTCGGCGAGGGACCTGGGGCCAACGAAGACGAACAGGGCGAACCGTTCGTCGGCCGCAGCGGCTCGGTCCTCGACGACGGCCTCCGAACCGTCGGTCTCGCACGCGCTGACGTTCGGATCACTAACTGCGTGCGCTGTCGCCCGCCCGAAAACCGTGATCCAACGACTGAGGAACTCGAGCACTGCCGGGACTACCTCGAGCACGAGATCGACCTCCTCGATCCCGAGGTGATCGTCACGCTGGGGAAAGTCCCGAGCGAACACCTCCTCGATCGGTCGGTCGCGGTCACCAAAGAAGCGGGCTCGCTCGAAGAGGTCCGGATCAACGGGACGCCGCGACGATTGCTGATCTGTGTCCACCCGGCGGCGACGCTGTACGATCGCAGTCAGGCGGAGACGTTCGAGAACGCACTCCAGCGAGCAGCAGAGCTCGCGGACGTCGACGACAGCGACGGCGGGCAAACACGACTCGACGGCTTTTGAGAGCCGGCAGTCGGACCCGCGTGACACTTCGCTCGAAGAATCGAAGTCGACGAAGGCAGCCAGAACGCGTCAGTTTCGACGGTAACGTCGGCGTGCAGCCCCTCGCGAAGCGCTGCGTGAACGTGACAGAGTTCTTCGCCGCGAGCGACTAGTTCGTCGGGATCGTCGATGTCAGCTTCGACAGACAGGGTGGACTCGATAGACTCGAGGTGATCGTCAGGGAAACGTCGCTCACCGTTGTATTGTGCAGTGTTCACCATACAACCAAATCCGTTGTGAATCGGCTGTCGAGGTAAAAAGTAGAATATATCACTGGATCGGGAGGAGAACAGACTGGATTTGGAAGTCGTCACAGAGCGTAGTCGACACCTTCAAATGCAGTTGTGCCCACCTGCTACTATATTAGCTGTGTATGAGTAATGTAGAACGAACCACAGACGACACGTGGTCACGGATCGCGACCACGATCGAGTTCTTCGGACCACAGTGGTTCGGATCGACGATGGGGACGGGCGTGCTCGGTATCGCACTCGCGCTGGTCGCCACACGGGCCGATCTCGCCCCCGTCGCGACGCTCGCTGTGGCGTTCGTCGGCCTGACGGTGGTCGCGACGGTCACGTACCTGATCCCGTGGTGCTTGCGGCTTGTCCTCTATCCCGACCGGGTGTGGGCCGACTTGACCCACCCGATCCGGAGTCAGTTCTTCCCGACGATGCCGATCACGTTGATCGTGCTTGGCGTCGGTCTCGCTCAGACGATGGGCGACGTTTTGCCAGCGGCAACGCTGCGACCACTCCTGACGGTCCTGTTCGCCGCTGGGAGCGTCGGCATCTTCGGCTTTGGCTTCCTGCTGGTCACGCTCATGTTCACCAACGACCGGATCGGTCCCGACGACGGCGTCTTCGCGTGGTACATCCCGCCGGTGTCCCACCTCGTGATTCCGCTGCTCGGATTCCTGCTTGCCAGTGAGTACTACGCTGGCACGCTCACCGGGCAGACGATCTTCACCGTCTCAGTGGTCGCCCTCGGCGTGGGAACTTTCTTGTTCCTGTTTTTCGGCTCGATCGTCCTCTACCGGTACGCCTACGAGACGCTGCCCCACGAGAAACTTGCCCCGACGTTCGCCATCGGGCTTGCGCCGACGTCCGTCCTCGTCATCGATCTCGCACGACTGACTCACGCGTTACAGGCTGGCGTCGGCTTCGACATCGCGGTCGCACCGCTGGTGCCCCTCCTGAAGCTACTGGCGCTGTTGCTGTGGGGCTTTTCGGCCTGGTGGTTCGTCCTGACTGGCGCACTCGTCGCCTACTACGTCACGCGTCGAACCCACCCGTTCTTTTTTACATGGTGGGCCTACACCTTCCCGATCGGTGCGTTCGCCGTTTCGGCCGACGTGCTCGCGACCTTCCTCGGTGTCGCCGTCTTCGGCCACATTCTGATCGGGGTGACGGCGCTGCTACTGCTCATCTGGACGATTACCGCAGGACAGACCTTTCGGCTCGTTGCCCGTGGACGCGCGTTCACAGGTGAGTAACACCAGTCAGCCGCCGTGTTGTCGATACCAGACGCGGGACCCGGTCGGTAATCGACTCGAGCGCGGAGTGTAGTGACCGATCCGTGTCGATCAGTAGTCGCCAAGCACACCGAGGCGTCGCGCCCGGCGGGTCGCATACTGGAAGACGACATACCCAAGCGCCAGATAGCCGGCCGCAGTGACGAACAACAACGTGAGATCGAACGCTGTGAACTCCCAGAGACGGATACCGTCGACCATCGTCCGCTGAAGGAGGGCGCTGCCGTGGGCAAGCGGGAGCACCTGCATCCACCCGAGGTCGAACGCGGGAGCGGAGATGAGAACGATGAACCCGAACTGGAGGAGGTTCAGCCAGTTGCCGATCTGTTTGTAGAGCACCGTCACCCCACCGGCTGCGAGCCCAAGTCCGAGCACCGAGACGATGCTCAGCGTCGCGACGACGACGATCGTAAGCAGATTTAGTTGGAGCGTCGTCCCGGTGAGAAGCATCATCACGACCAGAATGACCGTCGAGGTAATGAACGTCCGGACAATCTTCGCGACGCCTTTCAACAGCGCCACGGGTGCGAACCCGAACGGCGTCATCACGTGACGCTCGAGGGTTCCCCACTGGACCTCGCTCGCGATGTCGTTCGATATCGAGGAGTACGCGCCCACTGACAGCGTCCACAGGAAGTAGCCGACGATGATCCCCTCGATCGAGTCGGTCAGCGCTTGTCCGGCGATCATCCGTCCGCCATAGAAGAGGACGCCGAAGAAGAACACCGAGATTACGATGCCGCCGATCGCGTTGGCGGGATAGCGGACGAAGATCAGAAATTCGCGGGAAAGCACTGCCCGCGCGAGGTGATAGTACCCGGCCGACCGCGGCGTTTCATCCGTTCCCTGCTGGCTGGCCATTATGGGTCCCTCCCAGCCGTCAAGTCGACGAAGACGTCCTCGAGATCCGGTTCAATCGTCCGGACACCCTCGAGGGAAACGTCTTCGGCGCGGAGGTGGGCAAACAGCGCGTACAGCCCGTCGCTGTCCGTCGTCACGGTGATCCGGTGCCCTCGCTCGCGTGGTTCGACGCTGATCGTCTCGAAGCGTTCCTCGAGGGTCGAGACGATGGCCGACTCGAGATCGCGACTCGTAATCTCAATGGAGTGCAAATCGGAGCCTGACAGCAGCGCGTCGACGGTGTCGTCCGCGATGATCCCGCCGTTGGACATAATGAGGACGCGGTCACACACCGTCTCGACGACGTCCATGTCGTGGCTGCTGAGCACGACGGTGAGCGCTTCCTCCTCGACGAGGCGTCGCAGTTCCCGCTGGAGCGTTCGCGAACTCTCGATATCCAGTCCAAGGGTCGGCTCGTCGAGGAACACGACCTCGGCACCGCCAGCGAGGACGCTGGCCAACGAGACTTTCTGTTTCATCCCTCGCGACAACTCGCGAACGGGAACGTCCGCTTTCTCCGCAAGTCCCAACTGCATCAGCAGCCGCTCGTGGCGCTCGCGAACCGAATCCGGGTCGACGCCGCTGATCGTCGCGAAGTACCGCAGGTTCTCCCTGACGGTCAACCGCCAGTAGTCGTTCCGGGCTCCCTCGAGCATCGCATCAACGTGCGCGTACGCGTCTCGAGGCCGTTCATAGACATCGATGCCGCCGATCCGAACGGACCCCTCGTCTGGAAGCACCATGCCCAGAATCGACTTGATGAGCGTCGTTTTTCCGGCGCCGTTCGGTCCCAACAGACCGACAATCGAGCCGGTTTCGATGTCGAAGGAAACGTCGTCGACGGCGATAACGGACTCCGTTCCGTCGCCGAAGCGCTTTCGCAGCCCAGTAACTGAAACAGCGATGCCGCTGTCCGTCGTCGACGGTGTGTCAACACGGGAAGCGCAGTTCGACAGCGGATCAGTTCCCTCGCTGCGGGTCCCTTCGTCGAGTGACAGCCGATCGGCGGCGCTTACGGGCGATCGGTCACCGAGAGGGTGATTGACGCGCTCACCGTTCGGCTGCCCCTCGTTTTCTCGCGCGGTCACGATCACTACTTAAGTATCCACGTTACAAAAGTGCGAGGCCAACGCCTTCGACAGCAGTCGCTACGGTTGTGGGGTGGCTGCTGTCCGAACAGCCTCGTTGAGAAGCACTATTCGGTCTCAGAGGTCCTCGAGCCACCCGAAGGACACGTCCTCGTCGTCGATCGAACCGACGTAGGGTTTCACGTCGATGACGGGCGTTCCGTCGACGAGATCGAGTCCTTTGACGTGCAGCGTCGTCCCGTCGCACTCGAGCAACTCGACGGTGGTCTGGGCGAGTGGATTCGGTCGGTGGGGACTCCGCGTCGCGAAGGTGCCGACCTCGAGGTCGTCGGCGTGTGGCGGCCGAGCAATCGGTCGGTATTCGTCGATCTCGTCCAAATGGGCGAAAACGACGATGTGTGAGAAGTCGTCGATGCCCTCGAGGCCGTCTTCGTAGTCGCCCTCGAGGACGATTTCGCCGGTCGTCTCGTCGACTGCGTCGTGGTCGACGTCTGCGGGAGTGTCGTACGGTGAGCGAACGTGTCCGATTGGTGTGAAGGTGATCGTCATGAGTGTCGTGTGTCTGTGATTGGAAGTGGGCTACTGTGCGTGCGATTCAGGAGGGCGGCCTGTCTTCGAGACCGAAAGCACCGCGGCGGCCGCGACGAGCGGGAACACGGCGAGGACGCCAAAGAGTAGCGAGTACGAACTGCTCGAGAGGAGCCAGCCGGCCAGTGAGGCACCGAGCGCGCCGATCCCGAAGTTGACGGTAAAGACGAGCCCGAAGCCGATTCCCTGGCCCGCATCGGGCGTGTGTTTCGCGACGAGTGACGATTGGAGCGGCGCGAGGGTAAAGAGGAGGGCACCGAAGACGAGCCCGACCCCGATGACGGCAGTGCCGGAAAGGCCACCCAGAGCGAGCAACGCGAGACTCGTCGCGGCGAAGACGCCAAGCAGGACGCGCTCGATCTCGAAGCGTTCGCCGAGATGGCCCCCGGCGATCTGGCCGACCGAGCCGGTCAGCAAGATCAGCGAGTAGAGCCACTGCCCGGCACCGACGGACGCTCCGGCGAGATCCAGACTCGGCAGCGACGACAGCGTGTCGATGAACTGCGGGAGGAAGGTCAGCGTGCCGCGGTAGTAGATCCCCGCGAACACGTAGACGGCGATGATCCCAAGGAAGACGGGAGTCACGAGCGCACGGAGCTGGGAGAGGACGTCACCGAGCGAGTGCGTCGACGCCGTGTGGTCGTTCGAGTCCGAGGGACCACGGAGAGCAAAGAGCACGCCGAATCCCAGCAGTGGGACCGCGAGCAGTCCGAGGACGGTTCGCCAGTCGCTGACCGCGAGTCCGGCAGTGATGAGCAGCGGCCCGATACCGATCCCGAGATTCGCGCCGATGCCGTGGTAGGCAAAGCCCTTGCTCGGTGCCTCCGCTTCACGGCTGATGAAGGCGAGCGCCGGCGGATGGTAGAATCCAGCACCGACGCCTGCCAGTGCGACCACGACTGCCAATGCCGCGAACGAATCGATGAAGGGAACGGCCAGGAACACCCCACCGGTCAACAGCAAGAAGCCGGTGATCACCGTGTCCGCGCCGAACCGATCGCTGAGAATGCCAGACGGGAGCGCCATGGCTCCGTACAGCCCGGTCATGAGCGTTACGAGCAGGCCCAGTTCGTACGTCGTCACCTGGAACTCGGCGATCCAGATGGGGATAAACAGCGGAATCGAGAGGATGACGAGGTGATCGAGTGCATGTGCCCCCGTCGTATAGCCGATGAGCCGCTGGTCCGCTGCCGGGACGCCACGCGCGTCAAAGAGATCTCGTATCGTGTGTCTGAGTCGTGTTAGTCTTGTATTCGCCACGCAATTATTATTCAGTGTTCGATTGTTAATAGTGCCTTCGATACCGGAGACAGATGCCATCCTCGAGAGGGGTCAATTCCTGCATTTAAATGGTTCGTTCCGGAGATTCTTGAACTCGAGGGGAACCTGAGCGAAACTGTACTGGGACTGTGTTACCAACGAGAACACTGACCTCTTCGCATCAAGCCTCTTTTAGTATTTACAATGATGAGCAATACTTTGGGCGGAGACGAGAGCGAGGCTCACCACCGATGGCAGTCGACCGGCAGTCTTGGCTGTGGGCCCCCTTCGCCCCGTGAGGATGATTGCCCGAATGGCAATTCACTTGAACGGGCCACACCGAGTAGACGTATGAGCACTGCTTCGTCCCCACCGGAGGAAACGCTGGCCTCCGTTGTCATCGTCGACTACGGGTTGGGAAATCTCCGGAGCGTCACCCGCGGCTTAGAGCGTGCGGGTGCCGACGTCGAGATCACCGACGACCCTGCGGCTTTCCACGACGCCGACGGCGTCGTCCTGCCAGGTGTCGGCGCGTTCCGCGAAGGCGTCGAGAATGCCGATCCGCTTCGCGAGGACCTCCTCGAGGTCGCCGAGAGCGGTACACCGCTTTTTGGTATCTGTCTCGGCATGCAGATGCTGCTCACGACGAGTGAAGAGGGAGAAACCGACGGTGAGTCGGCCGTCCAGGGACTCGATCTGATCTCCGGGACGAACGTCCGATTCGCCGAAGGCCAGAAGGTCCCCCACATGGGCTGGAACGAACTCGAGGTCGAACGCGAGCACCCTCTCGTCGAGGGGATCGATGGACAGTACGCCTACTTCGTCCACTCCTACTACGCGGCCCCCGACGACGAGAACGCAGTCGTCGCGACGACGGACTACGAACGGGAGTTCCCCTCGATCGTCGCAAACGAGGCGGGCAACGTCTTCGGGACGCAGTTCCACCCCGAGAAAAGCGGTGAGACTGGATTACGGATTCTGCAGAACTTCGTGGAAATCTGCGCCGAAGAATAGTTTCATCGCGGATCCGATTCGTTTTGACTCGAGGGTTTTCGACCAGAGTAGCGACGCGAACGCTAGTGACCAATGACACGAGCAGCGAAGTTGAGCGAGAGAGAAGAGACACACCCCACGATGCCGCTGTAAGATCGCAGAATAGCGACTCTATCGGGCTATCCCTGTGAAACCGTTTTGATCGAGTAGAACGGCGAATTCGGTACCCTGACGATCGACTCGAAAGACGGTATCATTAAATATGATTGGTGTGTAATCGTTCACTAAGTGTTTTGAACGGAGTCGCGTTCAATCGGTTTCGAACGCAGAACCGCCGCTCGAATCGATAAAGTGGGTTGCAGCCCGTTCTGACTGTTCGCTCGAGCGGCCTGCTGAATCCATCGGCCGGTTGGTTTTCCCTTTCGAACCCCCGTTTCTCGTGACCCAACACTGCCAGGCACTTACAGCGGCATTACGGGGTGTGTGTCTCCGCATACAGCGGCACTACGGGGTAGAGAACGACTGGAACAGTCCCTATAGAAACCTATTTGCATTTATACAGGAGAAATCCGGTACTCGGCTGCGACCGGATCAGTCCAACTACTTTTTGAGCTTGGGCTGCTCGCTCGCGATACAGCGGCACTGCGGGGTGACCGTCAGGAGACTCCTGCGTCGATTACAGCGGAACTCCGGGGTCCTGTTTCACAAATACAGCGGCACCATGGGGTGCTTTTTCTGCCGTTTAGCCCCTCAAAATGCAAAATGATGTGGATACAGCGGCACCGCGGTTCGAACAGGTTAAGTACTCTCCGGGGAATGTCTCCGACAACTGAATGCCTGATTCGATGGATTACTTCGGCAGCGAAAACGAGATCTTCAGGAACAAGGAACTCCTGCAGGTCTCGCACCTCCCCGACGGCGACCGGATCATCGGTCGTGAGAACGAACTAACGGATCTCGCGAACGCGATCAAACCGGCCACGCGCGGGAACACACCCAACAACGTCCTCGTCTACGGGAAAACGGGAACTGGGAAGTCCCTCTGTTCGAAATTCATCACCAACCAGGCCATCGAGCGTGCGAAGGACAACGATGTCTCGATCGGTGTCGCCTACGTCGACTGCCTGCAGGAGTCGACAGAGACACAGGCTGTCCAGTCGGCTGGCCACCAACTCAACGACCAGGCGACAACGGATATCTCGATTCCTCACTCGGGGTTGAGCACCTCGGAGTACTATCGACGGCTCTGGCGGATCGTCGATAGTCGATACGACGTCGCACTGATCATTCTAGATGAAGTGGACAAGATCGAGGACGACGACATCTTGATGCAGCTCTCGCGGGCGGTCGAATCCGGCGCACTCACCGAGAGTACGATCGGCGTCATCGGCATCTCGAACAAGGTTCGCTACAAGGACTCGCTGGACGAGCGAATCAAATCCAGCCTCTGCGAACGGGAGTACGTCTTCTCGCCGTACGACGCGACCCAGATCCGTGAGATCCTGCGATCGCGTTCGGACGCGTTCCACGAGGGCGTCCTCGAGGACGGCGTCATCCCCCGCGTGGCCGCACTCGCTGCCCGTGAACACGGCGACGCCCGGAAGGCAATCGACATTCTCCGCTTTGCTGGCGAGATTGCCGAGGAGAGTGACCTCGAATCCGTCACGGAGGACTGCGTCGATCACGCCCACGAACGTGAGGAGACGAGTCGGCTCGCCGAACTCATCTCCAAGAGTCCGAGTCACGCGAAGCTGGTCCTCGAGGCAATGGCGCTACTCACCCAGCAAAAGGAGGGCGATAACGCACCGGTGACGACGAATGAGGCCTACGATCTTTACAAGCGTCTTTGCGAGCGCGACGAGTCCGATCACCTGAAGCTCCGCCGCGTCCGTGACATCCTCTCGGAACTCGAGTTTCTCTCGATCATCGAGCAGGAACGCAAATGGGCCGGACGAGGAAAAGGCAATTATATGGAAAATCGGCTGATCGACGATCCGAAGGTCATCATCGCTGCCTGTAACGAATCCGAGTAGTGGGATCAGCGATTCGCTGGGCGGGAGGCTGCTGTCACAGGAATTCGCGCACGTCGGAGTACCACATGTCGTGGTAGTCAACGTGGCCCACTCGCCGTGCGATCGCGACGGCAAGTGAGTGCCAGCAGCGTTCGGTCGGGTCGTCGTCGTCCAGGTTGTACTCGCTGTCCTTGCAGGTACAGTTCCCATCCTCGACGATGTATTCGTCGTCGTAGCCGACGACGATCGTGAAATCGCGGTAGGCCTTCACCCGGTTCTCGCCGACGGCCTCGATCGCCTGCACCCCGCGGTCGCCGTGAATCCGCGTGATTTCGCTGACGATCTCGGGCGTGAGCTCGCCAGCTTCCTCGAGAGCGGCTTGCCATCGCTCGACGGGATTGGCCTTCGACACGTCCGGAACTGTGCGCCCAACTGTAAAATCGGTTTGGTTGTCCGGCCAGCGTGGCCACTCGAGACCACACCGTTTTTCGCCCGCTATCGCCGAGACGTGGTATGCGCGTCACCGAGGGCGGGGTCGAACTCGAAGTGCCCGGCGAACAGACCGAGGGCATCGAGGAGGCGGTCTTTTACAACCCGCGACAGGAGTTGAACCGGGATCTGACGATCGCGACGCTGCGGGCCTACCGCGAGCGCGAAGAGCGCGCCACGTCGTATCTCGATGCGATGACCGCAAGCGGCGTCCGTGGGGTTCGAGCCGCCGCCGACGGCTGGGACGTCACCTGCTGTGACGTCGACGAACAGGCAGTCGATCTCGCGCGGGACAACCTCGAGCGAAACGACTGCGAGGCGACGGTCGAACACCGCAACGTCAACGCCTTGATGCATGACGAGCCGTTCGACGTGATCGATCTCGACCCCTACGGGACGCCGATGCCCTTCGCAGACGCGGCCTTCGCGAACTGCCGCGATCTCGTCTGCGTCACCGCGACTGACACCGCACCGCTATGTGGGGCCCATTTCAACAGCGGCGTCCGCTCGTACTCTGCCGTGCCGCGCAACACGGACTACCACGCCGAGATGGGCGTCCGCGTTCTCACCTCCGCGCTCGCCCGGAGCGCTGCCCGCTTCGACGTGGGCGTCGAACCGATCCTGACCCACGCGACCAGCCACTACGTCCGGACGTATCTCGAGCTCGAGCACAAGGCCACGTCAGCCGACGCAGCGATCGACGAATTAGGCCACATCTACCACTGTGAAGACTGTCTCTACCGCGAGGCCGATCCCGGCCTGATCGCCGATCCGCTCGAGACGTGCCCCCACTGCGACGGGAATCGCATGCTGACTGCCGGGCCGGTCTGGCTCGGCCCCGTTCAGGACCCGGATTTCATCGCCGCCGTTCGGGACGAAATTCCCTATACGTTCGGCACCGCGCCACAGGCGCGCGAACTCTGTGACACGCTCGCGGCGGAACTCGACGAACCGACCCACTACGACCAGCACAAGCTCTGTCGGAACTGGGGGCTGCCCGCTAACGCGATGGATGACTTCCTCGCTGACCTCCGCGACGCCGGCTACGAGGCCTCGAGAGCCCACTATGGCGGCACGACGTTCAAAACGGACGCGAACATCGGCGAGATTCGCGCGGCGACAGCGGACAGTCTCGAGTAGCTGGGTCTCGGAGCCACTCGAAGGAAGCGGCTACAGCGCCGATAGTCTCGCCAGCCTGAGACTGCAGCGCACAGGGATCCTTCTAACAGCCAGTTGTGCCCCCGTGCCATGTGATTACATATTGCTGGGCGGATCGAAGGAGGTGGTGTGATCGATCACAGACGAAGGCTCGAGCTCGTGGGGCGGGCCTTTCGGCTCGCAAGAGACGAACAGGTGACGCTACTCGCTGCCGGCGTCGCGTTCTACGGCTTTCTCTCGCTCGTCCCACTCACGCTCCTGGCACTTGGAATCGCGGCGTCGATCGGCGGCGAGACGCTTGCAGCGCAACTCTCGGTTGCGGCCAGCGACATCCTCACGCCGGCGGCCCGAGAGGTGCTGGCCGAAACGATCATCGACGAGACTGGCCGGCAAAGTGCAACCGTCGTCGGCATCCTCGGCTTGCTGTGGGGCTCGAGTCGAGTCCTGCGCGGTCTCGATCGGGCCTTCTCTCAGGTATACGGGACAGTTGGATCGAAATCGTTGCTCGATACGTTCTGGGACGCGACAATCGTCGCGATCAGTATCACGCTGGGTCTCGTTGGGGTCGGTGTTCTCGAGTTCCTGATCCTGGTCGTGCCGGGAGTTGAGGTGGCGATCATCGGCCAATTCTTCGTCATCGTGGGGTTGCTCGCGATGTTCCTCCCGTTGTACGTTATCTTTCCGGACGCCAGTGTTGAGATCCGTGAGGCGCTCCCAGGAACGGTCGTCGCAGCCGTCGGCTGGGTCGTGCTGAGCGGGACGTTCTCCCTCTATACCGATTTCACAACCGGCTACACGATCTACGGCGCGCTCGGTGCCGTGTTCCTCGTGCTCGTCTGGCTGTACGCCGGTGCGATCATCCTCGTCTTCGGGGCGGTCCTCAACGCGACCCTAGCCGACCGTGAAGTGGATCGGCAGCTACAAAGTCCCCGCGGACGACAGGTCTCGACAGAAGCGATGACCGACGACGCCACGGGTGCCGACGAGGGGGCGACCGAGGACCGCGCCAGCGACCGCGCGAGCGCCCGGACACACGACCGCGCGGACGATTCCGAAGTACTGCGCGAGGAGATCGAGCGGCTGCGCGATCGCGTCGAAACCTTCGAGGACGACGTCGAAGACCGCACCGTCAGAAAAGAGTCCCTCGAGAGTGAACTCAAACGCTACGTTCGGAGACGCGTTCGGCGCGGCCACGCCCGCGACTGGGGGCCGTACATCGTCTTGCTCTACGGGACTGCAATGTCAATCGCGGCGTTTTACTTCCTTGCGGGCCCGTGGGCGATCCTCTCGCTGCTGGTCGTCTGGACCTCGACGCTTGGCGTCTACGTGTTGATGGTACTGTTCGGCTTTGGCATCTCCATGCTCGACGTGCCCGGCCGCCTGCGCGACGCAATCGGCGAGCGACGCTCCTGATACGACCGGACAAAAGCCAGGGAATACTCGATCGCTCCCGGTCCCAGAATCATCGTCGTTCTCCCGGCTGTTTTTGACTCGTCGGCCCCCGGTCGATCGGAGCCGTTTCACGGATCGCGGGAGTCAGGTCGGTCGGGTCGACTGACGTGCCATGGCCTCATACGGTCTGCTGTGACGATGTCCCGGTGGGACCGCAGTGCGAGGATTGCGGTCCCACCGGCACTGACAGACAGGAGCGCGTCTCAGTCATTGACGGCGTCTCGTTCAGTTCTGCTTCCATCGTCGGCTGCATTCGAGAGCGGAAGTGCTCCCTCGAGCCGAACGGCATCCCCGGTACGCTCTCGGATGATCGTCCGTTCGAGCGTAACGGTCATCTCGGCAGCCCCCTCCCAGCCGAGCGACGATGTGATCGATTCGACGGCCGACAGATCCGGCTTGACATGGGCGATGTCGCCCTCGACTGCGGTGATGACGCCGACCGCCTCGCCGTTACCGTTCTCGACGGCCTTACCGACGTCGTCGTCGGAAAAGGTGGCGCACATGTCCATCGGTACTGCAACCTGAGACAAGCAGGTGGTGCCTGCAACAGCCGGCGACACGTCTCTCAGTCGATCGGAACTCAAAGCAGTGCACCGAGTCCGTCGTCTACCGTTTCCCGGCCGTCGGCGACGGGCACCGCGTCTTGGATCGCCTCGAGTCTCGCGGGCGTCGCTGCGGTCGCGCTCGTCGATGGCGTCCCACCGTGGGGAGTGTCCATCGCGATGCCCGGGCCAAAAGTGACCGGCCTGCCGGCGTGTTCAGACTACCGGACAACCGTCAGTGACTACTCGATCGCGTCTTGGCGGCTGTCGCCGTCGGCGACAGCGTCTTGGGTGCGATCGAGGGATAAACCGTTTTGTCCGGCAGTATCAGCCGTCGCCGTTCACCGATCGCGCTCGAGCTGGTCGCCACCGAACTCGTCGTCGCTCTGGATCCGCGAGGCCTGCGGGCCGTCCTGATCCTGATACTTCGAGCCACGCTCGCTGCCGTAGGGGCGTTCAGCTTCCGTCGTGAGTTCGGTAAAGGTGAGCTGGGAGATGCGCATGCCCGGCGTGAGCGCGACCGGTGCCGTCCCGAGATTCGATAGCTCGAGGGTGATCTGGCCGCGATAGCCGGGGTCACAGAGGCCGGCGGTCGCGTGGACGACGACGGCGAGCCGGCCCAGCGAGGAGCGCCCCTCGACGTGGGCGATCAGGTCCGGCGGGATCTCGACGCGCTCGTGGGTCGTCCCCAGTACGAAGTCGCCGGGATGGAGGATGAAGTCGTCACCGTCATCGACGATCGTTTCCGTGACGTATTCGTCGACTTCCTGCTCGGAGTTCGGGTGGATACAGGGGATGTTCGTCCGCTGGAATTCGAGGAATTCTCGTCCCAGCCGAAGATCGACGCTCGCGGGTTGGATCTGCAATTCTGGGTCGTCGAGAGGCTCGACGACGAGGTCGCCGGCCTCGAGACGCGCTAAGATATCCGCATCGGAGAGGATCATACCGAGTAGGAGCGAGTACGGGGCCCTAAATTCCTCGGTCCGGCTCGAGCGGCCAACGAGCTACCACACATACTGTATGGTAATATCTAAATCTTATCGCTCACATGAAATTGTAGACTGAGCGGCCTAATAAATTATAATGATACATGATGAACGGCGGTGCATGGATGGGGAACGGGATCGCTTCAACGGCGATACGAAAGTCTTGCATCAACGTGCGGTTCGGGTTCCACTTCCCGACACCACAGCTGAGCGAGCCTTCCACGAGAACATGATGACCGTGGCGGACGCTCGAGAGCGGAAAGCGGAGTTACTCGCCGATCCCGAGGTTCCACTGCTGGCTGCCTACGAGGCAGAACTCGAGCGCATTGCCGAGAGTTTCGAGCGGCGGCTCAGGCGGATTGCAGGCGATGACTACGAGGAGGTCGCGATGGCATATGCCCGTGGCGATCGCGACGACCGGATTGGGGCACTGGCTGCCTACTACTTCGAGGGACTGTGGCGGATTCAACAACGAACCACAATTACGGAGATGATGTTTTCACCGGTCATCCTCCGGTATCCGGATAGCTTTACGATGAACATCCGCTTTACCGATGGATACACGACGACGAAGTCGATCTGCTACGAATCACCGGCGCACTCCACCGAGGACCTAGCCGACGAATACGCCGAGGCGTACTACGAGGACAGTTGCTACTCACAGCAGCAGGCGGCAACGTATCTCAGAGAGACCGCACAGATCATCCGCGAGGAGTTTCCCAGCCCGGACAACACCTCCTTCGAGGAACGCAAATACGGCGGCATCGTCTCGGCCGGCGGCCGGCGCGGCTCGGTCTTTTCTGCGATGCTCGAGTCACTCGAGCCGGACCCGGATCGGTTTTCGGAGCCAGTCGACAAGCCGACACTCGTCGAAGCGGGTCCGGAGGCAAAACGGACGGAACGAGAGCTCCTTCGCAACGAGGCCATCGTCCTGTGAGCGAGCGACAAAGCCGCCTGCAGAGTGGCGACGGGCGACGACTCGGTCTGAACTCGCTCGAGCCGTTATCGCTCGAGCCACACGAGCGCACCGACTGACAGCAATCCAAGCAACGCACCGGCGGCGAGCGTCGGAAACGCCGCGGCGTAGCCGCCACGGTCGAGTGCCAGTCCGAAGACGATCGGTGAGACGACCGTCGTCGAAAAGCCAGCCAGCGACTGGACCGACAGCGCGGTGCCGACGTGTTCGTCGGCGACGACCTCGGTGACGAGCGTCGACGTGGGCGCGCTATCGAGCGCGAGGACGACGCCGTAGGCGAGTGTCACGGCGACGAGCGCCGACAGCGGCAGTCCACCGAGGAGGCCGAACGTCGCACTCAGGACGGTACTGGCACCGAGACCGGCGGCGATCGTCTGTGGCCGGCCAACGCGGTCGCTGAGCCAGCCACCGGCGGCGTTGCCGACGCCGCTCATGGCAATCATTGCACCGACGACCAGCCCCGGCAGGACCGCCGAGTCGGTCGCCACGAACGCCGGCGTCGCCACGAGGAAGGCCAGCAACCAGTTGCGGACGCCGAATAGCTCCCAGTTGTGCCACGAGTAGATGCTGACCGCAGCGAGGTACTCCCGGTTTCGGAGGACCGAGACATCGAATCCGCCGGTCGCCGATGTCGTCCGCTCAGGGCTGTCGCGAGTCAAGCCGAGCATCATCGGCGCGACGAACAGCGCGCCGACGCTCGTGGCGGCAATCGCAAGCCGCCAGTCGACTGCCTCCGCGGCGATCGTCGCAAAGACGAACGAGAAGCCGCTGCCGAGTTCGTAGGTGGCGATGTAGAGTCCAAGCGCCCGACCGCGCGTCACTTCGGGAAACCAATCGCTGACAAAGCGCATGCCCGGAACGTAGACACCGGCGACGAAGAGCCCGGAGAGAAATCGTAAGGCAGTGCCGACGAGGAGACCGTCAGCGACCGCGGCGAACGCGAGACTCGGGAGGGCGGTCCCGGTCGCGCCGACGGCGATCACCCACCGCGGCGAGTAGCGATCCGCGAGCACGCCGGCAGGAACGATCGCAACGAGATAGCCCGCCTGAAGTGCGCCGAACACGATCCCCGCTTCAGTCCCAGAGAGGCCCCACTCCTCGACGATCAGAGGCAGTACCGCCGAATAGTTGAACCAGACCAGTACCGAGAAGAACAGCGCGACCGACGTCACGACGAGAACCCGACGACGCTCCTGCATGGTCCGGTGTGGTGTCCACTACCATATCAATGCTCTCGTCGTCTGGACTGTCAGTCGAAGCTGCCCGATCGTGACTGGTCGGATCGACAGCGAACCGAACCTGTCGGGCCGTCTTGCTCCCGGCGTCAGTATAGGTACAAGTAAAGGTGTCCCCATCCTCGAGTCGGCTATGAAACAGGCCATCGTCGCTCGAACCGACATCGGCATGGGACAGGGGAAACTCGCCGCACAGGTCGCCCACGCGTCGCTGTCGGCATACGAAAAGGCAGATAGCCAGCTACAATCCCAGTGGAAACAGGGCGGCCAAAAAAAGGTCGTCCTCAAAGGCAAGAGCGAACGACAACTACACGAACTCTCGGAGATCGCCGACAGTAACGGCATCCCCAACGCGCTCATCCGCGACGCCGGCCACACCCAACTCGAGCCCGGCACGGTCACCGCGCTCGCCGTCGGCCCGGCAGCCGACGATCGTGTCGACAGCGTGACCGGCGAACTGTCGCTGTTCTGATTGCCGATCCACAGTGAGCGCCTCGAGCGCCAGCGAATCAGTCCGAGCGGTAGCCCCGCGGTTCCTCCCTGACGACCGACTCGCCGTCGGCAGACGAGGACGCCACGTCGGAGCCGACATCCGGGAGCAGCGAGCCGATATCGATCGACTTGCTGCCGAGCACGGCGAAGCCGGCGAAGATCGTCAGGAAGCCGGCGATCGCGAGCGCATCGATCGTCTCACCGAGCAGTGCCCAGCCGCCGAGCGTCGAGACGACGGGCACGACGTAGAAGATCAGGTTCGCGCGGATCGCGCCGGCCGAATCGATAAGCCCGAAGTAGGCGACGTAGGCGATGGCACCAGCGAAGACACTCACGTAGCCAAGCGCCAGCAGCGCCTCGGTCGTCCACGTGATCGCAGCCGCCGACTCGCCGCTTGCCCAGGCCAGCAGGTGACTCAGCGCTGCGGCGAAGGGCAGCCCCCAAGCGACGCGGACCGGACTCGAGAGGTCGCTGTCGGCCCGGCGGATCAACACGGCACCCAATGCGGCGCTGATCGCGGCGGCGAAGAGGATGCCCTTACCGACGGCTCCCGCCAGCAGATTTGCGGGATCCGGGCTGACCACGAGGCCGACGCCGACGAGGCCAAGTCCCATCCCGGCCGCGCCGCGCTGAGAGAGGCGTTCATCAGAGAGCAACGCCGCGGCGAACACCGGCGTCATGATCGGGTTGAGACTGTAGATGATCGAGGAGACGGCACTCGAGACGTACTGCTGGCCGACGAACAGCAAGGCGTTCGTCACCCCGATCGCGAGGACGCCGGTCGCGAGAATGCTGGCAACGTCGCCGCGACTCTGCGGGAGCAGCGCCGACCGCGAACCGGTCAGCCCGACGTACGCCAGCATGACCACCGCCGCGATGTCGTAGCGCAGCGCCACGAACAGCAGTGGTGGGAAGTACGCGAGCCCGGCTTTCGCGGCGACGAAGGTCCCACCGAAGAGCAGACTCGAGAGCGCGAAGAAGACGGCACTGCGACGGGACATCATTATCCCGCCACCCCCGTGTGGACCGATTGCGCCGACTCGAGAGCAGCCGACGCGCGAATCGCGAAGATGATCATACTACACCGTACGAACTCCGGGTTTATAGTTTGATTCAGAAAACATTTCATAGTAAGAAAAGCGGACGAGCCGAGAAAGCGGCCGAGACCCTGCTATTGCTGCACCCTCTGAAAACCTTGCACGGTGCGAAACCAATTTGCCGCGGCGGCGACGAGAACCCGTATGGAATCGGCGCTCGAGGAGATCGAGTTTCTCGCACTGTCGTCAAATCGCGTTGAGGTCCTCCGGTTGCTCTCGGACGGGCGACACACGCGGACCGAACTAGCTGCGGCGACTGGAGCCTCGCAGGCGACGCTGGGTCGGATCCTCGGTGACTTTGCGGACCGGTCGTGGATCAGACACGACGGCAATGCATACGTCGCGACCGCGACGGGGCGACTGGTCGCAGAGGGGTTCACTGATCTCCAGGAGATCCTCGAGACGGAGGCCAAACTGCGTGAGATCGTCGACTACTTGCCGACCCACGCGATGGAGTTCGACCTGCGGCGGCTTTCGGACGCGACGATTACCACTCCCAGCGCGACGCGGCCGAACGCGCCGCTGAGTCGGTTGCTCGAGTTTCTCCGGACGGGTGAAGAAGTCCGGACGTTTTCGCATACGTTCAACGAGCAGACGCTAGGCGTCGTTCGAGACCGTGTGACTGCGGGCGAGCAGCGCTTCAGGGGGGTCTTCGGCCAGAACGCGATCGACGCGCTGGCCGACGAGTCCGGACTTCGCGGTCAGCTCGAGGCGCTGCTGTCGGCCGACAACGCCGAGATCAGAGTTCGAGAGGAGGGCGTCCCGATCGCGATCATGATCGTCGACGCGGACGTCTGTCTGCTCTTGCGCGACGAGAACGGCATCCTGCGGGCCGCCGTCGACACCGACGACGACGCCGTCCGCGCGTGGGCCGAGGACTCACTCGATCACTATTGGCGGACGGCGACGTCACTCGAGGTCGACGCACTTTCGGAGTAACAGGTCGCAACAGCGTGCTCGGGGAAGTTGAGTCAGGCCGGTATCGACTCGAGTCCCGATGTCGGCCGTGCGTGTGCGGGCAGTTCCGGCCCGACTGTGATAGACGCTGGCTCCGGCTGTGTCTCGTCTTCTCCAGTTTGCTCGATGACGTACTCTTGGCCCACCGTCGACGCCTGGAGGTTGTCGACGGGTGCGTGATCCTCGGTCAGCAGCGGCACGTCGTCGGTATTTGGCGCGTCCATGTAGTTTCTGACCTCACCGCGCAAGTCGATTCCCAGGTCGCGCTGGTCGTTTCGTGTCTCGACGTCGGCCTCGGTAAAGTTCGTCTCGGCTTTTGTCGCGGCGATTTCGATGTTCTGGACGGAGTCCCAGCTCGAGGTGCGGAAGCTGTAGGTCGACGCGAAGGCCTCGTCGATCGTCTTGTACTGTGCCCGGTAGAACGCCGAACCGGGACCGCTCGGTGCGGCAATGACGTTCGCAAGCAAGACGCCGTCCTCATCTAGATGGCTTTCGGCCAGTTCCATGAATTCCACTTGCGTGAGGTGGATGGGAACCTGATCCTTCTGATAGGCGTCGAGGACGATCACGTCGTATTCCTTGTCGGTCTCTTGGAGGAAGATCCGGCCGTCTTCTGTGTGTGCAGTCAGGTTCTCGCTTTCCTCGAGGCGGAAGTACTCCTTGGCCGTCCGCGTCACTGCTGGATCGAGTTCGGCAACGTCGATGTCGACGTCGTACTTCCGCTCGAAGTCCTTCGGGCCAGTGTAGCCACCCCCGCCGATGAACAGGACGTTCTCGACCTCGTCCGGATCGTCGACCATCAACATGGGGAGATGGAAGTAGCGTGTGTACTCGAAGACGTGTCGGTCGGGATCCTCGAGGTCCATCGCGCTGTGGCGTGCGCCATCGAGATACAGCGTCCGAACGTCGCCGTCGTCGATCACCTCGAGTTCCTGGTAGGCCGTCTGGGTCTGGTAGACGACGTCGCCGCGGTGGTCGAACGCGACCGGGCCGAGGCCAGCCGCGACGACGAGCACGATCGCGATCGCGACGCTGGCCGACGCCGGCTTCGGGGTGAGTCTGGGCAGCGTCAGCGCGAACGCGGTCCCGACGAGGATGAACCCAAACAGGAGGCCGATCATATCGATGCCGAGTGCGGGAACGAGGACGTACGTCGTCGCGCCCGCGCCGACGATGCTGCCGATGGTGCCGAGGGCGTAGACGTGGCCCGACGCTTCGCCGGTCCCCTCCTTCTGGGAGAGTTCGGCCGCGTATGGGCTAATGAAGCCCAGCAGATACGTTGGCGGCCCGAAGAGCATGATGACGGCCGGGAGTGAGGCATAGCGGGCCGGCAGCGGGATTGCCGATGCCGAGAGCAGCAGTTGATCGCTCCCGTAGATCACGACGGCGACGTATGCCGCCGTCCCCAACAGCAGCCAGCTCATGCGCCGGTTCGACGCCGTCGCTGCCTTCTTCCCGCCTTGCCAGTAGCCCAGACTTAGCGCGGCCAGAAAGACGGTGATAATGCTGCCCCAGGTGTAGATACTGCTGCCGAACTGGGGGGCGATGATCCGACCGGCGAGAATTTCGAGACCCATGCTCGTGACGCCGGAGACGAACACCGCGACGTCGGGTTTCGTCGGCCGAAAGGCGGCGGGCTTCCCCATACTCATTGTCGGCCTAACGTGGGCCCGCGACGAGAACTTGTCGGCACAGTACGGACTCGCCGGCTCTCGAGTCTCAGTTCGTCGTGATGACTTCGATCACGTCCCGGGGCTCGACTTCATAGTCCTTACCCAGTTGCCGGTTCGTCCGGCAGTCGATCGCGTGCAGGAAGCCGTCGCCGATATCCGAATGCAGGCTGTAGGCGAAGTCCTCCGCGGTCGAGTTCGGCGGGATCAGATAACAGTCGGGCAGCACCTCGCCGCGTTCGTTGCCCAGCCCGTTTGCGCCGCCGGGGAACACCGGCGTCACGCCGAGGACGTCGAACAGCGCCGTCTCGAGGGCCGCCTGTACGCCCGTCGCGCCGAACTCGTCAAGGAAGTCTCGAATCTGCTCGAGTCCCTGTTCCTGATCGCCAGAGACGTCGCCGGTGATCTCGAAGTCGCTATCGCCGGGTCGGTAGTCGACGACGCCGGCCTTGTCGGCCGACTTCAGCGCCTTCTCGGCGTGGGCGCTACAGGGAACGATCGTCAGGTGGTCGTAGTCGGGATCGTTCGTGATCTCCTCGTAGTTTGCCTGTGCCTCGGGGGTGTCCATCTTGTTCGCCGCGATCACCATCGGCTTGGTCTCCTTGCGGATCTCGCGAGCCAACTCGAGTTTGTCCGCTTCCTCCCACTCGTCGGGCTCGAAACCGATGTCGACGCGTCGGATGAGACGTTTGATCTCGTCTTCGTTGGTTTTGAACGCGCTCATCTGTTCGGCGAGCTCTTCTTCGATGGCGTCGTCCTCGGTGGTGTAGCCCGTTTCGTAGCGTTCGATGCCCTTCTTCAGGACGCCCAGGTACCACTGGTCGAGTTCCTCCTCGAGGAAGGCGATGTCGTCTCGCGGGTCGTGGCCCTCGGTGGGTTCGCCCTCGGCGTCCGTCTTCCCGGAGAAGTCGACGACGTGGACGAGCACGTCGGTTTCGTTCAGGTCCGAGAGGAACTGGTTCCCAAGGCCGTTACCCTCGTGTGCGCCGGGGATCAGCCCGGCGACGTCGACGAGTTTCGTCGGGACGAATCGCGTCCCGTGGTCGCAGTAGCCGACGTTGGGTGTACACTCCTCGTCGAACTCCGGTGCTGCACAGTCGACACGAACGTAGGCCTCGCCCACGCTGGGATCGATGGTCGTGAACGGGTAGGCCCCCTCGGGCACGTCGTTCATCGTCGCCGCATTGAAAAAGGAGGACTTGCCGACGGAGGGTTTGCCGACGAGTCCGATTCGGTAACTCGTACTCATTGTTCGTCCCTGGAGCGGCCGGGCTAAACGGGTTTTGTTCCGCTTTCAGCGTGCCATGAGTAAACGTGCCGGGTCCAAACGGCCACCAAATCAGACGTGCGTCGGCGGTTCGACGGCCGTCTCGATGTCGAGCTCTGCGGCGACGTCGTCTAACAGATCGCCCTTCACCTCCGAACTCCGCCAGCCGATCTCGGCGACCAGCGGCGGTTCGAACTCCGATCGGAGCGTCTCGAGGCGTTCGTCCTCCGTTGCGACACGCTCGCGGAGGTAGCGTGCGCCGCGGCCGTTCTCGTCGGGGTCGGGCGACGGCGTGAGTTTGTTGGCGACGAGACCGCGAATCTCGAGGTCCTTGTCCCGAAGGTCGGCGATCGCACGCTCGGTCTCGTTCAGCGAGAGTTCGTCCGGGTTCACGACGAGGAAAAAGGCAGCGTCGTCGTGCAGCGCTCCACCGGCGAACTCGAAAAACTCCTTGCGCTCCTGAAGCCGCGCGAGGACGGGATCGCCCTCCATCACGCGGCGTGGTTCGTTGTTGCCGATTGCGGCCTTCTCGAAGAGGTCGATACTCGTCCGGCGCTTGTACATCAGCCGGTCGATCCACCCCTCGAGCAGTTCTGGCAAGCCAAGCAGCCGGAGCGTGCTCCCCGATGGCGCAGTGTCGAAGACGACGCGGTCGTACGCGTCCGAGTCGCGCATTACGTCGACGAAGCGATCGAACAGCGCCGATTCGTAGGCGCCTGGCGTGCCGTGGGCCATCTCGAGTTGGCGGTTGATCTCGTTGACCATCGACGCCGACACTTGCTCGGAGAGGTCCTGGCGGATCTCGTCTAGGTGACGGGTGACTTCGTCCTCGGGGTCAATCTGCATTGCGTCGAGTCCGTCGACGCCGTCGACCGGCTGTGGAGAGTCGTCGAACGGCTGGTCGAACACGTCGGTGACGGAGTGAGCAGGGTCGGTCGAGACGACAAGCGTCCGCTGGCCGGCGCGCGCACAGCGCAGCGCATAGGCACACGAGACGGTCGTTTTGCCGACGCCGCCTTTCCCACCGAAGAAGACGAATGGCTCCATTAGAAGTGGTACTGCTGGCCCTTGCGCTCGAGATACGTGCCACGGTCCCACAGCCGCCGTTCCCACGCCTCGAACTCGTCTTCGAGATACGGAAGCAGTTCGGCTGTGTAGTACGAAACCGGTGACGGAATGCCGAAAGCGTCCGGGAAACACGCCAGAATGAAGGCGTCCTCGGCGTCCTCGGCTTCCTTCTCGATTTTCTCGTAGGCCGGATGCGAGATCATGCCGTGATAGAGCCCTCGCAACCACTCTTCGAGCGTCTCACGAAACGCGTCGATCCGGTCGGCCAGATCCATGCCTGTCTCTGGGTGCCGAACGCTCAAAACTCTCGTGGCTCGCTTTCAAGACGCTGTGGCCCCTGAAGCGAGATATGGAGACGGATACGGATGGGGAAATCCCGGTAACAGTTCTCTCGGGCAGTCTGGGTGCTGGCAAAACGACGCTGCTTAACCACTTGCTGTCGAACGCTGGCGACCGGACGCTGGCCGTTCTGGTCAACGATATGGGCGAAGTCAACGTCGACGCCGAACTCGTCGCGGAGGGATCGGAACTCGAACTCGACGACGGCGTCGCCGAACTCTCGAACGGCTGTATCTGCTGTGAACTCCAGGATGACCTCGAGACCGCCGTGGTCCGGCTGGCCCGCGACCGCTCATTTGATCACCTCATCGTCGAGTCGTCGGGCATCTCCGAGCCCGCTCCCGTCGCGCGGCTGTTTACGACTGAATCCCGCGTCGCAGCCCGATACGACGTCGATACACTGGTGACCGTCCTCGACACGCCCGCGTTTCTCGAGGCCTTCGCGGGCGAGGGAACGCCGGAACGACAGGGCAGCGAAGGCGATCGCCCGCTGTCGGACCTGCTCGTCGAACAAGTCGAGGTGTCGAACGTCGTCTTGCTCAACAAGGCCGATCTCTGCACCGACGAACAGCTCGCAGAGGCCGACGAACTCGTCGGGGCACTGCAACCGGACGCCGAGACGATCCGCACCGAATTTTCGGCAGTCGACCCCAATCGGCTGCTCGGCGCGGAGCGGTTCGACCCCAGCCGAGTAAACGACCTGCCAGGCTGGAAGCGCGCACTCGAGTCAGCCGACGACGATCACAGCCACGAAACGACCGCAACTCACGACGAGCACAGTCACGGCGGCGACACCCATCACGACGACCATCACGGCCATCACCACCCCGACGAGGTCTACGGCGTCACCTCCTTTGTCTACCGCCGCCGCCGACCGTTCCACCCCGATCGATTCGCCGCGTTTCTCGAGGACCTCCCGCCGGCGATCGTCCGCGCGAAGGGAACTGCCTGGATCGCCGACAACGACATGCGGGTCGCGATCGCCCAGGCCGGGCCATCGATCCGCGCCACCGCGCAGGGCCCCTGGATCGCGAGCCTGCCCGAAATCGAACGCGACATGTATCGATCGAACCGTCCCGACCTCGAATGGCACGACGAGCACGGCGATCGACGCACCGAACTCGTCTTTATCGGCACCGACTACGACGAATCGGCGCTCCGGGCGGCCCTCGAGGACGCCCTCGTCACCGACGAGGAGTGGGACGTATCGCTCGAGGGCCCCTTCCCAGACGAGCAGGACGCGGACATCGTCCTCCGCGAGCCCTGATTAGCACGCACAGCTCCGGCCGGTCGAGCGCTCGAAGCGCATCTCGGTTTCGCAATTCGGACAAACTGGTTCTCCCTCGAGATCGACGTCTCTGATCCGGATGTCGCAGTCGTCACACCAGTACGCGCCGTTGGAGCCGTCGTCGGGACGGTCGTTCGGCGCTGATGACGCGAAAGCCGTTTTCAGCGACTCGATGAGTCCCATAGTCGGCTATTCGCCGGGGATGACAATAACGCTATGCGGGTATGTATCACGGATGCATGATCGCAGGGTCGCGACGGAACCCTATCGCCACATTGGTGTCCGATTACCTGAGCAGTAGCGGAATTGAAAGTGCGATGATGAGTGCTGTGAGAATCGGGATCAGATAGAACAGTCGCTCGGCGCGGACCGACGACGGGACGTTGTCTGCCGTCTCCGGACGAAACGTCCAGACCTGTCGATAAAAGGCGACGATAACGGTGAGCGCGAATAGTGCTGCCGAGAGCACGATCGCCGTCTCGAGGGCCAACCCCAGCTCCCGTCCGTACAGCGGACCGAACGACAGCAGGACCATGAACGTGAGCCCGACGACCACGACGAATGGAACGGGATCGACGGGTGTCCCGTGACGATTGCGAAGGTGCATACGCGCCGTTCGTTCTCAAGGAGCAAAGAGCTATACCGTGATCGCGTCGGTTCCGAATGGAGTGGCCGCAGGTGTTGGTGAACTGCTGCCGACGAACAGTTAAGTAGCGATGGCGTCGTCTCCCTGTATGAGCGATGGCGATGCCGACGTGGATGGGTTCGAGGCCGGTGTGGACTCCTCGGAGGGAGACCCTCGAGTCCTGCTCGTGATGAATGCCGTCTTGTCGACGCTCTTTGGCTGGACGATCGTCTGGGGGTTGTCGTATCTGGGCTTTCTCGAGTTCGGGGTCGTCAACGTCGCGACGGCTGCGATCCTTTTGTTTGCGATGACGTATCTCGTGACGATGTCCTGAGCCGAGCGACGGCTGCGCTGAATTAGCGACCGTAGATGAGCCGCCGACCGAGGTCGTCGAGTCGCTCGGTCAGCCGTTCCATCCAGGCACCCGGCGAGACGCGCCGGAGCGTCTCGTCGTCGACCTCGATCGCGGCGTCGCCGAACGGATCTCGAGCGTCGGTCACCTCGGCGTCGCCGTCACCGTCGTCGCTGGACGACGCGATGTCGACGACCGTCGACATGGAACAGCGGCCACAGGCTTCGGTTTTCTTTCCTCCCATGCGTATCCCTTGCACAATAGTACGTCTCCGAGGGCTAAAACCTGCCGACCGAGTGGGGCAAGGAGTCGGGACGCGGGGTCGATCGGCTACCGTATCGAGTCCGATCACCGACGGGTATTTGCCATTCCGACGGCAACCAGTGGTATGGGAGAACAGGTCACGAAACTGGATAGAACAGCTCGAGCGCCGGGTTGTGAACGGCCACCGTCACTCACCACCGGGACACGATGAGCGAAAAAGCGACGCCAGCGGAGCTACCGGTGGAGATCCGCGAGGCCGTCCCAGACTGGGACGACGAGTATCTCGATCGGGTCTCCGACCGGCTGATGTACAACTACGATCTCGAGAAAGACCATCGCGCTGGCGGCCAGCGGTGGGCCCTCTACGGCGAGATGCGCGTGCGCAGCCAGAAGCAGTTCTTTCACCCGGCGTTGAGTTACGCCGACCACGAAGCAGAAGAATACCTCTTTGCCAGACGCGAATCGACGCCGACGGTGGCAGGGCTCGAGCGCCTCGTCGAGCTCGGCCACGACCTGGCGGACGAACACGTCGTCGCCGACGAGGAACACTTCGGGACGGATTTCACGTTCGTCCTCGCTGCCGACGAGTTGCCTGACGACATCCGCGAGTTCGTCGATGGCTTTCGCGACCGGACGTTACTGAAGTTCGGCTACCACGGCCACTACGAAGTCAATCTGGTCGTTGTCGTCCCCGAGAAGGAGACCCACGTCGCCAGCGAGGCTGCCGATGTCGCGGAGGCGTTTACCCTCTGGGACGACGTGACGACTCCCGAGGAGGGCTTTCTCTCGCGGTTCGCGAGACGCTTCTGGCAATAACGATCGCGTGACAATGCAGCCGTCGAGGTCGAGGACTCTCGTTCTGGCAGTAGCAGCGTTCAGCAACGAACGAACGTGGCTGGAAAAACGGATCGTCCGCAGGTCGTTAGTCGTCGCCCGGTTCGGCGGCAGGCGTCTCGGGGCCACGACGGACGTTGCTAATGTTTCTGTACCCCAGCCTGACGAGTGCCAGCGCCAGAACGATGAGCACGAGCCCGATCACCATCTGGACGGCCGACGAGAGCATCGCCTCGAGCGAGCCAGCGCCACCCTGTAGCAGGTTCAGGTACAGGTTCTCGTAGAACACCAAGATCGACAGTCCGAGGATGGTAATCACCACCATGATCGCCATCGGGACGCCGGTGGACACGAGCTGTTTGCTGTCGTCCCAATTTGCCAGCCAGACGGTCGCGGTCAGCAGCGCCAGTGCCGCAAGCAGCTGGTTTGCCCCACCGAAGAGCTGCCAGAGGACGACCCACTGCCCGGAGACGACCAGCAGGTATGCGGGGACGACCTGAATAATCGGGTTCGTGTACCGGCCGCGGAAGAACGACGCGGGATCGGCGCTCAGTCCCGTGTCAGTCCGTCCAGCGGGCGTGCCGACGATCTCTTCCATCATGTACCGGCCCAGACGGACGGCCGTGTCCGTCGAGGTCAGCAGGAAGCTACAGAGCACCAGCGCCATGAACACGGCACCAACAGACTCGGAGACGCCGAGACTCGTCAAGATGATGCCGCCGCCTTCGGCGAAGTTTGGCAGCGCAGCACCGATCCCACCCTCGGGATCGGCGAAGCCGGCGACCGCAAGCGTCGAGAGAGCGACGGCTGCGAGGAGCCCTTCGCCGAGCATGCCACCGTAGCCGATCAGCCGGGCGTCGGTCTCCTTGTCGAGCTGTTTGGCAGTCGTCCCCGAGGAAACCAGCGAGTGGAACCCACTGATCGTCCCACAGGCGATCGTAATGAATAGCAGTGGGAACAGCGGTGCTAACCCGGCTTCTTCGACGCCCCAGAAGCCTTCGAACGCACCGATGGAGCTATCGATGACGAGCGACTGGGACGACGTCCCGAGGAACGTCCCGACGATGATCGCGACGGTCGCGCCGCCGACCCCGGTGTACAGCAGGAACGACGACAGGTAGTCACGCGGCTGGAGCAACACCCACACGGGCAGCGCGCTCGCGATCGCAGCGTAGACCATGACGAAGGGAATCCACGCTGCAGTGTTCCCGCCGAGTGCACCCGCGCCGGGCACCCAGTTGCCGGCTCCGCCGAACAACACGATCGTCCCAGCCGGGTAGTCGCCAGCGAACAGTGCCAGCGGATACTGGAGACCGACCCAGACGGAAACGAAGACCCCGGCGACGAACACGATCGTTCCCGGGATGAACGGGCCATTGAATTGGTAGAGATAAACGCCGAATACCAGCGCCAGGCCAATGTAGAGCAACGATGCTGTGACGACCTGTGGGTACGCGTTGAAGACGATCGCGACGACCAGTGCGAACACCGCGACGACGAGCACAATCGTCAGGAACGCGAACCACAGCAACATGTTCTTGCCGCTCTCGCCGACGTACTCGCCGATCATGTAGCCGATCGACTTCCCCTCGTGGCGGAGACTGCCCGACAGCGAGACGAAGTCGTGAACAGCGCCCATCAGCGGGTTCCCGATGGCGATCCACAGCAACGCGGGCACCCACCCCCAGATTGCACCGGCCGTAATCGGACCGACGATCGGTGCCCCACCTGCGATACTCGAGTAGTGATGCCCCAACAACACCGGTTTTTTCGAGGGGACGTACTCCTGCCCGTCCTCGTATTTGTGTGCGGGTGTTTTCGCGTCCTCGTCAAGTTCGACGAACCGTGTCAGATATCGCGAATACCCCACATAGCCGGCGGTAAACGTCACCAGTACTGCCGCAATGATCCATATTACTTGTGTCATGGTACCTCTATACAACTGAAGCGGGTCGAATAACCTTAATTGTTGTTTGTTTTTATTTGGGGGCGTTGGCTGTCTGTTTCAAGCTTAAATGATGCATGAATGCCATTATATATGGGGATTTTGTCCTACCGACAGAGGTCGACGTATTTCTTGTCACGAATTGCTCATTGCATGCCGGCCAGTACGAAGGTGATGGCCAGTTGCGTGTGGCGCTACTCGAGAACGGCCGCGAGCGCGTCCATCGTCCGGTCGACGCGGTCGAGACGCGCGTTGTGTCCCATGTGGCCGATCCGGAGGATGTCGTCGGAAAGATCGCCAAGGCCGGTCGCAAGGACGATATCATGGTCGTCGGCCAACGTCGACTGGACTGCTTGCGCCCGTCCTGGAATCTCGAGGGCCGTCACGGTCGGTGACGGCTGCGCCTCGTCGGGGTACAGCGACAACCCGAGATCGGCCGCCCGATCGCGGCAGTGTGCTGCAGCCTGCTCGTGGCGCTCGAAGACGTGTTCGAGGCCTTCCTCGAGCAGCAGATCGATCGCGGTATCGAGCCCATAGAGGTTCGACACGAGGTGCGTGTAGGGGAACCACTCCTCGTCGGCGGCGTCGCGCCACGGCTCGAGGTCGGTGTAGAGACTCGGCGTCTCGAAGGATTCGATTTTGTCCCACGCGCGGTCGCTGATCGAGCAGACGGTCAGCCCCGGCGGCGCGCTGAAACACTTCTGGGAGGCACCGAGACAGACGTCGATTTTGTCGGTTGGGACCGCCGTCCCGCCCAGCGAGGAGACGGCGTCGACAATGCTGATGACGTCGTGGTCGTCGAGGGCCTCGAGGACCGGTTCGATGTCGTTGAGGACGCCCGTCGGCGTCTCGCAGTGGACCATCGTCGCCACGTCGAACGAGTCGGCTGCGAGGTGGGATTCGATCGCCGCAAGATCGAGCGGCTCGCGCCACGGCGCATCACAGACGACCGCCTCGCCGCCGGCCATCTCGACGAAATCAGCGAATCCCTCGCCGTAGAGGCCGTTTGCGATACACAGCACCCGGTCGCCCGGTTCGACCAGCGACGCGATGGCGGCCTCGAGTCCGAGAATTCCCTCACCGCCGAGGATGGCAATCTCGTCGTCGCCGTAGATCGCCGCGAGTTTCTCGAGCAGGTCGCGATAGAACGCGAAGAACTCGGGTTCGACGTCAGGATTCGGCAGTGGCTCGCTCATCCGCTCGCGGACGGCTGCCGGGACCTCTGTCGGACCCGGCGTCATGCGGAGTCGATCGTCGCTCATACGGAGGCTACCGCTGCGTTCGGGCATAAAACCACTCGAGACGGTGCTGTGTCTTGCGTGGGTGCTCGGGCTACCGCCGTCGGAGCGGGAGCCGAACTGGCTGTGGTGGACTCCTTTTTAAGTTCTCTGCGACGGTAGCTGCGGGCATGACGCTACTCGGCGGAGAGACGGTCATCGTCACCGGCGCAAGCCAGGGACTCGGCGCATCGATGGCGAAGCGGTTCGCTCGCGAGGGGGCGAACGTCGTGGTGACCGCTCGCAATGAGGCCAACCTCGAGACGGTCGCCGCCGACGTAGCCGACGCGGCTGGCAAGACGCTCGTCGCGCCGGCGGACGTTACCGACGAGAACGCGGTTCGCGCCGTCGTCGACGCAACGATCGAGGAGTACGGCACCGTAACCGGCCTCGTGAACAACGCCGGTATCGGGCTGTTGAACATGTACGGCGAACAGCGCGTGCTTCACGAGGTCGACACTACAGACTTCCGGCAGATTCTGGACGTGAACGTGACCGGCGTGTTCCTGTTCTCGAAGTACGTCGTCCCCGAACTGATCGACAACGGACGCGGGACCATCATCAACGTCTCGTCGGGACTGGGTCGGCGCGGTGCAGCGAAGTGGGGCCCGTACGTCGCCTCGAAGTGGGCACTCGAGGGACTGACCCGAACACAGGCCGCCGAACTCGAGGACGATGGCATCACTGTCAACGCCATCGACCCCGGCGGCCGCGTCGAAACCGGTTTCTGGGATCACCTGCCGGAATCGGAACGGGACGAGATTCTCGAGCCAGACGTGATGAACGACGCGGCCACGCGCTTGCTCGCGCAGGGACCCGACGGCGTCACCGGCGAATCGATGGCCGCCGACGAGTGGGAACGTCGATTAGAGTGACGGGGGCTCGTTAGGAGGGGAGAGGGTTACATAGCAGTCTTCGCTGGTGTGGATTACAGCGTCTTCTCCGGTGAATGGCAGGATAAGTACAGCTGCGTGTTTCATGACGGCAAAGTTAACTATAAGCTTAGCAAGTGAAAATCACTATTCGAGAGGTATCCACGGATATGACTGCTACTCGGAACCTTCGCAGGTTTCATACGGTCTGCTGTAACGAGTTCCCGGTGCAACCGCAGGACGGGTTGCCGTTGCACCGGAGATGACTGACAGTAGGCCGTATCAGGATGATTTCGCCCGCGTTCTTGGTCTCTGGATTGGCCTCACGGGCATTATCGCTACGATGGTTCTCAACGCTCTGCTTCCGGTGGAGTTTCTTGGGCCAGTAAGTGGGTTCGCTTACAACTATGTGATCGGGCCGGGACTGCTCCTTCTCGTCGGCTCCTATGTGGGGTGGCTCTCGACGCGCCCGTGGCGAGCCACTATTGGAACGGCGTTTCTCCTCTGGGGAGCGATGACGTTGTTCCTCGGGTGTACCAGTGGCGCATGTCCAATCCCAGAAAATTACGAGCAGTGGCGAAATATCAAATTCGCCATTGACATAGGAATGGTCGGCCCGACCCTACTCGTTGACTCGCAACCGGGAGCCTGCGCATTCACCTGTCCCTACAGGATCAGATTACTCCCACTCGCTATTGGGTATGGGTTATTGGGTTTCGCAGTGATTGCAGACGAAGAGTACAGCGGGTCTGATTGAAAACCAACAGCGATATTGGCCGAGAGACGTTCCAGAGTCAACCGATCAATCCCGCTAACATCCGGAGAAATTGAGCCCCTGCCCGGATAACTATCTTTTATCGACGAGAGAATCCCGGCGTCGTCCAACAGTATATCACTCGAGCCACCGTAGATGACCGAGTACGAACATGGCTGACTGCGACCGACGGCACGCGACCGACAGCGACCTGTTCGCGGCGCTGTACGATCGGCTGCCGGACCGCTTCGTGATCGGTCCTCATCGCGAGTACCTCGTGGCCGATCTCTCCGGACCCGTCCTCGATCTCGGCGCGGGTACCGGCGCGATGATTCCGTACGTCGACGACGTCGCCGATGGCGGCCTCGAGTATCACGCGATCGAACCAGACCCGAAGATGCGACGGCGGGCCACTCGCAAGGCAGAGGCGGCCGACGTGCAGGTGCACCTCCGTGACGCGCGCGGCGAGTCACTGCCCTACGCTGACAATAGCTTCGACACCGTGCTCTCGAGTCTGGTCTTCTGTACGATTCCAGGCTTTAACGCGGCTCTCGATGAAGTCGCCCGCGTCCTGCGGCCGGGCGGGGAGCTGCGCTTTCTCGAGCACGTTCGCAACGACGGCTGGCGTGCACGAGCACAGGACGCGCTGACGCCGCTGTGGTCGCGTGCGGCCGGCGGCTGTCAGTTAAACCGCGAGACGGTCGCACGCTTTGTTGACCACGACGCGTTCGAGGTTCTCGACGTCGAGCGTGCAAACGTCGGGGTGTTTCCAGCGACCCCGATCGTCCGCGGGCGGCTTCGACGGCGACAGCCGCCGGATCGGTCGCTTCTCTCGAGTCTCATGAGAGACTGACTGACAGGGAATCGGGGAATCGTCGTTAAGTCCGCTCCTGTGGTAACAGAGCGCATGAAACGGAAGACGCTGGTCGCGATCGACGGCTCCCCGCAGGCCAACGCAGCGCTCGCGTACGCGCTCGAGGAGTTTCCCGAGTCGTCGATCACGGCAGTTCACGTCGTGCAGGTGCCGGAGGGTTACTGGACGGCATTTTCCGATTCGACGACGAAAGTGCCGGGCTACGACAATGCAATGGCACACGGCGAAGAGCTACTGGAAGCGGCTGCACAGACGGCGGCCGAGGAGGACATCGAGATCGAGACGGTCGTCAAAACAGGCAAGCCGTCCCGGGAGGTCGTCGAGTACGCCGTCGACGAGGCGTTCGATCAGATCGTCATCGGTAGCCATGGTCGCCACGGCGTCGATCGGGTGATGCTCGGTAGCGTCTCCGAGACGGTCGTTCGCCGCGCGCCGATGACAGTGGTCGTCGTTCACGAACAGTAGCGGATCGGGTTCCACTCGACCAGTGCATGCGACACAAACCCATAGTGCGTCGCGATCATAGGATCACGATAGACCATGTTCGACGACAGAACCGATGCCGGCGAACGACTCGCCGCGGAACTCGAGCGCCGTGACCTCGATATCGACGTCGTCCTCGGGATTCCACGCGGTGCCTTACCCGTCGCGCGACCGGTCGCGGATGCACTTGCTGCCGACCTCGACGTCGTCGTCGCACGCAAGCTGGGCGCACCGGGGAATCCCGAACTCGCCCTGGGTGCGGTCGCCAGCGACGGCAGCGTCTGGTACAACGACGATCTGATCACACGGATCGACGTCTCCGAGAAATATCTCGAGGAGGTCCGAGCCGAAGAAGCGGACAACGCACGGGAAAAGGCAGCCCGGTACCGTGAGACGGAAGGATTACCGGAGCTGGAGGGAAAGCGGGTCGCCGTCGTCGACGACGGCGTTGCGACAGGGGCGACCGCAACCGCCTGCCTCCGACAGGTCCAAGAGAGCGGCGCGGAATGGGTCGGGCTGGCCGTCCCCGTCGGCTCACCCCGAGCGATCGACGAACTCGAGCGCGAGACCGATGAGGTGATCGCCGTGCAGACACCAGCGGATTTCCGTGCTGTTGGCCAGTACTACCGGAATTTTGGACAGGTGACCGATGAAGAAGCGATCGCGTATCTCGATCGAGACGGCTGATGCTAGCGGGCAGAACGATCGCAGCGGATCGGGCTATTCGATCGGTGTCCGGCGATTCCGCATCTCCGCACCGCAGTTTGGACAAGAATCGGGCGCAGTTGCGTGGACGACGGTTCCACAGTTGAAACACTCATATGTCGATTCCGTCTTCGGGTCGAGTTTGATGTCTTTCATGGGAGAGACGATGGACGGGTTAGCTCTGGTGGCCGATGCATTTAGGAATAATAGGGATATTAGGATGAACCTATCCGTCAGTTATCTAGCGTCGACAGGAGAAAGGGGTTCAATATTCAACCACCAGTAGACAGCGCCGACGGAACGCCGAGTTCGTCGAAGACGATGTCGAAGAGCTTCCGTTGGGTGGTCCGGACGTGCCGGTAGAACGCCGCGGGAGAGATCTCGAGGGCCGCGGCGACATCTTCGCCCGACTGTTCGCGTGGCGACTCGAAGTAGCCGCCGTAGTAGGCGACCTGAACGACCTCGAGCTGGCGGTCGGTGAGTCGGTCGCGCAGCGTCGACCGGAAATCCCGCGGCGACATCCGCTCGACGGTCTGTTTCGATCGGAGGTCGGCGTCCGCAAACGTTTTCGAGACGATATCGGCGCTCTCCCGAACGTCGGCGGAACTCGGTACGTCGACGACGACTCGCACGCTCGAGGGGGTTGCCTCGACACCTCGTAACACGATACCGTGATCCGCGAGTTGGAGGGCGAAGACGGGCCGTGAGAGCTGCAGCCGGATCGTCCCGGCAGCCTCGTTCTCATTCGTGTCGGGGGTGTCCGCCTCGCTGCCGGCTCCGTCTGTGCGTCCGTCGCTGCTGATGACCTGTGCACGCTCGACGCCGACGAGATCCGCGGCCACAGCCGCGACGGCGTCCGGCGAGGCACCGTCGACTGTCACGAACACCGACGCGCTGTCGTCGTGCTGGCGAACACCGCCGTCGAACGAGACGGTACAGTCGGCCTGTCGGGCGAGCCGGGCAAAGAGGAACGTCTCGTCGGTTACGTCGAATTCGAGTCGCGTGCGTGCATCCGACAGCAGTGCGTGTTTGCGCTCGACCGCCGCGATCGCGGCGGCGATCGTCTCGCCGAGTTCTGCGAGGACGGCGTGGATCATGTCGTCGAACGCGTCAGGTTGATCCGCATAGACGGTCAACACGCCGTAGGCGAAGTCGTCGTAAGCCAGTGGCACGCTCATAGCCGACTGATACCCGCAGGCGAGGGCCGTCGACCGCCACGGGGCGTCACGAAGTCCGTCGGCGACGTTCGAGATGACGGTCGCCTCGCGGTCGGTTGCCGCCCTGACGGCCGGCTCGCTCGCGTCCGCAAGCGCAAGCGAGACAGTGTCTATGTACTCCTGGCCGTCGATCGTGCCGCTTTGTGCCCGCGACTCGAGGCGCTCGCCGCCAGCCTCCCGAGCGCCGATCCAGGCAAACGAAAACCGGTCGGCGGTCGTGAGCCGGTCACAGACGGCGTGTTCGATTTCTTCGCGGGTTTCTGCCCGGACCAGCGCCTGATCGAGCTCCCTGATGATCTCGTTGATTCGATTGACGCGCGTGAGCTGTCGATTCCGCCGCTTGAGTTCACGATCGCGCTCGCGCAGCGTTCGCTCGCGCTCGAGTCGGTCGAGTGCCGCTTCTGCGGTCGCCGCCAGCAGGTCAGTCAGCTCCCGGGAAACGTCGTCGAACGCCCCCGACTCGCTCGATCCCGCCACGAAGACGCCGTGGTCGCCAAGTGGAACATACGCAGCACTTCGTAGATCGGTTTCAGGATTCGAGAGTAACGGGGAGTCGTGAACGTCTGCGAAGAACCGCGTTTCTCCGTCGACGAAGACCCGACCGGGGATGCTGTCCTCGGATGCCCGGTGGTCGCGAGCCGGCCCGTGTATCCGCTCGATCCCCGACGAGGATGCGGCCGGCCGTAACACGTTCTCGTCGGTGTCGAACAGGTAGGCAGCGCTGGCCTCGAGATCGAGCACATCCGCTGCGTCGTCGACGACGATATCGGCGATCTCACGGTCGGTTTCGGCGTACAGGAGTTTTCGCGTCGTTCGATGCAATGCTGTCAGCGCCGCTTCGCGGTGCTTGCGTGTCGTGATATCACGACAGCTATAGAGGATCGTCCCGCCCTGGATCGAGACCTCGCGGACGTTGACCAGCAGCGTGTGCTCTCGGCCCGCCCGACCGGTCGCCGTACACTCGATGTTGGTCAGTACGCCGGTCTCCGCGAGTTCTTCGCGATCGAAGAGGTCCGAGCCGAGCAGTTCGTCGATCGTTCCCATCTCGTGGATCTCGTCGTCAGTGTAGCCGAAGATGAAGTGGACGTTCGGACAGACGTAGGTGAACGCTCCATCGTCGTCCGTGATGAGAACGGTGTCGGTCATGTTGTTGAGCGTCACCCGATGAAGTTCCTCGGATTCACGGAGTTCTCGCTCGAGGCGGGCACGTTCGGTGACGTCGGTTGCCCGTGCGAGCAGCGAGACGACGGTGCCCGACTCGTCGTGAACCGGACGGATGGTTACCTCGAAGGTGGTGGGCTCGTCGGTCGTATCGGTTCCGCCGCGGTCGGAAGTCCCCGCGGCGTCGGCGCGATGGCGTGTCAGTTCACGGTGGGCGACCGTGCCGGCCGCCGCCTGTTCGATCGCACCCTCGATCGCAGCCCCACCGTCTCCGATCGACTGCCACCAGGGAAGTGCCGACAGCCGGCGGCCGCGAACGTCGCCCGCAGTCGCGTCGATCGCCGCAAGCGCGGGGTCGTTGGCCTGCTGAACGGTGCCATCTGGCTCGAGCACCCACGCATACGCCTCCGAATCCTCGAAGATTGCGTCGAACTGACGAGCGCGGTCTCGCAGTCGACGGCGCTCGTGTCCGTCCGCGAGCGCTTGCTCGATGGCCGTCCGGCAGTCCGCGGCCGCCGGATCGGTCGTGTTCGCGCGGGGAACGTACGCCGAGATGTCGGCCGCGATTGCCGCGCTAGCAAGCGTTTCGTCACCGTCGGCTGGCGCGAGCACGATCGGGAACTCGGGATCGCGCTCGCGTACGCGCTTGCAGAGTTCGAGTCCCGTCTCACCGTCGGCAAGCGACTGTGCAGTCAGCAGACAATCAATAGATTCGGTCTCGAGTCGCTCGAGTGCTCCGTCGACGGTCGAGACGGCAGTCACTGTGCGTGTCTCGTCTGCAAGCGCAGGCGAGAGAACGCGATTCGAGTCGGATGGCTCGGCAACGAGGAGGCGGGCGTCGTCGAGCGTCCGTGCGGAAGCCATTCGTTACGAGTAGGCGCTCCCGCGGCTACAACCCATCGCTCGAGGCAAGCGATTGCTACCACTCGGAACGCGATTCGAAAAGCGTGGCGCTGGCCCAATGACCTCAGAGCTGAGGTATGAGTGGAACTGACTGTGTGCTCTACGACCAGTTGTGACCGAAGCGGTTACCGATAGTCGTCTACGGTTACGGCACCGTCCGTGGACATCGCAACCCAAGCGTCGTCTCGAGCAATATCGGCGATGACGAGGTGTGATCGACCATCGATCTCGTCGATCGCTGCTACGATGTCGCTCGACGTGTCCACCTGCCGTCCAGCCGACGTCGCTTCGGGTGTCATTATTCGATCGTATACCGACAGCAGTGATGAACGTTCCGAAACTAACTCGATAGATGATCAAACCACAATGTATATGGCTTCATTTCGTATAAATCGAGATGGTATAACCGGATGCAGGTAACAGTCGGAAGGGTTATAGGTGGAACAGGCGCAATACCACGGCCTTCAGGCCGTGGATACGCGCCGTCACTCAGTGACCCGTTCCACCGATACCGACAGGGCCGGATATTCCACGTCAAACATAGCCTCTAACATCCTCTGTTTCATAACTGATTATGAACACAGTACGATGCTGGAGACAACCCGCACCTACGTCGCACGCATCACGAATCACACGCAGATTCGTGACGACCTCGACGAGTGCGGGTTCGCAGCATCGAAACTGTGGAACGTCGGTCGCTACTACATCCAAGAACGGTGGGATGAAGACGGTGAGATTCCCGATGAAGCCGAACTGAAGTCGGAG
>NZ_FOIC01000030.1 GCF_900111485.1 Natrinema hispanicum | reverse complement strand
CCTTTCAACTCGCGTTTCAACTCCTCGTGGTCGGGAATTTCGCCCGTGTCCTCCCAGACTTGGCGGGAGTGATAGTTGGCAACGTTCCAAAGTTTGCTGGCCGACCATCCGTGGCGGTCGAGCGAGTCCTCTACCTGTGAGCGGTTGAGGATTCGTGCTCGGTGGGTGCGATGGACTTCCAGCATTCGTGGAACGACTGTATAATCGCTTATACTTGCTTCAATTGTAAAAGATTGGATTGAGAACGGTGGAATATCCAGTCCTGTCGGAGACGGTGGGGCGTGACACTGAGTGACGGCGCGTATCCACGGCCTAAAGGCCGTGGTATTGCGCCTGTTCAGCGTATAACAAAGCACGGAAGACTGCATCGTCCAACGAGTATGGCACTCGTCTTCTCCGTACAGGGACCGAACTCGGATGCCAAACAGCGACAGTCGGTGGACCGTCGATGAGTCATCGAGCGAGTACCTGGCTGCGGTTCGGATTCATTCGCCGCTACCCGTTCGATCTCGCAGCCGTCTCGGTCGGCGCGGTCGTCGCGTATCTGCTGGTGACGCGATTCGGAACCGAAAGCGAGCTCCGCTTGTTCGCGATGGTGCCGCTTGTCCTGTTTCTGCCGGGCTATGCGCTCGTTTCGACGCTGTTTCCGACCGATAAGCGAAGCGCGAACAGAACGGCGGCGACGGCAGCGGAGGCCCGCCCCCGCGGAATCGACGGCATCGAACGCATGGGGCTGGCCTTCGTCCTGTCGCTTGCGATCGTGCCGCTGATCGTCCTCGTGTTGCCGGTCACCGACTGGGGGTTGAGCGCACAGTCGATCGCCGCAGCATTCGCAGCCGTGACGGTCGTGTTGGCACAACTCGGCGTCGTACGACGAGTTCGAACGCCGGACACAGAGCGGTTTACCGTCGCTCCGATCGCGAGTCTCAGGCGGCTCCGCAATGCAGGTGTAACGGCGTCGTCGGTCGTCCTCGTGATAGCGATCGGGACGGCAGTCAGCGCACTGTTCGTAGGGGTGTTACTGCCCGTCTCGGCGGGCGGATACACGGAACTCGCATTGTATAGCGAAACCGACGACGGCGAGGTGGTCGCCGGCGAGCTCCCGAGTGACGTCGCGCCGGGAACGTCGATTCCGATAACCATCGCGATCGAAAATCACGAAGGTGCCCAGCAGGACTACACGGTCGTCATCCAACAGCAGGTCCTCGAGGACGATGCCGTCGTCGAGCGAACCGAGTTACAGCGGCTCAATACGACCGTCGCCGACGGGACGACCGCACGCAGCGAGCAATCGGTGACACCGACGGTGGCAGCCAACGAAACGGTCCGAATCAGTGTCTTACTCTATCACGACGAGCCGCCAGCCACTCCGACGAACGAAAACGCTGCAGAGGAAACTCACTTCTGGGTGAACGTGACCGACAGGTGATATCCGCCGCGCTGAACGCGAGCTTCCCGCAAACCAAGCCCGTGGGGTACGGTGACTCCGAGCCTCGAGAGACTGCTGGCACCGCCACGGCGACATGAGACTGATCGACCGACGAGAGACGCAACTGCAGGCACTTGCTGTGTCGTGGTTCGGTCCAGAGCGTGTCCTATCGAGAGCGGACGTCAACTCGGGTCGCAGCTCGCCGAACCGCAGACGAGTCGCTCACGGAGGGACTGTCTCCGCAGACGGAATGCGGGGTATCGATCGACACGACCAGCTCGGCTATGGTCTGCCCCTCCTGACGACGGGGACAGCGAAGACGGGCTACCGGCTCGTCCGACCAAGCGGAAGCTCGGCGAGGGGACGACGTGAGACATGCTGGGCCACTGAGAGGGCGAACACGACGACACAGAGTGTCAACGCCACGACCGGCGCGAGTCCGCTCGTCAACGGCCCGATCGCGAGCACCGACAGCCCGAACGCGACGACGCCAACAGCCGTGACGGTTGCATAGAAGCGGTGCCACGCGTGCTGGCTCTCGAGGTGCCGATCAAGGTAGGGCTCGAAGCGCTCCTCGTTCGGGAGCAACTCGATTTCGTGGCCCTCCGGATCCCAGTCGACGATGCCGTGATCCTCGAGCATCGGCAGATGGGTCTGGTACAGCGAGATGTAGACCCGTCGGCGCTGGGTTCGGGTCACGTCGTCGGGATCGGTGTCGTTTTCCCAGGCAGCGACCTGCTCGACGAGCGGCGCGAGATCACAGGAGCCGCCCTGTTGTTTGAGGAACTGGACCGTTCGTCGTCGCCGCGCGTTGCTAAAGACGTCGAACAGCTTGGCCTGGGTGAGTTCGGTCTCAGACATCGCTCCCCTCGTCCCGTTGTCTCCGGTGCCGATTCCGGCAGTCTGATGTGCTCGGATACCTCACACCGCCGAATGCCAGACTGTGACACTTTACTATCACTCGACTACCCTCGCGAAAGGGTTTTGTACCAGTTAGCGGCCGTGACAGACGCCTAATCCAACGTTTCCGAATGAGAACGGGACCCATCCGTTCGTCCGTGGCCGCAAGCGGCCGACTCACGCCGCTTGCGCGAGGAATCGCTCTGATGCTGCCGTAGTTCGTGGCTACACCCCCTGCAAGCCGGGGATAACAAAGCCTCGTTACCGGCTGTTTCTGCACGATCACCCACGCGGGTATCGATTGACTATGCAACGAATATACGATCACACACGACGCCACGGAGCGGCTTACGCGCGTGTCATGAGTACTCATCACAGTCGCTCGATCGATCACTGGGGTAGCCACGGCGCTGGAGGTGGCCGGCCATGAGCGAAACAGTACGTGACGTCGTCGCCGGTGACGGCTGTACGATCGATGACGACGCGACGGTCGGCTACGGCGAGTTCGACGAGCCAGCCCGGATCGGTGACGGCGCGACGATCAGAGCGGGCTCGATCGTCTACAGTGACGTGACGATCGGCGACGGGTTCGTGACCGGACACGACGTCTTAGTCCGCGAGGGGACGACGATCGGCGACGATGTCCTCGTCGGCACCAAGACCGTTATCGACGGCCAGACCGAGATCGGCTCGCACGTCAGCCTGCAGACGAACGTCTACGTCCCGACCCAGACGACGATCGGCAGCAACGTCTTCGTCGGCCCGGGAGCGGTATTGACGAACGACGAGTATCCCATCCGAACCGAGAACGGACTCGAGGGCCCAACGATCGAGGATGGCGCATCGATCGGCGCGAACGCGACGCTGTTGCCAGGTGTGACGATCGGCGAGAACGCGTTCGTCGCGGCCGGTTCGGTCGTCACCGACGATGTCCCGGCAGACACGTTAGCTGTTGGCACGCCAGCAACCGTCCAACCGCTTCCGGACCCTCTCGATGGAGCAAACCAGCTCGCATGACGGACACCGAGACGAACCCCGAGACCGATGGTGGTATCGATGCTGGCACGGGCACAGAATCGGGATATGATGGCGACTCCCGCGGAGACACGACACCCGTTCCGATTGCCGATCCTGAACTTAGCGCCGACGCTCGCGAGCGCGTCACGGCCATCCTCGAGGACGGCCGACTCGCCGACGGCCCGGAAGTCAGGGCCTTCGAGGAAGAATTCGCGACCTACTGTGGGGCCAACGAGGGGGTCGCGACATCAAACGGAACGACTGCGTTACACGCCGCGCTCGAGGCGGTCGGACTCGACGATGGAGATGCGGTGATCACGTCACCGTTTTCGTTCGTCGCGAGCGCGAACGCGATTCGGCTGGCCGGGGGGACGCCCGTCTTCGCCGACATCGATCCCGAGACGTACACCCTGGACCCGGCTGACGTTCGACGGATTCTCGCAGATCGGGACGACGTCGTCGGGCTCTTGCCGGTCCATCTCTACGGGCTGCCCGCCGACATGCCGACGTTGTGTGCGATCGCCGACGAGCACGACCTGTTCGTCGTCGAGGATGCCTGTCAGGCCCACGGGGCCAAAGTCGACGGGCAACGCGTCGGCACCTGCGGCGACGCGGCCTGTTTCTCGTTTTACCCGACTAAGAACATGACTACCGGCGAGGGCGGGATGATCGTCACCGACCGCGACGACGTCGCCGACCGCGCCGCGAGCTTCGTCAATCACGGCCGGGACGTCAGCGGGACCGGCAGCTACGACCACGTCTGCCTCGGGCACAACTTCCGGATGACCAGCATCGCGGCAGCGATCGGCCGCGTTCAACTCGAGCGACTGCCCAAATTCAACCGCACGCGCCGCGAGAACGCCGCTGTCTACGACGAAGAACTCGCCGATCTCCCGCTTGAGACGCCGACGGTGCCGACCGATCGTCGACACGTCTACCACCAGTATACGGTGCGGACGGACGACCGGGACGCGCTCGCGGCGACACTCGCAGAGCGAGACATCGGCACCGGAATCTACTACGAGACACCGATCCACCGTCAGCCGGCCTACGAGACAGTCAGCACGGCTGCGGCACAGCTCCCGGCGGCGGAACTGGCGGCCGACGAAGTGCTGTCACTGCCCGTCCATCAGGAACTCTCGGCCGGCGACAGGCGCACCGTCGTCGAAGCAGTGCGCGATCACTTCACCAGCCAATGAGTACGGACAGAGTAGCTGCCGCGACGACCGACGAACAGCTTCGGGCCGGCGTCGTCGGCGTCGGCTCGATGGGCGAAAACCACGCGCGAGTCTACGCCGAACTGCCCAGCGTCGACCTCGTCGGCATTACTGACCACGACAACGACATCGCCGACCGCGTCGCCGCCGCGTACGACACCGAGGCAGTCTCGCTCGACACCCTTCTCGAGCGCTGTGACGTCGTGACAGTGGCCGTCCCGACCCACGCCCACTACGAAACAGTCTCGACCTGTCTCGAGGCCGGCGTTCACGTCTTGGTCGAGAAACCGATCGCCGAAACCGTCCAACAGGCCAGGGAACTTGCCGAGCAGGCACACGACGCAGGGCTGGTCTTACAGGTCGGCCACATCGAGCGATTCAATCCGGCAGTACAGACGGTCGCGGAGTTGATCGATGACCTCGACGTGATCAGCGTCGCAGCCGAACGGCTCGGCCCACCGGTCGATCGCGTGGCACCGGGCAACGTCATCTACGACCTGATGGTCCACGATGTCGACGTCGTCGGTGCGATCCTCGACGAGCGACCCCACTCCGTCGCCGCGATGGGCACCGATGACGGCCAGTACGCCACCGCGACGATCGAATACAACGACGTCGTCGCGACGGTGACGGCGAGTCGTGTCACCCAGAAAAAGGTGCGCCGGCTCACCGTGACCGCTCGCGAGTGTCTCGTCGAGGTCGACTACCTCGAGCAGTCGGTGCTGATCCACCGCGATTCCTATCCGGAATACCTCGCTGACGACGGTCAGTCCCGATACCGCCACGAGAGCGTCGTCGAACGGCCCCGCGTCGACACCGGCGAGCCGCTCCGCAACGAACTCGAGTCGTTCGTCGAGGCAGCCAGAACCGGCTCAGACCCCGAGGTAACGGCTGAGGATGGCATCGAGGCACTCAAAACCGTCCAGCTGATCGACCGGCTCGCGATGGGACCGAGCGACGACGCGGACGACGAGTCGTCACGGGGACCGGAGGTGGAAGTCTGATGGCGGAGCGGTCGACCGACACGAGCGCTGGCGCTGGCTCCGAAGCGACTGGCGGGCTCTACGGCTCGACCTTGTCGCCCGACCGACAGCGTGAGCGGCTGACGGGCGGCGAGGTGCCGGTCGCCGTCTACGGGCTCGGCAAGATGGGGCTGCCACTGGCGGCAGTCTACGCCGAGACGACGGGGAACGTAACCGGCGTCGACATTGATCCGGCCGTCATCAAGACGATCGCCGACGGCAAAAGCCACGTCGTCGGCGAGCCCGGACTCGACGATCTCGTCGCCGACCAGGTCGCTGCCGGGCGGCTCGCGGCCACGACGGATGGGGCGGCGGCAGCCGATTCGGCCCGGATCCACGTCATCATCGTCCCGACGCTCTTAGACGAGGACAATAATCCCGATCTCACGACGGTCGAATCGGTCGTCGACGACATCGCAGCCGGACTCGCACCCGGCGATCTGGTAATCGCCGAGTCGACCCTGCCGCCGGGAACCTGTCGTGATGTCCTCGAGCCCCATCTCGCGAGCGAAAGTGGCCTTGCACCCGACGCGTTCGGGCTCGCCTTTTGCCCCGAGCGAACGTCCTCGGGCACCGCCTTGCGCGACATCCGCGGCCACTACCCCAAGGTCGTCGGCGGGATCGACCCGGAGAGTACGCGCGCAGCCGCACTCGTCTATGATGAACTCTCGGACAACGAGGTCCACCCCGTCTCGGACGCGACGACGGCGGAGGCCGTCAAGGTGTTCGAGGGGATCTATCGGGACGTCAACATTGGGCTGGCCAACGAACTGAGTCGGCTCGCAGACGAGCTCGAGATTTCGGTCCGCGAAGCGATCGACACGGCTAACGACTTGCCGATGTGCCAGCTTCACGATCCCGGCCCCGGCGTCGGCGGCCACTGCATTCCGTACTATCCACATTTCCTGCTCGGCCGGACCGACGAGCCGATGGCCGTCACTGAGACGGCTCGCCGGGTTAACGACGAGATGCCCGCGGTCGTCGTCGACCGACTCGAGGGAGAACTCACAGAAATCGACACCGATCTCGCAGACGCGTCGGTCGTCGTCCTCGGTGTCACGTACCGTCCCGGCGTCGAGGAAACGCGTGCTTCTCCGGCGCTGGGCGTCATCGACGTACTGTCCGAGCGCGGAGCCGACGTTGCGGGTGTCGACCCGCTGGTCGATCCAGCTGACTACGGTGCACGACCGGTAACGATCGACGACCTGTCTGACGAGACGTTCGACGCCGCCGTGCTCGTTACGCCTCACGAGGCGTTCGAGCGGATCGACTGGGCCGCGCTCGAGCCGATGGTCGTCATCGACGGCCGGGACGCGGTCGATCTCTCGGCGACTGCCCATCGGGAGTACGATCTCGCTGGCTCGAGCGACGGTCGGCCGCCGCGTGGCTTGCGTGACCGCGACAGCGCCGGCCGGGACGGGGCCGGGCCGAAGAGCGCGACAACCGATGGAGGCAACGATGTATAAGGGAAAACGGATCGCCGTCGTGGTCACGGCCTACGACGAGGCGGCGTTCGTCGGCCGGGTCATCGAGACGATTCCCGACTTCGTCGATCGTATCTACGCCGTCGACGATGCATCGCCAGACGACAGCTGGCAAGTGATCCAGCGGGTCGCAACGCGAGTCAACGCCGAGAGCGAGGTGGCCGATCAGGCGCTTACGGCGGCCGATGGCGGCGACGAGCGACGGGTCGTGCCGATCCGTCACGCGGAAAACCGGGGCTACGGCGGTGCAGTCAAAACCGGCTACCGTCGTGCCGTCGCAGACGATATCGACGTCGTTGCGGTAATGAACGGCGACGGGCAGATGGACCCCACGATCCTCGATCGGATCATCGACCCGGTCGTGGCCGGCGAAGCCGACTACGCCAAGGGCAATCGGCTGCTTTCATCCGACGACCGTGATGGGATGTCGACGTTCCGGTTCGTCGGCAACGCCATGCTCACCGGGCTCTCGAAGTTCGCCACGGGCTACTGGTCGCTCGGCGACCCACAGAACGGCTACACCGCCATCTCGAGCGAGGCGATCGAACGACTCGACCTCGACGAGATCACCGACCAATACGGCTTTCTCAATCACCTGCTGACGCATTTAAACGTCGCGGGGTGTCGCGTCGCAGATGTCCCCATGTCAGCGATCTACGGCGACGAGGACAGCAGTATCAAGTACGGCCCGTTCATCCGGTTCGTCTCCCTGTTGTTACTTCGGAGCTTCTGCTGGCGGTTGAAGACCCGGTATGTCGTCCGCTCGTTCAATCCGGCCGTCGTCTACTACGCCGTCGGTACGCTGGGGCTGGCCGGCGGACTGGCTGGCCTTGGCGGATCGATCGTCCGGGCGGGACGCGGTGACGATGCTTTTGCGGGCGGTCTTTCGTCGTTCGTTGCCACCCTGCTTGGGCTCGTCTCGCTCGGGAGCGCCATCCGACTCGACGCCGAGGCAAACGAGGACCTCGAGGTATCGTGTGACGAGAACAGCAATCCAAGCGACGGCGACGCTCGAGCGCCGGCTTACTCGATGGAGTAAGTGACGATCTCGTCGCTATCGCAGGTCGGACACTGGGCGGTTCCGGCCGAGACGTTCGTCCCACAGTGTCGGCACTCACGAACCACCGTAACCGAACTGATACCCTCACCGGTGTCCGCGTTGGCGTCCGGCAGCTCGGTTCCGGTATCCGAGCCGGAAAACAGGTCACTGAGCAGTGTAGAGAGACTCATAGAACGGAACTAGTCGGCTCTTTTCTGGAGATCGATATAAGTTTTTCGTGACAGATCGCTCATGCCGGGTTCGCAGATCAGTGCAACCGCCGGGCGTCACAGCCCGCAAGCGACGTCAGATCGTCCGTGACCGGGGCTGTAGCACTTGCTTGGTCGATCGGTCGAGGCGCTCGACGGTACCGCGAGATTCGGCGACATCAACGAGGAGATTGGTCAGGTTCACGAGGTCGCCGACGTACTCCCGGCGGCGTTGCTCCCACTGCTCGGCGATATCGTCGTCGGCGAGTACCTCGAGCGAGCGGTCTCGAACCGCCTCATAGGTGTCGAACTGTTCGGCGAGGCCGGCGCGCTCGAGTTCCTGGAACTCGCCGTACTCGTGGTCGTCGGTCCCGCGATAGCGGAACGCGGGCGTGCCAAGCAGCGCGGCTTCGGTGGCCATCGTCCCGGTATCGGCGACCAGCAACTCGGCCTCGGCCATCGCGTCGTGGATCAATGCGGGATGGAGATCATAGGGCCGCGCCGGGAGGTCTCGGAGGTCTAACTCGTCGCCTTCGTCGGAGACGAAGACCGTCGCAACCTCGCTCAGCCGTTCGATCAGGTCCCGTCGCTGGTCAGGACGGAACCCCTCGAGATCGGCGTCGTGTAACGCATCGAGGGCGTTGAACCGGACCAGCACGTACGGCTCATCGGGATCGACGTCGAGATACGTCCGGACGTCGGTGGTGGGCTCGAAGACGTCGGGGTGGAGATAGGCACACTCTTTGAAGCCATCGAAGGTGTAGTGGGCGTCGCCGAGATCGCGACGCGTCACGTCCGGCGAGAGGATACAGTCGGCGAAGGGCCGCGAGACGGTGTGGTTGAAATCACCAGGTTCGTCATCGAGGACGAGCACGATCGGCGTCCGCGAGAGCGTGCCGGCGTAGGCCGCGTAGGGTCCCCGGCCGAAGACGACGTCGGGATCGAACCGGAGCGCTTCGATACCGATCGTCAGGAACTGCCCGCCAACTTCGCGGGCGAATCCGAGCTTCGAGTAGCCCTCCGTCCGGTGGTCGCCGTACACCCGGTAGGGCAGCTCGAAGTAGTCGAGTAGGTCGGTCGTACAGGCGTACTCTCTGGTGAGGACGAGCACGTCGTGTCCCGCTCGCTCGAGACGGTCGACGGCGTGTCGATACAGGTGAACGTGGGCAGGTGTGTTCGCAAAGACGAGGATCCGCATCGCGCTCGAGTACCCGTCCTCGGCTCTTTGTAATCGGATCGCTACAGGATGAGCCGCTCGTGGGCGACTCCAACAGGTCCGTGTACGTGAGGGAAACCATCGCCGGCGGCTCTGTCGCCGCTCGGACCGATCACATATTCCGGCATTGACCGCCGCGCCAGGGTGGCTGGACCCTAGATAACAAAACGCAGTCGGGCCGTTTCGCCCGACAATCGACATGGACGTCCTCACTCTCACTACGTACGCCGACGCGCCGTTTATGACCCAACAGCAGGCCGCACTCGAGGAGCGAGGCGTCTCGTTTTCGACGCTGTCGGTGGCCGGCGAGGTCGCCGCCGACGTCGACCGGAGTCCGATGGATTACCTCCGGACCATCCCCCGGGTTATAACCGAGGCGAAAAACGGCTACGATCTGATCCACGCTCACTACGGGCTGACGGGTCCGATGGCGCTCGCTCAGCGTCGCACACCGGTCGTCCTCTCGTTGTGGGGGTCAGACATCCACGGCCCCGTGGCCCCGGTCAGCCGACTGTCCGCGCGGTTTTGCGACGAGGTTGTCGTCATGTCCGAGGAGATGCGTACGGCACTGGGGGTCGATTGTCGAGTGATCCCCGACGGTGTCGACCTCGAGCGATTCACGCCAGAGCCACGGACACAAGCCAAACGACGGGTCGGCTGGGACGACAGCGACGCCGCCGACGTTCTCTTTCCGTACCCGCCAGCTCGCGAGGTGAAAAACCACCCGCGAGCAGAGCGTATCGTGACGGTCGTCGATAACCTCCTCGAGCGTCCTGTCCGGCTCCGAACCGTCCACGGCGTCGATCACGACGCCGTTGCGGACTATATGAACGCTGCCGACGCGCTGTTGTTGACCTCCCACAGCGAGGGGTCGCCCAACTCCGTGAAAGAAGCGCTGGCCTGTAATCTCCCTGTCGTCGCCACAGACGTCGGCGACGTCCAGGAGCGACTGGCCGGCGTCGAGCCCTCCCACGTGGCCACGACCGACGAAGAGTTGGTGCGGGGACTCATCGACGTCCTCGAGCGCGGCGACCGGTCGAACGGACGTGAGGCTGCCCGCGAGGTGAGCATCGACCAGACCGCTGATCGAATGCTCGCGGTCTACGAGTCGGCCGCAGAAGGGGAGGTCGGGGCCGGTACAGAGGGCGAAACACCGCGCGTGCAGGACGGGCCACAACTGAGATAAGCCGCTCTGAACTCGGTCTCTGCCGGCGTTTCGGTTACTGCATCTTTGCTCGATACCACTCCATCGCGTCGGGTACGTGTGCCTCGAGCGGCTGATACTCGTATCCTAACTCGTCGTGTGCCTTCCTCGAGGTGTAAAACAACCGCTGGGTCGCAAGGTCGGCCATCTCGCGATCGAAGGGGAACACGCGCCGGTCGGCGACGATATCGACGAGTTCGGCAACGGGACCGGCAGCGCGGATAGCCGTTGCGGGTACGCGAACCCGTGCTGGTGAGCCGTCGGCCGCGTCAGCGATTCTGTCGACTGCCTGCTCGAAGGTGAGGTTCTCGCCGCCGAGGATGTAGTGCTCGCCGCTGGTGCCGCGTTCGGCAGCCGCCAGGAGTCCGTCGACGACATCCGAGACGCCGACGATACTCAGGCCGCCCGGGAGGTGGGCCGGCATCGTCGGCTCGACACCCATCGCGAGCAGTTGGGCGGTGAATTCCTCGTCGCCCGGGCCGAAGATCGACGTCGGGTGGACCGTGACGGCGTCTCCAGTCGCCTGTGCGTAGCGGTCGACGAGTTCCTCGGCTGCGGCCTTCGACTCCTGATAGGCCCCGATCGGCTCGGCGACAGCCGTCTCGTCCGCGAAATCGTCGTCTCCCTGCGGCCGGCGCGTCCCGGCGGTGCTGGTAAAGACGACCCGTCCGACGTCGCCGTCGCGACAGGCCGCGAGGACGCGCCTAGTCCCGTCGCGGTTGACCTCCCAAACGGTCTCGGGACCGGCACTCCAGAGCCCGATTCCTGCGAGGTGAAAGACGACGTCGGCTCCGTCGACGAGCGAGCGCAACGTCTCGTCGTCAGCGAGGTCGCCGACGTGCCACTCGACTCCCTCGAGTCCATTCCGATCCGAGGTCGGTCGACTGAGCCCGTGGACGTCCCAGCCCTCCGCGAGCAAGCGATCACAGAGCCGCGAGCCGAGAAAGCCGGTCGCGCCTGTGACCGCCGCAGTCCGGGAGTCGGTTATCGCGGTCATCGACCACCCTCGAGCTGTGGTGGGACGGCGTCGCCGGCGACCGCAGCATAGACGCGGTAGGCGGTCGAGACGGCTGGATGTGGCGAATCCGGTGGCGGCAGATCGCCGTCCGGGATCGTGGCCCGAAGCCGATCAAAGTCGACGTCACCTTCGACTGTCACCGGCTCTTCGTCCTCGCGGACCGTCTTCAGCGCGTCGTCGGCCTCGAGCGAGCGCCCGAGCAAGGAACTCGCGACGGCGTCGACGGCCGACGGCTCGCCAGCAAGCAGGACATCTGCTGCCACCGGCTCGCCGCCGTAAGCGGTCGTCGCGTCGATGACGGCAACTGCGGGATTGACGATAGGCCTCGTTGCGACGGGAACGCGAGCCGGCTTCGCGTCACAGTCGATCGACGCGGCGAGCGTACGCATCGCACCGGCGACCGGCCCCGCTGCGGTCGGTCGAAGCGACGGGACGACCACGACGGTACTCTCGACGAGCCGCTCGGGAACCGAGAGCGCGACTGGCGTCCCATCAACCGAGCAGACCTCGTCGAGTCGCGGTTCCGCCGCCAGATCGACGAGTGTCGCATCGAATCGCTCGAGCAGGCTCGTGTAGCCGAGATAGTCCGCCGTTCGGTCGAACGAGATCCGCTCGTCGCTCGCGCCCGCAACGGCGATTTCGGCGTCCGTCTTGCGCTCGAGGTGAGCGACCATCGAGCCGATCACGGCCGGATCGGTGACCATCCCCGAAGAGGGATGAAACGGATAATGGGCGTCGGGGACGAGCGTGATCCGATCGGCATCGGCGAGCGCCTCGAGCGAGGGTGCGAGGACATCTCGCACGGGCGACTTGAGGTGAGTCAGCCGGGCGTCGATATCGGGAATCCAGCCACCACGGCGGTTGGCCGCGTCGACGGCGACCGCGCGGACCGAGGCCGCGCTCATAAGGTCACCTCCGGCGTCTCGAGCCCGTCAGTGTCGGCGTCAGTTTTCTGTGCGGCTAGCTCGTAGGCCTGCTCGGCGAGTGCGAGCGTGCGCCGGCCGTCAGCCCCGTCGACCGGCGGCTGTTCGCCGTCACGGATCGCGTCACAGAAATCCGCCAGCGCGTCGTAGTGTGCTTGCAGGTAGAACGTCGGCCCGAAGACATCCGGCTCGTCGCGCGTGAATCGGCTGGCAACGTTCGAGAGGGCGGATTTCGCCGCGCCAGCGTAGAAGTTCTCGGGCAGGTGCTCTTGATTGCTGATCGTGCCGGTCACGCCCTCGAGACGCAGCCGAGTGTTGACCTCCGGCAGCTGTTCCCACTGGTAGGAGCCACAGTGCAGCGTGACCGTCGTCCCCGTCTCCGGCGCGTCCATGAGGACGGTCGCGGCATCCTCGACATCGACTTCGAGAGTTCGCCCCATTGACGCGTCTCGTACCTCGAGGTCGCCGAACAGCCACTCCAAGACGTCGAAACAGTGGACACCGAGCTCGAGTAAGGAGCCGCCGCCGGCTGCCTCCCGGTCGAGCGGCCACGACGGCGGTGCGCTCTCGGCCGGCGGCCGACCGAGCGGGCCGTCGTTGAGCCGGGTGATCGAGGCGTAGGGAACGTGCCCGACACGACCCTCGTCGTAGGCGGTTTTGACACCGGCCATGTCCGGCTGGTAGCGCAACGTGTGATCGACGCCGACGGCGATCCCAGCCTCGCGAGCGGTCGCAAGCATTTCGTCGGCCTCCTCGGTCGAGCGTGCAAGCGGCTTCTCGACGAAGACGTCGACGCCGGCATCGGCGGCCTGTTCGACGGCATCAGCGTGGAGGAACGGCGGAAGAGCGACGACTGCCGCGTCCAACTCCTCGGACGCCAGCAGCGTCGTGTAATCGTCGTACGTCCGCGAGACGCCGGCGCGTTCGGCTCGATCGCGGTTCTCGGCGACGGCATCGGCGGCCGCGACGACCTCGACGCCCGGCATCGCAGCTGCCGATTTCAGGTGTACCAGTCCGATGTTCCCGACGCCGAGGATGCCAAGCGACAGTGCGCTCGAGTCCGTCAATCGATTCAGAAGCGTTGGTGCCATCTGCTCGCACACGGGGCGGCAGCGGGCTTTGTTATCGTCGTCGTATCTGCTCGTGGCACTCGTGTAGTGGAATCATTCACTGAGAGTGCCGGAGAACACGGGGTAGCGGCCGATCACACGCAACTGGCGAATGGGTCTGTACGGACCGCAATCCGATCGTCTGAGACGGGTTCCTGTCACTGGGTCCCGGCGGGACCGCAGGACGGTCGCGGCCTGCCGGCACTGACTGACAGCAGACCGTCTGAGAACGAACGACCCGCGTCAGCTCCGGGTCACCGTCGGTCGGGCGTCGGCTTCAGCAGTGATCCCGCCGGTCACGCGGTCGACGACATCGGCCATCGTCTCGACGGTGAGGTCGGTCTCGGCACGACGCTGTGCGAGGTAGGACAGGATCGCCCGCATGCGACGGTCATCACGCTCGTGTGTCAGGTTGTTGGGATGAAGCCACATGTGGAAGATCCCGTCACGTTCGGTCGCCTGGTCGATGCCGTAGCGAGCAAGCGCCACCATCGGATCGTCCCAGACCGATTCGGCAACCGTCCGTGCAGAGCCCTCGAATCCGAAGAGAAACAGCGAGGCAGGAATGTCAACGAGCCCGTATTCATCGATCGTCGGTGTCACGAGCAACGATTTGTTAAGCACCGTCAGGTCGAAGATACACCGGATACCGTACCGGGTCGGTGACCGGCTTCGATAGGCCTGTATCCCCTGTTCAGCGAGCACGTCGCGATGCCCCACCTCGTTGCGCGGATAGATGAACGAGTCGACCGACTGGTTCCAGTCAGCGGCGATCTCGAGGCTGCGCTCGAGTTCAGCCACGGCGAGTTCGCGATCCGTCTCCGGGAGCCCAAAGAGGACATGTGAGAAGGAGTGGCTGGCGAACTCGTGGTCGACGTCCGACTCGAGGACATCTCGGACGAGATCGGGGCCAAAGCGGATCTCGTCCCGATCCTGCCAGTCGGTTCGTTCACGCTCGAACCAGCCGTCGGGAGCTGGGTGATCGGCATGTCTTCCATCACAGGACTCGAGCATGAGATGGCCGACGACGGCCCAAGTCGCCGGAATCCGATACTCCTCGAGCAAGTCGACCATGGCTGACCACCCTCGACGGCCGGCAGCAACCCGCTTCGCTGGCGGATTCGGGAGATCGTGAAAGCCCCAGCCGAGTTCTGCATCGAGAGAGAGCACTACGCTTCCCACAGCAACCACCCGATTTGAACCGGTGCCATATCCGGGTCCGTCTCCAGTAGGCGGCTTTGTTATGCCCGTCTTTTGCCAGCCGACCGGCGACCCATACACTGTGCATGCAGATATCATACACACATCGACTCGAGCGGCCCGTGACGTGGTAGTAATGCTACCGAACAGGGACACGTCAGTCACCGGGAGTGCCGAGAACAAAGACACGTCAGTCGCCCGGAGTGCTGAATCATCTCCATAACAAAGCGGATCTCGGTCAACCCACAGGACAGCAGGCGTCTTCGACGTCTCATACTGTAATCATGAGCGGATCTACAGCCCCCTCCGAGCGAGCGTTCGTGCTCGGACTCGACGGCGTGCCGTGGAGACTCATCGAGCAATGGAGCGACGAGGGTGAACTCCCGAACATCGCCCGGATGCGCGAGGAGGGCGCATCGGGCACGCTCGAGAGCACTCGTCCGCCGACGACGCCACTCGCGTGGCCGTCGATCGCAACGGGGGTCTGGCCGGACAAACACGGCATCTACGGCTTTCAAAACCTCTCGTCGGAATACAGCCACGAGATGTACACGAGCCACGACCTCGCACAGCCAGCGCTGTGGGATCTGCTCGGGCCATCCCACGTCGGGAACGTCCCGATGACGTATCCAGCCCGCGAGATCGACGGCACCATGGTTACGGGCATGATGACCCCCTCGACGGATCGAGAGTTCACGCGGCCACCGGATCTGCAAGACGAGATCGAATCCCGGATTCCGGACTACGAGATCAGCCTCGACTACCACAAATACGGCGATCGGTTAGACGACTTCGAAGTCGCCGTCGACGACATGCTCGCGAAACGCCGCGAACTAATGCGCCTCCAGATGGAGCGGGCCGGCGACGACTGGCAGCTGTTTTTCTTCGTCTACACCGCTCCCGACCGGTTCCAGCATCTCATCTGGGACATGGACCGGCTGTTAGAACACTACAAGCAACTCGACGAAATCCTCGGCGAAGTCATGGCGTACACCGACGACCACGATGCGGACCTCTACGTCGTCTCCGATCACGGGTTCGGTCCAATCGATCAGCTCGTCTACGTCAACCGGATTCTCGAGAACGAGGGCTATCTGTTCCGGCGCGAAGACGACGGGACCCGCGGCGCACTCGCGAGCCTCGGCATCTCCCGGGATGCGATCACGAGCGCACTCAGTCGCGTCGGGATCACCGAAAAGACGCTCGTCCAGTCGCTGCCCCGGCAGCTGGTCGACTCGGTGGCTGCACAGATCCCCGGCGATCACGCGCTCTACGACGTCGACTTCGACCGCACCGTCGCGTTCGTCCACGACACTGGGAACTGCTATATCAACGACAGCGACCGCTTCGAGGGCGGCATCGTCTCGCCGAGCGAAGTCCCACGAGTGAAAGCAGATATTAAAGCAGCCCTGGAGTCAGCGACCGACGCCGAGGGCACGCCGTTGCTCGAGGTCTTCGACGGCGACGAGCTATTCCCGACCGACGAGGACGCCCCCGACCTGGTCGTCTGTGGGAGAGAAACCTACGAGTCACGCAGTACGGTCTCCGACGAGGTACTCGGCGACACCGGCGTCTACGATGCGAGCCACCGCAGCGAGGGGATCGTGTTGTGTCGTGGGCCGTCGATCGACGCTGGCGCGACGCTTCGCGGGGCACGCGTGGTCGATATCGCACCGACCCTGCTACACGGGATCGGCGAACCGGTGCCGAAAAACGCCGACGGCAGAGTGTTGTTCGACGCATTTGCCGCGGAGACGTCACCTGCGACGACGAAAGTCGAGCGCTCGGCTGTCGCCCAGGTTGATACCGGTGGAGACGTCGACGAGGACTTCGACGACGTCGAGGACCGGCTGAAGGGCCTCGGCTATATGGAGTAACGGTCTCGCCACAAGAGCGATTCCTGCAGCGAGTAATACGGGGCGGCGATCGAAACGCCGTCACAGGTGTGCTGACTGGGGTCCGCCGTTTTTGAAGACAGCACCACCGTCTATCGAGTTGACGACACAGCAGCGTAGCATGCTGCTACCGAACGTAGGACGCTGCTATGGCCCATCAAGTGATCGGTATCGAATATAAGCGATTGTATAATTAAGCATCGTCGGGAAGACAGGATTTCGTATACATGCCGAGACGCCACCCCGGTCGAACGCGGCCGACGAGAACCAATTCGTGGTGGCGCTTTCGAGCGTGTACTCACCCAGCGTGATGCCAATGAACGTCTACAAAGCTCTGTTCGGGATCGCAAGCGTCGTGCTCGGCGTCCTCGCCCTGCTCGGCTCCAGCGTGTTCTCCTCGCACACCAGCCAAGCGGCAGACGGCCCCGAGACGTCCACGGCCGTACAGTTCGATCAAACCGATGTGGTGTCGGCTCGCGATTCGTCTCGATCGACGACGCGTCGCGAGTCGGCGAAACGCCACGTTGACCCGATTTTCCGACAGCCGTAGTATCTCTTTGTCCGTCTCGTCCGTCGGCCATCGTCGTTTCGAGCCGCCAGAGTGACAGTGAAAGCTGAAACTCGGTTACGCGATTATTTACTAACACCACGTCTGTGTCACTCGAGACACAGTTTCACCAGACTATGATCCAGCTTGCAGGTACACCCCCGGACGAGGTGATCGTTTGATGAACGTTCTGTCGGTCGTCGGTGCACGGCCGCAGTTCGTCAAGGCAGCTGCCGTCTCACAGCAGCTTCGAGATACCCACGACGAACTCCTCGTTCACACCGGCCAACACTACGATCCGGAACTCTCCGAGGTGTTCTTCGAGGAGCTCGCGTTGCCCGAGCCGGCGTTCCACCTCGGCGTCGGCTCCGATTCCCACGCCACGCAGACCGCCGAAATGATGCTCGAGCTCGAACGGATCATCGACGACGAATCGCCCGACGTCGTCCTCGTCTACGGGGATACCAATTCGACGCTCGCAGCCGCCCTCGTCGCAGCGAAATCGTCGACCCAGCTCGCACACGTCGAAGCTGGCTTGCGCTCGTACGACTGGTCGATGCCTGAAGAGGTCAACCGCCGCCTGACCGATCACTGTTCGGATATCCTCTTCGCGCCCGGCCAGCACGCAAAGGAAACCCTCGCACAGGAGGGGATTTCGGAGAACGTGTTCGTCTCCGGTGACGTCATGTACGATACGCTGATACAGATCAGCGACCGGCTTCACGGCACCGAGACCGAACTCGACGTTCCCGACGAATACGTGCTTGCAACCGTCCACCGGGCGAAAAACACGGACGATCGGGACAGACTCGAGTCGATCATCGATGCCTTCTCGCAGTTGCACGTCCCAGTTGTCTTCCCCGCGCACCCGCGGACGGTGACAGCACTCCAGGAGTACGGACTCTGGGACCGAGCAACGGAGGCGGCTCGCGTTATCGACCCCGTCACCTACGGGCAGTTCATCACGCTCGTCGAGGACGCAGTCTGTGTTGCGACGGACTCCGGCGGCGTCCAAAAGGAGGCGTTCTACCTCGATACGCCGTGTGTCACCCTCCGGGAGACGACCGAATGGATCGAAACGGTCGACGCTGGCTGGAACACCCTCGTCGGCGCAGAGACGAGCGAAATCGTCGATGCGGTTCGCGCTGCCGTCGATCCACCGGCCAAGCCGGAACTCTACGGCAACGGGAACGCAGCCGCTCGCATCGTCGAGCAACTCGAGCGGAGCGTTCGCTGAGATGCGCGACACGACCGACCGACGATCGAACGCCGACTCGAGGGCCACAGAGACGCTTGCTCGCTCGTATGCACTGCCCGCTTCGACAGCCGAGTTCATCGACGACCTGCCGCGAGCTCGGGGTTCGCTTCCGGACGATGCGACGTTCGCGCTCTGTCTGACACACGACGTCGACCGGCCGTACAAGGGGGCTCGATCGTTCTACTACGCGACTCGAGAGCGACCAGCGTATCATCTGCGGACCGCACTCTCGTCGGCCAACCCCTACTGGCAGTTCGAGGAGATCATGGCCCTCGAGGACGATCTGGATGTTCGCTCGGCGTTTTACTTCCTGAACGAGCAACACCTGCTAACAGATCGCCCGATCGAGGAGTGGTTCTCACCGGCAAACTGGGTCCAGCACCTCGGTCGATACGACGTGACCGCATCCGAGATCGTCGACGTCATCCACAACATAGACGACGGCGGCTGGGAAGTCGGCCTGCACGGCTCGTATCACTCCCCGACCGATGTCGAGCGGTTACGCGAGGAAAAGAGCGTGCTCGAGGACGTCCTCGGCGGCCCCGTCACCGGCGGTCGCCAACACTACCTGCAGCTCTCGGTGCCGGAGACGTGGCAGTACCACCGCGCGATCGGCCTCGCGTACGATGCGACGCTCGGCTCGAGTACGGACTGTGGCTTCCACGCTGGGTATCAGCCGATTCGCCCCTTCGGCGACGACTTTCTCGTCTTTCCACTGACGATCATGGAGCAAGCGCTTCCGGATCCGGCGTCTAACTTCGAGGCCGCCCGCGAGACCTGCGAGCGACTCCTGCAGGAAGCCGCAGACAACGGCGCTGTTATGACTGTCCTCTGGCACCCGCGATACTTTAACGAACGCGAGTTCCCCGGCTACCGGCGTTTGTATCAGTGGCTCATCGAGCGGGCATCCGACCTCGGCGCGTGGATCGGACCGCCTCGAGCGCTCTACGAGGACCTCGAGCGCGACGGGACCGACCACTGCCATCGGTCAAAGGCGAATCGCTCCGATTCGAGCGAACAGCGACCGAACAGCCGACGCGTGTAACTCGAGACGGAGAAGACAGTCCGCAGCAAGCCGGTTTCTCTTCGATTGTGAGTGTCGTCGCGACCGAGATCAGCCATACGGACTCCTGTCAGTCAGTGTCGGCCGGCCGCGACCGCCCTGCGGGCCCACCGGGAACTCGTGACAGCAGACCGTATCAATCGCTGCCGACACCGATCTGTGGTTTCGATTCGGACCGGCGCGGGGAATCGAACTGATGGATCGCCTCGAGCGTCCCGACATCGCCATGTGCGATCGCAGCATCGACAATGACCTCGGTGAGATTTACTTTATCCGCAAGGTAGACGTTTCGTCGTCGCTGCCACGTTTCGTCGACGCTCTCGTCACGAAGCAGCGTCGTCGACAGGTCGAGCACGTCGTCGAATCGAGCCACGTTGTGAATCAGCCCTTCGTCCTCGAGTTCCAGGAAATTGCCCATATCCGACTCACCGACGAACGAGTTCGACCGAATCGCTGGCGTCCCAAGGAGCGCAGCTTCGGTGACCATCGTCTGCGTATCGGCGACCAGCAACGTTGCTTCGGCGAGTGCATCGTGCATCAGGGCCGGGTGGAGATCGAACGGTCGCGCTGGCAGTCCCTCGAGGTCAACGTCGTCGCCTTCGTCGGAGACGAGGATCGTCGCCTCGTCACTGAGACGGTCGATGAGACGGCGACACTGCCCGCTCGTGATCCCGTTCTTGCCGACATCGTGTTGCGAGCCGAACGCATTGAGTCGAAGGATCGCGTACGGTTCGTCGTCATCGAGGTCGAGTCGATCTCGAATCGAGGGATTTGGTTCGTAGACTTCCGGATGGAGATACGCACATTCTTTGAATCCGGAGAACACGTAGTGATTCTCACCCAGTTCTTTCCGGAACGTCTCGGGCGTGAGAATGGCATGCGCGAACGGCGTCGAAATCGAGTGGTCGAACGACGCCGGTTCGGAATCGATGAGCAAGACCGTCGGTGCTCGGAGTACCGCACCGGTGTGTGCCGCGTAGCCGCCCATCCCGAACACGAGATCCGGATCGAGCCGTCTGGCATGCCGGATGGCACGCACGTAGTGGATCGGGAGGCGACTCAGCAGTGAGCTTTTGGACGTATCACAGTAGCCATAGACCTCGTAGGGGAGGTCGTACCACTCGAGCAACTCGATAGTGCAGGTGTAGTCTCGAGCAAGGACGAGTACCTCGTGTCCACGGTCCTGAAGCGTCTGGACGGCGTGTTTGTACAGATGTACGTGTGCCGGCGTGTTCGTGAAAAACAGATATCTCATGTTGAAAGCCACCCTACTCTGAATCGACGATAGACAATTCTCGCTGTTTGTTATCTCGTTCGTACCGACACCTGCCGTCGAACAAGCCGATCGTGCGGAATCACACGTCGGCAGCACTAGTCAGTAGCGAAGACATACCCCTCCCTGTCATCGAAACACGAACGCACGACACGTTCGGCGAGATCGCTTCTGTCAGTCGTGACGACCCTCATCAGCGGATTACAGCGCTCATAACAAGGTCACTTGTGGGAACACGATGGAGCAGGATGAACGTCAAGCGTATCGACCTCGAAGAGTGGCGCGATGCACTGCCGGCATCCGGATACGAAGTGTTTCATGAACCGGCTGCGCTCTCCGTACTCGCAGACTACACGAGTGCAGAGTTACAACTGTACGGCGCATACAAGGGACAGCAAACAGTCGGGTTGTTGCCGGTGTTCGTCACCGAGAGAGCGGTTGGCCGAACGGTTCTCTCACCCCCGGTGTCGATGAGCGTACCGCGACTTGGACCGATCATCACCCCCAACAGTCCGAAGCGGCGCAAGCGAGAGCGAATCAACCGCGAACTCGCCGAGGCCGTGCTCGACACTGCCGACGTCGACGACCGAACGACGCTCTTCCGGATGACGTGTCCGCTCGAGTATACCGATCCGCGACCGTTCCGCTGGAACGATTTCTCTCTTGAGCCCCGGTTCACGTACGTCGTCGATTTGGAATCGACAACTCTCGAGAACGTCATGGACGGATTCAGCAAGAGCCTCCGGCGTGAAATGCGACAGTTCGACGACCTGGATCTCTCGATCGAAACCGAAGGGATCTCATCGGCGCTCCGGATCTACGAGGACGTCGCCGACCAGTACCGCGAATACGACGATCCGGTTCCGATCTCACGGTCGTTCCTCCGTGACCTCCTTTCGTCGCTTCCCGACGAGCTGTGGCGCGTCTACGTCGCGCGAACGTCCGATGGCCAGTACAAAAGCGGCATTATCACGCTGTATAGCCCCGATCTCGCGTACTTCTGGCAGGGCGGCGTCACCGCCTCGTACGACGGTGTGAGCGTCAACAGCCTGCTTCACCGGGCCATCATCGAAGACATCCTTACCGATCCGGAACTCGACTCGGTGACTGGCTACGACCTCGTCGGTGCGAACACTGAACGGCTCTGTGCGTACAAGGCCAAGTTCAACAGCGATCTCCGCCAGTATTATGTCGTCGAGTCGTCGGGGCTCGAGATGCAACTCGCGAAGTCGACGTATCAGAAGTTAGCCGGATCGCTGAGCAAGGGGTAATAGGAGTTACACGCGAACAGATTCTGTCAACCGTACTCTGAAGACAGAACAGGGTGCCTACTGCATGGCTCACGGGCGAATCTCCTTATATGCTTGACGTTTTTACTCTCCCCTTCCGCTCACAATAGAGTCAGTTGATACACCGTCTACCGAATTGCCCTACTAAGCTCGCCCTTCCGAAATCGTCAGCGGATATTATCGACATATCCGAGTTGCTCGAGTTGAGCCACCGTTTCGTCAGATAACATAGCATCGAAACGTCTAGTCGCAACCTCACCTTTCGTATCACAGAGTTGTTGGCGCAGTATTCGCCATTTCTCTCGCTCATCGCCGTCGGTCGGTCGTGTCTTGTCGTCAAGCTGGCACTCGAATCTAATCGTCTCTGTTGACTTGCCAGCAGTAGTTAATAAGATACGCTCGTGATCCTGCTTGGCTTGGTCATCGTCGGAGCCGGTCAGTTCAATCGATTCTGAATCGCTGATTCGGTCCGAAAAGAGCTTCCACCCGGTGTTACTTCGAATGCCATGGTATGTTCTATACGGACCAGTCGCTGTGAAATAGACGTGCTCACGACACAGCTCGGTCGGTAGAGCAGTAGCTTGCCCATCAACCGATGGCGGAACCGATACATCGACGGCTCGGAGGATCGTCGGCACGAGGTCGATCTGGCTGACTTGACAGTCAATGGTACCTTCCTCCCACTCCGGATGACCGACGACAAGTGGAACATGGACTAAATCGTCCCAAAACGCTGGTGTCGGGGTATGACCGAGCATCCCGTGTCGGTCGCGGTCGAATCCTTCTCCGTGGTCTGCAGTCAGAACGATCACGTCGTGACCGGGCACGTAGTGATCACGATCGATGAGCGTCTCGATAAAGGAAACGAGTTGGTCCCGCAGGTGTTCACAAGCAGCGAGATACGCTTGCTCAATATCGTCGATATCCTCGTCGGTCATTCCCTTGCCCCGATTTTGGATGATTGCCTGGGAAGAGAGTTCCGCGAGTTCGGAAGAAGTCCGATCAGTGTGCAACGATCGAGTTTCGAGGTACTCAGTCGGCGGCTCAAATGGATGATGGACGTCCATATAGTGTATCCAATGCATCTGCCCGCCGGACGCCTGCTCGAGGGAGTCAAGAACTGCCTTATGGTAGGTGTTTGCGGAGATATAATAGTTATTGTCAGATATTACTTTCTCTTCGATACGACCGAGAACGTTGAAGTAAGCCCATCGACACACATTGAACAAGCGGTCAGATCCAGTTCGTTGAATTATCTTTTGGGCCCGTTTTTTCCAGTTTGGAGTTCCAGCCCGCCCATCATCGAATCCGCGATCGTAGTTCCGTTCTGATCCGAAGATGACGTTGTCACTCCAGAGTGAACAGTCATATCCGGCGTCTGAAAGGGATTCTGCCATCGTCGTAAGTTCGTCCTTGCCAGACGTCTCTCCGAGTTTGAGGTTCGGTTCTCCATTCGCGACTCGATCACAAAAAACGCCTGCAGCGAGCGTCGGCATAGAGCTCCCAGTATTACTCGCTGTTGCGAATGCCGTTGTGAATTCGACACCACGAATAGTCTTAGTGACATCCTCCATCAGCTCCTGGTAGACATCTGCACGGAGTGAATCGACTGTCAGCATGAATATGTTTGGTTGTCGTTCAGCCATGGATGAATGTTACAGCAACCTCTTCCATTACCACTGATATAGTAAACTCCATACTAATTACATATGAACGAATTTCTTTCCCGTCTCGTACGAGTGGTTGGCAAATTGTGGATCCTGGGAGAGCCAATAGCGTCTTGAAAAGTGATGGGCTAGGTCTAACCTCAAGAATTTGCTCATGAGAAAAAGCGTCAGAGAATAACACATATACGTTCTGTATAGCGATCTCTGTGAAGAGTCGCACCCGTTTCGGACACTATTTCGGCACTCAATCAGCATCACTCTCCCCGAACCGATCATGACAAGCGTTCTATGACACCCTCTGAATGTTACAATCCGTGTGAGTAATTCGGTGCTAGTCGAACCCGAGCGACACTATCCAATACTGGTACGGTTCACCCTGACGATTACGGACAAGACTTCACTGCTGGACTGGATCGTGTCGCAGTTGGTGAAAAACAGATCTGGCCCAAGGTAGAACAGACGTCACGGTTGTAAGAGCACATAACGGTGACTAGAGAATTCTACGCCAACACGGCTTTCGGAACACCACGGCCGAGGGCCCTCTGAAATGTTCGGCCATCACATTCACTGAGTTGCTTAACTGTAATTTCAGCAATTAGATGACTATCTCGTTTAAATGGAAATCATGTTCACGCAAACACTCACCTCTATTATCTACTTCCTACGAACTGGAATGACCAACGAGTCCAGAAATAAACCATTCATTGACAGTCTCAATCGGCGGTCGTATCTCAAAGCAGCGTTCAGTAGCGTTGGATTGGCTGCAGTTGGCGGTGTCTCTGCAACTTCGGGAGATTTTGACGTCGTCAAGGTTGCACCAGGTGATACACATAGAGTTAGGATTGGGGACAACGAGACCTTTGAAAACGTCTTAATTGATATTAGCAGTAAAGGTGCAGGATACGAAATCGTTGCCGATGGGAATGACTGGGAGATTCGAAATATCGGTATTAAAGGGGAATGGGATCACATCCCGAACAACCAACCATTCCGGGTCGCCGTACCAAATGAGAACGCGACAGGTACCATCGACACGGTATATCTCGGTGACGGCGTTAAGAACATTGATACCTGGAGACCGAACGACAACCCCGCGGGTATCTGGACGTACTGGTATCATGCTGGTGAGCTCGACATCTATAGGTGTAACATCCAAGAGTTCCCAGATAACGCCATCTATGGTTCTCAGGCGGGTAATTCAAGCGATCATCCTAACCCTGGATCGAACGGTATCGTCCGCGTTCATGATACGTATTCAGCGAACAATAAGACATCTAACCTTCGATTGGGGACGGACGGGAGCTACGCAAAGAATTGTGTTCTCTGGAATAATTATCACAAAGGCTACTGGCAGTTCTATTACAGTGGCGAACTGATCGACTGCGATATTGGTCCTGCCGATGGCCGACAGCACCTGAATATCGGATCGGGAACGTGGAAGAGCGGGAGCAATACCGAACTCACCGTCACGAATACCCGATTTGATGAGGGAGCAGTACGGACCAGACGGGGCGGCGAACTGATCGGCTCTTCGGCTGGAGAACCGGTTCATCGAATTCCAGAAGGATGTCCGACAACGGCTGAGGAGGCAGCCGCTGGCACCAGTTCAAACTCAGAGACCACCGAAGAGAAAACGGCCTCCGCTAAGAAAAACGCGTCCCTTAACAACGTCGTCATCTTCGATGGACGAGAGGCAAGTACGCCGACGACGGACTACGAGTTCGTCGTCAGTGAGGCTGTCGAGCCGAGCACTGACGAGGATGCGACGATCGACCCTCAAGCCTCCGTCGATGGCATTAACGCAAAGGGTGTCGTCGCGAACTACCTCGATGCCTGGCGGTTCGACGGCGAAATCGAACAGCTAAGTGTCGACGGCGACGCGGCAGTCCGTGTCAACGGTGTGGAGGTTGATCCAGATGACTTTGTAGATGTCGGCAGTGAAGACAATAAAAAGCTACCGAACGTGGTTGTCTTCGACGGTCGAGAAGCAAGTACGTCAACGACGGACTACGAGTTCGTCGTCAGCGAGGCCGTCGAGCCGAGTACTGACGAGGGTGCGACGATTGACCCCCAAGCCTCCGTCGATGGCGTCGGCGCAAAGGGTGTCGTCGCCAACTACCTCGACGCTTGGCGGTTCGACGGCGAAATCGAACAGCTAAGTATCGACGGCGATGCGACCGTTCGTGTCAACGGCGTGGTGGTCGACCCAGACAACTTCGCGGAGACCGACAGGTAGTTTTGAGCGCACGATATTCCCAGCAGTCCCGCTGACTATTCGTTTTATCCGATTTCAACGACTGTTCTCGAAATTGGGGAGTACAACCGCCAATTGCAATAACACGGCGGGTCCTACATCGTCCAAACTACGCTGCTTGAGCGGTTGAAGTCGCGATGTGCAATCGAACCAAATTAGTAGACGCTCGGCCTGCAACGACTACGAGAACACCGCCCCGAGGTTCTGCTCTGGAATGCCACTGGCAAATGCAAGACACCCCCATATGCACCCACCAGCAAAAACAACAGCGAGTAACGTCACAAGACTCGAGACAAAGGGTAAGAGCATGACGACAAAAGCTGCCATGCAGACAGTAATAACACCGACCAGAGCAGCCGAGCGAGCGAGTCGAGAGAGTGCTAGCGACAATTCGGTATGAATCAGGTAGACATTGAGGGCAACCATTATACTGTAGCTCAGGACCGTTGAAATGGCTGCACCGACAACGCCGATCACCGGAATCAAGAAGAGATTCAAAGAGAAGTTGAACACGCCGGTACCTGTTTTGACGATCGCTCGCTGTCGGGCACGACCAAGGTAGTCGAGACCATCGTTCGTGATTTTGTCGATTGCCTGTAACACAATAAACGCAGCAAATACCCGGATGACTGGAACGGCACCCAAGTAATCGGCACCGAAGATGAACTGGATAGTGGGCTCGGCAACGAGTACGAGTCCGGTTGCCGCAGGAATATAAAATAGTATCGTGTGTTCGAACGCCATCTCGTAGATGCGTGCCGCTTGGTGGCTCCCGTTGTTCGCCTTGTGTTCTCCAAAGGCCGGTGAGATAGTGAAGCCGAACGAATCAGCGGGCGCAATAATGAAGTCAGAGAATTGTTTCGCAAGCGTGTAATAACCGACAGCGATGGGTGTCAAAAAGAAACCTATAAGTAGGGTGTCGACACGCTTATATAAGATATTTGCACCATTCGTCGCCATCAGTGGTACGCTGTACTCAAAAAGTCGGCGCCGTAATCCGGATTCAATCGGACGTTCCTCGTACTCTCTAAGCGTCCAATAGAGAAACCCCAATCCAACGAGGGATCCCAGTCCGTACCCGATTACATAGCCGGTCAAGGCACCGATCGGCCCGAGTCCTACTCTGACGAGCAGTAAAATGCCACATAAGATGCCAACGTTGGAACAGATCGTCAGTATAGCGCTTCTGGTAATATGATTAAAACCCTGAAAGAGCGTCGTCAGATAGGTGTTGATGGACTGAAACACGATATAAAATAATCCGACAGCCAATAGTGGTCCAAGTGCAGGTTCGCTGAATGCCACAGCGATTACGTTCCGGAATAACAGGACGATAGAGCCGACGGCAAGACTCATAACTAGAACCACCTTGAACGAGGTTCGAACAACATTACGAACCTGCCCGGGTGCTGTTTCTTTATATTCAGTCACATATCGTGCTGCAGACTTTGGGACCCCAATACTGCTAAACAGCAGCGCCGAGCCGAATATCGAAACGGCGAGGAAGAGTAATCCATACTCTTGGGGGGAAAAGAAGTATCTTGTCATCATGATTATAATAAGACCGTTGACAGCAATTCGAGTTAATTGTGCGATGAGCGATGCTCGGAAGCCGCTTAGGAACGATCGTTCATTCATTTAGATTGTGTACTCTGCATTGTGTTCGAGAGTTACTATCACCCTACATTCTTCTATTGAATAGTATATTTACTAGATTTGTTAGACTGGGATGTGGCAGCCTTACGGATTTCGTGCATGATTTGAATCGTCCATCGTGAAGAAGAAAGTGGAACAGGCATCTCTGCCCCGACCTCGAGCGCTTTCGCCGTCCGGTCAAATTGTTCGTAATGTGATGTACCTGTCTTTTCAGTCTCCCAGTTATCAGACATTTGCGTCTTAAGAACGAGACGTGCATTCTGTGCAACGCCAGCAAGACGGCTACCAGCGTATCGAAACGCCTGTGCAGTCTTGGTAAGCGGTGAGCGCGTATAGTCCGAGTCGATTACCTGAACCATCTGCAAATGCAGATCGATGGTGATACTTTTCTCTTCCCCGTGAACGTGGATTAGCCGTTTTGGTCGACCGCCAGCCATCATCGTTGCACTACAGACGATGTCGTCTACCGTCGAGTACTGGACTTGTACTGTATCGTATTCGAATGTATGATCGTATTCATTTGCGAGTGCTGTTGTTACTGAGATATTAGATGCGTCCTTCGGATAGCCACCGTGACCGAGCAGTAAATAGATCGGATGTGGAAGCCCTTCTTCGAACTCACCTCCTGGGAGATCGAAAACCCATGATCCTCTATTAACTTCATCCGGCAACGTGTTTCCAGTGAAGACGAGATCAACACCTCTAATCCGTCCGAGCTCACCGGACTCGATCATCTCGCGCGCTGTTAAAACAGCAGGTCGAAAGAGGTGCTGATGAACCGGCGAAACAGGCACGTCATGCTCCTCAGCGACCTCCATGAGCGTCTCCATTTCGTCAACTGTCTCGGTCACCGGTTTCTCGATCAATAGTGGAACTCCAGCTTTGATCGCTTTCTTACTGATATCGAGGTGTGTCTGAACTGGCGTACAGACGTGTAACCAGTCGAGGGACTGATCAGAAAGCAACTCATCGATATCCAAGTACGAGTTTGTTTCGTATTCGTTTGCAGCCTCCGTAACTAGTTGGTCGTCGACATCACAGACCCCAACAAGGCTTGTTAGGGGGTTTTTCTTTATGCCGCTTAAATGAAGACCCGATATCGAACCAGCACCAACGACAGCTGTGTCGAGTGTCATACATATTGATATCCGATATTGTGTAGTTTGGTTATATTGTTACTACGGAACCAGTATAGAGATTAACCGAGAGGTACCGATTCGGATACAATCGCCTAACTGTGGGGCGGTTCTATAAAAGATATTCGAGCTTGACAGTCATATGTTCTATCGTCACCATCGTCGAAACATGTGGTGATAGCTTGTGAGAGTAACCCTACGCACCCTTTCCGATTGGTTCTACTAACCCATAAATAAGATATTATATTTACTACTTTGATTCATATGGGAAGAAAACACGGATGCGTGAAGTTGACCAATCACTAGAGCGACTCTACGCTGCTTTAGCAGTACAGGCGGTATATAACAATATCAAGAAAGGGAAACACCTGATATAGCAGCTAATACACCAAATATGACTGACACCACTACAGAAAAGGCGTTTATTCTCGGAATTGATGGCGTTCCCTGGAAATTGCTTAAGAGATGGACAGAATCCGGGAAGCTACCTAATTTTGGCCAAATCTTCGAAGAAGGTGTCGCAGCCCCATTAAGAAGCACGGCACCGCCAACGACGCCCTTAGCTTGGCCGTCAATTGCAACCGGAACGAACCCTGACAAACACGGTATTTACGCCTTCCACGCGCTCGAATCGCAATATAGCCGTCGAATGTATACCAGCGCCGACCTCAGCCGGCCCGCTCTCTGGGACATACTGAGTCCAGCCATCGTCGGCAACGTCCCAATGACATACCCGGCGAAGAAAATCGATGGGGCGATGGTCAGTGGTATGATCACGCCCGAAATCAAGGACGGGTTCACACATCCACCAGACCTCCGAAAAGAGATCGAACAAGAGATTCCCGAGTACCGGATTGGATTAGATTGGAACAGCTACACGGACGATCAAGAGGAATTCATCGACGACATCGACGACCTCGTCGCGGCTCGCCGCCAGCTCATGGACAAACTCGTCAAAGACCGTGACTGGCGACTCTGCTTCTTCGTGTACACTGCACCGGACCGTCTCCAACACCTTGTTTGGGATGAGGACGTTATTCTTGATCATTACCAGACGCTTGACAAGATCGTCGGTGACGCGATGCAATACGCTAGTGAGAACGATGCATCGCTCTACATTGTCTCAGATCATGGGTTCGGTCCAATATCAACGTTCGTTAATCTCAACACCCTGCTCGCCGACCACGGGTACCTCTCTCGAAAAGACGACGACGGGACGCGCGGATCGCTTGCGAAGCTAGGCGTGACGAAATCGGCGGTGATGAATTCGCTAAATAGGATCGGAATTTCGGATGATCGGCTCGTTCGTCACCTCCCGAAGTCGCTTGTCAACGGAGTTGCTGAACGAATTCCTGGTGATCACGGCCTGTACGACGTCGACTTCAAGGAGACAGTTGCATTCGCATACGGGCCTGGCCACGTTTACGTGAATGACGTCGATCGGTTCGACAATGGAATCGTAGAGCCTTCCGAGATAGATTCAATCAAACGGGATGTTGAGGCAACGCTAATGGAGGCCTCTGATCCAGAGACTGGTGAGCAAGTTCTTAATGTATACGACGGTGATGATCTCTTCCCAACGGATCCGGACGCACCAGACTTAGTCGTAGTCGGCCGTGGCGAATACGAGCAGAAGGCAAAGTTACCGGATAACGTCTTCGAATCGGCCGGTGATAAAGCTGCAGGCCACCGATCACAAGGTGTGTTTCTCGGCTGGGGTCCAGATATTGCTCCTGGTGGAGCACCAGATGATGCATCCGTAGTCGACATCGCACCGACTGTCCTCCACGATGTCGGTGAACCAATTCCAGAACATGCCGACGGACACGTCCTCCAGTCCGTCTTCGCGTCGAACTCGCCACAAGAAACTCAGTCTGTTACGACCCAGCTATATGGAGACGAGGCCACAGAAAAGTCGGTCGAGAAGAATAGCAACGAGCGCTTCGACGGTGTCGAAGACCGGCTCCGTGGCCTCGGCTATATTGAGTGACGCCGTCAGAGCGGTGAATTAAGGACGTGTTTTCATCCCACTGTTAATTACGTGCTGGTAACTCTACAAGCGTCTCGGAAACCGGTTGCGGAGAAGTTGAAACCTATTAATCGTTGTACAGGTTAGTCCTCGAGATATCCAAGCGACTTGAGCCTCGCCTCCAACTCCTCATCGTTATTGTTGTCGAACTTTTCGTCAGCGTGACCCTCGACTTGGGCGAGTATCTCTTCGACGACGTACGCAATGTACTCGCCTGCATCATCGAACTTAGTATGTGGAACCCGTCTCTCGACGCGCTCAACTAACCGTGCTGGAATCTCTATTTGCTGTGTGTTCTCTGGTTGCTGTTTTGGCATATTTGTCCCTCGTATTGTGAGTGTGAACTACCACAAGCTCGTCTGCCTGTAGCGTACGGGATTTCAGTGTCATCCTTTGTTATGATCAATATACCGTAGATAACAAAAATAACGGATGTAGTACTAGTGGAATAACTAACTTTGATTCTTGTGAGTTACAACTGGACGATGGAAAATAGTCAGTTACAATTCATTCAACTTGGATCGATAGACAATCGTATTTTAATACAGTACACGTATGAGTGATCAAGATAATATAATATTGCTGACAGTAGATAGTCTCCGTGCGGACTACTGCGGATTCATGGACAGTACTGACGGCTATACGCCAACCATGGATCAACTGGCTGAGGAGGGATTAGTGTTCGAGAACGCGATCGCCCCTGGACCAGCCACGCTCGATTCAATGCCAGTGATATTTTCAGGGGATTATTATCCACGTCCAGATCCTGAGACATCAGTCCTCGACAGCCAGGAACTGATTGAAGACCATATGCGTGCCCGAGACACGATCCCCGAACGCCTGTCGCGTCGGGGATACGAGACGGCTGCGTTCACGACCAATCCCTGGACATCACGGCAGTTCGGATTTGACGACGGATTCGACCATTTCGAAGACTTCATGGATGTCGATCGTTCTCCCGGACAGATCAGTCAACTTCTCGAGCGCGTTGGAATCGACGACAAAGGGGGGCCTGCAGTCGACGCGCTGGAGTTAGTGTCGAACTGGAGACAAGAAGACAATATGTTTCAGTCCTGGGAGACGTTCTACGACGATATTATTTCATGGACCAAACAGGCCGAGGAGCCGTACTTCCTGTGGATCTTCCTTGTTGACGCACATATGCCATTCCTCCCGGCAGATGATTTTCGAAGTCAGTCTCTGCTCGCTACATATGCGGCGAATCTCTGGCTCTATCTTGGGAACGAGTTCCTTGAATCCATCTTCAGGCCCTCCTTGATTACTGCCTACGAAGATACTGTTATGTATTCAGATACGTTTCTTAGCCAGCTAACTGACGATCTCGCAGATGATGATCCAACATACGTTATTCACGGCGATCATGGCGAAGAGTTCGGCGAGCAGGGCGTATATGGACACGGGGCTCATCTTTCCGAAGAGATGATCCATACGCCACTGGTCGTCGGAAACGGACCGAGCGGCCAAATCGACCAGCCGTTCTCGCTTGCCGATTTACCGTTACTGCTCGAACGACTAGCTGATGACGACGACGTGGATGATCTCCCACAACCAGTCGCGTACACACGAAACCAGAATCCGATGGGTGCGGCCCGAGGGAACAGCTGGAAGTACGTTATCGATGGCAACGAGGAAACGCTGTACCGGATCACGGAGACTAATGAAGCGGTCGAAATTCGGAATTCGGAACTGCAGAGGCTAGGCCGCGATGTTGTGACTCGCTGGCAAGACGACGAATCCGAACGACGAGAAATTGCGAGAGCAGCACGAGAGGTCGCCGATGAGAGGCATGTTTGACATCCTCCTCCGCCTGAAGGCGGAGGAATCCCAAGGTTGGGATATTACGGTTTGCAGTCCACCACCTCTCGTTGCGGTTGGAATCCGCAGGAGAGGTCATACAGGTAGACTCCGGGCTGTGCCAACCAGCCGGTACTCCTATCCCCACCCAAACCGGGCGCAGACTCAGAGTTACTTTCTTCGTTGATGCCGAGACAGATGTTCTCCGCCCCGTTCACATCAGCGTTGAACGCCGCGTCACACGACTCGCACACATACAACCCGCGTTCAACACGCTGACCGTCGTCTTCCCTACCGCACACGCAACACGTCTTGCTCGTGTCCCGTTCGGACACTTCTACGACTTCA
>NZ_FOIC01000028.1 GCF_900111485.1 Natrinema hispanicum | reverse complement strand
CCGGCGGGCTCATAACCCGCAGACCAGTAGTTCAAATCTACTTCCCGCTATTTCTTGACGTTGCGTAAGCTTCGACGCGACTTGGTCGGTAAGTTTCACAGTCACAATAAATAACACCCGACCGAGTAGACAGCCGAATTCGGTCAGGACTGCCTTTGCACTTTGTCGATTTTACACTGGACACACAAGTCGTCAGCAAAACACGAAACGCTATCGTAGGGACAGTCGTACTCGTCTCCGCTGGCAGACTGACGGAGTTTCTCCCGGTGCCAGATACTTTCCCAGTCAGCAATATCCATGTCTGCAGACGTGAAGACGACATCATTATCTCGATTTGATATTTTTGCGACTGTGACCGAATGTTGGTTCTCTTTGACGACCTCGATCGCTTCTTCGTATGAGGAACAGGTGACTGTCTCCGTTCCAGTTCGATCATCCAAGAGTCGGACGGTAATCGAACCGTCGTATACCTCCGTCGGGTCCAGCCCTGAGGTCATAACGGATACACTCGAAATACTGTGTAAAAGCTTGGGAAGAACACTGTTCTCGAACTCTGGTCACTCCGACGTGTAAACTCATAACGCGGCTCTTTCAGAGCTATTACTCACTTATCCAGTTCTCTCACCAGCGATCAGCGTTCATACTCGAGGGTTGTGATCTACGGTTCCCAGTCGAACGGTTCTGTCACACTACCGTCAGTGAATCGCAGCGTCGCGCGAACACTACGGGACGAGGAGGTCTCACAGGCGGTCTCGAGCGGTTGGGGTCAGAGATCTGGACCTGACCGCCACTGAAGCAGCGCTTCGGCTAAATGTGTTTCTCGGTCGATAGAATTCTGACACTGGTTCTGCAAGCGACTCGCCGGCAATGCTGTGCAACGGAGATGTCTCGTCGATACCAGCAAACAGTACGTGACCAACTGATTCCAACGCCGTCTGGCGATTCAATAGAGCTGTCGATTCGGTCATCGAGCCCGCGAACAACCGGCCCTAAGGTGGACTCGACGCGGGACACGAAACTGCTGATACGGACCCCTGGCATAGGTCTGCTGTCAGTCAGTGCCGGTGGGGCCGCGGCCGTCCTGCGGGTACACTGGGATTCGTGACAGGAACCCGTCTCAGCCAGTGCCAGAAAACAGAGACAGCGAACCGTATGTGGAGGCGGGCTCGAGACGGCAGCCGACCGTCAGCTCTGGGTCGGCGTCGACGGTCGAATTACGTGTGTCGCTCGAGCAGGTCGTAGCTGCGCTCCCACTCGGCGTCGTCGTCGAAGTACCGTTCGGCCAGTGGCTCGTCGGGCAGTTCGCCGACGGCCCGTTTCTCCTCGGTGTAGGACGGTCGGTCCTCGTCGACGTAGTAGCGGCCGGTGAGGACGGTCCCCTCGTTTAAGACGTCCTCGGTCTCGCGCATCATCTCGGCGGCTTCGGCCCGGTTCGTGACGTCGAAGTCGTAGTCGTCGGACTCCTGGACGTCGACATAGGGGACGTACTGGCGGGCATCTTTGTTCCAGGTCGGACACTGAGTCAGGAAGTCGATGTGGGCGAAGCCGTCGTGTTCGATGGCCTCTTTGATGATTTCTTTGGCCTGGTTGGGGTTGACGGCGGCAGTGCGGGCGACGTAGCTCGCACCGGCGTTCAGCGACATCGACAGCGGCCGGATCGGCGTCTTCGCGCTGCCCGAGGGCTGCGTTTTGGACTTGTGGCCCTTCGGACTCGTCGGCGAGGTCTGGCCTTTCGTCAGGCCGAAGATCTCGTTGTTGAAGACGATGTAGGTGATGTCGTGGTTCTCGCGGGCCGAGTGGATGAAGTGGTTGCCACCGATCCCGTAGCCGTCGCCGTCACCGCCGGCGGCGATGACCTCGAGGTCGGGATTTGCGAGTTTGGCGGCTCGAGCCACGGGCAGCGAGCGCCCGTGGATCGTGTGGAAGCCGTAGGTGTCGAGATAGCTGTTGAGCTTGCCCGAACAGCCGATCCCGGTGACAGTCAGCACTTCTTCGGGCGTCTTGCCGGCCTCCGGCAGCGCCTGTTTCAGCGCCTTCAGGACGCCGAAGTCACCACAGCCTGGACACCAGGTTGGCTGTGGTTCGACACCGGGCGTGTACTCGTCCCGGTCGATTTCCCGTTCCTCTCCGATCGCGTTGAATGCACTCATTGGTCAGTCACCTGCAGCTGGTTCGATTCGTACCTGTGCGGTCGGTTCGCGCTCTTCCTCGACGAAGTTGACCTCGTAGCCCTCGACGATCTCGGCGGGCTCGAACGGCTCGCCGTTGTACTTCAGTAGGCTGGTCAGCTTCTCGCCGAACCGGCCCAGTTCCTTCTGGAGCAGGCCGCGGAACTGTGCGGTGGCGTTCATCTCGACGACCATCGCCTCGTCGACACTCTCGAGGAATTCGGTCACGTCGGCCTCGGCAAACGGCATCATGTCGGAGACGCTGATGCCTTTCACCGAGTGGCCGGCGTCGTTGAGTCGCTCGACGGCCTCCTCGACGGCACCCTGACTCGAGCCCCACGTGATGATCCCGTAGTCAGCCGTCTCGTCGCCGAAGTAAGTCTGAGTCGACGATTCTCGGCTGTCGAGGTCCTCACGGATCGACTCGAGTTTCTCGAGGCGGCGGTCCATCTGGGCGACGCGGTTGTCGGGGTCTTCGCTGATGTGGCCGACGGGGCTGTGTTCGTTGCCGGTCGCAAGGAAGCGCCCGCCCTTTTGGCCGGGGATCGAGCGCGATGCGACGCCGTTTTCGGCGTCCTCGTAGTTGAAGCGCTTGAACTTCCCGGAGTTGTCGTGGGCGGCCTCCCGGAGTTCCTCCTCGGTGAGCGTCGATCCGAGATCCGGCGCGGGTTCGCGGTCGAAAAAGTCGACATCGACGTTGGTGTTCTCGCCGGAGAGCTTCTGATCGTAGATGATGATCGCCGGGAGCTGGTAGTCCCAGGCGATTTCGAAGGCCAGCCGGGTCTGCTCGTAGGCTTCCTCGATGTTCCCGGGCGCGAAGACGACGCGCTGGGAATCGCCCTGACTCGTATAGAGGATGTGCTCTAAGTCGGACTGTTCGGGTTTCGTCGGCATCCCGGTCGAGGGACCGGCACGCATGGCCTCGATGAGGACCACCGGGGTCTCGGTCATCTCGGCGAGACCGAGCGGTTCGCTCATCAGCGCGAAGCCACCTCCCGAAGAGCCGGACATCGCCTTGACGCCGGCGTGGCTCGCACCGACGGCCAGCGCCGCAGCAGCGATCTCGTCTTCGACCTGCTCGGAGATGCCACCCATGTCGGGGAAGTTCTGGCTGAGGATGGTGAACACGTCCGTCCACGGCGTCATCGGGTAGCCGGAGATGAACCGACAGCCGGCGTCGATCGCGCCGTAGGCGATCGCGTTCGAGCCCGACAACAGCGCCTGCTCAGCCTCGTGCGAGCCTTCGGGGGCTCGCAGGTCGTGCTCGAAGTCGTATTCCTCGGTAACGGTATCGTATGCCTCGTGGAGGATCTCGAGGTTCGCCTCGAGCACGTCGCCGCCCATCGCGTCGGACATCAGGTCCTCGATGTGTTCGAGATCCATCTCGAGCAGCGCAGCCGTCGCGCCGACGCCAGCAGTGTTACGCATGACCTCGCGGCCGTGCTCGCGGGCGAGTCCCCGGAGGTCCATCGGGAAGACGTGCCAGTCGTTTTCCTCGGCACGGGCCTCGAGATCGAGTGCGTCGACGTCTTCCTCGCTGATGAGGCCTTCGTCGTAGATGATGATCCCGCCCTCGCGGAGTTCATCAAGGTTCTCCGAGAGCGGCTTGATCTCTTCGTTGCCGTAGAAGGCGTCTTCCTGTGGGTTCCGGGCGAAGGAGTCGCCCAGTGCGAGCAGGAAGTTGTAGCCGTCTCCACGTGACTGTACCTTGTGGTCTGCGGCACGAATCTCGACGTACGTGTGGCCGCCGCGAATCCGCGACGGATAGTGCCGGTGAGTGAATACGTCGAGCCCCGAGCGCATCAGCGCCTTGGCAAAGTTCTGGCTCGTCGAGTCGATCCCGTCACCGGAACCGCCCGCGATTCGCCAGATAAGTTCGTCGCTACTCATAGTGGATCAGTGGCCGATGGGCCAACCGTATTCGAATTTTCGCACTACCGTGCCTAAAGCCTTTGCTATGGATTGACAAGTATCTTTCGTGAAGAATGAACATCCATTGAATAATATGGCATGGAAGATCATTATCGATAAGCCGATGCCGCGTTCTCCCTCATTACGTCAGCGTGATCGATCACTGTCCGATGATCGACCGGCGGTACCTTTTATATCCTATTCATGCTATCCTATCCCATGGGTTACATCGTTCGGATGCCGAAACTCGGGCTCGAGATGGAACGCGGGACGCTCCTCGAATGGGCGATCGATGAGGGCGACTCGGTCTCGGAGGGAGAGTTAGTCGCGGAAGTGGAGTCTGAAAAGAGTATCGGAGAGATCGAGGCTCGCGAAGACGGCGTGTTGCGACGAACCTACCTCGAGGTCGACGAGACGGTGCCGCCGGGAACCCCCATCGGGATCGTCGCGCCGGCGGAGGCCGACATCGGCGATCTCGAGGCCGAAGCGACGGCCGATCTCGAAGCCGACGTCGAGGTCGAGGAGGGCGAACCCGAGCCGGAACCGGACGAGGGAGCGGCTGAACCGACCGCAAGCGGGACCGAAACCAGCGCTGGCGGCACGACAGCCGACGAGATCACGGCCTCGCCCCGGGCCCGAGACCGGGCGGACGAGTTGGGTGTCGAGCTGACGACAGTCGAGGGGACCGGTTATCAGGGATCGATCACCGAAGAAGACGTCGAACGGGTGGCCAGCGAGGGGGCGGGTGCCGGCAAACCGGACGCGTCGCCGCGAGCGCGTGCTCGCGCGGACGAACTGGGCGTCGACCTTGCGGCCGTCGACGGGAGCGGCTATCAGGGCGCGATCACCCAAGAGGACGTCGAAGCAGCTGCGGTGGAGACTGGCGGGACAAGCCGTACCCTCGCTGAAGAGCGGCCGTTCGGCGGGATGCGCCAGACGATCGCCTCGCGGTTGAGCGAGAGCGACCGTGAGGCCGCCCACGTGACCGTCCACCGCGAGGCCGATGCCGAGGCATTGCTTTCGGCTGCCGACGCCGCCGATGCGACCCTCAAGACCGATATTTCGGTCCAGGACGTCCTTCTCCGGGCCATCTCGGCGACGCTCGCGGATCATCCCGCGTTCAATGCGACGTTCGAAGACGATGTCCACGAACTCTGGGAGGAACACAACGTCGGCATCGCCGTCGATATCGAACAGGGGCTGATCGCGCCGGTACTCCCGGATGTCGAAAGCAAATCACTTGCTGAACTCGCCGACGAGCGACGAACCCTCGTCGACCGCGCGATCAGCGGCGACTACACCATGGACGACCTCCAGGGAGGGACGTTCACCGTAACAAATCTCGGCGTTCTCGGCGTCGAGGCGTTCGATCCGATCATCAATCCGCCACAGGTTGCCATCCTCGGTGTCGACGCCATCGCCGAGCAACCGACCCGCGGCGACGATAACGGTCTCGAGTGGCGACGCCACCTCCCGTTCGATCTCTCGTTCGACCACCGGGTCGTCGACGGGGCGGATGCAGCCCGGTTCCTCGAGACACTCGTCGACTACGTCGAGGAGCCGTGGCCGCTGCTGCCGGACGAGGTCGCAGACGCAGCTGAGCGCGGGACCGCCGGGGCAGAAACGGAGATGCCAGGCCGATCGGTTACCGCCACGAACCCCGAGGGAATGCGAGGCCGTATCGAGGCCGGCTCTTTCGAGTGGACGTACGACGAGCCCGAATCCAGCGGCGGCACCGAGACCGGCCCGACCCCGGTCGACGTCGCCCTCAGTGGCCTCGCCGCCTGTCTCTCGCTGAGTACCCGATTCCAGGCGAGCAAACGCGACATGTCGGTCGCGGAGATCCAGGTCGACGTCGATGCGACGCCGGAGGAGGGATCAGTCGAGGACATCGCGGCGACGATCCGCCTTGCAACCGACGAAGACGACGAGGCCGTCGACCGGCTCGTCGACCTCGGGGAGCGGGGCTGTCACGTCTCGCAGATGCTTCGGGAGGACCTCGAGTTGGACCTCACCTGGGAGCGCCTCTAAAATCGGCCGGGCCGTTTGACGGTCCCGTTACTCTGGATACGTCCGATCCGGTTCCGGCATCGCGTCAACGTTCGCCGCGGTCTCGAAGATCGCGCCGTTGAGTTCGTCGGCGGTGTCGAAGTACCAGTACTCGGTGCCGCCGTAGTTGCCGCTCTGGATGACCGGTAGGCCAGCGTCCTCGAACGCCTCGACGACCGCGTGCGGATCGTCGAACGCGAAACAGGCAACGTGATGGAGCCCTTCGCCGTGGTCCTCGAGATGTTCCGTGTAAATGCTCTCACCCTCGAGCGGTTCGATCAGCTCGATCATCGTCTCGCCGAGCTGGGTGAGCGCGAGTACCATCGAATACTCGTGTGACTCGCCGTGGTAGGTCCGGTCGGTGAGCGTCGGCGGCTCGAACCGGTAGACTTCCCAGGGGCCAACCCCGAGGATCGAGCCGAACCGGTCCATCCCGTCGTCGATATCCTCGACGACGAACGCGATCTGCGACAGTTCCGGAATTTCGACATCTACATGTGGAATGTTATCTGTTGCCATTGTAGCGGATATCGCTACCACGACAGTCGACGTAACGCTTTGCCCGCCGACTCGGAGCGGCTACTCTCTCTGCGGCTCGTCGACGGCGGGAATCTCGAAGCCGCCCGCTTGTGCACCCCGCTCGAGCGTCGCGTCGATATCGACGAGTCGCGGCCCGTCCGGAACAGGCGTCAGTTCGACCGTCGCGTCGGTGAGTTCGAGTTCGCGCTCGCCGTCGGCACCGACGACACCGTCGGGCACGTCGAACGTGGCGGGTTCGCCCGGCTCGAGTCGGTCGCACGACGTGACGCCGACCGTCGCGGTGACGCCCGGCGCGACGATCGCGCGGACACATCGGGGCGCATCGTCGGGATCAGTAAGTCGGACGGCGACGCCGCCGGGGTCGGTGGGGGAAAGTGGCTCGAGAGCGCCTGCGACGGCTGGGAGCCCGATGTTACTGGGGTGGGCCTGTGACACGACCCCGCCACGGAGGTCGGACGGATCGAGCAGCGCGCGTGTCCCAATAAACGACTTCGAGGAGACCTCTGCGGCTGCAAGTCCGGTCAGCCGCCGCTCGCCGGTCGACGTCTCGGCGCGTGCCTCGACCGTACCGTGTCGCGTTGTCACCGCGTCGGCTGGGACCGTTCCAGTCGCGACGAGTGCCGCAGCCGCGCCCGCAACGGTGCCGTCGACGGCCGACGGCACGACGTTGTTCGTCCCCGTCGAAACCGCGACCAGTGGCACGTCGCCGAGTTCGAGCGCGGCGTCGCGGGTCGTGCCGTCGCCGCCGAGGACGACTGCAGCGTCGGCTTCCTCGCGAAAGCGGGCTGCTGCCCGTCGGGTGTCGGCCGAACTCTCCTCGATCGGCATCTCGAGCGTCGTCGCGTCGGTCTCCGCGGGAGCCTCCGCGACCGCGTGGTCGGCGATTCCCGTCCGGTCGGGCATGACGAGCACCTCGAGGGGCTCGCCCGTGATGGTCAAGCCGTCACAGACACACTCGGCGACCCGGCGCTTCGCGTAGTTGTCGACGACGCTCGCGCCGCCGGTGAGCCGGCGAATGTCACGACCTGCCGCGGGGTTGACGATCAGTCCGATAGTCGCCACGTGGCGGCCCCGCTACGAGATCCGCTGGATCGCGGCTTTGACGTCGTCGTCGCCGGGCAGGACCTCCTGCTCGAGCGGCGGGCTGAACGGCATGTGCGTGTCAGGCGTGCCGACCCGCATGATCGGTGCGTCGAGGCTGAAGAACGCCTCTTCTTGGACACGAGCGATGATTTCCGCGTGCGTCCCATACGAAAGCGGACTCTCGTCAGCGACGACCAGCCGGCCGGTCTTCTCGACGCTCTCGACGATCGTGTCGGTATCGAGCGGATACAGCGAGCGCGGGTCGATGACCTCGACGCTCACGTCGCCCTCGAGCGAGTCAGCTACGCCGAGTGACTCGCCGACGAGTCGCTGGGTGGCGACGACGGTGACGTCCTCGCCCTCGCGTTCGACGGCCGCCTTCCCGATCGGAACCGTGAAGTCCTCGTCGGTCGGGACTTGGCCCGACTGCTCGTAGATCATTTTGTTCTCGAAGACGAAGACGGGGTCATCCGAGCGGATGGCGGCCTTTGTCAGCCCTTTTGCACTCGCGGCGGTTCCCGGCGCGACGGCCTTCAGTCCTGGGAAGTGTGCGATCCAGGTATGGACCGTCCCCGAGTGCTGGCTGGCAGCACCCATCCCACCGCCCTCTGTCGTTCGGACGGTGACTGGGAGTTCGGCTTTCCCGCCGAACATGTAGTGCATCTTCGCCATCTGGTTCATGATCTGTTCCATCGAGACGCCCATGAAATCCGAGAACATGAGCTCGACGACCGGCCGCGTGCCCGTCGCCGCTGCGCCGGTTGCCGCACCCATAAAGCCGGCCTCACTGATCGGCGTATCCCGGACCCGCTCGCCGCCGAACTCCTCGTAGAGGCCGCCCGTTACCTCGAGGACGCCGCCAAAGAGCCCGACGTCTTCGCCCATCAGGTAGACATCCTCGTCACGCTCGAGTTCTTCGCGGAGGCCCTGTCGGATCGCCTCCCGTACGGTCATCGTCTCGGTTTCGAGTTCGAGTTCTGCCTGTGCTGTCATCGGTGGTCACCGCCGTTTGCGCCGCCGTCGGTCCGTGCGACGTTCGCAAAGTGCTGGAGTTCTGGTGGCTGGTCGACGAACATGTCCTCGTAGGCCGCGCTTGGCTCCGGATAGTCCGCTGCCTGCGCGTACTCGATGGCGTCGTCGATCGTCGACTCGATCTCGGACTCGAGGTCGTCGAACTCCTCTTGGGTCAGTTCGCCGCGCTCGATCAGTCGGTCTTTGAACGATTCAATCGGATCTTGCTCTTTCCAGCGTTCGATCTCATCGTCGTCGCGGTAGGGCTCCTCGTCGCCCTCGTAGTGGCCGCGGTAGCGGTACGTCTGGGCTTCGACCATCGTCGGCCCGTCGCCGGCACGGGCTCGGTCACGGGCTTCAGCGACGGCCTCCGCGACGGCAGTGATGTCCATGCCGTCGACCGTCACGCCGGGGATGTCGTAGGCCTGGGCCGTATCGCTCAGGTTGTCGAGGTTGTGCTGTTTCTCGACCGGCGTCCCCTCCCCATAGTGGTTGTTCTCGACGACGAAGATGGCCGGCAGGTCCCAGGTCGAGGCGAGGTTGATCGCTTCGTGGACCTGTCCCTGCGCGACGGCTCCGTCACCGAGGAAGCCGACCGCGACCTCGTCGCGGTCTTGGTAGTCGATGGACAGCGCCGCGCCGGTCGCCATCGGCGGCCCCGCACCGACGATGCCGTTCGCGCCGAGCATCCCGGCGTCGACGTCCGCGATGTGCATCGACCCACCCTTGCCGTTACAGTAGCCCTCAGCCTTGCCGTAGAGTTCGGCCATCATATACTTCGGATCGAGCCCCTTCGCGATACAGTGGCCGTGCCCACGATGTGTACTCGCGATATAGTCGTCGGACTCGAGTGCCGCACAGGTGCCGACACCGACCGCCTCCTCACCGATATAGAGATGGACGAAACCCGGAATCTCGCCGTCTGCGAATCGATTCCCCGCCTCCTGGTCGAACGCCCGGATCGTTACCATCCGGCGTAACGCCTCTTGCCTGCCATCCGCACTGTCAAGGTCTAACTCTGTCATTGTGCCACTACTGTGGTACGGTACCACCACACATATATCTAGCAGCTATCTTTAGGTGGTACCACTCGAGAAACCAGTCGAGAATCGTGAATGTGTCCGATATCGGCGAATTCGATTCGATAATTGCTGTACGCGACGGTCAGGCCAGCGACCGTCGATTGCTGTTCGCGTCTCGGCTCTTTGCTGTTGTAACTCGAGTCCGTCGTCATCGTGCAGACCGGACTGACCGGTTCGACTACTTCGCGAGCCTGTCGGGATCAACCGGCTCGAGCCCCGTTTCATGGACGAAATCAGCAAGGAAGTCGGCCCGATCAGGGAGTTCGCTCGGCCGATGCGAGTCGGTGCCGACGGTCACGGCCACGTCGTACTCGCGCAGAATGGAGAGAAATCGGTCGGACGGGTGGACGATGTCGGCGTCGGACAGCGCCCGTCCGGCGTTGACCTCCGGAATCGTCCGCGACTCGGCGAACGCCCGTGCCACGCGTCGATAGTGGTCGTCGGTCGCTCGGCCCCGCAGCGGCGGCGTCCGCTCGAGTAAATCGACGTGCGCTGCGATCTCGAACAGTTCCGATTCGACGAGTGCAACGAGTTGTTCGAAATACGCGTCGACGACCGCATCACACTCGGTGTTGCTCATCGAATCGAAGTGGGACGGAACCTGCACGTTGCGACCATCGACGTCGTGGACGCTCCCGATCGCATAGTCGAAGCCCGCCTCCGAGAGAAAGGCGTCGATGGCGGCCTCGTCGCGCGGATCGTAGTCCATCTCGACGGCGTCGTAGATCTCGAGGTCGAACTCCTCGCGCAGGCGGTCGATCCCCTGCCGCCGGCGCTCGTAGGTAAGATCGAGGTTGAACCCGTAGACGCTACGCATCGACGCGTGGTGGTCACGCGTGGCCACGTTGCAGTGGTCGGCGAAGCCGACGCCCTCGAGTCCGGCCGACGCGGCGGCTTGGGCCATCGACCGGAGGAATTCGCCGTCCGAGTAGTTCGAGTGGACGTGAAAATCCCGCATATGTCGTCGACCACAGACGGTGGGTTAGGTGTTACGCTCGAGAAAAGACACTCGAGCTGACATGCCGTTCGACTGCGATCGGTTGGTTTGCGCGGATACAGCGCGCGCCGCGTGCCGGCAGAACGCCGGTGTCGGTTCGCTACTCGTTGCGCGGGTTGCTCGGGTGGTAGTCTGTGTCGTACTTGCCGGGCTGGTCGTCGACGCGGTCGGGGTTGAGCCGGCCCGACAGGAGCATGAAGTCGACGAGCGTCAGCGCGAGCATCGCCTCGACGACGGGGACGCCACGCGGCGGGAGGACGGGGTCGTGGCGGCCGATGACCTTCTCCTCTTTGAGTTCGCCGGTTTCCCAGTCGGCGGTCTGCTGGGCCTTCGGGATCGACGTCGGTGCGTGCAGCGTGACCTCGCCGTAGATCGGTTCGCCGGAGCTGATACCGCCCTGAATGCCGCCGTGGTCGTTCTCGACCGGCGTCGGATTGCCCCACGTTCGCGGCTCGTCGCCGTCGTCTCGCGGCTTCGCCGCTTGACTGTCCGCGGAGCTTTGCTCCGCGCTACTCTCCTCCGAGGCGCGATGCCCCTCGCTGTCGTCGAACTCCCAGTCGTCGTTGCGCTCTTTGCCGGTCCACTCGGCAGCCTCGGTTCCGAGGCCGAACTCGAAAGCCGTCGCCGCCGGGACGGCCATCATGGCCTGGCCGAGTCGCGCGGAGAGGGAGTCAAAGCGCGGCGCGCCGAGGCCGACGGGGACGCCCTGTGCCTCGAAGTAGATGCTGCCGCCGATGGAGTCGCCTTCCTCCTGATACTCCGCGATCCGCTCTTGCATCTCCTCGGCGGTTTCGGGGTGGGCACACCGAACGTCGTTTTCCTCGCTGTGCTCGAGCATCTCCTCGAAGCTCACCTCGGGGGCCTCAATGTCACCGATCTGGTTGACGTGGGCTTTGAGTTCGATCCCTTCGCGTGCGAGCAGTTTCTTTGCGATCGCGCCTGCGGCGACCCAGTTGACCGTTTCGCGGGCCGACGAGCGGCCGCCGCCGCCCCAGTTGCGGGTGCCGAACTTTGCCGAGTAAGTAAAGTCGCCGTGGCTGGGTCGTGGCGCGGTGATGAACGGTTCGTACTTGCCCGAGCGGGCGTCTTTGTTCTGGATGACGAGCCCGATCGGCGTCCCTGTCGTGTAGCCGTCCTGAATCCCGGATTTGATCGAGACGGCGTCGGGTTCGCCACGGCTGGTCGTGATCATCGACTGGCCCGGCTTGCGCCGATCGAGGTCTTCCTGAATGTCCTCTGCGGAGAGCTCGAGGCCGGCGGGACAGCCCGAGATGGTACAGCCCATCGCCTCCCCGTGGCTCTCGCCGAACGTGGTCACCTGAAAGAGGCGACCGAAGCGGTTGCCGTTCATTATCACGTCCTCAGAGACGGGGACACTTAGCCCTGCAGGATTCTCGCACGACGCTCGAACGCTGTCTAGATAGATCGGATCGAACTGTTACTGACAGCGGGCAGCGAACGCGTATGCCAACACACGTCACGTAGGCGTGTGGCCCAACAATCGTTGGCTGTCGCTGCAGGCGACGTGCGTATCTATTTGTTGCATGCCAACACACAACTACCCATGGGCGACGAACAGTTCGAGCCCGATCTGTATGCGCTCCGGGAAGCGGCCGACGAGTTCCCGTTCGACGATGTCGTCCGCTTGCTCGGGGACCGCCACACCCGCGCCGTGCTCGTCTATCTCCACGACCATCCAGCGCCGACGCTCGAGGAACTTGCCGATGTGGTCACTGCCAAAGTCGCAAGCGAGACGGGAGCGATCGCTGCGCCGTCCGATCGCGAGCAGATTCAGCTGCGACTGTATCACGCGATCCTTCCTCGACTCGCTGAACTGGGGTTCATCGCGTTCGATACCGAGACGAAGGCCGTCTCTGAGACCGACATTCCGGACGCCGTCAGCGACGCGTTGGGCGTGACCGACACGGAAGCATGAACTCGCTTGGTGAATTCATCGAAACGGTCGAACGCGAGCGAAAAACGCTCGAGGTCCACACCAACGACGACGCGATCCTCGAGGCACTGCGCCGGCAGTTCGAGACGCGAAACGTCGATGTCCGCCACCAGTCGCTCGGCTCGCTCGACGAGCCGGGGTTCGTGATCATACGGGATGTCACCGGTGAGTTTCGGGGCGCGCTGGGGCTCGACGGATTTCAGGCGATGCTCTCGCCGCGGATTCATCCGCCGTGGGAGCTTGCGGAGACGGCGGATGACCGAACGAACCTGTTCAGCTTCCTCGAGAAGACACTGTTTACGTCGTATCGCCCGCGGCAGATGTTGGCAACGTCCCGCGAGATTGAAGATCGGGCGTGGCGCGTCGGCACTGGTCGACTGTACACGGGCTTCGAACGTGCGACGGCGCTTGCCGCACAGCGAGAGGTCTACGATCGGTTCGGGAGCTACGGCTCGCTGACGGTCGCGGTGTTTCTCGGCGACGACTGGACCGAGCCGGTCCCCGAGGGAGTGACCGTCGTCTCTGAGACCGGCAGCGAACTCGGCAACTACTGGTTCGTGGTCTTCGATGGTGGCGACAACGAACTGGAAGCCTGTGCGTTACTCGCAAAAGAGCGCCGTCCGGACGAATTCTACGGGTTCTGGACGTACGATCCGGAGCTGGTCGAACGGCTGGTTACGTATCTCGAGACGACGTACGACGTGTCATAGCTTTCATGAGATCGGAAGTGTACGAGTGTCAGCACGGCTCGGACACGATGCGACCCGCGCGTTGCCGGCGTCGTACTCGAGGAGACCGAACTGAGACAGCATGGAGAGGTGGACGTGGTGGCGCGAGATCGCGACGTGCTCGACGCACTCGTGGCCTGTGTCGTGGTTCTGTTCTCGCGTGGCGATTGCCGACGCCAGCGCGGTGAGGTCGACGGGGTCGGCCCGTCCTGCAAAGTGCTCGAGGACGAGCCGACACCGTTGGGACGCGAGCAATCGGTCGCGCTCGTCCACGATGGGAGGGACCTCCAGACGATCGCGTAGCGATTGTGTCATCGTTTTCTACTCGTTCCGGGCTTTCCGGAAGCGTGCGCTAGATATAATTAGGTAATTCTCTGCTGGGAACCCGCCATATGTCGCCCCCACTACAGTCCCGTATCCACACGCTGGACTGCCTGTGGGAATCTCGTTTTCCCGTTCCGGAATACGCTCCGTCGGCGGAGGGGTTATAGGGACCGAGTCGCGTTGTAGAACGCAATGACGGCTTCCGCGTTGACCGAAAACCTCCGGGAAACGCTTGCATGTTTCGACGACGCTGGGGTCCCACGGACGACCAACGAGGTGGCTGACAGGCTCGATCTCGGGAGACGGAGCACGTACGACCGGTTGGATCGGCTCGTCGAGCACGGCCGACTCGAGACCAAGAAAGTCGGAGCGAGTGCACGTGTCTGGTGGCGACCACCGTCAGCGGCCGATCGGACCACCGCCGGCGAGGACCGTCCCGCCGTTGCTGGACCGCTGATCGACGTAATCGATGCCGCCGAGATCGGCCTCTTCGTCCTCGATGCGGACCGCGAGGTGGTGTGGCTCAACGAGACGGCCGAGCGGTATTTCGGTCTCGACCGCGACGGTGCCCTCGGCCGGGACAACCGAGCGCTCGTAACCGAGCACCTCTCGACCGTCGTCGACGACGGTGTTTCGTTCGCCAATGCCGTGCTGGCGGCCGACGAAGATAATACGGACATCGAACGGTTCGAGTGTCACGTCACGGCCGGCGAAGACCGCGAGGAACGCTGGCTCGAATACCGGAGCAAGCCGATCGAGTCCGGCGATTATGCTGGCTCGAATCGAACTCTACTACGACGTGACAGATCGGAAACGCTCGGCACACGCCTGTCACACGGAACGAACCCTCCTCGAGCGCGTCCTCGAGGCCAGTCCGACGGGGATCGCAATCTTCGATACCGACGGCGAAATCCGGCGCGCAAACCAACAGTTCTCGAAGTGTCTGGGGTTGACTGGGACCGACCCGGAAACATACGTGCTTGGCGGCTTGCCCCTGCTCGACGAGGACGGGGATGTGATCCCATATTCGGAGCGGCCAGCAGCGCGGGCGCTCGCGACCGGCGAGTCGGTCGTCAACCAGCACGGTCAGGTCGAGGGTTGTGACGGACAGACGCGGTGGCTCTCAATAAACGCTGAGCCACTCGACGATGACGCCGGTGTCATCGTTACGGTCGACGACATTACGCAACTGAAAGAGCAGGCGAAACGTCTCGAGCGCCAGCACGACGACCTCGAAGCCGAACTCGATGCGGTCTTCGAGCGGATCGACGACGCGTTCTACGCACTCGACGACGAGTTCCGATTTACCTACGTCAACGACCGCGCCGAAACGTTGCTGGGCCACGCCGAATCCGAACTGCTTGGCAGAAACATCTGGCAGGCGCTGTCCGTCCCCGTCGATGATCCGCTCCGTGACCGGTACGAAACGGCGCTGGCTACCCAGACTGCGACGAGTTTCGAACGCTACTCTGCGCCGCTCGACATCTGAGAGATCGTCAAGGTGTTCCCTTCGGAGTCCGGGCTCTCGGTTTACTTTACGGATATTAGCGAGCAAAAGGAGCGCGAACGTGACCTCGAAGAATCGGAACGTCGCTATCGCACCCTCGTCGAGAACTTCCCGAACGGCATGGTCACACTCTTCGACGACGATCTCGAGTACACGCTTGTCGGTGGCGAGCTCGTCAAACAGTGTCGTCTTGGTCCGGACCAACTTGTCGGCGCGCCAGCCGGCACATTGTTCACCGAGCCAGCAACCTGCGATCAGGTCGAGACAGCCTATCAGCGCGCGCTCGAGGGCGAAACGACGACGTTCGAGGTGACACAAGACGGCCGCGAGCTGTGGATACATGTCTCTCCCGTAACCGACGACGATGGGATCGTGTTCAGCGGCATGGCAATTTATCAGGACATCACTGAGCGCAAACGAAAAGAGCGCCAGCTCCGCGAACACGAGGCCAGCCTCGAGCGAACGACGGAACTGCTCGAACAATCACAGCAACTGGCCAACGTTGGGGCCTGGGAACTCGACGTGAGTACGACGCCTGCCGACCTCCGGTGGACCGACGAGGTTTATCGCATCCACGGGCTCTCGCCGGAGCAGGAGGTCGACCTCGCGGACGGGATTTCGTTCTACCATCCCGAAGATCGGCCGCGGATCCGCGAGGCGATCGAGCACGCGATCGAGGAGGGCGAGTCGTTTGATCTAACACTTCGATTACAGCCTGACGATGGCGACCAACGATGGGTTCGAGCGATTTGTAATGTCGTGCAAACTGACGGCGAAGTGGTCGCGCTCCGTGGTGCGTTTCAGGACATCACTGAACGGATCGAGCACGAACAGGACCTCGAGCGCCAGCGCGAGCAACTCGCTGCACTCAATAATCTCAACGATGTCGTCCGCAGCATCACCGACGAGGTGATCGCGCAGTCGACACGCGAAGAGATCGAGCGCGTCGTCTGCGAGCGCCTCGCCGAGGCAGAGTCGTATCTGTTCGCCTGGGTCGGCGACGTCGACGTTGGCTCACAGACGGTGAACCTGCGAGCAGAGGCTGGCGTTGAGGGCTATCTCGACGAGATCACGATCTCGACCGATCCCGACGACGAGCGCAGCAAAGGGCCAACGGGACGGGCGATTCTCGAGCGTGAGATTCAGACGACACAGGATATCGAGGCTGACAGCAGACATGACCCTTGGCGCGACCATATCGAACGGTACGGCTTCCGCTCGTCGGCAGCGATCCCAATCATCTACGAGGACACCGTCTACGGGGTATTGAACGTTTATGCTGACCGACCGAACGCGTTCGAGGGTGAGGAACGGACGGTTATCAGTCAACTTGGAGAGGTCGTGGGCCACGCGATCGCTGCCACCGAGCGCAAGCGGGCGTTGATGAGCGACGACGTCGTCGAACTCCAGTTTCGTGTTCGCGATATCTTTGCCGCCGTCGGAGCCAACGCGACGGCCGCCGGCACGATCACGCTCGACCACATCATCCCCATCGAGAACGACGAGTATCTCGCCTACGGGACGCTCACCGAGGATGCTATCGCAGGGATGGACGCGCTCGTCGACACGATCCCACACTGGGCGGACATAACCTACCGGACCGCAGACGGGCCAACGAGTTTCGAACTCCGGCTTTCCGATCCACCGGTGCTGTCGACGGTCGCCTCGCTGGGCGGGGCCATCGAGCGGGTCGTCGTCGAAGACGGCGACTACCGGATGACGGTCCTCCTCGCACCGGGTGCCGACGTTCGGCGCGCAATCGATGTCGTACAGACGACCTATCCAGCCGCGGAACTGCTGAAACACCGCCAGATCACGCGCCCCGACACGACCGCCGAACGCATCCGCCACGTGCTGACAGACGAGCTTACTGATCGCCAGCGAGCGGCCCTCGAGGCAGCCTATCACGCGGGCTTTTTCGAGTGGCCCCGCGACGCCTCCGGCGAGGACGTCTCTGCGTCGCTCGAGATCGCACCGGCGACGTTCCATCAGCACCTCCGGCGCGCACAGAAGAAGATCTTCAACTCGTTACTTTCGAGCTCGAGAGGACCGTGACCGCGTCGTGTGTCGGCCGCCCGACGCCACACCGCGGTTACGCCCGTCGCTCGAGGGAGACGCCCAACTCCTCGAGCAACTCGAAAAAGCCGGGGAATGACACGTCGACGTGGTCTGCTCCCTCGATGGTGGTCTCGCCGTCGGCGACCAGTCCTGCGAGGGAAAGCGCCATGATGATCCGGTGGTCGTCGCGGCCCGAGACAGTCGCCCCCTCGAGTTCCGACGCGCCGCCGTGGATCATCAGCGAATCCTGTTTTTCGGTGGTCTCAACGCCCATTTTCCCGAGCTCTTCGGCCATCGCGCTCACGCGGTCGGTTTCCTTGTAGCGGACGTGCTCGGCGTTCGTGATGTGGGTATCGCCGTCGGCGACGGCCCCCAGCGTTGCAATCGTCGGGAGCAGATCCGGCGTGTCCTCGACGTCGACTTCGATGCCGGAGAGCGGGGCCCGCGAGACGTCGATCGTTCCCGCGTCCTGATTCCAGTCGACGTCGGCACCCATCCGCTCGACGATCTCGACGATGGCGCTGTCGCCCTGTGCACTCGGCTGTGCGCCCTCGATGCGAACCGTCTCGCCCTCGGCAGCGGCGATCGCACCCGCCGCCAGCGGGTAGGAGATCGACGAGAAGTCCCCGGGGACCGCGTACTCGCCACCGGTCGGCGCGTAGGATTGTCCGCCGTCGACCGCGAAGCCGGTCTCTGTCTTGTGGGCCTCGACGCCGAAATCGGCGAGTACCTCGAGCGTGATGTCGACGTACGGCGCGGATTTGAGGTCGGTCTCGAGGTCGAGTTCGATTCCCTCGTCTGTGACCGCACCGGCCATCAGCAGGGCGGTGATGTACTGCGAGGAGACGTCGCCCGGAATCGAGACTTCGCCGCCAGCGAGTGGGCCGGTGACGACCAGCGGGGCCTGCCCGTTTCCGCGCGTGCTGTCTGCTTCCACGCCGAGGTCGGCGAGCGCCTCGAGCAGCGGCCCCTGGGGACGCGAGCGCAGCGATTCGTCGCCAGTCAGCACCGACGTGCCGTCGGCAAGCGCCGCTGCCGCGGTGACAAGCCGCATCGTCGTGCCGCTGTTCGCACAGTCGATGACGTCCGCCGGCACGTCGGGGCGGCCGTCGAAGCCGTCGATCTCGAGGGTACCGTCGTCGTGTCGGTCGACATCGCCGCCGAACAACTCGACGGTTCGGGCGGTCGCCTGCGTGTCCGCACTCCAGAGGGCGTCGCGGACGATCGCCTCGTCAGCGTAACCCGCCGCGAGGATTGCACGGTGCGTGTAGCTCTTCGACGGCGGTGCCCGCGCCGCCCCGGCGACGTGCGAGGGCGTGATAGTGACGTTCATGGTCGCCCTGTGGAGTGGCCCCACCTTACCGATACCGATCCTGCGAATCCGAGACGATCGGGCAGATGGAAAGCGAAACCCCCTAACCTGCTCCGAGAGTGGGTGCGAGCATGCACGACGACAGCGAGGTCGCCGTCCTTCGGCTCGGCCACCGCCCCGGCCGAGACGAACGGATGACGACCCACGTCGGCCTGACCGCGCGGGCACTGGGTGCCGACCGCGTCCTCTTTCCCGACAACGCCGGCCAGTCGCTCGAGACCGTCAGGGACATCACCGACCGCTTTGGCGGCCCCTTCGAGGCCGAACTGACCGACTCGCCCCACGCCGTTATCCGCAACTGGGAGGGGAAGGTCGTCCACCTCACGATGTACGGCGAGCGCGTCCAGGACGTCGACGCCGAGATCCGGACGGCCCACGACAGCGAGGGTGAGGCGCTCTTGCTCGTGGTCGGCTCCGAGAAGGTCTCCTTCGACGTCTACGAGGAGGCCGATTGGAACGTCGGCGTCACCAACCAGCCCCACTCCGAAGTCGCGGGACTCGCCGTCTTCCTCGACCGGCTGTTCGAGGGCCGCGAACTCGAGCAAGAATGGGACAACGCCGATCGGACGGTGATCCCAATGGAGACGGGCAAGCGCGTCGTGCCGGCCGACGACGCGGACGACCACCACGATTGAACCGGCCGCGCCGGTCGGACACTCGCGACGCGGCGCGACATGATGCGCGGGAGTTAACAAGACTTAATGGCTTCATGCCGTTACGTGTAGGCAATGGCTTTTGAGGACCTGCTCGAGGATCCAGTAATTCAGAAATATTTGCACGAGCTGGTCGGTCCCACGGGGATGCCCGTCGCAGCGGCACCACCGGACGGCGAGGTCACCGACGAGGAACTCGCCGAGGAACTCGACCTCGAGTTGAACGACGTGCGGCGCGCGCTGTTCATTCTCTACGAGAACGATCTCGCGACCTATCGACGGCTGCGCGACGAGGACTCGGGGTGGCTGACCTACCTCTGGACGTTCGAGTACGACAACATCCCGGAGAACTTAGAAGAGGAGATGTACCGACTCCACGAGGCCTTAGAAGAGCGCCAGGAGTACGAGCGCAACCACGAGTTCTACCTCTGTGAGATCTGTTCAATCCGCTTCGAGTTCGGCGAGGCGATGGACTTCGGCTTCGAGTGTCCCGAATGTGGCTCGCCGCTAGAATCGATGGAAAACGACCGCCTGGTCAATGCGATGGACGACCGCCTCGACGCGCTTGAGGACGAACTCAACATCGACGCGGACGCCTAATGGTCGTACTTGCAACCAAACTGTACGTCGAGGGAGACGCTCGCCAGCGCGCACAGGATTCGCTGCGCTCGCTGGTTGACAACGAGATCGGCGACCTCGACGTCGAGTTCGATCTCGGGATCCGCCACGACGACTTCCCGTCGGTGACGATCGAGGGCGACGACGCCACCGTCGCACGCAACGTCCTCCGCGAGGAGTTCGGCGAGATCGTCCCCGATCTCGAGGCCGGCGAGACCTACACCGGCACGCTCGAGTCCTGGGACGAGGACGGCTTCGTCCTCGATGCAGGGCAGGGCGACGGTGTCCGGATTCCGACCGACGAACTCGGGCTCGGCCCGGGATCGGCGATACAGATCCGCGACCGGTACGGATTGGTCCAACACATGCCGCTGCAGTTCGTCTACGGTGGGGATACCGAACCATCCCGACTCGCAGACGAAACCCAGGACCGCCTCTACGAGTGGACTCGCGGCGACGGCCGACTCAACGTCAACAGCGCCACCCGCGCGGAAGTGCGAGCCACGCTCAATCGTGCCGGCCACGCACAGGACTACATCACCGTCGAGCGACTCGGCTTGCTCGAGCAAAGCGTCGTTTGTACCGAAGACACCGACCCGCCGGGCCTGCTCGCAAGCGTCGGCGAGTACCTCCCGGCCGAACTGCGCTGTGTCGTTCCCTAGTATGAATCGCCGGCTCGTGTTCGCGACGGTCGCAGTCGCCTTGCTGTTGCTGGGAGCCGGCTGTACGGCGTTTTCCGGCGGTATCTCCGACGAGCAACTCGACCGCGAGCAAAACTACAGCGACGTTCGCGACAGCGACGCTGACGTCACGATCGCGCTCGATGACGGCGACCTCCTCAGCAGCGGCGAGTACCGAACGGTCTACGACTTAAACGGAACCGAGGAGCTCTCGCTGTCTCAGTCGACGATCTACAGTCAGGAACCGCTGGATATCTACAGCGTTCGCTACTGGTATCCAAACGGGACCGAGGTCAACGGCTCGGACCTCGAGATCGAACAGGGCGGGTCGGCGACGACCATCTCCGTCCCCGACGAGAACGGCACGCTCGCGTTCTCTGGCGATGCCGGCCGGAAGACGTTCCGCCAGCCGGCGTACGTCACGGGCTCCTACGAGGTGCGACTGCCCGAGAATCATCGGGCGTCGAACTTCTTGTTCGGCGAAATCTCACCGAACGGGTACGAACGCGAGGTCGTCGACGGGCAGGTACGCCTCTCCTGGGACGAGATCGAGGCGGATCGTCCGATCTCGCTACGATACTACCTCGCGCGTGACATTCCGTTGTTCCTCGGTCTCACCGGTGTCGTCGTCCTCTTCGGTGGGATCGGCATCGGATACTACTACCGGCAGGTCAAGCGACTCCGCGAACAGCGCGAGGAGTTCGGTCTCGATCTCGACGACGATTCCGATGATGGACCGCCAGGACTCCTATAGACACTGCCGACACCGGTCCGTCCCCGTCTGACCGCGTCTCGATAACGATCGAAGCCGTCGCCACACACTCGAGTCGAGTGCTCGAATCGGCTTCAACCGTGCATCGGTTGTTCATTCAGCCAGACGACATCCCGGCCCTCGATCTCGAGGCGGCCCTTGACGTAGGTTGTGTTCACCTGCGGCGGCTCAAGCGCGGCGGGTCGAACGTCGCTGGTTGTTCCCACGTCGTCGATCAGCCAGCCGTAATACCGACCGGTGTCGTCGGTGGCGTCGAAGACGAGCAGTTTCGGGGCAGCGACGCGGGCCATTGTGCGAAACGACGCGCCGAACACTCGTGGGAGGTCGACCACCCTGACCCGCTCGCCGGCGACGGTGATCGCCCCCGCGTTCCACGGATCATCGGCGTCCGCGAGTGCAGAGTCGTCCGCGATGCCGAGGACTGAGGCGACCGACTCAGCGCTGACACAGTAGCGTCGATCCTCGAGGTCGAACGTGAGGACGGTCACCCGTTTGTCGTCGGCGGTTGCCCCATCGTGGTTCGGTGCCGGTCCCATTTACTCTGAACACGGTCGACGGAGAAAATGAACGCACCGAATCGTTCAACCGGATGGTAACGACGGTGATACATAAATCGAATGAACACACACGTCGGAGTCAACGTTTTAGTGATGGACTCTGATACACGAACAGGACGATGGCCCCGGATCTCTCAGAAAAGCTTCTTGGAATCGATATCGACGGCACCGATCGACCCCGCGAGTCGGGCAGTGCCGACGCCGATGGCGACGACGAAGACGTCGTTCAGTTCGTTTTCGTCACCGTCGGAGAATACCGATTCGCGCTGCCGGTCGACGCCGTCAGAACGGTCACGGAACCGCCCACGGAGGTAACTCGAGTGCCACGAACGCCGCCTGCGATCGAGGGGCTGATGGACCTTCGTGGTGAGATTACGGCAGTCATCGATCCGCGGGTTCACTTCCCGACCCCAGAGATCGACACGGGGCGTGAGCGACTGGTCGTGTTCGATCGCCCGAGCGATCAGCAATCGGCTGCGATCCGCGTCGACAACGTGATCGGCGTCGAGGTCGTCCCCGAGAGCAACGTGATCGACGACGACAGTGTCGCCGACAGTCCCCTCTCCGGCGATGCCCTCGAGCATCCGTTGGTCGTCGCACTCGTCACACAGGAACGAGAGCGATCGCAGTCTGACGAGTCGACGACCGTGACCGTGAGCGACCGCACAGATGGTGGTGACGGTGTCTCCGAGTCCAGTATCGACGACGCGTCGACGCTGTCGTCGGCTGGCGGCGCAAGCAGTCGGTTCGGCGGTTCGATCGGCGAGACGTTCGAGATCGAATCGGCTGAAGACGTCAACGACGAACCCGATGGCGACGAACCCACTGACGTGACACAAGAGATCGTGGTCGAGGCAACCGCACTCATCGATGTCGAACGGATGCTGTTGGCGTCAGGACAGCAGTGATACGGGCTGGTGTCTCGCTGTCCCGGCCCGACCGCAGTGCGGGTTGCGGCCGGCCGGCACTGACTGACAGAAGACCGTAGGGAGACTCTCTCGCTGGGGTATCCAATCGATACAAAACCCAGTCGGCAGACAGTACGCGTACGGCCGCGATCGGACACGTTCGAAACCGCAGTTCGCGTGGAATCTCCGGATCGTCTCTGACATTTATCACGACTGATAATGGGGAGACAGCATTTATGGTAGTTGTATCGCTACCAGAATTTGGTGTACTACTGAATGTCGACAGGGGTGCTCATCGTGGACGACTCTCATTTTATGCGAAACCTATTGCGCCAGATTCTGGAACAAGATTATCGCATCGTCGGAGAGGCGTCTAACGGGGCAGAGGCCGTCAAAATGTACAAAGAACACGACCCCGACATCGTCATGATGGACATCGTGATGCCCAAATGCAACGGCATCAAGGCGACCGCAGCGATCAAGAAGATCGATCCGGACGCCCGCGTCATCATGTGTACGAGCGTCGGCCAGCGTGAGAAGATGAAACTCGCCGTGAAGGCTGGTGCGGACGGCTACGTGACGAAACCGTTCGAAGAACCCAGCGTCAGAAAGGCCCTTTCAGACGTCGTCGCGGCATGACGAGAGCACTCGTTGTCGACGACTCGAGGTTCATGCGGACAGTCATCGGCAACGCACTCGGTGACGCCGGCTACGAGGTCGAAACGGCTGCGAACGGTTCGGAGGGTGTCGCGCTCGCCAGAACGTTCGATCCGGATGTCATCACGATGGACGTCGAGATGCCCGAGTTAGACGGCATCGACGCCGTCGAACGGATCATGACGACGAACCCGACCCCGATTCTCATGCTCAGTGTCTACACCGAACGCGGGGCGGAGGCGACGCTCGATGCGTTAGAGCGTGGTGCCATCGACTTTCTCCACAAACCCGACGGCTCCGATTCGCGGACCATCGTCCAGCTCACCGACGAGGTCGTCGCGAAAGTCGACGAACTCGCCGACGCGAACGTCTCGACGGTAGCGCTCGCTCGAGCCACTGCGACGGCCCACGCGACTCGCTCGAGAGTCGCCGGCAATACAGGGCCAGGGCAGGGGACAACCACCGGAAACGCCGTCGCCGGCGGCAGTGCCGACGTACAGGTAACCGGTGATCATGGGACGGTCGGGCCGAACGCACGCCCTGAAATCGAGCGGCCGTTGGAGGCCGACGAAGACACAGCGTCGCTTCCCGCCGAGCGGACGACCGCGCCGACGATCGTTCTCGGTGCATCGACTGGCGGCCCGAAAATTGTCGAACGCCTGTTCGAGCAACTGCCGGTCGACCTCGAGGCGAAAGTGCTGGTCGTCCAGCACATGCCGCCCGGATTCACGGAGCGGTTCGCTGACCGGATCGATGCACACAGCGCATACGATGTCTTCGAGGCGTCCGACGGCGAGTGGCTCGAACCCGGCGAGGTCGCGGTCGCACCAGGTGACTCCCATCTCGAGGTTGCTACCGCGGTCGACGACTGTCTCCGCGTGCGACTCAGCGACGGCGAGCGAGTACACGGCGTGCGACCGTCGATCGACGTGACGATGGAAAGCGCCGCCGATGCGGTCACAAGCGGGCTCTGTGGGGTCGTATTGACTGGGATGGGATTCGATGGCGCGGCCGGTATTGAGGCGATCAAAACCGCTGAGGGCCATACGATCGCACAGGACAAGGCGACGAGCCCCGTCTTTGGCATCCCCTGTCAGGCAATCAAAACCGGCTGTGTCGACACGGTCGCACCCGCAGACGGGATCGTTGATGCCATCGTCGACGCGTTCACGACGGACGGTGAGAACGATGACTGAGTATCTGACAGAGTTCGTGCAGGAAAGCGAAGAACGGATCACAGAACTGAACAACGCCTTGCTCACCCTCGAGCGCGATCCCGACGACGAGGCGGCGATGGAGAACATCTTCCGGATCGCACACACGCTCAAGGGCAACTGCGGGGCGATGGGACTCGAACCGGCCAGCGATCTCGCCCACGCGATCGAGGACATCCTCGACGCCGTCCGCGGTGACGACCTCGAGGTGTCCCCGGGGCTGATGGACGATGTCTTCGACGCCGTCGACGAACTCGAGACGATGGTCGACGAGGTCGCCACGACCGGCGAAATCGAGACCGATCCGTCGGCGACGATCGCCGCGCTTCGGAGCCGCCTCGACGGTACGGACCGCGAGGCGACGACGGGACGTCCCGTCCCCTCGGACGACGAGATCGACGCGGTGTGTTCGCGGTTCGATCCGCCGGCAGACGACACCCACGACGTCTATTTCGCCCGACTTGCGATTACCGAGCGTGAGAACGTCAACAACGGGAAGTTGGTCGTCGATGCGTTGATCGATGCCTTCGATCTGATCGGCACCGATCCGCCCCAGCCTCAAATCGAAGCTGACGAGTACGACGGTGAATTCGATGCCGTCTTCGCCACCCCGGTCGGCGAAGCTGCGATCGCTTCCGGTCTCGAGCCGGTCGACGAGGTCGACGACTTCGAGATCGTCGACGTGACCGACCGGTTCGAGATCTCCGACGGGTCGGCACCGTCCGCCCCTGACGCCGATCCGGGCGACGACATTTCGTCCGAAGAGGCCCAGGAACTCGAAGTCGATGAACTCCTCGACGAGTTCGACGAGTTCGACAACCTAGACGAGCAGGTCGAAAGCATCGACGACGACGAGCTCGAGCCGTTTGACGACATGGGCGAAGCCGGCTCGTTCGACGACCTACTCGGCGAGGATGAAATCGGCGACCTCGACGACGAGCCGGTCGACGCACCTGCCGAACCCGCACCAGACGCGACGACGACCGCCGGTTCGACCGGGGCGACGGATGACGACGCAGCTGCAGTCGACGCCGATCCCGACGAGGTCGACGATGCCAGTGCGGTCTTCGACGAGCTCAAAGACGAGGTCGAGATGGTCGGCTTCGACGAATTGCAAGACGAACTCGACGAACTCGAGTTCGACGAATTCGATGATGAGGAGGAAGTCGGCATGGACGAACTCCTCGGCGAGAACGCTGCCGACGATTCGTTTCTCGACGAAGACGCGTCCGAAAGCGAAGTCGACGACGTGCTGGTCGATGCGCCAGCCGGTGACGACGGCGAGTTCGACGATGTCGACGTCGATGCGATCGTCGAGACCGGCGAGACGAGCGCAGACGACCTCGAGCCAGCCGACGAAACGGTCGAAGACGCGGACACCGACGATCGTGCGACGGCCGACGACCTCGAGACGGCGGACGCCGACGAGGCAGATGGCGACACTGACGAAGCAGACGTCGACACCGACGACAGTGGCTTCGAACCCGCCGATAAGTTCGAGACCGGCGACGACGGCGATGCCGTCGCTGACGACTCGTTCGGTGCGGACGTCACTCACACCGACGAGACGTTTGGCGAATCGGCTGTCGCCGACGCGGTCGATTCCACGGATGCCGACGACGCGTTTGGAGACGAGACGGCCGAGTCGGACCCGTTCGAGACGGCGACTGCCTCGTTCGACGACGATGAATTCGACGACAGCGGATTCGCCGATCCCACGACTGACTCGTTCGAGGGTGCTGATGACGACTTCGAGGACGTCCTCGACGACGATGTGTTCGACGGGACCGAGGCGTTCGACAGCGCCGATGTCGGATTCGACGCGACGACCGATTCGGAGGCTGGTGACGACTCGAGCGCGCCGTCGACGGCGTCATTCGGTGACGATGCAGCCGATTCTGCTGGCGACGCGGCCGATGACGGCGTGGTGCGGATCGTCGACGAACCCGAGCTGGTGATTCCGGATATCGACGTCCCCGAACGAGACGAGCAACCGGACGACGACGAGACGGACGAGGTCCAGTCGGTTCGCGTCGATATCGAGCAGATCGATTCATTGCTGACCCTCGTTGAGGGGCTCGTGACGAGCCGCGTCCGGCTCCGACACGCCGCCGAGGTCGACGAGGATGAGGCTGCCATCCAGACGGAACTCGACGCGCTGTCGGATCTGACGAGCGATCTCCAAGAGACCGTGATGGACATTCGGCTAGTGCCACTCGAGACGGTGACCAACCGACTGCCACGAGTCGTCCGCGACATTGCACGCGATCAGGACAAGCAGGTCGCCTTCGAGATGAGCGGCGAGGACGTCGAACTCGACCGGAGTATCCTCGATCGGATCGGCGACCCGCTGATCCACCTGGTTCGCAACGCCGTCGATCATGGGATCGAATCGCCTGACGTGCGTGAGGCGGCCGGCAAACCCCTGGAGGGGACTGTCGAGGTCACCGCCGAGCGCGAACGCGACCGCGTGACGATCACGGTTACGGACGACGGGAGCGGCCTCGATCCCGATCGCCTGCGCGCTGAGGCAGTCGACGCTGACGTCCTCACGGACGACGAGGCGGCTGCGATGGCCGACGACGATGCCTACGACCTCATCTTCCATTCCGGCCTCTCGACGGCCGACGAGGTGACTGACGTCAGCGGCCGCGGCGTCGGGATGGACGTCGTCAAGCGGACGGTCGAGGACCTCGAGGGAACGGTCTCGATCGACAGCGACGAAGGCGCGGGGACGACCGTCACGATGACGCTCCCCGTAACCGTCGCGATCGACGAGATCCTGTTCGTCGAAAGCGGCGGCGAGGAGTTCGGCGTCCCGACCAAGGCCGTCCGCGACGTCGAGTCCGCACGGGCCATCGAGACTGTCGACGGCGAGGCCGTCCTCCCCGGCGAGGTCGGCGACTATCCAGTCGTCTCGCTGGCCGACGTCCTCGAGACACCGGCCGCCGGCGAAGATGGCGACGGGATGGTCGTCCGCATCCGCGAGGAGGTCCGCGAGGTCGCCTTGCACTGTGACGAGATCCGTGGCCAACAGGAGGTCGTCGTCAAGCCGTTCGAAGGCTTTATGAGCGGCGTCCCGGGGATCAGCGGTGCGACGGTTCGGGGGCGGGGGGAGGTAGTCAACATTCTAGACGTGACGACACTATGAACGAACGCGAACATCCAACCCTACGGAGGAACCCATGACGATGATGGTCGACATTCGAAAGCTGAGTTTCATAAACGAGATGGCAAAAGTCGGAACGAACGGCGTCGCCGACAACATGAGTAAACTAACCCGCGAGGACGCCCAGATGGAGGTAACCAAGACGAACTTCATCGACGTCGACGACATCGAGTCCCAGCTCGATGGCGGCAAGCGGGTCGGCGTCCGCGTCCGACTGCTCGACGAACCCCACGGGCACATCCTCATTCTCTTCCCCGAGGCGAGCGCAAAGAAGATCACAGCGATCATGCTGCGCGATGTCGTCGACGATATGGGAGACGTCTCCGGAAAGATGGCCAGAAGTGCCGTCGAAGAGATGGGCAATATGATGGCCAGCGGCTTTATCGACGGCTGGGCTGACGTCCTCGGGCGTGCGATCGACATCGCCGCGCCACAGCTCGTCTACGCACCCGCTGGCGACATCGTTACCCGGACGGCGAGTCTCGGCGGCGACGATCTCGCGCTGTTTTTCGATTCTGACCTGGCAGTCCCCAGCTACCAGATCGAAGCCGAGATCTACGCCTTCCCTGACTTGGCAGAGTTCGTCGAAATGGTCAACGATATCGACGTCCAAACCGCATGAAACTCGACGTCAACGCACTGGGAACGTTCTACCGGATGGCTCGAGAGGGGGCCGGCCTCGCGGCGGGCCGACTCACGCACATGCTCGGCGTCGAGACACAACTCGGCGTGACGAAGCTCAACTTCATGCGTGGCGAGGAGATCCGCCACGATTTCGATGATTCGACCGAGAAAGTCGGTGTCCGTGTCAAGCTGACCGGCGCGATCGAGGGCTACTCGATCGTCGTTTTCGAGCGTGAGAGCGCGTTGCAGGTCGTCGAAACGCTGCTCTCGGAAGCAGGGCCCGACGCTGCCGTCGACGCCGACGTCGGTGACGTCGACGCGTTCGACGAAATGACCGAAAGCGCCGCGACCGAGGTCGGCCACATCATGAACAGCGGTTTCATCGACGGCTGGGCTGACGTGCTCGAGGCAGTCATCGACGTTTCGACGCCGGAGTTCGTCGAGGGTCAGACCGCCGAGCCGTTTTTCGGCGACATCGACGAGGCACCGTCCGACGACGACCTTGCGTTGCTCTTCCAGAGTCGGATCGAAACTGTCGGCACCGAGGTCGGCTTCAACCACTACCTCCTGCCGAAACGCGAGTCGATGTCGCGGCTGTTAGACCGGCTTCGAACCAGCGACGGCATCGAGTACGACAAACTCGAGGGCTTCGACCGGATGGCCGAACGCGGGGCCAAAGAGGTCGCCGAGACCGCGACGACGCTGACCGGGATCGACACCAGCGTCGAGATTCGCCGGCTCAACTTCGTCTCGCTCGAGGCGATCCCCGAACAGGTGGCAAACGAAACGCTCGTCGGCGCTGCCTTCGAGTTCGACGGCATGCCGAGTGGCTATCTACTCTTCCTGTTCGACGAGGAGTCGGCCCACGAAATCGTCGACGCGATGGTCCCGATGGCGGTCGACGAGGACGGCTTCGGCGAGATGGGGACCAGCGCGATCAAAGAGCTGGGCAACATCATGGCCAGTGGCTTTCTCGACGGCTGGGCGAACGTCCTCGATACGACGATCGACCACTCGACGCCGGAGTTCATCCACGATATCGGGGCTGCAGCCGTCGATCCCGTGATCATCCAGCTCGGCGAAAACCAGGACTTCGCGTTCGTCTTCGACACGATCGTCGTCGCCGATGGCCGCGAGTTCGACTGTCAGGTGTATGCGATCCCCGACGAGTCGGACTTAGAGCGGGCGCTGAACAACCTCGACGTCGATCGGATCGAGGAGACGCCGACGACGGCGGAGTTTCAGGAAGTCGATAACACATGAAAACCTACGGCACCGAACCAGGGGCACCGACGCCGGTCCAGGTTGGCATCTCTGAACTGGCCGTCAGCGACGGCGATGACACGCTCAAGTCCTACGGACTGGGCTCGTGTCTGGCAATCGCGCTGTACGATCCGAAAACCGGAATCGGTGGGTTAGCCCACGCCATGTTACCCGACGGTGATGCCGCCGAAAACAGCGACCGCAAACCCGGCAAATACGCCGACACGGCGATCCGTGCGCTGCTCCGCCGGATGGTCGAACAGGGTGCTCACTACACCGACGTCAAGGCGAAGATCGCCGGCGGCAGCGACATGTTCGAGTTCGAGAGCTTCGGCGAGGGCGTCGGCCAGCGAAACGCCGCCGCCGCGAAAGCCGAACTCGAGAAACTCGGCGTCCCGCTCGAGGGCGAAGACGTCGGCGGCGACTACGGCCGAACCGTCGAGTTTACGCCCGGGACCGGGACGCTCATCGTCAAGTCCTCGAACAGCGACAACGGAGTGACGGAACTGTGATCGACGGCACAGGAGAGACCGGCTTCGACTCCGATAGCGTCGGTGACGACGGCGCGTTCGATGACATCCTCACGTTCGTCGAGAACGAACTGGCCTTCGCGACGAGCCACTACAACGACAGTTATCTCGACCGGCGAGTCTCCTCGCGGATGCGTCGCACGCAGTGTGAGACCTACGACGCGTACTTCGAGAAACTGCGAACCGATCCGAACGAACAGGAGGCGCTGCTCGAGGCACTCAGCATCAACGTCACGGGCTTCTTTCGCAACCCTGACGTCTGGTCTGGGCTCCGGACGATCCTCCGGCGGCTCTCCGATCGGACCGACACCGTCCGGGTCTGGAGTGCCGCCTGTGCCGACGGTCGGGAACCGTACTCGCTGTCGATGCTCGCCCACGACGATCCCGAGATCGACGAGTCATCAGTCGCAATCCTCGGAACCGATATCAGCGAGCCGGCCCTCGAGACGGCCCGGACGGGCGTCTACGAGGAATCTCGAACCGTCGACTTAGATGACCAGCTTTCTTTTCTCGACGACTACGATCGCTACGTCGATGTCGACGACCGGACCTTCCAGATCAGCGACGCCGTGAAACGAAACGTCCGCTTTCGCCGCCACGATCTGATCAACGACGACCCGAAGTCGGGGTTCGACCTCGTCGTCTGTCGCAACCTGTTTATCTACATCGACAACGCGTACAAAGAGTCGATGCTCGAGACGATCGCGCGCTCGCTGCGACCCGACGGCTATCTCGTTATCGGGAAGGCGGAGACGATTCCACCGACACTCAAGTCGGCGTTTACCGTTTGTGAGGCCCGGTTGCGCATTTACCAGCGAGACGACAAGCCTGGCAACGCCGGCTGGCCCGACCATCGCTCGAACTCCTGACGACCCCTAGCGGGTTGTTCGGAAACTGGAATCCAACCGACCGTTACATGTCTGCTCACGAAATAGGTCCTCCGAATGCCTTCCTTCGACCTTGACTCGTTCGTTGCCCGCGCCACGACGCTGGTCGATTCCTCGCCGCCGGCAACCAAACAGGAAACCCGCCGCTGGCTCGTCGAACCGTTTCTCGAGACGCTTGGCTGGACCGTCCGTGCCGACTCGTGTCTGCCCGATCGGGTCGTCGACGAGACGCAACTCGAGTACGTGCTGGCCGTCGAGTCGGTTCCGGCCCTGTTCGTCGCTGTCGAGTCCGCCACTGAGTCGTTGGATGGCACACGAGCGAACGCGATCCAGTCAGCGATGGCGTGGTCCGGCGTCGACCGGGCGATCTACACGAACGGCCGCGACTATCTCCTGCTGGCCGGCTCGAGTGAGATCGACTACTGTGCGCTCGAACTCGCCGAACTCGAGGCCAACGAGTCGGCGATCGCCACCTACTCGCGGGCAGCACTCGGCCACCAGCTCGGGCGACACACCCGGGCGCACGTCGCCCGGCAACTCGCCGTCGAACGGTCATCCTTGACTGACGATATCACCAATTGCCTCACCGATGCCGTCGGTCAGGGCGAGGTCTACGCCGACGAATTCGCGTCCGCGACCGATCGATTCCTCGAGCAACTGCTCGTCACCTTCGCTGAATACAAGTCGAGCCGCCTCAACGCCGATACAGACACCGCTGCGGACGTGTCGGTCCAGTTCAGCGAATCGGCGATCACGGACGATCGCCAGTCACCATCGTCCGGACCGGTGTCGTCCGCTCGGTCCGACTCGAGCGGTCCCGAACAGGACGACGGTGTCGCTGGTGGCGACGCTGAACCAGAGACGCCGACGGACACGACTACCGCCGACACGGACGCTACCGATCCCGACCACGCGACCGGCCACAGCGACACCGACACGAACGGGACCGACAGCACTGCCGCGACCGACGACGGCGAATACGTCGTCCGCTTTTTCAACGAGCGGGGCTCGATCGGCGCTGTCGGCCACTCGAGCGCGGCCGGTGCGCTCGTCGAAGCCGCCGAGTACCTGCTCGAACGCGGCCTCGCCGGCGTCGAGGTCCCATGGGCACCGGACGACAGCGGAAAAACGGTGCTGAACGACGCCCCTGTCCGCGCCGACGGATCGCCGATGGACGACCCGAAGCCGCTCTCGAGGGGGCTTTACCTCGAGACTGCAGGGGATATTGATGAGCAAGCAGCTCGCGTCGAAGCCCTCACCGAGCGTGCAGGATTACGTGCGATGGTGACCGGCGATTGGGAGCCGAAGTAAGTGCAGAACGGGTCAGCCATCGATCAGTACTTGATGTCGACCTCAACGAGTGTTACGACTACCTTGCCGGGATCGCTAGCCGTTCCGACTTCACACTTAGCGTCGCCATCATTAGGATCATTATCCCAGTCTTCAAGCGTTGAGTTCCACGCATCCGGATTCTGGGAATCCGAGTCGACATCTATGACTCCATGAGAAGCCTGCTAATGCTGTAGGTGCTGCAGAGTGAACAAGGAACCGGGAAGAGAGGAAAGCCGAAGGATTTCCAGTGTCACGAACACGTACCTATGAACGGCCTCACCCCAAGGATGCGGAGAAATGTGCTTCGAGCACGAATAGATGCGTATCCTGTTCACTCTCTTCCCAACAGTATCACGCAACAACCAACCTATGGAATACATCGGAATGGATGTCCACGATCGCTACTGCCAAGTAGCGATCTTGGACGACGATACGAACAACCCTGAAGAACGTCGGATTCGAACCGAGCGCGCCGAACTCGAAGAGTTCGCGCGCGAGCACCAAGGCGCAAAGGCTGCTATTGAAGCCACACGCAACTACTGGTTTGTCTACGACTGTCTCGAACCAGAACTTGATGTCTCTGTTTCCAACCCGCACAAAACAGGGCTGATCGGCGATCAAAAAGTCAAAAGCGATCGTCTTGACGCTAAACGACTCGCTGTTCTCTTGCGGGTTGACGCACTCTCGACGAGCTACATTCCACCGGACGAGTTCCGCGAAGCGCGGAAACTCGTCCGTCGGCGCAAGGCGCTTGTCGATGATCGCACAGCAGCGAAAAACCGTGTTCGATCCGCCCTCGCCGATAGAGGCGTTACCTACAACGGTGACCTCTTCGGACAAGAGGGAAGGGAGTTCCTCGCCGACGAGGAACTCCCGCTGTCACCTGCCGATCGGCACATCATTGAAGCCGATCTTGCTGTTATTGAGACGCTCGATGACCAAATCGAGCGTCTCCAGTGCGAGATTGACGAGATCGCTGCGACGTGGGAAGAAACACAACTGCTGATGACGATTCCTGGTGTCGGTCCGGTCCTCTCCGTAACGATTACTGCGGAACTTGGTGAGATTGACCGGTTCAACAATAAGAAGCAGGTTGTAAGCTATGCAGGATTAGATCCGCGTGTGCGACAGTCTGGTGAGAAAGAGACGACTGACGCAATTACGAAAGAGGGCCCACCGGTGCTACGGTGGGCCCTCGGTCAAGCAGCACTCAATGTCGTGAAGTACGACTCGTATCTGGGGAATTATCACACGAGAATGAAACGCAGGAAAAACAGTCAGAAAGCATTGGTAGCGACAGCTCGCAAGCTGCTCGTCTCGATCTACGCGATGCTCTCACGGAAGGAGGAATACAACCCACCTGATGCAACAACCCACTAAGACTGCTCGCTAGAGGGATCGCCGCGGGATTTGATCCCGCGGCTAACCCGTCTCAAAGAGCGACTGCTCTGAAAAGAAACGCTCCGCCAAGAAAAGCGTCGCTCTGCGTCGCGTCGCTCCGCTAACCTCCCGCCTATCTAATGCCCATCCCTCCGCCGTCCCGCCCACCTCCACGGTCCTGCTCGCTTCGCTGCGCGGGCTTTCGCAGGCGGTTGATGAGGAAAGTCTCTCACATCTGAGACGAACCCTAACGAATATCTACGCAAACGTGGTTAATTCAGGTAGCAGGCTTCTCATAGATGGAAAT
>NZ_FOIC01000041.1 GCF_900111485.1 Natrinema hispanicum | reverse complement strand
CCGGGTAGTGATGGATCAGCTCAATACACACAAGCCCGCTGCCTTCTACCAGTTCTTTCCGCCAGATTATGCCCAAGCGTATCTTGATCGCTTCGAGTTTCACTACACTCCCAAGAGAGGGAGCTGGCTGAATATGGCCGAAATCGAGATAGGCGTCCTCAAACGACAGTGCCTTGATCGCCGGATCTACCACGCAGCGACCCTCCGAGCGGAGGTCGCTGCGTGGCAAAGGCGTCGAAACACGACCAATCGTCCCATTGACTGGCAGTTTACTACTGACGACGCCCGGATCAAGCTACGGCAGCTCTACCCAATTGAGATTGAAAAGGATCTACAGATTCAGACTTGAAGCTACACTTAGAGGCTATGTTTGACGTGGAATATCCGGCCCTGTCGGTATCGGTGGAACGGGTCACTGAGTGACGGCGCGTATCCACGGCTTGAAGGCCGTGGTATTGCGCCTGTTCCACCTATAAACCGGCACGTGTCGGATACCGATTCACAATCGAGTTTGTGTGCGTCGGCCATCGGTTCTCATTCCTGTTTCTCCGTGGTGACGGTGCTTCATAACCCAACCATTGTTACCAAGCACCAATCTAATCTACCACAATATATTACTTAGTGATTTCTGACAAGACGTGTACGAGATTTTAGGAGAGTTTCCATCGAGCGATCCAGTTGTTCAGGAATAAATCAATGCGGGGCGGTTGAATTCATCACGAAAAAGGCGGAACCCGGAAATTGGGTCCACCACAGCATTGGCTTCTCAGCCCGTTTTGAGGGTGCAGAAATGGCCCGAAGCGCGTCGTCCGTCAGTCGGACTCGTTTTCGTCGAGTAACTGCCCTCGATATAGTTCGGCGATGTCCAGATCGAACTCATCGATCGGGATGACGGTATCGTCGTCGAGATCGTCGTACTGCTCGACGTACGCTGTTGCGTCCGACTCGTCCACGAACGGCAGCGGGTTCAGTCGCATCGGGTCATCAACGCGGTCTGGATCCGTCTCGAGCACGAAACTCGCTTGGAGCGCATCGATCAGGTCACGGGTCTCGAAATCGTGCACCCACGCCCCCACTATCGGTTCGTCGGGGCCGTCGAACTGCTCAGGCACGACGTAATACGTGGTCAAACAGCCGGGCGTGCAGAAGTACACCCGCGTGCTGTCCTCATGGGCGAGTTGCGCGTTCCAGTCGGGGAACTTCGCGGGGACCATGTTACAGACCGCACAGTTTGCATCCGCTGGAACGTCAGTCGGTTCGACTGTGTCGTTCGATGCGTCGGAATCGTCTTTTGCAGCGACAGAAGCCGATGCCGTAGCCGCAGTCGTTCCGAGTGCTGCGGCTGCGCCGAGGGCCATGAGTTTACGCCTGTGAATGTCGTGAGCGGATCGTGGATTCGCCGTGCATCGTGGGTCGTCATCAGCCATACCCTCCCACACACCGTCGCTGGTAGTAAAGCCGACACCTGCAATGATATCGAATCGTGATATAAACGGTCGGTAGTAGCATGGTTTTTTATCCAGAAATATACCTGAAACTGAACCGGTCAGTTCGGTCACTACAGGTGCGAACTTACCGCTGCGGGTAGTGATTAGCATCCGCTCGCTTTGCGAGCGGTTCACCGCCGGAGCGGGGTGAAACCCCGCGACGGCGGCCTTTTGGCATCAACGGGTTTTGCCGGGGGTTGAGGCTGGCGTCGCAGACGCCAGCCGATGCTCCCGGTAAAAGAGGTTGTTGTACTTACCACCGAGGGTTCCAAACTTGTCATCCACAGAGGTCACCACTAGGGCCACTGCTTTCTGATCCGCTGGCTGAATATCCTGTCTCCTAATAGCTTTGCCTCGAGTCTACACTTCGACCCCAGTCTCAGGAGGTGGTATACATGTCAACCCGCCGGTTTTCGCCGATAGAGACCTTATATCCAGTAATGGCAGAGATACTGATAGCTGGTGTCGGTGCGACCGACTTCGGCGACCATACCGGACGAACCGGCCGGGAACTATTCGCCGAAGCGCGCTCGAGCGCGCTCGAGAAAAGCGCCGTCCCACGTTCGGACGTCGATGCCCTCTACTACGGCAACTACATGGGGGAGACCGCCGAGAGACAGAGCCACCAGGCCCCATTGATGAGTTCCGGGGTCGGAACGACGGATCTTGAGGCGACACGCGTCGAGAACGCGTGTGCCTCCGGCGGCTACGCCGTCGCAGATGGTGTGCGGGCAATCACAAGTGGCGAGGCCGATGTCGTTCTCGTCGGTGGGCTCGAGCGGATGACACCCCTCGGGACCGAAGAGACGACCGCGGCACTTTCCCGGGCCGCAGACGAACTTCACGAGGGGCGTCCCGGCCTGACCTTCCCAGGAGCGTACGCGTTGCTCGCGGATGCATACATGGAGCGGTTCGGCGGGTCACGCGAAGACCTCGCCCACATCGCTGTTAAAAACCACGCGAACGCGACGACCAACCCGAAAGCCCAGTTCCAGAGCGAAATCGACGTTGCGGACGTCCTTGAGGCACCATCGGTCGCGGATCCGCTCGGCGTACTCGATGCCTGTCCGATCACCGACGGGGCCGCTGCAGCCGTCCTCGTCTCAGGAGAGTACGCGACCGAGAACGGTCTCGAGCCCGCGGTCGCGATCACGGGATCGGGCCGGGGGACTGAGACGCTGTCGCTGCAGGAACGCGGCGAGTTGACGCGGACGAGAGCGGCCGAATCAGCCGCTCAAGCCGCCTACGACCGGGCCGAGGTGACCGCTGCCGACGTTGATGTCGCCGAAGTTCACGACTGTTTTACCATCGCCGAGGTGCTCGCACTCGAGGCGCTTGGCTTCTACGAGCCCGGAGCGGCGATTACTGCAGCTCGAGACGGCGAGACGACCCGCGATGGGACGCTCCCGGTCAATCTCTCGGGGGGACTGAAAGCGAAAGGCCACCCCGTTGGTGCGACAGGTGTCGGTCAGCTCGTCGAATTGACCACACTACTCGAGGGGACTCATCCAAACGCCGATGCAGTCCCTGATGCGAAAGTCGGTGTGACCCACAATGCAGGTGGAACGGTTGCAACTGCTGCTGTCCACGTACTGGAGGTGGCCAAATGAGCGACGAAATAATCCGTGAGACAAGCTACGATGCCTGGCTTGACGCCCTCGAGGTCGACGAAGGCTACTACCTCCGTGGCGATAGTCGGGCGACCGTCCCACCAGCCGTGGCAGGGAAAACCGACGAACTCGAGCGTGAGACCCTTCCTGAAACGGGGGTGGTCGAATCGAAGACCGTCATCCGTGTCCCCCATCCTGATTTTGAGGATGCTGCACCCTACGCGATCGCGATCGTCGAATTCGGACCCGTGACGCTGACGGGACAGGTCACCGGAACCGATCCCGAAGCCGTCGAGACCGGTCTCGTGGTCGAAGCGACAGTACTCGAGGCAGAGACGAGTGGCAAGCGGTTCGTCGGGTTCCGTCCCGCAGGCGAGGTGAGTGATCGATGAACGTCATCGACGAGGGGAATGGCGAACTCGTCGGCTGGGAACACCCCGACGACGTCAGAAAGTGGAACCGGGAAAAACGCTCGCGTGCGTTCGAGGACAAACGGATGACCGCGAGCGAGGCAGTCGAGCGGTTCGTCGACGACAGCGATCTCCTCGCCAGCGGTGGCTTCGGCCACGTCCGGATCTCGACGCCAATCCTCCACGAGATCGTCAGGCAGGATATTGCGGATCTGACGCTCTCGGGGAAAACCACAGTCTTCGACGCCGATCTGCTGATCGCAGCGGGTGCGGTCTCGAAAGTCGAGGCTGCCTACTGTTTCGCCCACGAAACCCGTGGACTCGCCCCTGCAAGCCGCCGGCGAGTCGAAGAGGGCGACGTCGACGTCGTCGCCGAAGCGAGCAATGCGACCCTTCAGTGGCGGTTTCTCGCCGCGAAAATGGGTGTCCCCTTCGTCCCCGCCCGAATCCTCGCGGGAACGGAGACCTTCGAGAAGAGTGCAGCGAAGATCGTCGAGGATCCCTGGACTCGCGAGCCGATCACGCTGATCCCCGCTTGTTATCCCGACGTCGCCTGCATCCACGTCTCGAAAGCCGACAAGCACGGTAATGCAGTCATCGACGGCATCAGCGTCGAGGACCCGGAACTTGCAGGAGCCGCGAAGCGGCTGATCGTCACCACCGAAGAAATCGTCGACAGCGACGAACTCAGGGCACGGCCGAAAGACGTCGAGATTCCCTACTTCCTCGTCGATGCGGTCGTCGAAGCGCCTTACGGGAGCCACCCCGGTGAGATGCCGTACCAGTACTACTTCGATGAAGACCACCTCGAGGAGTGGATGGACCTCACAGCGACTGAAGAAGGTCTCGAAGAATACCTCGAGCGCTACATTACCGGGACCGAGGACTTCGCGGAGTACCTCGAGGCCGTCGGCGGCGAGGAGCGACTCGCCGAGCTCGAGGCGATCGAGAACTACGAGCGCCCGGACACGGGCGGCCCCGAAGGAGGTGAACGGGTATGAACGAAGAGTACACGTCGACGGAACTGCTGACGACCGTCGCGTCGAGCCTTATCGAAGACGAGAGCACGATCATCGTCGGCACTGGGATGCCGATGCTTGCGGCGATGCTCGCTCAGCGAACGCATGCGCCCGACGCGACGATGATCTATGAGGCCGGCGGCATCGGTCCCGAAGCACCCGAACTCCCGATCTCGGTCGGCGACGAGCGGACCTTCCACCGGGGCGTGAAAGCTGCTGGAATGCATGACGTGATGTCCTATATGAGCGCCGGCTTCGTCGACGTCGGTTTCCTCGGAGCCGCACAGATCGACCGTTACGGAAATTTGAACTCGACAGTAATCGGCGACTGGGAGCGTCCGACTGTCCGGTTCCCGGGAAGCGGCGGCGCAAACGATATCGGCTCGCTCGCTCATGAGACCATCGTTACAATGCATCAAGACGAGACGAGTTTCGTCGAGGAACTCGACTTCCTTACGACACCGGGCTACCTCGACGGCCCGGGTGAACGCAAAGACGCCGGTCTCCCTGCCGAAACCGGGCCGACTCACGTGATCACCCAGTATGGTGTCTACGGCTTCGACGACAACTGCGAGCTGACACTCGAGTTCCTACATCCAGGCGTCGAAGAGGCAACGATAAACGAGGAAAGCGGCTTTCGGATTCATGCTGGGACGTACGATCGGAGTCCGGAACCGACCGCAGAACAATTACGACTCCTGCGCGAAGAGATCGATCCACGGGGTATAATCCGCTGACCACTCCTCGGAGTGGCAAAAAGCCCCCGACTCTTATCGGTCACTCGATACTTCATCCTGTAACTCCATCTGCGCTTCGACGTCGTTCATGACGCGAACAACGCGGCGGAGAACCTTTCGTTGGCTCCGCCGAAGGTTCTTCGAGGCACCCATTTTCGAGATGTCGAACTCCTCAGCAACGTCGTCAAGGGTCGCTCCTCGCGGCGTCGAAAAATACCCCTTCTCGACTGCGGCTTCGAGGGTCTCGCGCTCCCTATCGGTGAGGTTCTGGAGCGCCCGAAGCATCGTACCGAGGGATTCGACGTTCTGAAGAATGTCGAAGAAGTCGTCGATATGGATCGAGTCGTCACCCCTGACCGTGAACTCGTTCGAGGCGTCAAGCTCTGAAAGGGCGTCGTCCGCCGACCGCTCTCTATCGAAGCCGACGTTCCAGATCTCACTTCCGTTTCGAATCACGAACGGGCCTGTCACATAGCCATCGTTCTCACGGATCGTCTGCATGGCGTCAGTTTCGCCGATTCGCGACCGAATGAGCGCCGTGTTCTGTTTGCGAGAGAGGAGCTCGTACCCCTGAAGCATCTCGTAGCCGTTGAGCGTCTCGAGTGCACCGTGTAACTCTCCCGGGGTCTCCCCAATCGCGAGCAGCCGTGTCTCGAGAGTCCGATCTGCCTGGTTGAAGTCCCAGTGTTGGGTGTGAAAGGCGACATCGTGTTCTCGAGTGGTCCTGATGTACGGGCAGTCATACTGAACCATGTCAAGCTTTAACGCATTCATTTTCCAGAACTCTTGTGATCCACCCGTATAGCGTTTTCTAAACCCTCATCGCAAGAGACACTCGTTTACAAACCCCTTCGAAGAATTGTAGATGAGGAGTGTATGATATTTAATAATACTAAATTTAATCACACAGTTGTTTATCAAAATTAAAACAAAAACTAGAATATTGATCGTTCCTTCCCCCGAAACGGCACGGAAGATCGATAATCGATAGTTCATTCGCTTCCAACCGCTTCGAGCACATCATCACCGGTCTCTGTCGTCGCATAGTACGTCCGGTCCGTCGCTGATCGGGCCTCGCCATCGATCGGCTCACCATCGCACTGCGTGACGAGTCCCACGCGTCGAAGTGTCAGGTAGAGGTGTCTGACGTACTCGAACTCCATCTCCCACTCTGCAGCAGTCGTACGAGGAGCGTCCGGCCCGGTACGGGAAAGTCGCTGGACGATCGCTTTTCCATCCGGGAGGTGTCGTAAGACGTTTACCTTCCCCTCGCGCTCAGAGAGAAATCGGAGAAGATGATCCCCATCCCGTGACAGCCGATAGTAGGTGTGATGCTGGCGGACCTCGTCAGCCATCTTCGCCTTGACCCGACGTTGCTTGACAGTTCCAGATTCAACGCGTTCGAGCAATCCCGACTGTTCCAGCTCCTTACACAGAGTTCTCACTTGGGTCCGCTCGGCATCAAGGTGTCCAGCAATCGATTTTGGGTAATTCCCTTTGACAGCATCGAGGTGGTAGCAAATAAGATACGCGACCGGATCTGCCGGGAGTGGATCCAGTTGATCGGCGATTTGCTGTCGCCGCTCTTGCTCAGCTTCACGTTCGGCGACTTGGTCATACCGCGCTTGAGCGTTTCGCGCCGGATTCTCGTGGAGATCAAGCGCGACATCGATCTCCTCGCCATTCGGCGTTTCGAGTGTCATCTCGAGTTCTCCCGTTTCCCAGTGTTCACCATCCTCGTTACGTGCTCGTTCCAACGCCTGCTCGACCTCCTGGTAGCGAGTCATAATCGTGTCTGCTTCCAGTTTAAGTCGCTCACTCTCCGACCGGGAGACCATCGTTACTCATTTACTTACTACAGCTCCGGTTGTTTGAACCCACCTGTTTGGCGAATCGAGTGACACGCTTTTGCTGGTCAGTTAATACTAGACCGAAGAGTCTAAACAGGTATCTGTGACGACCGTCCTCGATCAACGTGACACCGTCCCGCGGGAGAGCCCCGTCTCGCTGTCGATTTCCCGGTACGAGGCACACCGTCTGATCGGAGGTCAAGCGCGACGACCATCTCGGAACGTCGGTGAACCAACCGAACTCGCCGATATGATCGAAGCCGACTTCGGTGGTGTCACACTGGAGTTCAAAAGCTACGGTGAAGTGTAAGTAAGAATTAGTGAACCACTGAGAATGGAAGGGCGCATCTTCGCGTCGTTCCATAGTACGGAACGTTCGGAGCCCGAAGAACTAATTGAGCCAACGCTATCCGTTTGTGCGAAACTAGGACTCGCCAGTGAAGTGCCTCGGGGTCAAGCCCCGAGGCTTCCTGTTTCCACGACACGCTTTGCAGATTCCACGAGGGAATCCACAGGGAATGCAGTCTCCGCAGGCGTGTATTCGGAGGCTCCCACTCCTACTCGGTGGTCACGGTGACGCGTCTGACCCGGCTTGTTTTCGCCGACTAAGCCAGACGCGGATTGTGCCGTCACACCACTTTGTTCGTGGTGTTTCGATTTAATTGGTTGGTTCACTTTGTGTCGGCTTCATCCACGGGGTCAAGCCCCGTGGCAGTCGCCTCGTACCGCTTGTAAATCATCGACACCACTAGATCCTGATGAAATCACGTTCAGTGACAGAAACAGAGTGGTGGTATACGATGGCAATAGACAAGTGCGGCTAAATTTCAGGATCGGAGATTGGAGTGGGGCGATAGATTCGATGTTGAATATCAAAACGCCCGCGAACGGATTCGTTTCAACAGACGCCGATCCCGATAACGAGTATACAGGGTTCGCGCGCGATTTCGTCAATCTCATCCGTGACCTTACTGTCGAGTTAGATCCTGTCTACGTTTCGACGCATAACACCCACGTCGAGCCGAACACCCCCTCACCAGAAACAGTCATTCCGTTCGAAACGCCGATCGAACTCGAGCGAATACCGTGGCTGGGGGTCTACTCGGAGCCGTTAATCGACTGGTTTGGTGGGAGAGACCACGTCCTCGAGACACCGGCGTGGAAAGTCACGGAACTCGAGAACGGGAGTATTCTCATTATCACGACGCGAACGCCGTGGAAGGGGTACCACAGCAAATTGCCTGCCGACGATCATCTTGTTGATCACGTCGAATCACGCGAAGCCGCCAACGTACTCGAGAGAGGATCGTAGAAAACTGTCACAGAACGAGTCAGACAGGATGTCGCCCCCAGCATTAGAACAGTTCGTCAAGCGGGCGATCTGCGTCGTCCTCGGTGATGGCGTCCGAGTCAGGTTCAACCGGGGGAGCGTCGAAGAGTCGGCCGCCACCGCGCTCCCGGGCAGCCAACACATCGTCAAGTTCGGCTTGCAGTTCATCGTCGAGAGTGGGCGCAGTGAAAGCGTTGGCAACGTCATCAGGCAGGGTGGGACGAGGTGCGTTTCGGTGCCGCTCGATTTTCTCAGTTAGGTAGAGGTTGTCCTGAAGGGCGCGCAGCACAGGCACGTACCGGAGGTAGTCGTATTCATCGAGTAGAGTGATGCCATAGCTAGTGAACCTCCAGAACTCGCGTGGGTCATTCTGCTCACCGTCATCACCGTCATAGACCTGTTTTGTCACGAGTTCTTTCTCCGCGAGTCGATCGAGATGCTCGAGGATGGTTGATCGATTCTTGGGTACCAGGTATTCCAGTTCGTCCAGTGTGACGAGATGGTCTGGATGCCCAAGAATGGCCTGGATAATGTAGTAGCGAGTTTCCTGCGTAATAAATCGGTGTGCGCGTCGCTGTTTCTCGAACGGCAAAACATCTTCCCCGCCGAAAGGATCGGTTGGCCTTTCGGGCGGGCCGCGGTGGGCGTCCGCGCTATTGCTCATATGTGTTATTTTCCAGCCGAAGTTACGTAACTGTTCGGGTTAGCCAGGTTGGGATTGAAACAGCTTAGCCAACTTGCGTATGAACATTTAAGCCGAACACCTCTGTAAAGAGGAACATGAGCGGTCCACGGGTTCCCCAGAACGCAAATGCCATCTACCAAGCTGTCAACCGAATATTCGAGGGGATAGAAGCGCCACAGAGAGACTGGCAGGAAGTCATTCGATATATGAATGAAGAACTGCCACGATTCGAGCAGGCTGATACCAGTTACCTCGTTCTCGGTAGCTACCGGGGCCAGTACGGCCACCGGCTGCGCGAGTTCGCCAACTGCTTGAACATGCCAACCAACTCCGAGTCGATCGTGCTTGGAGACACGCTTGATCTTGACACGGCGGTTATCCCTGAATTCGATATCAAAATCAATCTCCTCGGCGAGTTCGCTGACTCTATTGCGGGCGTCTACGAAAAAGAAGGCGGCGGAGAGAGTCCTGAATTAGGCGTGTGCAGATCCTTGTTCGCGAGAAAGACGTTTGTGTTCCCTCGAGATTACACAGGCCTCACCCGTGATAACCTCGAGACGCGAGAGGACGCTATCCAAGCTGCACTCTCCATTTACTACACGGACTTTGACAACATCGATGAGAAGGACCGAGAGCAAGAAAAGAAGAAGCGAGAGTTAGCGTCGCTCATTACAGCCGCACAGCGTGAGGGGATCGACATCACCGAGCGCGAGTTAACTGACAGTATCAAAGAGAGAACTGCCAGTGTCGACGAGGAACCGGCAGTGTACAGCTGGGTGCACTTGAGTTTCTTTAAGCGGTGGGAAGCGATGGGGCAGTGCTACCCGTGGACGACGCTTGAAGAACTGCGTGATCTTGCCGACGAGATGCCAGGACCAGTGCGACCACGCTGGGAAACTGACTTTGACGTTGATACCTTCCTTGACGAGTGACATCCTCCGCGCCGTAAACGGCGCGACTTCCCGGCATGGAATCGCGAATGACTGTAACCCGAACACCGACGAACCAGAGTCGTCCAGAGAATCATTTAACCTCCTTATTATCCCAACCTTGGGATTCCTCCGCCTGAAGGCGGAGGAGGATGTCAAAAGTATAGCGTGTTCTCTCTAAGAGTACGTGAAGGAGAGGGAACGGCCGTTTCGAGTGGTGCTGGTAGCGAAATATCCCGGTCCCGCCGGGACCGACACCACGGGAACCGCCCTCCCCGGTCACCCATCGTTTCAGATCCAATATAAAGCTGTCAGTATTGTAACTCATTTTATTTGAATGTAATTCAAACGCATGTGAAATAGATGATGAAAACGGATTCTATCTTTCCGCTCTGTCACCCTGCTGGTTAGAGCCGACGGCTACGCTCTGCTGGAGGTCTACCTCATATTCCTCGAACACGGACTCGAATCCCTCGTCGACGACCTTCTGGACGAGCTCGGCGAACGAGTCACGATTTCCTAGCACCTCAACAAGCGACCGAAACGTGCTCTCGAAGTGATGCCCATGCGAGGGTCGATCCCGACTCGAGGTTTCGTGAGCGGCTTCGTGTAACACTACAAGAGACAGGTCGTGCATCCAAACGGCACGTTGGCGGCTCGTCACGGCGGAGTCGGTGATCACGATGTACGTCCTGCTGTCGATCCAGGCATTGACACTCGCCTCGCCGTCGTACACATCTCGCTCGATCCCAAGTTCTCGTGCGAGCACTCGAGCGAAGCGAAGATACCGTCGTCTGCTCGTTGCTTGGTTCCTGCGCCAAGCACCGAGAGGTTGCGTCGCCCCTCGGTCGATTCGAGATCGACACCAGCGCCATCATCGAGAATGAGCGACCGCTCGGGTGAGACGCTGACCAGCACACGAGATGACCCGGGACTGCCGATGCCGTTTTGGACAGCTTCGCGAATCGCGTCTGTGAGATCCACGATTTGGTCTTCGATAAGGTACGTTGCGACCCGCTCGTCAGCGGTCATTGTCACGGTCTCGTCAGTCGATGGTTGACTGGCCGGCCTAGAGTAAGTCGCTTCGTTCGTCACGAACTCCGAGAGCGTCGGATGATCTGTCATGGTGGCATCCATCTGGAACCACACAAACTGCACTGGAAGGTCACGTGGGGAATCGAGTAGACTCAATTTTAACCCGTTGACACGGTCGATCGGGTGAATAACAAGCAATTATGTGTTGTACTCGAGAGAGTGGGTTGTCGAATCCAAAAATATAGTTTGTAAGAAGGTGCTTTAGTAGTCTGCTACCCAAAGAAAAGCTGTAGATGACGAAGCACACACCTCAAATGGACGAATCGACGGCTGACGTACCTGGCATTGGCGATACGTTTCCCGAACTGACCGTCGAGACAAGCATGGGTGAGCGCTCGCTGCCCGACGACTACGAGGGCAAGTGGCTCGTCCTGTTCAGTCACCCCGGTGACTTTACGCCGGTCTGTACCTCGGAGTTCGTCGCCTTCGAGCAGCGCCGCGAGGAGTTCGAGGAACTGAACGCCGAACTGCTCGGGCTGTCGGTCGACCGTGTCCACTCGCACATCAAGTGGACCGAGTGGATCGCCGAGAACCTCGACGTCGACATCCAGTTCCCGATTATCGCTGACGATCAGGGAGCGGTTGCCCAGCAACTCGGCATGCTCCACCCCGGTGCAGGAACGGCAACTGTACGAACCGTCTTCGTCATCGATCCAGAGGGAGCAGTTCGACTGCGTCTAACCTATCCAATGGAGATCGGCCGCAACATCGACGAAGTCCTCCGCTCGCTGCGTGCGCTCCAGAAGAGCGACGACGACGGTGTCGCCGCTCCCGCTGACTGGCCAAACAACGAGAAATTCGGTGACCAGGTCCTCCTGTCACCGCCAGGAACTGAGGCGGACGCCCAGGACCGAAAAGCCGAGGCTGCTGACGACGACGAACTCAATTACTACGACTGGTGGTTCGTCACCCGCGACCAGTAACGGCCAGTGAACTACCCCGCCCTACTCGCCGCCTTCGGCGGCTCCTTGAGGGCGGGGGCTTGGCACCCTCACCGCCACCGCTAACTAATCGCGTTTCAACGGGACCAACAGTTTGGTCAGCCGCGGAGTGCTTCAACGGGCCGATCATTGGCTGCCTTCCACGCAGGGTAGAGCCCACTCACCACGCTCGCCCCGATCGCAAACAGAAATCCGTACACCAGATACCTAGCGCTCTCCCACTCAAAGACAACCATCGCGTCACCAGCAAGCACGCGGAATAGTGCGAGTCCAATAACGAGCGAAATAAGCACTCCTGCGAGACCACCGATTGCGCCGAGAAACGCTGCCTCGGTGAGAATCATCCGAAGCACCTCGCCGCGACGGATGCCAACCGCCCGGAGGACGCCAATCTCACCGCGACGCTCGATTGTACTCATCAGCATAACGTTGAGGATAGCCACGCTCGCAACGACCAGCGAGATCGATCCGATCCCGAGTAACGCGAGGCGCAGCGTATTCATGAATGAATTGATATTCTCTTGAACGTCACTGTAATCGGTGATACTCAGTTCTTCGTCGACTTCTCCGTTGTGAGTCTCCTCATTAAAGTGGTCCCGGAGGATCGCCGCAATCTCGGTGGCTGCATCACCATCTTCGGTTACAATGGTCACCGAATCATAGTTGTCCCGATCAGAAAGTGCTGACTCCGGCACAACGAGTTGCCCTCGTCCACCTCCTCCGAATCCTTGATCGGATTCAATGAGTCCACGAACACGGTACATTTGCCCGTTATACTCGATGGGATCGCCAATCTCAATTCCGAGTTGATTGGCGGTGCTATCGGTAAGTAATACACCGGACTGGAGTCGTTCGGGAGACTCACCGGCTGACACGTCATACAACACGTTCGCCTGTGTCAAGCCGATTACACTGACGTTTTCTTCTTGTCCATTCCGCGAGCTAATAGTAGTCGCGTCGGAATACTGTGGGACGACGTCGACATTGCTGGCGACGTTCCGGACTTCGTCTACCTGATCAGCGGTCACGCCAGCAGTTGAACTGTCCTCACCGGACGTGATTGTCACCTCGTTCGTGAGACTACCGAGGTCGGACGTCGCCTGCTGTTGGATCGCTACACCTGTAATACCGAGCGATGCGATGGAGATCACACCGATCACGATCCCGAGCGACGCCAACGCTGTTCGGATTCGGTTCCGTCCGAGGTTCCGCCAAGCCATCTGAGCGCTAGGGAACCGCCACAGTAGTTCCGTGATTCCCATTACTGAATCTCCCCGTCGATAAGCCGAACAACGCGATCCGCGTACCCGATCATCTGCTCGTCGTGGGTTACCGAAACGATGGCGATATTTTCGTCCTCCTTGAGTCGAGTGAGTTCCTCGAGGATTGTCCGGCCGGTGTCTTGATCCAAGTTCCCCGTCGGTTCGTCCGCGAGCAGAATATCCGGCTCGTTGATCAACGCACGTGCGATGGCGACGCGCTGGCGTTGGCCTCCCGACAGTTGGTCTGGCCTATGATCGAGACGATCGCCAAGTCCAACGCGGTGAAGGAGGTCCACCGCGCGGTCGTGACGGTCAACCGATGTATCCCACATCGTTGGAAGTTCAACGTTCTCCGTCGCCGTGAGCATCGGTAGGAGGTGGAAGTCCTGAAACACGAAGCCGATCTCCGATCGGCGTTCTTCCGTGAGTTCATCCTCCGTGAAGTCGGTCACGTCGCGGCCGTCAAGCCGAATCTGACCCTCCGTTGGCGTGTCGAGTAACCCAATCATGTTGAGCAACGTACTCTTCCCCGACCCCGAGGGACCGATTATCGTGACCATCTCTCCACGCTCGGCACGGAAATCAACATCTTTCAGTGCTTCGACCGTCTCGTGGCCGGTCTGATACCGTTTCACCACGTCGGTAAGCGCGATGACGCTCATGGGTTACGCCACCGGTAGATGCCGAATCCGACGATGCTGAAAACAAGTACTGCGAGGACTGCGCTGATCGATGTCACCGGGAGATCCGACCCGCCAGATGGCTCCTGTCCGGTCGTGGTGTCGGTCGTCTGACTGCTTCGGACCGCAGACGAACTTCCCGGAGAGACATCGACCAGTTGTGTTGTCGTCACTCGATTGTTATCGACGATGTACATGATTTCGACGGGAACTGACGACGTCGATCCTTCAACCTCCGCTGTCAGCTCGAAGGTGGAGAACTCGCCAGCCTCAACCGTTCCAATGTAGTAGTCTCCCAACGGAGACGTTGGACTCACGCTGTCGGTGTCCTCAACGCTAACGAGGACTGATTCAGCGTCGGTGTTCCCAATATTCGCCGAATCGCCTTGGATCGTCACTCCGGAGCCACTCTGTGTCGTTTCGATGCTCGTGAGTCGTATCTCTCCCGACAACGGATAGTCCACGACGTGAGTGGTGGTCGCCGTATAGGTCTCTTCCTGAGCTGTGTAGGTGGCAGTGACCGACACTTCCTCCCCGTTTAGTCCCTCCGTATCGAAGGCCACAGAGCGGCTGGTATCGGGCTCCGTCTCAAACAGGTACTTCTGAGCGAGCGTCTCCCCATCAGCGGTTGCAGTCAGTTCGATGTCGCTCACGTTCACGTTCCCGTAGTTGGTGAACTCGACTGCAGTCGATTTGTTGTCATCGGTGGTCACCGACAGATCAGCGTTGACGTTTAATTCAGACACCTCTATCGAGACGGGATATTCGTAAGCTTCGGTGCCCCCGTTCTCTCCTTGGACAAGCACGTAGACGGTCAGCGACTTCATACCGGGATTGTCGAAGCTGACCGTCATCGGAACGCTTACCGATCCCCCCGGAGCGAGTGAACCGATGTCTTCAACGCGTCTGTATGTCTCCGCACTGTTTGACTTCCGCACTTGCACTCTCTTAATGTCGATAGTCTCGTTACTGGTTTCGAGGTTCGACACTTCGGCAGTGACCGTGACGGTTTCGCCGGTTACCGGTTCATCTTTTGAAGCCGAGACATCTGAGATATGTACTTTTGGTTGGCTCGCCGACACGCTTATGCCCATTGCTCCCACGCTACTGACAGCGACGAGAGCGGCGACTGCCAAGATCACCCACCGCTGCCGGCTCATTCACTACCTCCCCTCGTTGTATCACCGACTGTGGCCGCGCTCTGCAGATGGGGGCCAAAAGAACAGTTAACAGACAATATCAAAGGTGATCGACTTCTCATATACTGTAACTAGCAGCAAGTAATTAAAACACTTGGCCGAACTACGTGGGCTCACTCACCCTTTTCGAGGGGGCGACGACGATCGATGGCTGGCTCTTGTTATCGAGATGCCTTTCGACTGTACCGGTCTCGAGTCGATTTATTCCATATCGGGTGGTTCGCTCGGACGGCCCAAAGCGTTGGATATCGAACCTCGGAACTGCATCGGCCTGTGCCTGCAAGTGTTATCACCATTACCTATCTCGCCGTTCATGATATTTACATGACTGAAGATTGCATGAGTCGACGACGAATTCTACAGATCGGCGGCGGCCTCGTGGTGGTCAGTGGCGTCGGAGGTACTACGGCCGCCTCGAGTGACCACGAAACGAACGACCAGCCAACCGATACTGGCTTCCAGACTCGAGTTGCACACCTTTCACCCGACGCACCCACCATCGACGTCTACGTCGACGGAGAGCGGGTCCGCGAGGGCATCTCGTACGGGACGGTCACCGACTACCGCGACCTTGCGCCTGGCACGTACAGGATCCAGGTCGTTCCCGCCGGTGAAGACCCGGCCGAAGCAGTGCTCGAGGAGACTGTCGAGGCCGGCGACGTGGACCCCACCCTCGACGGTCTCCTCGCAGTGATCGGCGAAGTGGCCGCCGAAAACCAGCCCCTCGAGGCGCTGTTTCTCGATGACGACAACAGCCCGGTCGATTCGGGTACCGCGCGCGTTCGCGTCCTCCACGCCTCACCCGACGCGCCTGCGGTGGATGTCGTTGCCGGTGAAAACGGGGATGTGCTGTTCGAGAACGTCGCTTTCGGTGAATCCGGCTACACCGAGGTCCCGGAGGGCGAGTATCCACTCGTCATCTATCCTGCGGGTGACCGAGAGACCAGCGTCTTCGAAATCGACGTTTCCCTCGCCGGAGGAACCGTCTACTCCGCGTTTGCGATTGGCTACCTCGAGCCGGAGGGAGCACCCGCCGATGAGCCGTTCGAGATACTCCTCACGGAGGATTCCCTTCCGGATGAAGAGGTCGTCGAGCCGGACAAAGAGGAGCCAAACGAAGACGAACCCGAGAAAGAGTCTGAAAAGGAGGAGAAGTCCGAGGACAAGAAAGCTACGTGATACTGCCGGCTGCCCGTCGTGGGAAATTCTCGCTGCCATGTGGTAGTGAGTGTTTTCACGCAGGTACAGCCGAACGTATGAGCAAACGCGATACGTTTGCGATGTTCGAAGAACTCACAACTACACGGATGAGTTGATAGGAGAGCAGACTCGTCGGGACATCACCCGAGTTGCTCGTCGAGGATGAGCCGCGTCTTCGTGCTCACGACCCCTTCTTGCTCGCGCGCCTGCGTGATGAGTTCGTTGACGCCACGGGTGTCGGCGGCGTCGATGACGAGGACGATGTCCTGTTCGCACGAGAGCTACCAGATAAAGTCAACTTCCTCCCACTCGGCCATTCGTTTTGTAACCTCGCGGGTGCCGACATCGACCGCGACGCCGACCGAACCAGCTCTTTGAATCCGGATCGATACCATGCTTCTCCGCCCATGATTCTGTTTTATTGAATAGGGCCTCAGCCCAGTCACACAATTCCATTGACATCTTCCCAGAAAAGAGAGATCGTGTAGACCACAACTGACCGGTCATGATCACACGTTGTGAGTGGGTCCATAACTACAACTGCAGAACGAGCGTTAGAGGGACAAACACTATCTCTGAAAGGGAAGACCTTCTCTGAGGCCTGCAGCTAGCGGTAGCGGCGGCGTCGTCGAACCAAGACACCGACCAGATGCGTTCGTTTTGCTCGTCAGAGAGATTCTCCCTCTCGGGATGGATTCAGCCGTTTTCTCACACCTCCGCCATGTTGGGTCGGGTCACAAGTATGACGCCACCAGTGACCTGTCCATCCGAGTCGAGCAACTCGAGGTGGTGATAGCGGGCCTCGAGCAGTCCCTCAGCAGTCTCGATGTCCGAACTCCCGAGTGTGATCAGCGCGTCCCCCACGCGCTTGAGTGTCTATGCGTGAGGATGCTTTCCGAGGATTGCAGTGAGCGCATCTTGGACATCGTTTCGCGCCCAGAAGAGACCGCTCTCGTTCGTGCGCTTCGTTGCGAACTCCTCCTAGCGCACCATGACAAAGCGTGCACAGACCCAATCACGTCAGAATTTTAATAATTATAGCGTTAGTTCAAAGTACGTCGTTGGTCAAAATATTGCTGCAGGTCCATATGCAGTGAGTCAAGAACAACTAAGACCGGTGGTAGTGTGAACTGCTCTGTTGAATAGATGCTGAATCACGGTTACAGCGGCTCACACAGCGATTCTATATTGATGAGGGCGAACATCAAGACAATTTCACGGAACTGGCGATACCAGCCCAGCGCTCGCACGGCGTCGCCGAGCGAGCGCTTCGTTGTTGAGTACGAGGTTTCGGCCATCCAGCGCTGAGAGTATCCTTTTGCCCGGATGAGCGCGTTGTTCATGACTGCATTCGGTGATGAGCCGCGGTAGTGAACAAGGTACTCAACGTCAAGTGCGGAGATTTCGTACTCAGTGTGCCAGTCTTGGAACGCGTTGTCGGCAACCACGGACTGCAGGTCGTCCGCGT
>NZ_FOIC01000051.1 GCF_900111485.1 Natrinema hispanicum | reverse complement strand
GACACTGCCAGTGTCAGCTTGCAGGACGACCGGGAGGAACCCTGCTGATTCCTTGCTCTGTACGTGATGCCACAAAAGCTGTCACCAGTCATCCCTGTACCTCCGTCCCTGCCCGGAAGCTCGTGAGGTCATCGATACGGTCTTCGAGTGCTTCGATTTCCTGTTGCAGTTCCTCGGCTTCTGTCTCCTCGCTGGCGGCAAGTCGGTCCTTCAAGCCCTGGAGGCGCGACTCCTTGACGTCGTCGTCGACCTCCGCCTTGCGAACGTACTCGCTCTCATCGATCTCGTAGACATCGGACTCGGTGAGCGTCGTCACCTCGAGTGCTTCGTCGACCTTCTGGCGATCAACACTCATGACGCGCTCGCGGTCGATCCCTTCTGCCTCGAGCATTGAGAGGACTTTCTCGTCGTCTTTGAGCGAGCGGTTGCGACGACTTGTACGCTGGACGGAGCCGTACTGACCGGCGACAGGCCGGTCGTGATGGAGTCGGGAGAGAAGTACGTCAGCGACCTCCTGGCGAAAGTCGTTGGCGTCACGCTGGACATCCGACAGCAGCGTATAGAGATTGACGAGCGTGGCCGTCTCCAACTCAGGCAGGTCAGTTACGTCGTGGCGCTCGAGTGCATCGATTAGGAGTAGACCATCCGAGTAGATATCCAGGCCGTCTGGTTCAGTGCGGTCATCGTCGGTATCTGGTTCGTGTGCTGTGTCGGCCAGTTGGGTCGTCGTCGGTCCGTCTGTCTCTGCGATCACACCCGCATCTTCGTCGATCTCGAACCGTGGATGAACACTCAACACCGCTGGATACGGGTCAGCATCTGGCGGGAGACGGTCAAGGTCGAACCCGTCATGTGCGGTCTGTATCTGATGATACAGCGACTCAAACTGATCGCGTTGGAGCGGGCGCTTCTCGCTGGACTCGTCGAACTGGACGATAACGCGGTGTTCCTGGATATCTGTGATGTGGATGCGAGAGTGCGACAACGGTGTAATCAGTGTCGCGTCCGCCGGCAGCTCATCCAGATGCTCGAGAAGCGTGTGCCAACTGACGCTGAAAGGCATACGGGGAAGTTACGCGCCGTCCCGACTAAATCTTGTTCTCGGCGGGTAGCAGAGAGTACCTCTACTGGTTTGATCCACCGACTGCTGCGGTGAATTGGCCAGTAAATAGATGTGTATACTGAACAGGTGTTAGTCGCATCACATATATACAGTCACACCGAGTGGTGTCAGGTATGACAAATCAACATAAGAAACAACTTGGGCTTATATCCGGGATTCTTGGCATCCTCGGATCGTTACTGGTCATTTATCTCGGTAGCGTGTGATAATCCCTCACTGATTCTCCGCCTGTTAGAAGGCAAGTAACTCGGTATCTGCATACCCTGTACTGACCGTACACTACGGAGTCAAATAGGCCTGTGACCGATTCTACGATACGCTCTCCTCTGAAATCACATTAAGGTGCAAGGGAATGTCAGAACGGGCCAACGTTTTGGAACCCCACACCGCAACCAGCAGCGCGACGGCCACGCACAGCCTTCGGGTAGTTGTCGAAAACGGTTACGATGACAGGGCCCCTCCATTGCAAGTGATCGCCGGCCGAAGATTGATTCTACAGCGCGGTGACGGTTGATTGTTGTGTCCCACAACGTGACACCTGCCTCTCTGCATCGGCCACCGCACTCCCCCTCTGCGGTGCCGTGATACTGGCCACTTTTCGCGAGAGATGACCCGGGTACCGATGCGAACAACTCGTACAGCCAAGGTTCACAGTTTCGGAGGGTGTACAAAAATTGAGTCAATTATAGTTATTCCATATCTATAATGGCCGTAAAAATATCTGTGCAAGCGGATTTTGAGAATAAAATACCGATATACCTCAATATTTGAGTGGGTTTTGTCCTCGAACGAGAGTGTCGCCACTCAGGAAGTGCGGACCTAGCGGACGGTTCCGTCTAATCGGGCGGTATGAGCTTTCCACAGACTAATTCGACGCACTCTCCCGCCGTCAGCACGGGCGCATATTCCATCTCACCATCGACACTCGCTTTCAGCAGGAAATCAGTGAGTCATCAAATATTGTACAGCAACACTGCGAACACGAAGTAGAACAGCCTGACGCGGTAGTCCTTCGAGGACGTCTTCGCGAGGAAATCATGCTTGATCGACTTGTACTCGTTTTCAATCTGGCCACCGACGGCTGTACCGGCGGCAGAATGATTCAGCTTCGTCTGGGCCGACTCTGAGATTCGTCGCGAAGACAGTGGTACCGTCACTCTTCGTCGACGGCACGTACAGAAATCGCATCGGGTGTGACCCAGTTTCGACATCAACAATGACGTTCTCTACGGCTACCTTCTGCCCATCTGCTTCCATCGTGTCGATAGTTTCCCGTTCAGTACTGGTGATCCGCTTCGGGATTAAATAGTTCACACCGAGATTCGAGAGCGTCTGAAACACACGCATTGAATCGAACTCCCGGTCGCATAGCACCGTCTCAATCTGGACGTGCTCTTTCGCCCGTTTGACTAACCGCCGGACGACACGGTGGACCTGATTCGATGGATTATCGTCCCATGCAGAACTCTCGCGGACTGGCTCGACAGCCAGTACGAGTGGGATATTCTTACCGACGATCGATAGCGTCGCAAATTTGAACGCTCGATCTTCAGGAGTTAGCCCGCTGACCATCGGCATCCCTTCCACGTTGGCGTAGTAGGGCACAGTCGTGACGTCAATCGCCGCCGTCACTGGCCGCCGGAACGACGCTTCCGACGCGATCGCTGAGAGCAGGCGGTCACTAGCTGCATCGAGTCCATCAAGGAGGTCATTGGGCTCGAATAGCGTGTCATAGAATCATACACAGCCAATCAGTAGAGAGGCTGTAACCAACACTCCTCCGGTATTTCATTCAAACCTGTAGCGACCGTCGCGGGGACTCTCGAATAGTCCCTGCTGCCCGCAACCGCTGCTACGCTGGCCATTTTCCCGCTTCATGGTGAATGATCCGTATGGGCCACAATCCCCTCGACGAACTCGACCGCAGTATCCTCCACCAACTACAGTTGGACGCCCGGCAGACGGACACGGAGATCGCGGAGGCGGTGGACGTCACCTCGACGACCGTCCGGAACCGGCTCGACAAACTCACAGACGAGGGCGTAATTCGCGGCTTTCAGCCGGAAATAGACTACGAGCAAGCGGGGTACCCACTCCACGTGCTGTTCGTGTGTACGGTTAATCCAGAGGCCCTGGACGACGTCGCGGCTGAAGCGCTTGAGGTTCGAGGCGTCGTTACCGCCCGGGAACTTCTCGGCGGGGAGCGCAATTTCCACGTTGAGGCAGTGGCCGCGACGGTCAGCGAGATCGAAACGATACGGAACGAGCTTGCGAGCCTCGGCATGACCATCAACAGCTCGGAAATCATCTCCGAAACGCAGGTCCAGCCCTGGAACCATTTCTACCCCCGCGAAGAGCCCGACGCAGAGGCCGACGAATCGGTCGACGACGACATTTCAGCAAGTCAAGAGTAGTCCAGTACTGGTTGAAAATTCCAATTCTCATTGTGTCTAATCTGGAAATGAGCTAGTATTAGATTCCGAAATCGAACTAGAATCGACATTTAGCTTTGATTATTCAAACCCATCAAGAACCGGCAAAGATGACCTTATTTGTAAGTAGTGCATCCCTCGCAGTATGGCTGAACCATCCACTGAGATAACCGACGCCTTCACGATACTGGCTGATACCCGCCGTCGGTATGCCCTCTACCACCTCACCCGACAGGACGCGCCCGTGTCATTCGATAACCTCGTCACTCAGGTGGCGGCCAAGGAGACCGACACCGAGCCGGATGCAGTCGACAATGAATCCTTTAATGCGGTTGCTTCGGCCATGCACCACGTACATCTCCCGATGCTCTCGGAGCGTGGCGTCGTCACCTACGAGGCCAATCCTGGAGAAATCAAACTGGTCGACGATCCCAGCTCCTTACAACCTCATTTGGATGCGGCGCGACGGTCCGAACTTGGGTCGGATACTCCTACCGGACAGCGTTAAATAGCGACACCAGGTAAGTGTGTCATGAATCAGCACGGAGACGAGCGAGAGACCGTTTTTCGGTCGACAATCGACCCGACAGGCAGATCTCTCTCCCTCCAAGTCGTCGCAGCCGTGGCGACGTTCTACGACGTGGACAAGACCGACCTGGACCCGATCTACACGGCGATAGAAGCAGATGCGCTTGATAGGCTCCTCACGACTTCCGATCCCGGACGGAGCCCGAACGGTTCGATTTCGTTCGCCTACGAGGAACTGGACGTGACCGTGACGAGCGACGGGGCACTTCGGCTACGCGAGTGCGAGTGAACCCGACAGCCAAAGACGCCCATCTATCGCACCTATTGATTTGACGAGGTAATTGAATGGAGGAAATCCCACCACGCACGATCTATTCAGCAGCCTCCTCTAAGTACAATCCCATCCTGACAGACATTTTGCTGGTCAATACGCACATCCAGTGTGCAGATGATTCGCCGCCAGTCACCGTGTAAGAAAGGTACGTATCAATTTCCATCCTCCGAGGTGTGAAGGTTGTGCAAAGCGGTTGGAGTACACGCAGACACACCGGATTTCGACTGAATACCACAGCCAAAAAATTAATAGTAATAGCGTATAGATATGTGTCTGTCGCGTCACTATCGCGCGACACCCCACCAAATCAAATTGGATGTCTCGGCACCAGCCCCCATTGGTGCCGTGGCCCCGGTTCTCGCGAGACACTCCACGCACAGAGTGAAAACCAGTCGCTTAGTCGTCGGTCGGATACCACTCCTCGTCGCGGCGATCGGCAGAGGCCAACAGACCGCCGATCGAACACAGCAGGCTGATGAACTCCCGTTTAGTCGCGTTGTCGATCATGCGCTGCAGTATCTCGTGTTTCTCGATGCCGAGTCCGGCTGCCGGCACCCGCTGGAGTGTTCCAAGGGCGTCACAGACGTTTGCCAGCGACCGCTCGCGGATTTCGAGATCCGGCTGTGTTTCGGCATTGTCTCAGCCAGAGTTTACGACCGCCACATCGGTGCCGCCTTGGGCGCACTTGAGTTGGGATTGCAGCGCGTCGGCTTCCGACTTGGCTTCAACGACAACTCGCTGGTCGATCGACCCACGAACGGCTTTTACTTCTCAAGAGGGGGAAACTTAAAGTAGATATTATTAGTTATCGTTATTAATGGTCGACAGATTTGTCATTTCGCTCAGTAGTCTCGTGTTCGTGGTGATGGGGTTAATCACATTGAACAAAGGCCGTACGGAGCGGGCCGAAAGCACCCGGATGGAGGAAACCGAGACGACAGCGATTCGTGACCTGAAACCAGGGCCGGTCGAGATTAAGGGGACTGTACACGGGACCGACGACGCGATCCTCCAGCAGTCACCCATCAGCGGGACAAAGGCGGTAGCCACCCACGTCGAGGTCAAGGAATTGCACTCAGACGGCAATGGTCCAGGCAACTGGCAGACCGTCTTCGAGGACCAGACGGCCGAACCCTTGTTCATCGACGACGGCACCGGCGAGGTACTAGTCGACCTCCCGGAAGACGGCGGGTTGAACCTCGAGCAGGCAGAATGGAAAGTCGAAGCCGGCGATGACCCGCCGGAAGAGATCCGCACGTACGTCGAGAACGAGCCCGCACTCGACCTCCCGGATGGCATTGATATCGGCCCATTGAGCACCGGTGAGCGCCGGCGCTACCTCGAGGGCACACTCGAACCGGGCGAGGATGTCTATCTCCTCGGAACCGCTAGGGAAACCGAGGCGGGTTGGGACAATCGCGAGTACGTAATTGACGAACCGACGTCCGACGATGACTTCATCCTCTCGGACAAGTCGGAGACCACGCTGGTAGAGGAAGGACGGAGTAGTGGTTTCGTCTTTCTAGCCGCTGGCGCGCTCATGATCGCGATTGGACTCGCTTCACTCGTCTCGCCATTCCTGTCGATTTAATCGTGAACGTGTCATCAAATGGTTGATACAGACACATACCCGCTAAATCTGGTGAATAGCGGGATTCTTCTCGTCATAAGTGGAGCTGTCGGGGTGTTTCTCTTCGATGGAACGCTCTCTCTGGTAGCCGGCTTGGTAATCGGGATTGGCGCGACACCTGTGTTCGCCACTACACGCCGGGATTCAACCCGTAGTTTCGGAGTTGGAATGGCATGTTTTCTATGGGCCTTCATGGTATTAGCAAACATCTCATGGGAAGTGATCATTGGTCTTGGAGTGGTCGGGTTCTGGTTCCTAGGCACTGCGGACATTGACTCGACTAATGAGCTAATGTTCCAAGGAACAGTTGGTAAGAAGGCAAATGAAGAAGAACAAAAAGACGACCAGTAGATGATCAGTTCTACTGGTCGGCTGTGACTGATTCTATGACATACTAAGCTGGCTCATTGCGGAACCTCACGGTGTCATCTTCTACTTCATCGGAATCATCGTCTGCTCCGACGAGAAGTGTTCCATCGACAGCGTCGGCCGTCGCAAGCGCATATGCATCGCCGAGGGCCATCGTATACGCTTCCTTGAGTGCGGCTGCACTGTCCCAACACTCTCGAGGGTCAAAGACTGTGACACCCAACTCTTCGAGCCGCTCGAGACTTGCCCGGACATCAGCAGGGCGAAACCCGACTCGAGACCCAACGTAGAGAACCTCTGTTTTCGTTACTGGACTGATGTAGCCCTCGATCTCGCCAGATGCGACGCGGTCAATCCACTCTTCGACAGTATTATTCCCCGGCTCATCATCCAGATCGGCAACAAGCGGTTCCGTATCAAAAACGATCGTATCCGTCATTCGTCCTCCGGATCACTGGAAAAGCGCTCTACGACATCATCGGCTCGCTGTTTGTCGCGTTCGCGTTCCTCACGCAGGATCGCTGTCGCGGGACGGTCCTCATCGCCCTCCCGCTCGAGACCGCGGAACTCTCGCATTGAGCCAACTGGCCGGACAATGATTTCCCCCCCTCGTTCTCGAGGACTTTGACTTGTCCTGGCGCAGGAATGCCGTGTTTCTCCCGAAGCTGCTTGGGGATCGTCGCCTGCCCTTTTTCGGTGACAGAGACGACACGCACCTCACCATTAGGCAGAGTATTACTTGATATAAGTAACATTTCTACACCGAATTACTTGACTCTGTTCTGGATGGCCGATTGCAATGGAAAATCACCACGAAAAGTGCAGTTCAGGTACTAGACTGCTATCGCTACTGTTTGATTATTTGAGCTAGAGAAAATTATTTGAGTCGCATAGTACAAGTGGTAGTACGATGGCTGAATCAAATCCAAGGTCATGGAGGGAAGACATGAGTGGCCGTGAGCGTATCCGGTACGTCGTAGAATTATTGGAAGAGCCTACGCCAGTGCAGGAAATCGCAGACCGGGCAAATGTTTCACGCGCAACAGCTGACGATGAACTCCAGCGACTGCAGAGCGATGACTGGGTTACAGAGACGACTGTCAATGGAACAAAAGCGTATGATCTGAACCCCGTTCGGATGCTCTTCGATGAGGTCACCAATCTGATCGAGAAGCATTCACGCGACGAACTAGAGAGCCAACTCACAGATTTGAAACAAGAGCAGGAAGAGTTGGCAGACAAGTATGCCGTCCAGTCACTCAACGAGTTCCGGGAGCAATTCGCTGCAGACGAACTCTCGGCCGACGAACTTCGTGAACGCCGCAACGTGATCGCGACGTGGGAGTCGATCAACACGGAAATCGGGCTCGTGAAGCATGCATTGCAGTTATATGGTGATGTGGTTGAACTTTCCTCACCCAAAACAGACTCACACTCGGCACTTGTCTAATGGTTGTCTTTCTCGCTAACCGGAAGAACTTGCAGAGTAAGCGGCTTCACGACCGTATCCAGAATCGACTCAGCCGCGAGTTCGACAATGTTCGTCGACGACGTTCCGAACCGCGTGAAGCTGGCCCGTATCGGGTCGTCGGCGAAGTAAACCCACGACAGTACCTTGGCGACAGCAACTATCCAGCAACAGTAGCTCGCATCGAGATCGGCTTTCAACTGCAGACCGGAGACCCATACGAGTACTACTGGTTCAACTGGATCGAACCAGAACAAAACCTACTCGTCGGCTGGCATCAGGACGATACGCATGACGACCTTGGGCCAGTTCATTTGCAAGTCAACGATGGCTCACTGGCTGTCACTCATCAACCGGCGCAGTTTGTTGACTCACATCCGCTTGATGTCGTCGCACACAGGCTTGCAGCTCTTCCAGATGCAGTCTCAGCTGTTGAGTGGGAGAACGGACACCCTGCTGGACTCGACTCATCTGTCTCTGTCACCAAGTGACCCGTCACGGGGTTGGCCCCAACACATCCGACCTGTTCCGCCTGTAAAGGTCCGCGGGACTGTTTAACTAACAACTCTCCAGCTACTCAAGTCCAGCGTATTTTTGAGACCCCAGAGGGGCGGAGGTCTTCTCGAGTTCAGTTCGATTCGATCCGACTCGACTCGAGAAGCAGTGATCAAACATGGCTACGAGCAGCAGCTCCCGGGAAACGTTCGACGATTCGGACACCCGGCACGACGAGATGCACAGTACGATCGAAGCATGGGTCCAGGACCTCGTCGACGAGGTCGATGACCTCGTCTCGAGTGAACAGTTCACAGAGTGGTTGGACGTCCAGAGTCGGTTCCACGACTACTCGCACCGAAACACACTGTTGATCAAACTCCAGTGTCCGCAGGCAACACGCGTTGCCGGCTACCGAACATGGCAAAACGAGTTTGACCGACACGTCAAAGAAGGGGAGACAGCGATCTGGATCTGGGCACCCATCATCGCAAAGCAGTGTCCCGACTGCGGAAACTCGCCGTCGTACCACGAGCGCAGTGACTGTGAGTACAACGAGACACCGCCGGACAGCTGGGAAAAAGGACTCGTGGGCTTTCGGCCAGCACCCGTCTTCGATATCTCACAGACTGACGGCGAGCCACTGCCCGACCTCGAGACCGAAGCAAAGGGACAGGCTGACGAGTTGGTCCCCGCACTTCTCGAGGCAGCACACTTACTCGAGATGGACGTAGAGATCGTACCACCCCAGGACTGGTCGCATGGGAGTGCCAAGGGAATCTGTGAGTACCGCCCTCAAAAGCAGCCACGCGTCGCCGTTCGTGATCGCGAGAACGACGCTGACCTCGCCGTCACGCTCGTTCACGAGTACGCGCACGCGCTGTTACACAGCGGCGTCGACGATGAGGCTGAGCGATCAAAGCGCGAAGTCGAGGCCGAAGCAGTCGGCTACATCGTTGGACGGTACTTCGAGTTGGATACCAGTGGGTCAGCGTTCTACCTCGCCGCGTGGCACGGTGACGAGCCCGAAACGATCCTCGACCGGCTTGAGCGGATCAGTTCGACCGCCCAGGAGGTCATCGACGTCATCAACGAGGTGACCGATGGTGAGTGATCGACCGCTTCTGCTCGAGATCATCACTGCACTCGAGGAACAGGGCCTCGATCGAGACGAGTACCAACTACAGCAGATGATCGACGCCGAAGCCCTCGAGCGGCTTGTAGACTCGACGGGCCCACAGACCGATACTGATCTCGAGATTCGATTCTCGATTGGTGAACTCCGTGTGATAGTGACACCATCTGATGTTGCCGTGATCAAGGTGTCATAGTGGAGGTGTTCGCGGAGTCAGACTAACAGTCAGTCCAATTTCGCAGTAGCCGCTCGGTGCAGTTTGTGTGGTGCCAGATGGGTGGACACCATGACAGATCATCCGACGTTATCGGAGTTCGCCACGAACGAAGCGACTGAATCGAAGCCAGCCAGTCAACCATCGACTGACGAGACCGTGACAATGACGGCTGACGAGCGGGTTGCAACGTATCTCATCGAAGACCAGATGGCGGATCTCACAGACGCAATCCGTGAAGCCGTCCAAAACGGCATCGACAGTCCCGGGTCATCCCGTGTGCTGGTCAGCATCTCGCCTGAACGATCGATCATCCTCGATGACGGGGCCGGCGTCGATCTCGAGTCGACCGAAGGGCGGCGAAACCTCTCAGTGCTGGGTGCAGGAAGCAAGCAACGATCGGACGACGAGACAATCGGCGAGTGGGGCATCGGCAAGGGTGCGATCATCGCGAAGGGTGCCGTTCGTATCTGGAGTCACGACACCGCGCTGTGTTTCGACTACCGGGACCGACGCGACTCTGGGCCGTGGGGAGACGTCAGCGGTCGCGACGGCCAGCTCGTGGACGCTGAGCCTCATCTCGAGGGGATGCTCGTCGAGATCGAACACTACGCAGCTGAAGTTCCGGACCCGGACAGCTACCGGTGGCGGCGCTACGTTCGTGATCTTCGCAAGCGCTTCGCGTACGTGCAGTCACGAACCGGCGTCTCGATCGTGATCAACGGCGAGCCGGTCGACAACGGCGATCCACTCGAGGTAGTGGCGGACTCTCCACATCCGTCGCTCACTCGTGAAACCGACGATGCGATCCTCGCACTCGAATACACGCCTCACGAGGGACTCGAGATCTACAGTAACGGGTTGTACGTGACGACGAAGCGCGAATACGGAGTCGGTGGTGTGGTCGTCTCGAAAGGGAACTTGACGCTGAACTTTGCCCGCAACGACATCCAGTCGGGCTGTGATCGGTGGCAGCGGATCAACGATGCACTTGAGCAGGCACGTGACGATCTGTATGCTGAGGTTTCGGACGATCGGCTGACCGCCGAGAGTCGGGAGGTAATGATCGAAGCGATGGCGTCCGAGTCATCGGACGAGCAGTGGGCCGAGCGCAAGCTGTTCCAGTTGGCAACCGAGTCCCGAATCAGCCTTAAGGAGATCCAGGCGGCCCCGAAGATTGGATGGATCGACGGTGCCCAGAAAGGCGCGGACAAACTCGTCGAGCGTGGTTACGTCGTCCTCGATACGAGTGATGCGGCGACGCAACGGCTTCGCGACCTCGCCACCGACGAGGACACATCGATAACGGTGCCAGAGACGTTCGATGTTGGCGAGCAAGCAGAGTCAGAAGGTGTCTGGACGGGCTATCATCGGATTGAAGATGAATCGCAGTTGAACGCCGACCAGCAGCGGTACCTTCGCTTTGCTCGAGTATTAGCAAGCGAGCTTGGGATTGAGCGAGACGTGTATTACGGCGAGGCGAGTGCCGATGCCTGGACCGACGGCAGGACATACATCGTGATCACTGACTCGGCCGTAACGAGCCGCCAGCGTGCCGTCTGGATGCACGACCTGTATCTCGTGATGTTGCACGAGGTGGCCCACGAGACCTCGAGTCGGGATCGGCCCTCGCATGGACATCACTTCGAGAGTTCGTTTCGGTCGCTTGTTGAGGATCCAGATAATCGAAGTTTGTTCGCTGAACTCGTCCAGCAGGTTGTCAACGACGGGTTCGAGTCCCTGTTCGACGAGTACGGGAAAGAGCTCTAGCAGAGCGTGGCCGTCAGCCCTAGCCAGTACGGTGACAGAACGGAAAGATAGAATCGGTTTTCGTCGCCTATTTCATATACGTTTGAATTACATTCAAATAAAAATGAATTATAAGACAGGTAACTTTATGTTGGATCTGAAACGATGGGTGATTGGGGAGGGCGGTTCCCGTGGTGTCGGTCCCGGCGGGACCGGGATATTTCGCTACCAGCACCACTCGAAACGGCCGTTCCCTCTCTTTGACGTACTCCCGGTGTGATAGAACACGCCATATTTGTAATCCGAATAGAACCAGCAGTCGCTAACACTGTTCTTCCGGCGATGTGACCCGAAGTTCATCCTCGACTTCGTAGAAGTAGCCCCGCTCGAGCAGCCGAGTAAGTGCGTGCTCGACATCTCGTTTTTCAAGCGCCAGCTCTGCATCGGTGACCAGCACGTCGATGGCGTCGTCGTAGTCGATCAGCAGAACACTGTCTTCGCCAGCATCTGGTCGACATGCCTGCGTACACAGCCGGTCGTAGCACTCGAGAATCCACTCCGGAAGTGGTGGCCGTGGATCTGTGACGCGAGCCATTGCAGTTCTGTCTGGTTGTTTCGACAGTCAT
>NZ_FOIC01000046.1 GCF_900111485.1 Natrinema hispanicum | reverse complement strand
AGCGACCAGCGGCGTCTTTATTTTTCCATCCAATCGTGGTCGTCAAGCCCTTGTCGTGCATTGTTTGGGTTGTCGGTGCACCCACTCGAGATTTGCTGTCCCGTTCTGCCGCGTTGAACGCTCGCCATTCAGGCCCTCGATCGATAGCTTCCTCTTCGAGAACCAACCCACACTCCGCGCAGCTAATCTCACTCTCGTCCGCACTTCTCGTGAGCGCACTTGACTCACATTCAGGACAGGTCTGTTCTCCCCTTTGTTTGGTTGCTTCTTGCCCTGAGTGAGCTTCGTTCTCTTGCCGTCGGTTTAGCCGCTCCATCGATTAGCTAAGTATCAGTACTCTCAAGAGTTAAACGCTGGGTGTGATTTCTGAATTCAACAATCAGTGAATCGCCACGGGCAGCAATTCACGATAGCTTCAAAATGCGAATTCCCACAGTGAACAGTTACGTCTGGTATCCCACTCATCCTCGAGGTCGAAAAAGCGATTATGATATTAATCTTATATTTCGGTTCGATCATCAATTAGGACGTCCACACAGTCTGGCGTCACAGCAATCCGAATGCCTTCAACAGTGAGTCGGACTTCGGTATCATCCGTTGATGAGGCGAGCAGTTGCTCGAGTGCTTCGGGATCCACAGTATCGTAGAGCTGGTAGTCGTCACGATCGAGGCCACACACTTCCAGCGTTTCGATGATTTCAACGACAAGATCAGTTGATGATCCATTCCCCGTTCGCTGTGATCGATCCATTTGAACGCTCGAAGCTTCAGCTTGACGGGTCATAAATGGTTTGGAGTCAACTACAGTTGCGTATCGACTCAATACTTGACTTAGCGCGTGTAGGATAGTGTCGGCGCAAGCAGAGTTGAGTATGCGCTTTGACGCTGACTGGATGTCTCGCGCCGACGATCGAATTTTAGAGCATTTGTCTGACGCTGGACCCGATACGCCCAAAGAGATGGCTGACAGCGGCCGGGTTCGCTTCTCCCGGCAACATATCAATTCCCGCTGCAAGACGCTAGTCACCTACGGCCTTCTTGTCCACTTGGGCAACGGCGTCTACGACATCACTCGTCAGGGAGAGCAGTACCTCGCTGGCGAACTGGATGCTCGCGACCTCGAGGCTGAATGAACCCAGCTGGCGACAACCCTAAATCGAAATTCAGCTAGTCGCGGGTCTTGAACGATTCCGCACACAGATCTCTGGAAGAAGAACTGCTCACTCGTCTTCGAGTGCTGCGTAAATCTCCGCGTGGCGGCGTCCGTCAAGTTTCCCCATCTCGAGGGCGATTTCGTGGCGTTCCTCATCACTCTCGGCCGACTGATATCGCTCGTATAGTCGGCGGGCTTCTTCGTCGACCGTCGCCGAGGAATCGGTGCTGGACGCCATCTCTATATTGAACATACTCATTGTGTCCCTTTATCAGTTGCGACGAGCACACGCTCGGAAGTAAATCACTGCGGTATCGGTGTCGACAGCGGCTTCGTCGGTCGCAAAGCGGTGCAATAAGGCACGAACTTCGTCGCCGTATTCGAATGTGTGTCCGTTTAGCATATAAAAGACGACTACCGTTCGGAGTGCAGTTCGCTTGTTCCCGTCGACAAACGGATGATCTGCAACAAGCAGCCTCATCAGGTGGACTGCCTTCTCATGGATCGTCTGTGGGACCTCCCCGAAAAATCCATCCGAAACGTACTGCAACGCAGATGCAACTGCATCTTCTGATCGAACCCCTGATTCCGTGTTGTCGCCTTCCTCGACAATCTGCTCGTGAAGGTCAAGGACCAAGTCAACAGAGGGATACGCGACGTCGTCAGTCACAGTCTTGGTTTTCTCATGCCTCCCGATAAGCTATTCATTTAGCTCCTCAAGGAACCAGCCGGCCGTCGTCCCAATACGAATGCCGTCGATGTTGCGCATCTCGAGGTCAGTCGTGGCGGTACGGAACGGATAGTGGTCGACGAGGACGCGACGGATAACCGTACGGACGGGTTCTGTCCCGTATCTGTCCACGGCGGTCGCCATCGCCGCGTCGAAATGCGCGTCCTGGTGATCTTCTCGAGGGTTCTGTGCACGCTCAAACACGAGTTCAACTACCTCGTCGACCGATGCGTGATCGGGGTTTCCGGTTCGTTCACGAACGTCGTACAGGGCGTCGCCATCGGACATCGCTATTCAACCGTGGTGTCTCTGTCTGTCTCCGTGGTCGTTGGCTCAAGCCGACGCTGCCGGCGGACCTCGGCAAGAACATCTTTGAGCGTTGCCAAACTGTCGATGGTCGAGAGTTCGTCGGTGATCTCGTTGAGGAGCACGGCTCGCTTGACAACATGGGCCTCTCCCTCGGTTATCTCGATCGAGTCAATGGATACCGACCGTTCTTCATTCCATCCACACGCCCAGCAATTTCGGGTGACGGTGATTTGCTCGTTTTCGTCGGCAGCAAGCAGTGCATCCGCCACTGATGCTGAGAGCGGCTGGTTCGGCCCTACTTCTATCGTGACGGGGCCGCCACACGCAGGACACTCCATACCGATACCGAGTACCGCTGTCGTTTTCAAAATATAGGCTCTGGCTTTATGAGAATCCTGTTTAAGCCCCTAATCGGTGAACGAATGCGCTGGGGTTGAAGGGGACCGTCTTTCAACAGGTATCCCGCTTATCTCTCACTCCCAAAACGCTTCGATTCGATCGTCTAAGTCGCCGAGTACGTCCGAGAGTATATCTCGCCAGTCTTCCTCATACTCCACATCATCCCCTGGTGTCGCTGCATCTGGCGGTGGATGAAAATGTGAGCGAGTATTGTGATCGTTTGGACGGCGGTCCCACCGACACTCCCAGTGGTCTCCAGTGGCGTATTGTTCAGAGTAGTGGATATTGAAATCGTCTGTCTCGTACCAGCGAACCTGAAGATACGCACGCTCGATAGCAGTTGGAAAGTACCCCATGTCGTATTCTGCGACGACTGAACTTGGTGCGTACTCCGGCTGGAAGACGGTCTCTGAAAAGCGATTGCTTCGTTCAAGATGCTGTCCAATTTGTTCGAGAATGTCGGTATCGATGCCACCGACCTCTGGGACAGTATCGTCGTCAGGTGGCCGGCGTTCAGGCATCGACTTTGGCACCGCCACTCGAGGAATGGCCGTTCTGACGCGCTGTATCTAACAGCTCTGCACGTTGTTTGAGCGTTTTCCACTCACTCAGTGCTTCCCACACTTCTTCAACCGACGCTTCCTCGGTGCGATCCATGAGAGACACGTCTTCCGGACTGTCAGCATCGAACTGGGCACGATACTCCTCGATTCGTTTCATCGTCTCTTTGAGCTCTTTGACGATCTCTGCCTCAGAATATTCGTCTCGGATTTGCTCAACTCTGCGCCACTGGAGATACGATTCGTTGCGTTCGTATCTCACAGGTCGTCCCGAGATCTCACGCGTCATTCCCATCGAGGTGAACCATTCAAGATAGTCCCTTGCAGTCTCAGTATCGCAGTCTGCTTGCTCTGCAATTCTGGACACTTTTGTTGGAGTCCGTAACTGTAAAATAACACTGAGCAATCGTTCTCGTGTTGGGCCTCCTTTCAAGACCTCTTCAGGAGAGTCCCATTCGGTAAAATCAGGTGGACTCTCAGTTGAATCACGAATGTCGTCGGGAGTATCAGTCAAGTCCATCAGTGTTCACCTACATCCAGCTAACGATGTGATCGGCCATATATCTACCGCACGCTGAATTATTTCTGCTTCGTTCAGCGAGTTACGTCGCTCTCTGTTCAGAACTATTGACGTATTTTCTTGCTCAACAGGAATTTCCAGCGTGTTCTCACATTCGCATCCAGTACTTATGCAGTCTTCACGACGTGCACCTCGAGATCACGCGTCCAGTAGGTAGCTGGCCCACCGGGACTACATCGCGTACACAGCTGTAGCGAGCCCTCGAGATGGCCGAGTTCGACGCGGAATCGCGTGAGGGCTGCAAGCGCGTCGACGACGAGCCCACAGCCGTCGCAGGCGTGGTGATCGCGCTTATCCGGATCTGGCCGTCTCTGGATAGCACAGTCGACTCAGATCAGGTGACTGACTCGCTCGTCTTTCCCCCAAGTGTATGCAGTGCCAGTTTCCGTTCCGGGTGGCGCCTCACAGAACGAACACCCTGCGAGCGTCTGCTGTGTCACGACTCCTCCTCCGTGACGTCATCTCGAGCAGCCGTCCAGCCTCGATGGAAGACAGCAAGCTGAGTGCTCGAGTAAAAGGCGGTCCCACTTGGCTCGTGGACGAACACCCGCTTGCCAGGGACCGGCGTCACCACACCGTTATCGATGAGTTCCGTAACGAGCTGTCGGGCGGTTGTCTCGCCGAGATCTGCGGTCACGACGCGAGTTGCATCCTGATCACGGGCAACGAGTCTGGCTTCGAACCGGCTGTAATCGTCTGTCGTGTCGTCAATCGGGTTTGGATCAGTCATTGGAAACCACATGGAGACACACCGTTGAGCGCGCCTCATGCCTCATGGCGCCAATAAACTCGCTGCTGGAAGCACAGTCAAGTCGAAGACATTGCGTGATGTGTACTGGAGTCCGTGATTGATATTCAACAGCAGGCTCGAGTACTGACGGCTGGTGATTACTTTTCGCCGGGCTGTCGACCCGTTCGCGGTTGCCACGTCGGCTTCACCCTGAACGTATCTGGCTCCTCAACAGGATGGGTATGACTCTGATTCGTCGCCAGTGACGCGGGTCGTTCGAGGCGATTGATCAGTTCATCACGTACGTCCTGCCGAGACATCGTCTGCTCGTGCCAGCCGAGCCGTTCGTCGTAATGGCGTTTCTTGAATCGCTCACCAACCGTATCGGCAGCAATGTACTGTGTCAGTTTAACCCCCCAGACGTTCGACGATCGATACTCGGCACCGACGTCTGCATGTGTGAGTTCGACGAGAACACACTCGACGAACGAAATGAGTGACTCCCGACTTCGGTCGTTTGGAACGCGTAACTCAAGGCCAGACCAGGGTTGCTTGGAGGGGTGCCGGTGAGTTGGTGTCCGATCAATTCCACGGTCTCGTGGGTGCTGTCGCTCAGTAGTCATTCGCTATCTCGGGGCAGTTCGATCGCCCCGCACCCATCTCGGGGCGAAAAAATACTCCGGAGGGGTCGTTTTAGAATACGTAGCTCTGTTGAAACCGGGTTCTTTAGCTGTTTATTCCCGTGGAATCACTGCGCACTACAGGTGCGAACTTAATGGGCGTAGAATCGATAAATACGATAAATTTCACGGACGCTAAGAACGAGTATGCTGCTGCCGAGAGTGAATCCTAAGATAATCAATAGAATGCTGGTCCTATTGAAAGATGACGCGGCTATCAGGAGTCCAACAACAGATAAAAAGGTATAAAATACGATAGTCGCCGCTACCCGGAAATACTCTTTAATACACTTTTGATCACTTTGCGAACGTGATCTGTATCCTCGGTATCATTATTTATACTATGGTATAGTATTGAGTACGGTAAAAGATAGTGGATCTATACGAAGCGATATGTGCTTTCCCTGTACTGAGCGTTTGACAATCCACGATTCTCCTCTTATCAGACTATCAGACGGAACTTCGAAACAGAACCAAGTGTCCACTACAGACTTTTCCTCGAGAGTCACTCTTCATCACCGCCAGCGTCGACTCACTCCTCGCGATCGGACAATTTCTCCGATAACCGATCCAGTTTCTCCTGCGCGGACTCACGGCGGTCTCGGGTCGCGTCCGGTCGGTATTCCATCGACGTGATGTCACCATCCTCAAGCATCACCGAAAGCACGCCACCGTCTGTTTGAGCGGGCTCAGGCAATCGACCCACAGGGACATCGACTTGCTCGATCACCTGCCCGTTCTCCTCAAGCAAGATGACAGCAATCTCACCGTCCTCAATTCGATCGACAACGCCAGTGTAAGTCCCATCCATCGTTCTCACCCCATAGCAGGAGCGACAGCTCCATCAATTCCACTGGCGACCAGCGGAGGTGATATCAGGGAATTCGTCTCATCGTCGGAATCAGGTGTATCCGCGAGGATATCCTCTGGGTCCGTCGAGAACAACTCTTCCGTCTCAACCTCGATCGACGTGCCATCGGTGCGAACCACAATATCGCCATGGACTCCCGTCCAGTACGTTTCGATCTCTCGAGCGGCAAACCGTTCGAGCACCTCGTCACTCGGATGTCCGTACTGTGAGTCGTAGGCACTCGAGATGATAGCCGTCTCCGGATCGATGGCGTCTACGAAGGCGTCACTCGAGGAGGTCGATGACCCGTGATGGCCAGCCTTGTAGACATCGCTCTCGAGATCGTTTTCCCACTCGTCGACCAAGCGCTGCTCAACGCCAGTATCGACATCACCGGGTGCCAAATACTGGAAGTCACCAAACTCGAGCGCCAGTACCACACTGTTATCGTTAACGTCACTCCCAGCGTCCCCAGCAGGCGGGTTCATCACCTGGGCAGAGACATCGCCCTCAAGCGGTAGCTCATCGCCGCTTTCGACGATGAGCAGCTCGACGTCGTACTCGTCGACGGTATCGAGGTAGTTCCCATAGGTCGCAGAATCCGATGGGACACCCGAATCGTATGCGGTTCCAATACCCTCCCCAGTCGTCTCGAAGTGCTCGATCACAGCAGCGTGACCACCGATGTGGTCGGCATCAGCGTGTGTCGCGACGAGATGGTCGATCCGATCGATCCCCTGGGCCTCGAGATAGGCGATGACCTCACTGCCGTCCTCTCGCCAGTCGCCAGTATCGATCAGGATCGTCTCATTGGCTGGCGTGACGATGAGAGTCGAATCGCCTTGTCCAACGTCGATGTGGTGAATCTCGAGTTCTCCCTCGATAGTGCTCCCGTCGAGTTCATCGCTCTCGTCACCGTTATCGCCCTCTACATCGCCGTCCGACTCAGACTCAGCGAGATCGATATCGCCGTAAGCGTGCTCGAGTACGACCTGATCGTTGTCATCGACGAGCCGAACCACGTCGCCGTCGTCCCGCCAGATATTCACGTTGTATCCCCAATACAGCTCGTTGTCCGTCGGATCGCCTTCACCGGTCGTTATCTTCACCGTCTCCCCAGACTCCAAGACGAACTCACTTGGAAACGAAAACGGAGAGAGGCCGCCATCGACCTGTCCACCCTCTCGGTCTCGGAGTTCAAACCCAGACAAATCAACGGATTCATCGGCGGTATTCTCGAGGACTACGTACTCCTCGTCGGGCGACACCTCTTTGACGTTCATGTCAACAACCTCGAGAGCGTTCCCAACGGTCTGGGAATCGTCAATCGCATTCTCGGGGCTCCCAATGTCGCTCGCACATCCCGCAAGAACGACGAGGAGCGCCACAGAAACCACGAGGATCGCTCGGTTCATACACGGGTCATCTCAAGAGAAGCGTTTGAGTGTTCCGTCCAGTGGAAGAACCCCGCTGACATCCTCGCAAATACTATATGTGAGAGGACAGCGAGACGCACCTTCACTGAGACCAAAGAGTCTCAAGACGCTGCTCGATCGCAGTAAGCACCGTCGAGTACACCTCGAGGGGGTGGAGCGACGGGAGTTCAAGATCAGTGATGTCGTTCGCAGCCGGTGGCTGGTGAAAGTGCAACCGGGCATTGTGCGTGTTTGGATGCCGATCCCAACGACATTCCCACCGGCTCCCATCGTTGTGATCTTCAACATAATGAAATGTGAAATCCTCAGTCGTGAACCACCGAATGTCGAGCCGGGCTGCTGAGACTGATTCTGGATATCGCTCCATATCAAGGAACGCCTTGAGGAGTCGCGGCTCGTAGAAATCTGGATCGAATGCTGTCTCGGCGACGAGTGAATCCGATGTGAGATGTCGCTCGAGCAATCGCAACGTCTGGCGATCCGGTGGCCCTGTCGAGTCAGGGGCCGAATCCGATGGTGGCCGACTCATTCAGGCAGGAATCAGATGCCCATCGTTCTGGGAGAGCTGTCGAGCAAGTTCGTACAGTCGAATCTCTCGAATGATTCCTTGCCACTCACTGATCGCAGTCATCCGTTCATGAACCATCTCGTGGTCGTCATGCTCAACAACCGAGACCGCTGTCGGGTCAGTGGTTCCGAACTGCTCCTCGTACTCTGTGAGCTGTTCTTCGAGTGCTGCCACGCGGTCGATTATCTCGTCGATGGAGAGTTCATCTGCAATTTGGCTAGCCTCCTGCCACTCGAGATACCCATCATTCCGTTCGTACTGCGCAGGGCGACTATCATGGTCTGTTCGAACGATACCCATCTCGGTCAGACGCTCGAGATGCTTTTTGGCGGCGTTCGGAGAGCAATCGGCAAGCTCTGCAATCTCAGTGTACGCGGTGGGCGATGTCACTCCAAGGGCAACATCGTAGACACGACCAAACGTGTCCGTACCCTCTTGCCACCGCCGTTGAGCAGCATCAGATTCAGGTGCCGGATCGAACTCAGACATATCTAACTGTACGCGGCCATGCTCAATATATGTTCGTATTTTTCAGATATGTGTGAGAAGAGACCCGATCTGCATAGGGCTCACACCGAGAGAACAGGCTGCTAATTGTAAAACCACAGTAATCAGAACACGTCATAAAAAGCCCCGCAGACAATTTATTTCAACCCGCTTTGATTGAACCAGCCGGTAAGTAGATGTTCTTATTGAGCGACCACTTTGAGGCACATCAGGTGTACTCTGACCGCTGGCCGACCCAAAACCCGAATAGCATTACAAGTAGTAGACTGGCTACGATACCCCAAAATACGGAACTTGTGAATAGTCTGAGAGAGAGCATTTCAGGGTAGAGAACAGCCATCCAAAGTGGAATCCCAATCAATAGCCCTGTCGTAGCTGCGAGCATGAATTTAGGATAAGAATTCATTCCTGTTTCCAATTTATATTTATTCACCTATATATTTATTCGCTGTACTTATCGCTCGTCGGGTAATCACAGAGTGGGTATGCGAAACGTTCTATGAATCCTCTGACACTCTCAAAAAAAAGTTACCCACAGAACTCTTTCCTAATATCATTTGAACGAAGGTATAGACACTACCGATTATGATGGCAAGTGCCCATAGGTACATCAGTATCTCTAAGAGGCCCATATGACAAATATATCACTGGTCTTTAAAAAATCTATGCGTGATTGTTGGCGGCTAGCGAGAAAATTGATAAGTTACCGACAGCTTCTTTGCCTGTACTAACCGGTAACTACGTGTGCGTACTGATCAGGTGAGAAGACGATTTCAAGTTGCTTTATTGATATATGTCTCGTTGATCAGCGCATGGTAGTCAGCTTGGCCGCGTACGTGTACGCATCGATACGGACGCCCGAACACAAATTTCAGGGATGGTTCGCTTTCGTACTGTTCCTCGCTGATGCCTCCGTTGCAGGTGCGATTGCATCATCTTCCCCGCTGGTGTGACATCCTCCGCGCCGTGAACGGCGCGGCTTCCCTGCAGGGGAATACCGGCTAACTACCGGCAGTGGGTTCCGACCCGACCTCTCCGAGCGTCATCTGCTGTGGTTGGCTCTACTCGGAGGGGGTCGTGGCGCTGTCACAGGCGCTCCCATCCCGTGAGATGTCATCGCCCGCCGGTTTCAGCGGCAGGCTCTCACCCCACGGGTCGTGGCGGTCAGCGATGTTGACCGCTGCGTTGATGTCTGCGTGGTACTCTGTGATCCAACACTCGTCGTTCTGGCACCGGAACTCGTCGCCGTTCCGGTGCCCGATGTAACCGCACTCGTGACACGTCTGACTCGTGTACTCCGGTCGAATGTAGCTAACCGGAAGTCCAGCCTCTCGTGCTTTGTCCTCGATGCGCTGTTGGAGTCGAGCGAACGCCCATGCGTGGAGGCGTCGGTTCATCCACTCACCGTAATCAAGGTCTTCGCGGATGTAGCTCAAGTCTTCCAGCACGAGGACTGGCTTCTCGAACCCGCAGGCGTACTCAACGGCACGTCGAGACGCCTTTTCGATGATGTCAGTGAGTGCGTTCTGGTAGTGGTCGAATCGTTCGTCAATCCGCCACTCTGCGGCGTCACGCTCTTGCAGTCGCTTGAGCGTCGTGAACATCTCTTTGCGAAGGTGACGAGCGCGACCACCGTTGATGAGCAGTGGGTGAGTCGGAGTGCCCTGCTCGCAGGCACAGCCCGCGAGCAGGTGGGCTTCACCAATATCGAATCCCACTGGTGTTACGTCGTCGTCGGTTGGTTCGTAGTCCGGTTCTTTGACCGGGAACTCGACAGTGACGTGGAGCGTCCACGACGTGCGGTGGCGTTGCAGTCGGAGCTGGCCCGCCGAAGCGTCCCCATGTACCAGGTCGTGCCACAGACCTTCTTGGGCGGGATTAATACGAAGCGGTATCCAGAAATTCGTCCCACGACCGGGTTGTGGTGCCCACCACGTGAACTCGTAGTCACGCGCCGGGGAGTGGTCGAACTCGGCGGCTTGGTTGGTGAGCCGAACCGGGTGGTTGTCGTCTAACTCCTGTGCGTCGTAGGTGTCATGAAGTTGTGGAACGTAGTTGCACAGCGCTGCTTTCGCCTGATACGGCAGGTCGTAAGGCGTCACCACGTCGCTGGTTGCACTCATCGTGTCACACCCGGCGTCGAACGCCTCATGTAGTCCCTCACGGTAGATTTCGAGGAGGTCACACAGTTTCCGCTCTTTGTGTGCTGTCGGCGGAGCGAGCGTGGCTTCCAGCGTTTTCGTGGTTGTCGCGGTCATGCTACTGGTCGTCCACGTAGTCCATTAGCACGTCGATGCTCACTTGGCCGGTCGTGGCGAGGAAGTACCCGGGTTGCCAGAACGCATCTTCGAGCGTCTGTGTCACTTCGGGAAACTCCGACCGAATCCGGCGGGACGTGACACCTTTGAGCGAGTTGATGAACTTCGTGAGGTCTGTGGTTGGTTTGGTCCGAAACAGGATGTGAACGTGGTCGGTTCCGCCGTCCACGTTCTTGATGTCAGCCTCGAAGTCATCTGCAATGTCGTGGGCGATTTCAGCGACACGCTCAAGCCGCTCATCCGTGAGAATATCGGCACGGTACTTCGTGACGGTCACGAAGTGATACTGGAGCGCGTATACTGTGTGCGACCCGGTTTGCAGATGATCCTCCATTTGGCCTCTCCAGATACGAGACACCCAAGACGGATAATTCTTGTGACGTGGGGTATTCAGAAGGGAGAAACCGAGTGGGCTGTTGCCCAGAGCTTACGCGATTCACTCCCGCCCTGTTCGCTCCTCGGTTCCGACAGTACGTCGGAACACTCGTCACTCTCCGGAAGGGCGGGATTCTCTCGCTGTATTAAGATAGCTGTCGGTAGCAACGCTCAGTACCGTCACTGTACTTACCGATTCGGGAGGGCAAAGCAAGAATCCAAATCGCTTCCGATTTCGATTAGTCGGTGTACTGGGATTCCCACTCATAACGATCCTCGATCGCTTGCTCTCCCTCGTCTGTAATTGCGTAGTAGTTTGTGCGCCTGTCGAGTTGTCCTTTCTCGACGAGTTCCTTATTCACGACCGTATCGAGATTCGGGTATAGCCGACCATGATTGATCTCTGAACTGTAGTACTGCTCGATCTCGTCTTTGACATCCTGTCCAGATGGCTGGTCAGCGCCCGCGATCACGTACAGCAGGTCTCGTTGGAATCCTGTGAGGTCGTCCATGGCCCAGCCATTCAGGCGAGATGATATTTGTTATTCTATACGTACGTAGATGTAAGCTGATCCAACTAGTCGGTTCTTTATATTACTAGCCGACTCTCTTTCCGTTCACGACATCCTGAGACAGTGATCGGAATGGAACGACATTCGAGGAGCCGACTCAGTATGCACGCTCAGGGTCGTAACCGTCTCACTCCGAACTCGAGAGTAACTCACCGACGTACTGCTCTTCCCACTCTCGCCGGGCCTCGAGTTCGCGTCGGCCACGCGCTGTAATCGTGTAGGAGTTCGTCCGACGATCGACCTTGCCTTTCTCGACGAGCCCTTTGTCGACGACCTCGTCGAGATTCGGATACAGTCGCCCGTGGTGGATCTCGTTCTCATAGTACTCCTCGAGTTCATCTTGGACCGCGAGGCCATGTGGCTCGTCTTGGCCGGCGATCACGTATAAGATGTCACGCTGGAATTTGGTGAGATCGTACATGTTTGAATGTATGTATATGTATTGAGTGATGAAGCTTCCGAGATTAGGAGGTAGTACAGAACGCACGAGACGACTGGATCGACGCAGATTAATCGCATCGAGTCGCCTGGGTCATCGCCAATGATGTCCGCTAATCCGTGAACCGCCTCGGGGTCAAGCCCCGAGGCTTCCCGTGGGTTAGTCGGACACTCCCATCCGACCATCGGCCTGATAGCCTCGAACGGTTGGATGGGTCACGGTCGGGGCGTCCACGGCCCCCGATGCCTGCCGTCGTCGTCCGAAAATCTTCGATTTTCGTGATCACGAAAGACTCCGTCTTTCGAACGACACCTTCCGAACAACGGGAAGGCTGTTGAGAGCAGGCACATTCCAATTGAGTTTCTTCACGCCTTTTACGGCGATATTGACACTTGCACCACGGTCGCTGTGGTCTTGGTGCCCACAGTCCCGACACTTGAACCGCTTTTTATAACGGTTCGCTCGCTCCGTGTGTCCGCATATCGAACACCGCTGACTGGTGTACTTGGGGTTAATCCATGCAGACGGAATCCCCTCGAACGACGCTTTGTACGACGTGTAGTATTGGAGGGCGCGGAACGGGAGGTGGTGCAAGCGTCGGTTCATCCGGGTACCGTAGTCGATACTGTCGCGCATCTCTTTGAGGTCTTCAAAGACGATGCACGGCTTCTCGAACTGACGGCTCCACTCCACAGTATGTCGAGACACTTTGTGGAGCCGGTCGCGAACGAACCGCTCCTCACGCCCTTCCAGCGTGTCGTGGATACTACCTTTCCCCGCGTTCTGTACTCGCTTTCGCATCGTGAAGTAGCGGTGACGCTCGAACTTGATTTCGGGGAAGTCGATGACAAGCGTGTCCTCAACGCCATCCTCAGAGAGCGCGGTCAGAGCCACGTTGTCCTCGTTCACGTCCACACCAACGACTGTTCGTCCTTCTCAGCCGATAGTAGATTTGCATGGCCCATCGAACAGACTCACTCGTGCGGCTCTGACTTCGCTGGGGCACCATCTGCACCGTCGAGATCAGGAAGTTCCATCTGGTCGGCGACATCGGGAAACAGATACTCGAAGAACGGGTCGTGTTCTCTCCCAACAGCGAGTGCAGGCTGGAGCGCATAGATGATCATCATCGCCTCTGTCTCCCGAACATCGATATCGGTGGCGACCATCCGCTGGGTCGTCTTCCCCGCGAAATGGAGCCCTGCACCCCTTAGTGCAGCGATGAGTTTTCCAGTTCCGTAACGGTCCAAGAAGTAGTCGATATCGTCGTCAACCTCCTGGAGTGCAAGCGCATGCAGGACTGTTGGTGTGATCACGATCGGCGCGTACTGCTCGACAATGATGAGGGGCTCAGCAGTCAACTGCTGCGGACGCGTCGATTCATCTCGATCAACGAGCCCAACGTCAACCAGCTGATCGACGTATTCGTACGTCGTCGATTTTGAGAGCTCGAGGGCGTCCATGATCTCTGGCGGTGAAACGGGCCCCCAGTAGCAGACATACACGTAAACACGAGCGAGTGCTGGCTGGTTGAGGAGTTGCATCACTATCTCGAGCTTCGGCGCATTCTGGGCCAGCGCCTTTGGCTCGAGCGTTTCCTCATCCAGAATGTCTGTTGGTGGTGGATCTAATGCATCGATCCCGCCGTCAGGACGAATTCGATCGTCAGCAGTCATAGTCACTTGTTCGAAGTCCATGGACTTCAGACTTCCGGCGACTATTTGGCAGCACCACAGACTCTTTCAACGAACAGTCATTCCACTCTGTCAGTCACGATCAAAAGGCGGCGTTGGGTCACCCGGTGCTTCCAAACAGTGGTTCGAATCCAACGCCGCTGATAGAAAATATAGATAGTCTCACAAAGATGTACTGATATGAGTGAGATGCGGTCAGATTTACTCCCAAAACGCTTCGATTCGATCGTCTAAGTCGCCAAGTACGTCCGAGAGTATATCTCGCCAGTCTTCCTCATACTCTACATCATCCCCTGGTGTCGCTGCATCTGGAGGCGGATGAAAATGTGAGCGAGTATTGTGATCATTTGGATGGCGGTCCCACCGACACTCCCAGCGGTCTCCGGTGTCGTATTGTTCAGAGTAGTGGATGTTGAAATCGTCTGTCTCGTACCAGCGAACCTGAAGATACGCACGCTCGATAGCAGTTGGAAAGTACCCCATGTCGTATTCAGCGACGACTGAACTTGGTGCGTACTCCGGCTGAAAGACGGTCTCTGAAAAGCGATTGGTTCGTTCAAGATGCTGCCCAATTTGTTCGAGAATGTCGGTATCGATGCCACCGACCTCTGGGACAGTATCGTCGTCAACTGGCCGGCGTTCAGGCATCGACTTTGGCACCGCCACTCGAGGGATGGTCGTTCTGACGTGCTGTATCTAACAGCTCTGCGCGTTGTTTGAGCGTTTTCCACTCACTCAGTGCTTCCCACACTTCTTCGACCGACGCTTCCTCGGTGCGATCCATGAGAGACACGTCTTCCGGACT
>NZ_FOIC01000036.1 GCF_900111485.1 Natrinema hispanicum | reverse complement strand
GAAGACTACGAGGCACAGGAGGTCAAGAAGCTGATCGAGAAGATCAGGAACGGGTTAGGGCACTGGCTGACGTTCGTTACAGAGCCAGACGTCGAGTCGACGAATAATCGCGCAGAGCGCGCTCTGCGCGAGCAAGTTGTGCTGCGGAAGATGTTCCGGACCCTCCGCTCAGCCGAAGGGGTCCAGATTCACGAGACGATCACGACCATGTTAGCCACGTGGAAACGACGAGGACTTGATCCGCCTGAACAGCTCCAGTCCATCCTCGGTGGACAAGAACTCAGATTAGGATGAGAGGCATCACTGGCCGGTGAATCCTGGTCACGCTATCCAACTACCGCACATCTACTGATCAACTGATTCAGCGCAATTTGATTGGAACAAACGAAGTCCATTTGCTGCTAACGGAAACAAATTCTCCCATTGTTCTGACAGAATCGGACTATCCACTTGTGAGCAGGGGTACGCGAGACTACTTATACTGTCGGACAGAACTACGTGAAGATCGGTCGCTCTACTGCGGCCGTCACCGGTGGAGACGGCCGCGAATTCGCGACCGACTTCGTATTGACTTCTGTCCGACAGTATTAGTCCTGCGAGTGATCGCCGTCAGATCTGTGCATTATTTCCTATCTTCGCAACACCACCCGTTCAATTTTTCTAGACATGAATCGCACGAAAACAAACGTTAAACACGTTCTCACGGTCGAACAGAAAGAAAAATTGAATCGAGTTTCCCCGAGTCGACCTACTCGTCCGTCATCGCGGCCCCGAGTCGCTCCTTCGAGATCGGGCTTCCCGTAGGGATCGTTACCGGCATCTATCTAAGCATCCCTCGACACGCCGGGAGGCGGCAACCGGATAGGAAGTCCGCCACGAGCGACTTGCGTCAGGACCTTTCGTCACTCCGACGCGGTCGTTCTTGAGGTTCACGAGTACCACCACGTCGTTAGAGTACCGGACACGCCGCGAGGGAATGCGCCTCAAGTCTGAGCTGCTCGCTGTCGCCGTCCTGATCAGTACGCAAGAGGTGTCGCGTGCGGTTGTGCTCGCGGACACTCCATAGACCGTCTCGAGTCGATCGCACAATTGATCGACAACAGAGAGGCTCTCAGCGAACGGTCCCAGCCCATGGTGGGAACGGTCCGTAAGCGAGGTGTGGGCGTCTGCGAACGCCCAGCCGATGTGAAGAGCGCCCTCTGAGAGCGAATCCTACGAAACCGAGTTGAGGGTCGACAGTGAGAAGCCATGAACCGTTCCGTCTGAGATGATGGTCGAGTTCAAACGCCGCCCTTCACCAAATCCGACGACACGAAATTTCAGCGAGCTGTTGGATCAGGTAGGCAGTGATCACACCATTTACCTGGCATCTCTGGATCCAAATCTGCACACCGATTACGGTTGTTCTCAATGGACAATGTCACCAGACTGCACTCCTCATGATGCCAGACCCCCTCTGAATCGCGGATGAACATACACTACTGTAAGACGCGAAGAGTTAGTTAACACCTCTCAACATCCTCAATCGACGTCAACTGATCCGTCAACAGGCTAGAGGTCATTGGGTGTGATGATGTTCCCACTTTCATCACGCGTTTCGATTTCCAACGAGTCACAGTGTTCACAGATAGTGGCACCGTGGACAACCCGGCGGACGGTCTTGCACATCTGTCGGCGGCCGCCAATGAGACCACAGTTCTCGCAGTAGAACCGGTACCGAAGGTCGGCTTCATCGAATGAGGTGTCATCGCGCCATTCAGGAACCTCGTCAAGGACACCGCTGGGGCCTTCGACATGGAGTTGAGCGTCGCAAGTGCCACAAACTTGCGTTCCCTCGATCGCACGGGCCACGGCAGTACTCCAGCGGTGGCGACCGCCGATAAATCCACACCCATCCATGCAGTAGAAGCGATATTTGTAGTCCTCGGGTTGTTTCTCGTAGTGAGTGGTGCACCGCCCAGAGAGAGCTAACGGCTCCACCCATTGCTTGAACGATTCGCCATGACCGGTATCAACACCGGTAGTCTGCTGCTGGTAGGCGTGAACGAGTTCGTGGCGAATCGTCTCCTGTAGGGCTTCGAATCCCGCCCTGTCGTGGGTCTGTGCGGACAGACGAATTGTACAGTTGCCACGTCCGTCCGATGAACAGACCCCGTGCCGTCGCGTCATTCGTGTACTGGTCTCAAAGGTTACACGAGAGAGGTCAATGTGGTCTGGCGTCAATGGCCACTCAGTACCGAAAATAACCTCGTTCGCATACGCCCGTGCCCGCTGAGAAAGGGCGTGCGAATCTCCAAGCTTGCCCGCAGTCACCATACGTTCCATGTTCTGACGTGAGACAAAGAAGTCTCGATCTCTCAGTGGTTCGCAGCCGGTGTAGCACTGATGAGTCAACGTAATCATCAAGATCGCCGTATTGTGGTGGGATTGGTCCGGGTTCTCGACAACATCAGGATCGCCGACACGCAGGTACTGACAAACTCAGAGATCTACCACACTGCCGAGTATGATAATTGAAACAGGTTTTTGGTATTTTAAACACATGACAGGCACATGGGCCGCACAGAACTCGTCCAGCATCTTCGAGAACTTGCGGAAGAGTTGGGGAGATCACCGACGACAGAAGACATGCACGAACACGGCCGATATTCCGCCCAGGCATATTATCACTATTTCGATGCATGGGACGAAACGCTCGAGGCAGCTGGTCTTGACGCCACAGCGACGACCCGTGCCAACGTAATCGAAGACTTGCAACGAATTCAGGACATCGTCGGAAACCCGTCTTCTTGGGCGGAGGCGATCCGGGAACACGGTCAATATCCACTCTCGCAAGTATACTCAAAGTTCGATGATCTCGAATCCGCGCTCGACGCAGCCGGGATCGAAAGGCAAGAGCCCGATACGATTAGCCAGGCGGACGTAATCAAGGAGATTAGCCGGCTGGCGACAGACGGAACGCCACCGACAGCCGATCAGATGGACGAAGAGGGTGCCTACTCGGCGCGAACCTGTCACGATCTGTTCGGATCGTGGAGCGATGCGCTACGTGCTGCGGGATACAAGCCACCAAGGACGGGTAACGAGTACACCAAGGCAGAACTGCTCGACGAACTCGAACGGCTTGCCAAGGAGTTCGGCCGATCACCGACAACCAGAGAGATGAGAGAGCATGGAAAGTACACAGCTTCGGTGTATTTCCGGCGGTTCGACTCGTGGAACGACGCGATACGTGCCGCGGGATACACGCCCGCTGCATCGAGCCCCGACGCATCCGAACAGCGCATTCCAGCCTCCGAACTGCTGGAGGAAATCGACAGGCTCGCAGATCAGGTCGGCGGACGGCCCACCGCCGAGCAGATGAACGAACACGGCCAGTATTCAGTGCACGCGTACGTCAATCGGTTCGACTCGTGGAACAACGCCATCAAGCGGGCTGGATTCTCCCCGTTTATTGGGACGTCGGAGGACCTCTTCTCCAGAGAAGAACTGATCACCGAACTACGGCGACTCGGTAATGTCGTCGACCGTCCGCCGACGGTCAGACAGATGACCGAACTCGGACGTTATTCACCGTCGCCATACAAACAGCGGTTCGGTTCGTGGGTTGAGGCACTCCGTGCAGCGGGATTCGAACCGACAACCCACCAGCTGCGCCGGTACGATCCCGACAGCGACGAGACGGCAGCAGACATGACACAGTAAGTTCACTGCCAGTTTTCTGGATCAGCAGCGATCGCGGCAAGGTCGGCTGCGTGCCGTTTCGCCTCATCAGGCAACAGCGACCTCGTCTGAACGTGTGTCCCAGCCGGATGGATGTCGGTCCCGACGTGTGATTTGTGATCCTGGTCAGTGTCGGCTTTTTCTTGTTGTTCGGCCTGGAGAGCCTCAATCTCTCTGACCGCTGTTGGGGTAAATCGATGGCCAGTTCCCCCAATATCGCAGACAACGTCGGCGTATTTCTGTTTCACCTTCACTTCGACATATGGCCGTCCTTCCTCGGCAGCGCGCTGACGTGCCTGTTCGCGGTCCGATGACCCTGCCTCGCCCGAGGAGTGCGTACACCGGATCGGGTCGACTTCACTGTTCGGCGTTTCCTGCCGGCGGTCTGTTTCTGGCGGGGTGCGTACCTCGATGCTGGGGCTGTTGTACTTCCGGGCACAGGCTGGACAGACCCTTTCGTCGAGATCGTCGTTGTACTGCGTCGCACTGCTGGCCTTGCCACACCAAGCACAATCGTCGTTCGAGTCAACCGTCGTCCACGAGACGTCACGATACGGTACTTGTCGCTTCAGGGAGACGATAACATCGTACCGTCTAGAGCGCATTTGCTCGATCGTGTCCTTGCAGTTGCTACACCACTTCGCGTCTGGACCACTAACGTCGCCGGGGACACCAAGAGTCCCCCACTCCGGATGTGTCAAGGCTAATTCGTCGAAGGTTCTCGTTTCGATAATCTCTGTCGAGCCGAGATGATGACAGGCATGTCGGCCGAGCAGATGCCATCGGTCTGTCGGTGTCAACCCCATTTCAGCCATCCGAACTCACCTCGCTATCGACCGGGGACTGAAACGCTTCCAGCAGGTCGTCCAGCATTGGTCGCAGCTTGTACTTCCGGTAGTGTTCGTCACGCATCGTCTCGACGTACTCGCGCCACTCATCGAGTTCGTCGGCTTCCCGGGCTGCTTCGCCCGCGTATCTGAGCCAGCGGACAGCTGTCTCGTAGCTGTCGTGTTTCCCCTGCTCGACGATCGGTTCGGCGTTCGATTTACACGTCCGGATTACCCATTGGGGACGATGCTCCCTGACTTCTTCGACGACAGTTTTGACCACCCGAGATCTGCCGGAGCGCTCAGCAACTTCGACGGCGTCATCGTACAGGCCTTCCTTGAGGAATACTTCAGCTGCGTGTCCCGACGCTGGAGTCTGCTCGCGAAGTGACTCCAAGAGTTCACTCCGAACGGACTCCCACTCGTCGCCTGCGAGTTCCTCCACAGCCTGATACGTACTCGGCGATGGACTCTCTTCGAAGGCAACAATCGCAGCCCGGAGCGCGAGATCCTCCTCGCCTAGGCTCGCGGCCCGATCCCGGAGCCACTCTGCTAACCTGTCTTTCCGTAAGCCGTCAACAGTTAGTCCGTGTTCGGCAACGTCCAGTGCAGCCATCGGGTTGTCAGTGTCACGCAGTGTTTTTGCAATATCCAGCAGCGACCGCGGCGTCGAGAGGTTCTCGGTCGCGCAGTCGACAGATGCCTGTATCTCTCCCTCTCGTGCCAGCATTTCGGTATAGTTCTGGGTCTTGCCTGCTGCCCTGGCCAGATTGAGATACTCATCAGTACGTCCCTGCCGTTCGAGAGCGAAGAGACGTACCGTGGTCAGACCGGCGACGAACTCCGGTTCGTCGACGTCGAGTTCCCCGTCAGTGAGAGAGCCGTCAAGGGCCCGCTGGAGCAGATCGTCGTCCCACCCTTCCCGTGCTGCGTCGGCGGCGACAGCAAGCGTCGGTCTACCGGTAAAGCGTCGTATCTCCTCGTCCCACTTGGTGAGGCGCTGTTCCCACTGTTCACGCTCACTCTCACTCAACTCGACCACGAGCATCGCTTCTGCGAATGTTTCACCCAATGTTCCCAGTGTCTCGTAGAGTTCGGTGACGTCGTACGGGAGCAGTCCAGACCAACGGTTGGTCGCGAGCACGTCCGAGACCGCCTCGAGAATCTCCACTGCTATCTCTCCATCGCCGGCGTCCAGTGCCTGCTGTGCCTGATCAATCAATTCGTCCAGCTCTGACGCCATCCGCTCCGCCTCTGCATAGGCATCTTTGTGTCCTCGCTGACCCGGCTTTGGCAGTGCGTGCTTCGCCCGCTTGCGGATAGAATCGATATTCACTGATACGGTGGTGTCAGAAGCAGCCGCGTCCGTGGGCGTGAGGCGGAGTTCAATCCACTCGGCAATCCCCGGGCGGTCCTCGGAGAGTTCGACGAGTAACTCCTCGAGACGTTCACGACTCGCCCCCTCAAGCAACTCCGAGACAGGTGAGCTGTCGGTGACACGCTCAGGGTCGCGGAGACATATCAGAAGAACCGCCACACGGTGTTTGCAGATACCGCCATGGTCGTACGGACAGGTACACCCTGTGCGCGCAACGCCAGCATCGTCGAACTCGATCGTGACCGTGTAAGGCTGGTACTGGCTCCCCTCGACATCGGCACGGACTGTCTCCCCACGGCGAACCATCTCACCGACTGCGCTGCGGTCGTAGTAGGCCTGGCCGCGGTCGTAAGAGCTGGACCTGGCAAGGTCTCTGATTGTTGCTTCTGTGATGGGTGGCCATCGCTCGTTACTCATGCTCTTGATGCGTGGATAGTATTTGTTCTTGGAAATGTGTCTTGTTGATCGCACTCGGTGATGGAACAACATCGCGTGACATCGTCACCGATCTCGCCTGGGATACTGCGGCGGTGCCTCACCCTGTTTCTCGACGACAACCGGATCGTCATCGGGCGTGCCCTCCCGGATCTCTTCAATTTTGATGTGGTGCTCCCAACCGTCACCGAGGTCAACAGCAGGACTCTGAACCTGTAGAGGGTCATACGCTCCCTTTGTACACCCTCATGTAGGAATTTACTTATCTGTTCTTCGCACCGCATCTCGCTCTTCACAGCAGATCGTAATCTCGCGTGACATCAAGAAGCGATAGCCCAGAATCCACGTCTCAGCGTTATGTGTGAGCGACCAGAGGATCAACTGGAGTGGCCATGATCGTGTTACGATCTATCGGGATGGGGTGTCTATGAGTATCTCTGCTGATCCCTATCTATACACAACCAATTACTGACATCTAAATTTGACTTCGGTCGGTATTACCTCTGCCAGTAGTGCTGGTATGATTGACCAAGTCCTCATAACGGGCTCGAATTGTTGATACACTTACTCCAGTCATAGACGCAAGCTCTGCTGTGTCAATTTCGATCTGATATTTGTTCGCCGCATACAACCATGCACCAGCCAGAATTCCCATATGCCGCTTGTTTTTTGCCCATTGTGCGGTCTGTGCGTGTTGGAGCAGGTCGTCAACGAATGAGACAGCTTCGGGCGGTGCTGTCGGAAAGTGAAGTTCAAAAAGACGACTCCCAATTGCTTCAAGCAGGTCATCACGCCTGTCTCGGAGTGTAGCTGTTGATACGTCAAACTGTTTGGCAATGTCGGCTTGAGAGAGGTCGGTGTCGGCAGCTGAATTGGCGATGTAGAGCGCTGCTGCCGCGTACGTATACGGAGACACTCCACTAGTAACCCCCTCCTCATCACCTAATTCGGCAACACGTTGCGCGCGAGTTTCGATGTCGGGAGAGAGAGTTAGGTCTCGACATACCTCTTCCAGGATTACCGCCGGATCATCATTCGGTATTCCGAGATCAAGCGCGTCTGCTACCCGCTGCATTTCGTTGAGGATGTCTGCTTTCGTAGCAGGGGAGATGTTGGCTATCTTGGTCACACGAACTGGAATCTCTCGCAAACGACAAGTAAGCAGGTAGCAGGCTGCAGCAGTATTGGCAGGAAAATAGATTTGTATTCCTTGTGACGTAAGTTCTGAAATGAGGAGTTCTCCGTACTGGTGAACGCTCTCATCCAAGTGGAGGCTCTGATCGATTGACGTTAGATACTCGAGGGCAACTTCTTGAGATTCCTTTGTCATATATGGAGTTCAGTAGACAACATAATATTTCTGTATTGTGTTGAGGACCGTTCAAATTCGATTCCTGAGTGTGCTGTTTGAATCAACCAGATGTCCAGTATGCTAATCGAATGTTTCATTATACCCACCTGGGTTAGCTCTGTTCTCTTTCGACTCAGTGAATGATGTCAAACCTGTCACGTCAGTAGTCTTCGATAGTGCGTCAAGAGCTCGGTCAGCGTCATCTTGCCGCCGTTGGGCGTGTATCCGGAGTTGTGACTCGTCCACCATTGGGAGGACAACCATCGCTTCCTTCGGATTTACTTCGAGAACGCGGTCAACCTGTCGGACGGTGCTGAGTCCGGATCCGAACCGCGCGAAGTGCCGGCGATGCAAGTCATCGACGCCAGCGAGCGTTGCTCCCAAAACGGCAGCGCCTTTACCGAGACTCCCTGCCGTCTCATCCAAAAACGTCGCTGGATCGTAACTCGCCGATTCGGCCGATGTGTAGACACGAGTAAATGCTTCTGTGATGGTTCCGAGAACCGTCGTCAGTACTTCGAAACAGTCACTGGACGGAACGTCGGGTATCGAGCGGAGTGAAGTGAATGCGGCCGTATACAGGTAGTCACCAGCGAGCAGCGCCGGTGCCGGTTCTAACGTGAGTGAGTGGATCCCTTTCCCGGAGAGCGTGACGAATAATCGATTCCGAAGGCGGACGTATCCGCGGAGTAATTCGACTCCTGTTGCAGCTGGTAACACGATTTCAGGATCTTGAGTGTCTGTCAGCGAGGCGTATGCGTGTCCCACCAATTGGCCGTACCATCTGTCGCGGGGTTCCTGTAGAACTTCACGAACAAGTGGGAGTCCGGCTTCTTCTGTGTCACTGAGCACTGACTCTAACTGACGGTCGATTTGTGACGAGGAGAGTGGCACTGGATCAGTCATTGCCTGCCACCTCGACACTTGTTTCATCAATATCGACTCTGGATTCGGTTAGATTACTTTCGCGCCACGTGCCACGTCGATACCATGCGTAGGCGATGGTTGCTCCTGCAATGTTCGAGATGGCGAACGACAGCCAGATACCACTTTCACCGAGCGGGCCCGCAGTGAGCCACGCGATCGGAAAGCGAACAACACCAAGCGTCAGCACCGAGATCGCCGCTGCAGTGAGCGTCTTTCCGGCACCACGGAAACTACCCGTGTACGCCCGCATAATGCCCATGAACCCGAACGTCAGCGCGACGTATCGGATGAACTCTGCACCGATATCGACCACCTGAGCGGCGTTCGCTTGGTCAGCACCGACGAACGCCGAGACGATAGGTTCTGGGAACAGGAAGGCGGCGATTCCTGCGACCGTAAGGACCCCAAAGAGTACTTTCGCGGCCAGCCCTGCCGCTTGTTCTGCTCGGTCTGGTTTATCAGCCCCTATATTCTGACCGGTCATCGTTTCCACGCCACGGGCGACGGCGAGAGCAGGGAGAAAGGCAACCGAGAAGACACGCGTCCCGATGCCGTACGCAGCCACGACTGTATCCGGGAACATCGCAACGATGACCAACAGCAGGTTCATCGAGACCGCTCGTCCAGTCCCTTCGATGGATGCCGGCAAGCCGATGCGAACGAGGCGGCGGAGATACGAGAGATCAGGGACCATATCATGGAGGTTAATTTGGACACCGCGGTCCCCGCGGAACATGATTGCTAGACCAACGACCAGTGCGAGTGCACGCGAGAACACGGTGGCGATAGCCGCGCCCTGAATGCCGAGTTCTGGAAAGGAGAGCGTGCCGACGAGCGGGGCGTTCTCGACAATTGTCCATCCAAAGATCAAGAACGGATCGATGATAATGTTGAGCACTACCGATCCGAACATGACGAGCATCGGTGTAATCGTGTCGCCGTATCCCCGCATGAGTGCGATGAATACAGCGAATCCGAACATAAACAACAGGCCGAGCGAGATGACTTCCATGTAGTTGGTCGCCAGCGGCAGCACATCCTGCGAGGCGCCCAGCAGGCCGAGGAAGGTGTCGACGCCGACATAGCCGACGCCGCCGAGGATGACTGCGGCGATAGCGGCGAACGTCACCGTCTGCGAGGCGGCGTACTCAGCTTCGCGTTCTTCGTCTGCACCGGTAAACTGTGCGACGAGGACGCTGCCGGCGACGGAGATTCCCATCCCGAGTGAGATGAGCAGGAAGACCATCGGGAACGCGAAGCTGATCGCTGCCAGGGCATCCGTGCTGTACTGGCCGAGCCAGAAGGTATCCGCGAGGTTGTAAGCGGTCTGGAAGAGGTTCGTCACGACGATCGGCATCGACAAGAAAAAGAGGGGCTTGCCGATGCTACCCGCGGTGAGATCGAACTCCTCGGGTCCCTTGAACAAAGATCGAATGCGACTTCGAACTCCCATTAATGGGTCGCCTCCGATAGCCCGTCTGCGAGAAAGTGTCTCTCAGCGTACTGTGTGATCGCCTCATAGGATCGCTCGGATGGTTGATCGATAGCTACACGCCGCGTATGTGCTCCCGTGATAGCCGTCATAAGGAACTCGGCAGCGACGGCTGGCTCAACCGTTTCATTGAACTCGCCTATCTCAACACCAGCCGTGATGATCTCCCGCGCCCGTTCGAAGAGCAGATCATCGAAGCTGACGAGTCGCGTCTGGATCGCGTCGTTGTACGGCGCTTGCGCTGTCACTTCGAGTAGCGCGGTTTGGTACTCTTGGGCAGGCGCAGCTTCTTCGTCAGTGAGAGCCGTTTCGAGGAGCGTATAGAGTTGGTCACGCGGCGTGCCACCGTCGACTGCGGGAAGCTGCGCAGTGTATCGTTCGTACAGAAAGTCGAGAAACTCGAGGAAGAGGTTCTCTTTGCTGTCGTAGTAGTAGTGGATGGCTGCTTTACTCCGGTCTGCCTCGTCAGCGATATCTGTGAGAGTGAGATCGGCGTATCCGTGCTTGCAGAGTGCCCGAGACGTCGCCTCGAGAATTTCAGTAGCTGTATCATCGTCCATGTCGGGAAGCACATGTACTTACTAACCGATTAGTCAAAAGGGTTTGGAACACAACGCTCTCAAGAGAGGTCACCGGTTTTCATCCATGTAGACGTCTACATCGACACCCGTACGAAGCGATACTATCTGACGAGTGGGTCAAAACTATTATTTGCGGCCCACATCAGTACTCGTACGATGGCCGATACGCCGACAGAGGCCGACCCCGACCCACACGAAGAGATCATGCGCGCGACGTACCGCGCACTTCGTGAGCACGGATACGCCGATCTCACGATCAAGCGTATCGCCGATGAATACGGGAAGTCAACCGCTGCGATCCACTACCACTACGACACGAAGGACGATCTGCTGACAGCATTTTTGGATTTTATTCTCGATCAGTTCAAGGACACGGTTCACGAGGTCGAGACGACAGATCCCGAGCAGCGACTCGAGTTGCTACTCGACAAACTGCTCGTCGATCCCAGGGACCATCAAGACCTTCTCGTCGCTATACTAGAGATGCGGAGTCAAGTGCCGTACAACGACCAATTCCGCGAGCGGTTTCAGCAAAACGACGAGTACGTTCAGTACCTGCTCCGCACGGTGATCGACCAAGGGATCAAGACAGGCGTGTTCGACGATGTCGACACCGACCACGTGGCCCAGGCACTCATGATAATCGTCGATGGCGCGCGGACACGAGCGGTTGTGTTCGACGAAGAAGATTCGCTCGAGACAGCGAGACAAACCGCAGCAGAGTACGTGACCGCCGCTCTAGTCGCTGACGACTGAGTACCAGTCATAAGTCCGTAGAACGATTGTTATACGCTGAACAGGCGCAATACCATAGCCTTCAGGCCGTGGATACGCGCCGTCACTTAGTGACACGTTCCACTGACAACTGCAGAGCCCGAGTTTCCAATCCGTACTCTCAAGTGAGAGGAATCCGTACAAAGTGGCAAGGTCAGGTCGGAACGGAGCGGATTTCGAACGACCTTCGGAGGCGGTCTACCCGCCAACCCAATGAGACAGTATTCGAAACGCCGACGTGGTGAACGCGAATCCTCGAAGGGTTCGTCCCTGTGCCCGTCAGCTTGAGCAAGCCCGACGATAACTCCAAGTCTGTTAACGCGTCAACAACTCTCTGCTGGCAAAAACAACAGTTGGGAGTCAACGACGCTGAGGATAGGAGTAACGGCGGTTTGGCACCGTCCTCAGAAATCGAAGATTTCTGATGGGCTGCACGAGAACTCCGTTCTCGTGAACGCCTGTCAGCCACCGGCCACGATGGCTGGGTTAGACGCGAACTCCCGTGAAGTGGCGGCGTCCATGGTTGCAAACCTGAAACTCCCACCGCTCGGGATTCCTCCGCGTTTACGCGGAGGAGGATGTCAACGACCGTCTCTTTCCTCGAGTCGCTCCTGATCGACGTCTTCGATCGGCTTCGTACACCACTGGCAGAACTCGAGGTCGGAATCGAGTTCCTTTCCGCAATGAGGACAGGAAGTTGACTCCGCTGCGGCAGGATCGACCGCGCTTGGAACACGCTGAGAGCGCGCCAGCAGGTACGCGTCCAGGGTGCTGAGGCCGATAACGAGGAACAGCGGTGCGACAACCAACGCCTCCTCGAGGCCACTGTTTCCGGTCACAAACGCGTCGAGCGCAGTCGGATCGACGAACAGTGCGGTCACGACGAACGAGGCAGCGAGCCATCCGAGCGCGCGACGCCACCGCCGAAGATAAAGGTGACCGAGCCCGGTAGCGAGCATCGCGAGTAGCATCGCGAGCCACGGTCGTTTCTGCGATGTGGACTGAGCCATGTCCCTAACTAATCGGTTAGTAAGTATAAGCCTTCTCCTGTCGGCATTCGCCAGTCATCTTCAATTGTCACCCACCCCATATGACAGTCTTGTGTCAGAACCCGTGATCCGCCGAACGGGCTGAAACGCGAGCGCTGCAATCGCGACCTCTAGTCCACCAGCTACGAGAAATGCCGGTAGGTAGCCGTACAGCTCTGTAACGGTTCCACCGATGAGAAATCCGCTCAACATCCCGAGACTACCGAACACATTGAATCCGCCCATTGCTGCACCACGCTCCGTCGCCGGTACGATATCAGTGACAAGTGCCATTGTCGTTGGTGAGACAAGCGCCCCACAGACACCGACGAATACCATCAGAATTGCTGCGGCCACGTAAGTAGGCGAAAGTACGACGGCGATGATCGTCACTCCATATAGTAGTGATCCGACAACGACTGGCAGGAATCGCCCGATTCGATCCGAGAGCGATCCGACTGGATACTGTAACACTGCAAACGGAACGAAGAACAACGCAAGCGTGAACCCTGCTGTCGCAGCATCGATATCGAATGTGTCTCTGAAGTACGCAACACCGGTTAACGCAAAGAATCCCGCAGTCAAGCGATCAATGTATCCGAATGCGAACGGCACGAGTAAGGTCGGGTACGATCGGACTCGATCGACGACTGTATCGACAGGGAGCCCACCACTGGCACTCCCGTCGGGAATCGTCGCAGCGAGGGCAGCCGAACCACCGAGGAGTATTGCACCCCCGTATAGTGGCGCAAGCGGATCAACCGTGGTGAGTTGCCCACCAACGACCGAGCCGAGTGCCGCACCGAGTCCGATGGCCGTCCCTGCTGCACCCATGTTTCGGCCGTGTCCACCTGAGAGGTCCATTAGCATTGTGATCGACAGCGAGAACGCACCAATGGTAAACGCACCACCGACGACTCGCAATAGCAACACAACACCGAATCCGAGGCTAACATGCGGAGCGAGCGCAACCGCCAGGTAACTTACAGCACCGCCCGTCGCGCCCAGGACGACCAGCGGTGTTCGAGACCCGAGAGAATCACTGGCAACACCCCACAAAACGGCACACAGAACAAATGCGCCGAACTCAGCGACTAGAAACCACGTTCCGGCGAGAATGCTCTCACTGCCACCCAGTGCCGAGACCGTTTCATCAAGCCCCGGATAGAGAAACACCTGCGAGACGAGGACGCTCCAGACGACAAGCGAAAGTCGGGATCGGTCACTCATAGAGACGAGGCTATCTACGTGGACGCGGCCAGAGCATCTGTGTGCCCCATGTTTAATCGAGTATACCTGTTCGCTAGTGGCTCTTCGAACAGGATGAGGAGTGTCGCTGACATACAAGCTAATTACTCAGTTAGTGCAAAAGTCTTCTCATCGAGGTCGCAAGAGCGAGGTATAAGCGACTCATTCGGAAACTTCTGCCTAAAGAATCCCCACACCAGCTTCGATATTATCATCGAGAAAGATAAGCACTAACCAAACCGTTAACTCCTGCAATCCCTGAATCAAGGTATGGATCTCTCTGTTGTCGATTTGTCTCCCGTTCCGAACGACGGGACCGCAAGTGACGCATACGCAAACACCGTTGAGGCCGCTCAACAGGCTGAAAAGCTCGGATACTCTCGGTTCTGGGTAGCCGAGCATCATGGCATGGCAGACACTATTGCTGGGACGACACCCGAAGTGCTGCTCGGACATCTCGCCGCTGAAACAGAATCGATTCGACTCGGATCAGGAGCAGTGCTACTCAACCACTACAGCCCGTTCAAAGTCGCCGAACAGTTCGGCGTACTCAATTCACTCGCACCAGGTCGTATTGACGCGGGCCTTGGCCGGGCTAATGGGTCGCCTGCGGCAGATCAAGCCCTCGGAACAGACCGACACGTCCAGAATCCCGATGAAGATCATGCAGAGAAGATCGAAGCCGTCGTCAATCATCTCTATGACGACTACCCCGACGGACATCTCTACAGCGACCTACAGATACCGCATTCAGGCGAGGACATCCCCACGCCATGGGTGCTCGGGTCAAGTCCATCAAGCGCTGCGATCGCAGCTGAACTCGGACTCCCATACTGCTTTGCGGCGTTCATTCGACCGCAGTTCGCAACCCACTCGTTCGAGACGTACCGCGAACAGTTCCAGTCTTCGTCACTTGCCGGTAGTGTCGACAAGCCACAAGGTATGATCGCTGTGAACGCAGTCTGTGCAGAGACCGATGAGGAGGCCGCACGGCTCCGAGCCGTGGCGGAGGCGTCATATCAGCGTATGCAACGCGGGGTTGTCGGCACGAGACCGTCTATTGAAGAGGCTATCGACGAACTCGGTGGAGTTCCAGAGCCGACGCCCGCAACACTCACTGCTGATGAATGGCCACGAGCTATTTCCGGGAGCCCGGAGACGATTTCATCACTTCTTGAACAACTCACGGAACGTGTCGGCGTTGACGAGGTGATGATCCAACACATCCATGCAACCCACAACGATGCGCTCCGTTCGCACGAACTGATTGCTGAGGGTATCGGACTCACATAAATCGCCTCGGGGTCAAGCCCGGGGCATTCGCTTCAGCTGCCTGTAAACGACCCCGGATCGGGTACCCCACGGTTTTCGTAATTCCCTCTGCCTATGCCAATAGCACTCCACGCAAAGAGATTTTTCGGGACGAGGATGGGCGGTTTACTGCACCCACCAACCCAGACAGGCTCACCGTCCGAACACTCGGTTAGGTCTTGCGAATCCGATATTAATTTTGAAACGCGCTAGCGACAAGTAGCGGGAAGACGAGAGTTGCTTCCACCTCAATCTGTGTGTAATTCGTTCGTTCTTCCTTGATTTTACCCCAAGAGACGGCCTCATTTGGCGGCGCTCCCGATAGTGATCCGTCTCCTTCCATTCCTGTCGAAATATAGACCACATAGTCCGCACCCCCTCGGAAAAGGTTCGTCATTATCGCGTGATGCTTCGGTACGCCTCCACCGACTGCAATGAGCCCCGTTTTGTCGGCCAGTAATCCGTCTTCGATGAGTGAATCATAGTCGTCAAGGATCTCGATTCCGACATCCGAATCGTAACCTTGCCGGTAATAATAGAGGAAGTTGCCCACCTCAGCGTCCGTCAGCGCCGGACAGTACACCGGCACATCGTTGTCCGCAGCTTGTTTCAACACTGAGTCTTCGTCGTCGAGCGTCTCGCCCAGTTCCCGTGCAAACTCTGTGGGCGTTCTGATCTTCTCCTCAGCGAAGAAGTCGTCAAAGAAGTCGTACAGATATTCCTCTAACCACACATATCGGTCGGACGGAACAAAGATATTCCCTAGCCGATTGATTCCTCGTTCCCGGAGTGCTTCCTCGTCTGCGTCCCATTCACCCATCTTGAACGGTTTCGCCGTCTTGATAACGTCCTCGGTCAGCGACCCAGACGTGGTAATGAGTACATCGACGTAGCCTTCTCGGACGAGATACGCGACGGTCTCACGTAGCCCCGATGAGATGATGTTTGAGGTGAACGTGAGATAGATCGTTGCGTCTTCGTCCTGCATACGCTCCGCGATATCGATGGCTTCTGCGAGTTGCGTCGCTTGGAAACCCGTCGTCGCGTATGCGTCGAGCATCTCGTGAAAATCGAACTCACCACGGAAGTCGTATCCACGAACGTCCGGCGTATCGAGTTCCTCGTCACTCCCTGGGAGGACGTGATCGTGAGACTCGTCGTTATCCATATAGGTGATACGACCGCGACCAGTTTGAATAGCTCGAAATGATCGCTTTGTTCTTCAAAGCCAGTTCACCACATGCTCGGATATAATCAACAGCCTGAACAGACTGCTATTTTATCCAGCAAGATGGCGGCGGACTCGAGGACGACGGCACCGCGGTCGAATCAACAGTCGACGAAAAGCACTTTTTAACGGATCGTCTTGTCTTGAATGTAGTATGGATGCACTCCTGCTTATAGCAGTACACATGGCGAGGTGGCCATCATGAGCAGTTCCACGGCCGAAGCCGAACTCAACGAGGACGAGCGAGCGGGTCTCGAGCTCATCCGCGAGTCCGGCGGCATCCACCAGAGCGATTTCTGGAAGGAACTGGAATTCTCCTCGCGCAAGGGCAGCCGGATCGTCGAATCGCTCGTTGAAAAGGAACTGGTCGATCGAGAGGAAACCGTTTACAAGGGCCACAACACCTACTTCATCTCGCCGACCGCACGAGACCTCGATTTCAGACTGCTGATGGCCGGCGATATGCTCTCGCCGTTTGTCGGCGAGGAAGAGATTGATCCTAACAGCGACGCCTTCTCGCAATGGATCATGAACCTCGCGTACGAGGAGTAGTAGTCACGATCGCTGCTCGAAATCGAGGCATGTCCGTTTCTCTTTGTCCACGGTATCTTGGTAGACGAACAGTTGATGCACGCCCCATCACGGCCTTCTTTGACAGAGACCCTAACAGTGTTTTGAGTAATACTGATCAGTTTAACTGGCCAGTATTACTTCCCGATGGCGTCAGGTCTTCTTCCTCTCGAGGAATAGTTGCAAGTCCAGTCGATACTGCTGGCGTCCTCACATTCTGCCTTGCTGTAATCGGGATTGCCAACTTCGATACGCCACTTCTGACAAGGGGGATCCTCATCGGTGTTGCGACACGATGACGGTATGCTCAAGTCACATCACAGTCAGCTTTCGGATTGGCCGGTCTAAGGAAAAGAAAGCGTTAGAAGTCCATACCCCACTCGCGGAGAATATCTTCGGCGTCGTCTAAATTTTGCATCCCGGCGAGGTATATCGCTTCTCGAGCATCGAGCTTGTAGAGATCATCGTCAAATCGGTCCTCAAGATCACGGCGTGCCTGTTTCTCTTTATCCTCGGTATCCTGGTAGACGAACAGTTGGTGCACACCCCCATCACGGTCTTCTTTGACTGAGTCTCTAACAACTATTCGTGGTAAGTCTGATCGGTCAAACTGACTGGTATTACTTCCAGACTGCGCCGGGTTTTCTTCCAGATCGACCTGGTCAGTCTGTCCAGTATTACTGACTGTATCTTTTTGCCCACCAGCTTGGTCAGACTGATCAGTATTACCAGTGTTACTGACTACCTTTTCCTGTTCCTCTGACTGGCCAGTAGTACTGACTTCTTCTTCCTGTTCCTCTGGTTGGTCACTCTGCTCAGTCTCGTCAGCAAACGGGTTTTGGCCACCAGATTTCATGCTGTGACCTCTGTCGTCGCAAATTGATCGGCAATGAATTCGGCTAGCTCGTCAAACTTCTCGAGCGTCGGTTCTTCGTAATCGCGAAGATCGCGGTAGTCATCGTTCTCCGCGAGTTCGTAGATCGACACTTGGTTGTCCCACGCATCACCAAGCATCGATCCACGCTCGCCAATCGACACAGGGGCGATCGGTAGCGACTCCTCCTCGAGTGCATTGAGATATTTCTGGTTCACGTTCGTCCCCTTGACCTTGTTCGGGACGGCACCGAGAACACCGACGTCGATATCTCCGAGTTCAGTCTCGAGGCCGCTCACCACATCACGGAGGCCCTGAACACTCCGTTCGCCTTTCGGAGATGGTTCGAAGGGGATGAGAAGGTTCGACGTTGCGTAAACCGCGTTGTACAGGTGTTGTCCCTCAGACGCTGGTGGGTCAATGATGATAACGTCGTATTCTGATGGGACACCAGCGTCGACGAGGACCCGTCGGAGCTGCTTTTCCTTCTCAAACTCCCCCTCGAGACTCGTCTGGTCCTCGAGTTCCTTGGCCGTCGCGAGGAGATCAGCAAGGTTGCCGAGATTATTGTGGCTTGGAACGAGATCGACGCCTTCAGTCGACTGGATGAGGTCATGAAAATCGCCTCGTGGTCGGTCGACCATATGGAGCACGAGATTGTCAGCCTCGCTATCAGCTTTCAGATCATCGAGACCGAAGTGATTGGTTAGGCCGCCATCCTGCGGATCCATATCGATCCCGAGAACTTTCGTTCCTTGATTCGCGTGCGCACGCATGAGGTTAGCCGCAAGCGTCGTCTTTCCGACGCCACCCGCCTCGGACCAGACTGTATACGGAATCATACACGCTAAGCAGATGGTCTCCCCATATAAAAATACTAGCCAGACAAGACAGTATTGCTGGTCAGTAATACTGACCAGTGTTACTAGTCAGACTAATCAGCCGCTTCTGAATGCTGGCACTATTACGGAGAAGTTTTTATTGGGAAAGAGAACTGTACAGCGGAAATGGCAGATCTGTATTTCGAGGACCTGGAGAAAGGTCAACGACGAGAACTCGGTAGTTATACTGTCCCAGAGAATGAGATGATGGAGTTCGCACGACGGTATGATCCGCAGCCGATCCACGTTGACGAGGAGGCTGCTCGGGACTCCATCTTTGGTGGGGTAATCGCGAGCGGTTGGTACACTGCCAGCGTCTGCATGCGGCTCCTCGCAGACGAATTCCTCAATGAAGCTGCGAGTATGGGTGGGCTTGGCCTGGATGAGCTCCGGTGGCAGAACCCGGTTCGGGCGGGCGATACGCTTACTGTTTCGAACGAGATTCTCGAAACGCGTCCATCGGAGAGCCGCGATGATCGTGGCTATGTTCGGAATAAGACGGTCGCACACAATCAGGACGGCGAGGAGGTCCTTGTCTGGGTCGCGACCAATATCTTTGCTTCGAACTGATATCCTCCCACAGCTACTGCCGCTCTGGACTCCTTCTCTGGCCGAATCTGGCAGGGAAAGTGGTCAATCGAGTAAATGGAGAGTATTCGCCTATCCCCTTATCGGTTAAACAAAAGTCCACGCTGAATGCCACGCCCTTCAAGACGTAGCAGCTTACTTCCGTCATTTCCGTAGCCCCACCCTAGGTTTCTGTCGTATATCATGTTTGCTCGATCAACTAGAACACGCACTCCAATACGTCCAGTGTCTCTAGAAGTGCGAGAACGTCCGAACAGTACACAACAACCATCATTGCGTCCAGTATCCTACGACCATCACGCCCGCTGTCTTGCGCCGATCTTCGAGTTCTCGAGATTGCCGTTACTTGAGCGCGTGGAATCTGACCGAAGTGATTGGTGAGAGTGCCATCTTGCGGATCCATCTCAATCGCAAGAATTCCGCCTTGATTCACGTGTGTAGAATATGTAGCCAGACAAGATAGTAATGCTAGTCAGTAATACTAGACAGTATTACCGAACATACTATCTAGTCAATTATCTTAAACACGTGCTGAAAGTTGGCTTATGACCGGAGAGAGTTCAGCCCTAACGCCACGAGCCATTGGTCTTTAGTTAAGCCCAATAGTAATATTAGGAGCCATATTATGCATAACAGTATTAGAGACGAGAGGAATCATAGCTCGGACTCTGGTATTACCAATATCGGTCGATAAGTGTTCCTCGCAAACTCTATTTTCTCCTCGTAGCCGACTTGAGAGAGTTGAATCTGGACGAAAAACGATGCTGCTGAG
>NZ_FOIC01000027.1 GCF_900111485.1 Natrinema hispanicum | reverse complement strand
GAGTTCGATACAACGAAAGAGCACATCGTGAAGATTCTGGTGTATGCGGCGCTGTTGTCGCTGTTAGTAAGCCGTGAGTTGCTGGCACTGGTGACAGAGTGCGCCGATGACGACGCTGTGTTTCCACCAGGGCGCTGGGCGGCGACCTTCCGGTCGCACGCCCAGCTCATCCTCGACGATCTGGGTGACTTCCTCGGCTACTCGCCACCACCGCTGTTGGAGCGTCTTATCGAAGATGCACAGAAAATCCACGACCAACGACCGATACTACAGGAGACGCTCGCAACCGCTACACAACCGAGGGGTGAGGCTTAGCTAAAGACGCATGCCCATGAGACAAAGAGAGACAGAAATCACGTCGACAGCCACTGAAACGACTCAGCTCCTGAAACGAGGGATCGCCAGATGACTGACCGTGATGAGTGTCGGATGCCGACGTGTTCGGAGTCTGCTCGCGATCGTGCAGGATATGCTGGTCGATTCTGTTCGGACAGCTGTGAGGTCCGCTACGAGCACCTCCAAGCAGACGCTCGAGATGCCGCAGTGGATGAAGCCGAGGATAGGTACTGATGCTCGAGCAAATCGATCACCGTGGTAAGCGTTTCACGATTGATGACGAGGACGGTGTCGACGATGTCGCTCGTGAACGGTGTCGGCGGGACGAACTGCTCGAACGACAGGCTCAGCGAGAGATCCGTGAACTCGAGTGTGCGAAGGCAGTTGCCGGCCCAGTTGGAAAACACTCCGGAGTTGAGGTACTCAGGCGGTGATACCGGACTGAACTCTTAAGCTGCGTGACTCGATCCTGATCTCCGTGACTTCGAGGATGAGGTCATTCGCTAGTTCGTCGAGTTCCTAACGGATTTCGAATCCCCGGTAGTATCGGTTCGTCAGCTCTTGGAAACGGTCATCGCTCAGTGTGGTCACCCCGCACCGCTTCTCAAGATCAACCAGGACCTCGTTCACGAATGTGACGAGCTCGTCGTCGTCGCGCCCAGCGCAGGGTAGCCGGCGTCCACTGATCGAACCTCAGAATACCAGACAATCACGATATAAAGGACCCGTCAGACTGGACGAGTAGTTTGAGAAGAATATTAACATTCCTCCCCCGCTTTCGAGTAGTAAGCTTGGAAGTCAGGCTTAGCTCCCGTGTACGAATCAAAAATCAGCAGGAAGCATCACAGAGAATGTCAGAAAGAGCCGTTTTTCACATCGATGGTGGGGGGTGTGGGATGATATTTACACTTCGAAGACGGGGTGTCAGACGCATGGCTTACACATCGATGGCGGGGAGTGGAGAGCATAGTGACAGAACCATAATGTACAGATTCATAGAAAATCGAGGGGGCTCGATTTACACATCGACGACGGGGGGCCTCCGGACGGATATACTTCGGTAGAGGTCTACTCACCTGTGACTTGAAACAGGCGAATACTCGCGTTATACACTCTATATCCTCCGGATAAACATCGATGGGGGTAAATCTTTTTAGTGCTGGATTGAGCAGCAAGTATATGGTCGGTAGTAATCAGGATGGTGCGAATCAATCTACTCTCGATGGTGGAACTCGGTCAGAAGATGGCGGTGGGCAAACAAACACGTCTGGTGGGGCGTCCACAGACGAGGGTGCATCCGAAAGGAACGCATCTACTAAAGATAGTACCCAGCGATCGATTCGGGAAATGCTCGACGATGAGGGGGAATCATCGGTTTTCGTCAATCGAGATCTCGTTGAGCCAGACACGATAATCGACGAAGAACGGATAGTTGGTCGTGACGATCAGCTCGAATCGGTCGTTTCGTTTCTGAAGCCGACCCTCCAAGGAAATCGCCCTCCGAACATGCTACTGTACGGGCCCGCCGGGACGGGGAAATCACTCATCATCGGGGCAGTCACAAAACAGATCATCGAACTCTGTAAGTCGAAGGGAGAACGGTTTGGAGTCGTCGATATCAACTGCCAGCCGATTAATACTCTGGACCAAGCGGTCTATGAACTCGTCCAGACCGTCGCGAAAGATGTCGATGTCGACATCGGCGTTCCTGAAACGGGTGTCTCCACGAAGCGCAAGTACAGACGGCTGTACGAACTCATCAACGAATACTACGACTCAGTCATCTTTATCCTCGACGAGATCGACCTGCTTGTCGGCCGCCGAGCAAACGAAGAACCCGCCTATTCGAAGCTACTGTATCAGCTGTCGCGCGCGAGTAATACGAACGAAATTGAAGGGCGTGTCTCGGTCGCAGCATTGACGAATGACCCGAAGTTCATGGAGGACATCGACGGACGGGCCGAGAGTTCGTTCAACCCACGAGACATCTACTTTCCTGACTACGATGCGAACCAGTTGCGTGAAATCCTCGAAAATCGTCGTGACGCCTTCCGACAAGACGCCCTCGAGGATGACGTGATTCCGCTTGTGGCAGCGTTCGCAGCGCAAAGCCACGGTGACGCACGAAAGGCTATCGACCTCTTCCGAGGTGCTGGTGACCTTGCTGATGAGCGTGGAGACGAGATAGTCACAGAGGACCACGTTCGTGAGTCGCAAGAGGAGATTGACAAAGATCGCTCACTGAAACTCGTGGAGGGACTTACCACGCAAAAGAAAATCTCGCTGTACGCGACCGCAGCTGTCGTCTGCTACTCGAAACAGATAGGGAGTTCTGTCCCAAGTCCGGTTGGATTCAAAGTCTATCAGTGGGTCACTGATGAACTCGATGCGGACCAGATGACGCGAGAAACGTACGTCAAATACGTCAAAGAACTCTCTACCTATGGATTGATTTCGACATCGCGAAAGAGTCGAGGACGAGGAGGAGGAATGTACATGGAATTTACTTTCACGGGAGATCCGGAAGCGATAATGAACCGGATCGTCGACGACACGCGGTTAGAGAGGATCGTTGAGCAAAAGAATCTCCTCCAGACAGTCGTCAACGCACAACTGAATGAGTTCCACAAGCAGTAGGACAATTAGGCATTCAGAGACTGTTTTGTGTGCCCCTCCCCCCGTGTTCGATGTGTAAACCCGACCTGCTAGGAGGCAAGGTACTCAAGAGAAGTGGAGACACCGATCGTCGATCAGACTGAATTAAGAGCAACACGTAGTCTTTGTCAGGGTCAGGAGATATGCGAGAGAAAACGTTCAGGAGAATTCGTGACCCCCTCCCCCCGTCATCGATGTGTAAATCACGGGAAGGTGGGTTTCTGTCTGGTGATGATGAAGGCTCGATGAGGAAAAGAGACTACGAGAGTCCTGAAAACGACACTGAAAGCGAATGGAACAAGAGCTACAATAGATGTTGTCGATGTTCGGTTAGTCGAAGTGTATTCTTCCTAACTCTTGTTCTTAGTTCTACTACGGATCTGGTTATCGTGTATCACACATAAAACTTTCCTAGATATTAGGCATTCGTTATTCAAACGCAATTCTTGATCTTGGGCCTGTCTCTGGCGAGTTTCTGGGGGTATTGATGGTTTTAGGAACTTTCTCGTTCTTACCTCCACTCCTTCTGCACAGTTTTACACATCGATGACGGGGGGAGGGAGTGGCTTTGAGATATCCCACGAATGAATCTGGCCAATTCGCGACGAGTGTCAGCTCGTCAACGTGGCGGTTCATTTCCTAACTCCAGTAGCACCTTGTTCCACCTTCCAAACTCACATCGAGATGCTCTCTCCGAGTATCTGATACACTCGATCATTTGTTCTCTAGTGGGTGATCCTCCGACTTCGTCAGTCAACTCGTACAGTGCAGTGATTAGTTTCTCTCGAAGAATTTTGTTCTGGCCGCCCCGCATATCGATTTCCGACACACCGGTCTGATCACTATCAGCAGTGTATTTCCCGAACTTCCTTCTAACAGCGGATACCGAGTATTCCCCGAGTTTGTCGTAGTCGTTTTTGACTGTGACTTGCCCGATTCCTAGTGCGATCTGGGACGGTCGTGTTTACGTACCAATTCTCTCGAGGCGGCTGCATGTACATTCTCTCTGCTGGCTGACTCCCATGCAAACAATATCTATAACATATGCGCAAACGAAAGCGCAAACGTAAGCGCAAACGCACACGAATGCGGAGGCGAAAACGCGAACGATAACGTGAACGTGTGCGATACCGAAAACGAGCGTTACAGGTTCTGCCGGGCGTGTTCACCAACAGCGTCGTTCAAGTCGACCATCGTCTCCTCGGCGGCAGCTTGGAGCCCGACACGAAGGGCAAGCCGGACGATTTCACTTCGGTCGAACGCCTCGGAGTGCTCGCGTCCGAGTTCGTCCTCGAGTGCCTGTCCGACCGACTGCATTTTGTCTTCGTTCCCGTCGGCATCGAGCGTCGCCAGTAACGCGGCGATCGGTTGGTCACGGACAGCGATCGTCTTCCCTAACTCGCCCTGTTCGATCGCCTCGAGCGCGTCGACGATCTCGTCGGTGAACGTCGTCGGCCCCTCGGTGTCGACTTCGTCGTTGCGGTCGCCGCGTTGGGTCGCCGCTTTGAGTTCCTCGAGTTCGGCATCGTCGGTCATGCCGAACCATCCAGGCGACGCTGGAGTGCGGTTGCGTTCTCGAGGAACGCCTCGCGTGCGCGTTCGGCGGTCGTGGACGGTTCCTCAAGTGCGAAGACCGTCTGGCCGTCGTCGGCGGCGTTGCGAATGTCCTGGCTGACGGGGACGTGTGCAGGCGCGATCGCGTCGGCATAGTCTTCGCCGAAGGCTTCTAGATATTCATTCGCGAGGTTGGTCCGGCGGTCGACCTTGTTCGGCAAGACCATCGCCAGCTCGACAGCGACGTCGAAGCGATCGTGAATCTTCTTGAGGTCGCTTCGGAGTGCCGCCGCCTGTTCGCTCTCAAACGGCCCCATCTCGACGGGCGCGATGACGTGTTTGGTTGCCCACAGACCGTTGTACGAGACGTTGTTCGTCAAACCCGGTAGGTCGATAATTACGGTGTCGTAGCGATCGTCGATATACTCATTGAGGAACTGCTCGAGTCTTGAGTATCGCTCGCGGGCGTCGTCGATGTTCCCGAGGTCGGCATCAAGCGAGTCGAGCCCTGGATGGGCTGGAATCAGATCGACGCCCTCGTCGGTCTCGATAATCAGACTCTCGACGGCCGCGTCACCGAGTTTCGTAGCGATTTGATCCCACTCCTCAGCGAAAACCGTCGAAATGTTCGGCCAGTCGTCACCCTCGTCGATCTGCTCTTGCACTTCTTCCCACACGCCGAAGTGTTTCGCGAGGTCGCCCTGTTTTCCAGCAAGGTCGATCAGCAACACGTCTTCGCCGGCTTCGGCGAGTGCAACGCCGAGATGGGCCGCGGAGGTCGTCTTCCCGGTACCGCCCTTATCGAGGAACGTAGCGGCACGTTTTGTTGTTGTAGACATTTGCGTAACCGTTTGCGCAAATGTTTGCATCGGATATAAACGCTTTCGTGACAGTTCTCTTGAGGCGAGAGTCGTCCTCAAGTCGGTAGATCGATGTTTCGTCACTCATCGGTCTCACCCCGCGGGACGAACTCGAGGCGCTCACGCTTGAAGGTCACACTGTCGAGTTCCCACCCGGGCGCGGCGGGTGATAATCTGGGCGTTGGCGACGTAGTTCGACGGGATGGGTCGTCACTGGGCGGCACGAAAGTCAAGGTTGGTCTCGTAGACAGTCGGCTTGTCTGTGTCACTCATCATGGTCGCTCACCGTCCGTGTCGATCTCACTTTTCGATGGCCGGTCGTCGGTCTCTCCACAATATATGCGTTGGCACACAACGTCGCCGCTATCCTATTGCGTTAGAAGACCTGTCGCTCATCGAGTACGATCAGGAACGTCAACTGGTGGAACCAACCCCCCAGTTCGATCAGTTACAACCCCAGCTTTCAGCCATTATTGACGCCGATCCAGGCCTTGAAGCACCAGTTGGACTGTGAGATTGAGAATTTGCTCTCGTACCCGCGCGCGTGCGCGTAAAACAAACATTAAACGCAAACGCGCTCGCGTGATTCTAGTGGTATTTGAGATTCCGAGGTTGTGTCGCCGCCGAGAACTGTAGCTACGAATGACAGAATCCGTGCACGGAATCTCAACATCGATTAACTGACCGGTGGGGGACGATTCGTCCCCCACTGTGACAAACAACTGGTCAGATCGTGTTGCGGCTGCTGATGACAGCCGCACTCAACGATCAGTTGACGAGCGCCTACAAGATATCGGTCCGCTCTCGGGCGGGTGGCTGCCCCTAACCAAGCAGGCCGCCGAGGTCGTCGACAAGACGACCTCTGCGGCCGGGTTGGTCACTCACCTCGACGTCAGCCAATACTGCCGTGCTGATCCCATTCCCCACTGGCACGACTCTAAACCGTTCGAACCGATGCTCCGGGCGATCCTCCTGAAGGAACTCGAAGACGCGTCCGATGGCTGGCTCCATCGGACGCTCGACAGTGACCCTCAACTTGCGGATGCTCTTGGCTTCAATCCCGACGACACACCTTCACGAAGCACGATCTCTCGGGCACAGACTAACCGGTTTGCGGACCTCCAATCGACAATCGAGACCACTACTCGTCAGATCCAAGCGTTGGCCGCCGAACGCGGTAGTCCGATCGGGACACCGTACGAAGACAGCGCTTCGGAGGAGCCAACAGGCTCCTCGAAGCGCACAGTCAACCGTCTCATTCGGGGGAAAACACGTGACCTCCTCGACGAACTCCAGACAGTCGTGTTACCTGCCTTCGAGTTTGACCGATCTGATAACCCGGTCTACGACGACGAAGAACTCCTGATGCTGGAGTCCTGTCTCGGGGTGACAGGCACCGCCGCCAACGGCGGTGCCGAAACCTACGGCGATTTCGTCAATCCCGACCCGGATCTTGACGATCCCTTCTACGAGGACGGACCGAGTGGAGAGACGCTTCTGGAGGCGATCAAGGACCTTTCACCGACACAAATCGCGGAGATGGTCAACCGGGGCGCGGCCCGCGTCTTGACGCGGGCCAAGCCTCGCTTGGAGTTCGAGACACCTGTCATGCTGTCGATCGACATAACCTACGTCGCTTTCTACGGGGAGCGTGAGGAACTCGTACGTGTCCAGGGTGCGCCAAAGGACAAGTCCTACGACTGGTGCTACAAGTTCGCAACCGCGAATGTTGTTGGAGACAACGTTCACTTTGCAGCTGCGATGCTTCCAGTTGGGCACGCCGATTATCACGATCCAGAGAGCTATCCTGGCGAGGACAAGAGTTACCGAGTCGGCGACGTTGTTCGCCGACTCGTCGACCACGTCAGCGACGTCTGTCGGGTTCATACGCGGCGCCTCTACGCTGATCGGGAATTCTACGCCACGGACGTATTTTCGGTGCTCGAACAGCGAGACCTTTTCTACGTGATCCCGGCACCGCGCGATGACCGCGTCAAGCGGTTCATCGCGCGCATGGACGAAGATGTGGAGGGACAAAAGCAAGTGACAGTCAAATCCGAGCACGCGGTGTACGGGCCGGTAAAACACTGTGTCCCCAACACCAGAGCCGAGACAACGCTGGTCGGACTCCCGCCAGACGAGGACCGCGACGAGGTGCAGGTATTTGCGACCAATCTCGACGTAAACGACGAGATTGGTCTTGACCGGCGCTTGACGAAAAAGCAGATCAATCGCTACAGACGCCGAGGCGGGATTGAAACGGCTTATAACAAGATCAAGGAGTTCGCACCGTGGACGACGTCGACGAACTTCTCTGTCCGGTTGTTCCACTTCGGCTTTGCAGTCCTGTTGTACGATCTGTGGCTGCTCGTGGACTTCCTCGTCCAGACGTTGATTGATGTCATCGAGTTTCGCACGAAACCGCGGGTGACCGCCCCGCGGTTTCGTGCGTTCCTCCGGAGGGAGGTGAGCGCATTGCTGTAGATCCCGCTCTGTGCTTGCCCTTCCCAAGAGGTATCACTGTCTAAATCGACTGATTATACCGTTCTCGCCCACCAGACCGCCACTCACGGGTGGTGAGTGGCGGTCGTGATTCCTTGGTCGGCCTGTATTCTGGACCGATTCCAACCGACAGACGCGAATCTCGTGCACGGATTTCGGGGTATTCGCAGCAGCACCGAGAAAAATCTATACAGCTGTATTTGGTTTATGAGATGTGGTTTTGCACGCTCGAGTACCCGAGACTGCCGAAATCAACCGCGAGAGCTGTTTTCACTTTTACTTGGTTAAATAAGAGTTTAACCAAGGGACTTTACGAGGGGCGACACTGTACCCCACATACGAATGTCTGGATCAACGGATCGACGGGCTACACGTGGGGGCACAACCGTCCACGAGGCCATTGAGAGCTACCTGCGCTATAAGATCAACGCCGACGGTTCGAAGACGACCATGCGCTCACCACTACTCGAGTTCGCCGACCACTGTCGAGACGAGCGTGATCTCGAGTTCGTCGACGACCTCACACCCCACGATGTCCGCAGTTACAGCGAGCACCTCTACGACCGCGTCGTAATCGACGAGAACCTGGCGGCTTCAACCGCCCACAACTACTTCGCCTACGTCCGAGCTTTTCTCTCCTGGTCGGTGCGAGAACAACACCTCGAGTCGAACCCGGCAAATACGAACACCGCGATGGACCCGCTGCCAGAGGACGATGGGAAACGCAAGCGCCAGTACTGGAGCGCCGAGGACCGCGAGACGTTGCTCGAGTACGCCACCAAGCGCGTGGACATGGCTCTCGAGGGAACCATCCGGACCGATGTAGAGGCGGCCTTCCGTGACCGGGCGACCGTCGTCATGCTCGACGGGACAGGGGCGCGTGGTGCTGAGTTGTTCGCTGATCCGAAAGACGACAAGCGTAACGGCCTCCGGTGGAAGGACGTCGATTTCGACGAACGGCTGATCGAAGTCTACGGCAAATCACGTGAGTACGAACAGGCTCCGTTTCCTGCGAGTGTCCACGACGTCCTCAAGCGATGGTACCGGGTGCAAGAGCCGACGACCGAAGCGTGGCCCGTCTTTCCGACCGGTCACTACGGCTCGAAAAAGAGCACACTCGAGGATGCACTCGGCGAGAAGGCAGTCTCTCGGGCGCTCGAGGATAGGGGTGACGCCAGGAAGACCGAGGTGCTTGACTGTCTACACCGCGAGCACGAGGTTCCGCCGCCGTCGATATCGAAAGAGGGCGTTCGCCGACTGCTGAAACGGCTCACCGACGAAGCCGGAATCGATCCGGACGGCGAGTACGACTATCTGACGCTGCATGGCGCTCGGCGGGCACTCGGGCGCGACCTCTATACCAGCGGGATGTCGGAAAAGGCTCAGGAAGCGTTACGACACAACTCGATCGAGACTACTCACGAGGCCTACGCCGACGTCAAGATGAAGGACGTCTCCGATTCGATTGACGACGTTCGTGGCTGAGGTAAGTTCGTGGTTTTGAGTCACTCGCCACTTTTTGATCTCCAGAATGATTCCGCGGCGTTCGCCGACGAACTACTTGAGTACTCGGCCAAAACAGTCATAACACTGGTGGTGTCAGTTGGGGCTACCATAGGCAAACTCTAGACGACTTTGTGACGGGACCAACTCTTTGTGCAATCGAGACACAACGCTCGGTGAAGCGGGAGATTTGCGTCATGGACAACCAAATTTTCCCGTTTCAACTCCTTCGATTTATTGACCTTCCCCGACGCCGTCTAGTGATTCAATGCAGCCTAATAAACAAACTACCGAGGGTCAACGGCTTCTCACCCACAAACTCTGCGTACAGATACCGCAGTCTGTCGTATTAATCGCTAGCTGGCCAATCACTTGTAAAGGAAGCGTCGAACCATAAATTATTTTCCAAAAGGGCGATAAACTAAGGGAGAGGGTATAAATATATGGACCGTCGAAAATTCCTTCAGGGCCTCGTCGGTGGCTGCACTTTGTTGACTTCTGGCTGTACAACAGAACTTTCTTCCTCTAACAGTACTCTTGAAAAATCTGACGTGTTTAAAGACTATTACTATGAAGGAACCAAGTTATTCATCGTGTTTCGGGATGATGTAGATGTTCAAGAAGCGATTCTGTTCAGTCGGAAAGACGAATACGAGACTGTTAAAAATCCTCCAACAAATACCAATTTCACCGTCATTCATCCGAACAAGTTGGATACCTATCTCTCTCGGCGGCCTCCCCTCCGCGTAAAAGCTAAGATAGAAAATAACTGGATAGAGAAATCAGTGTGGGAACCCGTTCACGGGGCGACGAGAAATATAGAAATCTTACAGGACGGAAGTATCAGATTCGAAGTCGAAAATCTCGGCAATGCTTCACTTCTCATGCGATTTGTCGGGGTTTACGGTGATGTTCCTAACCCAACGATTGACCCTCAGAGTGAGTCCTTTGACACGGAAGCTTCCGACCTCGGTCCAGGGATCGTCGGTATTGAAGAGAATCGCGCCGAACCATCGTCTAGAACAGATCTCGTTATATCGCCAGGTGAAACAGTACCGTTTGAGACAGTTTTCGCTCCGTTCGAAGCCTCAAATGTGAATTGTGATGGTACCGAGAGAAACGCTACAATCGCGATCGTTCACGCCTCTGGTGGGATTGCAACATACACGTTTTCATTCCGACTTGATGGTAGCCAAATCGAATCCGGGAATAACCCAGACGAATTAACAACACATAGGGTATGCAGCGTATCTAAAACGATCTGAGCCGAGTAGAATCTGAAAATCGGTGACACATACTGAATTAGTATCTCAGCTTTGCACATTAGCGTCAGCTGTTGAGTGAACAAAGAGGTGGTTGATCTCTTCCATGAGGTCATCAACGCCTCGGTCATCGTTGTCTCGAACCCACGAGAGGAGGTTGTACACGGCTTCTTTCAGAAAATGTTCAAGGTTCGCTCGAAGCGATGACGCTTTCGAGCGAACCGTCCCCAAGGCGCTCGAATCGGGATCAAGACGAACGAGACTGTAGGCGGCCATGATACTCACAGACATAAGTACGTGAAGACATCTGGTACGTTGATATCGTCAAGTGCACAGAGAGCAGCATCACGAAGTTCGTCAAGCGTTTCGAACAGGCGGTTGCCGAGTGATTGATCGAGTTGTCGCCAGCACTCTTCCGCGGGGTTCAGCTCTGGTGAACCCCGCGGAAGGTAACACAGTTCGATCGGAGTCTCTTCAACGAACCCTCGGACTCTGTTTGCCGTGAAATACGAGGCGTTGTCGAGGACAACACAGATCTTCTCGCCGAACTCTGTCTGGAGTGCGTCCAGAAGACGAATCGTCGTGTCGCTGTTGAAGTTCTCCTCGCAGGGGAGAAAGAACGTCTCATCAGTATCGCTAACTGCACCGAGAAGTTTGATGCTGTCCCACGCGCCCGTCACCGGAAGTGACGGGCGCTCCCCCTTGGGAAACCATGCGTGAATCAGTGTCGAGAGAACCTGTCGCGTCTGATCAATGGCTAAGATCGTGTATTCGTCGTCCAGGTTGTCGCGCTTTTTTTGAACCCGTCTTGCCATGCTTCCTGTGCTCTCTCATCGGATTTGTGAAACTCCGGCCGGGCTGTCTTCCAGGACAGCCCGGCCTCGGTCATTAATCGTCGAACGTGACGCTCACAGTACTCAACGTCGAATTCCTCGGTGAGATAGTGACGAGCTAGTGGAACGGACCACGCAGGCGCGTCAAGTCCAACTTCCTCCGGAGACTTGTGAAGCGCTTCAACGAACTGTTCATGCTCTTTGTCGGAGAGTTTTGAGGACCTTCCTGAACGGTGTTCGTCGTAGACGACCTCCTCGAACGGCTCATCGGCGAGCCGTTCGAGTCGATCAAGCCACCGCGAGAGCCAGCCAGCAGTGTATCCATAGCGTTCAGCGACCTCTTGTAGCGTCGCACCGTCTTCTTCAAGATAGTTGATCGCCGCCATGAGCCGTTGTGACGGCTTTTTTCCCTCGACCTCCGCCAAGACCTGGCGGAGGTCTTCGGTAGAGATGTTGTCGAGAGAGATCATATCGGAGCAATGTACTCTTCTTTGAAGTATTTTTGTCTGACAGTATCAAACAGTCAGCCAAAACAGCCATCACACTGCTGATGTTCGTTAGCTTACCAGATGCGAGCATAGACAACTTTAGAACGGGATCAAACTTTAGACGACTTTGCAACACGATCCAAAAGTTATCTTGATCATTAACGCGGTGCCCTTGTTTTTTCGACTCTACAGCGACAGTTCAGCAGTATCAACAATCTCCTACGAAAGAGCGTAGAGCTAATTCTTCGGACATGTCCTGCAGGTGTTTACTTCGCATTATGTTTATAGTCTGCATTCTCTGTACTGTATGTTAATTTCGCCTCCTTAGGAGGTGTCGGAACGTCAACTCGAAGTAAGGTGTTGTAAAGATAAGATGCGGTTGCTCTTGTTTCGTTTGGATCAGTCCCGTCATAACTGCAAATATAGGCATGGAGTGAATCTTTTTCAGGAAGAGTGACACCGGACACTTCCAATTTGTATCCAACAGGTAAAATTATATTCCAGACGAGAAGAGCTTGGTCATCAAATTCGGTATTCTTTATAAAGGTTTGTGCTTCGGTATGATCATTGGTATTAAATTGATTAAATTTCAGTTTTGTCTTGGCGCTATCCAACGAGGAAACAAGAACAAAACGGTTTCCTACTTTTTCAGGTTGTGGATTCCAGTACTTGTCGGAGATAAGTCCTGTGTCGCTCTGATATGTTTTTGAGTTAAATGGAAGCGTATTTTTTCCATCGGTCGTTCCAGAACATGCTTTTTTACGACGCTTTGTCACAATGTCCTCTTTGGTTGTTTTCTGCCTTTGCAGACAACCGGTCGCCAGCACTGATAGACTCACAGTTCCAATAACGAGCATTCTACGACGCTCCATGATGGTGAGCTAACACCTGTACGCTAAAAATGACTATCACGCTTATGCACGACACACGAGTGCAAGCAATCAAGAGTTCAAGTTCCGGTTTGTCAATCTTGCCTCCACGTAGAGGCGTTTGACTTCGGCAACAGGATCAGCGTCGCTGGATAGTCGGTCGCGGGCAGCGGAGACGGCGACGGCTGTGAGGAAAACGAAGACGGTGAGGGTTTCGACAGTCTCGAGCATGGTCATTCAGACGCCCGATACCGATCGATTCGCGCTTTGTTCTCCGCATAGGATCGGCTCAAGTCGTAGAACGGATCATCGGGCAGCGGGGCCTCACTGTCGGGCACCGTTGCGACCGGCAGATCGGTCGCTGCGAGCACGTCCCGAGCCAACGACCCCACTCGCCGATTGCCGAGTCGTCGTCCATCATCCCGCGTAGGCGCGCGAACGCGTCGGCTACCTCCGCATACGCCTGTTGAACTCGGTTAGCCACGCTTCCAGGTCCTCAAGACTGTCGTCGACATCGGTCTCACGCACGATAGGGGGAACTCAGCCTAATACACCGTTGGCTGTCTGCCCGACTTTTTCGAGTATCTTATAGAGATATCTTTCAATTACCTATATAGTATTTATTACTATAATATACAAAGATTTTTAACCAGCGTATTGAATAGATTCTATTAGAGTCATACGGCTATTACCAATGGTTCAAACTACTCGCCGCAATGTGTTGAAGTATAGTGGTAGTGGACTACTCGCTAGTCTTGTAGGAGCGACAACCGTCTCTGGAGCAGCTAAGCAACCTGTTTTCATACACGGAGCTAATAATTCCCAGTCTCATGCAGCAGCCGCTGCACACGATCACGGTGGAGCGGTCGTTTACAACTACGAGAACTTTGACTTCGTGGCTGCGCGAGTTCCAAATAAAGCCATTGAAGATGTCCGTGTTGATAAACGTGTTAGCCATATTGAACAGGATTCAGTCGTATCTCTCGCAACACCCACTGAAATTGGGCAGGTGGGGAAAAACAATCGAAAAGGAAACAGCGGAAATAGTGGTGGAAGCGGGGGATGTCCGTCGCATCCTGACCAGCGTACGCCGTGGGGATACGACCGTATTGATGCCGACCTCGTCACGGAAGCAACGGGCACAGGCGTTAATGTTGGTATCCTCGACACGGGTATCCAGTTAGATCACTGTGACCTGACTGTTGATCATGGGACGAATTTCACGACAGAAAATCAAAACGACTACTCCGATGACAACGGACATGGGACTCACGTTGCTGGAATTGTCGCTGCCACAGACAACACGCACGGAACGGTTGGTATTGCACCAGATTCAACACTGTGGTCTGTCCGAGTTCTTGACCAGACCGGTAGCGGTTACTGGAGTGATATTACCGCTGGTCTTGACTGGTGTATGTCCAGCGGTATTGAAATAATCTCGATGAGCATTGGTGGTTCATATAACGATTCAGTAGCCACTGCCATTTCTGAAGCAGACGATGCCGGACATCTCGTTGTTTGTTCGGCGGGGAACGGAGGTAACAACGAAGATGGGAGTTGCGAAGAAGAAAATATGGTATTCCCGGCAACGCACTCGAGTACGATTGCTGTTGCGGGAATGGACGAAGACAATCAGTCCGATACGTTCCTTGGAGAATACAGTAGCCTCGGTACTGCAGTCGATCTTCTAGCCCCTGGAACGAACGTTCTCTCAACCTACATTGGAAACGATTATCGACAGATGACAGGAACATCGATGGCTGCACCACATGTGACAGGTGTTGCTAGCCTTGTCTGGGAGACAATGGGTGCGTCGCTGACTGATGAAGACGGTGATTCGACCACTGCAGAGCCAAACGATAAAATTCAAGATATTCTCCTCACTAGTGCAGAGACTGTCCTCGGTACTTGTGAAGAAGGTGCTGGTCTTGTCAATGCTGCAGCGGCTGTTGACGAAGCAGTAACACGGTTAAATTAATTACCATGCTTCAAATTGCCGTGTTGAACAGATGCCAAGTCACATTTAGAGTGGATCACAGAACGGTTCGCTGTTATAGATGTAAAATAAGGAATTTGTTTAGGGGACTGTCAATACTAGCCCAGCGCTCGTACGGCATCGCCGAGAGAGTACTTGGACTTCAAGTACGAAGCTTTAGCCATCTAGCGCAGAGGTGCCATCCGATCCCATGACTTCTGTGCGATCGATATACGAGTGGACTAGTCGTTACTCTTCTAATAGTCCAACCACTAATTGTATTATAAAAGGCGAAAACAATTAATAAGATTTATATAATTATGTTATGAGAATGTCTAGTGGAGTGTTAAATAAGATGAAGAACGGTAATCAACCGGACAATGGTTACAATCGAAGAAAAGTCCTTAAATACGCTTCACAGGCCGCTATTGCTGGGGCAGGAAGTATAGGACTCGCTGGCACTACCATGGCAGCTGACAATGACTGCACGAACTACAAAGACATCACAGAAGGAGAGATAAACGGTTGGGAAAAGCCATATGCGACAGAATCATACGATTGTGGTGGCCCTAACTATGATGACTGGCTTCGATCTACTATGAACCTTGCATACTTGGGAAGTATACGTCCAGAAGATAGTTTCTCGGATCAATGGTATCACCAGTTCCAAGCTGTGAATCATAGTCAAAGCTTGGGAGGTAACACTAATTGTGATGAGTGGGGTACTTCTACTTCTCGTGTTGAAAGAATACGTATGGGCTTTGAAAATAACCTGACCAGTAATACAAATCAGGCCGTTTCTACAGGAAGTGACGTTTTAGCGACACCAACAATCGAGTCAAACGACGAACCCACCGATAGCGGTTATCAAGCTGCTGCTACCGCCATGGCAGCTGTCGTTGATGAAGTAGCGTGGCCAATAGGTCTTGCAGTTAGTATTGCAGGGGCTCTTTTGAAGAGCGATTACTCTGAAAGTCAGACTAATGAATTAGTAGAATACAACTTTCCTTTTGATTATGATATCACCACTGATCACGCTTGTGCAACTGCCAGCGTCCATCACGTAATACGGAGCGAGTCTGGAGGGGATGGTCGGGTCCGGGCTACACATACTCAAGAGATAGCTGGATCGAAAACGGTCGGTACCCAAACTATTGCTGTTTGGTGGGAAATTGAAATAGATGACCCTGCAACTAAGTCAAGCACTTCTACATCTACTTTAGATTCCACATCTACTTTAGATAATACCAGTACGGATTCGGGCATTAACCAGTCAAAGGGTGATGTTATAGAATTACCTAGTGGGAAAACTACAGAAAAGGGTGATGTTATAGAATTACCCAGTGGGAAGACTATAGAAGTTGAAAGAGTTAGTAAAGATAGATCGGTTTATTCTGACCACCGATCTAAACGTATTTCATCAGACAATTTGGAATCTGAATTACCGACGAAAAGACAGGCCGAACTTGTAAATAATAAAATAGGTCCTGATGCTGATATCAAACTTGAATATCTGCCGGCCAAAGTCATCAGAACTGTGGTTGTTGGGGATAATAGGTAGGACCAAACCTAATATTAACAATTTTCGCTGACAAAGTATGAAAAATTGACTTCGGGCGGATCTCCCTGTATTTTAAGGTAAACTGATATAGAATCATTGGAATATTCTGGAAGATACCATTCATTCCATTCTCCACTATCGAGTTTACTTTTAACTGTAAGTTTGCCTGTGCTTGATGGAATTTCTGATCCTTGTATAGTAATACCGTCCATATATTCCTCTGATGTTTTCATCTCGTATATTTTATTGTATATTGTATCTTCTCCATTTATCACTTTCAAATGGATGTCTGCCATTTTATTAGTGGTTGAATATATATCTATTTTACATAATTCAACAGAGGTATCTAACCTTTCAAGACATCCACTAGCAATTATAGAAATACCAACTGAGGAAAATCGAATTATATCTCGGCGGGAATAATTGCTCATACTCATGCTAATAGATCCTGCCATATAAATAATTTATCAATACTTCTTTAACCAATACATTTCCATATACTCATAAATTAGGTTTTCAAGTTAACTAGCTGCCAATTGTCATGTATCTCGACCAGACTAACTTCTTCGTTCTGCGTTCGAGCACAGTCAGTTGGTTGTCCGCTGTGCATTTGCGCGGTAATACACAGTAGAATGACCGTGTTCTTTACCCGATTGTTTATCAGTGAAGCCGCGGCCAATGCCGGCGATGCTTACCGACCGACGAGAAGACCTCGTGCTCGCTGTCGCACTGGCCGAGTTCTCAGTCCACTACGAAGCAGCTGATCCTGTGCTCGCCGAGCATGCTTGGCAGCTGGCCGCCGATCATCTTCTTGAGCATGATGTCGAGCTGCACGGGGCTGTCCGTCAATTGAATATTGAGCTGGCAACAACGTTATAGACTATCAGTTTGATAACTCGAATATACCAGCGTGTCATAGAATACAACTCACACCCTCTACCTGACGATTATACAGCTCTCAATTTGCGTATGAGCCTGTAGTTTCGCCATTCACCCGATTTGTTCAATACATATGCAGTGAATAATAGCTGTTGAGAACCATTGTATGACACGCTCCTTTAGCTAAACCTCAATCCTCAGCTGTGTAGCGGTAGCGGGCCTCTCTTGGAGTATCGATCGTTGTTGATGTCTTTTTGAGCGTCGTCGATCAGTCACTCCAGCAACGGTGGCTCTCTCACTCGAAAACAACAGGGTTTCTTCGGGTCGCCTACCGATCTTACGACTCCTCGTTCGGTTCCACCTCTTGATGTCAGAGTGAGTTGACTGATGCCTACAGAGACGATTTCCAGATGACGTTGAGACGGATGGTTAGTTGAATGAGTCTGAGTATGGGTCAAAATCATTATTGGTGTTCCAGACAAGTAGTCAGAATGTCCATTCATGGTGCGGCCAATGCAGCAGCGCGAACGCGACCAGATGTCGGTAACGGAAGCCGACGAACATGAAAATGAAAATGAGAGTGAAGAGCAGACGTGTCCTGAATGCGATTCAGGCGCTCTCGTTGCTAGCAACGATAGTAACGAAATTATTTGTGAGGAGTGCGGTCTCGTTATCGAAGAACAAAATATCGACCACGGTCCAGAATGGCGCGCGTTTAATCATGCCGAACGGCAGAACAAAAGCCGGGTTGGTGCACCTACAACCCAAACGATGCACGACAAAGGGTTGACCACCCAGATTGACTGGAAAAATAAGGACGCACACGGAAGATCGATCTCCTCAAAGAAGCGGAATCAGTTGCATCGACTGCGCAAGTGGCAAGAACGGATTCGAACCAAGGATGCAGGTGAACGAAACCTCCAGTTTGCGCTTTCGGAAATTGATCGCATGGCGTCGGCACTCGGTGTCCCCCGTTCTGTTCGAGAGGTTGCCTCCGTAATCTACCGACAAGCGCTCAGCAATGACTTGATTCGTGGACGGTCTATCGAGGGCGTCGCCACGAGCTGCCTCTACGCTGGCTGTCGTCAAGAGGGGATCCCGCGGAGTCTTGAAGAAGTGACTGAGGTCTCTCGCGTTGGGAAGAAAGAAATCGGGCGCACATATCGCTATATCGCCAAGGAACTCTCCCTCGAGATGAAACCAGCCGACCCCAAAGAGTACGTCCCACGATTTTGTTCTGACCTCGAGGTGAGTGAAGAAGTGAAGATGAAGGCGATCGAAATTATCGATGAGTCTGCTGAACAGGGTTTGCTTTCAGGGAAGTCGCCAACGGGATTTGCGGCAGCAGCCATTTATGCGGCATCACTCCTCTGTAACGAGAAAAAGACCCAAAGGGAAGTTGCTGAGGTTGCGCAGGTGACTGAGGTTACCATTCGGAATCGGTATCAAGAACAGATCGAAGCGATGGGTCTCAACTGACACTGAGGCTGAGGAAGAAATACACCACTGCTACGAAACGACTGACTGCTGCCAGACCGGCTACTCGTTGGCCGCGAGCTCGTCGAGAACACGGTCACCGAACGCAAGCACGAGTACTGCGCCGACCAGGTCGAAGACAATGTCCAAGAACGTGTCTTTCCGGCCGTACGTGACGAGTATCGGCTCGAGATCCAGGCGTTTCGCCGTTGCGTGAATAGCATACTCGATGGTTTCCCAGACAAGCCCGAAACTAATGACGGCGGCAACGACTCGTGGGCCAGGATCGCGCCCCTTCCTGCGACTGACCACATAGACGATTCCGGCCAGAATCGACGAGGAATGTGCGTGTGTAAGGTGATCCCACCACCAGACGTCGTCATAGGGACCGAGCATGCCGACAGCATGAGTAACCATCGCGGTGTTCACGTAGGCTCGCTGCCACGGCTGGAGTTTAACACCATACGCACGCGTGACGACCGTGGGAAGGTATGTGCCGAGCGCTGCGACGACGGCATTGACAACCGCGCCTGGATCCCGACGACGGAGTCCGACGAGGAACACCGTGAGTAACGTATATCTTGTCTCACGGCCCACTCCCTGTTCAGCTGTCGACATTTTCTGTATATAATAGACTGACTACGCGGACCACATAGCAATATCGTCCTGAATACGGACCCAGACATCTCGGACAGTCCCAGCTGGTACTCGTCCATCGTTCTCAGTGACAGTCATAGACTCTCGATGCATGCTGACGACGCTCTAGAACTGATTTCATCACGGTTGATACGTGGGCCTGCTTGCGATTACTGCAGTCCGATACTGAGGAAAAGCCGCCAGTGAGGACTCCTAGTTTTAAGTGACATCCATGACTATCAGTGAGGCAAGAAGATAGGAGAATATACCCACCGCTCATCGATGTGGGTCGCAGGAGAAGGGGGCGTCAATTCGCCCCCAGAGTTGGCTACTCAATCCTGCGACCCGGATCGACATAAAAGTTTGCCTCTCGAGGAGCCATGGCTCTGTCCAGCACGGTGTCTCGTCTCCTTTGAGAGTCGTCTCTCTCCCCAGTAGCATCGCGACTCGACCAACAACCAGCAGCACACGACCACGACCACAACGACCCTCCATGACAATTGGAAAAGATCCGGACGCAGTTGACGCAGAAACGCCCACTAATCACGACGTTGCCGCCGCTCTTGGCTTCGACAGCGTCGATACGCACACCAGCACTGATCCAACGGCCGACGACGGTGATGATGAACTCCCGAGTCGCGTAGAGATGTGGGCCATCATCCAAGAACTGGTGCAGACGATCGACTGCCTCGAGGAGCGTGTCGACGAACTCCAGCAAGAACAGAATCGCGCTGATCGCAACCGAAAGGAGATCGCCAGTCAACTCCACGAGATCACCGAGTCGGTTGCCGAAACCGACGAGACGGCTGACCAAGCAAAGGAAATCGCGAAGACTGCAAACGCGAACGCTGAGCAGGCCAAATCAATCGCCGAGACCGGTGAGACTGCGTTCGACCGCGAGGATCCAGAGGAACTGCCCGGCGGCATCGAACCCTCGAGCAGTCCATTGGATTTCCTTGCGAACTGCCGCCAGCACCGTGTCAAAAAACATCTCGTCGACCAGGGGACACCGCGGAAGAACCGATTCCGGGCACTCCTTGTGATGAAGCGCTGGGACGAGTTCGCAACCAAGCGTACGAACGGGAGCGGCATTTTCTGGACGCGAGACGATGTTCGGGATGCGCTTACTGCAATCCTTGGAAAGCGTCCCCACGCACAGACACTCAAGCGCGTGTGGAACGAGATGATCGCGATCGGAAGTTCGGACATCGATGTCACTGAACGGCGTGTCTCTGCGAAACAGACGCCAAAAGAGATCATTGCGATGGATATCGAGACTGCCGAGGGACTGTTTGAGTCTCGTTATCACCACCTCGAGTTGCTTGACTCGGATGGACAGGTCACTGGTGGTGTCACACCCGTTGTGACCCAGAACGACAGGGCAAAGGTGTGAGAAAGCGGTTGAACCCATCCCGAGAGGGAGCATCTCTCTAACGAGCACACCGAACGGATCTGGTCGTCGTCGTGGTCCGACGACGTCGTCGCTACCAATAGCTGCAGGTGTAAGAGAAGACCCTCCCTTTCAGAGACTGTGTTTGTTCCTCTAACGCTCGTTCTGGAGTTTCGGCTTTGGGCCCACTCACAACGGGTGTGATCATGACCGATTAGTTATGATCTGCACGATCGCTCTTTCACAGGAGAGGATCGTCGTGAGATCGACATGGTGAGATCCTGTCCAATAGAACGCCATGAATCACTGGGTAATATTGTGGTAATTAAGAAAGTCTGATATGACTTCAATCAAAACGGCGACTTGGGCGTGGGGAGAGTCAGGGGACAACCGTCCTCACGCTCAGTCAGAGGTACATCTCAGACACACGGTCCGTGTCGAATACTCGTCTCCGCACGAGTCGTCTGGGACAGACAGTACAACGTGGAGGGTGGGAGTGGCGTTCGGTAACTCCGGTGGCACCCTGTCCGGGAAGTGATTTCTGGTCAGAGTGTGTTACTCAACGAGTTCTGACTGTTCTTTGACTGTGAGTTCTGGATCGTTACCGAATTCTACAACAACTGTGTAGCCATTGTATTGGAACTCGACTCGGCCAGATCGATCCGTCCCGGTCTGGAACCCCGACGCAAAGAGATCGTCGAGTGCATCTGGGTCAACCGAATCGTACAATGGAGGCAGCTTCAGTGGGTCTGTCTGTTCTCTCTTAGCAACACAATCCACTATCTTCGAAGAAATATTATCTTCATTCCTAGGATTCTTTTTCATAGTAGTAGGTAGATCTCGAGAGCACAAATATATGTTGCCAAATATGCTAATTTCTGTACTCTTATTAGGAATTATTATAAGCTATGGCTAGACTACTTGTGTTTCGAGAGTAGCGTTGTGAGCTGTGTTTGAGCAGCGCTGCTTCTGCCGAAGTATCGCACAACAGTAGCAGAATTTCCAATCTGAAATTCCAAGAGATAGAGATCGATCTGCGCTCTTAATTTGTGCTCGAGCTTGGACCTCTCCCAGGAAGAGTAGTGTCGGTGATGGGGGTGGGGGAGGTAGTGCCTCCGTGAATCACTGTGGGAGGCAACTGATTGTTATTGGCGATCACTATTAATGATTCCTCTTCTGGTCATTTAGACAATAGATTCATACGATACCTATCCTAAAGACACGGATGGGGAGGACAGTGTGGCTCCAAACGGCTTCCTACAGGGAATGCAATCGTTTCGAGACACATCGCTCCTCGCCGCAACTGGGATTGCTCCACCACTACTTGGTGCCATCGTAATCTCAGATCACTCTCCAGTGACACACCATCTGGTTCATGAGTGCGCTGGCGTCGGCCTCTGGCCGGCGTTTCTACAAGATGCTAAAGTTTATATTCGAAGCCACAGCCGACAGCGATGATGGCACTGACTGATTGACAAGATGGTCTCCTAGTCGCAGTCGAATTGGCCGAGTTCTCAATTCACTACGAACAAGCTGATCCCGAACTCGCCGAATACGCTTAGCAGCTGGCCGTCGATCGTCTCCTCAAGCATGCTGTTGAGTCTGCCGCAATTGTCGACGTCGTTGAGGGTGGTTGGAGGTTCAGAAGACAGCAGGTGGAGCAGTATCCATTTCATACTGATCCGAGGCAAATATTCACTCGCCTTGGTACAGTTGGGGGAGGGCGTCATACAACAATTCTCACACCTCATTCTCGTCCCCTTTGTTCGCTTAATATAGGTAAAGAACTGTTTGATTCTCAGTTAAACAGGAGGGTGTTTGATTATTGTGTAGTAGGTGGTTTATTTCTAGATGTAACAGCGAGGTACATTATAATAGCCACTGCTTCGACAAGGAGAACAGGTAGAATACTACCCACGATAAACACAGCAACGATACTCAGGATAAAGATGCTACCGGCTAAAACAAGCGGCGAGCGGCGGTTTTGAGTTGAAGCCTCACGATACACGAAGCGTGCAATGAACGCTTGGATGACAAGGTAGATGGGGGTACCAATTCCGAATCCAGGCATACAGCGAATACCTTATCGAGGAGACATATGTTTTCGGGTTATCGTTCAGTTTGCATACGTAGTTACCGGTCAGTACGGATACTCTAGTCAACGAATGATGAGAACGTTATCGATTCATCATTGACGGTGATGTGAAGTCCTTCTGCATCGCTCTCTCCATCAGACCATTCATACGTGTTCTCTAGGCCGTCTTCTGTACTAAGGATTACCTCGACTTGGGAGCCACTAACAACTTCCTCGTACTCCTCAGTGCTATCAACATCAATAGTGGCTGTTTCGTCAAGCAATAGCTCCTCGTTGGAGAGTTGAGTGACCTGAATATGTACGGTTACTGTATTTGATGCCTCATTTGAAATAGTGATATCTGTTGTCCCACTAGCATTTACGCCTAAACACCCAGACAGACCGAGTACTGCAAGCGAGAAACTACTAATGAAATCTCGCCTATTAGGTGTCATCATCTATATGTTTGCCTATGTTAGTAAGTGTTTTTGGGAGCTACACTCAATCGGAGCGTGTCATAGAATCGGTCACAGGCCTATTCGACTCCGTAGTGTGCGGTCAGTACAGGTCTTTCAATCGCTATTCAGATTGATACTGCCGTAACTCTCTAAAAAGAAGGAGTGCGCTGATCCCACTGATTATGAGAAGGATGAGTTGAGATGCCGAGCTGGGTGCTTGAGACCCAGCCATCTTAAAAGGGACTCCAGTCATGAAAGCGAGGACGAACAATTTTGTTCTAACAGATGCTAATTCTGATTTAGTAATATGAATATATGAAGATGAATCTTGTTTACTTTTTGCAAACTCATCTCTTTTCAGCGTATAATATGGGAGAACTAAGAAGCCACCAAGAGGAACAAGAATGGCTAGATCATATCGTTGAAATTCATCAAGATCAAATTGGCGCATATCTACATATACAATCCCAGAAAGCAGAAATTGGACAAAAATCGTAGCTATTAATACAAGTTCTGCTGTACCATCCATTTATCGAATGAGTTGATATTCAGACTGCATAAGTTTTCTTAACGATTGTTCAACCCGAGAAGTTCGCACATCTACTTACCGGCTGATTCAGCCAAAGGGAGATGAAACAAACTCTCTGCGGATCTTTCTATGACACGCTCTCAATCGGTGTATTCGCAGACCTACTGATCAGCCAATTCACTACCAATAGTTCTGGAATCTGCCACCTTGCGAGCTATTCTATGACGCCCTCACAGTTGGGGAACAAATTGATACTTCTATGGGGCATATGACGGGTTGGCGCGGACAAGGTGGGTCAACCTACACCCCTGTATCGTTGACCCTTCCTCGATCACAAGTCAGGGAACACTTGTCCACGCCGGCCGAGATCGGTACGTTCCACAAGATCCACAACTGGTTTCGTCCTCCGATCTCTGGTTTCGAGTGCCATCCGGCCTTCGAGAACCTCATGCTGGCCTTTGGCCGGCTTTTCTGTGAACTCGAGAGTGTATAGCTACTCACTCTCGATATGAAATGTCTTGAGAACTATTGTCTAGTTCAGTGCCTCTTCGGCAGATGTTCCGCTATCGAACGTTTGACTCGGTCGATCGTAGCTATGGTGGTGTCTAAACCGTCACAGTCAGCGGCGAGAGTTGGTTGAATTGACGTGTAAGAAGAGTAAAACAGTTGATCTTCGTTGAGGGAGTTTAAAATCACTTTTTGGCGGATTAGTCGCGCGGTAGCCACCAGACGAAGCGCTTGCCGACATCTTTCTGGTTCAACCGACCTTGTTGATGGAGTTGTTTCAGACGTCGCCGGGCAGTCTGCAAGTGATAGTCAAAATGGTCGGCGACCTCTTTGGTAGTCACAACTTCCTCTTCTTTCACATACTCGAGTAATTCATCGTCTGAAACCTGCTTCGTGAACGGACCACTTCTTCCACCGTCGTCTACCATATAGGAACAATCCTACATGGCTGCTACCCACTCTTATACAGATTTTATGCCTTCAAAAATAACGTCTTCAAAGTACGTGCTACAACATACATTCTAGAGCTACATTTTATGTTCATCGAACACGAAACTCATAGTGAGAGAATAGATGGTGGTTACAACCCAATACGATCCACATTCAGAGCAGACGATAGTATCCAGAATCGTTGAAACTGTATCTAATCTTGCAGAGCAAGAGGTAGAAGAACTCCCGCCCTTGTACGATTCAATAGATCCCGAAGCAGTTGAACGCCTGTTCAGACAGAGTGAGACTCAGGAACTCAAGCTGATCTTCCAATATTGTGGCTACACGATCAGGGTCAATGCAACCGGAACTATTGCGGTAGAAGCATCTCACCAGTGAGGATAGACGCTGTCAGAGAATTCATAGGGCCGTCCAGAGCCTTGCTTACAGCCTTCTATGGTGCATTGACCGTAAGGTGATTTGAGCACTTATCGAAAACACCTTGTTGAATAAATCAATATTCATTGATGGGATATGGAAGATACGCCAGTCATTCAGTTAGTAACTCTCTGGTTTGTTGTCCTTATTTACATACAAACGGGTTCTGGAGGTAGTGGCGCAGTTAATATGATTCTAGGTGCAGTTGCTATCCTTCTTGTGTATATTCTCCCACTTACTTTGATCATTTTTACTGTTCTGCGACTGGTTGACAACTAATTTAGCTGCATTCATTGTATATGGCTCTTCGTAAGTGGTTCTCCTTTCGAGAAGACAGCGGCGTCTCGAGCCGGATAAATACTATTAGTAAGGGCCATGGGAAATTTTATATAGGATGGCTAATAAGAGTTCTATGCTAATAGGATCCCAAAACAATAAAGAAGGGGTCGCATTCCTATGGACACTATCATCCCACAAATCGACGCAGTACCACGCCTTTCGCACATCGGACCAACTGCGGCCTCCATTAGATCGCAAGACGCACTGGGCGAACAGTTGCCCTCCGCTGAGACTGTCTTTCGTCGTCTTGGAATAGAGTTCAATGACTGGATCGGAGCGAGCCACTATGGGTGTGAGCTTCGAGGTGCTGTTCGAATCACTGCGGACAGATATCTGTACCAATGAACACGGATACATCACATCAGTCGACAGAATCATCGCCGGAATGCCCTGATTCGGTGACTAGGATCCGACAAGCGTGGAGACGAGTCGTGCCAGTAGCAATCACGCTTGCTGTGTGGCTGGCCTTCTTCGCCCTCGCTTCTGGATCAGTAGCTGCCCAGTCAAATGTGGGTGATGTCTACTGTGGTACCGGTGTCGAGACTGGCATTGGCATCGTCTTCGGTGCTGTTGCTGGTCTCGGTCTTCCTGCAACGGGATTCTACGTCGGTCGAGCTGGCCTCTCGTACATGCGTGCCGGTGGAAACCCTGAGAAGAAGAATCAGGCCAAAGAGAAACTCGTGATGTCGTGTGTCGGGTTTGTGATCATCGTCCTTGCGCTGATCTCACCCGAACTGATTGACAAGGTTGGCAGTCAGATGGGATTCGGCTTCTCAGATTGTGTCCGACCATTCTGACCCACCAGAGCAGAGCTTGCGGTTGCCTGAAGCTCAATGACCACACCACGTGCAATCAACGCCGCCCTCATGCTTCTCATCGCGAGCGGAGGCGCTGTGTTCTTGGCTGTCGGTGTTGCTGTTGCCCAGCCGAATCCGAGTTCGGATACAGCGATTCCTGCTGATGGGCCCGATTACGGTGTGAACGAGACACGGTTCCCACTGTTGTGGTCGGACGACCTCGATCAGCAAAACCGCTCGAGTGACGAGTTCGAAGAGACGGTTTCCTCTGCACCGGAGTTTGCGACCCGGCTTGCAGGGTCGACAGATGTCCCGTTCGAGAAGCCAATCGACGATGTCGAGAGGTGGAACAGCGGTGATCTCCAGGACTTTGACCCTGGTGGCGAAAAAACCTCTATCCATCCCAAAAGAGCACATCTTGAGAATGGGCTCTACATCCGGGATGCGTACACGAGCATCGCTGCAGTCCAGCCGTCGACGGTGCTGCACTCGGGGAACACCTCGACGCAGTACATCACGCCAGACGGCGAGGTCCTTGCGATAGCCGATTACCGGGTCCGTGTCCCAGACGATGACACAAGCGGCTCGGTCCGCCATCACTGGTCGATTGCTGACACTGCTGTCGACACGGTTGTCCTACAGACAGATAGTTGGGTGCTTGACGCTGATCGTGGCCATCGCTCCACGCTCGAGTATCAGGGACTGTCGGGAGCGCAGAATTTGACCGTTGAAGCGACAGTTACCGCTCGCCTTCGGCATGAAACCCGGACGTGCACTGATTACAATAGCACGATCGGATCCTGTGAGGGCTCGTGGGAGACAGAGGTCGACTATCCAACCGAACAGGTAACAACGACTGACTCCCGCCACGCAGTTGTCGCACAGATCAACGACAGAGGCGGGAAGCGCGTTACGTTCGAAAACGATCCAACACACACTGGTGTCGTCATCCACCCTGGAACTCGGTGGGCTGCAATCGATGTTGGCAGTGATGCGCGCTTGCGTGGAAACTGGCGGTTTTATTCGGCGGGAGTCGACGGCTGGCGGACGATGGTGTCTCGGACGGAAACAGAGACGACTCGGACGAACTCGTCCGTTCGTCCGGCACAACTCCACGCCATCCCCACGCAGAAACGGCCGGATATGCCGAGCAAGGCAACAGAGGATGCCGAACCGCCGTTAGTGATCGAAGAAGCGTGGGGGAGCAAACACGCTGGCCCGTCCCTCTCGAGTGCAATCGCCATTCCGACGGTTGACAACTATACGAATGCGACATCGATCGCCGTCCGATCGGAGACGCTTCCAGCAGCCACCTTCGACGAGGTAACCGTCCACGGGATCGTTCGTGGCCAGTCAGAGACGATTTCGGTCACCGACAACGGAACCGTTCGTGACACCACTCTCGAGTTGACGGTTCTCGAGACAAACTCGTCGGGGACGCTCGTTCAAGCAACCGTCACGGAGACGACGACCGGCAACCCAGTTACAACTGGGCAAGTCGAAATCGGCAGCCAATCGGCTGCGCTGAACGCGAGCGGAATGGCCGTCTTCGAACTCGAGAAGCAGCCGTCGTCGCTCATCGATGGCCAGTACGTTCCCGCAGACTGGTGGCGTGCAGACCAGCTGTACTCCGCAGCGGAGGATCGGGCGACGGTTCCCCCGAACTACCCCACGTTCCAGAAGCTTGTCCAGCTGTTCCTCGTGACGCTGCTCTGGTTCCTCCCGGTTGCGCTGGCTGTCTACGGCTTTGACTACCTGACTGGCGGTGCGGTCCTTGGACTACGAGACAATCCATGACAGAAAATACCAATCGAGACGACGGTGGTATCGCTCGCCGAGCAGTCCTTGCCAGCCTTGGTGTGAGTACCGCCGCCCTTGCCGGCTGTACGTCGGGGACGTCCACAGACCCATCGAACACCAGTAACAGTACGGATGGCGGCGGGATTAGTGCAGAAGGGAGTGACGTCTTCACCTCTATCGAGATGGGTGACACAACCCTCGAGATCGAGGTTGCCGATGATGCGTCAGTTGAGCTCATCAACCTCATCGATCCGAACGGCGAGTTGTTCGACCAACAGCGTCTCGCGAGCGGTGAGACCACGACATCATTCGAAATACTCGGTCGCTATGAGGACAGTGTGCCCACTGGGGACTACGAATTGGTTGCTCTCGATGGAGACGAGCAGGTTGATACGACGACACTCACACTCGAGGCGGAGTGTACGATCACGGACGTGCTGTGGGCAGCCGAGAATCCCGACATGGAGTGGGACAAGAATTCGCCTGACTGGGATGAGTACGCAGCAGTCGTTATTGAGAATACAGGCACGATTCCTTCGTTACTTACTGAACTTCGGTGGAGGAGTTCACCAGTTGCCCGACTACTGTCGAAGGAATCGCAGTCATACTACCACGAGGCACACTTGCCGCCGGGAAAGACTACAGTCTACTCTAAGGGATCTGTCTATGCGACAGATGGTGCGGTGCACTCGCTAGACTGTGATGAACTCGGTACGGAACCGATGACTGTCACAGCCCATGTCCAAGTCGGATCAAATCCCTCGTACACTCAGGAAATCAAGTATGGAGATAGTCAGTCATGTGAAATCACTATCGTCGATGGTAGCACTGGCACATCCATATCTAGCGGGGGTGAGAATTAGATGGCATGGTTGCAGGAAGAAGTCGAGAATGCAATCAAGAACGTCATTGAGGATTTTACTGATGCTCTCCTCAGTCTTATCAATGATATTTATGATGCAATTCTAGGACCTATTGTCGGTGTACCAGCTCCAGTATCGGACTCTGGATATATGGTCATCGGATCCCCAGATAACGCGCCATGGGAGAGTCTGTATCAGGACGTATACCTTCCATATATTCTTCCACTTTCCATCATGATGATAGTTATCGCCTTTGCTTTCGTTGGCCTCCGGTCAGGATCGATAAGCGAATATCGGCGAAAACAGCTCCTACGACGACTTGGGCTTGTATTTATGGGTACCTTCGTCTGGTTCCCACTGGTATCGATCCCGCTGCAGTTCTTCGACGCAGTAGGTATGACGATCGCTCCAACTGATGAAATGTCGGCAGGACTCGGTGGCCTTATCCGATCCTCTCTTGGTGGGACGTTCGCCATTCTGGTAATGGTCGTCATATCGAACTTCTTTTTGGTTGTTGCAGGGTTTGTCGTCGCTTTCCGCTGGATCGCCCTCTGTGTACTCACACCGATTATGCCGCTATTGGGTGTCCTCTGGTCGATGGAGGTGTGGCCATTTAGTCCAGCGGCAAACATGGCACGTCGAGCCGCAGGAATTTATCCTGGACTAGTGCTTGCTGGGATCCCACCAGCGATCCTCTTCCGGATTGGATGGGAGGTTGGTGGTCTCGAGACTTCTGTGAAAGGGCTCTTCTCGCTGTTTATTGGATTGACGCTGATTCCTGCGGCGATTATCGCGATGATCATGACGGTCTACTGGAGTAGCCCAGCGATGCGGACGATCGCCCAGAAAGGGGCTACTGCAACGAATCCTGCAGCGGCTAAAGCTGGCGCTGCAAAGGCAAAGCGCACTTCTGGAAAAGCGGTCCGTGGTGCTCGAAACGTCCACCGTGGATACGCAGATAACCAGATTGGATCCGTCACAAAGAGCGGCCAGACGACACTCGGGAGCGGCGACTCGAGAGCATACAAGCTCGGCTCTTCGGCCCGCTCGACGAAGGATCACGCCGGCCGCTACAACAACTTGCGGAAGTCGAGGACTGGGCGGATGCGCGATAAGGCCGCTGATGACGCTCGCAACGCCACACAGAAAGCATCGACTCGAACCAAGCGTGGCCTCAAAAACACGAAAGAAAAGGTTTCGCGGTGGTGAATTCGATGAGTACGAACACCCCTGATCACGACTATACCGCGCGAAAGATCCATCAGTCGCTGGGTGGCACAACGGCCTTCTTCCGGGGCTACACGATTGGCGAGCTCATGTTGTTTCTCGCAGTGGCGTTCGTCACGGTCGTTGCAGCGACGTTCGTCCCGGCAGCACTGACGATCCCGGTGCTGGGATTCGGGCTCATGCTCGTGACGTTGCTGTTCTTGCTCCACAAGGTCAAGCCCCGATATCTGTGGCTGACTGAGTGGCTCGCTGCTCGTCTTAGCTGGGCGATCAAAAACAAGGAGTACACGCATGGTGGCGAGGACAATAGCGAGGTGCGGTATCTGACTCGCCTCCAGCGAGTGTACCCGCATGCCATCGAACGAACGGATGGCGCACTCGTTGGGGCGATGAAAGTCGAGCCCGCGAACATGGCCCTCGAGGATGATGATGCGTGGGCGAAGGCTGTCCAGTCGCTCTCGGAGTTCGCCAACTCGACTATCGACTTTCCAGTGAAGATCTACGTCACTAGCCGTGAGGTCGATGACGACGAGACCATCCGTGCACACCAGGATCGACTCGCTGACGCCGACGTTCGCTCACGTCCTGTGTTGAAACGGCTGCTTGAGGAATATGTTGGCGCGAATACGACTGACAACGGCGAAATCGACTCGGAGACGACCACGATCCGCGAGTACTACCTTATCACTGCGGTGAACGACGCGGATGTTGAACACTTCGACGCAACTGATGACAGTGTCCTCGCCTATCTTGCTGACCTTCCTGGTATTGGACGGTTCTTCGGCCGATTCCAAACTGATGACCTGACCGACGCCGAGCGAGAGCAATTCAAAGAAGAACACCTCGAGTCACGACTGACACAACTCCGCCGTGGTGGGTCGTCGCTCTATCGGTGTTCGGTCAGCCCCGTCGATGCCTACGATCTCGCTCGGATCACGAAGGAGTACTGGACGTGCCATCCCGAAGAGTACGGCAATATTACGAACGCACTTGGGACGTTCCCTGTCGTCTCGCACGGGATAAGCGACGGTGTCCCAGCAACGCCTGATCCCGATGACGTCCTCGATGCAATGGCTGAGCACGACAGTGATAGCCCGCCAGGCACGGCCTCGAGCGATCGGGAGGAGGACACTATCGACGAGGATGCTGTTGACGACTCGTCAACCGGAACTGACGATCGGTTACCAGACACGTCGACGATGCACCAGTCGGTGGTCGCACCGTCGACAGTCGACTGGGAGACGACCTACGCCGTGATCAACGACGAGACGTACGTTCGCACGTTCTGGATTGAACAATTCCCTGAGGAACCGCCAGATGGCCTTCTCGAGCGACTGTTACTCGACACGGAGTTGCAGACCGACATCAGCATCCATCTCGATCCGTTCGACAGCCAGTCGGCCCAGGATATGATGGCAGACTGGATCTCGGATTTGAAGATCAACCAGCACGACTCGAACAGTCTCAAATCCGAGGACCTCCAGGAAGACATCGATCAGGCGAAGTACATGCGGTCGCTCGTCCGTGCGAACAAAGCGTCGTTCTATCGCGGTGGGGTGTTCATTCGCCTCGCCGCTAATAATCAACAGGAGCTCGATAATCAGACGACGCGCCTGCGGTCGATCATCAAGGATGCGCCAGCGAACTGCACGCTCAAGGTCGCGAGTCGCTGGCAGGAACGTGGACTCGCGACAGTGTCGCCACTTGGCGCGAACGAACTTGGCCGTGACCGCATGTCGACGCTGACGAACCAAGCTGTCGGCGCGATGTTCCCGTTCTCGTCGAACTACCTGATGATGAACGAGGGTATCGAGTACGGCTATCATGGCCACAACGGTTCCCCAATCCGGATCAACCCGTGGGCGCTCGAGACGGGTCACAGTGAACTCGTCGTCGGGATGCCGGGCGCTGGGAAGACGTTCGGCGATATCATGCGCCACCTTCGGATGATGAAACGCCGCAACGACACCATGCTCGTTCTCGTCGATCCAGTTGGTGGCTTCCGTGGGATCGCGGATGCACTGAACGCAAAGACGATCACTGTCGGTGGCGATACGAAGCTCAACCCACTCGAGATCCGCGAGACGCCCCAGCACGTTCTTGATTCCGGTGACGGGATCTCTCCCCTTTCGGCGAAGAAAGACGAGGTCTACGCCGTCCTCGAGAACTTCCTCAACGCTCGTGATATCGAACTCGGAACCGAGACGGGCGTCCTCTCGTACGTCATCGATGAAGCCTACCGGCAAGCAGGGATCGTTGAAGACGACGTCTCGACGCACACGTCGGCGAATTCACCGACGATGCAGGACGTCCATCGGATCCTCTGTGATATCGCTGAGAACCCAGATGAGCACAACATCGCGAAATCTGACTCCGCTCGCGAGCGTGCCGCACAGTATGCAGATGAACTCGCGATTGCGTTCCAGCCGTTCCGCGAGGGTGGCTCATACGAAAACCTCTCACATCACTCCGAGATCGATATCCTCGAGGGCGACAACAAGGTCGTCTATATCGACCTCGGTCAGATCGAGGGCAGTGCCTCGGGAATCGATCGCCAGACGTTCTTGATGCAACTGCTGCTGTCGACGATCTACCAGCAAGCGAAAAACACCCAGCGAAACGTCGAACTCGCGATCGACGAAGCCCACTACCTCTTTGAGGATCAAGCGAATCTCGACTTCCTCGAGACAGCGTTCCGGCACCAACGCCATGCAGGGCTTCGGATGGTGCTGCTCTCCCAAACTGCTCAGGAATTCTATGAGACCGAGCAGGCGGAGAAAATCATCGGCATGTGCCCGATCAAGGTCCTCCACAAACTCCCCGAACTAGACGATCGGACAGCCGACAAGATCGGCTTGACCGAAGAGCAGCGACGGTACGTCAGGGGTGCCGATGCCGGGAACGAAGATCTCGGCTATAGTCAGGCACTCGTTCGCGTCGAAGAACACGGGACGTACCCGCTGCATATCGTGGCTGACGACTTCGAGAAACGGATTATCGACTACGAGCCCGAGGACCAGGCCTTCATCGAGCAGGCGATTCGTGACGAGCCAGCGGAGTTGCTCGCCTTCGAAGAGTTTGTCGAGAACGAAGCTCAGCGCAACGCGCTTGCAACGCGTCTCGATCTCAGCGCAGATGCGGCCAGTCGGCTTCTCGAGGCAGATCTCACGAAAGAAGAGGTTCTCGATGCGGTCGTCGAGCATTCCCTCGAGACAGACAGTGAGAAATCGTCTGTCCGACCTGATGGTGGGGAATCAGCTACTGCACAGGACACGACTGAAACTGAGTCTGACATCCAAGACCATGACTAGGTTCAATCAAATCAAGACAATCCTGGGTTCGTCGCCACAGTACGAGGCGACGCAACTCAACTTCGGAGAGCACGATTCGTTCGTCCAACACCAAGCGGATACGCCAGGAACGCTGCTGCGGATCCGCCCATACAAAGAGAACAACGGTATCGCGGACGGGGCCGGGGTCCTCCAGTCAGTCCACGATGTGACGACGAACTTCCGTGGGAAGAATACGAGTGACCACCACTCGTTTGAGGTCTGGTTTGATGAAGGGAAGATCAAGTTCTACATGCACGCTGCCACTGAGGCAGCAGCCGACAAGTTCAGACGGCGTGTTGGGAACAACTACGCCAACAGTGAGGTTTTCCCGGTCGAGGAGGGCTATGCGTTCCCCGTTATCGACGCTGACGAGTACGTTGCCGGCGCGTGGCTCGAGATGGAGAAGATCCCCTACTATCCGATTCGTCATCACAACAGCGAGGGCTTCGAGACGGATCCCTACGGCGAGATTACGAGCGAGATGCTCTCGCTCGATGAGAGTACCGTCGTTACGCAGGTCGTGTTTCGACCTGCGAAACAGTCGTGGACTGACGGCGACCGGTTCAAGCACAATAGCGTCGACGAACTCGCGCACGCGCTTCGCCAAGGGACATCCGTCGGCTGGCTCAATCCCCGAACGCGACCGCCAAGCGAGAAGGACAAACAGGCTGCGAAAACCATTGAACAGCAACGTGGCCAACAGGCGTTCCACGTGAACATTCGCGTGCTTGCTGCCTCGAGCGAGCAAGACGAGGCTGAGGCCCGTGCTCGTGGCGTCGCGGGGATGTTCAGGAAGTACTACAACGCGATTACTGAGCAGGGTCTCGACGACAAGCCTGTCTGGCATCGCCGAGAGAGCAAACGCGCAACGCGGCTTCGGCAGTTCGTCCAGCGGATGTGTGACCGTGAGTGGATCGACCGGCACATGATTATGACCGTCGACGAACTCGCCGGCGTCGCACATATCCCCAATGCAGAGATTGAGACGCCGAATATCGACTGGCGATATACCCGACGTGGTGACCGCGCCCCTGCCGATCTCGGCCAATACGAACAGTCCACCAGTAGCAGCGCTTCCACCGAACACAACGTTACTAACAGAGGACACGATGGTGTTTGATCGATTCTTTGACCGCGGCAAATCCGAAGAGGGTATGGAGACCGAGCCAGCGACACAAGCTACTGGTGACGGTGACTCTCCGCTCGATTCACCACCGGCTCCCCAATCCCAACTCGGCGAGACATACGATATCGATGAGCAGAAGACCAGTTCCATCGGAGGGAAGCAAGCTATCACCGAAACGGCTCAGGAGGGCACTGTTGCAGGACCATTTGTCTGCGAGATGTTCGAGGCAGGTGTCGAGACACCGTCTGCACCACTCTGGGTCGGCTACGATAA
>NZ_FOIC01000040.1 GCF_900111485.1 Natrinema hispanicum | reverse complement strand
CCTCGTTGACCGCGTAGACGAGGAGAACACCTCGAAGACGTGTTCGTGTTGCGGGCAGATTCGGGATAGCAACCGCGTGGAGCGTGGTCTGTACGTCTGTTCGTCGTGCGAAACGACGATGAACGCAGACGTGAACGGTGCGGTGAACATTCGGAGAAAGATAACTCAGAGTCCCCCGACCGGGGATATGAGTAACGGCTGGTTGGCACAGCCCGGAGTCTTCCTGTTCGACCGTGAGAGCGGACGGTTCACACCGAGAGAACAGGGAGTCTGCAAACCCTAATATCCCAACGCTCGGGATTCCTCCGGGTTCAGCCGGAGGAGGATGTCAATGAGCGGTTGATCCCGTAGTTGAGTGACGCGATTCACGCCCGCCGTGAACGGCGGGATTCTCTCGCTGGTTAAAGATAGGAGCCGTGACGAGTTGGATGAGCCAGTGGCCCAACTGTACAGCTTGAGAACGAGCCTCGTGTCACGAATAGGAACAGCAGACGACCGCTGTGATCGAACCAGGGACTCTCACGGGTCACAGGCACATGGGCAGCAGTGCCATGCTCGCGCGGACACACACCGGGTTTCCGGTGAAACGGTACGAACAGCCGGTGGCCGTTTTTAGCGACGCTGTCGAACGCACACCGGGTTTCCGGTGAAACAAGCAGGGAAAGATCGAAACCTCGGACGTGTATCCACCAAACAAGGAAAGCACCCAACGGCACGGGGTATCGAACCGTAATAGTAGGAGAAAGTCGAAATATATTGCTATTGTTAGCTACCTAATAGCATTTCTTGCTCAAAATAGGAATATATAAATTGTTCATATGAGTAAAGTCCATTGAGTGAATTAGAAGTACTATAATAGATATCGATTAGATATCACTGCAATCGAACCGACGCTCTCTCACTGACAACCCGTTTCGAGTACGGTCACTGAATATCGAACACCATCACTGAGTACGACGGCAGCCTCGAGCGATAATCGGGGCGATAACGTGTCTGTTGTCGCGGAATTTCATATACATCCTCGTGTCGTACACCGGGTTTCCGGTGAAACAGTGACCGCGTAACCGCCGCTTCGACTGCACCCCACAGTGGATTTTTGCTGTTTCACCGGAAACACGGTGTGTGTGTCGGCAGCCGTCGACCGACTCTCACGGTCACCGACTGATGGCGTCTCGTCTCGATCGAATTATCTAATCGGCCGCGTCTCGCCTCCTTGCGACCGTCTCAGTGGAATTCAGTCTTGCCTTCGGATCGTCGCCGCCAAACGGAACAGCTATTTCACCGGAAACACGGTGTCCCTCTATGTCGAGTTCCGGCGACGATCTGTTCACCCGCGACGATCCAATCTTCGAGAACAAAGAACTCCTCGAGATCAACCATCTCCCCGAAGAGGGTCGGATCGTCGGCCGCGACGACGAGATTTCGGAGCTTGCAAACGCGGTCAATCCTGCGATCTTCGGTCAGAGCCCGAGCAACCTGCTGATCTATGGAAAGACAGGAACTGGCAAATCCCTCTGTGCGAAGTACATCTCGGAGCGGCTGGTCCGCGTCGCGGGGGAAGAAGGCATCACGTCGGCGTTCGCTTACGTCGACTGCGCACAGGACAACACGGAAACCCAGGCCGTCCAGACGATCGCTCACACGTTAAACGAGCCAGCGGTTACCGATATCAGAATTCCTGACAAGGGTCTCAGCACGTCGACCTACTACAAGCGCCTCTGGACGGTGTTAGACACCCAGTACGACGTTGTCCTCGTCATTCTCGACGAGGTCGACAAACTCGACGACGACGACATTCTCATGCAACTCTCGCGCGCGGGCGAGGCCGGCAAGCTCGAGTCGTGCAAGATCGGCGTCATCGGGATCAGTAACAAGATCAAGTACAAGGACCGGTTGGACGAGCGGGTCAAGTCGAGTCTCTGCGAACGCGAATTCGTCTTTCCCCCGTACGACGCAAACCAGCTCCGGGAGATCATGGAAGCCCGCAGCGACGCATTCAAAGACAGTGTCCTCAAGCCCTCGGTTATTCCTCGCGCCGCGGCGCTTGCAGCTCGCGAACACGGCGACGCCCGCAAGGCCATCGACATCCTTCGGTACGCCGGCGAGATCGCTCAATCGAACGGTAACGAGACCGTTCAGGAAGAGTTCGTGGTGCAGGCCCGCGAGCGGGCCGAAACGGACCGCTTCCGGGAACTCATTCGCGGCTCGACGCCACACTCGCGGTACGTTCTGCAGGCGCTTGCAGTCCTTTCGCTCAACACGCCCGAGGAAGACGGGTTCCGGACGACGAAGATCTACGACGTCTACGAGGAGATCTGCCGACAGGAACGGTCTGATCCGCTCTCCCTGCGGCGGGTTCGAGACCTGCTCAAGGAACACGCCTTCCTCGATATCTTAGAGCAGGCCCGCCGGAGCGGCGGCAGCGCCGAAGGCAGCTATACCGAACATCAGTTGCTCGAGGACCCCGAGGTCGTCCGGAAGGTGCTCGTCGAGACCGACGACGCCTGAGCACCGCGCTCATTTCGCGTTACTCTTGTGTCGCCACGCTTGATTCCAGCACCCGTATTGTCGGCCTTTCAATATCTCTCCCAGTCGATTTCACCGGAAATGCGGTGTCGTGACTCGCAGGTCGGTCGAGACCTTCCCCGCCGTGTCACCGTCCAGTTTCCCAGCCACGCGGTGTGTCGTTCAGTCGCTCGACACCGTCGTCGGTGACGACCACGAGATCCTCGATCCGCACGCCGAACTGCCCCTCGAGGTAGATCCCCGGTTCGACGCTGAAGACCATCCCGGGCTCGAGCTCGCGGTCGTTGCCCGCCGCGATGTAGGGCGGTTCGTGGACCTCGAGGCCGACGCCGTGGCCAGTGCGGTGAACGAAGGCATCACCGTAGCCAGCGTCCTCGATGACCGATCTGGCGGCGCGATCGATCGAGCCTGCCGTGACGCCCGGCTCGATGGCGTCGATCGCGGCTTGCTGTGCGTTTCTGACGGTCTCGTGGACGCGCTCGTACTCGGCGGGTGGATCGCCGACGACGATGGTGCGGGTCTGATCGCCTGGATACCGGCCAACTCCCATCTCGAGAGCAGCCGACACGAACGCGCCGAAATCCAGCACGATGGGATCACCGGCTGTGATCCGGCGCGACCCGCTGTGATGGTGCGGGCGGGCACCGTTCGGGCCGGCAGCGACGATCGTCTCGAACGCCGGCTCGTCGCCGCCTTCCGCGGCGAGCAGCCGATCGATCTCATTGGTGAGTTCCGATTCCGTCGTGCCGATCAGTTCGTCGCCACGCTCGCGAATCTCGAGTGCGACGCGATCCGCAAGATCGCCAGCGCGACGAAGTGCCGCGAGTTCGACATCGTCCTTGCGGATTCGGAGCGGCTCGAGGACGGTACTGGCGAGCCCGAACGTCGCGTCCGGGAGCAGGGAGCGAAGATCCTGCGTGAACGTTGCCCACATCCGGTCGTCGACGAGGACGGTCACATCGTTTGATTCCTCGAGCGAGTAGCTCGAAAGCACGCGGTCGACACGCTCGAGCGGGTCATCCACGTCGGCCCAGCAGTGCAGTTGCAGATCCGCGATCGGCAATGCGGCGAGTTGGGCCTCGTACATCGCTGGCGCGACGATCACGGGATCGCCGTCTCGGGGGACGAACAACAACAGGTGTCGTTCCGATGGTGATTCCGCGAAGCCGGTCAGATAGGTCAGGTTCGGGCTCGGAAAGCAAACCGTCAGATCGGCTCCGACGTCGGCGAGCCGATTCTGACAGGCCTCGAGTCGGCGCTCGAACGGCGTCATGGGGACGGGTTCACTCGAGCGAGCAATTAACATTTTGTTACCGCCGATTACGATCCCGATCGTCACAGTGCTCTAGCGACCCGTATTTCGGCAGACTCTCTCCGCGAGCGGACAGTCTACCATCCGTGGGGACTAGTGGGAACCTATTAACCTCCCAGCGAGCGCAGGCCGCGAAGCAACCAGTGGAGAGGCTGTGCTGTTTCAGCGAATGCGAGTTCCAGAGCGGTTGCCGACGACGACTGTGTCCGCCCGACAGTATCGAACTCGAGCCAGCGACCGCGGACGAACGGACGACGCGTCCGGGGACGACGGCCCGAACTGTCCCGGGTCGCTGATCGTCGTCTCGAACCGCCAGCCGTACCGCCACGAGTTCGAGGACGAGTCGGTGTCGGACCCCACGAGCAGCGACGAGGGCTCGTCGCTGGGGACCGACGGCGGGCTCGCTCGCCCGAACGCTCAGCGATCGATCACGGTCGACGAGCCGACCGGCGGGCTGACTGCTGGCCTCGATCCAGTCGTGCAGGAAACTGACGGAACCTGGATCGCCTGGGGCGACGGCGACGCGGACTTTGCGGTCACGGACGACGATAACTGCGTGGCCGTCCCACCGGACGAGGAGGCCTACACGCTGCGCCGACTCGACCTCTCGGAGGAGGCGGTCGATGCCTACTACTACGGCTTTAGCAACCGCGTGCTCTGGCCGCTCTGTCATGGCTTTCCGGATCTGATCGAGAATCGACCGACGGATTTCGAGTGGTATCAGAGGGTCAACGAACAGTTTGCCGAGGCGGTCAGCGAACACGCCGACGAGAACACAGTGGTCTGGCTGCAGGACTACCATCTCGCGCTCGCGCCGCGGTTGATTCAGGAATCGATACCCGACAGCGCGACCGTTGCTCACTTCTGGCATATCCCGTGGCCGACACCGACGACCTTCCGGCACTGTCCCGGTGGCGGCCATCTCCTCGAGGGATTGCTCGGCAACGACCTGCTCGGGTTCCACGTCGAGGGGTATGCCGACCGCTTTCTCGACTGTGTCGACCGGTTCCTCCCGGCCGCTGACGTCGATCGGACCCGACGGACGATTCGCTACGACGGGCAGACGACCCGCGTCGTCGCGACTCCGATGGGGGTCGATGCCAAAGCATACGACAGTGACGCACGCTCGACCGACCGCGACCGCCTCACAGCGCTGTTCGAGGAGTACGGAATTCCACAGGGAACGACGCTCGGACTGGGGCTCGATCGCCTCGACTATACCAAGGGGATTCCGGAACGACTGGCAGCGCTCGAGCGATTCTTCGAGCGGAATCCGGGCTGGCGCGGCGCGTTCACGTTTCTCCAGAAGGCGACGCCCTCACGGACCGAAATCGGGACCTATCAGCAATACGGTGATTTCGTCCGCAGCGAGGTCCAGCGGATCAACCGCCGCTTCGGGACCGCCGACTGGCGACCGATCGTCTACACGGAGGACGTCCTGCCACGGGAGGATCTCTGTACGCTCTATCGCCACGCCGACGCAATGGTAGTAAGCTCGCTGGTCGACGGAATGAACTTGGTCGCCCAGGAGTACGTCGCAGCGAGCGTCGACGGCGATGGCGCGTTACTGCTGAGCAATCGAGTCGGTGCCCACGAGCGGCTCGGCTCGCACGCGTTGACGATTGACCCCGCCAACGCAGCGGGGATTGCGGCCCAACTCGAGTACGCGCTCTCGATGTCGGCGCACGAACGCCAGCGGCGGCTGAACACACTCCGCCAGCGCGTCTTCAGCGGCGACATCCAGTCGTGGATGGCGACGCAGTTCGACTGGATTAACCGCGTCCATGATAAGTCCGGCCGAACCGGCGGGCGCACGGACTCGGAGTCCGATTCCCGAGAGCCTACGCCGCCAGTGTGACCGATGGAGGCTCCTGACACAGCATCACCGCCGCAGCCGCTCGAGGAGCAGTGGCCACGGGTTCGGGCGACGATCGCCGACGCCACTGGTATCCTCGTCTGTCTGGATTTCGACGGGACGCTTGCCCCGATCGTTGAGGACCCCGATGACGCGACGCCGACCGAGCGCAATCAGGAGGCAGTGACAACGCTCGCCGACACACCCGGGGTGACGACGGCCGTCGTGAGCGGTCGGGCCCTGTCGGACGTCCGCGAGCGCATCGACGGTCCGTCGATTTACGCTGGCAATCACGGCCTCGAGCTCGCCCGTGGGGGAGATGTCACCGTCCATCCGGTCGCACGCGAGCACGCCGCCCGTATCGAACGACTCTGTGCCGTCCTCGAGGTCGCTCTCGCGTCCGTGCCGAACTGCCGGGTCGAAAACAAACGCCTGACTGGGACGGTCCACTTCAGAGCCGTTCCATCGGCAGCCGTCCCGACCGTTCGCCGGCTCACTCACGACATCGTCGACAGCGTCGGTGGCGACGCCCTCGAGCTTTCCCCCGGTAAGCAGATCCTCGAGATTGGCCCGGATTTGGCGTGGGGGAAAGGAGACGCAGTCGAAGTGGTCGCTGCCGACGAGCCCTCCGAAACGGCCGTCATCTACGTCGGTGACGACGTCACTGACGAGTCGGCGTTCCGAACCGTCGAACCGGACGGACTCGGTATCAGAGTCGGCAGCGACGAGCCCTCGAATGCGTCCGCTCGTGTCGCGTCGCCGGCGGCCGTCGCGGACTTTCTCTCGTGGCTCGGCTCGACCGGCGTTGACTTGCTCGAGTGAGCCGTACTGTCGAGCTTCGAGCGGGTGAAACTGGCGGGGCTTGCTCCCGAAGACACGGCGGGTCATCGGCGCAGCATACATGAATGATGGTAACAATTACCAGTTCCGATTAACCTGTTCGAGCCGAAAGTATTAGTTACCACTGGAAATATAGTGCGGTACGAGAGTGAACACACGTGAAACTCCGCCAACCAACTGATTTCCTCATCCTTGAGGCGCTCGAGGACAAGGGCCGCAACGTCGCAACGAATCTAGCTTCGCACACAGGAAAAAGCCGGAAGAACATCAACACGAGACTCCCAGTGCTCGAGGATTATGGACTCGTCCGTAAAATCGGCCCCGCAGAGCGGTCCGGGCTCTACGAAATCACCTCGATGGGAAAAGCAGCACTGGTGTACCAGGATCAGTACGACGAAGCCGACGACTTCGAAGCGCTCATCGAGGGGCCAAACGCCAGCGCCGATGCAGATGGAGACGCGCAGGCGAGTTTCGCCCGTGGTGACACGGACAGCGACGACGACGAGTGACGAGTGGGTACGGCCCAGGTTCGGCAACGGGCCGAAACCGGATGCCTCGAGTGGGCTCGATACAGTTTCGTTCTCGACGTGGGGCGACTGACTGGTCAGAGAGCGACATCGCCGTCGTAGCTCGCGAGTTCTCGACGAGCGCACGACGAAAAGCTGAAGCTCAGTGCTCGGTGCCGACCGTTTGTGTCGGGAATCGCCGTCCCACAGTGTGAGCGATCGTGATCGTACGCAGGATCCCACGCATAGCTGCTGAGCATCGGCGTCGCGACGACGGTGTCGCCGTCGACAAATGCGGTGCCATGTTTGTGACCGAGGCCGAGTGCGTGGCCGATTTCGTGGAGGAGGACGTGCATCGTGTGTGCCGGCATCGTATTCGGCGAGATCGATCGCGGCCCGTCGTCGACGAGCGTTTCGAACGACTCGAGGGCAGCGATATGTCGCGCTCCACCGACCGATGCGACGTGTGGAACGCCGTAGCCGGTGGGTGCTGTTTCCATGCTCCCGTCCGTGACCAGCAAGTTGACGTCTGAGGCCGGTTCCACCTCACGGCCACCGAGGGCACCCGTCGCGACGGCCATCGGCCACTCGCCGCGGCTGGTGAGGCGAGCGGCGTCTTCACTCGAAACCGAGACGGTCCCACCGATCGAGATTGCGAGCGTCCAGTACTCGAGCGAGAAGGTCGCGGTGAGATACTCGCGGATCCGCTCGGCGACGCCGTCGTATGTCGCGGCCTGTTCGGAGAACCAGACTCGAACCTCGAGCGTGTCGGCGGCACCACGTGTCGTATACGCGAGCGTGGCGAGCGAGAGCGTCGAGCCGACCGTGCCGAGGAACGCGCGGCGATTCACGAGCGCGAGTTTCACAGCACGGAACCAGTTTCTATGGCTGAATTTGATCACACATTAAATCACCGCGAGGCAGACACCTGTCCGTGGACGACCGGCACGTGATGGCCTATGCCGACGGCACACGCCGAGTATCGACAACACGGGCACGACACCCGGAAACGCGGATCTCGCGTCCTGCTGGGAGCTCCTCGGGTTCGATCGGGACCAACAGGAGTAACGCGTCGTCGTCGGTTTCGACCAGTCGTCGGTGCGGCGTTCGCTGTTGCATGCAAAACGCCCACTCATCGGTCCGCAGCCGGTGACGAACCTGCCAGTCGGTGTAGTATCGACCATTCGACCCTTCGAACACAGTCTCGAACGGCAGTGCTACCACGGCTATCCCACCTCCCACGATTGGGCGACTGCTGTCGTCTCGGACATTGCTATAGGATTGACTGACTGTCACGCGTATTGGCCCTCGGGTTCATATAGCCGACGTTTAAACATCCATGACGGTCTTCGAAGAGTGGAACTCTAGCTTCCGTGATAGTCGGCCAGATCAGTACGTTCTGCCGACGGCAAACAGGCCACGAAACCGATGCTAACCGGCTGTTCGAACCGGATCACACGCTCTGACGATTTCTGATGATCCATCACCGAACAACTGTTGTCAGACGGGTGTGCTGGTGTCCAGTGACAACAGACAGTGTCAATCAGTACTAGTACCAGTACCGGTGCTGTCCTCGAAAAATTCTCCGAGAATCGAGTTTAGTCCCTTTCGGAGATGCTGATGCATCGTCGGTGGTGAGATGCTCATCGCCTCGGCGATATCCTCGCCGGTACTCTCTCGCGGCCAGTCGAAGAACCCACCGTAGTAGGCGAGTCGTAACGTCGTCAGCTGGCGGTCAGTGAGTTCATCGAGAATCCGGGACCGGCGCTCGGCTGCCGTCCTGACTGCCCGATCGACCTCTCGTCTGGCAACGAGCTCGGCGTTTTCGTAGACGACAGTCAATGCCTCGGCGATCTCCCGGATGTTGGCGTCCTGTGACACCTCGATCAGACAGGTTGCAACACCGTCCTCGACGGTGACGTCCCGAATCGTCGACCCGTGGTTTGCGAGCGTGCGGACGCCCGATCTCGTAAGCCGCAACTCGATCGTACAGCGCTCGTCGCCGTCGTGAATGAGCCGACACTCCTTGACGGACTCGTGTGTCGTCGCCTCCTCGAGGACCGTTTCACCGTCCAAGCCGTCGACGGTGACATACTGGAAGAGACGCCCGCCCGACGTCGTGCCAGCCCACTCGAGCAAGCCCGTACAGTCGTATTGCTCGGAGAGATCGAAGCAGAACGTGTCGCCGCCGTCGATCCGAAACTCGAGTTCGACGACGGAGTCGGCAAAGAGTAGCTGGCGGTTTTTGACGGCCATGATGGTAAACCCGATCGTTTCGCCGAGCAGTCTGAACTCGGCTCGCTCGCGCTCGCTGAAGGCATCATCGCGACTCGCAAGCACGGTGAGAACGCCGTAGGTCGCGTCTTCGTGTGTGATCGGAACGACGATGCCGGATCTGACATCGTCTTCGCGGGCCGCCGCCCGGAGTTCTCCCGGAAGCGACTCGTTCTCGGTGATGCTGTTCGTCGTCCGTAACTCGCCCGTTCGTGCTGCCTGCGCGACCGGGTTCTCGTACTCGCCGGTACAGTCACGAACACACTCGAGGATGGTTTCGGCGTCGCCCGCGCCGGTCCGGTATGACAGCCGGCCATCGCCGGTCCGTTCGGCGATCCACGAGCCACAATACAGGTCCGAGTCGACGAGTTGTTCACAGACTTCGCGTTCGATGGTGTCTCTGGCCGGTGCCTCGACAAGCGTCTCGATGACTTGTCTGACGACCGCGTTGATCCGGTTTAACGTCTCGAGTTGGTCCTGTCGCGAGCGGAGTCGTCGCTCGCGCTCGACGCGTTCGGTAATGTCTCGTGCGAGCCAGACCACGGCACGTCGTCCCTGAATCCGCTCGTCGATCGGAACGACGCGGGCCTCGAACTGGCGGCGGCCATCGGTGGTGTCCGTCTGGTACTCGATCGACTGCACGCCGCCAGTTTGGATCGCTCGGTCGAGACAATCCTGCAAGTCCGCTGCGACCGAATCGGGAAACGCGTCCTCGAGCGTGGTGCCGACTAATTCGTCGGCGGGAACGGTGTAGAGATCCGCCGACTCGGGACGGACCTTCGCCTCGAGATAGGTGCCGTCCTCACCGATGACGAACGCTTCATCCGGGAGTTCGGTGGCGAGGATATTGTGGTACTGGCTGTCGCCGTCATCCGATCGGCCGCTGGTTTTGGATTGGACCGTCGAGACGATCCGATCGATCGGATCTTCGTCGCGCTCTGTCGGCACGTATTCGGTCGCGTCAGCACGGAGTGCCACCGTCGCGAGTCGCTCGCTGCCCTCGTGGGGTGCAACGATCGTCGGCACAGCCGGCAGGTCGGCGTGGACACGCTGTAACAACGACTGGATGTCGCCCGGCCGGTCGAGTTCGAGCACGACGGCACTCGGCGTGATCCGTGCCGTCTCGCTGACGGCTGCTGTGTCTGTCGTACTGGTGAGTGCCGAGTCCTCACTGTGTTCCGCGCTCGTTTCCACTCCGCCGTCGCCTTCGGTGTCGGCGGGCGTCGTCATCGCCTCGAGGGGACACTCGCGATTACGAACCGTGCGCACGTCGTGCTCGGTCGCCTGTTCGAGCCGTGGTCGAAGACGGCTCTCCTGGGACCGGGTGTCGATCACGATGACGATCGGTCGCGAGCACTGTCTCTCAGTCATTCATATCGCTCCGTCCGGCCAGTCCGCATCTGTTCTCTTCTCTCACAACTACGCTATGGAATAAAAAGCCTGCTGGTCACCGGTTAGCTCGCTTGCCCACCAACGAGAAGCCGACAACGGCTGTCCGTGGCCTATATTTCGTCTTGCTTTTTGAGCTCCCGGAGCAGGTCGTCAACGAGGGACTCGACATCGTCGTAGGGGAAATCTCCGCCCGTGGTCTTGGTGTTGAGTTCCATCGCGGTCATCGAGAAGTCGCCAGACTCGAATTTCGTCCCTGGGCCGTCGGGCAACGCCGGGACGAGATCCATCGGACTCGAGACCGGATAGTCTGCACCTTCGAACGCGTCGATCATCTGCTCACGGAGTTCAGCTTCGTCTACCATGACAGTCCGTCCTTTTGCGCGAACCCCAATAACTCTGCAGGAAGACACGAACTGAAACTCGAGCCGTGATCGGCGCGTCGCTGTGCGTCTACGTCGGATCGGTCACGTCCGACAGTTCGCTATACTGTTGGGTTTCCAACCTGAACGAGATTGGCGAAACAATAATTAATGAGTACCGACCAGTCTAGGGAAATGGCGAAAGATACCGTCAGGTACCCCGACGACGTGGTCGAAGAGATCGACGCACTCGTCGAAGACGGTATGTTCGAGAGTAAGTCCGAGTTCTATCGGTTCTCCGCGGAGTACGTCCTCACGCTGATCAACGACGATCACGACGTCAAGACGTTCAACTTCGACGAGATCCAGGCCGAACTCGATATCAGCGACCGCGATCATGCCGAAGCGCTCGGGACAGACGGTGGCACGTTCTTCCTCGACGCCGTCATCAACGTCCGCAAACACGGACTGCGCGGCAACTACGAGGCCGCCGAACGCTTCATCGATACCCACTACGACGAGACCGACCAGGAGTGTATCATCCTCGAGGAACTGCTCGGCACCTACCGCGACGGGTCGTAGTCGTCTGCCGTCTCTGCTGGCTCGTCTCGCCGGCTATTTTTCACTCGTCGAACGGCTCGCCAAGCGCCGCCAGATCCACGTGTTCGCTGACGAGCCGTGCTGCGCGATCGTACGGCGTTGGCCCGGTCGTATCCGAGTCCGCCGACGGTGACGCGTCCGTCCCTGCTCCCGACGGCCAGTCGACCCCCGCCGTCGCCGCGACGTGTTCCAGAAACGCCGTCCGAACCGATTCGTTGTCGAACAGGCCGTGCAAATAGGTTCCGAGCACCTGCCCTTGGGCCGCACTCGAGTCGCCCAGCGGCCGGTGGACGTCCTCGAGCGCCTGCGTCCGGCCCGCATGGATCTCGTACCCTGATGCAGGCCCGTCGGCACCCGCAAGCAGCGGTGACGCAGCTTCGTCAACGGGAACCGACGTCTGCTCGAGGCGTTTGTCCCCCTCGAATCGGGTTTCGACCGGCAGCAGGCCAAGGCCATCGACGACATCGTCCGTGCCCGTTCCCTCGAGTGCGGCGTTGGTGATCCGCTCCCCGAGCATCTGGTAGCCGCCACAGATTCCGACAACCGGGCCGTCGAAGGTCGCAAGCGCATCGGCGAAGCCAGCCTCGTGGAGTGCCAGCAGATCGTCGACCGTGTTCTTCGTTCCTGGGATGACGACCGCGTCGGCGTCAACGTTCTCGAGTGGATTTTCCGGATGCGCGTCATCGACCGGCACGTAGACCACCGAGACGCCGGGTTCGTCCGCCAGCGCCTCGAGATCGGTCGCGTTCGAGATCCGCGGCAGCCGGGGGACAGCGATCCGGAGCCGTCGGTCGTTAGGAACGCCATCCTCGTCGCCGACGACGCCCCGCTCCTCGCTTCCAGGGAGGCCGACGCTGTCCTCCTCTGGGAGGCCAGGATCGTCGTAGGGGAGCACGCCCAGAATCGGCACGCCGGTTCGGGATTCAATCTCCTCGATGCCGGGCTCGAGCAGCGACGGATCGCCACGAAACTTCGTGATAACCGCGCCGACGATGCGGTCGCGAAGCGCGTCGGGGACGAGTTCGATGGTGCCATAGAGGCTAGCAAAGGCCCCGCCGCGTTCGATGTCGACCAGCAGAAGGATGTCGGCGTCGGCGAACTCGGCAGTCTCGACGTTTGCGAGGTCCCGGTCGTGGAGGTTGATTTCGCCGATGCTACCCGCGCCCTCGGCGACGATCACGTCGTTGTCGGCCGCCAGTCTGCGATAGGACTTTTCGGCGGCCTCGCGTGCTTGATCCCAGTACTCCTCGTAGTAAGTCCCAGCGGGGACGTGATCGTGGGCCTCGCCCTGCAGGACGAGCTGGCTCTCACCGTCGCCGCGAGGTTTGAGAAGGACTGGGTTGCAGTCGGTGGTCGGGGTCATGCGGGCCGCTCGAGCCTGAACGAACTGGGAGACACCAATTTCGCCCCACCGATCGTCAGTGGCGGTGTCAGTTTCATCACCTTGTTTGCCGTCCGTATCCGGCCGAACGACGACACGCGCGTTGTTACTCATGTTCTGTCCCTTGTACGGCGCGACGTCGACCCCACGGTCGGCAAGCAATCGACAGAGGCCGGCCGCGACCGTCGACTTGCCGACGTGGCTCGCGGTTCCGGCGATCAGAATCGTCTTCGTCATTCGGCGTTCCCTCGGACGATTTCGCTCAAGTGGCTTCGACGTATCGGTTCGTCCGTCACATCCGGTACCACAGCAGGTTCCAGTAGACGAGCACCCAGCAGATAGCGACGCCGGCGATCGCGACAGCCGTGTAGTGAAGCCGGGCCGGCAGTCCCCACTGGCGCTTGTACCACGCGTGTGCGGCCAGCCCGACCGTCAGGGCGGTTCCGATCGCCCCGAGCAGCGGCACCACGAGCAGCAGCCGAAACCGCAGCGGATCACCGAGCAACAGCCCGGTCGGATCGGTCGCGAGGATCGCCGCGAACGCGACGGCGAAGACGAGAAACGCCCCACTGGTTGCCCCCGCGACCCAGCGGGCGTATCGGAGCGGCGGCTCGGTTCCCTCGAACGCGCCGGCCTGCCCACGGTAGCGTCGCCAGCCGGCAGCAAGTGGCCAGCCGACCACCGTGGCAAGGAAGACCAACAGTGAAATCGCGAGCACTGCGAGGTGGACGATCGGCGTTTCGCGTCTCGAGAGCCGTTCGAAGGCCGTGACCGGAGTACTGTCGAGAAAGAGATGTGTGATCTCGCCGTCGTCCTCACGGAAGGCGAGCCGATCCGTCCCGTCGACTTCCGTAAACAGGAGCGGTTCGACTTCCATCCACCGTGTCGTCTCGCCGCCGAGGGATTGAGTGATAAGCCGTCCATCGTCGTCGACCGAGACGGAGATCGTCGAGGGGAATCCGAGGAACTTCTCGGAGGTCGTATACGGAATCCGGTTCGAGCGGTAGGTGCCGGTGATCGCATCAGCTCGCTCTGGCGGGCCGTTTGGCTCCGGCATCTCAGACTCCGATGCTGCGTCCGCGACGTACTGTTCGAAGAAGGCGTCGACGAATTCCGGTCTCGCCTCGAGTCCGCCCACGCTGTTGTACGAGACGAACACCCCCACGTCGTGTTCGGGAAGTAGGAACAGGAGGCTGTGGAACAGCTCGGTATCGCCGCCGTGACCGACCACGCGGATACCGTCTCTGCTCATCTCGTAGAAGCCGAAGGCGATCCCGTTGAGCCGCTCGTCGTGGCCGAATCGCCGCCGATGCATCTCCGCGACGGATTCTGCCTCAAGCAGTCGCCCATCGTCAGTCGCGCCGTCCTGCAGGAACGCCCGTACGAACGACGCCATGTCGGTTGCCGTGGCGCTCATCGCCCCCGCAGGCGGGATGCCGACGTACTCGAACTCGCCGTCGGTACGGCCGTCGGCTCCGTATCCCTTCGAGAGATCGTCCATGAAGTCGTCCGGAGCCGGCTGGTCGAACGTGCTTCGATCCATCGAGAGCGGCTCGAAGATGTCTTCTTCGACGACCGTCTCAAATGACGTGCCGGCGGTTTCGGCGACCAGTTGACCGGCGAGCGCCGACCCGTAGTTCGAGTAGGCCGCGAACTCCCCCGGCGGCCGGACCCGCGACGGCTGTTCAGTTCGAAGCATCTCCGCGAGCGGCCGCAGCTCCGCTTCGTTCCGGACGAACGTCCCCCGGACGCGTTCCTCGAAGCCAGGGGTGTGTGTTGCGAGGTGATCGAGTCTGATCGGCTCGTCGTACGTCTCGGGAAGATCGACTGCCTCGAGCGTCGCGTCGACGTCTTCGTTGATTGTGAGGTCACCCCGTTCGACCGCCTGCATGGCGGCAGTCCAGGTGAACAGTTTCGACACCGAGCCGATCCGGAAAAGCGTCTCATCAGCGTCGACCGGTGTTTCGGCACTGATATCCGCGTAGCCGTACCCCTTCGAGAACTCATCGCCGCCATCGACGACGGCGACCGTCGCGCCCGCGATGTCGTGGCTCTCGAGGTGTGTCTCCATTACGCCGTCGAGAAACGCCTCGAACGCGTCGCGATCGGCAAGGGGGTTCACTTGCTGCTGGATCTGCCTCCTTGCTGTCTGAGCTGCGTTGACCGTGGGCGCGGCCACCGTTGCACCTGCGGCTCCGATGCCCGCGAGGACCGATCGCCGCGTCGGGTCGGGTCGACTCACGGATTCCGCCACCTGTCGACACAGACTCCGACTCGCTCGATAGCGCTCACGGCCGTCGGTTTGTCCTCCCGGCAAATAGCTCATGATGATAACTCCCGTACCGTGAGAGTCACCGGTCGTCACTCCCGGCGATACCGCCGCTCCCAGCGTGGGCCGGCGCGACTCGAGAGGACAACTCCGATGACACCCATCACGACCCCGCCGACGCTGAGCGCAGCAGCGAGTTCGATGGACGGCGGGACGACGACGAACCCGGCGACCAGCGTCGGCACGAGGGCGACGGCGACGCCGACGGTAAAGGTCGCAAAGCGAACGGCATCGAAGAGGAACTCGTTGGGGTCGAAGCCGGCGATGTAGACCGTCAAGCCGTAGTAGTACAGCGCGTAGCCAGCCAGCAGGATCGCGCCGACGACGGCATCCAGAAGCGTCGCCTCGAACCAGATAACGGCCGCGAGATAGGGCACAGCGACCGTCGGCGCACCGACGAAAATAAAGGCGATCCGCTTGGCCCGGAAGACGTCCGCGATCGAGACGGGATAAGCGAGGTAGGCCTCGAGCGAGTCGAACTGGGTCAGCCAGTTGTAGGTCGTGAACGCCGAGAGCCCGAGGACACCGCCGAAGAAGATTCCCGGTGCGGGCGCAATCCCGGTGATCGAATCGACGACGCCGACCAGCGCGGCCACCAGCGCGAGCAGGATCGATGCCGAGACGAACGGTTTCCAGACGCCGCCCGAGGAACGCGCGAGATCGAGTAGTGACTTCGTGACCAGTGGCGCGTTCTCGAAGGGGAGTGCCCCACTAAGCCAGGCAAAGCGATCGGTCGCGGTCCGCGAGGGCCGACCGTACGTCGGATCGTAGACCGCAAGCGACACTGTCGCGACGACGATGGTCCCGATGGCCAGCCCGCCCGCGGTGATCGCGGAGCCGCGTCCCGGCACCAAGACGGATTGAACGGCACCGAGGCTGCCCGTGGCCCAAATGCCGACGACGGCGAGGCCGACCGCCAGCCCGATAGCCCACGGCGGCACGCCGCGAGTTCGGATGGCGATTAGCCCGACGGTCGTCGCCATCCCGGCCGCGAAGACGAGACAAAGCGATAGCCAGAACAGCCCGACTGCGACCGGCGTGGCGGCCGAGAGTCCTGTTAGGGCTGCGCTCGAGAGTGCCATCGGCAGCACGAATGCAACGCCGTAGAATAACGCGTCCTTCAGGAGAAAGACGCCGAGCAACCGCCGCCGCGAAAGTGGCAGTGTCTGTGACGAGGAAAGTAGCAGTGACAGCCGGCCGAAGACGTTCTCGAGCATATCCGAACCCGCGAAGCCGGCGGTGCCGCTATAGAGGCCGAAGGCGACGGCGAGTGCGTGCAGGCCACCGACGATCGTTCCCTGCGCGGTCCCGGTCTCGAGTAGCGCGACCGTCCCGCTCACGGCGAGGGCGGCGATGACGAGCGGAAAGAGTGCAAAGCGCCACCCGCCGAACAGTTGGGTGTGCATTCGCCACTCTTCGCGGAAGAGCACCGCGAGCAGCCGCCGGGTCGAAAGGCCACCTCCCGCATCCGTCCGATCGCTCGTCACAGAGCCAGTCATGAGCCCAGGTGCTCGAGCGTCGGCGTATCTCGCGTCTCTTCGGCCTCGACACGTTCGAGAAAGAGCTCGAGCAGCGATCCCTCGCCCTCATCCGCACCGTCGTCGAGCGAGCGTTCGGTCACGAGCTGACCGTCGGCGACGATGCCGACGCGGGTACAGATCTCCTCGGCGACGTCGATGTTGTGTGTCGAGACGAAGACGGCGTTGTCGCCGGCCGCATAGGAGACCAGGAACCGCTTGACTTGCTCCTGGACGAGCGGATCGAGGTTCGCCAGCGGTTCATCGATGAAGACGACATCCGGTTCGTGGATGAACGCCTGCGTGATCATCACCTTCTGTTGTTGGCCCCGGGAGAGATCGGTATGCAGCGTCTCGAGCTTGCTCTCGAATCCCAGTCGCTCGGCCCACGCCGCCGTCTGGTCGGCAACCCGGTCAGCCGAGAGATCCCGTACCTCGCCGACGAACTCGAGGTACTCACGCGGCGTCAGAAAGCTCGGCGGCGATCCCTGTTCCGGCAGGATGCCGACCTTCCGGCGCGTTTCGAGCGGCTCCGTCGCCGGATCGGTCTCGAGGACACGAACCGTTCCCGCGTCTGGCCGGACCTGGCCGGTTAGCGTTCGGATCGTCGTCGTCTTTCCGGCCCCGTTCGGGCCGAGAAAGCCGTACAGTTCGCCGCGCTCGACGGTAAATTCCATCCCGGCTACTGCCTCGACGGACCCGTAGGACTTCTGCAGTCCGTCTACCCGAATTGCTCCCATTGAACGCCGAACCATTCACAGGAACTGATATTAACTTCTACGCTCTTGCGTAGTTCATTGTTGATTTCAGAGTGTTGCTCGAATAGCGTGTTTGAGTGCGTCTCGTCCCGGTTTTCGATATAGTTCTCGGCGAAGCTGGAACGCTCTGAGATACTGTGTCAGCTTATCTTTCGAGATACCTCGATGCGGCGAGAGCCACCGTCGCGTCAGCGACGCGTGGCTCTCGCAGGTATTGACGTGGACCTCTTCGTCGGCGTATTCACCGTCACCGTGGACGACGTATTCACGGGTGAATGCGTCGTCCGCTTCGAGTGGCTCGTACGCTCGAAAGCCGTCAGTATAGACAGTCAACGATTCCTCTTGGCGGTCTGCCAAGAGGAGTCGAATCGTCGATTCATCCGCGGCTTTCGCTGGAATCACGTACCGCTGTCCCGTACCGCGATCAGCGAGAATGAACACGGGTGGCTTGTCACCATCATATGTTCCGCGCCCACGCGTGGACAGGCCA
>NZ_FOIC01000025.1 GCF_900111485.1 Natrinema hispanicum | reverse complement strand
AGACGTTCTTTGAGGACTCGAAGCAGGATCTCGGCTTGGGAGACTGCGAGCTGCAGACTGACGGAGGTGCCAGTCGCCACTGGCACCTCCTGATGGCTGCCTACAGTCTCGTTCGTCTTGATCCCGATTCGAGCGCCTTGGGAACGGTTCGCTCGAAGGCGTCATCGCTTCGAGCGAACCTCGAACACTCCCTGAAGGAAGCCGTCTACAACCTTCTCTCGTGGGTTCGAGACAACGATGGCCGCGGTGTTGATGACCTCATGACCGAGATCGACCATCTCTTCGTTCACTCAACAACCGAGGCTAGCGTGCAAAGCTGAGATCTAAGATAGAGCAATGGCTCTCACAGATGTTATACTGACAGAGGAGAGATCACGATCACATCAAAGGAAGTTATCTTAGAAACATATCTAAGAGTGTAGTATTAGGTTCTCATCTAAGTCACTCAGCTAAGAGACGCATCTAAGAAGAGGAGTCAATATACTGCAGAAGATCTTCTCGAGTTCTCCGCATCCAAGCTGTGGAACGTCGGCCGCTACTACATCCAAGGCGATGGGACGAAGACGGTGAAAGCTCAGACGAATCTGATCTTAAATCGGAGTTGAAAGATCACGAACGCTACAGTAACCTGCATCTCAGCCAAGTCAGCGAGTTCTCCCGGAACCCGGTGAGGTGTTCACCAGTTGGGTCGGCAAGCGCGAAACCGAGAACACGAAAGCGAATCCGCCCGGCTACCGCAACACGTAACAGCGAACACCCACTCAGCGGTCACGTTCAAGCAGGCTGGCTTCAAGCACGACGCCGCGAACAACTGTCTCAGACTCTCGAAGAGTTGAAACCTCAAGGACGGTTGCTCCGACTTCGCACTCTGTGAGTACGAGGTCATTGGCCCGCCTGCAACGACGATCGAGAACGTTCAACAAGTTCGTGCCGTGTACGAACACGGCGAGGGGCGATTGCATCTCGTCTGTCGTGTCGAGATCGACGTGCCCGATTCACCCGGCGACGGATTGCCGGGATTGACCTCGAGATCTGCAGCATCGCCGCCGTGTCTTTGGCGACGAATCCGTGGTGTACCCCAGTAGGGAACTCAAAGAAGACGAATACTACTTCGCCAAGAAACGCGCCAATGCGACACGCGTTCGTCACGGGAAGCGCGACAGCTCGACCAACAGCACACTGACCGCCGGACCAACTTCTTGCAGCCGTTCTCGAAAGCGATTGTCACTGAGTGTCTCGAGTGGGATATTGGCACGATTGTCGTGAGCGACCTTGCGGGCATCCGAGAAGACGACGAACCCGGCGAACTCATCAATTGGGACGACCACGGCAAGCCCCTCAGCGAGTGCTCGAGTGGGCGCGGGCAGGGCGGGAAGGATGTCAAGACGTCGTAGCCCACTTCTTCAATGGTATCGATGTCATTGAAGTCCTCTGTTCAGGATAGTGTGCCTACGACCCGTAGTGTGCGCCGTTGAGCACCCATGGATCACAGAGCACTGATGTATCGTCGTCTTTGATGGGGACCGCGGCCGATTCGCGCTCTGTATCCTGCATAGCTCCCCCGAAGAAAAGAAATCATTTTGTTATTCGATTGGTATTAGATACCGTGTAATGATTTCGTTTTTGATAAGATGAGCGTATTGAGTGTACGCTTCTCTGTATCTGTAGATGGCTTGCGATAAAATGAAAGCGTAACTAGATATCGTGGTTGAAAAACTTAGTTTTTGATATTATATGATTGTTGTGTGGGTGAGGCATTCAAGGCCATTGTTGACGGTACATCTTCGATCTCGTTGGCTCCCAATCGCTTGATTTACGTAGTAATTGGCCTCAACGACGCGGATAACCGTGCTATCAAAGCAGAGTCTGAAGCTAACTATCAGCAACTCTGTTATACTAGTTGAGATAACCAATGCTCGCGTTCAAAATGCAATGACATATACTCTCTTTGAGAATATGGGTCGGGAGTTCACTAATAAACACATTATTCTTGGAATTAATGTATGCGTCCTCAATCATACACCAATATTTGTATACAAACACACTCGATTTCTCTGTCTGGTAGAATTAACTAATACAAAGGCTTCCCAGAGTTCGTGTGTGATCACCGAACAAGAGATTCTAGTCACGGGCGCTGGTTCAATCGGCCGGTCACTGATTCCGCGGCTTCTCGAGCGGAATCCGGAACGGCTGCGAATTCTCGACAACGACGAGTCCAGACTTGCCAGACTGCAGACACAGTTTGACGACGATCGGCTGCAGTTCGTTGTCGGTGACATTAGGGACGAGAGCTGTCTCGAGCGAGCGATGCAGTGCATCGATGCCGTGATCCACACCGCGGCAATGAAACATGTTGACGTCTGTCAGCATGACCCGTACGAGGCCGTCAAGACGAACGTCATCGGCCTTCAGAACGTCGTCGATACGGCACTCGACGCAGGTGTCGAGCGGGTCGTTTTCACAAGCAGCGATAAGGCGGTGAACCCTGCAAACGCGATGGGAACGACCAAGCTCCTCGGCGAACAGTTGATATCATCTAGACGAATAGGCTCGGACCGATCCGAACTCCGGCTCGCGTCCGTTCGATTCGGCAACGTCATTAATTCCTCACAGTCGGTGATTCCCATCTTTGCTGACCAGATTCGATCGGGTGGCCCAGTTACGCTGACTGACAAACGAATGACGCGATTTTTCCTCACGTACGACGACGTGTTCTCCCTCGTTATGCAATCACTCGATCGGGCCCGGGACGGCGAAGTATTCGTCTACAAAATGCCTGCGATCCGAATCATCGATCTCGCGAACGCGATGATTGAGACGATCGCTCCGGAGTATGGGTATGATCCCAGCAACATTGAGATCGAACTGATTGGTCCTCGGATCGGTGAAACCTTCCACGAGGAAATTATGACGGAACGCGAGATAAATAGGGCGTATGAAACCGATTCACTATATGCGATTCAGCCGGAGTCAGCAAGCAACGACCCTGCTGACTCCTTGTCTGATTTTACCCCTGCGACCGACATCATCCGTTCGTCGGGGGACGCCGAGAAACTGGACAAGTCGGAGATCGTCTCACTGCTCCGAAACACGGGGCCAAAAGCACGCAACGACGGCAAACGGTTCGTCGAAGCGCAGCAGGCTTGATCGTCCGGCTTCGGCTACCGTATAGCCATATCGAATGTCCTTGCGAGCTACTATGATTTGCCCTATTTGTCAGTTACATCGCAATCACGTCCTGCCATTTTCCGTTATATACGGTGGGAAATGAAACGAAAATGGCAGAGGAGTGCGAACGGTCAAGGTGGTCGTTTCGACCCGCACGAACTATCCGCGATGTTTGAACCTCCAACGGATGGGATGGCGTTCAGACATATCCGAGGGCACTCAATCGGTCCTCAACCACGTCGTCATTGGGCTCTGTTTCGTCCTGCTGGGGTGGTTCCGAAATGATTCGGCGTCGATCGGCAGTCTCGAGTTCAAGCCATGGGACGGTCCGAACTTCATCGCGGTTGAGCCCGCGTGGGTGGCCGTACATACGCATTGGAATCGGGAAGCCTCGCTCGCCGATCAGGTTGCCATGGTCGGAGGTGACGACACTCTTCCCAGACAGTATCTCGAGCAGCCGTTCGACGTGGGGAAAGAGGAGATCGAGGTTTTCCCGGTAAGCCGTGAGCACCGTCTCAGCGTCCACAGTATCCTCGTAAATAAGGCCGAACCAGGGATTAGGCGCGTCGCTTCGCTCTGCCGCATCGAGATCTTTGATACCCATGTGATCGAACGTCTGGCCAGTTGGTCCGAGGAACGGAAAGTGTGGCTGCATGAAGTGAACGATCAAGCGCTTTTCGGGATAGCGATCGAGGGCTTTGATTGCCTCCTCGACAACTGCCGCTGGTCGAACTGTGCCTGCCTCCTCGTCCCAGCGAGTTTCGAGCAAGTTCTCGACGGCGTGGAAGGTGTTGTCTGGGAGTTCGTAGACGTGTGGATTGGCTGTTACATAGACTGTGTCGTGGAGCGTGCGGCCGGCGAAGTTCGCGTTCATGAATTCCCAACTGTCGCTGCCCTTCGAGCGGACCGACTGAAGGTCTCCATCGAGCTGATTCCGCGCGTCGAACAGGTCGTATCGACAGGCATCAAGGAGTATCAGATTGTCCCAGTCGGCGGCGATTATATCGATGTTCTCGTCCGTTCCGCTCAGAGCGTTCAGCACGCGTCGGGACCGGGAGTTAATCCGCAGCGTCCAGTTGAACAGTTCCCGGCGCAGCAGACGCGGGTTCTCGAATACTCGTCTGAGGTTCTCGACGGAGTAGCGGTCAGGCAGAATCGTGGGCACCATATGGAACGACATGAGTCACAGAAGCTATTGTAATGTCGACGAAACAACCGCGTATCCGATACATACACGATCGTACGACACAGGAGGATGCCGAAAGCTTGTTACCGCCACTCCTGATTCACGTCGCGGCTGATACAGAGGCCGATTACGACGAAGCCGTAGCCGGATCTAGTTTTGATAGGCAAGGGTATTCTGAGCCGTAATGACCGCACTACTAACTGGTCGATACTGGAAAATGCGCTGAATGTCAGAACAATCGTCTTCCACACTCAACTCTCTCCGATCGGTCGCTGACGGCGCGTCGCTTCACTACGTCGGGATGCTCGTAATAAATCTCGCCGGATTTCTCTTGACGCTCGTTCTGACTCGTACGCTCGGTGCGACCATCTATGGTATCTACGCCTACGGGACGATGGTACTCCAGTCGGTATTGACTGTCTCGAACTTCGGGACCGATGTTTCAGCAACGCGGTATCTCGCCGCGAATCGCAGCGATCCAGCCTACCAAAACCGCATCCTCGGACTTGCGTATGCGACAACACTTGGCGTCAGTCTCGTGGTTGCGGTTTTCCTCTTTGTAATGGCACCGACGATCAACGCCTACACTCTCGAGGAACCACTGTTCGAGCCAGCCATGCGGGTGTTTGCGGTCGCGTTGCCGTTCCAGGCGCTGACCTATGTTGTTTCGAGTACGTTTCGCGGTCTCGAAATGGCCGTCGGAAAGACTGTCGTTGCCGTCCTTGGTCCGGTCGCCCAGTTGATCGCCATCGTGGCTGCGGTGGCGGTCGGCTACTCCGTGCTTGGAGTCGCCGCGGCGTACGCAGTCGCCTGTCTCGTTGCGTTCTCGATTGCATTCTGGTACGTCCTCGCTCAATCCGACCTCCGACCCGAGTTCAACTTTTCGCGTCGCGAGGCGCTCGACTTCTACGACTACTCAGCACCACTGACGCTGTCCAAGGCAGGGAACTTTCTGTTCAAGCGGATTGACGTGTTCATGGTTGGGATCTTTCTCGCAGCTGCCGATGTCGGTATCTACAACGTCGCGGTCCTGATCGCGACGATTCTCGCGATGCCGCTAATCGGTATCAACCAGTTGTTTCCACCGGTGGCATCGCGACTTCACTCAGAAGGGGCGATCGACGAACTCGAGTCCGTATACGCGACGGTAACCCGCTGGTCGATCACAGCCTCGATCATCTTGGCGCTGCCGGTCGTCGTCTATCGCACCGAAATCCTCGCCCTGTTCGGCCCAGAATTCGTCGCGGGGACAACCGTTGTGATTTTGTTCGTCGCTGCCCAGCTGTTCAACGCCGCTTCCGGTCCGGCCAATGATCTGCTGACGATGACTGACCATCAGTATCTTGTCATGGTGAACCATCTCGTGTTTGGCGGCCTCAATGTCGGTCTCAACTATCTTTTCATCCTCGAGTTTGGGATGATTGGGGCAGCACTTGCGACCGCGAGTATACTCGCTGCGTTGAACGTCCTCCGGGTCGCTCAGGTCTGGTATCTCGAGGGGCTATTCGCCTACTCTGCGACACTGTGGAAGCCGCTTGCAGCCGCAACCCTCGCTGCCGTGATCATGTGGCTCGCCGGGTTGTACGCTGATGGATTGGTACTTGTATTCGTCGGCAGCACCGCCGGCGTCGCTGCGTATTTGGTGTCTCTCTATCAACTCGGACTCAACGACCGGGATCGTGAACTCGCCGGTGAGTACCTTGGCCTGATGGGATGAGGTAGAATCCTGATTGGCAACTATTTATTCTTGCCTATAGATATAACTCGGAGAGAACGATATCCGTATGTAGAACATAGGTAAGTGGTGTTGAATATTTCTAATTTGATTGTTTGCCACACTAAACGGTACCATGGACGGGACAGCAGTCAGCCAGGACTTCGACGCAACGGCTCCTGGAGAGGTACCACCACCGTTGATACAGTCGTTTCTCGACCCCAAGCCCAGTTTCGGCACCGAGAACAGCTGTGGAGCCGTACCGGGAGATCACGTGAGGTGAGATGGATGACAGAGACACTTGACGTCGTAGCCATCGGCAGTGCGCTACTGGACAAACAGTACTCGGTCTCGAATCTCCCGGAACCCGACGGCGGAGCCTTCGCGTCCGACGAGTCAGTGGCGTTTGGCGGCGTCGCCGCGAATGTGGCAGTGGCGCTTTCGCGACTGGGGCGCTCGACTGGCGTCGTCGTCCGACTTGGCGACGATGATGTCGCCGACGCGGTCGCAAATAACCTCCGTGAGGAAGGTATCACGCTCGATCACGTCAGACGAGGGAACCAACCGTCGACCTACTGTATGGTCTTTTCCGACTCCGACGGGGAGCGGACGATCGTCACTCGGAGCGGAGCGGCCAAGAACCTTCGACTGACGGATCACGACGAAACGATCCTTCGATCAGCCAAATTCGTGTTCGCCAATGGGTATTGTCCGGACCGAGTCACGAGCAGGCTGGGCGAACTCGCTGCGAACGGCTCGATTCGACTCGCGTTCGACCTCGCTAGCCCGCTCGACGGATTGAAAGACCGCGGGACCGAGCGCGAAACGATTGACGCTCTACTCCCGCATCTTGAACTATTCGTTGCCAATGAGACGTCGGTTCGGTCCTATCTCGAGGCTAGCGGCTTGGACGCGGTCGACGTACTGCGGGCCCACGGCGTTTCCCGTGGAGCCCTTACCCGCGGGGAGCGTGGCGCGGTCCTCTGGGCGAACGGCTTAGTCGTCGAACTGTCGGCGATGGACGTGGACGTCACCGATACGACGGGCGCGGGCGATGCGTTCGTGAGCGGCTTGCTCCACCGCTGGTTGCTCGCGGATGCACCGATTCGCTTGGCCGGACGATTCGCGACGGCAGCTGCGGGCTACAACTGTACCCAGCAAGGTGCCCGCAGTGGGATGGTTGGCGAAGACCGACTCAAAGCCATGGTCCGGAATTGGCCTGCATAGAGCGCGAGGACAGCTTCCATTCTCCAGACGAACGTCGCGTTTTGTCCAGGCCGAATCACCCAGTGTCTGGATCGGTACGGCTGTCGCTCATTTTTTAGCGGTGGCGGTGAGGGTGCCACGCTCTCGCCCTCGAGGAGCCGCCGAAGGCGGCGAGTAGGACGGGGTCGTTCACCGTCTGTCGAACGGTTTCGTGAGCGATATTGCCGGTGGGACCGTGTCCGCCCTGCGGTCCCACCGGGACAGCGGGACAGCAGACCGTCTGAAGCACCACGAGATACCGTCATGACACCCTCTGTATTCAGCAGCTAATATATTACACACAGAGAACGCCAAAGGGCAGATCGTATCGCAGAAAATACTAATACAAGCGTTTCTCTTCGGTGTCGGGTGGATACTATGGATGGAGAAGCTGTCGGCCAGTACTTCAATGCGGAGGCCGACACGTACACACACGAGCACAGTTCGAACGAAATCGAAAACTCGCCCATCGTCGACGGATTTATTGAGCCGACATGTGAGCGGGGAGATCGTATGCTGGAGATCGGATGCGGTGACGGGCTTTTGCTCGAATATGCGCTCGAGAGCACTGATATCACCGATGCATACGGAATAGACATTTCGACGGAGATGCTCCCTAATGCAGGCGACGACGTTCAGGCGGAGTACCGCCGAGCCTCAGCGACGGACCTTCCGTTGCCGTTCGAGCCCGAGTCCTTCGATTTCGTCATGATGAGTGACGTGCTTCACCACCTCGTGGGGGAGAGCCGGTCAGCGTCGAAGCGGAAAGCGCAAGCCGCTCTGATCGAGGCAGTGAACCTGCTCCGACCTGGAGGGTACCTAATTCTCAAGGACATCTACTATCAGAGTCCCGTTGGTCCTGAGACGCTGACCTCGCAGCTGATCTTCTATGGGCTGAAACACCTCCCCCAGATCGCATCGGTGGTCGATGAGGAGGTGCTTCCCGGACTCCTCGTCTCGTTTTACACGTCCGACGAACTTGTCGAATTGCTCCAACAGTCGGGGACACGGATCGTCGAAAAGGAACTGGAGATAACGCCGGTGAGTTCGCTCCCAAGGCGACTTCTCATCGGTAAGTCGGGTTGTATCCGACTGTATGCCCAGAAGAAAGAACGTGGCAGAATCCGATCTGGTTTCTGATGACGCCGCGTTTCGCTCCCTTCTCGCTGTCACGGCTAGTTGGAACGGAAAGTCAGATAACGGAGACCTATGAACAGTATGTTCATTTTATCTTCGTTTTCAGTTCGCCCCGGCAGTCTGTTGGCTGCGGATTATTTTAAGCAGCTATCATATGGAGAACAGCATGAGAATTGGGTTCTATCACGACAGCATCGGAACGAAACATGCAGGCGGCATTGCCGTCTACGCACGACAGTTGGCGGTAGAATTATCATCCTCGAATGATGTCTACGTGTACACGCAAGACGGAGACATGGCACACGAACTGGCAGCGTCCCACGCGGAGATCGTCACGACGCCGAACTTTGACGTGCCAGCGTTCGAGCTGCTATCATCTCTGCCACTCCCGGTCAGTTCGCAGCCACTCACCAAGCTGGCGATGATCGCCTGGTCGTCTTACAACGACGTGATTGATCACATCAACGAGCATGTCGACGTGCTCATCTGCTTTAACATGCCCGACGATCTCCTCTTGTCAAACCTCGTTGACGTCCCAACGATTCGTGGCTTCTTGAGTGATGTCAGCGGAGGTGTTGGAACAGCGGTTCATAAACGATATACTACCACAGACACCAATTTCGCCATCTCGCCGTATCTAGCCGACCATGTCTCTACTTCGCTCGGCTATGCGGTCGATGAGGTCGTTCTTCCCGGTCTCGACGCCGATCAGTTCCATGAGGACGCCGAGCCGGCGTTCTCCAGCGATAGACCGAGTATCCTCTTCGTCGGCCGTCTCATCGAAGCGAAAGGGATCTTCGATCTCCTTGACGCAGTTGCGATGCTCGAAGCGCCCGTTCATCTCCGCATCATCGGAACCGGACACGCAGAGAGTGAGGTTCGTCAACGCTGTCGAGAACTCGATATTGAAGACGACGTCACCCTCGAAGGCGAAGTTTCACACGACGAGCTGCCCGGATATTACACCGCTGCCGATATCTTCTGTCTCCCAACGCACGTCGACAGTTTCGCCATGGTGAATCTCGAGGCGATGGGATGTGGGACACCAGTGGTAACGACGGATCTTGAGGCGATCAAAACCTATCTGACGCCAGATGAAAACGGCGTTGTTGTTCCACCCGGCGATACGGATGCGCTCGAGACGGCACTCTCCGAATTGCTTTTGGATCCGTCCCGTCGGCAGATACTGGGGGCGCGATCACGGGACCGAGCCCGCCAGTTTTCGTGGCGTCAACAGGCCGCTCGGTTGGAACGTCTGTGTGCTGTTGCGATCGAGGAAGCGGGAACTGAACCGAAACATAAAGCGAAAGTTGAATCGACCCCTCCGTGAGGAACGAGCAGCTCAACTGTGATTTTGAGCGTGTCATAGAATCGGTCACTTGCCGACTCGACCCGGTAGTGTGCGGTCAGTACAGCAACCACCTAACGGCTGGTTCAGTACTGACAGTGCCAGACTCATCGGATTTCAACAGACGCTGTCGACTAAGTCTGACGATCAGTGATTGAGTTCGGAGTACGTTAACTGGAGTTCTCCATTGAGCGTGTAGTCACGCTCGAGGACGCCACTGCTTGTGAGTTCGATTGTCGTGTGAATATTGAGCTTGGTAGCGGTTTCTGCTACTGGCTTGACGAGCAGGTTGAGGATACTGATGGTCTCGTCTGCAAGGTCATTCAAATCAGAGACCTCGATGACTGTTCCGAAAGCGCGGTCAGGCGTGTAGAGTGCTACTGAGGGCGGTGGTGAACGATCTCCCTCTACTGGCGAGACGATAGCGACCTTCGGGGGAGATTCCGTCGCTACTTCAGGCATCCACACTCGGAGTTTGATGGACTTCACAGCCGTCCCTTCGCGGTGCCAAATCTCGAGTGGTGCATCGATTATCCCAGCGTCAACACGGCCATTTACCCCAAATTTCCCGACGTCCCCATTGCTGGTTGCGAAGACGAGCGTCTTTCGCCCGCTCGAGTCCGCATGAACGGTCGGGTCGGAGAGTGTCTGTTCACTTCGTATTTGGCTACACCCCGCCATTGTGACGACTCCAGTACTACATACTGCCGCGAGATACCCACGTCTATTCATATTTCTGACAATCTTACGATTAGTGAACTATTTTCTGGTATTCAATGACCGTTCTTGATCATGCACAATTGATGTGTCTGCACATCTCCTTACCGGCTGATTTAATCAAAGGGTCTTGAAACAAACCACCTGCGAGTCTTTCTATGACCCGGTTATTTTAGTTAATTACTGAACACGCACTATATTATGAAGTGGATAATACTACTGTCAAACTTAATTAGAACGGCATAATACAGAGCAAAAACCGGTTGCAGTTCGCGAAAGACCAGTCATCCGATCTCGGAGCGACGGCGATGAAAACGAAGTCGAGTTCAGTCAGTTACTGCGGGCGTTATACTCGACGTCGACGTTCGCGTTCCCGCTGAGCTGGAAGTCAGCGATGTCGCCGTCGAACCAGTAGGCATCAAGTCCATCGTCGACCTTTCCGCTGACAGAGCGGCCGTCGATCTCGTCGCCAGGATTGACCGACGCGTCGCGATAGCTCGACGTAATGACTTCGCCATCGACGCTGAATGCATACGTGGTCCTGCCGTCGGTATCGGTTCCATCGATCACGATGGCGTGTGGCAGCAGTTCCTGCTCATTGTACTGCTCGGGATCGATCCGCTGGTCGTCAACATATACCTGTGCCGAGCCGTCAAGGAAGGTGACGTCGGTGAGCGTCCCGGAGAACCGGAACCGCTGGGCAGCCCGTTCGATCGATCCCTCGACCGTATTTCCGGACGATACCGTGGCGTACTCGTCCGAATCGTCACCCTCAATCGTCTCGATCGTTCCATCGACGGCGAGCTCGTAGTTCGCGGTCGTCCCGTTCCCGACCAGTGTTAGCACGTGTGGCTTTTCCTGGCCGTAGTCGGCGGGATCGACTCGCTCGCCGTTGACGAACACTCGTGCGTCGCCCTCGATGGTGAGTTCCTCGAGGTCGCCGGCAAAGCGGAACGCGTCGCGCCAGCCGGCGACGCGTCCCGTGATGTGGCCGCTCTCAATTGAGTCTCCGTCATCGATCGTGGCTCCCTTGATGGTCGCTTTCTCAGCAGCCCCCGAGACGGTAAACTCGTAGCGCGTGTCGCCTGCCGTGCCGACACCGTCGACCAGCAGCGTGTTCTCGGAGCGGTCCGTGTCCTCGTCAGTTGAGGGGGTACTGGATGCGCTGTTGCTACTGCCACCGCTTGCGGCTTCTTCGCCACTTTTGGGGCAGCCCTCGGGGACAAAGTGTTTGGGGTTCGAGCCGTCACCGTGGCCGTCGTCGGTGTGAACGTTATCGATCGTCAGGTTCGGATTGCCGTTCGTGGCGATTGAATCACCGACCCCGTTCGTGATGAAATGAGAGTTGCGGATCGTTGCGCCGCCGTCGTATTTCCCTTCCCAGACCCAGACGTTGCGATTGGCCGCGCGCGTCCCACTCTTGTAGCTCATGCAGTTGTCGATCGACATGCCGTTGTCGCCGATCCGGAAGGCTGTGTGATGGCAGTCGTTGCCGTAACAGCTGTCGAGCGCGACCGTGCCACCGTTTCCGTTGTAGGCAGGTGCGGAGCCGTAGATGCCGTTGTTTCCGGGGACGTTGAAGTTGACGTTCGTCACGTCAAGATGGCCGTTGTGTTTGGGGTCAACCCAGATACAGATCGAGCGCGTACTTGCGGGCTGTTCACCAGTCGACTCGCCGAAGTAGATGTTTTCCATCACCGACGTTCCAGAACCGGAGTCACAAACACCGAAGACGGCCGTGTTGTAGGGGATAGTGCCCGTAAATCCGATATTCCGGACCGTCCAGTTCGTGCCCTTGGCGATGATCGAAATCTCGTTTCGGTTGCCGAAGTCGATAAGCTTGTTCTCCCAGGTCTGACCGGAGTCGATGGTGATCGTCTGTCCGCGTGCCTCGATGACCTCGTAGTCGTCGCCCGCTGCGCTTGCCGCGCCCGCGCTGACGCCTGTTGCGAGCGCCGTCGCACCGGCTAATTTCAGATAGGATCGTCGATCGATCACGCTGGTATTGTTCCGTTCGTCGTCACTCACTGTCTGTTCGGCGGGACTCGTCGTGTCCCGTACCGATTCGTCGCGTGCCATGCGATCTGAGAGGGGACACTACCAGACTATAAACTTTCCTTCCTCTACATCAGTAGAACTTCGTGATTTTAATTGAATCGGTACTATTATGCTATGCAATTGCCGCATTCTATGCCGGATTCTTATACGACAAATCAAGAGATGGCAGTGGGAGAACGGATGCGCTCTGCCCTGGTCGACAGTATAAAAAGAGCGTACCGATACCATCACTGTCAACACCCGAGAAACGACCGCAAACGCTAGAATCGTGACCTGACGATTTGCCAGTGATACGGACTCCTGTCAGTCAGTGCCGGTGGGCCCGCGACCGTCCTGCGGTCCCACCGGGACAGCGGGACAGCAGCCCGTCTGAAACAGGGTCATCGATACTGTCGGCCAAACGGATCCACACCGATCGTGCTCGAACGACTGGTCGCTGACTGGTATTGACGGACTGAGCGGTCAGCTGAAGACAGCATCGCATCGGGATTCGAGCACGCTCTGTGAGGAGTGGATGTCGTCGATGACGGACGTAACCGCGAAGAGACGGTACACAGATGTCCGATCGTGCTCGGGATACGAATCGAGGAACCGACGGAGTTCGTCGGTCACGAGGACATCGTCGACAGCCTCACACTGTTCGATCTGTGTGCGAATACAGTCGACCGTATCCGGTTGCAGCTGTGACTCCGTCTCGAGGCTGTTGAGTGATTTGACGACTGGTCGCACTGCGTCGAATAGCCATGGATACCGCGAGAGCAATTCGTCTGCGAATGCCGCAATTTCGTGGCGGGTCGACGAGACAGGCACACCGTAATCCGGATGTGTTAGATCCGCGGCTGCAGGTTCGAGCTCCTCGAGGAACGTCCGATACAGGTCGTAGCGAGCCTTCTGGTCGGCCGGGCAGTTCATCGCATACCGGAAAAATTCGAGCGAGTAAAACGGGGTCGTGCTCCAAAAGAAGAACCGATTGCGATCCTCACCTTCGAACAGGAAGTTGACGCCCCGCTCGTAGACGAGGAAGTGGACGTACTTCGACGCTGGATCCGTCTCGGGATACATGCGAAGGCGGTCGCGGACGCTCCGGCGAATCGACTCGGCCGACAGCCCCGTGATCCGAGCCACCTGCTCGAGTGAGAGAAACGAGTTCTCCCGAATAATATAGTCGACTAGCTCCGAGTCGTCCGAAATCGGCTTCGCTGGAGTGAGATCCGGGAGGGCTTTGTCCCCGCCGTCGCCGGTGACGTAGGTGAGGCCGGCGTCGTACTCCTCGCGGAGTTGCCGAAAGAATTCGAGGATAAACGAGGTCAGGAGGCCGATCTGTCCGTTTTTCGTTTTGATGATTCGATCGAGATCCGAACCGTTCGGCGGACCGACCTCGTACCGACGCCAGTTGACGTCGAACTCGTCGGCCAACTGCTGGGCGATTTCGACGTCGGACGGTGGCACGAAGTCGTCGGACACCATCGTGGCTGCCGTCATTGGGAGCCCCTCAGCGTGGTAGCCGGCCAGCACGGATCGGGAGTCAAGTCCGCCGCTCAACGAGATTACGTCACAGGTCCCGTATCCCGATCGCTGGCGGCAAGCCTGTTTAAACCGGTCGACGAGTTCGGCGGCGTTTCGCGTCCGGCTTCGGTCTTCGAAGGCCGGGTCACCGAAGTCGAATCGGTGTAACGCCGTCTCCGTGACCGCACCGCGCTCCGGATCGACGATGAGTTTCGTCCCCGGGCGCAGTCGATTTGCACCGTGGACGAGCATCCGATCACCAAGCGAGTAGCCAAAGAGGAGACACTGGGCAATGCCCATTGGATCGAACCCCTCGATCGGCGCTTCGTTGATGAGATATCGCAACTCTCGCGAGAACAGCACCGTCTCCCCGTCGTGGAAGTAATATGTTGGCAGACGGGCAAGCGGGTCATTGAGCAGTCCGAGCCGATCGCTCTCTTTGTCGGCAGCAACGAGCAGGAACTCCCCGTCAGTCTCGAGGAGCCACTGGGTCAGAAACTCGTCGTCGCCGTCGGCCGAGAGCACGTGTGCGCCGACCGTCAGCAGTTCGCGCTCGAGTGCCTCGTCATCGCGACCATAGATGTGCCCCTCGAGACAGACCCACCGGTCGTCATTCTCGACGATCCGGATCGGATATTCGGGATACGCTGTCGTCCCGATCGAGTGCGAAGCTGACTCGAAGACGACGTCGGCTTCGTACCGATCGGTGTGAACGAGTGGCTCGAGCGAGTTGGCGAACGACTGCTCGTCTATCGCAGGAGTTCGCCCAGTGATGCCGACCATAGCAGTAGCCGTGTGAGAGGACACCATTGTAATGTCGGCGTTTACGAGTCTCAGTTGCTGGCTACAGAATGCGACGTCTTCGACGCTGCTGCGTTTCTATCGAGTCACCACAACAGGAATTCAACGTGAAAATCACACGCGATGACGATTTCGACACTCGTCGCAAATCAGCCCGCTGAACCACTTTCGTTCGCCGCAGGCATGGCAGAGTTGGTGCCATTCAAAGACGAGATCGATCTCTCTGTCCCCCTCGTTTGTGTCTCTGCTGTCCCCCATTCCCCTATCTGTCATTTATTATGTTCAAGATCTTAATGTTTGGCGTGGCAAAGCGCTGGGTCATTCGTCAGTAGCTTGATGATCTGCGTCAGCGCGACCCCAGGGACCCGGTGTCTGACGCTCATTGACCCAGCTCCCTCCGGTGCGTTTCGAGTGGTCGCTCTCGGCGCTCGAGGCGAGTCAACGTCAGCCCCGCAGCAGTGAGCACGACGGCGACCGGCAGGATATGGAGCGGCGTCAGGTCGGCGTATAACCCGCGGGCCGGTGGCGTCACGAGGGTCCGGCAGCCGACGAGGATAATGACAAAGAGCGCCCCACTCAGCGTGACCATCGCCGGGCGGTCAGCCGGTGACGTCAGATGGAGTGTATACGCACCCGCGCCCGCAAAGAGGGCGGTGAAATACAGTTGGAAGTCGGTCACCGGGAGTTCGGTTCCGAGCACCAACCCGAGTGCGATGACGACCAGCGCATAGCCCATTGACATGGTGAGCGTCATCGCAAGCAATACCCGACCATAGAGCAGCGTGAGACGGTGCAGGAGCGTTGTCGCCACAAAAAGGACGACCACCCCTGGGAGATAGACCGGCAGCACCCACGCGTTCGTCAATGAGAGGACAGCGATCAACGGCACGGCAACTACGCCACCGAGTCGAAGTCCATAGCGTGTGCGGGCCGCTTCGACAGCGAGCACACCGGCGAAGACGACTGCGAGGACACCCAAATCAGACAGGATTGTCGGCACCATTATTCGATACCTCCCGCATCGGCACTGCCATCCGAGGCTATCGCCGTCAGTGGTGCCAATTCGGTCGGAACGTGCAAGCCAGTCACCGGCAGCGACAGGCCGCTCATCGCGAGCGTGCCAGCGACTGGAACGATCGCATCCGCGGCCAGCGACGCCAGAACCAGTGCGCGGCGATGAATCGATGTCCGCTGGCTACTGAGGCCAACGGCAGCAATCGCCCCTGCAACGCTGCCCAAGAACACCGGGTGGACATTGACGGCCACGAGCGTAGAGAGCGCTACCAGCGAAACAACGACCACGCTGCTGCGTCGCAGGCCAGCCAGTTGCACGAGCGCGATACTCGCCGTGAGTCCGAGGACTGGCAACAACACTGCGCTGAGTATCACCGGTCGGCCCCCCCAGCTTGCGTTTGGCTGCAGTTCTCGCAGCTGCCGTTGTCGGTCCGGTTTGTATCGGCCGCCGCGTCAGCGGCACGCTCGGGCTCACGCTTGAGCGTGAGATCACGCTCAGCTTCGATCTGGATTCCGTCTCCACTGGCGTCGATCTCGATCGTTCCCGTCACCGTGCCACTGGCTGGCTGACTGGCCGCTGGATCGATCTTGACGGTGACGTCGTCGATTCGCTCGCCAGGCCCGAGTCGATCACCGGACATGTCGAACCGAAACTCGTCGGCTGTAAGCGTGACTGTGATTGGCTCCGGGAGTTGATTGATCACGGCGAACCTGACCGGTGACTGACGAGCGTCGCCCTCAAATAGCAGGCCGCCGTCTTCGACTCCGTCCTCGGTCAGTCCGAGGTAGGCGTCGGCATCGTCGACGACCGCGACGCGAATATCACGATCGGCTTTCGCGGTTGAGAAGCTAGTAGTGTCGACCGCGAGGACGCTACCCGAACCGACGATCATCGCCAGTGTTGCGCGTCTCGTCCGTTTCATAGCCCTCGTGTACTCTCGGAGACTCGTTCCGATATCGAGCGTAACGCGTCCACTCGTCGATACATCAGTTGTCTCGTGAGTGGGCGTGGTACTCGAGTTCCACGTCCGGTGGTTCCTCTGCAATGCCGAGCCGGTTTTGTCGCTCGTAGTACTGGTGTGCGACCGCGGAGACGCCAAAGGAGACGATGACGAACACGAACCAGGACGACGGCGAGAGCTGACTGAGCGGCGTCAGGCCGCTCGTCGCGACCAGGTACAGCGCGCCGGTCAATCCCGTCAGTCCAAAGTAGTACGCGCCCCAGGGAATCTCACGTCCGCGAACGACGTCCATATAGATTTCAACGTTCTCGAGTGCTGGCGTCGGGTTGACCGTGCCCCGGTTGCGATCGAACTCAACGACGCCAGCGTCGTCCATCTTCGGGAGGTGCGTCTGCTGGATCGCCGTGTAGACTCGCTTGCGATCACTACTCGATACCTTCTCGTACTCGAGACCGTCTTCCCAGGCGGCGATCTCCTGTGACAGATCGCCGATGTCGACCGTGTCTGCTTCTCGCATCAGCGTATGCAAGATGTATCGTCGTCGCCGGTTGGACAGGAGCGTGAAAAGCTCATCTTCGGTGAGTGCGTCGCCTTCCGCCCCCGATGAGTCCGTTCGCTCGTCGTCTGTGTCCAACTCTAGCGTATCGGTCTCTTTGGATGTCTCCGCTTGAGTTGCCCCCATTACAGATCTACCATCCTACATTACCCACCATAAGTATTGATGATCAACAATTAGTTGACTGCCATTTCTTCTGTAACCGACGAAATTCGGGTTCTCATCGAATTCGAGTCGGTCGGTCAACGACACTACTACCGTCTAGATGGTCGGTCAACCGGTGATATACCGGTTCTCGAGGGTCGGTCAGACCCAGTTTGACCGCCAGTCAACCGCACCGATACCGACTCGCGGTGGTCGTCGACCGCGAGTCAACGACAGTCCGACCGCAGTTTTCACTGACTCAACTGGTGGTCGACTCGAGTCGACCTGTCCCATACATCAGTCCCGTTTCGGTCGGGCGTGTGTTGACTACTGGACACCAAAAATTGCGATCGACTCCACGACTGTATTACAATACCCCTTGCTGGTCACGGATGATCTGTGATCCCCGCGGCGGGGATCTGGGCGACGACGAGCTGACGTGGCGCGATGAGGTGTGGTCGCCCGTGAGAGACAACCAATACGGAGAATCCAACAATGCAACGACGCAAATTCGTCATCGGAATGGGAGCACTGGCATCGGGAGCAGCTGCGGGAATCGGAACTGGCGCGTTCTCGAGCGTGAGCGCAACACGAGACGTCGAAGTCAAAGTCGCTGACGACGCGACCGCCTACCTGCAACTGAAGGGAACTGGCGGCGACAACTCGCACTACGTCACCGCGGACGGGACCGGCGGTACGCTGACGATCGACCTCGATTCGAACAACAAAACTAGCACTGGGGGCGAGGGTGTCAACCCAGACGCAGTCACGAAAATCGACAACCTGTTTACCGTCAAAAATCAGGGGACTCAGGAAGTCGACGTGGGTATTACCAAATCTAGTGGGGACGAGAGTAACAACAATGAGGACCTCGTCACGTTCCACCCCAGCGATGGCGACTACGGGGTCGCTTCGCTCTCGGGTAGTGACCACACCCTTGGACCCGGTGACAGTACGCCAGTCAGCATCAAAGTCGACACGGAGGGCGAAACTCTCAGCGACGGCGACCAGTTGCTCGACTCGGTAACCTTCAACGCGGACGCGACGCCGAGTACGGACACGACGTCGAGTACGGACACGACGTCGAGCTAACTGGGCTGGAACGTCATGGAACGACGCAAATTCGTCCTGAGTATCGGCGCGCTCGCCGCCGGTGGCAGTCTCACGCTCAGCACCGGCGCGTTTAGCAGCCTCGAGGCCGAGCGCGACGTCGCCGTCAACGTCGCCGCCGACGCCAGCGCATACCTCGGGATCCAGCCCGGCGATGGACCGAACGGCAACTACGTCGACACGACATCCAGTGACGCGCTCGCGATCAACCTCACCGGCGATAACGACAACATCGGTAATGGACTCGCCGGTGGCCAGGGATTGAACGCGAACGCCATCACGGGGATCGAAGACATCTTCCAGGTCAAGAATCAGGGCACCCAGGAAATCGAACTCGAGATTGCCCCGCTCGCCTTCAGCGACGTCGACAGGACCGACTTTGAGGGCATTCTTGGCGTCCTGCTGGTGCCACAGATCGGTCAGATTAAGCTCGGGTACGACCTGTCGTGGGAGCCTTCGGTGAACCTCATGTCCATCTCGACGCTGTCACCCGGCGACAAGATCGAGTTCAGCCTGGTGGCGTTCGCACTGCCCGACAGCGCAGTCGACTCGGTGGCTATCGACGACGAAATCGAACTCACTGCGGAGGCGATCTAACATGGCAGACGACACACCAACGCTCAACAATTACGAGGAGACCGCCGACGTCGAATTTGACCTAAGCGACGAAGAGATCGACCGCGAGACGATCAACGCGGAACTGGAGCGACTCTTCTCCAGTTAGGCGGCCGACACTGACTTTTTTGCCCGTCGGCGTCGCTCACCCAGCCACGATCGACCCTCACAATCGGGCTATCTCGTCGCTGATCTCGACCAATAGTTCTCGACGACCGTCTTGTCGACCGTTTTGGATCGCAAATTGGCGTCCTCGCTCGTTTTCGAACGCAGCCGTGGCCATCCGAACCTACAGCCTCGCATTAACTTTCGGTTTGACGACCATGAGATGCCTCAACGGCTGTATTACAATGATCCGTGCATGCGCGAATACTCTCGAGCAGCAGTTGATTGCCGCCCGAAACAGCCACGCAGGAAAACAGGAAGCCCTCGAGCCATGGATGGAACACCGATACGACGCTATCTTCGAGCACTGGTCGCCGCGATCGATGATCGACAGACGGACGAGCGAACAGGAATCGTCAACAGAACACCGACTGACCGACGACTCTGGCTTGCCGTCGTGGTCGCGATCGGTGCCGACCTCGGAACCACGATCAGCGGCCTCGCGTTCGGCCTCGAGGAGTCGAACCCTGCGGGGGTACTCGTACTCGACAGTGTGGGTGTGCTCGGACTTCTCGGGTTGAAAGCGCTGGTCGTCGGGTTTGGACTCGTGGTCGCCGCTGTCGTCCTGCAAGCGCCGGATCGGATCGCCCCCGATTACGTCACGCTCATCGTGCCGGCTGCGCTCGCAAGCGTCTGGTTGCTCGCCGCAACGTGGAACGCCTATCTGCTGGCGAGAGTCATGATCGGTACCTGAGACGGGCTGCTGTCCCGGTAGGCCCGCAGTGCGGGTTGGGTCCCACCGGCACTGACTGACAGGTGTCCGTCTGACAGCGTGAGCAGTTCCTCGTCACCCGCAGGACACAGGGTCAACAGGAGCAATACCGGTCGCTCGAGTTTGAAAACCGATCGTTGACTACGCTCTCTGGTCGGTCAACGATTGTCTTACAATGGACGTGGGTGACTATTATCGGATCAATACGATCAGCAGCACGAAATAGTTATCTATCAATAATTACAAATAGATGGACATAACTTGGCTAGATAACGGATGATGCGGCGGAGGGTCGAACAGGGGCTACAGGGGGTGGTGCTCGTCGTACTCGTTTCGCTCGTCGCGGGACAGGCACTCGGCCAGCCGATCCTGCTCGGGTTCGTCGAGACGGGGAGCATGGAGCCGACCATCGAGACCGGCGACGGCTTCGTCGCACTCCCGAGTGAGGTGACCGGCGAGCCGGAGCAGGGCGATGTCGTTGTCTTCGAGGCAAAAGAGATCCAGGGCGGCGGACTGACGACCCACCGCATCGTCGAAGAGACCGACCGGGGGTATGTGACGCGCGGCGACGCGAACCCGTTTACCGACCAAGACGGCGACGAGCCGTACGTCCAGGATGCCCAGATCGTCGCCGAAGCGTGGCAGGTAAACGGCGAGGTCGTGACGATCCCAGCCTTCGGGACGGCAGTCATGACCGCAAGCGACGCACTCGAGCGCGTCCAGACGCGGCTGGCCGTTACACTCGGCGTCCGGAGCCTTTCGGGTACGTCGGGACTCGCACTTCCGATTCTCGGTGTTTCGATCGTTCTCTACGTCGTCGAGACGATCCGTGAACGCCGGGAGCCGTCGCTCGAGTCGCACACTGACGACGAGGGCGACGACTGGCTCGATCCCCGACTGCTCTCTGCCGGCTTCGCGCTGTTGGTCGTCGTCGCGGCCGCAGCGGCGATGATCGTGCCGGCCGGCACGCAGTCCTATGCCGTCATCAGCGCGGAGTTCGATTCGGAGCGACCAGTCGTGATCGAGCAAGGGACAACCGGTGAGATTCCGTACCCGGTTTCCAACGGTGGGTTCGTTCCCGTACTCTCCTATGTCGAACCCGGCAGCGATGACGTGGCTGTCGATTCCGGCCGGCTGATCGTCGGTCCACGCGAGGAGACGACGGTGACAGTCTCGATTACGGCTCCCGAAGAGACGGGTCACTATCCAACGTATATCACCGAGTATCGCTACCTGTACGTGCTCCCGGCACCGGTCATTGACGCCCTCTACGTGTTCCATCCATGGGCACCGCTTGCGACGATCCTGTCGCTGCTGGGCGGTGGCACCTACGGCCTCGGGCGTGTCCTCTCTGGACCGGGCGATGTCCGCTCGAGACGAGCGGCGATCAGAAGCCGCTGCAGGGAGACGCAATCGATCGTTCGACGGCAAGACTGAGACACACATGACATTCCTATCGACAGCAACAAGCGAAGCGGGGGATGAGGAGCGACGGCTGCGGCTTCACGTTTTGCTCGAGAAGTATCGAACGATACTGATCGTCGCGTTCATTGTCTTCGTGGCGCTCGGCGCGTGGCTGAGTTACGGCGCGTACGCGAATCCAGGCGAGGAGACGACACAGCAACGTGAGCACGCTTGGACCGCGACAGGCGACGTCTCACACGGCGTCACGGTTACGGAGCCGAACTCAGTCTATCCGACTGGAACGCGACTCGAGAACGAGTCGCTGTACTACACGGCGATCAGCCCGACGATTGACGGCGAGTTCGTTGGGGGATACGAGTCACGGACTGGAGACAACGTCACCGTCTCGCTTTCGGCCGATCTGGTCTACCGCGCGGTCGAACCTGACGGCGAGGCTGTCTATTGGAGCGAGCGAGAACGGGTCGTCTCAACGACCAGTGAAGACGTCAAACCGGACGAGAACGTCACTGCTGCGTTCGCTGTTAACGTCAGCGACGTCGCAAGCCGGATCGACGAGATCGAATCCGATTTGGGGGCCAGTCCAGGCGAGACCAAGGTCGTACTCGAGTTCAACCGAGAGATCGAGGGGACCATCGACGGCGAGCAGCGATCGGTCGCGAGCAGCTATCGGGCTCCGATCCACGTCGAGGAAGGGACGTACTGGATCGAAAGTGCGAGTTCGTACGATGAGACGTACGAGGAATACGAGACCGAGGTTGTCCCTGCCTCGGTTGGCCCACCACGGACCGTCGGTGGGCCGGTACTCTTGCTGATCGGCGTCGGTGGTCTCGGGGGACTCGCGTACGCTTCACGACGTCTCCCCGAGCTGACGGCCGCCGAACGCGAGTGGCTTTCGTACCGCGACGACCGCGACCAGTTCGAGGAGGTAATCACAACCGTGGCGTTGCCAGATGCGGCACTCGAGGGACCGCACGCGAACTCGGCGACGTTAGCGGCGCTGGCTGAGTTCGCGATCGACGTCGACGCTGCGGTCGTCTTCGATCCGGAGCGAGGGCTGTATGTCGTCCGCCACAACGGGGTCGTATACGTCTTCGAGCCACCGACGCCCGCGTCGGTAGCCGACAGCCGCGAAAATGCGAAGTCCGGCGACGACGAGCAGATTTCGTTTATTGATGCGTCCGATTTAGCATCACCGAGCGAGGACGCGGCATCGAATGGCGGTTCCACATCGAAGTCGGATACTAATTCCTCGCAACCGAGAGCTGATGACCCGGTTATGTTTGCTGGATCCAAGACAGCACCAGATGAGACCGATGACGTCAACTCGAGCGATCGAGACGCACGGATAGCCGAATCGGAGTCGGATGTGGCCGATAGCGACGACACGGCCGGTGGCGATTGATCGAACGCGAAAGATGTGCTGTCATAACATCAACCGACCATTATTTTTATAATGATAAAAACCTAAGTATTAGGTGGCGGGAGACACAGAGGTTGGCACGCTGCCACCGATCCAATCTGATCCGAGACACCGCTCCCGCCGGTTCGAGATCAGTTGTCCCAACAGTCAATTGCCAGCTTCCCCCTCCCGATCTCGACTCTTTCGGTGGAACCCATCGAAGGGGGCTCCAACGTCAGCCATTGGCTGGCGTTTTTGATTGCACTGCTTGCTCCCACGAGCTGGTCGTCCCACCAAGATCGCCCGAAGCATCGGCTCGAACGGCTTCGGGCTGTGCCAGTCTGGACATGGGTCTTCGTGTGTATACATCGAGAGGTCGAAGTGGTCAGCCACCGCAACCGCGGTCGCCGTCTCAGCACGGATCTCGTCAGCCTGTGTCGTTCGCAACTCCAGTTGGGACCCGGACGATGTGACGATGGGACAGGCAGTGGGGCTTGAATGACGACGTTCGTCGAACTGGCAGCGGTGCGTTCTAGAGCATTCAGGCAGTCGTCGGCCTCGAGAGTAGCGATTCGAAGATCTTCTTTTGTGCACGCCGGAGGTGTTGATGGAACGTCGCCGGCGCGATCTCGAGTGAGTCGGCGATCTCCTCGCCGGAGGCATCGCGAGGCCACTCGAAAAAGCCTGCGTGATAGGCAGCATCGAGGGCAGCTCGCTGGCGGTCGGTGAGTTCGTCCGTGAGCACGTGACGGACACGTTCAGCGGTGGTGTCAGGACGCGTGGTCTGACGGTGTTTTAGCAACTCTGCGGTCGGATAGGTCGTCTGGACAGCGTCGATGACCTGTCGGATATCTGCACCTGGCGCGAGGTGAAGCGTCATCTGATAGCCATTGTCGTCGATGACAGCGCTCTTGACGGCACCACCGAGTGAGGCGAGCGTCGACAGCACCGGCGGTTCGGAGAGCCGAAGTTCGAAGTTCGTCATCCCGTCGGTAGTCCGGTAGGTGACAGCAGTCCAGTGGGGGAGTGCATCGACGAGTCCATCTAAACTCTCAATAGCGTCTTCAGTGACTGTCCCGTAGACGAGGAATTCGTCGTTCTCGATGGGAACTGTATGGTCAATTTTGATCGAGCCGTCGGCTGGGGCATCAGCTCCCGTGACGTCGAAGATGTCACGGATGCGGAACTGGAGTTCGACGACATCGTCGCTCATCAATGCCCGCTTGCGCTCGGTGGCAGCAATCGCGTGGCCGATCACCTCGCCCAATTGACTGATAACTGCCCGCTCTTTGCCCTCGAACGCGTTCGGCCGGTCGGCATAGACGTTCAAGACTCCGTAGACGGTGTCCTCGTAGATGATTGGGGTCGCCGCCGACGAGCGGAAGCCGTACTGTTCGATATGGTCGCGCCAAGGGTCGTGTCTACTATCGGCTTCGATATCCTGTGTCGTCTGGATCTCGCGCTCAAGGATAGCCCGGCCTGTCGGCCCTTGACTGCGCTTGTCGTCTGGGTCGGCAGAGATCGTGATATCATCGAGATAGCCCTCGACGCCGGCCTCCGTTCGCAGAGTCACCGTCTGTGAAGCGATATCGACATCCCCGATCCACGCGAACAGGTACGACTCCGCCTCGGCGAGGCGCTCACAAACTACTTGCTCGATCTCCGAGCGTGTGGACTGGTCGATGACTTCATCGGTGATACTGCGAACGACGTCGTTGAGATTGTTGAGTGCAGCGAGTTGCTCGCGCTGGCGCTCGAGGGCCTGTTCGTATTCTTTGCGCTCGGTGATGTCCTGTGCCGCGCCGCGGAGTGCGATGATTTCGCCGTCGTCTCGAACTGGCTCACCGATACTTCGGATCCATCGCTGGTCACCAGCAGCCGTGATAATCCGGTTTTCGATATCGTAGGCGTCCCCGTCCTCGATCGCACGGTCGAGGGCCTCGTTGAGGTGGTCCCGGTCCTCCGGCGGCAGATGGTCCAGTACCCACTCGAGATCGACCCCCTGATCGGGTGAGCGCTCGAAGATTCGGTAGACCTCGTCGGTCCAGTGCAGGTCTGGAGGGTCGTCGGTCAGGTCGAGTTCCCAGGCACCAACGCTTGCCAGTTGCTGTGATTGCTCCAGTAGCTCCGTTGTTCGCTCGAGGCTAGTCTCCCGTTCGCGGAGCTGGCGCTCGTGTCGCTTGCGCTCGGTGATGTCGGTCGCGTACACCGAGAGGCCGGACTCCGAGGGATACACGCTGACGATCTCCCAGATGTCGAGCGGCGCAGAGTAGCGTTCGAAACTCGTCGCGGTCTGGGTGGCCAGCGCTGTCTCGTATCGGTCCCGGAGTGGGTCATCGTCGGGGACGGACAGCGCCTGCCAGATGTTCCTGCCCAAGAGTTCTGACTCGGAGTGGCCCAGCAGTGTTTCGGCACGGTCATTGACGTAGGTGAATCGCAGGTCGTCGTCGAGCGCGTAGAACGCGTCGTCGATCCGCTCGAACACCGCTTCGAGTTCGGCCTCGAGGTCGTCGTGCTGGCGCTCGAGGCGCTGTGCCTGCGCTTTGAGTTGCGTAATGTCGGCTGTTGTGACGATGACGCCGTCGTCGAGCGGTTCGGCGTTCGCGGAGAGCCATCGTGTTTGGCCATCGCCACTGTCGACCTGTATGTGCTGACCGGCGACTGACTCGCCGGTCGCAAGTACTCGCGCTGCCGGTCGCTCTGCGTACGGAATTTCTTCGCCATCCTCGTCGAATAAGGGTACGTCGCCGAGCACGTACGTTGTGGGATCGTCCCCACCCAATCCGAGGTACTCGGCGAATCGCTGATTTACGCGGCGTACTTTGCCGTCAGCGTCGAAGATGCCGATCCCTATCGGACTGGACTCGAGGACGCGCTCGAGGAGGGCACGTTCCGTACGGCGGGCACGCTCCGAGCGCTTCTGGTCGGTTATGTCGTAGTAGAGTTCGATGCGCCCGCCGGCGTGCGTGCCGGATTCGATCGGTTTGCTCTGGTGCTCGAGCCAGCGCGTCTGTCGTTTCTCACTCGCCGTGACGCGACACTCGAACTGTTCGATGTATGTATTATCCTCGTAGGTCTCCAGCACGGTGTCAGCAAACGACATGCTGTCTGCGACGGCTGGGGCAAGCTGATCCCTGATGAGGTCGCGCTTATCCTGACCGAGTGCATGCTCGCGCTCGAGACCAAAGTATTGCTCGGCCGTCTCGTTGAGCTGTGCTATCTCGAGATCTGCGTCGATAACGAACAGCCCGATTTCGGCGTCGTCGAGCACGTCGCTGACCGGGAACTCGGCACCGGGCGGTGGCTCTCGATCACTGGTCGATCGATTGGCCGCTGACGGTGGCAGCCACCAGACACGGGCACTTGCACCGACCTTTTTGGTCTTGATCCGGTCGTGCTCAACGAGCCGTTCTAAGCGCTCGTAGGTGCTCCGCCGGCCGAGATCGAGCTGATCCGCCACCTCGGTTGTCGTCCGCGGTTCCCCGGTGCTATCGAAGCACGCAAGCGTTTTCCGAAGACCCTCGGTCAACGCGGAACCTGTCATTGCACGCTCTAGAGCGATTCGAGCGGATAACTCCTCCGCCAGCGGAAGAGATTTAGTGCGTACGGATGCGTTCTTGCTGTTTGTTCATCTCGAGCGGACCACAGCAGTAAGCCCCGACTCGTTCGGTGCAGGCTACCTAATCGTATCTAGTATGTGCTTACCGATGCTGGGTCACTGTGAGGAACCCTACCGATTCGACAGTCAAATAAGCGAATCAGACATTGGTTTAGGCCGACCTAAACCGAAAGAGATTAATTGTTTTAGGCGAGCCTAAATCTTGCATGTCACAATCAGAGCGATACGGGTTAGCACAGCTACGTGTGGTATTTGTCGTCGGTATACTCTGTTGTTCGCTACTTGCCGGAGTCGGACTCACTACCGCGTCGTCATCGGATATCTACGTCACCGTTTCCGACGTTACAGTTTCGAACGACGAACCGACAACTGGTGAGGCTGTCACAGTCACGCCGACAGTCAGCCTCTCGAGTCAGCAAGACGGGGGATTCGAGATCACGCAGGTTATTCTAACGGCTCCTGATCAGGGACGGGTCGACGAAGCGGGCGACCTCGGCGTCATCGCAGCCGGGGAAAGTATCGATGTCCCGCTTCAGACGACGTTCGACACCGCGGGCGAAAAGCGCTTGATGGTGAAAGTACGCGGAATCAGAACAGATGCAGACGGGAGTACGCAGAAGATCGGTGTTATCAAGCGGCCCGTCTACGTCAGCGTCTCTGAACCTTCGTCCAATCCAGTGACGGAACCACAGCTGCAGATCAGTACTGACCGTGCAGTCGCTGGGTCCGACGTCCCGGCCACAGTAACGGTCTCGAACGGCGACGACAACGCGTTGACTGATCTCGTGCTCCGGCTCGAGGGCAACGGAACTGTCGAAGACCCAACGCGGGTTCGTCCGACGCTCGGTGCTGGAAATATGACGACCTTCGATTTCAACGTCCAGCCTGAGAAAATCGGTTCTAACAGCCTCGAGGCGACGTTGGCGTACAATAGTGGAAGTCAAGTAACGGCCACTCGGTCGATTCAAGTCGAACCGTTACGCGAAGACGTCGGTCTGTACGCCTCAGTCCTCGAGCAAAACGGATCGACAGTGCTTCAGTACCGAGTCACCAATCAGGGGAACGCCCCAGTTAGCGATGTATCGATTTCGGGGCAAGGAGGCGACACTCAGTTGCCGGATGCGACGATCGGGACTGTCGACGCAGCGTCTGCTGAGACAGTGACGATTCCGGCCACCAATGCACTGGTCGGGACTGCTGAGCTCGAGGCGACGTACACGGTCGGCGACCGCACAGCGCAGACGAGCCAAACCGTCGAGGTTACGGAATCGACTGCAACGAAGTCTCAAACCAGTACCAACGGTGAACAGTCGATCACCGCAGCTGGTGGGTTCGGTGGCCTTCCGTTTACAGGCGTCAGTCTCGTTCTTATCGGCCTCCTCAGTGTTGGCCTCGTTGGCTATCGCCAGTGGGACCGGTGACCAAGTGGGGTTGCTGATAGAAGGTAGCTATCGAGACAGCCTGAACATGCGTCCAGAACCGTGAGGCAAACACTCTCGCTTTCACTGAATTGAGGCGCTACACCCCTTTCTCATACTACCGGACAAAAGTCAGTGAATACTCGATCGCGTCTCGACGGCTGTCGCCGTCGGCGACAGCGTCTCGAGTGCGATCGGTGTCTGAACCGTTTTGTCCGGCAGTATCAGCAACCGCCAATCGTAGCGCAGGCATGAGCAGCGAGGGATCCAGCGCGTATGGAATCTTTTCTCACAGTCTCGAGGAAGGAGGAGCAAGACACTCCGAATCATCGTCTTCAAAATCGCTTCGTGATTCTGACGGGCTGCGAAAATCACTACATAATTTTCGAGTGTCTGTGGCGACTGCGCTCCGGGTGTATCAACTCACTGTGTGGCTCAGGCAGGCTGGGTGTCTCGGGTGGTCACCCGATGGGTTGGGTTATCAGCCTCGTGATTACTGGCAGCCCAGTTCGCACCAGCCCGCTCCGTGAACGTCTGGTCAAACTCACACTTATCACACTGTAGTTCGCATTTTCCGTGTGCACATTCATCACGGCCAACCGTAACAGCACTCCAGTGCCACCGTTGGCCGGTTCTGATTCCCACGACAGCGACCGCTGCCGACGTAATGAGCGATGATCCCGTCACAGTGGAGACGGAGAGTTGGTATTTTCGATGTGAATTGTGTGATGATGGACGCAAATATCCGCCGAATTCCAACCACTGATGAAGATGGACAGGTTACCGGGATCGTCACGTTCGACGACTTTGTCGTGCTCTTCGGTCGAGGACTCAAGCTGCTCAGCAATCTCGTCGAAGCTGAAGTCCCGCCAGACGAACATACGTGAATCGCCTCAGGGTCAAGCCCCGAGTCTTCCTGCTTCCACGACGTTGTCAGACTTCGCCTGACTGCCTATCGAGGTTCCCTCGACAAACGTGCTTTGCAGATACCTGAGTGGTGTCCGTGGGGAGCGCAGTCTCCACAGGATGTCTTCGGGCCATCTCAGCCCTAATTCAGAAAAACCGCACTGAGGACGTTTATCGCCGCGTTTGCGTCGCGGTCACATTCAAACCCACACGAGGGGCACTCCTTCGTCGTCCTCAGACGCCTACGCTCTCTCGAGCCACCATGAGCGAGTCGCCGACTGGATCAGAGCGCCTATTCGACGATGACTTTCCCGACCATCCCAGCGGCTTCGTGGGGAATACAGTAATATTCGTGTGTCCCCGTCGCCTCGAAGGTGTGAACGTATGACTGACCGGGTTGGACGGCACCCTTCCCGTTCTCCCAGCCGGTCTCTGCTGCGGACTGCGAGTCGAAGCCACCCGACGCCCAGTATCCGGCGCTGTCGGGAATCTTGTCCTCATACGCGGTCACGGAGTGCGCTTCGCCACTCGCGTAGGTCCAGGCCACCTTGTCACCTTTCGAGACCGTGATCTCTGCCGGCTCGTATGCGACGGCAGTCATGTCGATGACGTGATCAGCGTTCTCGGGGACACCTTCGACAACGTTTGGACCGCCTTGGAGGTCTGCGTTACTACCATGACCGTCGTCCGAGTGGGAGTGCGAGTGTGAGCCGCCCGATGCTCCGGCTAGGTCGAGATCGAGAGGGAGCTTTTCGACGCTGTCGACGAGTGCGAATTGCGCGTACTGCGAGGCGTTTGCGAACGACTCAGCTGCCCCACCAATGTCGCCGTCCTCCTGGAGCGCAGTGATGTAGGCGTCGAGTTGTGCCTCGAAGGTTTCGTAGGCGTTGTGATCGGCCTCCTCGATCAGTTCGTGGACGCGAGCCTCCTCGAAGTGACCGAACACGTCCTGCATTACGGCCGCGGCAGCCTCGGTGTGTGAGCCACCACTGCTGCTGACGATGGCGTAAACCGACGCCAGCGCCTCCGCGTTGAACTGCTTTGTGACAGGATACACGTCGTCGCCGTTGCTGGCAGCCGTGGAGATCCCGCCGAGTCGTTCTTCGAACGTCTCGTAGGTCGATTCGTCCGCCTCCTCGAGCGCCTCGTGGTAGCCGCCCGCGCCGGACTCGAAGTGTTCGAACGCGTCCTGAGCGATCGCCTGTGCTCGACTGTCATTTCCAAGCGTATCGAGGACGGCTGCGTCGAAGCCGCGAGCGGCCATGTAGCCACCCTCGGCACCGCTCACCGTTGCGGTGCTGCCGGCCATCGTTTCGAACTCCAGTAGCGTCGACTGGACTCCCTCGTAATGGGTTTCGACACCGGAGTCGTTCGTGTTCTTGAACGCGTCGATCAGACCGCTGAGATGCTCTTCCTCGAATTGGGTGTAGAGATCCTCGCTGGTCGACTCGACCGTCTCGTGAACCTCGAGTTCGTTTTGTTCGAACCGCTCGAAGAGGTCCTCTGCGATCGAGGCAGCGACGGTATTCTGACCCAAGCGATACAGTTCACGGGCGTCATCGAACCGTGCTCGGAAGAACGCTGCCTCGAGAAGCGGTGCGTTCGCGCCGGCGAGTGCCTCGATCCCGGCCACAAGATTCGAATCAACCGTTTCGACAGCAGCGTCGATATCGGACGCGTTTCCGTTCTTGATCGCGGACTGGAGATCCGAGAGTCCGGCTTCGAAGCCTTCGTAGGCGTCACCGTCGGCTTCTTCGAGTGCTTCGTGTGCTCGTGCGCCTTCGAAGTGGGCGAAAATGTCGCTCGCCATCGTCGCAGCCCGGTCGGTCTCGCCACGAGCAGCGAGCCACTGGCAGTCGTACGCGCGGGCGCGATAGATATTCAATGCGGCAGCGTGTGCGAACGACGAAGAGGGGCCACCCATCGATGCGAGTGCCGCCGCATCCCAGCCCTGGGCCTGGAGCGCTGCCATATGCCCCGCACCCGCAGCGGACTCGTTGTCAGCAATCGCGTAGCTGCCATCGATCGCCGCCTCGAACGCCTCATTGGCGTTTTTCTGGACACTCTCGCTATTCTCGTTCCCAGCAGCCGATTCGACCGCCGCGACAGCGCTCTCGAACGTAGCGTAGGCTTCACTGTCGGCCGATGGGAGTGCATCGTGAACCGGCGCCTCTTCGAAACGACTCAGGACGTTTGCTGCGGTGGTTTGTGCCGCCTCGAAGTTCCCCGAGGCCGCGAGGAACGCGGCGTTCTGGATGGTAACCCCGAACAACTGCAGATCGAGTAGCTGTGCCGTCGTCTCGCCAGCGAGTGCCTGCTGGACCTCGGCGAGTTGCGTGCTCGCGATAGCTGTCTCCTCGCGAGCGCGACTGATGTTTCCGGCCTGGAGTCCTGCCGTTCGGAGCTCATCCAGCGCTTCCTCGAACGCTTCGTAGTTCGATTCACTCGTCGCCTCGAGCATCTCGTGAGCACCGTACTCCCCGGAGGCTTGCTCGAACCGGGCAAACGTCTGCTGAGCGACCGATGCGCCAGCACCCGTTTCATCGGCGACGCCCAGCGAAAGGGAATCCCAGACACGGGCGCGCATCGCGTTCCACTCTGCGCTGACAGCCGCATTCACTGACGCGGCCGTCTCTGCCTCGTCGGTTCCCTGTGAGGCTGTTTTTGTCGTGTTGTCCCCATCCTCTCCCGAAGCGCTACAGCCGGCAAGTCCAGCTGCAATTGCGGCCGTACTCGCTGCCAATAGCTCCCGTCTGCTTGATCGCATATTTTTTAGGCTCGCCTAAAACTTGATAACTCATTCGATTTAGGCCAGCCAAAACAGTGGTGCAATACTGATTCTGACGAGGGATTTTTAAATCAATCGAATCGAACAGTGACCGTCGGTGCCGGCCGCCGACCCACCAGCTCCGTTCCCGACTGGGTAGACGCCGTTGGGAGGGACAGTTCTGCCGAAACGACTCGAGTCCCACACTCGATGGGTCTAGTAGTCGCCGTTGACGATGTCGCTAACTTCCGTCCGGTCGTAGAGGTCCACCTCAATGTCATAGATTTGTTTGGCTGCCCGCTCGGTCACAACGAGGTTCGTAATTGGGCCCTGATAAAGCGGCCCACCTCGGTAGACATCGCCGTTCTGGACGGCCGTTAGCTCGCTGGCGACACTGTCGTTTTTCATCTGGGAGACGATCGCGTTCTGAAACTCCTCGGCGGTCTTCGATTCTTGTCCGCGGAACAGAATAATCTCTGGATCGATCTCGAGCAGTGTCTCGTAGTCGACTGAACCACGCGTGTTGTGGAAGTCTCGCACGTCTGTATTGGCGAACGCGTCCGTGACCTTGAGGTCACGCCACTGCTTGAAACTCGTTCCTTCGCCGATCAGGTACGGCGAGAACGATCCCATATCGCTTTCGGTGGCCCACATGATGGCGACGCTCGGTCGCTGGCTCTCCGGTGGGACAATATCAGTGACGTTCGACTGGAACTCGTCATGGAGGCTCGCGAAGGCCTCGTATCGCTCCGTTTCCTGAAAGACCTGCGCCAGCTTCTCGAAGGCTTCGTACAGCGAGAGGTAGTCGTAGTCGTGCCACCCGTAGCCGGTCGAAAAGATGTTGTTACCGAAGAAAGGCGTCCCCGTCGCTTCGATTCGGTCGATATCCTCCTGGGCCCAGCTGTCGGTTCGACCGAGGATGAAGTTCGGATCATTGACGAAGAGGTCGACGCTCTCGCTCAACTCGAGGAATTCCTCCGGATTCAGTTCTCCTTCCCAGAGCGATGTCATATCGCTTTTATCCACGCTCACGCCAGGAATATCGTCGTAGTACTGCGTGTGATAGCGACTGGCGAGATACAGGGCTTCGGGCGGCTCCTGACCCAGTGCAATCCCCATATCGGCCCAGCTACCATTATTGGCCGCCCATTTCTTCGGGACGCTGTCAAACTCAACTTCGCCGACTGGCGGCATCGACACCGTGTACGCAGCGTCGTCGTCTGACGTTCCGCTCCCGCCGATGCAGCCGGCCATTGTACTCACGCCAGCGACAACTCCACTCGTTCGAAGTACGTTTCGTCTCGTCCAACTGTTTTCTCCGTTCATCAGCTTTTAGGCTAACCTAAAAATTGAAAAGCGTTTCGAAGCCAGGCGATCGTTTGTCCTAAAACGTGCCAGTGACGATGTCAGCGACCGCCTGTCGGTCGAACAGCTCCTCGTCGCCGAACTCGTCAGGATAGATTCCCTGTGCGGCCCGCTCGAGCTGGAAGAGATGGATAATCGGTCCCTGGTAGGTCATCCCGCCGTAGACGACGCGATCGTTCTGGACCGCTCGGAGGTTTCTCGCGGTGTCGTGGGTTCGCAGGTACGAAACCATCCCGTCCTCGAACGCCGCGTCGGTGACGGCTCCCTGTTGTCTGATCGCGATGACGTCGGGGTCGATCTCGAGAAGCGTCTCGTAATCGATGGTTCCGCCGGTTGCTTGCGCGTCGGCGATGCCGTTTTTCGCCAGCGCACCCTCGACACGGAGGTCGTTCCAGTGTTTGGATTGCGTTCCCTCGTCGATGAGGTACGGATAGAACGCCTCTGGTTGTTGGGACGCAGGAACGAGCACTGCAACGGTGGGCCGCTCGTCAGGTAGTCGTGACTGCACGTTCGCGATGACGTCCTCGTGGAGTCGTTCGAACGCCTCATAGCGCTCCCGTTCCTGAAACACTGCGGCTACCTTTTCGAAGGCTTCGTACAGCGTGTAGCGGGAATAGTCGTGCCAGTCGTAACTGGCTGAAAAGATCGTGTTGCCGACGAACGGCGCGACGTTTCGCGCGATCCCGTCGATGTCGTCCTGGCTCCAGCCGAGTCGATTGATCATGAAGTTGGGGTCGATCAGGTGGACATCCGCATCGATAGTGTAGAATGTTTCGCGGTCGGTACCGCCCTGCCAGAGTTGTGTGAGTTCGTCGGTCTCGACCGAGACGCCCGGCAACTCGTCGTAGTGGTGTGCGGCGAACCGACTCCGGAGGCCGATGCCAGCCAGTCCATCAGCCTGCCCGAGTGCAACGCCCATGTCGGCGTAATCTCCTGTGTAGGGTACCCACCGTTCTGGGACGGTATCGAACTCGACGGTACCAACGGGCTCCATGGTAACGGAATGTCCGTGTTCTCCATCCGCTCTGTCATTCGATGACCCAGAATCACCAAGGCAACCGGCGGTTATGCCGAGTCCGGCGATTGCCGCCCCCGTTTTCAGTACCCCGCGTCTCGTCCGTCTCGCGTCAGTCTCCATCAGATTTTAGGCTGGCCTAAAAATACAAAAACGTTCCGAACGGAGCCACTACAACCGGCGATTCGGCAACGAACGCTTCGGGAGGACCTGTAGTTCGGGTTCGTACCTGACGGTCGCTTCGATGCCGAAGACGTCGGCGAGCAACTGTTCGGTGACGACCTCTTCGGGCGGCCCCCAGTCGTAGAGTTCGCCGTCACACATCGCGATCAGATAGTCGGCGAAACGCGCTGCCTGCGAGATATCGTGGAGTATCACAGCGACGGTGACCCCCTTCTGTTCGTTTAGCTGACGGATCGTCTCGAGGACGCGAAACTGGTGGTGAACGTCCAGAAACGTCGTTGGCTCGTCGAGCAATAGGACATCGGTGTCCTGTGCCAACACCATCGCAATCCAGACCAGTTGCTTTTGCCCACCGCTCAGTTGCCCGAGTTCGGCGTTTCGGAGGTGTTCGATACCCGCCAACTCGAGCGCGCGTTCGACTGCCTCGCGATCCGTTTCACTGACGCTGTCGAAGAATCCACGGTGGGGGTACCGGCCGTGATAGACGAGATCTTCGACGGAGATCGAGCCCAGCGAGTCGTTCTCCTGTGAGAGGACACCTAGTTCGCGCGCCAGTGCTTTCTGACTGAACGAGTCGAGGTCGTCGCCATGAATTCGGACCGTTCCCGTCTCCGGCTCGAGGTGGTTCGAGAGCGCCTTCAGCAGTGTGCTCTTCCCGCTGCCGTTCGGGCCGACGAGTGCGGTCACCGCCTCCTCGGGGATATCGAGGCGTGCACAGTCGACGATCGGTTCCTCACTCGTCGGGTAGCTCAACTCGAGGTTCTCACCGACGAGTGCGCTGTCGATGGCAACGCCGTCCTCGTCAGTGATCCGGTCCTGTTCGCGTTCGTGGTCCTGTGTGCGTGCCATTATAATTCACCCATCGATTGTTGCTTGCGCATCAGATAGAGGAAGTATGGGCCGCCGACGAGTCCGGTGACAACGCCGACGGGAAGCTGGGTGCCAGACAGCGCGAGACGTGCACCGACGTCGGCGACGACCATCAGTGCAGGGCCGGCGAAGAGACAACCGAGTATCAGCCGTCGGTAGTCACCGCCGACGGTATTTCGAACGATATGCGGGACGACGAGTCCGAAGAAGCTGACAATCCCGGCGACAGCGATCGCAGCGCTTGCAGCCAGAATGGCAACGACTGAGAGGAGAAAGCGAGTCCGTTCGACGCGCATCCCGAGCGATCGGGCAGTCCGTTCGCCCAGCATCAACACGTTTAGCTGTCGCGCTCCACCGATCGCGATTGCACACGAGAGGAGCGCTGGGAGGATCGCGATTCTGACCTCGTCCCAGCCGGTCCCCGTCAGTGATCCCGTAAGCCAAGCGACTGCCGTCTGGACGACACCGAGGTCGTCAGCGAAAAAGAACAGCCCCTGTTGGAGTGATTGAAAGACCATGTTGACGATGACGCCGGCGAGAACGAGACGGACGGGACTCGTGCCACCCTTCCAAGCGATCGTGTAGACGATGATAAATGCAACCGCACCTCCCAGGGTCGCGATGAGTGGCAGCACCGACGCGAGCCCGCTGAAAACGATCAGCGTCGCCAAGACGGCGAACCCAGCGCCGGAGCTAACTCCTAACACGAAGGGGCTCGCCAGTTCGTTGCGCGTTACGGCCTGGAAGATCGCACCGGAGACCGCAAGCGTCGCCCCAGTGATGATCCCCACGAACACGCGCGGTACTCGGAGTTCCCACACGACGATGCTCGCGGTACTCATCTCCGGAAGCTCCGTCCCGAACAGAAACGCTGACCACGCGGTGACATTCAAGATCACGTTAGGATTGAACACTGCCCGCCAGGCCTCGAGGAACGTCATCGAGTACTCTCCGAAACTCACCTGAACAAGCCCAGCGATGGCGGTGATGATCGTACTCGCCAGACAAAAGAGGATAAGCGTCCCCGTAACCCATCCCGCTCGCTGCTGGGCGGGTGTCTGACCACTAACCGACTGTGTTTCTGCCATCTGTGTTTAGGCGCGCCTAAAAACTTTTAGTAGTTGTGGTTTTAGGTGGCCACATTGATGACTGGTGCAGTCACTGAGGGCACAGGAGAAAGGGGTGTTCCGCCGGGAACACCCCGAGTGATCACGACGACTGATTTGCTGAATTGCTCACCAACTCGATGAATCCAACTTCCGAGCCGAGAAAATTCCATTCTCCTCCGGCTATCCCGCTGAGTGCTCCCGCTTCGCCTCCGATTCCAAGAATCGTGAGGCTCGCTTGAGATTCGTCCCGATAGCTTTCGCTATCGACGCGTTCTTCACCTTAATCGTCCCCGTGAACCGTGCTTTCTCCCCATCCTGGTAATACACCTCATTGACCAACGACTCAGCCCCAGCGCGTAAGTTCAGAAACTCCTTCTCTGCTGGATTATCCAACCGCTTGCGTCGGTGAGCAAGTGCTAATTTCCGCTCGTAGAAGCCGTAACTGTAGAACTTCTGTTTCTCCCGGACGAAGCAATTCTCCCTGTGTGGACAGTCTTCACAGAACTCTTTCCCCATTCGCCCTGAGATACGACCACTCTCGGGCATGTACCGCTGCTCGAATGGTTCGTGTCCGGCGGGACACGCAACCATTCGGTGGTCGTCCCACTCTGCATCCGCTAGCGATAACTTCTCTGCAGGAGGCCGCTGCCCGGTTAGTCCCGTGAAGTGCTGCGTGATCCCATGATCATCGCAGCACGCCTCTACTTCTTTGTGCGTGTAGCCACCGTCAACGAGGAGATCCGTTAACCCGGTCTCCTCCGGCAATTCTGGCACGTCTTCGGCTAACAGATCACCATCGTCTGTGTTGTTCGTGTCAACGCGAATCGTCGTGATCAGTCGAAATGGGTTCTCTCCGCCACAGGTCTCAGCGACGTTCGCTTTGTAGCCGCAAAAAGACTCACCGCCCTTCCGGCGGTGAGTCGCATCCACGTCGTGGGGATTTTGCATCGACCCGCTACTGATCTCGTCGGGCTCTTTCAGCCCGACGCGATCTTGCTCGTGGTCGTCCTCATTGGACTGGGCTGGCTCATCACTGGCCTGCTCGTGGCCTGTCTCTCCCTCGCTGGATGTGAAGGTTCTAAGTGGTTCCCATCCCGGTGACGGCGAGTCACCGGGATGGTCGTCATCGTCGTCTTCATCGTGATCACGGTCATCGTCTTCGAGTTCAGGAATGCGGTAGCACTGTTCGTCGAGGATTTGCTGGAGATGAGCAAAACTCTCCAGTTCAGCGTAGTTTTGCTCCTCTTCGAACCTGTCGATCAACCAAGTAGCATGCTCGATGAGTGTTTCCATGGTCGAGTTGATCTCACCTGGCTCCAGTTCATAGGATAGCTCCAGGTTCTCCGTATCGGCGAATTCGTCTAGTCCGGCAGGGAGTTCCTGGACGATCTCGTCGGGGAGATCGTCCAGGAAGTTGTGAACGACTTTGGCGATGAGATCGATTCGGGAGAGTTGCTTGATGTTAGCCTCGATAAACGTCGAATCCATTCGCTGGGTACTGGCATCGATCTCGAACTCGTCTTGGAGGTAGCTTCGGTGATCCTGGAAAACCTCGTGCAACAGGTCTTGACCAGTCTCTTCTTCGTGTTCCAGTAAGCGTCGGCGGAAATTGGTGAACGTTTTCGCACAGATGTTGTCACCGAGCGTTTCCTTCCCTAGCGCGTTCCTGACGCGAAAATCGAACAGATAGGCGTGTTCGAGCTGCTCATCAGATAGCCCAAGCAGGTGCTTGATGATTTCCAGGGAAACCAACTCGTTGACCGGTTTGTTCGGCCGGCTATACCCGTCATGGTATAGCTGGCCGAACTTCTTCTCATCAATCTGGGTGAAGACATGTTCGTAGAAATGAGTAGACCAGTGATTCTGTAACTTCGTCTTTAGTCCGGATTGTAGGTCTTTTACAGGCGAAAACAGTGCTTCCTGCTGATACTCATTATTCTCTTTAAACACGTCTTACCCCAATACTGCGACTATTCGAGCTGAAGTGACGTATAGCTTTTCAATATAATTTCAGTAAGTTTTTCACTGCCTACGCGTAGCCCATAAGCCGTCTGACCGGACCCCTTTCTACTTCGCCCTCAG
>NZ_FOIC01000024.1:22136-40122 GCF_900111485.1 Natrinema hispanicum | reverse complement strand
CTGAGGGCACAGGAGAAAGGGGTGTTCCGCCGGGAACACCCCGAGTGATCACGACGACTGATTTGCTGAATTGCTCACCAACTCGATGAATCCAACTTCCGAGCCGAGAAAATTCCATTCTCCTCCGGCTATCCCGCTGAGTGCTCCCGCTTCGCCTCCGATTCCAAGAATCGTGAGGCTCGCTTGAGATTCGTCCCGATAGCTTTCGCTATCGACGCGTTCTTCACCTTAATCGTCCCCGTGAACCGTGCTTTCTCCCCATCCTGGTAATACACCTCATTGACCAACGACTCAGCCCCAGCGCGTAAGTTCAGAAACTCCTTCTCTGCTGGATTATCCAACCGCTTGCGTCGGTGAGCAAGTGCTAATTTCCGCTCGTAGAAGCCGTAACTGTAGAACTTCTGTTTCTCCCGGACGAAGCAATTCTCCCTGTGTGGACAGTCTTCACAGAACTCTTTCCCCATTCGCCCTGAGATACGACCACTCTCGGGCATGTACCGCTGCTCGAATGGTTCGTGTCCGGCGGGACACGCAACCATTCGGTGGTCGTCCCACTCTGCATCCGCTAGCGATAACTTCTCTGCAGGAGGCCGCTGCCCGGTTAGTCCCGTGAAGTGCTGCGTGATCCCATGATCATCGCAGCACGCCTCTACTTCTTTGTGCGTGTAGCCACCGTCAACGAGGAGATCCGTTAACCCGGTCTCCTCCGGCAATTCTGGCACGTCTTCGGCTAACAGATCACCATCGTCTGTGTTGTTCGTGTCAACGCGAATCGTCGTGATCAGTCGAAATGGGTTCTCTCCGCCACAGGTCTCAGCGACGTTCGCTTTGTAGCCGCAAAAAGACTCACCGCCCTTCCGGCGGTGAGTCGCATCCACGTCGTGGGGATTTTGCATCGACCCGCTACTGATCTCGTCGGGCTCTTTCAGCCCGACGCGATCTTGCTCGTGGTCGTCCTCATTGGACTGGGCTGGCTCATCACTGGCCTGCTCGTGGCCTGTCTCTCCCTCGCTGGATGTGAAGGTTCTAAGTGGTTCCCATCCCGGTGACGGCGAGTCACCGGGATGGTCGTCATCGTCGTCTTCATCGTGATCACGGTCATCGTCTTCGAGTTCAGGAATGCGGTAGCACTGTTCGTCGAGGATTTGCTGGAGATGAGCAAAACTCTCCAGTTCAGCGTAGTTTTGCTCCTCTTCGAACCTGTCGATCAACCAAGTAGCATGCTCGATGAGTGTTTCCATGGTCGAGTTGATCTCACCTGGCTCCAGTTCATAGGATAGCTCCAGGTTCTCCGTATCGGCGAATTCGTCTAGTCCGGCAGGGAGTTCCTGGACGATCTCGTCGGGGAGATCGTCCAGGAAGTTGTGAACGACTTTGGCGATGAGATCGATTCGGGAGAGTTGCTTGATGTTAGCCTCGATAAACGTCGAATCCATTCGCTGGGTACTGGCATCGATCTCGAACTCGTCTTGGAGGTAGCTTCGGTGATCCTGGAAAACCTCGTGCAACAGGTCTTGACCAGTCTCTTCTTCGTGTTCCAGTAAGCGTCGGCGGAAATTGGTGAACGTTTTCGCACAGATGTTGTCACCGAGCGTTTCCTTCCCTAGCGCGTTCCTGACGCGAAAATCGAACAGATAGGCGTGTTCGAGCTGCTCATCAGATAGCCCAAGCAGGTGCTTGATGATTTCCAGGGAAACCAACTCGTTGACCGGTTTGTTCGGCCGGCTATACCCGTCATGGTATAGCTGGCCGAACTTCTTCTCATCAATCTGGGTGAAGACATGTTCGTAGAAATGAGTAGACCAGTGATTCTGTAACTTCGTCTTTAGTCCGGATTGTAGGTCTTTTACAGGCGAAAACAGTGCTTCCTGCTGATACTCATTATTCTCTTTAAACACGTCTTACCCCAATACTGCGACTATTCGAGCTGAAGTGACGTATAGCTTTTCAATATAATTTCAGTAAGTTTTTCACTGCCTACGCGTAGCCCATAAGCCGTCTGACCGGACCCCTTTCTACTTCGCCCTCAGTCACTGGAACCGTTCTATTGGAAACCATTGGCCTCAGTATGGGGTAGCAGGCACCCCCTACAGATTCATTGGGTTCAGAGTGGTAGACAAACAGACTATGCCCCACTGGCATCATCACTGCGGCTGTCCGTATCATCGCCGTGGTTACCTCTGTCCACAGTGCGATAGTCCGGAGTACTGGCCTCAGACGCAAGACGAGTGGGACGAGCCACAGCAGACGGAACCAGAACCCGTTGCACAGCAACTGGACGATTTGCGCGGCGCAATCGAACGTCTCAATGACCGTATCGACGCTCTTGAAGCGGAGTGAACACTGATCGGGTCGGTGATGGACGACACAGTCCTCTTTCCGACGGACGGGTCGAAAGAGCAGACCGTGGGCGCGGAGGCAAGCGCCCTGTTACCGATAAATCGCGTCTTCAATAACGAATTCGTCAGCAACGATGTTCACGCCACCGCGATGTCCGGCCCGCTCAGTCACTGGAGCCACGGCAGCACTGGCAACTCCTGGCAGGGGACGACGACGCTCGCCCGGGCCCTCCACTCAAGGCCCTCGCTGGACTCCAGCGATCGGTCCCCGGCATGCGAACCGGGAGCATCGTCGACCGAGCATCGAGTTGCGAACCAAACAGCCCCGAGCTGCTCGCACAGACCGAGTGAGAAGACGAGGTCTGGACCTGCTGCGAACTGACGCGGCCGACGAACAATGACTGATACGATACCCCTTCTCGAGGCGACCGGTATCGACCACGACTACGGAACGGTCACCGTTCTCCGAGATGTCTCCGTGACCATCGAACACGGCCGGGTAACGGCTCTGATCGGCCCGAACGGCTCCGGCAAGACGACGCTCATTCGCGCGCTTGCTGGCCTCCACGAGCCGACGACAGGGACGATCACCTACAACGGTCCCGACACCGCACGGGAGATCGGCTATCTTCCCCAGCATCCGGCGTTTCGGCCCGGCTTTACTGCACTCGAAACGCTGCACTTCTACGCATCACTCGTCGGCGGCGACGAGGCTGACGCAATGGCACAGCTCGAGCGGGTCGGCCTCAAGCACGCAGCCGACCGACCGGTCGAGGCCCTCTCCGGCGGGATGACACGGTTGCTCGGCATCGCACAGTCGACGATCGGCGACCCACCGATCGTCATCTTGGACGAGCCGGGCAGCGGGCTCGATCCGAGTATGGGACTGCATATCTTCGACGTCGCCGCCGATCTCGCCGCCGAAGGGATCGCGATCCTGTTGAGTTCCCACGATCTGGAACTCGTCGAGCAGGTCGCCGACGACCTGTTGATACTCGCCGACGGTCGCGTCGCCGAACACGGATCGATCGCCGACGTTCGGGCTCGAGTGGGTGGGGACACCTTACGACAGGTCTACGAGCACGCCGTCGGCGGCCACCGCGATACCGTGCAGGTCGTGGGTGATCACGAATAATCGGCTGGAACGCAGGTTCATCGAGTCGTGGATCCCGGTTTCGCCCATCCACTCGCAGAGTTACCTCGAGAGTCCCGTCTAACGTGCAAGGATCGTGTCCTCGTCCTCGAGTTCGGGGCCTCCGCGCTATCACATAGTGAAACAATCGTTATTACGATTCTCTAGAATTTGTATTCTTTGACGACTGTATCTCCAGAAATAATATTAGGCCAGCCACACGGATAGAAAATATGCAACGGAATCTGCTCTCGGTTTTCCGTGTTATTATCGCCTTCCTCCTCGTCACATCACCGTTCTGGATGTTTCCGCATGCCGACGATACGACGACAGTGTATACTGCAGAACGTATCGAGTACGGATCCGAAATGAACGGTGGAATTGGGGCAAACGGACCGATACGTGGGTTGGACTGTTGGGAAGACGAACTCACCCGTGGCTGTCTCTTCGCCGAACAGATTGTGTCCGAAGGGCCGATCACGATCGATCCATCTGAACCTGTCATTTCGGAGCGTCAGTTCGCTGATTCATCGTATGTGGCTGTCGGAATTGATCCTGCGTTCCGCCGTCAGAACATCAGTAGCGTCGGAAACGGTTCCGAACCGAAGATCCGGTATTCGCTTGACCCTGTTGGGCCAGCAACAGTGTTGCAAGGGATCTCTCGTGAAGAAACTGAACTCCCTCCTCGTATTCGGGAGGCACTCGACGGGAGGAACGTCCCCGTTCACGGACGGGTCTATGACATCGACGGCGTCGTCGTCCGCTCGGAGCAGGAATATTACCGAATCAAAGTCGTCTCTCGTTCTGAGCCGACGTGGGGCCGAAACCGCAGTCTTGTACTCATTGCTCGCGGGATTCCGTTCGTGATCGGGATCGCTCTTCTTCGGAACCGGTGGCGAGCATAATCGAACGCCGACCTACTTCAGAATTCGAAGGCTGGAATCGTTCTGTTACAGCACTCCGCCAATCAGTTGAATAGTATCTGTGTTGGGTGGCCCCGGCCGCACTACCGGATCGAACACCCGGATTGACATATCGGGAGTAGGTAACAACGGCCGTATGCCTCCGCTTTCCCGCCGTGCCCTCCTTGCGACCGTAGTCGCTGGGTCCGCCAGCGGCGTCGCCGGCTGTAATGCCTTTTCCAGAGACTCTTCTTCGACCCCGACGCCGTCTGACGGATTCGGCGGAATTCCGCTGTCTGTCGCTGACGGCGTTCCACTTCCGGACGGCGCAGATGTGGTCACCGTCGACGATCCGGTCGGCGGCCACGTAGCGCTTCCCAGCCGACCTATCGGACACCGAGGGAGCGCTCTACGCGCTTGACGGTGCCACACCAGTGGCCGTTGTCGGCCGCGACGCACAGGACACTCTGATGAACACTACGCCAGGGTTCGGGAGTCACCAGCGGACTGCCGTTCAGTAGCCTGTTACTGGTCGCGGGTGACGAACCACCAGTCGTAGTAATTGAGTTCGTCGTCGTCAGCAGCCTCGGCTTTTCGGTCCTGGGCGTCCGCTTCGGTGCCCGGCGGTGACAGGAGGACCTGGTCACCGAACTTCTCGTTGTTCGGCCAGTCTGCGGGGGCGGCGACGCCGTCGTCGTCGCTCTTCTGGAGCGCACGCAGCGAGCGGAGGACTTCGTCGATGTTGCGGCCGATCTCCATCGGATAGGTCAGACGCAGCCGAACCGTCCCCTCTGGATCGATGACGAAGACGGTTCGTACAGTTGCCGTTCCTGCACCGGGATGGAGCATGCCGAGTTGCTGGGCAACCGCTCCCTGATCGTCAGCGATAATCGGGAACTGGATGTCGACGTCGAGGTTCTCGGCGATCCACTCGGTCCACTTGATATGCGAGTGGACACGGTCGACCGACAGCCCGAGCAGTTCGGCGTTCAGTTCCTCGAACTCCTCGCGGCGCTGCTCGAAGGCGACGAACTCCGAGGTACAGACCGGCGTAAAGTCACCGGGGTGGCTAAACAGGACGAGCCACTTGCCCCCATAGTCGTCGGGCAGCGAGCGCTCACCCATGCTTGTCTCGACGGTCAGGTCGGGAAACGTATCGCCAATGCCAGGTACGTCAGTCGTCGCTTCGTCAATCTGATCTGCTTGTTTCGTCATCTACAGCTTTTCTTTGGGTAGCAGCCTACTAAAGCACCCTCTTACAAACTATATTTTTGGATTCGATAACCCACTCTCTCGAGTATGCTACATAATTTCTGGTTGTTCACTCGGACAGCCGTGTCAACGGATTAAAATTGAGTCTACTCGATTCCCCACGTGACCTTCCAGTGCGGTTTGTGTGGTGCCAGTTGGGTGGACACTATGACAGGTCATTCGACGTTCTCGGAGTTCGCCATGAACGAGACAGCTGACTCGAGGCCAGCTAGTCAGCTATCGTCTGACGAGACCGTGACAATGACCGCTGACGAGCGGGTTGCAACGTATCTCGTCGAAGATCAGCTGGCAGATCTTACAGATGCGATTGGCGAAACTGGGCAAAACGGCATCGACACTCCCGGCTCATCCCGTGTTTTGGTTAGCATCTCTCCTGAGCGGTCGATCGTGGAGAATTCAGGTAATCGAAGTTCATTCGCGGAGTTTGTCCAGCAGGTCGTCAATGACGGATTCGAGTCTGTGTTCAAAGAATATGGGGTGAGGGCTTAGCAGAACGCAGCCATCGCTTCTGGACAATGCCGGTAATGGAATGGCGAGATGTCGAACTGACTCGAGTTGAGTGCAGTGGCTCGATATCGGTATCGTGTGTTGAGATCTCTCTACAGGTCTGCTCTTTGGAGAGCAGTCAACACTGCTCTTCTGGCGATGTAACCCGAAGTTCGTCTTCGACTTCGTAGAAATAGCCTCGTTCGAGAAGGCGCGTCAGTGCGTGCTCGACGTCCCGTTGCTCGAGTGCCAACTCTGCATCGGAACTCAGCATAGTGACGGCGTCGTCGTAATCGATCAGCGGAACACTGTCTTCGCCGATCTCTGGCTGACAAGCCTGCGTACACAGCCGATCGTAGCACTCGAGAATCCACTCCGGAAGTGGCGGTCGTGGATCTGTAATGCCAGCCATTGCAGTTCTGTATGGTGATTTTGGGAGGCAGCCGCTTAAACTTTCGTCCAAAGTGAATTCGCCAGTGATCCGAATTCGCCTGTCGCGTCGATTGTGGCAAGCCGGTGAACTACCCCGTTCAAGATGTGGCCGAAGGCGGCGAGTAGGGCGGTGTCGTTCACCTCAACCCTCGCCGCTGTCTTCGCCTACGATAGCGTCCACGCTACGGACTAACCGTTCTCCCTCTGAATCTGTCAGACACTCCGAACTGCGTCAATTCAACACGAACAGCTAGATGACTCCACTGTCTCCGAAGAGCGCATCGGAGTTGACTTTCCTGCCACCGGATACCCCGTCGACGAGTACCGGCTGGGCCTCCAGACAGTCGATGACTTCGTCGACAGGCTCATCCGAAGCGACAAAGATGGCCCGCCCGCCTTCCGTCGCGCTCTCCGGTTTCAATGCGGGGAACCGGTAGTATGCAGCTGGCGTGGCCACGTAGCCCGCGTCGTAGTCGGGATCGTCCGACCAGCAGAGTTCGGCCCGCGTCCCCGGCGCGTGAGCGATGGCGGTTGCGAGCACTACTGCCTCCTGGACTGTCTCTGCAGCCGTGACCCCGTGCTCCGTGATCAGAGCCTCGAGCGCGTCCCGACATGCGTCGCTCGTGCCGATATGAGTCGCCCGCACCCCTCTTGCTGGCTTTGGATCGAGACGTGAGCCGTCGGTAGCGTCGATCAGTGCCGCCCCGCGTCTGGCGGTATCGCCCTCTATGACGTCAAATCCACAGGTTTGTATGTCGTCCTCAACGCCAGCACGCGCGAGGAGTTCCTGCGCCACTCGACGACCTTCGTCGGCATCGTCAACGTCGACCGTGACCACTGGGAGTGCCTCGACGCGACGGAGCGGGCGCGACAGTCGTTCGACAGTCACCGTCACGTCGTCCGGATCGCCTCGTGGATGGTTGAGCGCACGTTCGACCATCGACTCTGCGACCGACGCGACCTCGTCTTCCGTGTCACCGGACCCGTCGCCGACGACGATCGTCTCGGCACCTGAAACGTGCTCGTCACCAGCGCTCGCTCGCATCCGTACGTTGAAGACATCCGATTCTCGTTCATCGCTTCCGCCGACGATGCCGTCACTTGGGGTTCCGCTCACGCTGCGTCCCCCTCACACTCGCATGCCGGAAGGACCGCCGTCGAAAGGTGGGCACACACCGCATCCGCAACCGGTTGGGCTAGCAACGCTATGGCGTCTCGCCTGTCGGGACGTTCGTTGTCCATCACGCGTTCGACTGCTTCGTCGATTGTTCGATCAGTAGTCCCGTAAACCATAATACAACTCGTGGTTTACAAAGTTGAAAATAATTGTGGTGACCGTGCATGCAGGTTGGTCGTTACGGGCGGCATGATATTCAGCGAGTACTTCGATGATGAGCAGGTCTCTTATGACGTGCTGTCCAGCACTACCGTCGGTGGCCGCAGCTTTGGAAAAAGACTCAGAGCTACTCGTCCTCAAGCCCCCAATCCAATGCCGCAAGACAATCGTCGGCGGCGATCAGTTCATCGTGCTCGTCGGAGTCGAAGGCACCCGTGGTCGGGCGGCGAGCAGCCACGGCAGTGTGCGATTTACGATTCGGACATATGCGACAGTTTGGACTCGAAGATAGCGATCGTCAGTTCAGCGAGAAGCGAAAGCGGGAACGCTGGTGGAAGTCCCTGTCTAACCGGTTGGTTCCCGCCCGCCATTCGAGACGGCCATGGCCTGACAGATCAGTGTTTGGGAGTGTCTCAATACGTGATGTGGCTATGCGCTGGCTTCTATCATTACCTTTTATCAGGTGAATTTGATATCCACTACTCCGAGAAAATTGGGGCATTGGATAGTCAATTCGACCAATATCGAATAGTTCTCGTTCAGCGACCTTCTTCGGCGAGCGGTTTCGGAACACAACCCGTATCAGCAGCCTCAGAAACGCCAGTATCACTCGATCGACTCTCTCTGGCAGCGGCGTCCCGCCAGAAGCTCAACCGCTGTGGGGAGTGATGAATCACCGACGCATTCACTGAGGCAGATTATGACGATGAGACAGTTAGCGAGTCGCCGGCGGCGAAATTGAACGCTCACGTTGCTGGCCACGATGTCAGTGTTCCATTTATCGATCAGTCGAACGATCCGCAGTCACGGTGATAACTCCATCCCCGACACATGGGTCCAGCAACCTAACTCAGTGAGCCCGAGTTGTTTTGACCGCGTCGTCCGTAATTTCGATAATGCCGACCACATGTGCGCTCTGTCGGCGTATCATCCCTGATGAGAAACTCAGCGATCCACAGGTCGTCCAGGAGCACCATCTTCGGCCCGAAGAGCGAGCGGAAAGTCCGACAGCAATGCTGTGTCGCCCGTGCCACAAGCAGATCCACGCAGTGTTTACAAGCGGTATAGGAGAATGCCCCGGGGCTTGACCCCGGGGTTGAATCCGATAAGCAGGGGTACAAGCCACTAAGTAAACACATCTCTAACCAAGAGACAGCGATGGAATACAGTCACCGCTACTCTGTATACCCGACACAAGAGGTAGCGGCTGAACTGGAATACCACATCGACGTTCATCGCCAAGCATACAACTACACTCTGTACGAGTACGCCCATGTTGACGCCGATAACATCGGGTCTGCATACAAACACCACTCCCGACTTCCCAGCTGGAGAGACGAGTTTCCCGTCTTCTCAGAGGTCAATTCGAAGGCCCTACAACGAACTGTCACGCGATTCTACCAGAACCTCTCGAACCTCTCTGACCAGAAGGCGAACGGGAACAAGGTAGGGAAACTCACGTGGAAGTCACCACGGGAGTTCCAGAGTATGACGTATTCGCAGTCTGGCTTCGAACTCAAAAACACGAGTGGCCGACATGCGACACTCTGGCTCTCCAAAATCGGCGACATCAAAATCCGCTACCACCGCAACATCCCCGACGAAGCAGACATCAAGGAAGTCACGGCCAAGAAGGAAACGACCGGCGATTGGTTCGTCTCCTTCGGACTGGAAACCGATGAGGACGACCTGCCCGAGAAACCCGACGTGGACTCGCTCAACGCGAGTAACAGCGTTGGGGTTGACCTCGGCATCCTCAACTACATCCACACGTCGGACGGCAAGACTGTGGATTGGCTCGACCTCGAAGACGAGTACGAGCGATTACGCCGCGAACAGCGCAAACTCTCGCGGAGGGAGCAAGGTTCGAACAACTACGAGAAACAACGCAAGCAGGTCGCCAAGGTCAAGCGCCACATCCGCCGGAAGGTGTTGGACTATCAGCACAAGGTTACGACGTGGCTCGTCCGCGAGTACGACGCCGTATTCGTTGAGGACTTAGACGTGAAGGGGATGCTCGAATACAAGGCCGACCTGTACGGTTGCCACGTCGTGCAGGTCGAAGCGGCAGGAACGACGAAAGAGTGCGCGTCGTGCGGTGTAGAGACGGCGAAGCCCATCTGGGTGCGGGAACACTCCTGCCCGTCGTGTGGGTTCGAGTGTGACCGTGACGCGAATGTGGCGATGAACGTGTTACAACGCGGTTTTTCTGAACTAGGGCTGGGATGGCCCGAAGACACGCCTGTGGAGACTGCGCTCCCTACGGACACCACCTCGGTGTCTGCAAAGCGCGTTTGTCGAGGTTCCCTCGACAGGCTGTCAGACGAAGTCTGACAACGTCGTGGAAACAGGAAGCCTCGGGGCTTGACCCCGAGGCGGTTCACGAACGACGAACTACGGGCGGACTACGATACGATCTCCGCCCTCCAAGCGGCGGATCGGTTTCAGGACTACCTTGACTGGATTCGCAACACCGAGAAGCTCGATATTCAGGTCGCGACTAGTAATCGTATCCGTGAACGGACAGGATAGGCTATTTGATGAGATCAACTGCTACGGGAGTTGTTACTGCGAACGCGAGTGTCGGCCCGATAAGCGCCAGTGCAATGCTAGCAGCCACGACGAGCAATCGCAGCCGTCCACGTCGAAGCCCGACATCTGCCAATTGAATATCCGGGAGAGGCAGACTGTAAGGCCAGCCACTATCGGCGAAAACACATCGACTGATGCGAGGTGATCGGGTTCGTATCCGTACTGTCTGCGATGAGCACAAGGGCTACAGCAGCGACGAGTAACACTCCATGATCGTATTAAATCAGTATTCAGTGGGTAGACAGAGTACTACCTCCCGTCTCAAATTTTTTGGCTTGCTCATTCGTAGCCTCAAGGCCCACACGTAGGCGTCCTAAACTCCCAGGTGCAGAAAAACTGACTCGTCACGTTTGACCAGAGCCAGCTTTCGAGATGGTTCCTCGTTGCTACGCTCGAGTTTCGAGACGGTCTGTTAGGGCTTCCTTCGAGAGCGGTTCAATCTCGACCCGGCTGTCCCTCGCTGAATAATAAATCGAGGCGCTCACGTCTCGATCCTCGAACCACGCATCGAGTGCATGATAGTACACGCTGAGCTGCGTTCGATATTCCGACTCTGCATGCCGTCCCCGATCTGTCTTGTAATCGATGATCTCTGCTCGGTCGGCTGTCACATGGACGAGGTCCACAACTCCGGAGATCGTCACCTGATCACCATCGCTCTCGAGCGGCAGATACACCTGTTCTTCGACCCTGAGGGTCCCCTCGAGCGAATCGAGAAGCCCCTTGATATTCCGTTCATCGTCGTTTCGAGGGACAACATCGTCTCCAAGAGCGTACTGTTCTGCGAACTCATGGACTGACGAGCCAAACTCCCGCCCTCTCCCCTCTTCCACATCTTTGTAGACCTCGTCGCCCATTAGCGAGTGAGGCGAGTATCCGTCAGGACCGTTCGGCTGTGGGATCGGCACGGTGAGTTGTGACTGGACAGTATCTTCAACACGCTCAGTATCAACTGCTGGCTCGAGTGGGGTAACGTCGACAGGCAACTCCTCGAGGAACGTGTTCGGATCGTCGCCAGCCGAAAACAGCAGGTGGTCTTTCGCCCGCGTCATCGCGACGTAGAGCAACCTCCGTTCTTCGTCGGCTTCCGTTGACTGACACCGTCTCAGGACGTCGGTCCGCCAATTGTCGTAGATGTGGGGCTCGCCGTGTGCCTCAGCATAGCACTTGCGCTGGCGGAGTCCTGTGAGTTCGGAGTACGTGATCGTTCCATCCCGTCCGCCAGCAGGTGGAAACTTCCCGCTGTTCATATTCCCGAGAACCACGATCGGATGCTCGAGTCCCTTGACCGAGTGGATCGTCTGGACGGTGATCGCGTTGGTCCCTGCTGCAGCGTGTACCTCCTCGGTGTGCCCCGACTCGATTCCCCGTTCGATGAAACGAATCAGATCGCCGAGCGTCATCGTCGTCGCGCTGTGAACCGACTGAATCGTGGTGAGGATGACGTCCGCTGTCGACCCGTCGTATCCGTAGCGATCGAATACCCGTCGTGCAATGGCGTTCGTGGTCTCGAGTGCTTCGAGTTCTGTGCGGAACGCCGCCATATTCTCTGGGTAGCCCTCGTGCTCGAGGATATGGTCGATCTCGTCAAGCGTGTAGCCAGCACGCTCGAGGACGACTGCCCAGCCTCTATCCGCGCTGGTCTCGAGAATCCGCAACCAGGCAAGCAGGAGTTTGGCCTGATCGGTTCGGAAGAGTTCGATGCCACCCTCGTACGCCATCGGAAGGTCGTACTCTTCGGCGACAGACAGCAAGTCTCGGCCGAAGTCACGCGTGCGAGTCAACACTGCGATGTCGCCATACTCGGGAGTACGAAGCTCACCATTGTCCTCGACCGCGTAGGCGTCATTCCCGACGATCTCCTGGACCTTCGTGAAGATCGCCTCGTGTTCATCATCGTGGTGGAACGCTTCGATCTGTGAGTGTTCGTGTTCGGTGTTCGACGACAGTGAGACGACCTGTTCGCGGATCGCTTCTCGATCGATTGACTCGCGGCTACTCGCTGGGGTTACAAGGGCGTGTTCTGCGAAATCGAGGATCTCCTGGGTCGACCGATAGTTTTCCTCGAGTTCGATAGTGGTTATCGGCTCGATCGGGAACGAAACGCGCTCGGCGTCATCGTTCAGGTCGGTCGTGAATCGCCCGAGCCGTGATGCGAACTCTGTGATGTTCTCGATCGCAGCGTATTGGAAGGAGTAGATACTCTGCTTCCAGTCGCCAACGACACAGAGATTATCCGTTCCAGCGAGTAGCAGCGAGAGTTTGAACTGGATCTCACTCGAGTCCTGGAACTCGTCGATCATCACGTACTCGAACGCAAGCGACTCGCGGAGGTCGTCGTCCTCACAGAGGAGGACGAACGCGAAGAGCTGGAGGAATGAGAAGTTCAGGTAGTTCCGGCGGAGTGCGAACTCGAGGTACTCAATGTAGATATCGTGGATGAATCCGATGAGGTGCTCGCGGTCTTCATCGAAGGCGCGGTCGGCAACCTCGTCGGGAACCGCCTTCGTGCCACGTGGCCCTCGCAGCTCTGATCGATCAGGGGCGTCCGGGAGGTAACACTTGTTCTTGCCATATCGGCCGAGTTTCGAGCGCAGTTTCGATTGTTTGCTGCCCCCATTCCGAGGCTGATTCACCTCATCGAAGATGTCTTTGAACGCGTCGAAGCCACCCTCGAGATGTTGCCTACTGTCACGATACCAGCCGTCGGTAGTCGGGAAGACGCCTTTGGCTGCGAGGTTGTTGATGAGACCCAGCAGCTCTGTCGGCTCCGAGAGACTCCGGAACAGCTCGTCGTATTCTGAATGTTCGTCGCTGAACTGGTCGATGAATTCCCCGAAGTACTCACGCTCGATCGTCTCGTTCTCGAGGATCTGCGTTGAGCCAGTGATTGCATCGTCGATCCCCAGATGTGTGGGCGCATGGAAGCCGTGCTGCTCGAGGATATCGTTACAGAGGCTGTGGAAAGTCTGGATCGGCGCGTCCGTCAGCGCCCGCATGTCGTAGTCACAGTTGGCGACGATGCGGTCTTTCATCTCCGTCGCTGCGTTGCGAGTGAAGGTAATCAACAGGATATCATCTGGCTCTACGTCGTCCTGGGAGACGATATTCGCGTAGCGGCGGGTGACTGTGAACGTCTTGCCAGTCCCAGCGCCGGCATCGACGAGATACAGCCCCTCTGTGCTCTCAATGAGCTCACGCTGCTTCAGATTCGGTGTCGTCATTGGGTCTCCTCCGTCTCGTCGGCCGAGTCATCGGTCGCACGTTCTGTCGTCAGAATCATATCGCGGTTGTCCACATATCGGTGGTTTGGCTCACCTGCTCGTCCCTCGACAGGGAACCGAGAGTCGCCGCAACGATATCGGTTCAGTTCCCCGAGTTGCTCGTCGATGAACCGCTCGAATTCGTCGAGATCCTCGACGAAATAGCCCTCCTTGCGGTAGCCACACAGGTGTCTAAATGCCTGCATGCAGCCCTTTTTCACGTACTTATAATCGCCGACGGCATCGATCATCCGCTCGAGAAGTGCGTTCCCGAACGGTGACTCGGCCATCTTATCTGCATCTCGCGTTCTGGGAGGCTGGTGCGCGTCGAATGCTGTCTGATATTCCTCGTAGCTCGTCTTCGAGAACGTCTTGTTGCAATCGTTCGGTGCATCTTCGCGGAGCTCGTCGAAGACGGCTCGCGACTGAACGAATTCGTCGAACGGGATCGGACGGTACGTGACCGTCGTCAGGCAGTCGTCGAGTGTCCCCTCGCCTGTGACGACGTCATCGAGCGTCTCGAGGAAGTGGAAGAAGGTAAACTCGAGCTGTTCATTCGGCCGCTGGCTCCGGTAGTAGGTGAGGTAGAGCAACGCCTGGAAGTTCGGGCGATCGCTCGGTGGCTCAATTGCTGCGCGTTTGATTATCTGCGACGGTGGTTTTTTGCTGCCACTTTTGAAGTCGACCAACTGTGTCGGCGACTGTATCAGGTCGATCTTCCCTTTGATCCCACGGTCGTCGTCCTCGAACCATCGTTCGGTCGCTGGGGAGTCGACCGGCCGGTCGAAATATGTCGCGAAGACGTTGTCACTGCTACTTGTAGGTGTGAGGAAGTCAGTATCCGACGGTGCATTCTTCTCGACGTAGTCGACGATTGTCTCGAGGCCGACGCGATACGTCGTTCGTCGGGTGGCCAGATCGACGTCACGGTGGAACGCCCGTGTTTCCTCGATCATGACGTCGACGACCTCCTCGATGACAGCGTCATCGATAAACGCAGGATGGTTGACGACGAACTCCGCGAAGTCGTGGAAGAGGTTCCCCTCGACGAAGTGGTCCTTGTCAGGGTTATCGACGAGCCGTCCAAACAAGTAGTCTCGAGGGCAGTTCGCGTATGAATTGAGGCTCGATTGGCTGAGTGCCGTCTCTGGCTCGGTCTCGGCGTCGACCGGCTCTTTGTCGAATCCTGCGCCTGTCGACCGAAACGTCCGTGAGTGCCGAATCGATTCGAAATCGCTGAATCGTTCGAACTCGACTTCGAGGAGGTCCTCGAAGTACAGACACGGCGTTACAGGAGTCCCACCAGCGGTGTTCTGGACGAGATAGTACTGGTCGACACCACTCTGGAGCAGCGACTGGAACTGATCGAGATTCCGCTCGAATTCCTCGTCGTGATCGACCCATGGTCGCTCTGGCGATGTGTGTGTCCACCCCTCGTCAAGGCCGAGATAGAAGACGACTGGCCGATCGACAAACGACGCGGATTTCGCATCGGCCAGCAGGACGCCGTCGTTCTCCCTGTCGATCGGGACGTCGTAGGTCTCGAGATAGAACGTGAGCCGATCAATGGTCTCTTCGGTGATCGGTTCGGTGAGGAGTCCGAGATGGTCGAGTTCCTCGCGAAACGTCTCGAGCGTACACTCGGCGCGGTTTTCGTAGGCGGTTAGTGCCTCGCCGATCGTGAGCGCTGCTGCCCGATCGCAGAAGTCATGGAGCCACTCGAGCTGAGGATCGTCGACCTCGAAGAGCCGTTTTTCGTCGTGATCGATGTCGATAGTCACTCCGAGACGGGTTAGGAGCGGTTTCACGCTCTTGAGGCGGGTATCAGATCCCGCAATCGTGCTCCGGAGAAGCTGGATGACGGCTCGGTGATCTTGATCGTCGGTGAACGATGGACCGCCGTAGTATGGGATCGCTGTGGCTTCGAAGGCCGACTCGATGAGTGGTGAATACTCACTACTCGAATCGAGAACGACTGCAATATCGTCGGCGTTCTCTGTCGTGACTGTATCGAGGACGGCATCGACGATTGCTGCCGGCGAGTCAAAGATTCGGACGGGAGGCAATTCGAACGAGTCGTCGCAGAAGCGATCGACAGCGTCGTATTCTGCGGGAAGAATTGATCGCTCGAGGTTCGTCAGTTGCTGTTCGCCGATGACGGCGACTGAGTCGTACTCCTCGCGGTTAATTTGGTAATCAGTGAGCGTTCGTGACGTCGTTTCGAGTGACCCGATACAATCGACGACAGTCCGTGTTGCTGGCGTATCGAACGCATCGTACTCGAGAATTGCATCGGGGCTGCCTCGATACTCCCAGCACTGGAGCACGTTCCCGATCGCATAGGATGCTTGCTTCCAGCTGAGATCGGTTTGGCTGATGACCTCGAGAAAGGCCAGCCGGTCTTCTGCAGTTTCGCGACGTCGGGCAGAGAGTCGCCGTGGTGTGATTGCGAACGGGCCAAAGTGGGGGTGCTCGAGCCGTCGATTGAGCGCACTTGCTAACGGGGCGTCAGGGACAATGACGAGATCGTACTCGGCTACCTCCTCGTATAGCCGATCGATCGGTTTCGACCGCTTGATTGACACGAGGTACAGATTCTAGTAGCCGGCAATAAGTCTGTATATCGTACTAATCTAGCGATATGGGGTGTTCCAAGGAGTAATCTAAGAGATCGAATCCCTTTTTCGGGTGTCATGAACACCGCGTTTCAACTCTGTTCGGGATCATAGCAAAGCAGACCTACTTCTGATGTAGAGCACACTTGGGAGACTCGAACGTGGCAGCGCCCCGTAGTCATATGTGACAGGTCGGTGTAGTCCGATAAGATCATGCCAGAGACATCTAACATGTCATTTCACCGGTCGGCCGAGCTTGATGCGAAGTCACCGACGCTGATCGAAGGGGTGTCGGGTCATGGGCTGGTTGCGTCGATCGCCGTCGATCAAATCAAATGAACGGTTATTGTCATAGTGTTTGTCATTCACACGTTTTAGCGATCGATTGTTGGATGTGAGTTCGTAGTGAACCGGTTGCAAGCGATCCAGTGACGTGCCCTTTTTCTAGAACCGAAAGATCACTTCCCTCGTATGCGGCTCGTTGGGTCTCGAACTCGATTATCCGGTCGTAGCGAGCGAGCAGAGGGTCACAATCGTCTGCAGTAACGTCTGTAAAGGCCTCCTCGAAGTCGAGCATAGTTCGCAATACTGTTGGATCCGCTCGTGCAGCTTCGGCGGTCACTTTCCGATAGATCGACGATACGAACATTTCACCGAGGCGTGCGCCGGCGAACACCGGGATGTACCGATCGACACTCCCATAATAAGCGCGATGGAGATTGACAGCCCAGCCACCAAGACTGATACCCGCAGCAAGGACAGCAGGACAGCGTGTCGCTCGTATCTGACGGACCAGCGCCTCGATGAGCGCAGCCGACGTAGCAAGCATCCCGATGAAGTTTTCCAGGTCGCCCATCGCCCGTATGTACTCCCTGTTCGAGCGGTCGTGAAACGGTGCTCGGAGCGCAATCAGGTTGACGTTTCGGTCAGCGTTCGTCCCGAAAATGCGGTGAAACGAGTTCGAACTGAACCGCCCGAAGTCGAACGGCTGCTCGCCACTTCCGTGATGATATAGTAGGGTCGGTGCGTCTTGTCCTCGCCACTGGGAGACGAGATACGCTGCTTGGAACTCTCCGACTGGAGTGGCTGCAGAGACTTCTTGTACGCTGCCAGTCCGAATCCCTTCGGTATCGATCACGGTACCACTGACGACGTCACCGATCGGAGCGCCGGAGACGGACCGCGAAAAGAACTTGGAATTCCGCAGCAGCATTTGGGTTATCGAGATCGTCGCGACGTCGACAAGTTCGTGTCTGTTCATCGGGCTCGCATTCCTACCTCTCTGTGACACCTGATAAGTCGATCCCCGCTACCGCTGGGAGTCAGAGCGGACGAAGGCCTTTCGTGTCGCTCTACAGAGATACAGCGAGAGTGCCTCGGGGCTTGACCCCGAGGGTGAATCGCGTAAGCTATATGATGGATACCACCGTATTGGAGAGTACAGTTGCGACATGGATTACAGACCGTAATCCGAAGCAACTGCCGGCAGTTGCGAGGAATGCGACTCCTCTCAACACCCGCATCTTTGGCGTGGTGAGACGGGAGTTGTCGGGCCGTGGTGGAGCGGCCGACCCTCACGGACGCACCGAGCGTTCGGGTATTAATTCCAGACGACTC
>NZ_FOIC01000024.1:16781-22126 GCF_900111485.1 Natrinema hispanicum | reverse complement strand
TCTACAGAGATACAGCGAGAGTGCCTCGGGGCTTGACCCCGAGGGTGAATCGCGTAAGCTATATGATGGATACCACCGTATTGGAGAGTACAGTTGCGACATGGATTACAGACCGTAATCCGAAGCAACTGCCGGCAGTTGCGAGGAATGCGACTCCTCTCAACACCCGCGTCTTTGGCGTGGTGAGACGGGAGTTGTCGGGCCGTGGTGGAGCGGCCGACCCTCACGGACGCACCGAGCGTTCGGGTATTAATTCCAGACGACTCGTCATGGGAAGTCCGAGGGGAATTAAACTCGCCTGCGACCGCACGGCCCGTTTCGGGACGTGCGGTCAAAACGGTGAAGCCGCGGGGCTTGCCCCCGCGGTACTTCACTGACCCCTATCAGAATGGGGTGGTGGGCTCCCATCGGCTCAGACACTAATTGGTAGCCCTATAACATGGGAGATGTGACTCCCCTACTTCCGTCCACTACCACCCCAATCGATACTCGATCAGCCTGCTTCTGTTGGCTTGCATCTCCGTATTTAAACGAACACGCATCTCCCCTCCCTACTTATTCGTGGTTCGACAATCTTCGATTTTCGTTATCACGAAAGATTTCCTGTCTTTCGAACGACTTCCCTCATTCCTTGGGAATGGAGACTCCGCGCTACCGCTTCAGTTGAAAACCGCACGGGGACGGAAAAACTCTAGTCCCTACCCAAGAGATCACCCGTCCCTCGAGCGGTCCATGACAGGCATCCCTAATTGGGACGCACAGTGTGGTGTGGGTTTCCCCACAGGCGATAAAGTTGCAGAATTCTAATTAGTCTTTTGATACTGAAATTACTTCTAGCATACATGGGTTTGCTAGATCTGGTTTTAGAGGTCTAGAAGTGCGCACACGCTAGAAATAGATACCTCAATTCGAAATTATGTAAATACACAAGACTTATGGCCCAGCCAGAATGTAGTTCCGGGTACCCCTATCCCGGGAGGCTGCTCGGTGAAATGCAGTAGCAATATCGAACTGTGTTGTCGGCCGAATGCAGCCACCTCCATGATCGTGCGCAAACCAACCCAACCAAACACATAAAATAAATGACAAACGAAACCACCTATCGTGAGAAGGGACGTGCAGTGTTCCTGGCCGCGATGATGGTCCTCTCTGTCGTTGCGATGTCCGCAGCGTTTGTGGGCGGCGCAGCGGCGGCAGAGAACAATCGATATGAAGATGGTATTGTTGTAGAAGATGGAGACACAATCTACCAGGGCGAGGATGACCTTACCTTCGCTGACGGCTTCTCGACGACGCTGACCGGTGCCGAGAGTGGTGGCGCTGAGGGCCAGACCCTCGACACCAACCTCCGGATTCCGGAAGATCAGGAAACTGGTATCTACACGGGCAGCAACGACAAATCCGTGACGGTTACACAGCCACGAGTCGCGGATATCACCGTCTATAACCTGGACTCCGATGGTAACGTTATCTCGGATGATGTTGACGGCTCCAGCATTTCGACTGAAGATGCGGAGCACATGAGAATCAACGTCAAGTACAATTTCGAGCAGGCTGAGCCTGTCGAAATCGAGATTACGGACGAGAGCGGTTCGGATGTCACCGCCGAGGTCCTCGAAAGCGAGGATGCACTGATCGACACAAGCGGTAATGGCATCATGATTGACCTCTCCAGCTCGGACACCGGTGACTACACGATTACGGCAGAAGGGACGGAGAACCTTGACTTCGGTAGCGCTTCCGAGACCACGACGGTCACCCTGACTAACGACGAGGATCTCGGCATCGAACTGGCCAACGACTCCGCTGTCCGCGGTGACGACATCCAGTACACCGTCACCGGTGGGACTGACGGCCAGACCCACGTTGTGACAATCGACAGCTCCGACTTCCGTGACGGTATCACGGACGACGAGAAAGAGACCATCTTCCGAAACGTTGACGACACGGAAGAGGTCGGCTTCGACAGCGACAGCGGTGTTGCGTACGCTATCGTCGAGATGGACGGTACGACTGCTGTCGGCTCGATCGAAAGCCAGTACCTCGATGATTCCTCAGTCGACGTTGAGGTCTACAAAAACGGTGTGTCCGTTGCAGACATCGACAGTGAAGACTCGGAAGACGACACCACCCTCGACGTTGAGGAAGGCGACGTCACGATCGACAGCCCAGAAGGAACCTACGTTGTCGGTGAAGAAGTCGACATCAACGGGAGCGCAGCGGGTACCGACAAGGTTGCGGTCTACGCTCGCGATAACGGCGACTGGGAACGCGTCATGGACGGAATCGATGTTGAGTCCGACGACACCTTCGAAGAGGAAGACGTCGTTCTCTCCAACCGTGACACGGGTGGCTCGGACATTCTGAGTCTGCCCGGTACGTACCGTCTTGGTATCATCGCTCAGTCCGATGCGACGAGCGAGACTCTCACGACTACGGAGTTCAACCAGGGTACCAGCGCCACCGAGTCGATTTCTGTGGTCGCAGGCGACCTGACTGCTGACTTCGAAACCATCAACGGGGAGATTTCCCAAGACGTCGACAGTAACATCGACGTGAGCGGTACGGCAAGTGGTCAGGACCACGTTGTCCTCGTCTTCGTTGACGAACGTGGCAACACGATGGTCCAGGAAGTCTCCGTTGAGGATGACGGTACCTTCGAAGAAGAAGATGTGAGTCTCGCTGCCCTCTCGCAGGGTAAGGTCTCTGCACACGTCATCTCGAATGGCCGTGACGATATGTACGGCGACGGTACCTTCTCCGGCGACGATGACTTCGAAACCTGGGTCAACAACCTTGATGGTCTGACTGGCGAACAACTTCGTGAAAGCATCGCTAGTGAGACTGTCGACGAAACCGCCAGCGACGACCGCATGGTCATGGAGAACTTCCGCTACACCGACGCTTCGACCACGATTGAATCGATCTACCCCGAAGGCGAGAAAGCCGACGGAATCAATCCCGTCCCGTCCGACGGTACGGTCGTTGTCGAAGGTGAGACCAACCTCCAGCCTGAGGACAACACCATCACGGTTGAGGTCCTGAACGACGCAGATAACTCGCAGACGATCACCAGCACTGACGAGTGGGGCACTGACGGTCAGTGGACCCTTGAAGTCAGCACCGAGGATCTCGACGTCGGGAACTACACGATCGAGTCCGACGACGGCGAAACCACCGACCGAGCTGATCTCGAAATCGTCGAAGAAGTCGACGATGACGATGGCTCCGACGGCTCCGATGGTTCCGACGGCTCTGACGGCTCCGATGGTTCCGACGACACCGGTAGCTCCGACGACACCGGTAGCTCCGACGACACCGGTAGCTCCGACGACACCGGTAGCTCCGACGACACCGGTAGCTCCGATGACACCGGTAGCTCCGATGACACCGGTAGCTCCGATGACACCGGTAGCTCCGACGACGGCACGCCCGGCTTCGGTGTCGGCGTCGCCCTCGTCGCGCTCCTCGGCGCTGCACTGTTCGCGCTCCGCCGCGACAATTAAGACTAACTAACTACTGGGTACTCCGCCCAGACCTTGCAGAATTCCGTTTTCTTTCAACTGTAATTGAGATCGGTAAGCTCCCTTTCTGCCCGCTTCGCTCGCTGAGGAAGGGGATACACCGCTCCAACGAATTCCTTGCCTATAGTGGGCTTGACGAGGGTGTCATAGAAGTCTTCTCACACCGAGATCACGGTACTTCCTGGATTGTCTCCACGTTCATAATTGGTGATCGCAACGACGAGACGGAGACATAGAGCAAGAAACACCTGCGCTCGTGCATGGACGCGGCCTCGGGTTCGAACGTGCCCGAGGCCGCAGTCCTTGACTGCATTGTTGGTTCGTTCGACTCCTGTACGGCGGTTGTACGTCTCGTCTAACGTCGACTGCTTCAGCTGAACATCCTTACTGTGCTCGGTGATGCGGTCTTCGACCCTGTACTCGATGTCTTTCGGGTCGTCAGTGTTTCGTGCGTTGTACGGAGCGACTGGCACGACCCCTGCGGTCAGCAGGTGGTCGTGCCAGTCAAGCGTGTCGTAGGCACTATCACCGACCATCCAGATCGGCTGTTCGACGGCGAGCGCGTCACGCGTGACGCGCATCGCCGTCTCTTCTGGTGCTTGTTTGCTCTCGGTGAATTCCGCGGCGATAGGGATCTTTTGTCCGGTCGAGACGATCGTACAGCCGTAGCCGGAGTAGTATTCTTCGGCGGTTGGATCGTAGCATTTCGACGCATCTTGATCGGCTGGCATTGTTCTCACGTCAGTCGAATCGATGCAGTAGGTCAAGTCAAGCAGGCCGCGGCGGGCGGCCTGCTCGACGAGGTGGTCAAAGATTTCGTCAACGACGTGTTCGAGATCGGTGAGAAAGCGATCGACCGCGTCTCTCGACGGCGGTCGATCGAAGCCACAACTGAGCCAGACAACTGTATTCTGAAGCTCTCGTTCAACGGGACGAATGCCGTAGATGTCTTTGTAGTAGCAATGGAGGAAGCCACACATCAGCTCTGGTGGCTCGTGATCTCGTGTTCGCCCCGTCTCCGCCGGGGCGAACACGTCGAACTCTTCGAGAAACTCGAATGAGAGGTGCTCAAACAACGCGAGCGTCTCTGTCTCCACGACATTGAAGAACGTCTCTACCGAAGAATGCTCTTGCAGGGTCGCTGGGCTCATCCACCACAGCGTTCACCCTGCTCTTTGGTGCGCCACTCGTTCTATGACACCCTCTGTGGTAAATCCGGAGACAATGCAGCGAAATGAGGGCATAGTCGGCGAATCCGCCGCCACCAGTCGGGGCGGCGGATTCGCCTCGTTCACCCGTAACTCTTTGTGCAATCGAGACGCAACGCTCGGTGAAGCGGGAGATTTGCGTCATGGACAACCAAATTTTCCCGCTTCAACTCCTTCGATTTACTGACCTTCCCCGACGCCGTCTAGTGATTCAACGCAGCCGATTGTTGTGTAATCTTCTGGAAGCATGAACAACTAATCGAGTCTCTTTACGGTAAGATAGGCCGTTCACGCTTGAGGCTACACCATGCGTCTTTAGCTAAGTGACGAACCGCCAGACAGCAGTGGCTTATCGAGGCATCTTTTCGAGAGGATTGAGGAGGGGACAAGTGTGTCCAACACTCCCTCCTCAGACAGAATTGAACGTCGGCTTACTACCCTCTTTCCCTCTGCTGCTCTGGAAGATCACGCCGAGGCTGTCGGCGTGATCGAACGAGAGGGCAAGCTCCAGATCCCACCGCTCGTGTGGTCGTTTGCGTTCGGCTTCGCCACTGGCGAGAGCCGAACGCTCGCAGCCTTCCGCCGGAGCTACAACTCCACAGCTGATGAATCA
>NZ_FOIC01000024.1:0-16771 GCF_900111485.1 Natrinema hispanicum | reverse complement strand
GAATTAAACTCGCCTGCGACCGCACGGCCCGTTTCGGGACGTGCGGTCAAAACGGTGAAGCCGCGGTACTTCACAATGCGTCGTTCAACAGACGACCTCCGTCGAATGTCGAGGGTTAGAGCTGTGAATAGTTCACTTGATCTTCTGCAGTACTTCGTCTGACCTCGTCTTATCCACGCTATCCTCGGCAAGCGACTCACTGGTATGTGCTCGAGCGAAAGCATCGAGAATGAGCTTTGCGCCGCCAAGGACGACAGGGCCAATAAAGAGCCCGATGGCACCGAAGACGATGAGACCACCGAAGATGCCGACGACGACAATTGCGGAATTGAATGCACTAGTACGCCCGATCAGCGCAGGCCGAAGGTACGAGTCCGAGAACGTGACCAGCAGTCCGTACACGACCATCGCTGCGCTGGCGGCTGGTCTCCCCATTGCAATCAAATAGGCTGCTGCCGGAATCCAGATTCCGAACGCACCGACCAGCGGAAGCAGTGTCAGAACGAACGTCGCAACAGTGAGGAAAACGATGGCGGGGACACCTGCGATCGCGAGCCCAATTCCGAGCATCACCGACTGAATGGCCGCGACGGCGACGTTCCCGACGATCGAGGCCCACATGAGCTGATCCAAACCAGTTCGGAGCTCTGCCAATACCTCGTCGTCGATCGGCAACACCCACTGCAGCCATGCGACGAGTTGTTCTCCATCTCGCAATAGCGCAAAGAGGACGAATAGCGTGACGGTCAGGCCGATGAAGATACTGGGCAGATCACCGACGACAGTAATGATCTCCCGCATAACCTCTTGGAGAGTGGACGCAATCCGGTGTTGATTTGCTTCATATAGTCCAACGAGATCGGCCTCATACCCGTTGCTCTCAAGATTGACTTCGATCGTCCCGAGGAGTTCTTCGATCGCCTCACCGTTGGGTTGTCCCTGTCTGATCGCACGGACAAGCCGGAACGACTGTCGAACCGCAGTCGTGATAATATAGACGAGCGGGAGCAGTACGACGAGTACAGTTGTTGCGACCACGACGATCGCCGCGACTGTCGGTCTGACGTATTGCTCGAGGCGGTGCTGTACAGGTAACATAATGTACGCGAGCACGATTCCGAAGAGGACGTACTGCAGGTACGGCAGGAGAACGAACAGTGCGAGGAGACTGCTTACCAGTGCGAGTATAGTTACGCCGAGCTGTGCGGTGACCCAGTTCGGCAAATTAGTACTATCTGCCACGTATGAATGAATACTCAAATATAAGATAAGTCTGATGATACAAACCGCTGTTTGACCAGCGCGAGATGTGGAACCTGCCCATCCTTCTCGCCGTTTGCTATTGCAGATGACGGGTGTGGTACAACAGCTCAGTACTGGTGTTCGAAGCAGAGTTCGTCGTGTCTGTACGAATATGATTTGATATCAGCCTCGTCACAGCGTGCACTGAGGTCTGCTGGCTGTCTGCTCACCGAATTCCTTCTCGAGATGGTTGCAGAACGAAACAGTGATATCTCGGCCACCGTCGTCTACGACCTCGAGAACAACTGCGAGATCCGGATCGTCGTAATCCGGCTTGATGACGTAGTCGCCCGGCGTGAAGGGGTTTTCTGCGTCCTCGAGATTCGTGTGCTTGTACGTGTAGAGTTTGATGTCCTGATCGTCACAGTAGGAGGAGAGCTTCGCTGGATGGATTTCGCGCCAATTTCCAGGACCGTCGTCGAGCATATTCGGGAACGCGACGAGTGAACCCCACGGACGGATACCGGCGCGTAATCTCCCCTAACTGACATGTCAGATTTCATTTTATATTCGTGCGGAGCTATCCTCGGTATGGAGGCACCTGTTGTACACCCTCCACGTCCCGACAATACCGTTACAGATTTCGAACTCCCGAACGCAGCAACCGGTCCTGACCCGTTTCGACTGAGAATACGCCGCGCTCCCGACAGCGACGCGATCGTCCTGAAATCTGAATCGGCAACTACTGTTCACGCCGGGGAGGATGGCACATATTACCGACACTGCTCGAGGGGTGACGAGCGACGGGATGGTCGTGCAGACAGGTTGTGGACTGGGTGTGTGACTGAATTAAACGACCGCGCCGCGGCTTAATAGCCGTCGTCCGTCTAATAGATCATGGCAACCGTACGTGCCGGGCTGGCCGGTGGCGTCATCGCAACGATCGGTATGACTATGTCGATGCTGGTGATGGGCGACGGTGGACCGCCACCGACGGCACAGGTCGTCTCGACGTTCGCCGGTGGTGATCCTGACGACTACGCGATGCCTGGGATAGTGCTACACATCCTGTACTGCATTGGGGCTGGCGTCGTTTTCGTCGTCGGCGTCCCGTTACTTGGGCTTGAGTTCGGCTCGATCGGGAGTAGCGTGGCGCTCGGTCTCGTCTACACGGAATCGTCCTCATGATCGGTGGGATGGCCTTCTGGATGCGAACGGTCATCGGAATTGAACCCGACCGTGGCATGATGACGATGTTCGGGACGGTCCACATCGTCTACGGTGTCGTCTTGGGTGCAATCGTCGGGGCTGGAATCATCGCATAAGAGAGTGACCCACATGTCACGACTACCCCTGCTCGAACTGGACGACATTCCGGCGGAGTACCACCACCTGTTCACTGATGACTACCTCGGCGACCGCCACATCTTCCGCGCATGGGCGCATAACCCCGAGGTACTCGAGGCCACGCTGGAGTATCTGAACACGCTGTAAGATCAGCTCGGAGACAGACGCAAGGAGCTGGTTATTCTCACTGTCGCTCGAGCCCGAGGTGCCCGCTACGAGTGGCACCAGCACGTCGATATCGCCCGCGACAAGGGCGTTACGCTCGAGGAGATGCGAGCGATCGGCGGTGATGATCTCTCCGGGTTCGACGACGCCGAGTTCGTGTTGCTCCAGTACGCTCGGGCCGTCGAATCCGGAACCGTCACCGACCAGATCCACGAGGCGCTCTCGCGACAGTATTCACCAGCGGAGATCGTCGCACTCGGCCTCCTCGTCGATTTTTACGTCGGACTATGTAACTACGTCGCCGCCGTCGATCTCCCGTTCGAGGGCGGCGAATTCATCGGCTGGATCCCCGACGAGGAGTCGATTGCAGAACTGTTCGATGAATCGGCAGCCGGCTCGTGACGACCACAGGGACACGACAACATGATACGTCGGATCGATAGATTCCCGCCGACCGTTTTCGACCACCGTCACGGCACCCGACCTGCCCCTCGATGACCAGAAACCGTACTGCCGTGATCAGCGGCTTCATTGGCGTTCTCGGGCTATTTGTTTGTTCCGCGGCGTCTGGGTTGGCTGGACTCGGACTCGTCGATGTCGTGCTACAGTCGCTTCCTGTACCGGCTGGGTTTCCGATCGAACAGTTTCTCGCCCACTGGTGGGTGTTTCCGGCGTCGGTTCTCTTCTCGCTGGTCGCGCTCTCCTCGGGCGTCTCGGGCGCGTTATTTTTCAGCCCGTTCTTCATGCTGGTCGTGGGCCTCTCGCCCTCGCAAGCGATCGGTGCCGGCCTCCTGACCGAAGTATTCGGCATGGGCAACGGATTGCTGAACTATGTTCGCCAGCGGACAGTCGATTATGCGACCGCGAAGTGGCTGCTCCTCGGTGCGGTGCCGACTGTGGTAGTGGGGGCGTTCGCCGCCCATCACGTCCCGACGACGCTGCTGACCATCGCTTTCGGCGCTGGGTTACTTCTCCTCGGAAGCTTCCTCGTCTACTACGACCCGCCCGAAAAGTGCGTTCCAGGTGAGGGCGAAGGGTCGTTCCTCGAAGAGAAGAACACCGGCCGTGGCGAGACCGTCATCGAGACGACTGACGGCGAGACGTTCAGGTACGACACCTGCTGGCGACCACCCGGCCTTGGCCTCGCGACCGCCGGTGGGTTCATTACCGGCCTGATCAGCGCCGGACTCCCGGAGATCACGACGACACAGTTGATCGTTCGGTGTCGACTCCCACCCAGGGTGGCGATCGCAACGAGTGTGTTCGTACTCGCCATCGCTGCGATCGCCGGCGCTGCTGTCCACGCGCTCGCTGCCACGCCGGTCTGGTACGTCGTTGCGTGGTCGATCCCTGGCGTGCTGATCGGCGGCACCGTCGGGACGCGGGTCGGCAAGTACGTCCCCAGCGAGATCATGGAACCGGCGCTCGGCGTCGTGTTCGCGCTCGTGGGTGTGATCGTGCTCGGTAGCGAATTACTTGCGTAGATCGAGACTGTTCAAGCACCCTGACGAAAATCGGCGTGTGTCTCGGATACACACTCACTACACCATTATACGCCCAATGGGCGTAGTTCTGTCATGAGTATGTCTGACAATGAGTTCGATATAGCTGAACCGGAACTGCGGACAGCGGACCTGCTCGTTCTCGAGGATCCACACTTCGGCCCCGAAACCACGGCCGTCGTAACGGGGGCCGCATCGGGCATCGGACAGGCGACTGCGGTCGCCCTCGCAGCGAACGGTCTCACGATCGTCGGTGCCGACATTGACGAGGAAGGCCTCGAAGAGACGACAGAACTCGCCGAGAGTCTCGACGTGCCGGGCAAGATTCACTCGGTTCCGACAGACCTCACCGACGACGCCGACGTCAAGACGATGATCGACGTCGCGGCCGAGGAGGGAGACCTCCGGTACGTCGCGAACATTGCGGGGATGCAACACATTGCGTCGGTTTCAGAGTTCCCGATGGAGAAGTATGACTTGCTGCTGGACATCATGTTGCGGGCTCCGTTCTTGACAGCCAAATACGCGATGCCCCACGTTCGTGCCACCGACGACGGCGTCGGTGCCATCGGAAACATGTCCTCGGTCCACGGGCACTATGCGACCAAGGATAAGCCTGCCTACATCACCGCGAAACACGGGCTGCAGGGACTTACTCGAGCCATCGCCGCCGAAGGTGAGGGAACGCTCCGTGGATTCTCGGTCAGCGTTGGATACGTCCTTACGCCGCTCATGGTAAATCAGATCGAGGACACAGCCGCGGAACGCGGCATCTCAAAGCGGGAAGTCGTTGAGGACGTGATGCTTGGACAGGCCCGCACGAAAGAGATGATGACGCCGGCCGAGGTGGCGAACCTCTTCGTGTTCGGGTTTTCACAGCACGGCAAACACCTCAATGGCGGCGACCTGCTCTGGGACGGCGGCTACACGACGACGTATGAGTGAGGGCGACCCGACGCGTGTCGCCATCGCCTGCCAGGGCGGTGGCAGCCATACAGCGTTCACCGCGGGTGTCCTCCGAACGCTGCTCGCAGAGTGGGACGACGCATACGAACTCGTCGGGATCAGTGGAACGTCCGGTGGCGCGTTCAACGCTCTCGGAATGTGGTACGGGCTTGTCACTGGCGATGCCGACCGGGCGCGTGCGACCCTCGACGGGCTCTGGACTGATCTAGCAGCCGACGGGGGACAGGACCGCTGGCTCAACTCGCTGGTGACGACGATTTCGCGACTGGAAAGCGCTGGCTTTCCACTTCCCTCGATCAGTCCGTATCAGGTACTCGGACCGGAGGTCGGGAAGCAACGAATCAAAACGGTGCTCGAGCGACATATCGACTTCGACGCGATCCCGGACCTCTGTCAGAAGCAGGTCCCAGAACTCGTGATTGGGACGGTCGACATCAACGCTGGCGTCTTCGAGACGTTCGTCAACGAAGCGGTCACCGTCGATGCCGTCCTCGCATCCGCGGCGGTTCCGAACCTGTTCGAGGCCGTCGAGATCCACGGGCACCTCCACTGGGACGGCCTGTTCTCGCAGAATCCCCCGGTCAACGACCTGATGGGACTTCCGCCGGAACGCAAACCCGAAGAGTTGTGGATCATACAGATAAATCCTCAAGAATTCGAGGGAGAACCTGGCACGCTGGACGTCATCGCCGACCGGCGCAACGAACTGTCGGGGAATATCTCTCTCAACCAAGAGTTAGGATTTATCGAGCGAGTCAACGAGTGGATCGCAGACGGAAAACTCCCCGCCGACGAGTTTCAGCAGACGACCATCCGCCGTATCCATATGGGAACGCGATTTCACTGCTCGACGAAGGTCGACCGTGATCCGGCGTTCCTCAACGAACTCCGGTCCCTGGGCAACCAGCGAGCCCGCGAGTTCCTCGACTCGAGACCGGGCTCGTGACGAGGACGCTCTCAAGTACTTGCCCTCGAGCGGTCCGAGCATGACGCCGGCGTGCAGCTCGCAATCGTTGTGTGGTGGTGTATAGTAGCCACTGAACGTCACTGCACACCTGATCGCACGACTGCTGTGCGATCGGTATGTGAATCGTTTCAGTTGTTACTATGCTTCGTCGGTGCCCACTCGACGCTGCCTTCCGCAGCAGCGACGGGCGCTCGGAACGTCCCGTTCGTCGAGAACACTGCTGTGTGTCGGTCACACACGACTGGCGCTCGGTTATGAGTGTTGCGCTCCAACCGACGGATATGCCAGATAGACACGAGAGTGTGGGCGTCTCCCGGCGGTGTTTCTTCGGCGCGGTCGGTAGCGTTGGCCTCGCTGCGCTTGCTGGCTGTCTGGACGGGTCCTTCGCGCCTATCTCGGGCGATGACGGGAGTGCGATCACTAGCGCTCCGCCCACGGTCGACCGGTCGCTCCCCGAGGAGTACACGACCGACGAACTCGACGAGGCGAGTCTCTCCGGCGGCCCGGGCAAGGACGGCATCCCCTCGATTGATGAGCCCGAGTTCGCCGCAGCCGACGATCCGCCCTCGAGGCTGTCGCCCGACGATCCAGTCTTCGGCGTCGAACTGAACGGCGACGCGAAGGCGTACCCCCAGTACGTCCTCGTGTGGCACGAGATCGTCAACGATGTCGTGGGTGACGAAGCCGTCGCGGTAACGTACTGTCCGCTGACCGGGACGACACAGGGGTTCTACCGCGGAGCGAGCGAGTTCGGCGTCTCCGGTCGCCTCGTCAACAGTAATCTCATCATGTATGACCGCGGGAGCGATACATGGTGGTCGCAGGTGCTCGCACGGGGGATCTGCGGCCCGCACGAAAGGGCGTATCTGTCGGAGTTTCAGGTGACGTGGACGACGTGGGGACAGTGGCGCGAGCGACATCCGGAGACGGCCGTGTTGACCGAGAATACTGGCCACGCCCGAGATTACGGCGGCGATCCCTACGGGCAGTACAACCCCCGAACCGGCTACTACGACGACGAGAGCTTGCTGTTCGACCCGCTGGCGAGCGATGACCGATTCCACCCGAAGAAAATCGTCGTCGGGGCCCGGAGCGCCGACGGAGCGCTGGCCGTTCCTAAGTCGGCGCTCCGAGAGCGTGGGGTTGTCGTCGGCTCAGTTGGCGACATTCCCTATGCGACCGCCTACGACGAGGAACTCGATACGGGCTACGTCTACCGCAACCCCAACGACCGGTCGGTCGAGTTCGACGGCAGTGCACTCATCGTCGACGACAATGAGTACGAAGCGGACGGGCTCCCGCTCGAACGCGTGATCGGAGTTGACGCGATGTGGTTCGCTTGGTACGGCTTCTACCCCTCCACAGAGGTCCATGGATGAGCACCTGGACCCAGTTCGATCCAGCGCCGAGGCGACGGATCGACGAGACGATTGCCGCGACGGCACTCGTCGTTAGACGCCGCGATTCGCTGGCGGTCGTCATTTTCGTCGGGATCGGCTACCTCGCGGCCTTCCTCTGGGCCATCGGCGACCTCGCGATGCGACCCAGCGCGGCCCCGAGCCTGATCATCGTCGACGACCCACTGGTTCGGATGTTTCAACGGACCGGCCCCGCGTCGTTCGAGGCCGTCGCACTGCTCGATACCGGTGTCGTCCGACTTCTGGTGTCGCCGATCGACGTCACGATCGGGCTCGCGATAGCCGGTCTCGTCGGCCTCAACCTCGGACTGACCTATCTCGCAGTCGTGCAACCGACGGCCTGCGGGATCGGAGCTGGCTCAGGGCTGCTCGCGTCGGTGCCAGCCCTGCTGTCCGGGACGGTCTGCTGTGGGCCCGTCATCCTGATCGCACTCGGGATACAGGCGAGTGGCCTCCTGTTGACACTGTTCGCCTGGCTGTTGCCGCTCGGAGTGGTGGTGCTGTTTGCCAGTTTGGCGTACGTCGCCGGGAGGGTTGACGTCGCGAACGCATCAAGCTGAGAACGACGGCGGATCGCAGCGACGCTCGAGCCTGCGAATCGACTCGACCCCCCATACGGACTCCTGTTAGTCAGCACTAGCGGGTTCACGATCCGTCATGAGAGTGTGCCGAAAACCAGTGACAGGGAACCGTCTCAGTCGTATGTGTGGAAGTCGACCGCCTGCTCGAGCAACTCGTCCGGTATCCCCGGGACTTCCGCCGAGCGAACTGGCCCCTGTTCGTCGAGGATGTCGGAGTCCCGCGGGAAATCGCGCAGCCGAAAGTGCACGTCGATTCCCGCTTTCGCGCCTTGTCCCATCCCGACCGGAAGCTGGTTGTGGCCCGGCGTACAGTCGCCGACGGCGTAGACGCCCTCGACGGAGGTCTGCCCGTGATCGCCGACCTCGATGGTCCCGTCGTCGTTGATCTCACAGCCGAGTTCGCGGGCGAGGCCATTGTTGTACTCGGCACCGTACATGGCGAACCCACCTCTGTACTCCCGGACAGTCCCATCCTCGAATTCGAGCGCTTTCAACCAGCCGTCGTCGCCGTTCTGCACGCCTGTGACATCTTCGTGGACGACATCGATGGGATGGCGCTCGAGCATGCCGGCCGTCTCGTCGCTCCACTCGGGATCGTCGCCGCGGGTGAGCAGGTCGACCTCGTCGGTGAAGTTCAGCATGATCCCCGCGACGTGGGCCGCACTCTCCGAGTGGCCCATCACGTAGACCGATTTGTCGACGAACATGTGTGCGTCACAGTGCAGACAGTAGTGGAGCCCGCGACCGGTCCGCGGCAGTGGCGGTTCCGGGCGAACGTCGTTGAATCCCGTCGCGAGGATCACTATCTCTGTGTCGTAGTCGTCATTGTTGCCCGATAGCCGGATCAGTCCTTCCTCCTCGCGGGAGCACGAACTGACCAGATCTTGGTAGAAGTCACAGCCGTACTCCTCGAGCTGTTCCCGCCCGATACCGAGGAATTCGGCACCGCTCGTTTCCTCACGAACGCCAAGCAGGTTGTGGACCTCCTGCATCATCGCTGCCCGACCGCCGCCGCGACTAACGACCGCTGTCCGATGACCCAGTCGCGTGCTGTACAGCGCTGCTGTCATCCCTGCAGGACCACCACCGACGACGATCACCTCGTATTCCGTGGACGGCGGTTCCTCGCTCATTGCCGTGTTACCTCTTGAAATGCGGCCTCGAGAACCTTGCTTAGCGTCGGATGCGCATGAATCGTCCCGGCCACGTCGTCGACGGCGAGTCCGTGTCGCATTGCGAGGACCGCCTCGTGCAGTAGCGTCGACGCCTCGTCGCCGATGGCGTGGACGCCCAGAATCTTCCCGTCCGGGTCGGCAAGCACCTTCACAAATCCGTACTCGAGTTTCTTCGCCCGCCCCATCGCCGAGTCGCTGTAATCGGCTCGGCCCACGACGTACTCTCTGTCGTCGTCTTGGAGCTCTGCCTCGGTCGCCCCGACGCCGGCGATCTGGGGGGCAGTGAAGATGGTATGGGGCATCGCCGAGAGGTCGATGGCCGTTCGCTCTTCGTGGACGACGTTCGCGACTGTATGCCGCGTCTCGAAGTCGCCGGCGTGTTTGAACAACGCGTTCCCAGCGACATCGCCCTGGGCCCACACGTTCTCGGCGGTCGTCTCGAGATACTCGTTCGTCTCAATAAATCCACGATCGTCGATGTCGATGCCTGCCGCCTCGAGCCCTAGCTCGTCGCTGTTCGGCCGTCGGCCGAGTGCAACGAGCACCTCGCTCCCCTTGACTGTCAGTTCTCCGCCGTCCGCCGTCTCTGCGTGGACGGCGTGGCCATCACCGCGCTTTTCGACGGCGGTTACGCGGTGGCCGGTGTAAACGTCATGGCGCTCGGCGGCGAGTTCGGTGAACGTTGCAGCGATCTCGTCGTCTTCCCGCGGAACGAGCGAGTCCATCATCTCCACGATCGTGACGTCGGTGCCCATCGACTGAAACACGTACCCTAATTCCACCGCGATGTACCCGCCACCGAGTATGACGAGGCTCTCGGGCAGCTCGCGGAGGTAGAGGGCGTCCTGACTGGTGAGGTAGTCAATCTCGTCAAGGCCGTCGATCGGTGGGACGATCGGCCGGCTCCCCGTAGCTATGACGACCTTCTCGGCGGTGACAGCTTCGCCGCCGAGCTCGAGCGTTCGCTCGTCGACGAACTCGGTGTACTCCGTAAACAGCGTGAGATTGTCCGTTTCGCGGTACCGGTCTTCCATGTCCTCGGCGATCCCACCGAGCAGGTCGTCCATCTCGTCGACGACAGCGGCGTGATCGATTCCGTCGATGAAAGCGTCGACGTGGAATCGTTCGGCGTTCTGGACGTGATTTACGGCGTTTGCCGCCTGAATCAGCATCTTCGAAGGGTTACAGCCTCGATTCAAACACGTTCCGCCCAACGGTCCCGGTTCGACCAGTGCGGTGTCGAGCCCAGCGTCGGCAGCAGCCGCAGCGACGTTATTTCCGGTTCCGCCGCCGACGACGATGACGTCGAAATCAGCCATAGGTACGGTACTGAACAGTAGCGATGGTAAAGAACCCCGTGCGCAGGTTCAGTTCGGTTGCACGCCCGTGCGGCGGGTTGGGAACTAAAGTGCACACTCGAGCCGCAGTTATACGATTTCCCGCAAAGTTCGACCTGTGAGCACGTTCGTTGTCGTTGGCGGTGACGCCGCAGGGATGTCGGCAGCAAGCAAAGCAAAGCGCGACGATCCTGACCTCGATGTCGTCGTATTCGAGCGAGGGCAGTGGGTATCGTACGGGGCGTGTGGCCTCCCGTACTACGTGAAAGGCGAAATTCAGTCGCTGGATGACCTCGTTTCGGTCACGCCCGAGCAGTTTCGCGAACAGCGGGATATCGACCTCAGAACCGGCCACGATGTCGTCGATATCGATCCGACGACCCGAACGGTGACGGCCCGCACTGACGGCGGAGAGATCGTCCAGGAGTACGACCACTTGCTCGTAGCGACCGGCGCGACCGCAGTCACGCCGCAGATCGACGGGGTCGACCGGACGGGCGTCTACACGCTCGGCTCGATGTCGGATGGGACGGAACTCCGCGAGTACGTCAGCCGTGCTCGGAGCGACGGAGACCTCCAACAGCCCGACCGTGGCCCAGCGTGCCAGTTCCTCGAAACATGCAAGGGCCCCGTCAGCATCGTCGGTGGTGGATACATCGGCGTCGAGATGGCCGAAGCGTTGGCTGCGAACGAGTTCGAGGTCCATCTCTTCCAGCGTGGCGATCGGGTTCTAAAACAGTTTAGCGAGGCTACGAGCGAGACCGTGCTCGCCCATCTCGAGGAGCAAGACGTCGCAGTCTATCTCGACACGGAAGTCAAAGAACTCGCCGGCAACGAGGCGGTCGAGGCGGTCGTGACAACCGACGAGCGAATCCCTGTCGAGATGGTGCTTGTCGGAACCGGTGTTCGCCCTCGGACGGCGCTCGCTGAGGCTGCTGGAGTCGAACTCGGCGAGACGGGCGCGATCGCGACCGACCGATATCGGGAGACGAACCTGCCGGATGTCTACGCAGCAGGCGACTGTGCGGAAGCTGAGCATGTTGTTACAGGTGAGCCGGTGTACGTCCCCCTCGCGTTGACTGCCAACCGACACGGTCGAGCGATCGGCCGGACGATCGCTGGCAACCCGACCGAAGGGGGCCGTATCGCGGGGACAGCCGCGGTCAAAGCGTTCCACGTCGAGGCGGCTCGAACCGGGCTCCTCGACCACGAGGCTCGCGAGGCTGGCTTCGATCCGATCACGGAGACGATCGACTCGAAATCGCGTGCTGGCTACTACCCCGAAGGTGGAACAGTACGCGTGACACTCACTGCCGACCGCCCATCCGGACGCGTGTTGGGTGGCAGTCTCGTCTCCGAGTACGGCGAAGGTGCTGTCCACCGAAGCCACGCGCTCGTCGGTGCGGTTACCGAAGGGATCACCCTCGCCGAACTCTCCGACTACGATCTCGCATACGCGCCACCGTTCAACACGACCTGGGATCCCGTGTTGACCGCAGCGAAGGTACTCGAGGGCAACCGATAATTCCCGGTTCGTCGTGTGCTGTCTCTGTCAGTCGTCACGTTCTGGAAACGATTCCCAGAACACGTCTGGGAGCTTTTGATCGGGGTTCTCTTCGAGATAGTCCTGTTTGGTCAGGTTCGCATCTTCGATGAGTGCAGCTGCCTCGCCAGCCCAGACGTAGAACCCGATCAGCGTCTCGCGACGCATGCGCTCGAGATCGACCGAGTGATAGACGTTGACGACACCTCCCGCTTCCCGGTTCAGTTCCGACCGCCGGAGGAGCCCGAGTTCGACCAATTTGTTCAGATATCGGGTGACTGTACTTCGGTCGTATCCGAGCGCCTCGGCCACTTCGTTCGCCGACAGCGGGCCCTCTCCGATGACACACAGACAGATGTCCAGCCCTGCTTTCGGGAGCCCGAAGGCCTGGAGCAGTACCTGCCTGACATCCGGTGGCTTGACGCACATTTCCAAGTCAGTCACGCGTTCCATCGGTTTGTTGTGACAAGACACCGGCGGATCGTCGCGACCGAGGACGAGGACGACGTTATCACAGTCGGGACACTCGAAGAGATCGTATCGGTTGGATGATGGATCGTACTGGACCTCTTGTGGTCCTTCGGAGTCGGTCGTCTCGCTATTAGACATTCGCTTCCAGTGCCTCCATGTAGTACATCGTTAGGTGGGCACGTGCTAAATACTAACTCACCTCATTTATCCGGATGTATTGCCCCCGGATCAACGATCACTAGCTCGTCGAGTTCGAGTTCGAGCAGTTCTTCACCGGTAACTGTCACACGGACGCTCCCGTCCGATCGGATCCGAGCCAGTTCGCAGTCCGCCAACCCGTGGAGGTGAGATTCAATCGTGCGTTCGTCAGCTTCGAGTGCCGCTGCGAGTGCTTCGACTGTCGTCGTTTCTCGCGTCTCGCTATCGCTGGCTGTCGTGAGTTGCTCGAGCACCGCTCGTCTCGTTACTGCCATGGCGCTTGGAGCGCTGTCCACACTAGTGGTTCGTCACGTCTGACGTTGCGGGTCGAACCGATCGCGGTTATCTGGTTCGACTCGCACGTCGACGCGTGACGGAGTACTAGCCGTGGTGGTACGTTGGGCTGTACGGACGTTCGCATCAGTCCGCTCTCGATGGAGCTTACAGAGACGGCTCTCGCAGTTTGTTTCTCTCGCTTAGAGCGCCTCTTGTACATGATGGCTCCGCCTCGAGTCTAATTATCCGTGCGTCTGACCTCTCACGTAACTCTCGTCACGGCTCCAATCTGGCCCGGAGTCCAGTTCCCGAACGGTGTTCAGGCTCGCGTTGGCTTCCATGCTTTGTGGGCTTGCGACAGCAACTCGTCGCATTCCAGAAGCCGTCGGGGAACGACTGTTGCTCACGGAATGAACTTCGCTTGCTCCCTCGGATCGTAATAAGTCGTGAGAAGCGCTCATCATGGGCGTTCACTCCCATTTACATTAGCGGTGACGTTGCTTATCGGTTCGTCGGGAGTGTAACTCAGTCACAGTAGCGCTCCCAACTCCGAGGTCATGGGCTGTAGCCCTACTATCCCAACGGCGGTCGGGATTCCACGTCGGTCACATCGTGGGAACTCTCACGCGATCGAGCTTTCCTTGTCCCGTGCAGCCGTCAGGTGTTCCTGTCCCCACTTCGCCATCTCCTGAATCACTGGCTCTAGCGATTTCCCGTGTTCGGTCAACGAGTACTCGACCCGAACCGGTTTTTCGCTGATGATCGACCGCTCGATCAGCTGTTTGGCCTCGAGATCCTCGAGTGAGTCCGAAAGGACTTTGCTCGAGATCCCGCCGACTTCTTCTTTCAGTGCGTTGAACCCAAGCGGTCCATTGGCAAGCAATCGATGGAGAATAACGGTGTGCCACTTCTTGCCGATTAACGTCGCTGTGGAGGTGACAGGACACCAGTCTTCGCCTGCACACCACACTTCCAGTTGTTCAGTCGACTCGCTCATATCTGTACACTAGTGCTGAAACGGTATATAGTTACGTGTTGTAACTAAGTTACTAGTCAGTACTATCCTTTGTCGGTCGATACATCCTGCTCACGGAATGTTCCCCGAATGAGTGCGATACGGCACAAGCACACTCATACGCTACTCGCCTTAGTCGGTAGTGTCGTCTCGAGCAACGAGCGCATACGCCAGCGCAACGGGAACAGCGTAGACGACGTGGCCGACGAGGCTCACGATCGTGCCGGGAATCGCGACGTTCGGGAACGGCGGTGCACCGGGGAAGCCGAGCGTCGAAAGCCAGATCGGCATCACGAGGACCGCGAGAGCGGCAGTTGTCAGCACTCCGTAACCGATTCCGAGTCCGATCGCGGGACCGACGTGCTTTGCGGGGTCGGCAAACGGCCCGAACTGGACGAGTGCGACATAGGCCAGGCCGAGGACGACGCCGTGGAACTGGTGGATCGCCCAGCCTGCGAGCAAGGCTGGCCCTTCGATACCGTACATCGCGGGGATCGCCATCTCGAGCATCGGTGCTGGGATGACGTACTGCATGATGAGGCCGAAGAAGACGCTGCCGACGAAGCCGCCAATCGCTCCTGCTGCCCAATCGACGGGCGTGACGGTACGAATCGAAGTTGTCGTTTGTGCTTCAGTAGCCATGGTTGTAGTTACCTTCAGTAACTTCGTTTGCGACCGCCCCACATAATTGTAAGCTAAGCTAGAGGTAATGGCATTACGACGCAGTAACGTCGATTCGTATCGACGGAGAGAGCCCTATCCGACGGCTGACACCCCCTCAATTTTCCTCGACTGAATTTCTGAGAGTTGAACCGTCAGAACTTATCGAATCGTGACATCGGCGAGCGCCAGGTAGAGATTCCACCATGTCGAGAGTGATCATTAAGCTCCTCCCCGACGAGCGTGTCGATGAACGTGTCTCTGCTCGGGTACGATCGTCACGGTCGTGTATAGTCGTTGCATCGGCGCTGAAAACATATGTAACGACACGAGTAACAGAGGATCATGGCTCACGTCCCGGACCAACTCTACGACCTTCCACCGAGTGGGAAACTCGTGTTGAAAGTCGCTAGTTGTCCACTCTGGCTAAGCGGCCAGCTGGCTAACACGTAGTGATGAAGGAAGCGGGTGAATCAGAAATCTGATTCATCCGCTGTCCGGATCCGCACCTGATGAACCTTCCAAAACTCAAGCAGGTGCTTACTGATCCAGACGAGTTCATTTCGAACCGGCAACTCAAGGCTCTTTCTCTGGAGCTCCTCCTGTTGATTCCGATGCCGGGAATCGAGGGCTCGCCCCTCGATCCCGGCGATATCATGGAAGTCGTTCTTCGAGCCGCCGCTGGGACAACCTCTGTCAACGGCGTCACGACCAATACAGAGGAAACGCCCAATAGAGAACCCGTCATGGATTGGCTCCACACGCTCCAAAAAGACCCGATGCTAGACGCCGTCAACGATATTCTCGCTACGCTGGCGATGACGGTTCTCGACCGCCACAGGTCGAGAACCGTCTGTATCGACTTCATGGACAACCCCTTCCACGGAAATCCCAGCAGTGACGGCGAGATCAGACGGATGTCTGCTCGGGACGGGACTACCCAGTGTCATCGCTACTGCACAGCGTTCGTGATTGCGCAGGGAAAGCCGCTGACACTCGCGGTTGAACCGGTTGCTGGCGAAGATAGCAAGGCCGACGCGGTCGAGCGCCTGCTCGCCCGCGTCGAGACGTATCCATTCGAGATCGACCGAATTCTCATGGATCGAGACGCCTACGTCGGGAAGCTGATTGGCGTCCTTCGAGAAAGTGCACCGCCAGTCTTCCCGGTCAAGACCGGGAAGGCGTCGATCCGAAAGAAGCTCTCCGTAACGGCGTCATACATGACCGAAGAGACGATTTGTGAGGGGAAAGAGCACGAACAGACGTTTCCGATGGCAGTGAACGTTACCTACCAGAACGGTGACCGTGGAAAGTCTGGCGTGAAGGCGACCGGATACGCGGCGTACGGTCTGGAAGACCGGACGCCGACGCAGGTTGCGACGATCTACAACAAGCGGTCACAGATCGAAAAGAGCTACGAGAAGTTCCGTGAAGCGCGTGCAGTGACGACAACACCGTCAACGACGATTCGCCTCTTCTACGTGGGTGTCGGGTTCTTGTTAGAGCAGTTGTGGCTGGTATTACAGTGGGCCGTGCTCGCCCGGCCACGCCGTGGCGGGCGAGCACTTCCCGTTGAGTTCACGTTCGGAGATGCGTTTCTCCACGGAGTCGTCCGGGAGTTAGACCGCGATCTGGGATGGAAAGAGAAGCATCGGACGAACGGTACCGGATTGCCACCTGGATGTGATCACGGACTCGGCTAAGCCGCCTCGCTTCTGACGAAGCGAGGTCGGCTACTAGCGTCAGCTATCTTTCTCGTCGTCAGAATCTCTGCCAAAGTGAGCGTAGTGAGACAGATTCTCAACTGTGTGCTGTCTCCTCGTCAGGTTACACACTGATTCTGCCTCACGTCTCGTCTATTTCCTCGGATCTGTCCGTGGCGTGATTGACGCAGTGGACAACTAGCGA
>NZ_FOIC01000065.1 GCF_900111485.1 Natrinema hispanicum | reverse complement strand
TCGAGTCGATGCTTTCTGTGTGGCGTTGCGAGCGTCATCAGCGGCCTTATCGCGCATCCGCCCAGTCCTCGACTTCCGCAAGTTGTTGTAGCGGCCGGCGTGCTCCTTCGTCGAGCGGGCCGAAGAGCCGAGCTTGTATGCTCTCGAGTCGCCGCTCCTGAGTGTCGTCTGGCCGCTCTTTGTGACGGATCCAATCTGGTTATCTGCGTATCCACGGTGGACGTTTCGAGCACCACGGACCGCTTTTCCAGAAGTGCGCTTTGCCTTTGCAGCGCCAGCTTTAGCCGCTGCAGGATTCGTCGTAGATGCTCCTTTCTGGGCGATCGTCCGCATTGCAGGGCTACTCCAGTAGACCGTCATGACCATCGCGATAATCGCTGCAGGGATCAGTGCAAGTCCGACAAAAACGGAGTAGATCCCTTCAAACGTAGTGTTCAGGTCAATTGCCCAGCCAATTCGAAATAAGACCGCTGCTGGAAGCCCCGCAAGCACCAGCCCTGGATAGATCCCAGCGACACGACGTGCCATGTTGGATGCTGGAGTGAATGGCCATATCTCGAGCGCCCAGAGAACACCCAACAATGGCATAACTGGTGTCAGGACAAGGATCCCAATTTCTCGGAAGGCAACAATAAATCCAGCTACGACGAGTGCCACATTGGACAATACGACCATCGCAAGAATGGCGAAGATTCCTCCCAGTGCTCCTTTGATCAGCCCCTCGAAATTTGCAGTCATGTCGTCAATTGGAGCAATTGTCATTCCGACTGCGTCGATAAATTGCAACGGAATAGAGACTAGAGGGAACCAGACGAATGTCGCCATAAATACAAGCCCTAGCCGCCGCAGGAGTCGTTTCCGCCGATACTCGCTAATCGAGCCTGCCCGAAGCCCGATAAATGCGAAGGCAACGATTAGAATCATAATAGTCAGGGGCATCACATACTTCAGATAGACATCTTGGTATATACTAGCCCAAGGCTCATTATCTGGCGTTCCGATAACCATATATCCCGAATCAGATGTCGGTGCTGGAACACCAACGATCGGAGATAGGATACCCTCATAAATGGTGTTCATGAGTCCAAGGAGCATCTCTGTCATATCCTCGACGACATCCTCGATTGCTCCCTTGACCTCTTGTCTTAACCATGCCATCAGAGATCACCATTCTCCGACAAGGAGTCGTCTGAACCGTTATCGGTAATGGTGAGATCGCACGACTGTTCTGTACCTCCATATCTAATCTGTTGTGAATACGAGGGATTATCGCCAACTTGGACGATAGCCGTCACGGTTAGAGATTCAGTCCCAAGTTCTCCACAATCAACGGAGCTATGTGGACTCTCGGTTCGATAAATTCTCCCACCGGAATATACGGTGGTAGTCTCACCGGGCGGCAAGCGCGTTTCGTGGTAGTATGATTTTGTCTCAGTCGAAAGGAGATGATTGATTGGCGCTCCTGTCCATTGGATTTCAGTGAGCAGCGACGGGATATTCCCCTTATTCTCAATCAAGACGGCTGCATTTTTATCCCAGACAGGCGAATTCTTGTCCCACTCCATATCGGGGTTCTCCGCTGCCCACAGGACATCCGTAATCGCACACTCCGCCTCGAGCGTGAGTGTCGTCGTATCGACCTGCTCGTCTCCATCGAGGGCAACCAGTTCGTAGTCCCCAGTGGGCACACTGTCCTCATAGCGACCGAGAATTTCGAACGATGTCGTGGTCTCACCGGTCGCGAGGCGTTGTTGATCAAACAACTCGCCGTTCGGATCGATGAGGTTGATGAACTCAACTGACGCATCATCAGCAACCTCGATCTCGAGGGTTGCGTCACCTATCTCGACAGAAGTGAAGACGTCACTCCCTTCTGCACTAATCCCGTTGCCATCCGTACTGTTACTGCTGTTCGATGGGTCTGTGGACGTGTCCGACGTACAGCCGGCAAGGGCGGCGGTACTCACACCAAGGCTAGCAAGGACTGCTCGGCGAGCGATACCACTGTCGTCTCGATTGGTATTTTCTGTCATGGATGGTCTCGTAGTCCAAGGACCGCACCGCCAGTCAGGTAGTCAAAGCCGTAGATAGCCAGAGCGACCGGGAGGAACCAGAGCAGCGTCACGAGGAACAGCTGGACAAGCTTCTGGAACTTGGGATAGTTCGGGGGAACCGTCGCCCGATCCTCGGCTGCGGAGTACAACTGATCGGCACGCCACCAGTCTGCTGGAACATACTGGCTATCGATGAACGACGACGGCCGCTTCTCGAGTTCAAGCACAGCCATTCCGCTCGCGTTCAGCGCAGCCGATTGATTGCCGATTTCGACTCGCCCAGTCGTGACCGGATCACCGGTCGTTGTCTCCGTGACGGTTGCCTGAACGAGCGTTCCCGACGAGTTTGCCTCGAGAACGGTCAACTCGAGAGTGGTGTCACGAACGGTTCCGTTGTCGGTGACCGAAATCGTCTCTGACTGGCCACGAACGATTCCGTGGACAGTCACCTCGTCGAAGGTCGCTGCTGGAAGCGTCTCTGATCGGACAGCGATCGACGTTGCATTCGTATAGTTGTCAACCGTCGGAATGGCGATCTCACTCGAGAGGGACGGGCCAGCGTGTTTGCTCCCCCACGCTTCTTCGATCACTAATGGCGGCTCGGCATCCTCCGTTGCCTCGCTCGGCATATCCGGCCGTTTCTGCGTGGGGATGGCGTGGAGTTGTGCCGGACGAACGGACGAATTCGTCCGAGTCGTGTCTGTTGCCGTCCGAGACACCATTGTCTGCCAGCCGTCTACTCCCGCCGAATAGAACCGCCAGTTTCCACGGAGACGTACGTTACTGCCAACATCGATTGCAGCCCACCGAGTTCCAGGGTGGATGACGACACCAGTGTGTGTTGGATCGTTTTCGAACGTAACGCGCTTCCCGCCTCTGTCGTCAATCTGCGAGACAACTGCGTGGCGGGAGTCAGTCGCTGTTACCTGTTCGGTTGGATAGTCGATCTCTGTCTCCCACGAGCCTTCACAGGATCCGATCGTGCTATTGTAATCAGTGCACGTCCGGGTTTCATGCCGAAGGCGAGCGGTAACTGTCGCTTCAACGGTCAGATTCTGCGCTCCCGACAATCTCCTGTACTCGAGAGTGGACCGATGGCCATGATCGGCATCGAGTGTCCAGCTCTCTGTCTGTAAGACAACCGTGTCAACGGCAGTGTCAGCAATCGACCAGTGATGGCGAACCGAGCCGCTCGTGTCATCGTCTGGGACACGGACCCGATAGTCGGCTATCGCAAGGACCTCGCCGTCTGGCGTGATGTACCGCGTCGAGGTGTTCCCCGAGTGCAGCACCGTCGACGGCTGGACTGCAACGATGCTCGTGTACGCATCCCGAATGTAGAGCCCATCCTCGAGGTGTGCCCGTTGTGGATGGACTGAGGTTTTCTCGCTACCAGGGTCAAAGTCCTGGAGATCACCGCTGTTCCACCTCTCGACGTCTTCGATTGGTTTCTCGAACGGGACATCTGTCGACCCTGCAAGCCGGGTCGAAAATCCTGGTGCAGAGGAAACCGTCTCTTCGAACTCGTCACTCGAGCGGTTTTGCTGATCGAGATCATCCGACCACAACAGCGGGAACCGTGTCTCGTTCACGCCGTAATCGGGCCCATCAGCAGGAATCGCTGGACTCGAATTCGGCTCAGCAACAGTGACACCGACAGCCAAGAACACAGCGCCTCCGCTTGCGACGAGAAGCATGAGGGCGGCGTTGATCGCACGTGGTGTGGTCATTGAGCTTCAGGCAACCGCAAGCTCTGCTCTGGTGGGTCAGAATGGTTTGACACAATCTGAGAAGCCGAATCCCATCTGACTGCCAACTTTATCGATCAGTTCGGGTGAGATCAGTGCGAGGACGATGATCCCAAACCCGACACACGACATTACGAGCTTCTCTTTGGCCTGATTCTTCTTCTCGGGGTTTCCACCCGCACGCATGTACGAGAGACCAGCTCGACCGACGTAGAACCCCGTAGCCGGAAGGCCAAGACCAGCAACAGCGCCGAAGACGATGCCAATACCAGTCTCGACACCGGTTCCACAGTAAACGTCACCGACATTTGACTGGGCAGCGACCGATCCGGAAGCGAGGGCGATGAAGGCCAGCCACACAGCAAGCGTGGTTGCTACTGGTGCGACTCGTCTCCACGCCCGTCGGGCCCTAGTCACCGAATTACAGCATTCCGGCGATGATTCTGTCGACTGATGTGAGGTATCCGTGTTCATTGGTACAGATATCTGTCCGCAATGATTCGAACAGCTGCTCGAGGGTCACATCCGCAGCCGTCGCTCTGATGGAGTCATTGAACTCCATTCCCAGCTGCTGACCAAAAGCAGTCTCAGTGGAAGGCAACTGTTCGGCCAGTGCGTCTTGAGATTCAGGAGTGAACGCAGTTAGTCCGCTTCGTGAGTAGGGCGGTACTGCGTCAGTTGGTGGGATAGTCGGAATCATATTGGAAGCGTTCACTGTTTTTATTGTCTCACTCACCCATAAGCATAGAACAGTTATTATTGAACCAATATAAGAATTTCCAATAGGCCTTACTAATAGTATTAGTTTGAGTTCGAGATACCGCTGTCTTCTCTAAAGGAGAACCGCTTCCGAAGCACTATATTCGATAAATACCGCTAAATTAGTTGTCGAACAGTCGTAGAGCAGTAAAAATGATCAAGGTGAGTGGGAGAATATACACAAGAAGAATAGCAACTGTCTCTATAATCATATTAACTGCGCCACTACCCCCAGAACCAGTTTGTATGTAAATAAGGACAACAAACCAGAGAGTTACTAACTGAATGACTGGCGTATCTTCCATATCTCATCAATTGATAATAATTTGTTCAACAAGGTGTTTTCGATAAGTGTTCAGATTTCCTTACCAGTCAATGCACCATAGAAGGCTATAAGCAAGATTCTGGACGACCCTATGAATTCTCTGACAGCGTCTGTCCTCACTGGTTAGATGTTTCTACCGCAATAGTTCCGGTTGCATTGACCCTGATTGTGTAGCCACAATATTGGAAGATCAGTTTGAGTTGCCGAGTCTCACTCTGTATGAATAGGCGTTCAACTGCTTCGGGATCGATTGAATCGTACAAGGGAGGGAGCTCTTCCACCTCTTTCTCTGCAAGGTTGGATACAGTTTCAACGATGCTGGATACTATCGCCTGCTCTGAATGTGGATCGTATTGGGTTGTAACCACCATCTATTCTCTCACTATGAGATTCGTGTTCGATGAACATAAAATGTAGTTCTAGAATGTATGTTGTAGCACGTACTTTGAAGACATTATTTTTGAAGGCATAAAATCTGTATAAGAGTGGGTAGCAGCCATGTAGGATTGTACCTATATGGTAGACGACGGTGGAAGAAGTGGTCCGTTCACGAAGCAGGTTTCAGACGAGGAATTACTCGAGTATATAAAAGAAGAGGAAGTTGTGACTACCAAAGAGGTCTCCGACCATTTTGACTATCACTTACAGACTGCCCGGCGACGTCTGAAACAACTCCATCAACAAGATCGGTTGAACCAGAAAGATGTCGGCAAGCGCTTCGTCTGGTGGCTTCCGCGCGACTAATCCCGCCAAAAAGTGATTTTAAACTCCCTCAACGCAGATTAACTGTTTCACTCTTCTGACACGGCAATTCACCCAACTCTCGCCGTCTACCGAAGAGGCACTGAACTAGACAATGGTTCTCGAGACATTTCATATCGAGACTGAGTAGCTATACACTCTCGAGTTCACAGAAAGGCCGGCCAAAGGCCAGCATGAGGTTCTCGAAGGCCGGATGGCACTCGAAACCAGAGATCGGAGGACGAAACCAGTTGTGGATCTTGTGGAACGTACCGATCTCGGCCGGCGTGGACAAGTGTTCCCTGACTTGTGATCGAGGAAGGGTCAACGATACAGGGGTGTAGGTTGACCCATCTTGTCCGCGCCAACCCGTCATATGCCCCATAGAAGTATTAATTGCTCTGTTGAATAGCGGTGCTTGGATGGGAGGGCAGACTGTGAATCGGCTTGTGAGCGGTTGAGACTCACAGGCTCACAATCAGTGTCACTTCACCCCAACTCAGCGGTTACTA
>NZ_FOIC01000010.1 GCF_900111485.1 Natrinema hispanicum | reverse complement strand
ATCATGGTTCCAAGGGCTCTGAGTAATGAATCGCCGGATGCGGTCTTCATGAACATCCATTCGTTTCCCAATGCCACGCAAGGTTTTGTGGCTGCCGGGGCGCACTAACCCCTCAACGTAGGCAAGTGCCATCCGCCACGTATTGGCGGCACGCGCCCACGACGAGCCGTCGGGCCGCGTCGTGAACGCGGCCCGAACTGGGTCAAGAAATCGCCGAATCGCCAACTTTGGATTCTGTATCCGGCAGTTGATTTGGGCCATGCAAACTCAAAGGCGTCCAGCGAAGATTGCGGTGCCGATTCAACCGCCGAAGTAGTAATACACACTTACAACCTACGTCGAATCCGACGGCGAGGAGCACATCGATCTCCACTTTTGTTCGACCGACTGTCTTCGCGTCTGGACGTGATGCCCCGTCCACGGTTCGACCTGCGCCGGACAAACCCTCGCCCGCAGCGATAATATCCCAACCGATATCCCGATCCGCAGTGCAGGTGTCCTCAAATGGGGACGTACTCGAGGTCGACGGCGTCGGCGGCGCAACTCGAGGCTGCGCTGCCATCGGCTGTCGACGCGATGTCGACCCGCAGAACGGTCAACGGTGTCGAGTTACACGTCATCACTGCTGGCGATCGAGCGGATCCGGTAGTCGTCTTGCTCCATGGGTTTCCCGAGTACTGGTATGGCTGGCGGGAGGTGATCGGCCCACTCGTCGATGCCGGTTATCGCGTCCTCGTTCCGGACCAGCGGGGATACAACCGGAGCGAGAAACCCGACGGCGTGCCAGCATACCGAACAGACGAACTCACACGGGACATCGTTGAGTTGCTTGCAACTGAATCGTGCGACACAGCCCATGTCGTAGGCCACGACTGGGGAGGGGTCATCGCTTGGGAGTTGGCATGTCGGTTCCCCGAGGTCGTCGACCGGCTCGCCATCGTCAACGCGCCCCATCCGACCGCCTACCAGCGACAACTGCTCTCAAATCCCGAGCAACTGCGTCGGAGCTGGTATGCCATCTGTTTTCAGCCCCCGTGGCTTCCCGAACTCGCCTGTCGGTACGACGACTACCGGCTCCTCGAGCGAGCACTTCGGGGGACGGCCGCACCGGGAACGTTCACCGACGGTGAACTGGCCCGCTATCGGCGGGCCTGGGGCCGAGATGGTGCGCTCACCGGGATGTTGAACTGGTATCGGGCGGCGCCTCGGGATCCGCCGCAACTCCCGACTGATCGGATCGACGCACCGACGCTCGTCGTCTGGGGCGAGGACGACACAGCGCTTGTCCCCGCGTTGGCGGTCGATAGCGCAGGGTTCTGTGCGACGAGTCGCCTCGAGCTCCTGTCGGCGACGAGTCACTGGGTGCCCCACGAAGCGCCCGACCGACTCTGTAACCACCTCATCGACCACCTCGGAGGGTGATCGGTCTGCACGCGGCCCCGGGACCCATCTTTACCCGATCGGAGAAGTGGCAACGCTTGCTCGTAGCACCTCACCACGGCTGAGACGGTCTGCTGTCCCGCTGTCCCGGCCCGACTGCAGAACGGTCGCGGTCCCACCGGAAATGACTGACAGTAGTCGGTATGAAAAGATTGCGAACATATTCGTGGCCACGGGACAGAGGTACACTGAACGCGCTCGTATGGCCCACGCGACACTCACGATCACGATGCCCGAGGAGGTCTGGATTCATCAGCTATCGACGGCCTACCCCGAGTCGACCTTTCGGGTGCTCGCGGCCGTTCCCGGGCCTGAATCCGGGTTTGCCCTCGTTCGGATCACTGGTCCGACGGTTTCGGCAGTGATCGAGGCGATGGCCGAGCATCCACAGCTCACAGAACTGACGGTCGCCCAACAGGATATTCACGAGGCGACAGTTCACTTCGAAGCGACAACGCCACTGCTGTTGGTGTCCTCGCGAGAGTCCGGTGTCCCGATCGAACTCCCGATCGAAATCGTCGATGGCGAGGCAACTGTCGAGGTCACCGGCTCCCGAGAGCGGCTGGCGAAACTCGCCGACCAACTCGAGCGGTTTGGGTTCCAGTACCGGATCGACAACGTCCGCGAGCGACTCCACGAACGGCAACTGCTCTCGGAGCGGCAACTCGAAGTCGTCGTCGCTGCCGTCGACGCAGGCTACTACGACACCCCACGGCGCTGTTCACTGACCGACCTCGCGGCCCATCTCGACATCGCCAAATCGACGTGTAGCGAGACGCTTCACCGAGCCGAAGAAGCGATTATCAAACAGTTCGTTGCAGAGCTTCCGGGTGCTGCCGAGCATGTGGAAGTCGAGGATCGACCGACGAGCGCATGAGACCGTTCTGTATTGTCGGCCACTGCGTTGAGACACATCGATCCCAGTGCAGGAGTTGTCGCCGTAAAAAAACGATCACCGAACCGGCACGTTGAACCGTGTTCCGGGCGAGGTGATACCGAACTGTCGTTTCTCGGGTGTCGAGCCGACGCTTTGAGATCGAACCTCGAGTGTTGACGCCCGAGTATCCGCGCTCGAGCGCGTCGCTGGTCCACGTTGACAGCCGTTAACTTATATATACGAACATAGTCGGCCCGATTCTCACGTGCTGGAAATCAGCTCTATACTTCATCCAATTTGGGTTGTGAGCGAGGGATGAGGATCCACAAATGAACGATTTGAAGTGCATGCCGTCGAGTACTCTCGGCATGACACCAGTGTCATATTCAGAGGTGTTCTGATCTGATGAGTACGGATGACGAATCATTCCATCCACTCGGAAACGAGTGGGAAGGCGAACTCGAGTCGATGCTCGATGATACCGAGTACGATAGCCAACTCGGTATGGACATGGCCCGTGACGCGATGCGGGTCACCGAAGGCGAGCTTTCCGAGGCCGAATTCCACGAGAAATATCACGACGACGTGATGGAGGAGTTCGGCGAGGACGAGCGCCCGACCAAGGAGGCCTACGAGAAGGCCCAAGAAGAGACCAAGGGCACGGTCTCCCGGATGCTCGACAAGTTCGACGGTGACGGCGAACAGACCCGTCGTGAAGCGATGAAGAAGATGGGTGTCGGCGCGGCAGCCGTCGGCGTCGGTGCGTGGGGCACCGTCGACGACGGTCCCGAGGCCAGCGTCGCCGAAGGTGGCCACGGTGGGGGCACCGAGACTCACGAACACCCCGATACCCAGTGGGGGATGACGATCGACCTGGAACGCTGTGACGGCTGTCTGACCTGCATGACGGCCTGCCAGCAGGAGAACGACCTCGACCAGGGCGTCAACTGGATGTACGTCATGGCCTGGGAAGACCGCAATCACTCCTCGCCCGATGGTGGGCAAGGTCTGGTCGACTCCGGTGCTTACACCGACTTCAACATGGGGAGCGACTTCAACATGCTCGTGCGACCGTGCCAGCACTGCACGGACGCTCCCTGTGAGAAGGTCTGTCCGACGACGGCCCGTCACACCCGTGACAAGGACGGCATCGTGTTGACCGACTACGACGTCTGTATCGGCTGCCGATACTGTCAGGTTGCCTGCCCGTACGGTGTCAACTACTTCCAGTGGGAGGACCCAAGCGTCGAATACGAGGACATCGACGGCCTCGAGAACCCTGAAGACCCCGACGAGATCACGCACGCCGAGTACGAACACGGCGAGCGGTGGGTCGACAGTCGTGCCCCGCGTGGCGTCATGAGCAAGTGTACGTTCTGTCCGTCCATGCAGGACGGCAAACAGGGCGATGACATGGTCGGGACGACCGCCTGTGAATCGGCCTGTCCGCCGAACGCGATCCAGTTCGGTGACGTCAACGACGAGAAGAGCGACTCGTACCAGCACCGCGAGCACCCGGTCAAGAGCCGAGCCGTCGCCCACCTGAGCGGCGACCACATCAGCAGCAATCGGTACGTTCCCGGTCCGGAGACGGTCAACGAAACGCTCAGCGAGAGCGACGACATCGAGTCCGCGATCGCGGCGCTCGACGCCGCCAACGAGAGCCGGACCTTCGATGAGGAGGTGCTGTCGATGATGAAAGCGATCGACATCGTCAGCGAGCGACTCGAGCCTGGTGACAACAAAAACACCACCATGATCCAGAACGAACGGACCATTCTCGAGTCCCTCGATGCCATCGAAGGGTACGTCGACCTCGAGAGCGAGGACGCCCTCGATACGCTGAACCTTGACGACGGCAGCGAAGAGAGCGCACGGTTCCAGCTCCAGCAGTACGTGGGCAATCCGAGCTCGTTCAACCTGCTCGACCACATCGGGACGAACCCGAACGTCACGTACCTCGGTGCGGAGCCTGGATCGGACGCCTATCAGGTCGAAGGCCCGACCAAGTACGAAGATGCCGGGCTCCTCGACAGGCGGCAGGAAAAACTCGATAATGAGACCGTCGGTCACATTGACGGGGTGTCGCTATGAGCACGAAGGAGCCAACCGAAGCGGACATCCTTCGTCCGATCAACACGCTCACGAAGAAGTACTTCGTTCTGTACGGTATCGCGACGCTTGCCCTTCTGGTCTTCCTCGCAGGCTGGGCCTACCAGCTCCAGGAAGGGCTTGTCGTCACCGGGCTCGGTGACTGGGGCTCCGGTGGCGGTTCGACGTGGGGACTGTATATCGGCGCGTTCATCTGGTGGGTCGGTGTCGCTCACGGCGGGATCATCCTCTCGGCGGCTGTCCGGCTGCTCGGGATGGATCGGTACATGCCGATCGCCCGACTCGCAGAGATGACGACTATCGGTGGCCTCTCGGCCGCCGGTTTCTACATTCTGGTCCACATGGGCCGGCCGGACCGGATGGTCACGAGCGTCATCGGTCACTACCACATTACGGTCAACAACTCGCCGCTGGTGTGGGACGTGACGGTCATTACGGCCTACTTCGTGCTGTCGGCGACCTATCTCGGGCTCACGCTCCGATACGACGTCAGCCGACTGCGCGACCAGCTCCCTGACCGCTTCGAGCCGATCTACAAGATCATGACGCTTGGCTACACCAAGCAAGAAGACGAGATCATCGAGCGGATGGTCTGGTGGCTCGCAGCCGCAGTCATCATCATGGCCCCGCTCCTGCTCCACGGCGGCGTCATCCCGTGGCTGTTCGCGCTGCTCCCGGCGATGCCTGCCTGGACTGGCGGCATTCAGGGCCCGATGTTCCTGAGCATCGCGCTGATGTCGGCAATCGGTGGTGTGACCATCATCTCGTATGCGTTCCGACGCGCCTACGACTGGGATCACATCATCACTGACGACATCTTCCGCGGGCTGCTCCTGTGGCTCGGGTTCTTCACCCTGCTGTTCCTCTGGTTCCAGCTCCAGTTCGTCCTCAACGGTGTCTTCCTTGGACCGAACGCGAAAGCAGTCTCGGCCGAAGCGAAGCTCGCGCACCCGCTCTATCAGGGTGCGATGTTCCTGATCTTCAGTACGCTCGTGTACATCTTCCTGCAGACGATCCGTCCGTCGCTGTTCAGCAAGAAGCGAGCGCTCCTCGCCAGCGGGATCATCCTCACGGGAACACTGACCGAGAAGGTCCTGTTCGTCGTCGAAGGATTCAAGCACCCGGTGTTCGACATCTACGCCAACACGCCCGGGACCTACTTCCCGAGCCTGATCGAGTGGGCGTCGCTCGCTGGGACGGCCGGACTGGTGGCACTTTTATTCCTCAACCTCTCGAAGCTCGTCCCAGTGGTCGAGCTCCACGCGGTCGAGCACATGCGTGGCGACCACGCACACGGTGACGAGGCGACCGAACCCGAGGTGGAAGCATGAGTCCAGCACTGACAACATTCGCATCGGAACTCCTGTATCACGGCTACGACGGCACTAGCGGTTTCACCGGCTTCCCCAATGAGGGGACCTGGGTCATCTTCGCGATCATCCTGGTCCCGGTCTACATCATGCTCGCAGCATGGTTCCTTGGAAAGCCGCGAGACACGTCGACCGGACTGCTCGGCGTTGGCTATCTCGTCGGCCTGACGACCTCGATGTGGGTCGGGATGTTCATCCTGACCGTCCTGATCGGTGTCGTCTTCTACGGCGGTCCGCCGGAGCCAATCAGCAGCGTCGGCCCACCGTAACCGACGTCCGTATCGAATTCCGAACACCGATTTCGTTTTTTTGCGATCACAGTCACAGTCGAGACTGCTATAGTAACACCTGAAACGAGTTCGACAGTATTCGCACAGCTGTCGTGCGATCAGGTGGACACTGCGTTTCAGTAGCTACGATAGTCCCCACTCCGTATATCATTCTCCACGCCCGAACCATCACACGTATCCCGTTCCGGGCCCTTCGTACGGCTAGTACATCGACACTATGACCATCACTGCACACGAGCTCGAAATCAAACTCGAGGAGGTCGAGGATCCGGACATCGGCGAGGATATCGTCTCGCTTGGGTTGGTCAACGACGTCACGATCGACGACGAGACGGCTCGCATCTCGCTTGCGTTTAACGCGCCATACGCGCCCTCCGAGATGGAGATCGGCAACCAGATCCGCGACGTCATCGAAGACGCCGGTCTCGAGGCCGACCTGCGAGCACACGTCGATGAGGAACACGGCTTCGACGACGAGGTTCTCCCCCGCGTTCGCAACGTCATCGCCGTCTCCTCGGGCAAAGGTGGGGTCGGCAAGACGACGGTCGCGGCCAACCTCGCAGCCGGACTCGAGAAACGCGGTGCGATGGTCGGGCTTCTTGACGCCGACATTCACGGGCCAAACGTTCCCCAGATCCTCCCGGCCGAGAGCGACCCTGGCGTCACGCCCAACGAGGAAATCGTGCCGCCGCGCTCGGACGGTGTTCGCATCATCAGCATGGGCATGATGATGGAAAACGAGGACGATCCCGCGATCCTTCGCGGCCCGATGGTCAACAAGTTCATGATGAAGTTCTTAGAGGGCGTCGAGTGGGGCCGACTCGACTACCTGATCGTCGACCTGCCGCCGGGAACCGGCGACGCGACGCTGAACCTGCTGCAGTCGATGCCCGTCACCGGTGCCGTTGTCGTCACGACGCCCCAGGAGATGGCACTCGACGACACCCGCAAGGGGATCCAGATGTTCAACAAACACGACACCCCCGTCCTGGGCGTCGTCGAGAACATGAGTTCCTTCATCTGCCCGTCCTGTGGCGACCAGCACGGCCTGTTCGGCACCGGCGGAGCGGACACCATCGTCGACAAGTACGATGTGCCGTTGCTGGGCCGGATCCCGATCCATCCCGACTTCGGGGCCGACGGCAGCCAAGGCGCACTCGTCAAAAACGACGACAGCGAGGTCCAGAGTCATCTCGAGGACGTCGTCGGCGAGGTCGCCGACCGCGTCGGCGAGGCCAACCGCCGGACGGTCTCGGAAAACATCACGCAAGAACCGGCGAACAAGCTGCCGACTGAGACGGAAGACTGAGACCGACACCTCCCAGTCAGTGCCGGCACACCACGGATCGAAGGTGCACCGGGACACAGCGATAGCGCCCGTATGAGCGCACACGGCTCGTTCTGACCTGCAGTTCTCCCCTGCCGTTATGGGCTCGCCCGTCGAACTGACTCGATATGCGAGACGAATACGCCAACGCGATCGCCGACCTCGAGCCAGCTGACGGCGCTGTCGAAAGTACGGAACTGGTCGTCAGCGACGACGTGCTCGTGAAAGCGTTCGCGCTCGGGCCGGGCGCGGAACTCGAGGCACACGACCACGGTGATAGTACGAACGTCTTTCACGTCCTCGAGGGGACGGTAACAGTCATCCAGGGCGACGAGCACGACGAAATCGATGCGCCCGGGGTCGTCCACCACGACCGGGGCGTCGTCCACGGTGCGAGAAACGACACCGACGAGACGGTCGTCTTTACCGCGAGTCTCTGCCCGATGCCGTCCTGAGACGGACGCCTGTCAGTCAGTGCCGGCCGGCCGCGACCGTCCTGCGGGCGGGCCGGGACAGCGGGACAGCAGACCGTCTGAGACGAAGCGCGTCCTTACTCGGCAGCCGTCTCCGCATCCTCGAGCAGCGACGCGACGTATTTCGTGACGTGATCGTCCATTCGGCGCTTGTAGCCGGCTTGGCGGGCGAGCCGGTCGAGTTCGCGGGCGACGAGGCTGCCGTACTGGACGGCCTTTTTGTCCCTGTTGGCGACCTCGGCGGGCAGATAGCGGGCTGCCACGCGTCGGAAGCCACGTTTTCGTTCGTCCTCGTCGGCTAGCAACTCGTCCGGCAGGCGAAGCGCCGCCGCGACGACGGCGTCGTGCAGCAGCGGCGCGACCGGCTCGAGTCCCGTCGCTTCGATCGTCAGCACGTCCCGCGGCAGTTGGTCGGGAAGGCTCCGAATTCCCTCACGGACGGCTCCGCGGACTGTTTCGGCGTCGACCCGATGGTCGAGGTGGACGACCTTCTCGTAGCCGCCGAACAGTTCGTCGGCTCCCTGTCCGACCGCGAGCGCGTCAAATCCGTCGGCGGCGACGCGTTCGCCCACCAGATACAGCGGCAGAGCGATCTGGACGTCCATCGCGTTCGTCCGCCCGATCGCCCGTGCAACCTCGGGGACGGCCCGCTCGAGGTCTGCCGGCTCGAGATCGACAACCGTGAGGTCGCGACCCATCGCGTCGGCGGCTGTCCGCGCGGCCTCGACGTCGTGGCTGTCGGGAAAGCCGACGACGTACAGCGGCGCGTCGAGTAGTTCGGCGACCAGCGCCGAATCGACACCGCCGGAGAAGGCGACAGCAACGTCTCGATCGTCCTGAGTGACGGCCTCGCTGGCCGTCCGAACGGCACGCTCGAGGGCGTTGATGGCGGCCGCGGGGTCCGTCTCGGGCGTCGGTTCGGGAAGACGCCAGTGTGATTCCGGCTCGGGCAGTGACTCACCGACAGGTGCGACCGCGCCGGCCGGGAAAAGCGTCGGATCCTCGAGTGCGCTCGGCTCGAATGCCCACGCCGCAGTCTGGCGTTCGGTGTCGGGGTCGGTGTCGACGTACAGCGGGACCCGGCCGAGGACGTCACGAACCAGACGGCCGTCGAGCTCGCCGGCGAAGCCGGTCGTTCCCGGGAGTGATTCGGCGTCGGCGAGTGCGCCGCGAACAGTCGCTGGATCGGCACCGCGAATCGTTGGTTCAGTCATCGGAGAAGGTTCAAAACGCGGCCAACTCGTCTCGTGACGCCGCCGGCGAACTGCTGGACGCTGATCCGCCAGGGCGTGCGCTTTCCTTCGACGGTCGTCCGCCCGTCCGCGATCGCTGCAAGGATCGCCTCTGCGGAGCGTTCGGTGGCGTCGACGCGGGTAACTGCTTGCCCGACCATCTCGCTGATGTGGGCGTCGCTGCCGGCAGTCATTGGCAGCCCTCGTGATCGGGCGTAGCGTTCTGCCTGTCGGTTCGCCCGACCGGTAAACAGCCGCGAATTGTAGACCTCGATGGCGTCGCCTGCTGCGAGTTGCTCGCGAGAGACCCGGGCCATGACGCCGTGGCGAGCCTCCTGAAAGGGATGCGGAATGACCGCCAGTCCGTCCTGATCGTGAATTGCCTCGAGCGTCGACTCGAAGGACAAACCGGGTGGTACCGCTTCCTCGAGGCCCAGTCCCAGTATGTGCCCCGCCTGACTCGAGATTTCCATCCCCGGAATGCCGACGAGGCCGTACTCGGGGGCACGCTGGGCGGCCTCGAGACTCGCGTCGATCTCGTCGTGATCGGTCACTGCGATCGCATCGAGACCGATCGCCTCGGCCTGCTCCAAGATGAGTTCGACCGGATCCCGGCCGTCGTAAGACAGCGCCGAGTGCGTGTGGAGTTCGACCGACAGCACGAACGTACGTTTAGACGGCCTGACCAAAAGCGCCTCGATTAGCCGTGCGACTCGCGTCGCGATTACGGCACGCGTCGAGACGGAAAACGAGTGAACTTGAGGCGGCTCGGAAGCGACAGCGGAACTCGAGCGTTCGATCAGTCGAAGTCGAGGCCAGAGTGAGTATGCACGGATCGAACGCGACGCCGCGTTACTCCGCTGTTGCGTGGTGAATGTCGACCGTCACTTCGTTCTCGAGGTTATCGAGGATAGGCGAACTCGCGTGTGCCGCCTCCTGTACCGCTTCGAGTTCGGCCGTCGACGCGGGCGACTCGATGTGTGCGGTACACTCGATGTGATCGAAGCCGGGCCGGACGTCGTCGGCGAGTCCGAGGAGGCCGCGCATGTCAGCACGACCTTCGAACTCGAGGCGGATCTCGGAAATCTCGAGATCTCGCTTTGCGCCGTGGGCGGCGTAGGTAATCGTCAGACAGGTGCCGAGCGAGGACAGCAACTGCTCGAGTGCGTTCGGTGCGTCACGATGGCCGAACAACGCACCTTCCATGGTGAACTCGGGCGAGTCGACGAGTGTGCCCCCTTTTTCGATCTCACTGACGGTTGTTTCACACGTCGTGTCGCCCGTCCACTCCGTTTCTGCGAAAAACCGGAATGCAGCGTTTTCCGGGTCGTCCTCGGCAGCGGCGGTGAGCTGTTCGAACTTCTCCATATCGATTCCGTTCTTCAGAGTCATGCAGATACTATCCAATACCAGGTAGCGCTGGCCCGGTTGTAAACCCGGCGGAAATAGACATTATTTCCGAATGCGATGAGATAACTATACCCGACGTGCACCTCGTTCTAAGATGTGCTGTTGAGCATATTGATCTCGAAAATAGACGTAATACGTCCGTTACTGTTCGTTTAAGAGGATTCAGTAGCTAGTGCCGACCGCAACCCGACCCAGGAACGCAAAATAGTCGGTGTTAAGTAAGTATGAATATTGCTAGTTCTTCCTAATCTGATACCATATGTTGTGACTACTTCGAAAGGGTTATCGCAGTCCGCAGGCAACTGAGTATTGCACAATTTACTCATGACCAGTATAAACGGACTCGACGTCGACGAACTCGAGTCGCTCATCGAAGGAGTCGCTGCAGAGCCAGCGCAAGCGTCGTTCACGTTCCGTGCTGAAACGGAGTGGACGGGTGGCTTCGCAAGCGAGACACGCATTAGCGACTTCGAACAGAACGAGGAGACGATCGAGTCGCCGGAGTTCACCGTGACCGGCGACGAGCCAGCTGCGTTGCTCGGCGAACGGGACGGCCCGAACGCGGTCGAACACCTCCTGGCTGCCATCGGCTCGTGTCTCAGCGTGACCTACGCGGGCCACGCCGCTGCGAAGGGCATCGAAATCGACGATATGCACTTCGAATTCGAGGGCGACATCGACCTGCGGGGCTTCCTCGGGTTGAGCGACGACGTCCGGGCAGGGTACGAAGAGATTCGTGCCACGGCCCATATCGACGCCGACGCGTCGGATGAGGAACTCGAGGCGTTACACGAGGAAGTCCTCGAGACGTCACCGCTGTACGACAACGTGACGAACCAGGTGTCTCTCGAGTTCGATCTCGATTTCGAATAAGGACGTCACGACGCGCGTAGCCGTCGAGGACCGTCAAGCTCCTGCTTCGTTTTCCTGCCGTCGATCGCTCGACCGCGAGCCAGCCGCTCGAGCGACCGAAATCAATATCCACGAACGTGCATATGGAAACCCCTTTACCGGCCGACTTTCATCACCTAGATGAATGAGTCTTGCCGATTCGGACCGCGAACTCGTCGTCTCCGAGTTAGACCGAGAGCCCACCCGGGCGGAGGCGGCGCTGTTCGAGAACCTCTGGAGCGAGCACTGTGCGTACCGCTCCTCGCGACCGCTGCTGTCGGCGTTCGACAGCGAGGGTGACCAAGTCGTCATCGGACCGGGCGACGACGCGGCAGTCGTTGCACTCCCCGACAGCGGCGACGGAGACGGGAACAGTGACACGTACATCACAATGGGAATCGAGAGCCACAACCACCCCTCCTACGTCGACCCGTTCGACGGCGCAGCAACCGGCGTCGGCGGCATCGTCCGGGACACGCTCTCGATGGGTGCGTACCCGATCGCGCTCGCGGACTCGCTGTACTTCGGCGAGTTCGACGACGACCACTCGAAGTATCTCTTCGAGGGCGTCGTGGAGGGGATCAGCCACTACGGGAACTGTATCGGCGTCCCCACGGTCGCCGGCAGCGTCGATTTCCATCCCAAATACGAGGGCAACCCGCTGGTCAACGTCGCCTGTGTCGGCCTGACCAACGAGGAGCGACTCGTCACCGCCGAGGCCCAGGAGCCGGGCAACAAGCTCGTCCTCGTCGGTAACGCTACCGGTCGCGACGGACTTGGCGGCGCGAGCTTCGCCAGCGAGGACCTCGCCGAAGACGCCGAAACCGAAGACCGTCCCGCAGTGCAGGTCGGCGACCCCTACGCCGAGAAGCTGCTTATCGAAGCGAACGAGGCACTCGTCGATGAGGACCTGATCGAATCGGCCCGCGACCTCGGTGCCGCCGGCCTCGGCGGTGCCTCGAGCGAGATGGTTGCCAAAGCTGATCTGGGCGCACAGATCGACCTCGAGCGTGTCCACCAGCGCGAGCCGAACATGAACGCCATGGAGATCCTGCTCGCCGAATCCCAGGAGCGGATGTGCTACGAGGTCGAACCCGACAACGTCGACCGCGTACGCGAGATCGTCGAGCGCTTCGATCTCGGCTGTTCGGTCATCGGCGAAGTCACCGACGGTAACTACGTCTGTACGTTCGAGGGCGAGACGGTCGTCGACGTCGACGCCTACTTCCTCGGCGAAGGCGCGCCGATGAACGACCTCCCGACCGAGGAACCCGAACAACCCGAAACCGACCTCCCAGATGCCGATCTCGAGGACGCGTTCGACGCCATCGTTGCGAGTCCGAACACGGCCTCGAAGCGGTGGGTCTACCGCCAGTACGACCACGAAGTCGGCGTCCGCACGAGCGTGGGGCCGGGCGACGACGCGGCCATCATCGCCGTCCGCGAAGCCGAGCAGGGACTGGCAATCTCCTCCGGTGCGGCACCCAACTGGACCAACGTCGCGCCTTACGAGGGAGCCCGCGCGGTCGCGCTCGAGAACGCGATGAACATCGCGGCCAAGGGCGCGACGCCGCTGGCTGCAGTCGACTGTCTCAACGGTGGCAATCCGGAGAAAGACGACGTGTACGGCGGCTTCACCGGTATCGTCGACGGCCTCGCCGAGATGTGTGAGACGCTGTCGACGCCGGTCGTTGGCGGAAACGTCTCGCTGTACAACGACTCTGTTGCAGGGCCGATCCCACCGACGCCGACACTGGCGATGGTCGGTGCCAAAGACGGCTACGACGCGCCGCCGCTGTCGGTCGAAACCGACGGCGAGCTCGTGCTCGTCGGTGACCTCGGACTCGAGGCCGACGACGCCCGACTGGGTGGCTCCGAGTACCTCGCACAGTTCGACGGCAGCGACCGGTTCCCCGAACTGCCCGACGATCCCACCGGCGTCGTCGAGACGCTGGCGGCGGTCGCAAATGACGAGTCGACACTTGCCGTCCACGACATCAGCCACGGTGGCCTCGCGGTCGCACTCGCCGAGATGGTCACTGACGACGCTGGGCTCGAGGTGTCGCTTCCCGGCGACGATCCCGCGGGTGAACTCTTCCACGAACAGCCCGGTCGCGCACTGATCCAGACCGAGTCGGTCGAGGCGGTCCGCGAAGCGTTCGACGGCGTCGCACCGGTCGTCGAACTCGGCTCCGCGACCGACGACGGGCGACTCACGATCGCCGTCGCCGACCGGACGATCGAGACCGACGCGAGCGAAATCGCCGAGCGACGCGCGACGATCGAACGCGAACTCGAGTAACGGTTGGATCGACGGGTCGATTCCGCGAGCGGTACTTCTCTTGGTATTCGTCGGGTCGATTCGGTGACCGAATCGACAGTTTCGGAGCGCTCGATGGCGAGTCCGACATTGACGTCGCCCGCGATTCGCTCGTTGGGGGCCTACGAGAGCCGTCGCTCGAGGGTCGTAATCTCTCGAATTTCGACTCGCGTGCCGCCGTTGTCGTCGTTGGTGACGGTACACGTCCAGTCGTGGGCTTCAGCGATGGCACGGACGAGCGCGAGGCCAAGCCCGTCGATTGCAGTCTCATCGTCGGCGGTCGGATCGAGCACCCGATCGTGTGCAGTTGGCGGGATTTCGGCGGCATCGTCACGTATGAAAAAGCCCCGTGTTCCGTCGTCGAATCCGACCAGTCCGATCTGGATCGTCACGTCGTTGTCGGCTCGCGCGGCGGCGCTGTCGAAGGCCGTCTCGAGGAGGCGAACGAATCGGTCGGGACCGGCCCGGAGCGTGGCCGTCGCGTCGACGATGAGTGCGTCTTCATCGATCTGCGAGTCGGTGACAGCATCGGCGATCGCCGATTCGAGACGGAGGCGGCTCCGGGTGCCCACTGCCGTGGCGTTCCGGGCAAACTCACGGACGTCGTCGACTAAGCATTCGGCCCGGTCGAGCGTGGTCTCGACGGTGTTTTCTGCCAGCGGGAACTCCCACTCATCGATGTCGTCGTCCTCGAGTGCGTCGGCGACCGCTTCGAGTTGGCGCTGCAAGTCGTTCGAGAGGATGTCCGCGACGGCTTCGAGACGCTCGGTCTGGCGCTCGAGTTCGGCAGTCCGATCTCTGAGGACTCGTTCTCTGTCGGCCCGGTCGAGGGCGGCGCGCGTGTTCTCGACGAGCGTCGAGACGAGGTCGACGTCGCGCTCGTCAAAGCGGTGAGGATCGAACGAGCCGGTCATGAGCACGCCGTGGGTACCGATAGGCGCGATAATCTCCGAGCGAAGCGGTGTCTCGGGATTGTAGAGGTCGTCGGTCTCTGAGAGGTCGTCGAATAGTTCGACATCGCCGGCCTCGAAGACGTCCCAGACGAGACCCTCACCGGGGTTGAACCGCGGCAGGCCGCCGAACTCGTCGTGGGCACCGGCAGTGCCGGCGACCGGCTCGAGATAGCCGTGTTCCTGATCGAGCAACCAAATGCCGCTGATGGGCAAATCGAGCAAGTCGCTGCCCGAGTGGACGGCGATCGCACAAATCTCCTCGGGGTCGTCGGACCCGAGGAGCCACCGGGTAACCTCGTGAAGTGACGTGACGACGCGATCGTACTCGTGTTGATCGGTAATATCTCGGATGATGGCGGCGACAGTCGCCGCGCGGTCCTCGATGGGGACGAATCGGAACTCGCCCATCCGGTCGTCGCCGTCCGGGCCGATATACGGCAGGTCGAGCTGGCAACGCTCGGCGGTGCCGATGTCGATGTCGGTGATCGCCCGCCCGATTTCGACGGCATCGTCGTCGTCGATGCCCGCCAGCTCGGTCAGCGTCTCGACGTGCTCGCCGACGAGCTGTGAGCGGTCCGCGCCAATGACCGATTCGGTCGCGCTGTTGACGGTGACGATCTCACGGTTGCGATCCAACGTGACGACAGCGTCGCGAATCGCCTCGACGACCGCGGCGTGTTGGGCCAGCGTCGTCTCCTGGGCCTTGCGCTCGCTGACGTCGCGCATGTAGACCGACAGCCCCGTCTCGGAAGGATAGGCGCGGGCCTCGAACCACGTCTCGAGGTGTGTGTGATAGATCTCGAAGGAGACTGGTACCTGCTCGTCCATCGCGCGGTGGAACCCGTCGGGGAACTGTGTCTCGACGGTCTGGGGGAATTCGTCCCACATGACCCGGCCGATCAGCTCCTCGCGGGAGCGTTTCAGCAGTGTCTCGGCCCGCTCGTTGAGGTAGGTAAACCGAAAGCCAGTGTCGAGCGCGAAGAAAGCGTCAGTGACGCGATCGACGATCGGGATGGAGCGCGTCGTCACGACGCTGTCCCTCCGCAAGCCGATCGGCTCGTCTCACTCGCGCGCTCGAGGCGCACACCACTCACGGTCGCTCCCATCATCGGCGGACAGTCAGCCCATTGTTTGTGAAACCCCTATTTGAGTGCCGTGACTGAGCGGCGCTGTGGGGTGTGTCCAACAGTGTCTGTCACTCGGGCTGCAGCTCATCGATGTCGCCGGTCGGGACTTTCTTGTTCGAGAACAGAGACCGACGCTCGAGCGCGATTCAGGTGTGATCCGCGACGAACGCCTCGATCCGGTTCAGCGCTTTCCGGAGGTCTTCGAGGCCGGTCGCATAGGAGACGCGCAGGTGGCCTTCGCCGACGTCGCCGAAGACATCGCCGGGGACGACCGCGACGCCCTGCTCGCGCAGGACTTCCTCGGCGAACTCCTCGGCGGTAAAGCCCTCGGGCACCTCGGGGAAGCAGTAGAACGCCCCCTTGGCCTCGAAGACGTCCATCCCGATCTCACGAAACCGCGAGAGGACGAACCGACGTCGGCGGTCGTATTCCTCGACCATCTCCGAGACGTCGTTGTCACAGGAGTCAAGGGCCTCGAGCGCGGCGTACTGGGCCGTCGTCGGGGCCGAGAGCATCGTGTACTGGTGGATCTTGTTCATCGCGCCGATGGCGTCGGCCGGCCCGAGCGCGTAGCCAAGCCGGAGGCCGGTCATCGCGTGGGCCTTCGAGAAGCCGTTGAAGACGATGGTCCGCTCGCGCATCCCCTCGAGGCTCGCGATCGAGATGTGCTCGCCGTCGTAGGTGAGTTCGGCGTAGATCTCGTCGGAGAAGACCGTCAGGTCGTGTTCGCGCGCGAACTCGGCGATCGGCTCTAAGTCCTCCTCGGGCATGATCGCCCCCGTCGGGTTGTTGGGATAACAGAGGACGAGCACGTCCGCGTCGGCCGCACCGGCTTCCTCGAGGCCCTCGACGGTGAGCCGGAAGTCGTCTTCCTCCTTGGTTGGGACCGACAACACCTCGCCGCCGGCGAAGATCACGCCGGGCTCGTAGGAGATGTACGCCGGCTGGGCGATCGCGACCGTGTCACCGGGGTTGACGAACGCTCGGAAGGCGAGATCGACGGCTTCGCTCGCGCCGGCAGTGACGATGATCTCCTCGTCGGGATCGTAGCCCAGTTCGAACCGGTCGGCGACGTAGTCGGCGATCGCCTCGCGGAGTTCTCGCTTGCCACGGTTTGCCGTATACGAGGTTTTGCCCTGCTCTAAGGAGGTGATCGCGGCGTCGCGGGCCGCCCACGGCGTCGCGAAGTCGGGTTCGCCGACGCCAAGCGAAATGACATCGTCGCGTTCCTCGGCGATTTCGAAAAACCGGCGGATGCCCGACGGTGGGACCGCCTGCACCCGGTCTGACAGTTCGAACGTCATGGTCAGGGTGAGAACGAAAGGCGGTCGTCGTCCTCGCCATCACCGAGTTCGATCCCGTTTTCCTTGTAGGAGGTCATCACGTAGTGGGTGACCGTCTGGGTGATCTCGGGGACGGGCGCGACCTTCTCGCTGATGAATTGGGAAACCTCGCGGATGGAGTCGCCTTCGACTTCCATATCGAAGTCGTAGTCGCCACTGACCAGCCGCAAGGCCGTGACCTGCGGGAACCGTGCGAGGCGCTCTGCGATGTCGTCGTAGCCCGTCTCGCGGTCGAGACGGACGTTCAACTCGACCTCGGCGCGGACGCGCTCGTCCTCGAGCCGATCCCAGTCGACGACCGCCTGGTAGCCACGTACCAGACCTGCTGCCTCGAGTTCCTCGATGGCTGCCTCGACCTCGTCTTCCTCGAGGTCGGTCATTCGCGCGATATCGGCCGCCGAGTATCGCGCGTTCTCACGAAGCAACTCGAGCACCTCGCGTTCGCTCATATCCCTTCGAAGCGCGAGCGTGAGTAAAGGTCTAACGTTCTTCTCGCGTTCGTCGCGCCGACGACAGGCTGCGTTCCCGCGTGACTGCCCGCCCGGGTGAGACGAAGACCGGACAGTACTCGTGGTCGAGGTATCAGCGGTAATTCTTGAACAGTAACGCCCGCACGTCGTCTTTCGTCTGGACCTGTTCGGTCGAGCCGTCGGGGAGGTCGACGGCGTACCGGTAGTCTGCTGAACTCGATTCCTGCCACTTGTCGTCGTGGGTCTCGAGCAGGCTCATCATCTCGTTTAACATATCGTCGTCGTCGGCCGATCCATTCCCGCCGCTGTCGTCGTCGGTCGAGCCGCTCGCATCAGTGTCATCATCAGTGCTGTCCGTAGTCGCGCCTGTGTCGACATCCGTCTCGATTCTGTCGGCTGCGTCCGATCCAATACCCAATTCGTCGTCTCCGTCGTCCGTCTCCGAGTCGTCCTCTACGGATTCGTCGTCGGTCGCCGTCGCGTCAGTCACCCCGGACTCGCGGTCGGCGTCGTCGTCCGGTTGCTCGTCGCCCGTCGCCTCATCTTCGATGTAGGAGACTTCCTCGAGTTCGTGGGGATCGTCGTCACCGTCGATGGCAGCGCCGACGGAGGCTGCGACGTCGTCGGTCGCCGAGGAGTCGAACTCGTCGGCATCGAGTTCGATCTCGCCGTCGAGATTGTCGATCAGGAACTGGACGGCGTCGCGTTCGCGGACGAAGCCGTACTTGCCAACGACGGATTCGGAGATTTCCTCACGGAGATACTGAATGCAGGCGTACTGTTCGTCGGTGACCTCGAGTGTCTTCATACCCCGTTGATGACCCTGAAGGTACAAATATGTGAGTCGTCGCAACCTGTGGGTCGGTGTCAGTAGATCGATCTCGAGACGATAGCTGCGTTGCCACGGCTCATACTGCCGGACAAAACGGTTCAGACCTCGATCGCACCCAAGACGCTGTCGCCGACGGCGACAGCCGTCGAGACGCGATCGAGTAGTCACTGACTGTTGTCCGGTAGTATCAGAATGGTCGAGCACTGGATTCAAGTGATGTGAGTTGACATATTCAGTCGGCTATGGACGATGTGCTCGAACTCGTCGATCTCGTCGCCGATTCGGAACTCGAAGGCGTATTCGTCTGGCTGCTTCGGCTGGTCGGATTGGTTGCGGTGGTAGCCGGCCTTGGACTCTGGCTGCTGACCGACATGGGGATACTCGTCTTGCCGCTCATCCTAATCGTCGTCGGGATCGCCTTGCTCGTCGTTCCAAGCGTCCTGCTCTCGATCGCTGAACTGTTCGGCTAGCACCGGGCTGCCGACTCGTCGGCTACTGCGTCGAGTTCCGGTTCGGGAGCTATCGCAGATCGATCAGGACCGAGATGGTACCTCTTTCCGTCCCGTCAGCGTGTCGGGATCGAGGCTGAAAAAGTGGAACGTGACCTCGTCTCGCGGCCGTTCGAAGATGTCGACGTGTGGGATCTGAATCGCCCACATCCCCTGTACCGCACTGGATTCGTACGGTTTCTCCTCGATATCGTCGAGCGTGCCCGTCGCGATGACACTTTCCCACTTGCCGTCGGATCTGCCGTAGACGACAAAAGAGACGGGCTGGTCGATGAGATCACTCTTCCGGCTGTCTTCGGGCGTCGACAGCTGATAGTACAACCGTTTCTCATCCGCGTTGTAGCCGTAGGACACCGGTATCGAAACCGGCGGCTCGTCTGACCCGGGGGCAAACGAAAGGACGCCTGTCCCACCACGACCGAGGAAGTCAGCGATCTCGTCATCGCTCATCTGGAGCCAGCGCAACCCTTGCATATCCCGGTTGACGATGCGAGCGAAGAAAAGAGGTTGTCACGACAAGCCTGACAGTCAGCACAGGCTGTCGATCCGGCTGCCACCCAGACGACGGCCCCGATCAGTAACGAGCAGCCAGTCACGTGCCTCCGTCACCGACTAGTTACTCGAGCCAGCCAAGCCGAGCGGGAGCGTTAAGGACGAACGACCCGAACAATCTGGCATGGTACTGACGGAATCCGAATCCGAACTCGAGGCCGGCGACGCCGCGCCAGACTTCGAACTCGAGGGTGTCGACGGAACCACCTACTCGCTCGAGTCGTTTGCCGACAACGAGGCGCTGTTGGTCGTCTTTACGTGCAATCACTGTCCATACGCACAAGCGAAGTTCGACCTGTTGAACGACCTCTCGACGGAGTACGACGACGTTGCGATTGTCGGAATCAACCCCAACGATGCCGAGGAATATCCCGACGACTCGTTCGAGGCGATGCAAACGTACGTCGACGACGGAACAATCGACTACGACGCCTATCTCCGTGACGAGAGTCAGGCGGTTGCCCGGGCGTACGGTGCAGTCTGTACGCCGGATCCGTTCCTCTTTGCTCGTTCGGACGGCGAGTTCCAGCTGGTCTATCACGGCCGCCTCGACGACGCGCTGAATCCCGACGACGAGCCAACCAGGTTCCACATTCGGGAGGCGATCGATGCCGTACTGGCCGGCGAGGAAGTCGACCTCGAGTGGCAGCCGTCACAGGGCTGTTCGATCAAGTGGAAAGACGACTAAGGGATAGCATACGGACCCCTGTCTATCAGTGCCGGCCGGCCGCGATCGTCCTGCGGTCGGGCCGGGACAGCGAGACAGCAGCCCGTCTCAGTCACCGACCGTCTCGACAGCTGTCCTGTCGGGATCCGTTGTAGCGTTCGACGACGGCAAGCGAGTACCGAGCTATTTGTGGACGGCCCGCCGGTACTGAACCGGCCACTGTTCTGTGATGTCGTCCGGGTCGCGCTCGAGATCGCCGACAGCACGGAGCCCGAAGTACGGATCGCGCAGGAACTCCCGTCCGACGAGCACAACGTCGGCGCGACCGTTGCGAACCAGCGCGTCGGCCTGTTCGGGCTCGGTGATCCCGCCGACCGCGCCGACGGCGACGTCGGTCCCCCTGCGGACGCGTTCAGCCAGTGGCACCTGGAAGTTTGGACCGCCAGGAGCCTCCTGTTCGGGGTGAAGTCCGCCCGAGCTAACGTCAATCAGATCGACGCCGAGGCGAGCAAGATCGTCGGCCAGCCGCATGGACTGTTCGATATTCCATGACTCTCGAACCTCGAGCCAGTCGGTGCCGGAAATGCGGACGAAAAGCGGCTTCTCTTCGGGCCAGACCTCGCGGACTGCGCTGACGACCTCGCGGAGCAGTCGGGTGCGGTTCTCGAAACTGCCGCCGTAGTCGTCCGTCCGGCGGTTCGTGACCGGCGAAAGGAACTCGTGGAGCAAGTAGCCGTGGGCTGCATGAACCTCGGCGATCTCGAAGCCAGCCTCGAGCGAGCGCTCGGCCGCGGCGCGGTAGGCGTCGATCACGCCCTGAATGTCGTCGGCGTCGGCCTTGCACAGTGCCGGCCGATCGCCATCGAACGGTGGATAGGCACTCGGCGACGGCGAGAGCACTTCCCACCCACCTTCGTCGAGCTGTTTCGGCACGTTACCCTCCCACGGCCGCGTTTTGCTCGCCTTGTGGCCTGCATGGGCGAGCTGGATCCCCGGCACGGAACCCTGATTGCGGATGAACTCGGTGATCGGCTTGAGCGCTGCCGCGTGCTCGTCGCTCCAGATCCCGAGGTCGTGGGGCGTGATGCGACCGCGTGGTTCGACTGCAGTTGCCTCAGTCATGACGATGCCAGCACCGCCGACAGCGCGGCTCCCGAGATGAACCTGATGCCAGTCGGTCGCCAGCCCGTCGGGCTCACAGGAGTACTGACACATCGGAGAGACGGCGATGCGATTCGGGATCTCCGTTTCGCGCAGCGATAACGTGGAGAGCAAGTCGGCCATCGGAAAGAGATAGCCACGGCGGAGAGAAAACAGCCGTGGTGGGGGAGGAGATTGCCGGCTCGAGCCAATCGGTCTCGCTACCATAGCACGTTACCCTGCTCGCGCTCTCAGCACTGGTATGACCACGCGGACAGCACTGCTCGAGCGCTTCGATACCCACCGGCCCGCCGTCGGCATGGTTCACCTGCCGGCACTGCCCGGCGCACCGGAGTTCGACGGCGACCGCGATGCCGTGCGAGCCCGTGCGCTTGCGGATGCACGCCGACTCGCAGCTGGCGGCATCGACGGAATCGTCCTCGAGAACTTCGGAGATGCACCGTTCTATCCGGATAACGTGCCGAAACACGTCGTCGCCGAAATGACGGCGATCGCGACGGACCTGACCGACGCTGTCGACGTGCCGGTCGGCATCAACGTACTTCGCAACGACGCTGAGGCAGCGCTGTCGATCGCCGCAGCCGTTGATGCCGCGTTCGTCCGTGTCAACGTCCACGTCGGCACCGCTGCGACGGACCAGGGGGTCATCGAGGGCCGCGCCCACGAAACGCTTCGGCTCCGTGATCAGCTCGCAACCGACGTCGCGATCCTTGCGGACGTCCACGTCAAACACGCGACGCCAGTCGGCGAACAACCGATCGACCGGGCAGCGCTCGAGACGGTCGACCGCGGCAAGGCAGACGGTGTGATCGTCTCCGGGCCGGGGACCAGCGTCGAAACGCCGCTTGCAGACGTCGAACGTGTCGTCGACGGACTCGCAGCACACGGTCACGACCGGGTCCCGGTGTTCGTCGGCAGCGGTGTGACGAGTGAAACGGTCGGTGACTGTCTCGCGGCGGGCGCGGACGGCGTCATCGTGGGGACCGCGCTCAAAGCGGGCGGGGAGACGACTGCACCGGTCGCCAGCGAGCGCGTCGCGGACCTCGTCGCTGCGGCTCGGAACTCAGAGCCCGAGCAGTAGCGGGCCGATCAAGACCCCCATCAGATGAACGCGACGGGCCCCCAGTTGAACCGGCACCATCCCAACCGCGGTCGCAGCGAGGAAGATCGCGATGCCCACCACGCCGGTAAACAGATACGAAAGGACGAGCAACAGCGCGAGAACGGCTACCGATAGCTGCCAGTAGGGAAGTCGACCGACGAACTCGAGATAGGCATCCCCAACGACGAGCACGAGCGCGAAACCGGCGAGTCCCGCGAGCACGACCGCGGCAAGCAGGATCGGTATCTCGAGTGGCACGCCCAGACTGTCGACGGCGACCAACACGCCGGTCCGGGGCTGGCCGATGGCAACCAGCGCAAAGAGCGCGAAAATCGTGTTTGCAGTGTCGACGCCGCTGGTCGCGACGATATACCCTCGATCGGTGGCTCCGTCCGGAACGACGACGAGAACCGCAACGGCCGCGATCGCCGCCGTGATACCAGGCAGATAGCCGACTGCGGCACCCGCGAGCGTCCCGGCAAGCGCCGTTATCCCGACGAGCCCGCGCGACATCGTGATCTCGCAGCCGTTCTGACGGGGAAGCCCGCTCCCACGAACGGCGTCGATCAACACCGGTGCGCCGAAGAGGCCGGCAAACAGCGGCGCGAGGGTGCCGCCGGCCTTGAGCGGGGCCGCTGGCGACAGATTCAGCGTGAGCGCACCGAGTCCGGCAGCCAGCGCAAACGAGAGTAGGCCGCCAAGGCGGCGTCGCCATGTCGGCTCCGACGCGACCAGCGCGGTCACGATCATCGCAAGTACCAGTGACAGCTGTGCCCGTATCGTCGGGTAGACGGCCGTTATCACCCGGGTTACGGGAACAGCAAGCGGCACCGCGGCGAGGACAGCGAGCAGACTGCCGAGCGCAGAGAGCCTGATCGCCTCGTAGCCCCGTCCCTCGAGGACCAGCCGATGACCCGGCAGCGCAGTGACGGCCATCTCCGCATCGGGAACGCCGAGTGCCATCGCCGGCACGGCGTTCAGGAAGGTGTGGACGACACCGGCGGAGAGCATCGCACAGCCGACGAACAGCGGTGGGCCGGGGACTGACGGTGCGATTCCCGCCAGCAGGAGTGCGAAGTTGTTGGCATGAAGTCCCGGAACGAGTCCGCTACAGGTCCCACACAGCGATCCGGCGAGCACCCACGCGAGCAACTGCAGTGTCAGCGCCGGCTTGACGATGACCTCGACCGGGGCAGGCATCGCTGACTCTGGCCGCGCCTTCACGTATAAGTACTCGGCCACGCGGAGCCGCGGGTCAGTGCCTCCAGCCGCGGGTGTCGCCACTCATCCGCGAGTCCAAGAAAAAATCGGTGTGTGCAACTCGTCGAAACCGGGTCGACGGAGACGTTATCCGAAGAGTTCGCCGAGGCCCTCGCCGCTGGCCTCTTCGTCCTCTTCTTCTTCGTCTTCGTCCGCCGTGTCCGGCACGTCGCTGGTCTCTTCAGCCTCGTCGCCGTCATCGTCGCCACCTTCCGCGGCTGCGGCACCGCCTGCGGCGGCTCCGCCAGCGGGAACGGCAGCGGCTTCCTCGACAGCCTCGTCGATGTCGACGTCCTCGAGCGCGGCGACGAGCGCCTTGACGCGGGACTCTTCGACGTCGACGCCGGCAGCGTCGAGCACGTTCGTGAGGTTGTCTTCGTTGATCTCTTCGCCCGATTCGTTCAGGATGAGTGCAGCGTATACGTATTCCATTGGTGTATCCTCCGTTAGTTGTTATCCGAACATTTCGCCGAGACCGGCCGCGCCGTCGCCGTCGTCTTCGTCGTCATCATCGTCGGCGTCGGCGTCCTCGGTCTCAGCCTCGTCTTCGGTCTGGTCGTCTGCCGATTCGTCCTCGTCGTCGGCTGCCGCCGGAGCGGCCGCCTCGACGTCCTGAAGCTCCTCAGGGAGTGCCTCCTCGTCGTCGATCTGAGTCGCAAGCGCACGCAGCTGTGCGTCGGCCTTGCTGACGAGGTCGGGCATGAGGGCTTCGTCCTCGATCGCGGCCTGCAGGCCGAGGCTCTTGGCCTCGCCCGTGGCTTTGGCGATGAGCGTCGGTGCGGTCGCCGCGGTCGGGAAGCTCGCGTTGATCGAGAGGTTCTGGGCGCGAGCAGCGGCCGTCGACACGTCGCTCTGGTAGGCCTCGACGTCGATGTCGAGGTCCGCGGGGTCGAACAGGACACCGTCAGCGATGACGGCGCGCAGGTCGAGTCCGACTTCCTTGGGCTCGATACCCAACTCGTTGAGGACGTTCGATAGATCCGCAGAGACTTCCTCGCCGGCCTCTAAGACCGTCGAGTCCTCCATGACCTGGATCGACCCCTCTTCGATGCGTGCGTTCGCGCCGATGCTCTGGAGTTCGCCGACGAACGGCCCCGGGTCGACACCGGTGTCCCCTTCGGGGATCACGATGTCGTTCGGAGCGACCTCGCCCTCGTTGATCGGAGCGGGCGTCTTCGACGCCTCGAGCTCCTTGTACAGCGAGAACGGGTTCTCGTTCGTGCCGACGATGCCGACCTGTCCCTCGATGTGCTCGACGAGGTCGCCAAGACCGGCGTCCTCGAGCGCACGCGTCTGCAGGGTGTTGCGGCTGACGCGCAACTCGGCGGTGCCGTGCAGGTCGCGGCGCATGTCCTGAAGCTGCTTCGAAGGAATGCCGGCGATGCCGACGATGCCGACGCTCTCGTACTCGCTGATGATCTCGGCGAGTTCGTCGACTTCCTCTTTCTTCCACTGGGGAAGGTTCTCGGTTTTGCGTTCAGCCTGTGCGCTCATTCTAGGCCACCTCCACGGACGGCCCCATCGTCGTCTTCACGTAGACGGCGTCGATGTTCTGGGGCCCCTTTTCGAGGTCGGCGTGCAGGCGACGCAGGATGACGTCGATGTTGTCGGCGATCGCTTCGGCATCCATGTCTTCGGCACCGACGAGGGTGTGGAAGGTTCGTCGGTCACCGGAGCGAAGCTGCACGGTGTTTTTGAGCCGGTTGACGGTTTCGACGACGTCGTCGTCGGGTGCGAGCGGGTCCGGCATCTTCCCACGGGGACCGAGAATGGTACCCAGGTGCCGGGCGATGTCTTGCATCATCGCCTCTTCGGCGATGAAGAAGTCCGTCTCGTCGGCCATGTCCTTGGCCTCGTCGTCGTCCAGATCGGCCACGTCGTCTCCCGAGAGGACCTCGTCCGCTGCCTCTTCGGCGCGGACTGCGGTTTCTCCCTCGGCGATGACGACGATGCGAGTTTCCTGTCCGGTTCCGGACGGAAGGACGATCGACTCGTCAACGCGGTTCGACGGTTCGTTCAGGTCTAAGTCGCGCAGATTAATCGCGAGGTCGACCGTCTCGGTAAAGTTCCGATCGGGCGAATCCTCGAGTGCGCGGGCTACTGCTGTTTCGATATCCGAATCTGCCATCGTTCACCTCCGTAGTACGCAGGAGTGCTCCTACGGGTCAGTGAAACAGGCGATGCCTGTCTCCGTTGAACCAAGTGTCATCGCAGACTTAAACCCGTCGAACTACCCGCGTGCTCGGGTGTGACCGCGTCTCATCACGATCGTCCCCCAAGTGAAGGCGGACCGATACGGACGACCGTCTCGATGTCAAACGGAATGTCATCCTGACAATCAAAAGTTCTATTATAAGATCCCGTGTAATATACGTCGATGTGGCCATTAGACTTATATACTATCGGTGGGCGCCCGGGGCTGGGGTCGGCCGTCTCGCTGTCCGGCGCGGGTAGCATGATCACAGCGTATCGATCGCTCGAGCCGTTCGTTCGGGTTGGAATCCAGTTCGCCGTCGCTGTGCTCGTCACGACGATCGTGCTCGGGTTGCTCCATCGTTACGGGAGCAAAGCGGTACGGAAATCGCGACGGAGTCCCGTCATCTCGATCGGGATTGGGGGCCCGAGTCTGCTCGTCGTCAGCGCTCTCGCGGGGACGGGCTATCTCATCGTCGACACCAGTATCGGGGTGTTCTTCGGCATCCCGCTGGTCATTCTCGGAGCGGCGGTCATTCCGGTGGTGCTTGCGATCGGGCTCACCGCGATCGGCCGGACGATCGCCTCACGGTTCGGAACCGACCGGCTGTGGGCCGGCATCGTCGTCGGCTCGCTCGTAAGCGGGGTCGCCGGGCTGGCGCTCCCGGCGACTGTCGCGGTTGCTGGCCTCGCCGGCGCGCTCGGGCTCGGTGCGAGCATTCGCGTGCTGTTTGGCAGTGCTGGGACGGCACGACCCGACGAGCGAACCGTCCCGCCCGCGAACAAAATATAAGGCTCTCGTGAATCGCGAGGCAGCACTGACGCACTCCGTTGCTGTTGCTTTGGTACTCTTTCTAATACTGTCGGACAGAACTATTTGAAGATCGCTCGCTCATATTCGGCCGTCATCGCCGGCAACAGCCGGTTTTCGCGAGCGACTTCTCACTGACTGCTGTCCGACAGTATAAGCCTTGTATTCGGTTCGCAGACGAATGTTGAATCTAGTAAGCGGGTGGTTCAGTCACGATCACGGATCTGCTCAATGACGAGGAGGCGACCGAAGACGTATGCGCCACCGCCAAGCGAGGCGACGATCATACCGTATGGCAGCCATGGGTGAACGTCGTAGAACCAGCCGATCACGGATCGCGGCAACACGTGGATATACCGTCGCTCGTAGATCGATCGCTCGAAGTGGCCCGTTTCTTCAGGTGCCTCGAGCGTTGCCTCAACGGCCGTGCTATCTTTCCCCGACACGACCACTGTCTCTCGTTCGAGGGTGACTCCCTCGCTCGACTCGAGGTAGACGACGATCGGCGTGAATCCGGTATTCGAGATGCGATACGTCGTCTCGGTAGTCCCACCGGGCTCAACAATCAGATCACCGTCGGGTGCCGGCTGTGAGCTTACGAGTGTCATCGATTGCGCTCCTGCGGGAACAAGCATCGCTGCCGCCGCACCGACCATCATAACGAGTGTGAACGCGATAACTAGCTGATGGAAACTGGGATCCAGCTCGTCGATTCGCTCTCGCGTGTCAAGCGCCGACTGATCCCTGTCGCGGACGGTTTCGACGGCGTACCCGACGATCGAGATTACGAGAAGCGCAGTGGCGACGCCGTTGATACCATTGAGCTGGCTGCCGGGCATGTTCCACACCCATTGCTGTGCGGTAATCACAGCCGCATCCAGGTTGGCCGCTGCCGCTCCTAACGCAGGGATCGTGAGAACCGTTCCGCCGAGTTGCATAGCCCTCGCAACGATTCGATCCTCGGTGACGGGTGGATCACCCTGGTCTTGATCGGTCACTGGGTTCGCATCGCCACGTGTTACGTAGCCGGCTGCGGTCTCATTGACAACACGATGGGTTACTAGTTGGCCGTCGGTTGCCTCGTAGACGATGACATCACCCGGACTCGGGTCCCCTGTGACGGCGGCCGGAACAGCGACAAAGCCGTCGTTGGCGTCGATTGTTGGCTCCATACTGTCGCTGGTGACGTAGCCGAGCAGGATCGGCTGGCCGAGTAACTGGCCGACAAGGAGCGCCGCAACTGCGAGAATCAAGATTATCTTGAGCAGCCGTGTGGTAGTTCGGAGTATCATGGTGTGTCGGTCTACGAGAGCGGCCAGCCGCCGACGAGCGGCGGTCGGCGCGGCTCGCGGTGCTGGAGCAGGTATGCTTAGTTGAATCTAGGGCGATATTTTTCAGCGATGCCGGCGTCGAAGTTGTCGAACGTGATTATAGCTTCCTCACCGAGGTCATCGTCGCTGTTGACGTAGCCGACGGCGTCGTCGTTGGTAGTAAACGCACGTGGATTTCCGCCCATCGCCCCGTATGAGGTGTCATAGTCGAGGACGAAGTACGCCTCGTGTGCGTTGATGAGATCAGTCCCGTCGCCGGCGCGCTCGCCACTGCTGTCAAGGTCGGTGTAGTCGACGACCCAAGCCCCTTCAATTGGTTCATCGGGGACATCAACATGGTTGCCGTCGTACTTCATGGGGTCGACAGCGTAGGTAACCAGACAGCCAGTGGAGCAAAACTCCATCCGGTCGCCGTTCACGTGGGTTAGTTGCGCGTGGGCAGTATCCCACATTTTCGTATCCATTCCGCAGACGGCACACTTTGCGTTGCCGAACGTGATTGGCGCGTCCTCAACTTCCAGAGTCCCGCTGGCCTCCGCCGTCGACTCGCCGTATTCGACCCCAGCCGACCAGTCGGTTCCGTCGAAGCGCAGTGGACCGTGGCGGCCGGTCACGATGTTCCCCTCCTCCAGATCGTTATAGACTGTCGGGACATCGAATGTCGCTTCCGCTGGTCCGTCTTCGGGTACCGTAACGGTCTGTTCATCGACAAGCTCGTCTTCCACATTGAGGGTCACGGTCGCCTCGCCGCTGTAGTCGCCGTCGGAGACGGTCGCCGTGGCGGTGAAGTGATTGTCCGAGCCGACGGTGACTTGACCGGGCGCGCTGACAGAGAGATTCTCGCCACCTTTGGTAACCTCCTCTTCATCGCTCTCGTCTCCAGTTCCTCCGTTAGCGTCACCGGGCGAGGCAACGAACATTACAGTTCGATCCCCATCGTCGGCTTCAGCGTCAGGTAAGGCCTGTTGAAGATCGTCGTGATCGGTCGTGTCGGCGCGAACAGTGATCGGCATGCTGTTGTCGCCCGAGACACCTTCGAGCGGGACACTGTTTTCCTTGCCAACGATCGAACTGCCGTCGTACCGATAATCGAGAACAGCGTCCGTATCGTCGCCGAGCCAGTCCTGATCCTTGACGTGGACGTTGATCGGCTGCGTTTCCGTGTTCGTCACCCGAAGCAGGTCGTCGAATCGAATCCAACCGTGCTTGTGAAGGTCGTCGAGAATCAGCCTGATTGGATTGGTGTCCACGACGTACTCGCTTGCGTCTCCCGCATAGTCGTCGTTTAGTTCGACGTGAAAGTGGCCGTCTCCGGTCCCGATCGAAACGGTGTGGCCGACACCGGACGCACTGAATGCACTTGTGCCGAACAGCAGTCCAGCGCCACCAGTCGCCGACCCAAACAGGAACAGACGTCGTTTCATGCTAGATCCCCCCGGTCGATCGTCCGCAGCGTTCCGTCGGTCGAGCCTGAATCGCCCGTTGACTGTCGTTTGTCGCCATGCTGTAATTGAGCGGTTCAGCCCATATTGATTAACAATTTGTGGTGTATATCTCGAATGAGTAGACTTTATTGTGAAAATATCTGGTTCTTCAAATGATTGTTCGACGGTTGGACCACAACGATCATAATAGACGAAGCGGCTCACTTCAGAATGATGAACCTAACACGACGGCGGCTGTTCGCTGCGCTTGCGGCCGGGTCATCGATTCCACTTCTCGTCGGGACCGGCAGCGTCTCCCGTGTCGGTGCCGGCCACACGGCCAGCATCGACACGTCTGAGAGCGAATCGTACCTCTCCGTTGCGGGTGCCGCCCTGCAGGAGCCGGTCGCCGAATCGGAGGCGACGGTGACGATGGATTCCCAACTCGAAGACATGACGGTAACGACACTTGACGCCGACGCGTTCGCATTTGATCCGGCTCCGCCAATTTCGCTCGAGGAGCCAGTCTCCGTGGAGGTCATGCTCACTGACGCGGAATCTGGTGTCGTCACTGATACCGTCACGATCGGTCTCGAAGGGCCAAGCGTTCGCGCTGTCGTCGAACAGGACCTTCACGTCGAGGGACAACAGGAATAGATTCGTCACAGCTTCTCCTCCTAGCCACCGAATCACTTTCCTAGCAGGTCAAACCGGGCGGACTGACCCCTTTCCAAAGCGGCTCAATCGCGTTCACCGTCGCTGAACATGGCAGAATGAAGACGAACGCGATGCCGAGTTGGCGGCCTGCTGCTTTAGGTCTCGTGCGTTCGACCTGTCTATCGAGCGGAACAGGTACTCGTGGCTAGTTGACGCCTAGCAACACGAACACGACGATTGAGTCCCTTACAGCCGGATGTAGTCACGACGCAAACCGAACCTCTCACCATCGCGGTGGGCTCTACAGGCGACACGCTCGGTCGTCGAGCACTGTGAAAACACGTTGTGAACTCGAGAGTGTGTTCAACGTGATGTGTCCGCACGTGCAAAGACGCTGCGACGTGCGAGGTATCCACCGTCGATGGTCGGTCGACTGTACGGGTACCATCACAAGAGAAGCAGGCACCCGCGTGCCGAACGGGGCCGTGATTAGGCGTCAGCTGCAAGCACGTCGTCGTACTCGCCGCTGTCGACGCGCTCTTTGAACTCGCGAGCGTCGTTGCCCTCGATGGTGACGCCCATCGAGGCACAGGTACCGACGACCTCCTTCGCGGCGTTGATCGTATCGTAGGCGAGCAGGTCGGGGTGTTTCTGCTCGGCGATCTTCTTGACCTGATCGACGGAGAGATCAGCGACGAAGTCCTCCTGGGGCTCGCCGCTGCCGGTCTCGAAGCCGGCCTCGTCCTTGACAAGCGCCGCCGTCGGTGGGACACCGACGTCGATCTCGAAGGAACCGTCGTCCTCGTAGTCGACGGTGACGGGGACTTCGGTCCCGTCGAACGCCTCGGTCTGATCGTTGATCTCCTGTACGACAGCCTGCACGTCGACGGGGGTCGGTCCGAGCTCGGGACCGAGCGGTGGGCCAGGGTTGGCCTGGCCACCCGGAACGAGCACTTCGATGGTTCCAGCCATACCCATCACAACCCGTGCGCGAGTTTTAAGGGTTGCTAATTCAGCCAATCATCGTCTGTGACCGTCTGTCGCACCCGCGTGACTACTCGACGCTGTCTGCTCGCCACGCCGCAAACGACTCGAGGACATCACACTCATCGAATCGCTCGATGCAGGGGACGTCGTACGGATGCAGCTCCTGAACGCGTGCGACGAGGTCGTCGGAGGCGTCGCCAGTCGTCTTCGCCAGCAGGATCACTTCCTCGTCGTGATGGACGTCGCCCTCCCAGCGGTACGTCGATGTCGTCTCGAACTGGTTGACGCAGGCGGCAAGTCGCGCGTCGACGAGCTGTTTGGCGATGTCGTCGGCCGCCTCTGGTGGGGCCGTGATGTAGACGGTTGGCATAGCAGGGGCTACGCTCGAGCCGGAGAAAAACGCACTGTCGTCGCGCGGCTATCGCTGTCGTGTGGGTTGTCGGCAGTTAGCTATCGGAATCGTCGACCGGGTTGAACGTGCCGTTGATGTCCCACTCGTGGAGGCAGTGTGGGTTGCCAACCTGTTTGTCGCCGTCTTCGCGGGCAAGTTGCCACGCTTCCAGGTCGTCATCCCATACTTCGCTGCGGCCGCAGATTTCGCAAACTCGTGCGGTCGGTGTTCGTACCTGTGCGCTCATTACCCACCCGTGAGAACTCGACACATATAACAGTATTCGTGTGCGGCAAGCACAGATCCGTCGCTCGCGGGTCGGTAATCCCACCAGAAATCAAAGTTCATGCGATCACGCAGGTCGGAAGACGTTCCGCAACGCATCTCCGCTCGGATAACCGAGTGCCCAGCAGTTCAGTAAACGGCGTCTTTGATCTCGTCGCGGAGTTGCTCGAACTGATCGAGATACTCTCGGCGTTCGGCACGCAGGTCTGCAAGCGCCTCGTCGTAGTCGTCGACGTGGTCCGGTACGTAGAACTCCTCGATGTCGATGCCCGGAACGGTTTCGGGGATCGTCAGCCCCATCTCTTCGTCGTCGGTCCACTCGATGGTGCCGCGAGCGGTCTCGGTGAGGATTGTCACGGACTCGGTGACACCGATATCCTGGGACTTCTGGCCGAGATAGCCCGTGTTGATCACGTAACAGTCGACGTCGAGGATGTCGATCAGTTCGTGGAAGATGTTGCCCTCTTCACCTTCGGAGCCGATGATGAAGGGGTTGGTCCCGACGACGCGGATCGACTCGCCGGCGCGGGAGGGATCGCCCGCGCTTGTCTCGATTGACTCGCCGAGCATGAACGCGACGGCGGCCTGCTCCTCGTTTAGTTTGGCGACCGGCGGCATCAGGGGGTTGCGCGTAATAAAGAAGACCTGATCCATGCTGCCGAGGTCGATCTCTTCGTCGGCGCTCTCGAGTTCGTCACGCTGGATGATCGCTCGGGAGTTCGCGGTATAGCGGTCCTCATCGAAGTGGACGGTCCCGTCGTCGTCGACGGCGACGTTCTCGAGAATGGCCGACTCGTCGGTCGCAGCCTCGTAGAGTTCGGGCTGTTCGTCTTCGCCGAGGCCGATCGTCTTGATGAACAGCCCCTGTCCTTCGCTACCAGCGACGGAGCCGTCCGAGAGCAGCCCACAGACGTCGTCTTGCAGCATGGACGCGTCTTCGGGGTCCTCGAGCCAGCAGCCGTGGGAGGTGAGCGTAGACTTGCCGGTCGCGGACAGGCCCATGAACACCTGCCCGACGGTCTGGAGGTCATCCTCGTCATTGCGGACGCGGACGCGTTTGCTGCCCGCGTGGAGACCGAGGCCGCCCTGCTGTTTGATCCGGTACATGAACAGTCGCAGGAACGACTTCTTAGCTTCACCGGTGTAGTCGCTGCCCAGGACGGCGGTAAAGCCGGTGTCGGGCAGGACGCGAATCGCAGTCTCGTCGTAGTCGGGGAGTTGGACGGTGTAGAGGTCGGGGTCTTCCCCGTCGGCGGGCTCGAAGAGGTTCGCCCACGCGTAGGCGATCCGAGCGTGTTCGACGGGAACGAACAGGCGACAGCAGAACGAGGCGTCCGGATGACGGCCCATCAGCCGGTCGACACAGACCAGTTCGACGTCGGAAGCCAGATCGACGGCATCGTCGATCAGTTCCTGATCGTGATCGGTGAATTCGTCATCGACGGCGTTTTTCGTCCGATCGGAACTCCGTGAGCGAAACTCGCTGACGTACGACGGCGACCCGAACTCGGTCGTCGTCTCGTCGGGTTTGGCAAGTTCGCGCAGCTCCTCGAGCGACGGGTTGTACCGGACGTTCGACGCTGCCGCTGGATCGGGAAGTTGCCGGACCAGCGGACGAGACTCCGTCCCGGTTTCAGACATACACATAAACCACCACCAGCCTGATAGATAAACGTGAGGATTTCGCTCTTTGTGTGGCATGGCGTACCCAGTGACGAGATGACGTACGGTGCGTAGACCCTGAGTAGCCGGCAATACGCTGGTTGCCACGCCACTGTGATACAGCTGCCATGACACCCCTCCACAAGTATTCAGATTCGAGATAATTCTGCTCGACACACCGCCGGATTTCTGAATCGAGTGCTGTTCGATAGCCGTCTATGACCGTCCGCTCACGCCTCGCCATCTCTCGCCGTCAGCGATTGTGCCTCGCAGCTCCTCCGTGCCGTCCGACCGCACTACATCTGGTAGTCCAGGTAAATCACAAGAGGGTGGTTTGGGTTGCCGAGAGCATACTGTCGAACAACAGTCTGTGAGACGGATGACTGTCGGTCAGTACCGGCCGGCCGCGACCACCCTACGGGCTCGCGGGACATCGGAACACTAGACCGTATGATGGCTCGATCGAACGTGGGAGATGAGCGATGTGTAAGCCGTGTTGTCCGGCAGTATGAAGAGGCGAAAGCCGAACCCGATTATCCGCGGATCGGGTCGGCGTTTCGCATTTCGGCCCCACACCGTTGGCAGGTACTGAGAAGCGCATCACCGACAGTCTCTTGATGGCTACACCGAACGCAGACGTACTCGCGCTCCCTCTTCTGTGTCATACAATAGCATATCTCACAATGTGTATTAACTCTTACTGTGGTAAATCACTGCTGGAGGCGACGATTGAGATGCCGAGTGTGATCAGTGCAGTAGCCGCCAGTCTGCGAATCCGTCGACTTCAGTTCACACCTGCGACTTCGACCGGTGCCCGTGTCGCTCCTGTCGGCATCGCCAACAAGCTGTGCGAAGACACTCTCGACAACATATGTTGTCATTAAATGCCATAATATTGTAATAGTCCTTAACAGGATGAGTTTATATGAAGGTTCCTGATAGACTATCGTACGAATGGCAACTAACACGACCACAGATTGGAGCGATCCAGTCGCCTGTCCGTTCTGCGGAGCCGAGCTCACATCGCCCGGTGCCGGGTTCGTCGATCACATCGACGACAACGCCGACTGTGAGGACGGATTTGAACACTGGCGAGCGAACATCGCCGGTGACCTCGCAGGCGAGTGGACCGGATAACGGACCCACCCTGTCTGCCGAACTCGCATACGGCCTACTGTACCGATGTCCCGGTAAGCCCGTAGGACGGGCACGGATGTACCGGCCCCTGCTGTGCTGACAGGTGTCCGTCTCAGTCGAAATCGGGCAGATCTTCAGGTGGCTCGTACTCGGCTTCCCAGTCGACGTACTCCTCTTTGAGTGTCACCGAGACGATCTGCCCGAACTCCGTCAGTTCGGCATTGATCGCCGAGACTGTCCCCCAGGTGTCGAGGTCGGGATGATATTCCCGTGCTTGCCAGTCCTCGGGAATCCCCGGCGCGTGATAGCCGACGCGGTCGGCAAAGTCGTCCCAAAAGAAATCGAACCCTCCGAAAAGCTCGAGGTCGCGGGCGATTTCGTACTCACGCTCCGTGAGATCGGTATCCGCGCGCCACTCGTCGAACGCTTCCGTCCACGCTCCCTCTTCGAGAAACGCCTGCAGTTCCTCGCGACGGTAGTCGATCTCGTCGGTCCCGTCGGCGCTAATCGTCGCGTCCTCGTACTCGTTCGGATCGACGAACTCCAGCGTCGGTGGCTCGGGGGGTTCGACCTCGAGTGTCATACGCGGCCGTAGGTCGGGTCATCGGATAAGAATTCCCACCGGTCGTACCGGCAGGCCGAGTTGGGTGTGCTGTCCCGCCGTGTCCTATCGACGGCCGTCTCTCAACCAAACACTCAATCGCCAGCCGCTCTTACTGTCGAGCAATGACAGCGTACGAGGCGGTGGTCCTCGATGTCGATGGAACGATCGTCCGGGGCGAGGAGTTACTCCCCGGTGTGATCGACGGCCTGCGAGCGCTCGAGGCGGCGGGCTGTTCGCGACTACTGTTCTCGAACAATCCAACGCGTGGGCCCGCCCACTACCGGGAGAAACTCATCCCTCACGGGATCGACATCGATCCGGAGGCTGTCCTCACCTCCGCGACCGTCTCGGCGGAGTATCTTGCAGCGACCCACCCCGACGAACGCGTCTTTCTCGTCGGCGACGGGCGACTCGAGGCGATCCTCGAGGACGCAGCCGTCGAGTTGACGAGCGATCCCGACGCGGCTGAGGTCGTCTTGGGATCGTTCGACAGGGAGTTTTCATTTAAAACGCTCTGGGAGTCGCTCCGAGCGCTCGAGGACGCAATTCCCTTTTATGGTACCGATCCCGACGTGACGATCCCGGTCGACGAGGGCGAAATTCCGGGGACGGGGGCGATCCTTGCTGCGATGGAGGCTGTCGCTGGCCGCGAACCGGATGCGATTCTTGGGAAACCGTCCTCGATCGCGGCCACAGCGGCGAGAGATCGGCTGGACGCCGATCCCGCGAACACGCTCGTCGTCGGCGACCGGCTCAACACCGATATCGCACTCGGGAACCGTGCCGGTATGGAAACGGCTCTGGTACTCACCGGCGTCACCGACCGGGCGGCGCTGGCCAGTTCGTCGATCGAACCTGACCACGTCCTCGAGTCGCTCGCCGCAGTCGACACGCTCCTGTAGGCCTCTCTGCCGATGCTGCTCGTTGACCCTGTTACCTTCGGCATTGCGCGCACTCGAGAGATATATTTATCACCGACAGTCACAACGTACGACACATGAGAGAACGTCTCAGCGAAGTGTTGCTGCGTGCGCGATATGCAGCCATTGGTGCAGCGATCGGTGCGGCGATCGGCAGCGTCTTCAGCCGGAACGCCGCGAGTACTGGCGGTGCGATCGGCGGCCTCGTCGGCGCAACCGCTGCCGACACCCGTGGAACCATCGAGGACCTGCTCGAGACTGTCGAGGAGTACGATCCGCGGTCTAAAACGGCTGACACGGAGTAACGGTCGACCGCGCGGTTACTCGAGCGATTTTGCTCGATTGTGGAATTCGCCACCACACTCACATGTCCCCGGATTGGTCGTGGCTTTGACGACAGTCCCACACTGGAGACATTCGTATGTCGACGCGGAGTCCGGATCGTTCGCACCTTCGACGTCTTGGTCGTGAGGCATACGGGAAAGTTGTACGTCCATTTTCATAAGTGTGGTTCCCGGCCCACGCTACGACCGAAACGGGATCCATCAGTAATATCGTCTGCTGTCCCGATGTCCCGGTAGGCCCGCATGACGAGTCGCGGGTGCGCCGGGACTGACAGTAGTCCGTCTGACTCCCGGCGCGTCCACGCGGTGGATCGCGGGGACGCCAGCACTGCCAGCGATCGATTGCTAACAGTCTGTTTGACAGTCACTGATTGGTTCGACTCCATGTCCGATACTGGTAAAAGTCGCCGCCGAGTTGAGCCTGTAATGAGCGATGCAGGCGAGGCCGACGTGCCGGAGCCGCCAGCACCACCCGATGGCGACAGCGGCTCCGTCGAAGTCCTCGGGACAGCACACGTCTCGCAAGCGAGTGTCGACGAAGTGCGCGAAACGATCGACCGGGAGGATCCCGATGTCGTCGCCGTCGAACTCGACGAAGGACGGTACCGCCAGATGCAAGGCGGCACGCCGGACGACATCGAAGCCGAAGACCTCCTGTCGGGCAACACCGTCTTCCAATTTTTGGCCTACTGGATGCTCTCGTACGTCCAGTCGCGGCTGGGCGATCAGTTCGACATCGAGCCCGGTGCCGACATGCGAGCCGGCATCGAAGCCGCCGAGGCAAACGGCAGCGGCGTCGCACTGGTCGACCGCGACATTCAGGTGACGATCCAGCGGTTCTGGAGTCGGCTGTCCGGTGTCGAGAAGCTGAAGATGGTCGGCGGACTCGCACTCGGGATCACCGAACCGCGGACGCTCGGGTTCACGTTCGGTGCAGTTGGCGGTGCGCTCGCTGGATTCGTCATCGGCGCGTTTCTCGCTCCACTGCTCGGTATCGGTGATCTGCTATTGGTCGGCTTGTCCGGTCCCACACTGCTGCAGTATGCCGGCGGCGGCGCGGTCGGCGCGCTCATCGGTGCGTTCGTCGGCCTCGCAGCGCTCCCCTCTCTCGAGTCTGCAGGCCGGTACGCCGGCGGCTATCTCTCGGGATTCACGATACGGATTCTCGCCGGGATCGGCCTCGGCATCGCTGGCGGGCTCACGCTGGTCGCAACCGGCACGTTCGTTGGCCCGTTCTCGGCTGTGACTCTCGAGAGCGTCGGTCTCTACGCGGTTCGCGGTACGACCGGGACCCTCGCCGGACTCGGTGTTGGCGTGACGGTCGGTATCCTGCTCGGGCTCACCCTCGACGCAGTAAGCGGTGACGTCGACGACATCGACGAAATCGCCATCGAGGAGATGACCGACGGCAACGTCGTCGACGCGATGATGGAGGAGTTTCGTCAGTTCAGCCCGGGCGGCGCAAACGCCCTGATCGACGAACGCGACGCCTACATCGCACACAATCTCCACGATCTGCGCGAGCAGGGCTACGATGTCCTCGCTGTCGTCGGTGCTGGCCACAAAGCCGGCATCGAACACTACCTGCGAAATCCCGACGCGCTGCCGGCGCTCGAGTCGATTTCGGGCACCGCCTCGAGCAGCCGATTTTCGCCGTTGAAGATCGGTGGCTACCTGATTATGGTGGGCTTTCTGGCCTTCTTCTTCCTGCTGATCATGGCGGGAGTCAGGAACACATTCCTGCTGAAGCTGTTCGCCGCCTGGTTCCTGTTCAACGGCGTCTTCGCCTTTGGGCTGGCGCGGCTGGCTGGCGCGCGCTGGACCAGCGCGGGTGTCGGCGGTGCGATCGCCTGGCTGACGAGCATCAATCCGTTGCTCGCGCCGGGCTGGTTCGCCGGTTACGTCGAGCTCAGGCACCGTCCGGTCAACGTCCGGGACATCCAGACGTTAAACGAGATCGTCGACGACACCGAACGGCCGATCGACGAGGCCCTCTCGGCGATGTTCGACGTCCCGCTGTTTCGGCTGATCATGATCGTCGCGCTGACGAACATCGGGAGCATGATCGCGACGTTCCTGTTCCCGTTCGTGGTACTGCCGTGGCTGGCTCCTGAGATCGGCGGTGTCGATGCGTTGATGGGGCAGCTCCTCCAAGGGGCCAAAAACAGCCTCGAGCTACTTCGGGGACTCCTCTAATGAGCCATCGCACGACGCACGCCCAAGAGCACGAGCTGACGTTTAGCGACAGGGAACTGCGCGATCTCGCTGTAGCCTGGGTCGCGCTCAGCGTGGCGTTCGCGCTGGTTCGCGCGCCGTTTCATCGCGGGCTCGCCAGCTTCGAGATGTTCACAATCTCGGTCGGCATCAGCTTCCTGACCGTCGGCGTCGGCTTCCTGCTGCACGAACTCGCACACAAGGTCGTCGCGATCGAACACGGTCAGATCGCAGAGTTCCGCGCAGACTACCAGATGCTCTTTCTGGCACTGGTCGGTGCAGTCGCGGGGTTCCTCTTTGCTGCACCCGGCGCTGTCTACCACCGGGGCCAGATCACGACGCGAGAGAACGGACTCATCGCCGTCGCCGGCCCGGTGACGAATCTCTTGCTCGCCGCACTCTTCGTCCCGTTGCTGATGTTCGCTGCGACGCCCGGCTTCCTGCCGAGCCTGCTGACAGCGATCGGGCAAATGGGGGTTGGGATCAACCTCTTTCTGGCCGCGTTCAACATGATCCCCTTCGGCCCGCTGGACGGGAAATCCGTCCTCGCGTGGCACAAGGGCGTCTTTGCGATGGTGTTCGTGCCGAGCGTGGTGCTTGCTGGCTACGTTCTCTTCTTCGTCGGGCTCTTTTGAGCCCCCACGAAACTCCCGTGCCGACCGTGATGGCTCCGCCGGACCGGTGACCTTTTGCTCGCCCCGAGAGGTCGTTCGAGTATGACCGACACGGACGATGCGGACCGACTCACCTACGCCGAGACCGGCGTCGACATCGAGGCAAGCGAAGACGCGACCGCGGCACTGCTCAAGGCCTTCGGCAGCGATCTGACGACCGAGTACGCCGGCCTGATCGACATCGGCGACCGGTATCTGGCGCTGGCGACCGACGGCGTCGGCACGAAGCTCATGGTCGCGGAAGCGATCGAGGACTTCTCGACGATCGGCATCGACTGTATCGCGATGAACGTCAACGATCTCGTCGCGGCAGGTGTCGAGCCCGTCGGATTCGTCGACTATCTGGCGATCGACGAACCCGACGAGGAACTCACGAATCAGATCGGTGAAGGGCTCGCGGTGGGCCTAGAGCAGGCCGATCTCACCATGCTCGGCGGCGAAACGGCGGTCATGCCCGATGTCGTGAAAGGGTTCGACCTCGCGGGCACCTGTGCGGGGCTGGCCGAGAAAGACGACATCTTCGCGGGTGAGGCCGAGGTCGGCGACGCGCTCGTTGGCTTCCCCTCGAACGGCATCCACTCGAACGGGCTAACCCTAGCCCGCGAAGCAGTGACTCGCAACTACGAGTACACTGACACGTTCCCGCTGGACCCCGAGCGAACGATCGGCGAGGAACTGCTGCGACCGACTCGGATTTATACTGATTTGCTCGAGCCGATGCGCGAGTACGGCGTCCGCGCGGCAGCCCACGTCACGGGCGGTGGCTGGACGAACCTGCTGCGAATGGGCGAACACGAGTACGTAATCGACGACCCGCTGCCTGCGCAACCGATCTTCGAGTTCATCCAGGAGGAAGGCAACGTCACCGACTCGGAGATGCACCGGACGTTCAACATGGGGACCGGCTTCGTCGTCGCGCTCCCCGAGGATCGCGCCGCAGAACTCGTCGCAGAAACCGATGGGCAGCTCATCGGCCACGTCGCAGACGGCGACTCGGTCGAGATTCGCGGCTTCTCGCTGTCCTGATACGGACTCCTGTCAGTCAGTTCGGTGGGCCCGCCACCCGCGACCGCCCTGCGGGCCACCGGGGAACTCGAGACAGCAGCCCGTATGAGCCATTTCGAAACGACGGGAATCCCGCGAACGCGAACGTATGTGACCGACTGCGGGCACTGAGCTCGAGACAGCGGGGAGAACGTTGCTATCGGGTTCGGTCGTCACGGCCGGTCGCTGTCCCGCCAGTCATGTCGCCACCGGACGGGTCCCGACTGAGGCGAATTTCGTCGTCAGTCACCCGGCCGACCGCCTCTTCCTGCAGTGGATACGTGTCTTCGCCGCTCTCGCTCCAGCCGAGTCTCGCTTTGATCGAGTCCGTGATTCCGGGATCCGGTTCGACGTGAGCGGTGCCGTGTTCGACATCTGCGACCATTCCGACTTCGTCACCGTCGGCGTTGACGACGCGCTTGCCGATGTCGTCGTCGGTAAACTGTTGAGACATTGCACTCGGAGTAAGGGGCGAGCCGTGCAAGGTCGTGGTGCTTGCTGGCGCTTGCGACCGGGTGTCGCCGCCGGCGACGATCCCGGGACGCAATCGACGGTCACTGGCTGCCATTCGATAGCGCCTCGCGGCTCGAATCCGGTTACTCGAACGCCGGGTCTCTGTCCTCGAGAAACGCGGTGACACCCTCTTCGTGGGCCGCTGACGTGCGGGCCTGTGCCTGCAGCAGGTTCTCGTAGTCCAGTCCGTCGTTCCACGATCGACCCAGGTTCTTGTGCATGGCTTGTTTCATCAGTCCGATCGTAGCCGTCGGACCAGCTGCGAGCTGTGCGACGATAGCTGCGACTTGATCGTCGAGTTCGTCGGCAGGGACCACCTCGTTGACTAACTCGAGGTCGGCCGCGCGGTCAGCGTCGATGAACTCGCCGGTAAACGCGAGCCGCTTGGCGGCACGGAGTCCGATGATGTGGGGGAGCATGACGGTGCCGCCGGTATCGGGAAGCAGCCCGAGCCTGACGAACGCACAGGAAAAGCGGGCGTCGGCGGCGGCAACCGCGATATCCGCGAGCGCGACGATCGACAGCCCCGCGCCGATGGCGTCGCCGTTTACCTTCGCGACGATCGGGACGGGAGACGCGAGCATCGCCTCGACGATGCGGCCGAACGTCGCAGTGACCTGTTCGTAAGCCGCCTGTGACGAATCGGGAATCTCGGCGAGCGCCTCGAGATCGCCACCGGCACTGAAGGTGTCGCCCGCACCGGTGATGACGATCGCGTCGTTCTCTTCGGGCGTGGCGGCGTCGATAGCGTCGGCCAGCTCGGTGGCCGTCTCGGTCGTGAGCGCGTTGTGCGCGTCCGGCCGGTCGAACGTCAATCGTAACACGCCATCATCGTGATGGATTTTCATACCACGACCGTTGTGCGCCCGGCTATTAAACGCGGGTTTCGATCCCGTTTCCGTTCAGGAGTTGGTACTCGACGGGTCGAGCGGTCGCAAAAATCACCGAGATGGCCGTCGATCGGGACTGTGGCTTCGGGCGGTCTGCGATCAGTTCGTCGGGATCGGCGGGGCGACAGTCTCCTCTTCAGTCACGTTGAGTTCAGACGTGACGAGTGCGCGATAGGCTCGGCGCAAGCGCTCGGAGAGCGCCTGGTGGGAGATGTCCAGCTCTTCAGAGAGTTCCTGCATCGAGACTTCGCGCGGGATCTCGAAGTAGCCGTGATCGATCGCTGCAACCAGCGTCTCGTACTGGCGGGCCGTCAGCCCGCACTGGGAGTGTGTCTCCGCTGCCAGGTCGAACAGCCGGACGATCGTCGGCGTGACGTCGGCATCGTCGAAGCGGTCGTACAGCGAGCTAACGCTTTCGCGGTCGACGACGCGGACGCTGAGCAGCCACGTCCCGTTCGAAGCCGACGCACTCAGTACCGTCCCGCCCTCCTCAAGGATGAGCTCGAAGGGGTCGATGGTGTCCGGTTCGAACTCGATGTCGTACAGCCAGCGGTCCTCGTCGCTGCTGATCTGCGTGTACGCTCCGATCGCGGTCGCCTCCTCAAGCGCGTCTTCGACGTCCGACTGGGACGGCCCCGAGAGCCAGAGTCCGTGGCCGCTCGAGGCGATCACTCGCTCCATCTCGCACGTCAGCGACGGAACGGCTTCGAATAGCTCGCCAGTTCCGGTGCCGTCGGCCTGAATCTCGATGTCTGCGATGGATGTCATAAGTCTCACCCAGGGATACAGCGACGATGTCCATAACCCCACTTCCAAACCACTTAGAAGAGATTCGAGCGAATTACAGCTCTGTTGATTGATTGGCTGGCGGCCCACTGCACACCGGGGAGTCATACTGCCGGACAGAACGACGTGCCACCGCTCGCGAATTCGCGGCCGTCCCTACAGGCGATGGGCGTCTGTCTGCGACCGGCGTCGTCGTCTCAGTATCGGCGAGACGTCCCGACCGCCGCGGCGGCAGACCCGATCGGCGTGTCATGGCCGACGACGGTCACCAGCATCGCGCCGGCCGACATCCGATCATCCGCCTCCCGGAGCGCCCACGACGACAGTGTCAAAACAGTTCGACGCGGATCCCGTCGGCCTCGAGGTCGGCCGCGAACGCCTCGGCATCGGTTTCGATCGGCTCGAACGTGTCGTAGTGCTCCGGTAAGACCAACTCGGCGTCGACGCTTCGAGCGAGGTCGGCAGCCTCGGCGCGGTTCATCGTGAAGTGGCCGCCGATCGGCGGGACGAGCACGTCCGCCGCAAGCGACTCGTGATGGGGGAGAAAGTCCGTATCCGAGGGACACAGGACAGTCGTTCCCTCGAGCGCCAACAGCAGACCGATTACCTCGCCGTCGGCATGAAATGGCTCTCCGTCCTCGTCGACGTGGTTTCCATCGGGATCGTTGTAGGCGGGGATCGTCTGCACGTCGATTCCCGCGACTGTCGTCTCGCCTTCATAGGGGAGGTCGACGACATCGAACGCGAGGTCGCTGGTGTCGATCGCCTCGTAGGTCGCGATGGTGACATCCGGCCCTGCGACGGCCGCGATCGCCTCTGGATCGTAGTGGTCGAAGTCGTCGTGGGTGACGAAAATCACGTCGCCATCACCCGGTTCGTCCTCGAGCACCTCGCTCCATGGATCGATATAGATGATCGTGCCATCCGTGGTCTCGAGACGCTTACTCGCGTGGCCAAGCCGTTCGAACGTCAGGCCCTCGTAATCGACGGACATGGTGGCTCGAAAGTACGGAATGGGTCGTCTTATAGGTCGGTCGTTCGCTCGAGATGTCGTCCCGAGCAGACGCAAGCCGGGCGCGATTTGAACATACGGTCGGACGTGTTCACTGCGTTGCGCGCGCCCTCCCTGCGTTCACATCACGCTGGCCGCGTTGCTCCGCACGAAGTTGTTCGTCGCAAAAGCGGGCCGGGCGCGATTTGAACACGCGACCGTCTGATTAAGAGTCAGACGCTCTGCCGGACTGAGCTACCGGCCCTGTACCTCCGACTTTCGCTCGGTCGTTCAAATACGTTTCCCTTGGGAGGCGCTGTGACAGCCATCCACGCGCAATTGCCCTCGAGCCACCGGCGCGAAACGTCAGGCGATGCCACGCTTCGGGACCATTAAGTGCGGTGGGTCCGACCACACGGGCAATGAGTACGGGGGTTACGATTTCGTCGATTTCTGACTACGCTATCTTGGGCTGTGGCAGCGTAGGGTACGCCGTCGCAGAGGAACTCGTCGAACAGGGCAAGGACGTTTCCATCATCGATCGCGACGAGAGCCGGGTCGAATCGCTTCGCGATCAGGATCTGGATGCCCGTTCGGCAGATATCCGTGACGCCGAGATCGCCGATCTCGTCGCCGACCGTGATGTCGTCCTCATCCTCGCGTCGGACGTCGAATCGAACAAGCAGGCCCTCGAGCACATCCGTGAGGCAAACGATGACCAGTTCGTCGTCGCCCGTGCGAGCGACCCCGTCTCCGGCGACGAACTCTCCGAGCTCGGGGCCGACATCGTGATCAATCCGTCCTCGGTCATCGCTGAGTCTGCGCTGCGAGCGCTCGAGTCCGGCGAACTCGAGTACAACGCGGGCCAACTCGCCGGGATCGTCGAGGAGACCGGGACGCAACTGGCGATCGTCACCCAGGACAGTCCCGATCCGGACTCGATCGCCAGCGCGGCGGCGTTGCAGGCGATCGCCGGCCACCTCGGCGTCGAGTCCGATATCATCTATCTGGGCGACGTCGGCCATCAGGAGAACCGTGCGTTCGTCAATCTGCTGGGGATCGACCTCGTTCAGTGGGACGAGATCGAAGACCACTCGATCTACGACACCGTCGCGCTGGTCGATCACGGGACCGCAGGCGAGATGGAGCTCCCCGTCGACATCGTCATCGATCACCACGAGGCGGAGACCGAGGAGGGCGTCGAGCCCGAGTTCGTCGACATCCGGCCGAACATGTCCTCGACATCGACGATCATGACGAAGTACATCCAGGAGTTCGACATGAACGTCTCCGAGGAGGTCGCGACGGCCTTACTCTATGGTATCCGCGCGGAGACCCTGGATTTCAAACGCGACACGACCCCCGCCGATCTGACGGCCGCGGCCTATCTGTATCCTTTCGCAAATCACGACACCTTAGAGCAGGTCGAGTCGCCGTCGATGTCCCCCGAGACGCTAGACGTGCTCGCGGAGGCGATCACCAATCGCGATGTCCAAGGCAGTCATCTCATCTCCAACGCTGGCATCGTCCGCGACCGCGAGGCACTGACCCAGGCCGCCAGCCACCTCTTAAATCTCGAGGGCGTCACCACGACGGCGGTCTTCGGTATCGCTGACGAGACGATCTTCCTCGCCGGTCGCTCGAAGGACATCCGCATCAACATCGGGAAGGTGTTAGACGACGCCTACGGCGAGATCGGCGAGACGGCCGGCCACTCCACGCAGGCCAGCGCGGAGATTCCGCTGGGCATTTTCACCGGCATCGAAATATCGGATGGCACGCGGGACACGCTGCTCGAGTTGACCGAAGAGGCGGTCAAACGGACGCTGTTCGACGCGATGGGCGTCGAGGGAAGCAGCGAAGGCTCGAACGGGAGCTAGTGGCGTTCCACGCCAGAATTATGGGTCGAACTCGCAGCTGCCGGTTCGACCCGCTGTCGACGCGTGGAAGGGCCTACACGACGAGTTCGTCTTCTTCTTCGTCGGGGTCGCGGACGCGCTCGACGACGTCGTTGATCAGGATGATATCACCGACAGAGCGGACCCAGCGGTAGGGGACGATGATGCCCTGGCCGCTGCGGGCTTCTTCGGCGAACAGTTCGCTGTTTAAGTTCGCGAGTGCGAGACCGGAGACGACCTGGCCGTCGATGTTCAGTCTGAGATCCTCGACTTCGCCCACGAAGACGCCGTTGTTCGAATAGACCTCGCGGCCGACGAGAGAGGTGATCTCTTGGGGTGTGTCGTCCATGTCTGGGTTCATGCGTGGTGGACTCTTAACTTTTGGTTAGACGTGACAGTCAGACTGTTGGACACCAATTGATCAAGGGCGATCGTACACGGACAGCCGTCGCTACGGCGGCGAGCGCTGCAGTGCGATCGGTGTGCCCTGTAGTGGCAGCCAGAGGAAGGAAACGCCAAACCGCCATAACGGTGTGTCTGCCGGGTTCTCACAGAATCTCGTCGACGGCGGCGTGATCGGACAGGAGCTGCTCCATTCGGTCAACCGTCTCCGCATCTCGCGTCCGCCCGCTCCGAATCACGTCCTCAGCGCGCTCGACGGTTGCGAGCGTATCCGTCTGCACGGAGAGGATCGGGACACCTTTCTCGCTTGCCTGCCCGAGGATCGTTCCCGATGGGCGGTGGCCACCGGTCAGGATGAGACAGCGGATACCGGGTGCCTCGAGCGCGGCAGTATGAATTTCGGCTCGGTCGCCGCCGGTGATGACGGCGGCGTCTTTCGTCCGGCGGAAGCGTCGCAGGGCGCTGTCGGCACCCATCGCTCCAACTGAAAACCGCTCGACGTAGCTGTCCTGTCCCTCGTCGACGAGCATCGTCGCGCCGAGTTCGTCGGCGAGGTCGGCGACCGTCACGCCCGAGAGTTCCCGTTCGCTCGGGAGAACGCCGTGGACCGGAATCCCCTGCCCCTCGAGAAACGGCACCACGTCGGTCTCGAGTTGGTCGTAGGCTGCGTCGGGGACGTCGTTGAAGACGACGCCAGCAAGCCGGGTGCCGAACTGATCGGCTGCGGCGAGCACGTCGTCGATGTCTGCCGGGATTTCGTACGAGGCGACCAGCAGGACACGAGCGTCGAACAGGGCCGCGATGTCGGCATCGGTGAGATCGACGATCTGGCCGATGTCGTAGCTGCCGCCACCCTCGACGAACAGTCGATCGTGGTCCGCCGCAAGCGTCTCGAACGCCTCGCGGACGCGCTCGCGGAGGTCGTCCGGGTCCTCGCGGCCGCGGATCACCTGCTCGATGAACGTCGGCGAGTAGACAACCGGCTCGAGATCGTGGATCTCCGCCTCCAACTCGAGCAGTTCGCGGGCGAGTAGCGGGTCCTCGTCTAACGTTTTGCCGACGTTGCTCTGGAGGCGGGTGCCCTTGGGTTTCATATAGCCGACGCTGTCGCCCGCACTTCGTGCGAGGCGGGCAAGCGCCAGCGTGATGGCCGTCTTGCCGGAGCTCTCCGCGAGCGAACTGACGAGGAGCGTGTCGGTGTCGTCAGGGACGGTCTCGGTGGTCGTCGTGTCTGTGTCACTGTCGGTCTCCGTGGATTCGGGGTCTGAATCGATGTCGGTCATGGGTTCTCCGTATCGAGTTCGTCGGTGTCGACGGTCAGTCGGAGATCGATCGCTTGGACGCCGTCGGGGCCCGCCACGAGCGGGTTGATGTCGAGTTCGAGGATCGACGGGAAGTCAGTCACCAGCTGTGAGAGTCGTTGGATCGTCTCGACGATTCCCTCGACGTCTGCGGGCTCGCGGCCGCGAGCACCGCGCAACAGCGGTGCGGCCTGAATCTCGTCGATCATCTCGCGGGCCTCGCGCTCGCCGATCGGCGCGATACGAACCGACGTATCTTCGATGATCTCGACGAAGATGCCACCGAGTCCGAACAACAACAGCGGGCCGAACTGTGGATCGCGGTTCATCCCGACGATCGTCTCGGTCGCGGCCTCGAGGTCAATCAGTTCCTGGACCTGCACGCCGACGATCCTCGCGTCGGGCTGGTAGTTGCGTGCCCGGGCGACGATGTCCTCGTAGGCGTCGTAGACGTCGTCGGTCGCGACGCCGACTTTGACGCCACCGATGTCGGATTTGTGTGAGATCTCGGGGCTGACGATCTTCATGACGACGTCGCCCTCGATCGACTTGGCCACCTCGCGGGCGCGCTCGGGATCGTCGACGATCTCGCCGCTCGGCGTCGAAATCCCGTAGGCCTCGAGGAGGTCCATCGACTCGACGCCGAGCCGGTTGTTGTCGCGTCGCGTCGCTCGCGAGAGGATCTCGTGGGCGTGCTCTCGGTCGACGTCGAACGTCTCGGGTTCGTCGGTCGGTTGCTCGTGAATATCGCGGAACCGAGCGAGCGCGTCGAGTCCCGACACCGCCCGTGAGGGATCGAAATAGTTCGGAATCCCTGCCTCGCGCAACGTTGTGTCGGCATCACGAGCGCGTTTTCCGCCCATCAGGCAGGTCACGACCGGCGTCTCGTGTATCTCGCGGATCTCGATCACTGTCTCGGCGAGGTCGTCGTACGACAGGACCGCCGTCGGCGCGGCAACGACGACCGCGCTGCCGACGTTGGAGTCAGCGAGTGCGATATCTAACGCCTCGCCGAAGCGGTCGACGTCGGCGTCGCCGATCGCGTCGATCGGGTTGTAGACGTTGGCTTCGTCGGGCAGTGCCTCAGTCAACGCCCCGACCGTCTCGTCAGTGAAGTCGGCGATCTCGAGGCGTGAATCGCCGACCGCGTCAGTCGTTAACACGCCAGGGCCGCCCGCGTTCGTCACGACGGCGACGCCGTCGGTGTCGGGTTCGGGCAGTCCTGCGAGTGCCCGCGCGTAGTCGAACAACTCCTGGACAGAGTGGGCCCGCAGGACCCCTGCCTGCTCGAGGCCGGCTTCGTAGGCCCGTTCGCTGCCGGCGATCGCGCCAGTGTGCGAGGAGGCCGCCTTCGCACCGGCGTCCGTTCGGCCGGATTTGACGAGGACGATCGGCGTCTCGTCGGTCACCTCGCGAGCGGTCTCGAGGAACGTCTGCCCGTCGTCGATGTCCTCGAGATAGCCGATGATGACGTCCGTTGCCGGATCGTCGTCCCACTCGCGGATGAAATCGGTCTCGTCGAGGACGGCCTTGTTGCCAAGCGAGACGACGTCCTGAAAGCCGATCCCCTCGTCGGTCGCCCAGTCGAGGACGGCAGTGATGAACGCACCTGACTGGCTCAGAAAGGAAATCGACCCCTCGAGCGGGGTTTGTGGGGCAAAGGAACCGTTCATCCCATTCGGCGTCGCCATGATGCCGAGACTGTTGGGGCCAACGACGTTGAGGTCGTGTTCGGCGGCAATCTCGCGCAGTCGACGTTCGCGTTTCGCGCCCTCGCTGCCGGTCTCGGCGAACCCAGCGGTGATAACGACGATATTCTCGGTGCCTGTCTCGGCGAGTTCCCGAATTGATTCGATGACGATGTCGGGCGGTACGACGACCACCGCTAGATCGATCGGCGGGGCGCTCTTCGCGTCCGGATAACACTCGAGCCCGAGCACCGTCTCGCGCGAGGGATTGATCGGGACGACCTCACCGTCGAACCCACCACGCAGGTTCTCGAGAATCGCCCGGCCGACCGCGCCCTCGCGGTCGGTTGCACCGACCACGCCGACGGTCTCGGGATCGAAGAGTGCGGATAACCGTCCCATCACTCGAGCGTTCGCTAAGTAGCGAGTTAAGCGTATGGCGTGTTCCAGCCGTCGGGGAGATCAGGGCGGGCGGGGTGTCGTCTCGAGCAGTCGGCAGATCGGTGCCGGTTCCCAACTGCGCCGGCAGCCAACGTGGAAGGCATATATGTTAGTATAGAAACCAATCGGGTGATGGTCGACTTCCGTCCCCGCTCCGTCGCCCTCGGCACCGCACTACTGGGTGCGGTCAGTCTTCTGACTGCAGTGGTGTTGTTGACGACGATTCCTGAAAACCCGCCCGGAACCGGGTTTGCGGCCGGCCTTACCGGTATTTTCGTGTTACTATACGCAGTCGTGGGACTGCTCGCACTCGTGGAAGCGGGGGTATTGGGTCTCGTAACGCGGCTGTGGGAGCCGGCCGAGTGGCCGCGTCGGCTGCTCATGGGCGGGGCCGCCGCTGGCGGACTTGCCGTCGTTCTGCTGGTCGGTCCCCTCCTTGTGAGCCGACTCGCCGCAACCCTATTCGGTCGGCTCGTCCCGGTTGGCAACGCCCTCGAGATCGGACTCGTGCTCGTCCCGGTCGGGATCGGCTCGACCGCGCTCGGTCTCGCTCTCCATCTCGTCGAGCACGTGCGGACGCGAGCCAGAACGTAACCGGCCGTCGGTCGGGCTGGTGTCATTGTGTTCCAGCGCAGCCACATGGCGTTGGTAATTGCGCTGGAACTGACGTCCAATTGACCGTCTCAATGCATCGAGATCGCCGGCGACGAGCGACTCGAGGCGAAGACCGCAAGCAGGTAGCAGGCGATGGCGACGACGACGATCGAGCCGCCGGTGGGCAGGCTCTGTGAGATCGAGAGGACGAAGCCACCGATGACGGCCACCTGCCCGAAGAGGATCGAGAGATAGATCGTCTCCCGGAAGCTCTGAGCGAGCTGGGTGCCCGCGGCGACGGGGACGACCAACATCGCGGCGACGAGGATCACGCCGAGGATCTGCATCGCGCCGACGACGACGACGGCTGTCATCACGATCAGCAGGGTGTTGTACCACGTAACGTTGAGCCGCGCGACGCGAGCGGCCTGCTCGTCGAACGTAATGAAGAGCAGTTGCTTGTAGGTCGCGACCGTGACGGCGACGACGACGACGGTAATAACGGCCATCAGCCGCGCGCCCGAGGGCGTGACGACCGAGATGCTGCCGAAGATGAAGTCCTGGACGTTGATGCCGGTCATCCCGCGGCCGTAGCTGATGATCAGCGTCCCGACGGCAAAGCTGCCGGTCAGCATAATCGCGATCGGCACGTCGCCGTAGGTGTCAGTACGCTCGGCGAGCCACTGGACGGCAAGTGCACCCAACACCCCGACAACGAGCGCAACGACCATCAGCGAGCCGTTCCAGCCGGTGATCGAACTCACCAGCAGGCCGACCGCGACCCCGGCGAAGGCCGTATGCGCCAGCGTCTCGCCGATCAGCGCCATCTCGCGGTGGACGAGGTAGGTGCCGACCAGCGGCGCGACGACGCCGATCAGGATTCCTGTCGCGATCGAACGCCACATGAACGGATGATAGAAGACGCTCGTCCCGAGGTAGTGATCGGCCCACCAGCCCGCGATGCGGGCCTGCTCATAGAGGACGCCGATACCGGGAACACTACGAAACGCGTCGATAGTGAGCAGCCCGATCATCGCAATCGCGAGGACAGCGGTCACGGCGATCCCGACGTGCTCGAGCCGCCGACGAAGGGAGCCGGTTGCAGTCATCAGTGATGGTGGTGGACGACCTGGCCCGTCGCGCCGTAGGCCTCGGTCAGGGCATCGCTTTCGACGAACGATTCGGTATCACCGTGGTGGTACAGCTCCGTGTTAATACAGGCGATTCGGTTCGCCCGATCGGTGACGACGCCGATGTCGTGTTCGATCAGGATGATCGTGATCCCATCGTCGTTGAGCGACTCGAGCAACTGGTAGAACGCATCTCGAGATTCGGCGTCGACGCCGACGGTCGGCTCGTCGAGTGCCAGCAGGTCGGCCTCGGAAGCCAGTGCGCGGGCGATGTAGGCCCGCTGGCGCTGGCCGCCCGAAAGCTGGTTGACCTGTCGATCTGCGAGGTCGGTGATGCCGACGGTCTCGAGTGCGTCGTCGACGATCGCGTGATCGTCGGCGGTCAGCCGGCGGTGGCCCGCGTGGGCGAACCGGCCCATCGTCACCGCTTCGCGGACGGTAACCGGCATCGAACCGCCGCCACTGGTAGCCTGTTGGGAGACGTAGCCGATGCGCTCGCCGTCGTCGAACGCCGAGACGGGTTCACCGAACAGCTCGATCGTCCCGCTGTCGGGCGTGCGCAATCCGAGCATGAGATGCAAGAGCGTGGTCTTTCCCGAGCCATTGGGGCCGATCAGGCCCAGAAAATCCCCCTCATCAACCCGCAGCGTGACGTCCTTGACCGCTGGCTGTTCGCCGTAGGCAAACGTCACGTCCTCGAGCGCGACGACGGTCACTGTGCGTCTAGTACCTCTCTGAACGCGGGGATGTTTATTTCTTCCATTTGCTCGAGGTACCCCCAGCCCTCGTCCTGCCACGTCGCAAGCGTCCCCGAGAGGTGCGTAATCGGCATCGTGTCGGTCGCGTCGCTCTCCGCGAGGATCGTCTCGACGAGTGGGTACGCGCCGTCGGGATCCTCGAAGGGGTCATAGAGGATCGTCTCGATGCCCTCCGAATCGACGAGTTCGATCGTCTCGGAGATGTCGCTGGCACTCGGCTCTTCCTGCGGGGAGACGCCGACCGGCGTATGAATATCGAACCCGTAGCGGTCCTGCAGATAGGTAAACGAGTCGTGACCGGCGAAGACGGCGACATGTTGATCTGCCGTCTCGAGCAGGTCTGTAAACTGCTGGTCGATAGACTCGAGGTCGGTCGTATACGATGCGGCGTTCTCCTCGTAGGTCTCGGCGTTGTCCGGATCGGCGTCGGCCAGTCCCGACGCGATCGTCTCGACGATCTCCCCTGCAAGCACGGGGTCGAGCCAGACGTGTGGATCGATCGACGCTTCGCCGTGATCGTGACCGTCGTGGGTCTCGGTGTGCTGATCGCCCTCGCTTTCGTGGTCATGGCCATCGTGAGTCTCGGTGCTATGATTGTCCTCGTTCCCGTGGCCGTGGCTGTCGGTTTCGTGGTCCCAGCCCAACAGCTGGTCGTCCAGTCCCTCGAGCCCATCGATTACGGCGACGGTGTCGTAGTCGGACTCGAGCGTTGCCGCGACGTCCTGTGCCCACGAAAACGCGGGCGTATCGAAGTAGACGAAGACGCCGGCGTCGGCGATGTCCCGGGTGAGGTCGCCGCTTGGCGACCAGCCGTGACCGGCCTGTCCGGTCCCGACCGGGTTCTCGAAGTCGATCGCGTCGCCGCTGACCTGCTCGGCCCAGTCCCACAGGGTAAAGAAGGCGGCGTAGCCGGCGTCGAGGTTCGCATCCGCCGCGCTGATATCATCGAGACAGCCGGCGACGGTACTCGCGGCGGCTGTGCCGGCAGCCGTCTGCAGCAGCGTCCGTCGTGTCAGTTTCATACTCGAGGTTAGTGCTAGCCGAGTATAAGTATTAATATCCAGTGTTGCAGTTTTGTTAATTATCGCCATCAGCTGTGCCTTCTGTTAATAACCACCGCCCGTATAGCGAACTGAGTTGTTATGCCATCGGATCGTCACGCAGCGGCGGGCGGCTTGGCGAGGGAGCGAGAAAGTAACGCAGCGAGCGCAATTGCCCTACTCGAGGGAAACCTCGAGTCGGGTGCCATCGAGCCGCCGGTAAGCCGGTGGCCGATCCGGAACTGGGTCGCGAACCACCTCGAACGTGTCGAACCGGATCACGAGCCGGCCCGGATCGATCGTCGCCCGGAGTATGGGACCCCGGCTGGTCACGACGACGTAGGGCGGTGCAGGGACGGGGGTTGCCCGAAGTTCGTACCCAGTTGCGTCGACCGCGTCTGCGAGCACTCTCGGCAGGGCCTCGAGAACTCCGGCGTCTGCGAGTGTCCGGTGGAGCCCGTCCGCGACCGTCTTCCTGTCGGTCGTTCGCGCGGTATCCCAGGGGGCAGCGACCGCGTCGGCACAGGCGTCGATCCCATCGACGATCGACGCGTGTGCCGTCCGGATCCGACGCCGCGCGTCACGGACTGGGTGGGACATGAATTCTGGTGGAACGGGCACGTACTAAGGCGTCACGACTCGAGCCGGCTCGCCGAGCTACTCACGCTGGGTTTTGAAAACACCGATGTTCAGCGTCCGAACGTACGTTAGGACGCCGCGAAACCGCTGTCGCCACGACGATCCGTGCCGGGCCGAACGCTCGCGCCGGAGCCGTTCGGTTTCGGTCTCGAGATCTCGATTTGCCGTCTCGAGTTCATCGAGTCGCGCCTCGAGCGTGTCGACCTGATCCTCGAGTCGGTACCGACGGCTGCGCTGTGCCGCGCGATCGTTTCGCAGTTGATCACGTTCGCGCCGGAGCGCAGCCAGTTCCCGCTCGAATCGCTCACGTTCGCGGACGGCCGAATCGAGGAACGGGGCGCGGTCGTCGTCCGCTGGAATCCCCTCGAGCGACGGGGTGTCGGTAGCCGCGTCGTCGGATTTGATCTCGATGTGGCCCGAGTGAGTGGCATTGACGACGGCTCCGACGAGTAGTATCAGGCCGCCGAAATACAGCCAGGTCAACAAGAGAATGATTGCGCCGATCGGTCCCGCCGAGTCGGAGCTACTCGAGATTGCAACGTAGACCTGAAATAACGACTGGAGGGCCGCCCAGCCGACGGCGGCGACGACGACGCCCGGCAGCACCTCGCGAACCGAGAGATCGATGTCCGGGAAAAAGTAGAACATCGGGAGGAAGGCGATCGTCAGGCCGACCACGAGCAACAGCGGGTTCAGGAGCCCGATAAATAGACTCTCCGGGAAGAACGCGAAGACGACGGTGGTCGCTGCAGCGGCGATCAGCGCGACGATGATCGCCCCGAAGACGACGGCCCCATCACGCACCTGATCGAGCAGCGAGTTCTCCGCGGTCGACGTATAGATCTCTGAGAATGCAGTGTCCAGCCCGCGGAATATCTTCAACGACCCCCAAACGAGCGCGACCAGTCCGATGAGAGAGGTACCGACACTACCGGTCGAGCCTTCGAGCCCTTGCTCGAGCATGACCTGACCGCTCTCGGGCAGGAACCCCTCGGTCATCGACGACACCTGCGTTGCGAGCCCCTCGTTACCGACGAACGACACCAGAAAGAACAGCAACACGAGCAACGGAATCAGTGAGACGAACGCCTGATAGGCGATGCTGGCGGCCATAAACGTCACGTTCTTCTCCTGAATCCCGGTCACGACCGATTTCGCGAACGGAACCGCTCCGCGAACGTTGCGATCCATACCTTCCATCCGTCACGGGGTCGGATACCGATCTGGCTTGCAGCCACGGGCCGTTTGAGACGGTTATGACCGGTGTTTGACCTACTCCTCGAGCAACTCGACTACCGCGTCGCGAGTCGGGAGTGCCGCCATCGCGCCACGAGCAGTGGTCGTCGTCGCCGCGACCGCGTTCGCGAACGCTATCGTCTCCGCGAGATCACGACCGTCCCGCAGGGCGTCGATCGCGCCGGCGACGAACGCGTCGCCAGCACCCGTCGTATCGACGGTATCGACCGCGAATCCCCGATGTGCAACTGTGGCTGCTGACCACGGCGCGTCGTCGCTCGCGACGGCGACCGCTCCCTCGCTCCCGCGCGTCACAAAGACCGTGTGGGCCGCCCCGCCGTCGATCGCCGCGCGAGCGATTTCGGTCGGCGACTCGCCCGACACACCCAACGTCTCGAGTTCGGTGACTGTCGCAAAACAGACGTCGACGTGGGCGAGTGCGTCGCCCACCGTACTCGCGAACGCCTCCTCGTCTGGCCACAGTTCCGGCCGCCAGTTCGGATCGAACGATACCGTACAGCCCGCGGTAGCGGCCCGCTCGAGCAGGTCCAGCGTTGCCGCGCGCGACGGGCCGTTCGAGAGGGTCACACCACCGGCGTGGACCCACTCGCAGTCGGCGAGCGTTTGGTCGTCGATCCGGCCAGGCTCGAGGCGTGTGTCGGCGGTCCCGTCGCGGTAGAAACTGAACTCGCGGTCGCCAGTCTTGTCGTGTGTGACGAACGCGAGCGTCGTCTTCGCCTCGGTGTCACGGGCGATGAATCGGGTGGGGAGGCCATCGTCGGCGAGCGTCCGCTCGAGGTAGCGACCGAACGGATCGTCGCCGACGCGGGTCCAGAACAGCGGCGGCTCATCGAGGCGGGCGAGTGCGACGGCGACGTTCGCGGGCGCACCACCGGGACGGCGCTCGAAACCGGCGACGTCCTCGAGCGGCCCCGCTCGCTCGGGGATGAAGTCGATCAGTGTTTCACCGGCGACGAGCACGTCGTGAATCATGGCCGATGCTCCACTGTCGAGGTGGGTAGGTCCTTCGGCGATGATTGGGGGCCAAACACCGATTCAGAGACGGCGATCGAAACGGGATCGGCATATATTATAGTGGTTGCAAGCAGCTAGTATCGCTATGAAAGACATTTCGAGGCGCAAACTACTCGCGGCCACGGGAGCGAGCACGGGCCTCGTTGTGGCCGGTGCAGGATGTCTCGGCGATCCCACATCAAGTGCCGGCAACAATGGTGAACCCGACGATACGACCAGTGAGACGGACGAGGGAGCGGCTGAGCTCACACCGCTCGAGCGATGGGTCCCTGCCACTGGAAGCGCGGAACTCCTCTTTCACTACCGGGACCTCACGACAGTCCGACAGCTCGAGGACACGCTGCAACCGGCTGTGACCGAGGCCGTTTCGACGCTACCCGACGGGGAAAGTGCCACGTTCGTCGAACAGTTTGCGGACGGTGAGTCGGCGGTGGATTCGGTTTGTAGGTTCGGGTCAAAAGGCGTCGCCGGGAACGTCGTCGTTGCCGGCTCGTTCGATCCTGACGCAGCTGATGCGGCACTCGAGCCAGCAGCCGGCGATTTCGGCACGTTCGAACGTGATGGCGTTTCGGTTGCTGTTTCGTCGGAGACCCTTATCGTGAGTCCGTCCGACGGCGCGGCACTCGAGGCCATCCTCGCAGCGGGTGTTGAGGGTGCGGATCGCCGCATCGATTCGGACGTGAATTTCGCGCCGCTGCTTGACCACATCGGACTGAGCACCTTCGTTTGGGGAGAACACGAACGACAGAACGAAGCCAACGCAGATGGTTATGGAGCCGCGTATGCGTGGTCGCTCGGACCGGAGACGACGACGCAGTCGATGGTCGCCGTCTCTGCCGACTCCCAGCGGATGGACGAATTCGAGGACACGATGGCAGACCGATTCGACGATGTGACGGTCGAGACCGACGGCACCGTTGGTGTCGCGACGAGAACTATCCCGACCGCGGACTACGAGTACCGTGATCTGTTCGCCGAACGTGGCAGCGAACCGCCACAACTGCAGGCGGGTGTGACCATCGACGCCGATTCAGTGGCGCGGACGGTGACGGTGACGTTCACGGCCAAAAGCGACGGAGTCGATCGACTCGAGATACGTGATCAAAACGGTTTGCGCGACGAATTAACTGAGGTCGGCCAAGCGACGACACTCGAGTACGAGTCAGGGGCGTCGGGAACGATTACCGCAGTTGCCGTCGGAGACGAAACTGAGAGAGTCGTTGCCACGGAATCGTTCTCGTTTTGAGAACAAACTGGCAGGACGAGGGGCGTGAGTCGACGAACCCCCATCAATAGTTGCTGACGGAACACACAGCCGTCCTACAGCACGATACTCTTCTTGCGCATCATTGCGTGGATCGAGGCGTCGAGCCCTTCGCGGCCGATGCCCGAGTCCTTGTTACCGCCGAAGGGGATGTCGCCGAGGCCGTGGCTTGGCGCGCCGTTGATGCGGACCGCACCGGCGTCGATGCGCTCTGCCATCCGCATCGCGCGCTTGTAATCGCTTGTAAAGACCGCTGCGTCGAGTGCGAGATCGGAGCCGTTGGCGATCTCGAGGGCTTCCGCCTCGTCCTCGAACGTCGTGATCGCTGCAATGGGGCCGAACTGTTCTTCGTCGACGATGCGGGCGTCGTGTGGGACGTTTGCGAGCAGCGTGGGCTCGAAGAACTGGTCGGCGAGTTCGTCCGGGACGCCCTCGGGGGCACGCCGTTCCCCGCCGCGGACGATCTCCGCGCCCTTCTCGACGGCGTCGTCGACGAGTTCTTCGACCCAGTCGGCTTGCTCCACGCTGATGAGAGGGCCGAATGCGGTGTTCTCGTCGAAGAGATCGCCAGCCTGCCAGGCGTCCATCTGGCCGTCGAGTATGTCGACGAGGTCGTCGTGAACCGACTCGTGGGCGAGCACGCGCGAGATGGCCGAGCAGCGCTGGCCGGCGTACTTGAACGAGCCTTTGGCACAGTTGCCCGCGACGTCCGTGAGGTCGGCGTCGTCGAAGACCACTGCTGGGGCGTTCCCACCAAGTTCCATATGCAGGTTGACCATGCCACTCTCGCGGGCGACGTGTTTGCCCGCGCCCGAGGAGCCAGTCATGGCGATCGCGTTGATGCGGTCGTCGCCGGCGAGGACGTCACCGATTTCGCTGGCTTCGCCTGGAACGAAGTTGAACGCACCGTCCGGAATCCCGTCGACATCGGCGATGATGTCGGTGAGGATCGCCGACGAAATCGGTGTCTTGCTCGCGGGTTTGAGCAAGACGCTGTTACCGGCCGCGATCGCGGGCGCGACCTGCAGTGCCGTCGTCGCGAGCGGATAATTGTACGGCGTGATACAGAGGACGGCACCGATCGGCTCGTGCTTGACGATCGCCTGCCAGCCCTCGTGGCCCGCTGTCGACCCCTCGCGGTATTCGCCGTTGCTGACGATGGTGCGTGCTTCCTCGGCCGCTCGGTCGAACCGCTCGGCCGCCTGCTCGACCTCGCCGCGAGCCGACGATATCGGTTTGCCGGCCTCGCGGACGATGACCTCCGTGAGTTCCTCCGTGCGCTCACGGAGTCTCTCGGCGATGGACTCACACCACGTCGCGCGCTCGACGACAGTCGTCTCCCGAAGCGTCGGCTTGCTCTCGTGGGCAGCTGCGAGCGCGGCCCGCGCCTCCGCCGGTCCCGCAGCGGCGACCTGTGCGAACGCTCCACCTTCAGCGAGATCCGAAACCGAGAGCACGTCTTCGGTCTCGAGCCACTCGCCATCGACGTAGAGCCGCTCTCGCCGCTGTGCAATTCTGGTTGCCATACTCCTCCCTTGGACCTCCATGTTGAAAATGTTTACTCAGCTCCGAAAAAATAAAGGGTATGCTAGCAGTGTCATTCGATAACAGGTCTCTTCAAATAGAAACTAACTCGATACAGTATCTCGAAAACAGATCTTTAGGCATACCAAAGAAATCTTTACTGATAGACTGGTTTTAAGTGAGTTGCGAGTCTATCCATAGAGAGGATGAGCACTCAAAAGACCGTCCGCCAGTCGGCTGACAGCGTCAAAGAGAACAGCCTTCGCCTCGAGCAGGACAAGGCCGAACAGATCGTCGACGCGCTAAACACGGAGTTGGCCAACGCCTACGTCCTCTACCACCAGTTGAAAAAACACCACTGGGTGGTCGAGGGAGACAACTTCCTTGCACACCACCGGTTCCTCGAAGAGGCGTACGAACACGTCGAGGACGGCGCAGATGAGATCGCTGAGCGCGCACAGGCGCTCGGTGGCGTCCCCGTCTCGGGCCCGACAGCCCAAGAAGAACGCGCCACCGTCGAGTTCGAGGGCGAAGACGTCTACGACGTCCGTACGATGTTCGAACACGACCTCGAACTATACGGCGACATCATCGAATCGATGCGCGACAGCATCGAACTCGCCGAGAACCTGGGCGACCCGGCGACCGGCGAGATCCTGCGTGAGATCCTCGTCGACCTCGAGGAAGACGGCCACCACTTCGAACACTACCTCGAAGACGACACGCTGGTCAGCAAAGACGCGACACACTAAGCACGACCCTCACAGCGACCGACGCAGACACACGGTCCGACGGCGCGTCGACGGCTGTTGGAGCGGAGGGCCGACCAGCAGAGACGGCTTTTTGACCAAGTCCAATAGAAGCGAAGCGCCGGGTGCGATCGAGACGCGTACAGCACTGTCAACGAGTCACACCGATCGCATAACGGCCACGCGATCGAATGTGCAGTAACTGGCAGTAGCGACGAGCGAGATGCTGGGCGTCTCGAACGACAGCGAGCTTAGGGCTCGAGGTCGACGATCAGATCCGTCGCGATCCAGCCGTCGCTGTTGTTTTGTTCGGTGAAAACAACTTTTCCGGGGCGGGTTTCGTGACTCGTCACGGCTACTGCTGGCTCCTCGAACTCTGGAGTATCGGCTGCGTCTGTGTCTTCCCTGCGAGCGGGCACGTCCATCACGATGAGTTAGGCGAGCCTAATTCTAAAAAGGTTTTGGTCGGCCTAAGACGTGGTGCTGGACAACGGCGTCCGGCGACCAGTCTCCTGTTCGATTGGTTCATACGGTCTGCTATCACTGTGTACCGGCGTACTCGCATGACGGGTCGCGGGTGTGCCGGCACTGACTGGGAGGAGTCCGTATCAGTCGTTGATGGATACCACACGAAGATAGTACCTTTTTTCGTACCGGAGCGATTTCATCGTCATATGAGTTCACACGAGAACAGGTCACAGGGGCCAATGGAACGGCGCGGTCGGGATTTGGTCGCCCACCTGTTCGACGTCGATATCGAACGCATCGAATCTCTGAGCTGGTCGCTTGGCAACCGAATCACCACCGAGGCGGATGCAGACCAGCGCTTTCGATTCGATCACCAGCGGTCTACCCGTTCCGTGACTGCGTTCGAGGTAACCGACTACACGTGCGTGCTCCGACTGCGGACTCCAGTCGGTCGCGAGAAGTTTTACGGGGTTGCAAGCGCCGATGTCGAGCCCAATCTGATCGCCACCGACTGGGTTCGGACGGCATGAGCCGCGTCGAAGCGGGTCCCACGGATCGGTCTCACGAGTAGCTTCATTGGGCTTGGTACGGAACGACCGCACATGGAGTACGACGTCGTCCAGGGTGATATCGCCGCACAGTCAGCCGACGCGCTCGTCAACGCCGCTGGCACGAGCCTCCGGATGGGCTCCGGTGTCGCCGGGGCGCTCCGACGCGGCGCGGGCGCGGAGATCAACGAGGACGCAATGGCGAAGGGACCGGTCGATCTCGGCGACGTCGCAGTCACCGACGCCTACGACCTCGACGCCGAATACGTCATCCACGCGGCTGCAATGCCCCACTACGGTGACGGTCAGGCGACCGCCGAAAGCATTCGGAACGCGACCCATCACAGTCTCGCAAAAGCCGACGAACTCGGCTGCCGGTCGCTCGTGATTCCGGCACTTGGCTGTGGCGTTGCCGGCTTCGATCTCGAGGAGGGAGCAGCAATCATCGCTGACGTGACCGCCGACTACGATCCGGACACGCTTGAGGACATTCGTCTAATCGCCTACAGCGATTCGGAGTACGACACGATACAGGCAGCGACTGCGACCACAGCGAACCCGGACCCGAACGGCTCACCTGATCCAGACCGGTAGCGATGTCTCCAGTGAGTGCTCGCGCCGACCGTCAAGACGGGAAACAGGTTTTGAGAAACGGTAGTAGTTTTTCCACGGGGCAGGTTCAATCATCATCTGAATAATGTACGATACGATCCTGATTCCAACCGACGGGAGCGAACAAGCCGACCGTGGCATCGACCATGGACTCGACCTCGCGGCGCAATACGATGCAACAGTGGTGTGTCTCTACGTCGTCGACGAGCGGCGATACGGCAGACCGCCAGCGCTCGGCACTGTCGAGGTCGACCACGAGAAACACGAAGACGAGGCCATGGAACTGCTCAAAGAGATCGAAGAACGTGGCCACACCCTCGGCGTCGAAGTCGAGCACGAGTGTCGACGTGGCAACCCCTGGGACGAGATCGTCACCTTCGCTGAACGCGAGGATGTCGATCTGATCGTGATGGGACGACGCGGTGTGACCGACGACCGCCGAACCTCGCTTGGCAGCGTCACCGAACAGGTCATGCGTCAGACGGAAATCCCCGTTCAGGCAGTCTAACTGGGCCAGACCATAGTAGCCACTGAACGTTACTGCACACGCGAGCGCACGAGGGCTGTGCGATCGGTGTGTTACTCGCTTCAGTTGTTACTAAAGCGCGTCCGTCACTCGCTCGAGCGCTGGTCGGATGCCGACCGGGTCGTTGTCGGGTTCCAGCTGGTGCCAGCCGGCTACGAAATCCCGCTCGAACGACGCCTGCTCTCCGGACTCCACTGACGGAGGTCCGTGTCAGAAAGCGACGCTGCACGCGATGGCCGCTTTCGCACTGATAGTCGCCAGTATCAGGAATCCGATTCCGAAGCCGGTTCACCGTGAGTGACACCCTCGCGCTCGTCGGCCTGCATCCGGCGGAGGGCCGCGCGGCCGCTGCCCGCATCGTAGCCGAAGAAGACTCCCTTGGCGTACTCCTGGGCGACTTCGCTCGCGTGGATCAGGTTGTCGATGTCGACGTTGACCGCGTACAGTTCGATGTTAAACGGCGTCTCGAGTGCGCTTTCGAACCCTTTGGCGATCGTCTCGAGCCAGTAGGTCGTCCCATAATTCGTGTCGTACAGCGGGACGACGAACTCGTCGACATACTCCTCGATGGCCTCGAGGTCGATGCCGGCGCGCTCGTAGAGGTGGCCGGGGTAGGGATCGGGGTAAAGGGTCATATAGACGGTCCCAGGAATGCGATCGACGGCTTCCTCGACGAACTCGGTGATGACGCTGGCGCGCCATTCCATGCGGTCGTCGAACTCGCTTGCCTCGAACGCCTGCTCGCAGACGCCACAGTGGCAGTATTCAGCGCGTGGGAAGCCGATATCGTCGAGACGCACGTCCTCGTTTTCGGCGACACAGTCGTCGATGACCTCGAACAGACCCTCCCGGTAGTCTTCGCGGGACGGACAGATGTAGGCCCAGTCGAAGTAGGGCTGTTGGCGGTCGGCTGGCCGACCCATGTCGTCGACGGGCATCAGCGACGGATCGGCGTCGGCAGCGGCGTTATCGCCGAAACAAGAGACCATATTGACCCCGTCGGCGATCGGGTCAGAAGACCGACCGGTCACGTCTTTGACCTCGTAGAAGCCGCGCTCGAACTCCGGCCATCGTACTTCTTCGGCGTTACGGGTGACGACGCCGTACATAATTCAGGGTACGCCGCCGTCACCGTAAGCCGTTCGGAATAGAGTGCTCTCCTGTCTCTCCACCCGATCGCAACAGGTGTGCGATCAGTCTCGATCGGGTTGTCCAGCAGTCGCCTATTCAGCCGGGTCGTAGTCGACTTCGACGTCGTCGGAGCCGCCGAACGTGACTTTGTAGAGGACGGCGACAACGAACAGGGCGAGTACGATCTTGACAGTACGTGACATGTACAGGTGGAGATTGGGTGGCAAATACTTAGGTATTCTGGATGATCGTCTCGGCGAGAAACCAAGGACAGTCGACAGCCGCTTACGTGTCGATCAGGGACGCGATTTCTTCACGGACGATCGTCCCACAGTACCCACAGCGCACGCCGTCTTCCAGAACCGCGAATCGAGAGGTGACGGGTTCACCGCTCGTCGTGATACAGCCGGCGTTGGGACAGGAGAGGACACCGTCGACGACGTCGGGCCGTTCGACGCGGTGTTTCTCGACGACGTCGAAGTCACGGACGATGTTGATGGTCGCATCGGGCGCGATCAGCGAGAGGACATCGACTTCGTCCTGGCTCAGCTCGCGGCCTTCGACCTTGACGATGTCCTTGCGCGCGAGCCGATCGGAGGGAACGTTCATCCCGACCGAAACCTCCTCGCCGTCGCTGCCGTCGATGCCCAAGATCGCGAGCACGTTCAGTGCCTGCCCGCCACGGACGTGATCGATCACGGTCCCGTCACGAATCTTGCTGACCCGCAGTTCGTGCTCGTCGTTGCCGTCGTGGTGGTCGTGATCGTTACTCATCTCCCTCACCTCCGATCGCCTTGTCGTCGCTCAACAGCAGATCCAGCAGCGCCATCCGAACCGGCACGCCGTTGTGGGCCTGCTCGAAGTACGCCGCGTGCTCGGTCTCGTCGATCTCGGGGGCGATCTCGTCGACGCGGGGTAGCGGGTGCATGATCGTCAGGTCGTCGCTTGCGGCCTCGAGCGTGTCGGAATCGATCTGGTACTCGCCGGCGACTTTCTGGTACTCGTTTTCGTCGGGGAACCGCTCGCGCTGGATCCGCGTGACATAGAGGACGTCCAGCGATGGCAGGATCTCCTCTAAGGAGTCGTGTTCACGAATTCCCGGCGCGTCCTGCTGGTGGAGGTCGTAGACGACCTCACGGGGCAACTGCAGGCTCTCCGGGCTGATGAAGTGCTGGTGGGCGTCGAAGTTCGTCAGCGCGTAGGCCAGCGAGTGGACGGTCCGGCCGTACTTCAGATCGCCCATGATGCCGATCGTCAGATCGTCTAAGCCGGCGTTCTCCCGGATCGTGTAGAGATCGAGCATCGTCTGAGTCGGGTGCTGGCCCGCACCGTCCCCCGCGTTGACCAGCGGGACGTCGACGAACTCGCTGGCCATCGTCGCTGCCCCCTCCTTGGGATGGCGCAAGACCAACGCGTCGGCGTATCCCTCGATGACGCGGACGGTATCTGCGAGCGTTTCCCCCTTCTTGACGCTCGAGGACTCGATTGAGCCCATATCGACGACATCGCCGCCGAGGCGTTTCATCGCGGTCTCGAAGCTCATCTTCGTCCGCGTGCTCGGCTCGAAAAAGAGCAGCCCGAGCAACGTCCCAGCGTGACGGTCGGCGACGGCCGACGGGTCGGCGTCGATCTCGGCCGCGTAATCGAGGACGGTCTCGATGTCCGCCCGCGAGAATTGTTTGCTCGTGATGAGGTGATCGTGGCGCATTCGTTCGTGTAGGCTGTGGCGTGCCCCTTGAATCTCTCCATTCGAGGCGGCGAGCCAGTTGACACGAGATGCGAACCGGGCGCGCGACATATCATGTTCCTTATTAACGGAGACCATGATACTAAGGCAAAGAGTTATACAGGCACTACAGCAATTGGTTACAATTGTATGGTCGGTCGGCTGGATACCGGAATCAGCGTGCTCGATCGCAAACTCGACGGTGGACTGCCGCCGGGGTGTCTCGTCGCGTTTGCTGCCGAGCCAGCCAGCCAGTCCGAACTCCTCCTCTACGAGCTTACGGCCGCGCGCGGAACGTTGTATCTCTCGACCGAACGCACCGACGATGCCGTCCGCCACGCCATCGAGACCTCGCCGTCCTCGGTCGGCAGCCCCACGGTCAGACACGTCGCCAGTGACACGCCCCTCGAGGAAGCGACACAGCTCATCGGCGCGCTCCCCGACGGTGCCAACCTCATCATCGACACGCTGGACGTCTTAGAACGGACCGACACGGACGACTACGTCGACTTTCTCAACGAACTCAAGTCCACGATGCTCGAGACCGGCAGCATCGCCATGCTCCACTGCCTGAAGGGCCACAATGAACCCGCAAACCGGATGCGGACCTACCATGCCGTCGATGCCGTGTTCGATCTCCGGACCGAGATCGCCGGCACCGAACTCGAAAATCACCTGACGATACCGAAGTTCCGTGGCGGCCGCCAGCCGACCGAGGCGATCAAACTCGAGTTGACCGAGGAAGTGGCGATCGACACGAGCCGCGACATCGCGTAACGCGTCGACAACGGCTTCAACTGAGACGGGCTGGTGTCCCGCCCGGTGGGCCCGCAGGCCGGTCGCGGTCGCACTGGCACAGACTGACAGGCGTCCGGCTGCCTCTCTCAGTCCCAGCGAGACTCAGCGACGGCTGGCCGGGCGCCATCGATGCACCGCTCTTTGCCCGCGGTGAAAACTGGAACCAACGCGCGTTCGAACTCGTCAGTATCGGTTTCGAAAAACAACAGAATTTGGCGGGCTGTGTTACTCCTCTGCGCCTTCGAGCTCTTCGACGATCTCGTCGGCATCGACGTCGGCGTCCTCGAGGGCGTCCTCGATGTCGCCGCCGCCCATACCGCCCATGCCGCCCATCATACCGCCCATGCCCATGCCACCCATGCCGTCGATGACTTCCTGGACGATGACGCGGTCGACGCCGACCTTCTCGATGATGTCCTGACCGATCTGCTGTTTGCCCATCATCCACTGCTGGTTCATCGTCATCTGGGGCGTGGACTCGAGGTAGAGCGTCTCCTTCTCGACGGTTTCGGTCTCGAATTCGGGTTCGGCGTCCTCGTCGTCTTCGTCGGGTTCGACGGGGACCTCTTCCTCGACTTCGTCCGTCTCGATCCAGAGTTCGGGCTCCATCCCGAGGTACATCTCGAAGAGACCGGCGGCCTGCTGTTCGCGGTCGTCGACGACCTCGAGGATCTCGTACTCGTACTCGACGTCGTCACCGGCCAGCGGGTGGTTGAAGTCGACACGGGCGCGGCCGCCGATGATCGTGCTGATGTAGCCCTGCTGGCCGTCGATCTGCACGTTCGCACCGGGGTAACGGTCGTCCTCGTCGATCTTGTCTGCGCTGACGGTCTGGACGTTGTCCGGGTCGTACTCGCCGAAGGCGTCCTCGGCGGGGATCGTCACGGAGCCGGAGTCGCCGGGTTCGGCACCGACGAGGGCGTCCTCGACGCCCTCGAAGATGTGGCCCTCGCCCAGGACGATCGTTCGCGGCTTGAACTCCTGGCCCTGGTCGTCGACGCCCTCTTCTTCGGCGACTTCGGGGTCGGTCGTGTCGACCAGTTGTTCGTCCTCGACGGTGTAGGCGGTGTAGTCGAGTTCGACGAAGTCGCCTTCCTGAAGCCCCTCGGCTTCGTCGGCGGCTTCCTCAGCTACTTCTTCGTCGACGTCATCGGCCTGCTCGTCGAGCTCGGCCTCTTGATCCTCAGTCATACGTTGTACGTCCGCCCGTCTACATTTAAGTACGACGTTTTCGGGCGAGAGCGACCGATACTTACGACCGTCGTCCGTTCTCGAGACTATGTACGAGGTCGAAGTGAAGGTACCCGCCGATCTCGAGGCCGTTCGTGACCGCCTCGAAACACGGGAGGCGACACGGCTGGGCTCGGTCGTCCAGGCAGATACCTACTACAACGCGCCACATCGTGATTTCGCCGAGACCGACGAGGCGTTGCGGATTCGCTCGGAGCGCCCCGCCGACAGTGCCGAAAAAACCCGCGTCACCTACAAGGGCCCGCTCGTCGACGAGGAGACGAAGACCCGCGAGGAGTTCGAAACCGGGATCGAAGACGCAGAGACGACCGACGCAATCCTGACAAGCCTTGGCTTCGAACCCACCGCGACCGTCCGCAAGGACCGCGAACGGTTTTCGCTCGATGGGTACACGATCACCCTCGATTCGGTCGATGACGTCGGCGAGTACGTCGAAGTCGAGACCGAAGTCGCAGCCGAAGCCGACCTCGAGGACGCTCGAGAGGGAGCCTACGAGGTCCTCGAGCGGCTGGAACTCGATCCCGACGACCAGTTACGGACGTCGTATCTAGGCCTGCTGCTCGAGTCCTGATCGACTCTCGAATAACCAGCAAGCATTTTCTGACTTGTATCTGTTTCCGCAAGTTATACGACCACGCTCGGTCAAGTGCCGCCAATGAGCGAGCGGAACATTCGAGTCGAATCTATCGACCGGCAAGCGGTCGAGGATCAGGAGGTCGAGATCGTCGAACGAAAGGGGATCGGTCACCCCGACTCTATCTGTGACGGAATCGCCGAGAGCGTCGCCGGAGCGCTCGCCCGCGAGTACATCGACCGTGTCGGTGAAGTCCTCCACTTCAACACCGACGAGACCCAACTCGTCGCGGGCGAAGCCGCACCCGCCTTCGGCGGCGGCGAAGTCGTCGACCCCATCTATCTGCTGATCGTCGGCCGCGCGACCAAACACTACGACGGGCAGGCCATCCCCGCCGAGACCATCGCGCTACGGGCCGCCCGCGAATACCTCGAGTCTGAGATTCCCCACCTGACCGTCGGTGAGGACATCGTCGTCGACGTCAAACTCGGTGAGGGCAGCGGCGACCTGCAGGAAGTCTTCGGCGAAGACGAAGTGAGCGTCCCGATGGCAAACGATACGAGTTTCGGCGTCGGCCACGCGCCGCTGACCGAGACCGAACAGATCGTCCGCGAAGCCGAGCGCCGACTAAACGGCGAGTACGCGGCCGAAAACCCCGAAGTCGGCCCGGACGTGAAGATCATGGGCAAACGCGAGGGCGATACGATCGACGTCACCGTCGCCGCAGCGATGGTCGACGAATACATCGCCGATCTCGACGACTACATCGAGGCCGTCGAGTCCGTCCGAGAGTTCGTCGATGGCGTCGCTCGCGAACACACTGACCGCGAGGTTGCCGTCCACGTCAACACGGCCGACGACTACGAGGAGGGCTCGATCTTCCTGACCGTCACCGGGACGTCCGCCGAACAGGGTGACGACGGCTCTGTCGGTCGGGGGAACCGTGCGAACGGGCTCATTACGCCCAACCGCTCGATGTCGATGGAAGCGACCAGCGGGAAAAACCCGGTCAACCACATCGGAAAGATCTACAACCTCCTCTCGACGGAGATCGCCGAGAGCGTCGTCAGCGAGGTCGACGGCATCCGTGACCTTCGCGTCCGACTGCTCTCCCAGATCGGCCGGCCGATCGACCAACCCCACGTCGCCGACGTCCAGCTCGTTACCGACGACGGCGTTGCGGTCTCCGACGTCGACGCTGACGTCGAAGCGATCGTCAACCGTGAACTCGCTAACGTCACCGAGATCACTCGCAGCGTGATCGAAGGCGAACTCACGACGTTCTAATCTCGATCGTCTCGCGTCGCAGCCCGGTCACACGCACTCGAGGTCCGTCGTCACCGTTGGATTGGGCGGCTTGACCCACGTCGAACCGTCGGCCCTTCGCCTGCGCCGGCCTCGACAGAGGTGTCGGAATACATAAGCACTGCTCATACGTACAGTCGTCCGAATCGAAACTCGTCGGAATCCAGTGATTGCTCCGAACCAGATCGTGACTATTCGTGTCTGACTCGAGTCGTGACTCCGCCCGCTCAGTCGTCTATGCCGTCGTCGCGAGTACCTTCTTCGTCGGCTTCGGCGGCGGCGTCGTCTTTCCGATCCTGCCGAATCTCGGCGAAGTGCTCGGGATTTCGGCGTTCATGGTCGGCGTCATCCTCTCGGCGAACCGCTGGACGCGGCTGTTCGCGAACGCGCCCGCCGGCGTGCTCGTCGATCGAATCGGTACCCGAACGCCGTTCGTTGCGGGGCTTGCCATCGAGGGTGCTGCGACCGCCGGCTACGTGGTCGCGATCACCTCTACGGTCCCCGAATTCTGGTTCGTCCTCGCGCGGATCCTGTGGGGCGTCGGCAGCGCCCTCGTGTTCGCGACGGCGTATACGATTACCGCCGACACCAGCGAGGCAGACTCACGCGGGACGAGCATGGGTATCGTCCGCGCCGGAATCACGTTCGGCTTCCCCGCCGGCATGGTCCTCGGTGGGATCGTCAGCGAAGTCTACAGCAACGTCGCTGCGTTCGTCCTTGCGGCCTCGTTTGCCGGTCTCGCAAGCGTCATTGCGTACGTCATCGTCCCCGAAACGCACGTCGACAGCCCCGACTCGTCGGTCAGACCGTGGGACGTCGAGACCACCCTGCCCGCGCTAACCATCGGGCTAGTCAACTTCGGACTCTACTTCGCGTACTTCGGCGTGCTGTTCTCGACGCTCGTGTTGTATCTCGAGGCCGAATCGATGACGCTCGCCGTCGAGGTTGCGAGAATTGGCATCGAATACGGCGAACAGGGTACGTCCGGCCTGCTGATGGCTGTCTCGGCACTTTCGGGAGCCGTTTTCACGATCTCCGGTGGAAAAATCAGCGACAGCGTCGGCGCTCGGGTTCCGGTCCTGCTGGCCTTTCTCGTGACGAGCTGTGCCGGGTTCGCGGTCCTGACGGTTGCACACTCGCTTGCGATCGTCGTCGCCGGCTGTACGTTGATCGGCGCGGGACAGGGCGGCGTCGGCGGCCCCCTGACCGCTCTGCTGGCGGATCTCACGCCCGAGGACCGTATGGGGCGGGCGATGGGGACCAACAACGTCTTCGGTGACGTCGGCGGTGCGCTCGGCCCATTGATCTCACTGCCCTTCGCGGACGCGATCGGCTTCGACGTGCTCTACGCGCTCAGTGCCGTCATTCCGCTACTGGCCGGTGTCGTGCTCGTCGTCGGGATTTACACCTATACTGGTAGTCTGAGTCCGACGGTCGACGAGTCCGCCGTCTGAGACGGTGGGTCTGCGCTCGACCGCTCGAGACCGATACGCACCTCGTAATCCCCTTATAGTCGCAACCATCTATCACAGCCCATGCATCCCCCGGGAGCCGACACCGTCCTCGTCCGTCATGGGGACGTCAACACCAAGAGCAACACCGTCAAGCGGTACATGGAGGGGCTCCTCGTCGAAAACATCGAGGCCCTTCTCGCTGACCGCTCGATTCCCGGCGAGGTCGAACGCCGGTGGAACCGGCCGTTGATTCACACGAGCGAAGACGCCATCGAGGACGCAACCGCGGCCGTCACGGACGCCTTCGGCGTTGTCTCCGCGAGTCCCGCCCTGGTCGTCAGCACCGAGAAAGCACGGATCATCGAAGCCCTCGAGGAGACCGCCCGCGCGTGCTACAACGGTGGGACGTTCGCCGTCGACGCTCGCCGCGCCGACAAGACCCTGCCCTACGACAGCGAAGATATCGCTCGCGAGGGCGGGACCGCCATCTGGGAGGCCGTTGACGACGACTTCGAACCCGAAGTCGATCTCGACGATCCCGACCTGACCTTCGGCGTCGAAGTCCGCGAGGAGCTGACTTTCATCTACCTCGAGACGGTTCCTGGCCCGGGCGGGCTGCCGCTTGGCTCACAGGAACCGGTCATCGCGCTGGTCAGCGGCGGGATCGACTCGCCGGTCGCGGCCTACGAGATGATGCGCCGGGGCAGCCCGGTCGTCCCGGCCTACGTCGATCTCGGCGATTACGGCGGCATCGACCACGAAGCACGTGCGATGGAGACTGTCCGGATCCTCTCGACGTACGCACCGAACTTCGACATGCAAGTCTACCGGATCCCGGGCGGTGAGACGGTTGATCTGCTGGTCAACGAGATGGAACAGGGCCGAATGCTTTCGCTGCGTCGCTTTTTCTACCGCGCCGCCGAAACGCTGGCCGACCGCGTCAATGCCAACGGTATCGTCACCGGTGAGGCAGCCGGCCAGAAATCCAGCCAGACCGTCCGCAATCTCGGGGTGACCAGCCGTGCGACACGGCTCCCGATTCACCGGCCACTGCTGACGTGGGACAAAGCAGACATCGTCGCGAAAGCCCGCGAGATCGGGACGTTCACCGATTCGACGATCGATGCCGGCTGCAACCGTGTCACACCTGGCCGCGTCGAGACCAACGCCCGCCTCGAGCCGCTGCTCGCAGCCGAGCCCGACGACTTACTCGAGCGCGCCGCGGCAGCGGCCGCGGACGCGACGCTGGTCACTCTCTAACGCTGGTTCTGGCGGATGCGTCTTACATCCCGCTGATAAAAGAAACCGCGAGTGAAATCGCAATCAGCCGCCGATTGCGCGCGTTACGTGTACGACAGCTCGAGGTCGCGAGCGCGCTCGAGCAGGTCCTCGTCGTAGTATTCTTCAGTCTGTGCGGGGCGGGTCTCGTCGATCGCACGGACCTGCTGGACCGTGTTGCGGAAGACCTTGAACGTCGCTTCGTCGACCATCTGGCCGTCGAGCGTGACCGCGCCGGTCCCCTCGGCTTTGGCCTCGTTGAAGCGTTCGATCTTGCTCACGTCACGCTCGAGTTCCTCGGGCGTGGGCATGTGGACGGTGTTGGCCTGGATCGTCTGCTTTGGGTACAGCGACCAGGAGCCGTCGAGGCCGAGGTGGGCTTCGTGTTCGACCTGGTCGGCATAGGCGTCGGCGTTGTAGTAGGTCAGGCCGGCGCGTTCCTTGAACAGGTCGTCGAAGGGGCCGCCGATACAGAGCAGGTCGGCGGCGCTGGCTTCGTTCGAGAGTGCCTCGAGGAGGCCGTCCCAGCGCGGGCGGCCGTCACCGAGGTCACGCGCACCCAGTTCGGCCGCGTAGTCGACGGGGCCGAAGACGAGAGCGGTGAGCCGGGAGTCTTCACCGAATTTGGAGATTTCACGGAGGTCCGAGCGGGCGCGGCCGGTCTCGATGATGATCGAGAGTTTGATCGAGCCATCAGCGTAGCCGTGTTCGGACTCGGCTTCGGCAACGGCTTCGGCGGCGCGTTTGACGTCCTCGACGCGGCCGACCTTGGGGACAACGACGCCATCGATCTCGTCGCCGATTTCGCCGACGAGCTGGTCGATCTGTTCGCGACCGCGGTCGCGGAACGAGGCGTCCTCGTAGCTCCACTCGACGCGAGGCCAGATCTCGCCGGGGAAGTCGTAGTCCGGGACGAGATCGATCGTGTTCTCGAGGCCCTCGTCTTTCATGTTCGGCGCGGTGCCGTCTTCCATGTCGGGGACGAGCCAGTCGGGGGCCTGGAAGCCCTCGGCTTCAAGACCCGAGCGCAGATACTTCGCGGAGTCGTCTTTCGGAACGGCGGCCGGTGCAGTCTGGAACGTACGGCAGAGTCGAATGTCGTCAGTCATGATTTGAATTGGTAGTCGTCTGCGGTCGTTTGTAACGATCGATCGTGTTAGTTAGAACGCTTTCGAATCTCCGCGGTTCGCGTTCCCGAGTAGACAGGTTCGTCGTCCTGGTTGAACGCGATGTGTTCGAAGGTGACAGTACCGGCTTCGTCGCTCGAGGCGTCGTCTTCGGCCTCGAGGACGCGCGTAAACGCGTAGACGGTGTCGCCGACGGCGACGAACGTATGGAACGATTCGTCGTCGAAGCCGACTTCACGCCAGGTCTGCTCGTCCGAGCGAGCGTGGCCCAGCGCCGTCGAGCGGGTCACGTCGCCGTAGGTGACGATGTCACCGGAGGGAGAGTCGGACATCACGTCGACGTTGTGGTGTTGTTTGGCCGTGTTGAGCGTCGCCAGCGGCAAGGAGGCGACAGTCACGTCGTCCTGCGTGCGGCCGCGTTCGTGGCGATAGGCGACGGCGGCGTTTTCGTCATCGGCTTCCTCGAGCGCGGCGACGAAGTCCTCGAAGTAGCCGCCTTCGGGGGCGATGAACTCGTCGGGGAGCTCGGGTTCGTCGTCTTCCTCCTCGGCAGCGGCGGCTCCACTGCCGTCAGTCGCGACGGGCTCGCGACGCGGAATCATGTTCGTGCGCTCGTAGGAACACAGCACCTCGCCGGTTTCGGCGTCTTTCCCGCGGGTCCGCCACGAGACGATGCCGTACTCGGGTCGGGAACTCGAGGTAGCGCGGTTGACGACCTCGCTCTCGACGTGGAGTTCAGTACCCGTATAGACCGGCGTGCCGGGGAAGCGAACGTCGGTGCGACCGAGGAAGTACCCACCCTTCTCACTCAGGTCTTCGACGGTGATACCGAGCGTTGCCGCGGTCAGATAGTCGGGGTGGACTGGCGGCTCCTCGAAGCCCCGTTCCTCGGCGGCGTCGGTGCGCCAGTAGGCGGGGTCGTGGTTGAGCGTCTGGCCCATCCACTGTTCGTTGCCGAACTGGGTGAGGGTGAGCCCGGGGTCGTGCTCGATGACATCGCCTTCTTCGAAGTCCTCGAAACAACTGCCCTTCTCTTTGGTTTCGACTTGCTCGAGTGCCTGTGCGAACGTATCGGGATCTGTCCAATCAGTCATCTGCAGTCACCTCGTCAGTCTGTTGTGGCTGGTTGCGTGCTCGTCGCGCGATCGTTCGTCGCATCTCGTTTTCGACGATCATGTACCCCTCGTCGAAGCCCATCCCGGGCTTTGCGAGCACCTGCGCGGCGTTCGTCGCGAGTGCGACGTGGGCGCAGGCACGCGCAGAGGTTTCCGTTTCGTTGCAGGTCCCACCGAGGTAGGCCCGCGTGTCGGTGCCTTCACAGTAGCGAACTGCCTGTCCGCTGCGGTGGATGCCACCGAGGTCGGGCGTCTTCACCTGCACGAGGTCGGCCGCGCCGGCGTCGACGAACGCCTGCACGTCCTCGAAGGTGTTACACCACTCGTCGGCGACGATGTCGACGTCGACGCCGGCGTCGTCGAGTCCCTCGCGGAGTTCGACCATCGCCGCGATCTGGTCTTCGCGGTTGCCGACGTCCATCGGCCCCTCGATCTGGATCGGGTAGGGTGCGGCGGCTTCCTCGAGTGCGGCGAAGTAGTCGACCACTTCGTCGCGGTCGTACGGTGCGCCGAAGATCTCGCCGATCATCCCGTAGACGTCGATGTGGAAGCGCGGATCGTAGTCTTCTGGACCGAGTTCCTGCGAGCGCTCGACGAGCCACTCGACGTACTCGAGTAAGGTCTCGCCGTTCTCGCCGATCTTCTCGACGCTGTTGATGAGCGCGTGGGGCAGGACCGGCACGCCCTTGATGAACATCTTCTCGGTGTTGGTGTAGCGGTCGTCGCCGGACTGACCGAAGACGGGGACCGGCTCCGTCGCGGGCTCGGTACCCAAGGCATCGGCCATGACGTCCGTCTTCGTCGTGTTCTCGGCTTCGGCCGCCGCGCCGAGCAGCGCCTGTGAGACACCGTAGCGGATCGCCGTGTGGAGCCGATCGCCGTCGACTTCCATCTCCTCGAGCAGCTCCGCGTTGTCGAGGAAGTCAGTGGCGTCGCGGCCCTCGAGTTCGTCGGCGACGGGGCCTTCGATGACGGGGGCGTACTCCTCGGCTTTGAACAGCGGGTCACGCCCGCCGGCACCGGAGTACTGGACCGCGGCACAGTCGCCGCGGGCGACGGTCCCGTCTTCGAGTTCGACGTCGACGATGATCGATTCGCCGGCCTGGCGAATCTCGTCGAAGCCATTGGTGACCGGCTCACCCTCGTAGGTGAAGCCGTCGTGTTCTGCTCCCTGCTTGATCGCGCGCTGGTCGTCGAAGAAGAACCCGGAGTAGCCGGGCGTTGCGTATATGCCTGTAATATTCATAGTTTCACGTCGCCCTGGGGGCGACCGATGAGTTTGCCGTCGCTGATCGCGTCGACGTCGTCTGCAACCATCCGGAACGACTGTTTGCGCCCCTCGGTGTCGGCACGCTGGGACAGTCGCGCTTTGTGAATCTCTTTGATGTCGTCGTCCATCGCGAGGTCGGCCCACTCGAAGATGCGGACGCGACCGTCGTCGTCCCGTGCGGGCAAGATGGCACCCTTCGCACTGTCGCTGGGTGCGAAGGGCACGTCGAGTGCCCCGGAGTCGAACGCTTTGAGCGTTCCCTGGACGACGTCGCCGTCGCCGTGTTCGAAGATCGTATCCATCAGACAGCGGGTCTCGCGCTCGATGAGGTCCTGTTCCTCTTCGATGCCGTCGATGTCGATCTTCTGTTCAATGGCCATGTCGATGACCTGACGCGTGGTGCGCAGGCCCGAGGCGTTTGCCTCCTTGGTCGGAACCCCCTGGAACTCCTGGGGCGACTTGGTGATGACCTTATCGGGCTGGGCGATGGCAGCGGTCATGCCGCCGAGGCTGATGACACCGTTCGCACGGGCTTCGTCCGGCGGGAACCCGCCCATCCACTCGTGGAAGACGGTGGTGACGACGACCTCGTCGGGCAGGTACTCGTTTGCGAGTTTCCGAAGCGCCTGCAGGGCAGCGACGTCTTGGACGACGTTGCCGACCTGTCCGTAGCCGAGCGTGATCGACCGAACGCCCTGGGTCGCCGCTAGCTGCCCCTCGACGATCCCGATCGCGATCGCGATCGACGGCGGGACCAGCGTCCCGGTCAGCGGGCCGAACGGCTCGCGGTTGATCCGAATGCCGCGTTCGGTGTAGGCTCCTGCCAACCGGTCGACGAACTGCCAGCGCTTGATGGTCTCTTCGAGGCCGTGGCGTTTGGTGTACGGAATGTTGTAGGAGATCGGGCCACCCTCGAAGCTCTGGAAGCCGCCGGCGAAGGTGATTGCCGCCAGCAGCCGGGCGTCCGGCGTGCCGTGACGGACCTCGATCGGCGCGTCGATCGCGTCGATCAGTTTCCGGCAGCCCTCGACGCCGTGGTTGACGGCCGGGAAGCCGTTCAGGGTGTCATCGCCCGTCTCGCGGGCCTTCTCTAAGCCCTGCTGGGCCTTCTCGTACTCGTTGTCACGCGTGTACGAGTCGATCGTGGTCGGCAGCAGATCTGCCTGGCCCTCCTGGTGGAGGTATTCCAGCAGTTCGATCTGGTCGTCGAGCCGGGGCACACCGGCTCGAGGCTGTAAGAGCGGTTTGTCCGCCGACTCGAGGACGTCAGCGAATCGCTTGTGTTCGGGCAGCGATTCGTGGTACTCGATCGCTTCTTCGAAGTCGACATCGGCTCCCGTCGGCCAGTTCGACCGGATCTCTTCGTCGATACGCTGTAGCTCGTCGGATGGTATGCGTTCGTCTCGTATCATCTAGACATCTAAGAACTAATAGTTGCGCGTTCCGACTCGGTCGGAGTGATCTCGAGGTCTTCGCGCAGCGCAGCGATCGCGTCTTCGGGGTCGGTTTCAGAGTCGAAGACGCGATCGAAGCCGAGCTCCCGGAACGTCTTCCGAGTTTGCTCGAAGTCGTCCTGTCCGACAGCGAGGTTGCCGCCGATGTAGCTGACGGCATCGACACCCGCCGCTTCGAGGACGTCATGGAATCCCTGGCAGTCCTGCTCGGCGTGGCCGTAGAGCGAGGAAACGAGTACAGCCTGTGCGTCGTGGGCTACCGCGGCTTCGGCGAACTCCTCTTGGGAGGTTTGGACGCCGAGGTTCACGACATCGAAGCCGGCTGCACTGAAGGCTTGCTCTAAGATTGTGATGCCAACGACGTGGGCATCGGAGCCAATCACGCCGAGGACGACCGTTTGGGACATCGTATGCAGAACCATGAGGAACGTGGGTATAAACTTAATGATCTTCCATGATAATATTCTTTAAACATCCTATGAGTGTCCAAATGGTGAGTGTTGCCACTAACCGCGGTACAGCGAACCAACTTCATGATCGATGGTAAGGGTTTTGGGGATGGTTTCAGAAGAGAGCGTACAGACATGGGAGCACTTTCCAACCTTCGCGTGCTAGATCTGACCCAGGTGCTGGCTGGGCCGTACTGCACGATGTTACTTGCGGACCTCGGTGCGGACGTCGTCAAGATCGAACGGCCGGGCGGTGATATGATCCGCTCGAACCCGCCGTTCGTCGACGATCCCGAGGCGGAAGCCTACGGTGGCTACTTCCAGAGTGTTAACCGCGGCAAGAAGAGTATCGAGCTGAACTTCCGCGAGGAAGAAGACCGCGAAGATTTCCTCTCGCTCGTCGAGGAAGCCGACATCGTCGTCGAGAACTACCGCTCGGGCACGATGGAGAAGTACGGGCTGGGCTACGAAACGCTCACAGAGTACAACGAGGACATCATCTACTCCTCGATCCGTGGCTTTGGCGACCCGCGCACGGGCGAAACCGATCGACAGGGCCAACCCTCCTTCGACCTCATCGCGCAGGCGCTCGGTGGCGTCATGGAGACCACCGGCCAGCCCGACGGCCCGCCGACGAAGACCGGCCCCGGTGTCGGCGACCTCTTTACCGCCACGCTGAACTGTATCGGCATTCTGGCTGCGGTCAACCACCGCGAACAGACCGGCGAGGGCCAGTACGTCGACACCGGCATGTACGACTCGATGATCAGCTTCACCGAGCGCGCCATCTACCAGCAGTCCTACACCGGCGACGCCCCCACCCGCCGGGGCAACTCCCACCCGACGCTGTTCCCCTACAACGCCTTCGAGACCGACGACGGCTACGCCGTCATCGCCGCGTTCAACAACAACCACTGGGCGGAACTGTGCGACGTGATGGATCGCGAGGATCTCGCCGAGGACTACCCCACGACGCCCGAGCGCTTAGAGCACCGCGACGCGCTGCGCGAGGAGATCGCCGAGTGGACCCGCGCACAGACCAACGACGAACTCGTCGACAAACTCGAGGGTCGTGTGCCAGCCGCGCCGGTCCAGACCACCGAGGAGATCTTCGACGACCCGCACGTTCACACGCGGGACATGCTCGTGCCGGTCGAACAGCCCGGTGCCGACACGGACGTCGAGATCGCGGGCAACCCGATCAAGATGACTGAGACGAACCCCAAGCCCCGCGGTCGCGCGCCGCTGCTCGACGAACACCGCGAGGAAGTGCTGGGTGAGAAAGCGGATACAGAAACGGCCGACGACTAGTAACTGGTTGGACCTGAGTCTCGTCACACCGACAAGGGCTCGCGGGTGTGTCGTCGGTGGTGATCTGAACCGGTTTGTCCTGCAGTATTACTTTCCCGTCGTTTTCTCCTGTTTCGTGTCGAATCAGCTCGCCGAGTGTGCGTTCATCGGTCGAATACACAGTCACGGGACGCACACTCTATAACAATACTGCCGGTATATCTCCGAAAGCGCGCGTCCTGTCCACCAATACCGCCGATAGAATGAAATAAGTATAGAAGATAGCTATCGTTCCCACAATATTGGAATCGAAGTACGACCCATCAAGTGCTGGCCTAATAAGTCGGATAATGTCTGCGCAATCAACGGCGGCAGGACGAACCGACTCGCTGATCAGTCTCCCATCGAACCCGGTCGGGTATCTGGTGATACTCGCAGCAGTTGTGACAGGAATCCTTCATTTGGTACTCGCCCCCCGGGCCATGGGATTCAATCAGATGATGGGGATCCTGTTCATCCTGAACGGGCTTGGCTTCCTTGGTGGCGTCGTCATCTACCTGACTCCCTACTGGAACCAGACGCTCTATCTCGTTGCGGCGGCCTATTCGATCGCCACGATCATTGCCCTGTTCGTCTTCCAAGGGTTCAGCATCGACGCGTTCTACATGCAGGGGAGTCTCAACCCGATGGCCGTCATCACGAAAGTCACCGAAGCAATCGTCGCCATCGGTGCGGTGTATCTGTACACAACCGAATCGTAAGACGCGAGACACCGCTCTGATTACTCAGCGGTCTCGTGTTCCAGCGTCCCCACACGGCCGAGTGCGGGTACGCGACACTGACTGACTCCTTCGTATTAGACGATTTGTAATTTCTTTGCGACCGTCGAGCCAGTCAGTCCCAGAGGTCTGCAAGCAGGTCCGGCGGGACCGAACAGCCACAGGGACTGACCGAACCGGTGTAGGGACCGGTGGCCGCCGAGAACGCGACCGGCTTGCCACAACGGGGACAGTCGGGCAGCGCCGAACTGTCGCCGCCTGCAGTCGGATCGCTATCCATCGCGACCTCCGGTCCTGTGTGACTGGGTCGATCCTGCTTCCGTCCTGCGATTCTGCTGTCGTGCGGGTTGTTTATATCCCGGTAGAATCAACGCAATCATGGCAACTGAATCCCGGCTTGGGATTTGGAAGCCACATCTCGGGTGGGTCCAGCACCCGGGACATTTCGATGCGCCCCTGCTTCTCGAGTTCGACTTCCGTTCTAACTGTTGACCTATTGTAACTTATATCTACGGTTCTCGGCGTGAAGTGAACGCGCTCGAGCGTGTCCACGACCGACGAGATGACAGCGCCAAGGAGTAATCCTTTTGCGGGTCCCCTGCACACGTCGGGGTATGAGCAACGATTGGCCAGTCGATCCCGACGGAGAGGAAGGCAGCGAGGGGATGCGCAAGTTCGACATGCGGGTCATCGCGGACAAAGTCGACGAGCAGGAGGACTTCCCGCTTGACCGCGACGAGTTCGTCGGCGAGTACGGCGACTACCCGATTCGGATCAACCACGAGACGATCGTCGCGATGAGCGAGATTTTCGATTACATCGACGACGACGTGACCGAGTTCGAGACGATCCTCGACATGCACAAGGCCGTCGGCAAGGCCATGCGCGCCGGCAATTTCTGGAAGTACCACCCGCAGGGCAAAGACCCCGAAAAGGTTCCTGCATAACGCCGGTTTTCGCATCGCATCACGGAACTGGATTGCGTATCACTTATACGACGCCGTTCGAAAGAATCGCCTACAGTGACTAACACGCAGGTAACGCTCGTCCAGATCGACAACTACGGGCCGTGGACGGTGACCCCTGAACCGCGCCGGGAGGCCGATCTCCAGACCATGCAGTCCCGGCTGTACGCGGACATCTCCCAGTTTGTCGGCAACCGCGGCGGCTACACCTTCTTCACTCGCTTCGACAACATGATCGCCGTCACGAACGGCCTCGACCGCGAGGACCACGCGCTCTTACAGGAGTCGGTCGGCAATCGCTATCCCGTGACGCTCAGTCTCGGCATCGCGACCGGCACGAACCCCGTCCAAGCGCTGGCCGACGCGACTGCACGCCTCCAGGAGGCCGGCAGCGCACAGGACAAACACCGCCGCGAGTGTCTCGAGGGGCGGGTCATCGACGAGCCCTACCGGGCCGACGACGACATCCAGATCGCTCACTTCGACGTGATCAACGCCACCGGCAACTACACGGACGAGCTCAACGCCTTCGATACCTTCATCGAGATCGAGCAGGGGTATGCCGAACTCATGCGTCACATGCGGTATGCCCACGACAGCCTCTCGTTTTTCGTCGGCGGCGACAACGTCATCGTCGTCTGTCCCGACCTCGAGGCCGACGACTACGAGGAGGCACTCGGCCACGTCGAGGAGGCCGTCGACGTCGAGATGCAGGTCGGTGTCGGCCGCGGCAAAAGTGCCCACGAGGCTGGCTTCGCCGCCAAACACGCCCTCGAGACCTGTCGGGCAGACGGGACCCGGGTCGAACTCGAGTGGCAGACAGCCTGAGAAGCGGAATTACCGAACTTCGGTGCCGTGTTGCTTAAGTGTGCCGGAGGTAGCTTTTAGCCCGTTCGTGCGAATCATTCGCATATGGAATCGGAACTGTCCGTCAGAGACGTGTTGACGACCGACTACGTCGGCGTCAGTGAGTCCGACACCGTCCTCGATGTCGTGGGGCTCATGCGCGACGAGCAGACGAGTTGCGCGCTGGTCGTTCGCGGTCCGGAGCCGGTCGGCATCGTGACCGAGTGGGACGTCCTCGAGTTCGTCGCGGACGAGCACGATCCAGCCGACCTAACCGTCGAAGACGCGATGACGACGCCAGTCATTACGGTGGGACTCGACCGATCGCTCACCGACGTCGCGACGACGATGGCTCGCCAGAACATCCGCAACGTCGTCGTCGAGGGTGACGACGGCGTCGCCGGGGTCGTCACCCAGCGCGACGTCATCGCTGCCGCGAGTTCGTTCCAGGCGACGATGACGCCCCCGCGCTCGAGCGAGCCGCCGGTCGACCGCAACCGGCAGTCGGCTGCATCTGCCGCGACGCCGCCGACCGCGGAGGGCGAAACCCAGTTGCTCTCCAACGGTGGCGACGAGTACACCACCCAGGGCGTCTGCGAGGTCTGTGGCTCGCTCGCGGAGTCGCTGTGGGACGCCAACGGTCAGCTGGTCTGTGCGGACTGTCGATCGGTGTGAGGCTGGCGTCGCTCCGATCGTGCCGTGTGTAGTGTCAGCATATGCCGCTCCGATCTCTCCGATAGAAAGACCTTTCGGGGGCCGCGGTGGAGGGGTCGATAATGATCGCGACCCTCGACGACCTGGACGTCGAAGGGACTACCGTCGGTGTTCGCGTCGACGTCAATAGTCCGATCGACGACGATGGCACGCTCGCAGACGACGCTCGACTGCGCGCTCACGTCGATACGCTCTCGGAGCTCGTCGCACGTGGCGGTCGGGTCGCCGTTCTCGCCCATCAGGGTCGACCCGGCGGCGACGAGTTCGTCACGCTCGAGCCCCACGCCGATCGCCTCTCGGAACTGCTCGGCCAGCCCGTCGACTACGTGGACGCAACGTTTACGAACGCCGCTCGCGAGGCCGTCAGGAACCTCGACGATGGCGACTGTGTCGTCCTCGAGAACACCCGATTCTACAGCGAGGAGTACATGGAATTCGAGCCCGAACGGGCCGCCCAGACACACCTCGTGCAGGGTCTCGAGCCAGTGCTTGATGCCTACGTCAACGACGCCTTCGCCGCGGCCCACCGCTCACAGCCCTCGTTGGTCGGCCTCCCGACCGTTCTCCCGGGCTATGCCGGCCGCGTCATGGAGTCCGAACTCGACGTGCTTGGCTCGATCGAGGAGACCCCCGAACCACGCGTCTACGTTCTCGGCGGGGCGAAAGTCCCCGATTCGATCGACGTCGCCTGGTCGATCTTAGAGAAGGGACTGGCCGACCACGTCCTCACCGCGGGCGTCGTCGGCAACGTCTTCCTCATCGCTGACGGCGTCGACCTGGGCGACGCCAGTTCGGATTTCATCTACGATCAGGGCTACTGGGACGAGATCGACCGTGCCGCCGATCTGCTCGATGCCTACGGCGATCGAATCGCGCTTCCACGGGATGTCGCGGTCGCCCGCGACGGCGACCGTCACGAACTCGGCATCAACGCCTTACCGCCGGGCGACGGCGAGGCCGCCATGGACATCGGCTCGTCGACGCTCGAGTACTACAAGCGCATCCTCGCGGACGCGGAGACGGTGATCCTCAACGGCCCGGCCGGCGTCTTCGAGGACGAGTGCTTCGAGACAGGTACCAGACAGCTGTTCGGTGCCGCCACGGAACGGCCGATGAGTATCGTCGGCGGCGGCGACACCGCCTCCGCATTGCGGCAACTCGGCGTCGAGGGCTTTTCCCATGTCAGTACCGGCGGCGGCGCTGCCCTCCGGATGCTCACCGCCGAACCGCTGCCTGCCGTGACCGCACTCGAGAATGCCCCCGAACAACCCGCAGCCGACGATTGAGCTCGCCACTCGGGACGACCTCGAGACAGTCACCGACCTATGGGTGCAACTCGCTCGAGACCAGCGTCACCACGAGTCGGCCGTCCGTGCCGACCCGAACCGCGAGACCATGCGCGAGACGCTCGCGGCCTATCAGGTCGCCGACGGCCTCCTCGTCGCCCGGCTCGCGGGTGAGATCGTCGGCTTTGCAGCAGTCACGATCGAACGCGGCACCCTCGAACTCGACAGCACGCGTGGCCTGCTCTCGAATATCTACGTCGAACCAGCCTTCCGCGACCGCGGGATCGGGGCCGCGTTGCTCACAGCCGCCGAGGAGGCAGCCGCCGAGCGCGGTGCCGACGAGGTGTTACTCGAGGTGATGGCCAACAACGAGGCCGCCCGTCGCTTTTATCGGCGCGAGGGGTACGACGAGTTTCGGGTGACGATGTCACGGTCGCTCGAAAACCGGGACGAAAACGATACACATTCAAAGGAGGACGGCTAATCAACAGCCAGCGCCAGGGGAGCATGGGCGGTTCATGCACTCGACTTGTAATCGAGACTTCCGGGGTTCAAATCCCCGCCCTGGCTTTTCTTCGCGCGAACGGTGTTACCGAGACTCGAGACCGGAGGAACACCACTGTCAGAACGGCGAACTCGGTCCAGACTCACTCGAGAAACCGGGATCGAACGTCACCAGTTGACGGCAGACAGTGCCCTTGCTGCCCGACCCACCGATAGCGGCGGGCGGCGACGAAGTCATACGCACGGTCGCGAATTGGTCGCGGAAGTGTCGTAACGACGGCGTAAGCGTATATTCCCCGCCCAAGTGTGCGGCGATTCGTGCCACAGCACTTGACTAGACATAGCAGTCATCATACTGCCGGACAGAACTACGTGAAGATCGGTCGCTCTGCTGCGGCCGTCACCGGTGGAGACGGCCGCGAATCCGCGACCGACTTCGTATTGACTTCTGTCCGACAGTATCGCCTTCGATCAGCACGATCGACTCGAGGGTGTCCGTCGGCAGGCCGTGTGCCGCGAGCAGTTCGTGGCCGACGTCGGACTGGAGACGCGAAATGGATCTTTCCGTCCCCGGGATCTCGAGACCATCGAACGGCTTTCTACACGGAGGAATTGTAGTTCAGGGGTCCGATCAGTGTCCCAATCGCCACCCATCAGCGCGAAGACGGCTGGGTCGTTCAAAAATGTGTTTCACTATACACCAAGCTTATGCTGGTCTGCTCGGGATACCCGGACATCTAGCTCAGACGATGCAAGAACGACACAACTCTACTGATGGACGCCACCGTCTTTCGGCTGTCGCTGATCGGCTCTCGGCCGGGATCGCGAATCGGTTCGCGATCGATACGCGAGCGCTCGCCGTGTTCCGGATCGCGCTCGGCCTCCTGTTGCTTACTGATCTCGCACTCCGCTCGCGGGACCTCGAAGCGTTTTACACAGACGCTGGCGTTCTCCCACGAGCGGCCCTGTTCTCGGACTATTCGAACGTCTACTCACTCCACGCAATCTCGGGTGAGCTGTGGGCGATTGCGCTGTTGTTTGTCGTCGCCGCCGTCTTCGCCGCCGCGGTGACTATTGGGTACCGAACCCGGCTGGCAACGGTCTGCTCGTGGCTATTGCTCCTCTCACTGCACGCCCGGAACCCGATGGTCCTCAACGGTGGGGACACGTTCCTTCGTATCTTGCTGTTCTGGGCGATGTTCCTGCCGTTGGGCGAGCGATGGGCCGTCGATGCTCGCCGTACTGACGAGCCTCGAGCAACCGTCTCGAACGTGGCGACGATGGCGCTGTTGCTCCAGGTCACAGCCATGTACGTCGTGAACGCGATCCACAAGAGTCGGGGCGAGATGTGGTTCAACGGCGAGGCGGTCGTCTACGTCTTCAGTCTCGATTATAAATTCACGTTTTTGCTCGGCGATGTCCTCGCCAAGTATCCCGAGTTGCTGCGTATGATGACATACCTGTGGACTGGGCTACTGCTCAGTTCGCCGTTATTACTCTTGCTCACCGGCCGTCCGCGAGCGGTGCTTGCGACGGCGTTTGCCGGCATGCACCTCGGGATGCTCGTGACGATGCGGATCGGGATTTTCCCGCTGGTTGTCGTCACGGCGCTCGTCCCGTTTTACCCACCGGTCGTCTGGGACGGTCTGGGCGTGCTGGCGACCCGCGCCGGCCTCGCAAGACCGTTGCGCGCCGCGATGTCTCGACTCCGTGTGTCTCTCCCCGAGGGGCCGACGATCAGCGGTCTCCCGACCGCTGTGCCAGCGCCACAGCGACTTCTTACCGCAGGGGCCGCTCACGGGCGCACGCTATTTTCGACGGTGATTCCCTGGCTCTTTCTCGTCCTCGTGATCCTCTCGAACGCGCAGGCGGTCGGCTATACCCAGGTTCCCGAACCCGGTGAGGACGCACTTGAGGCGACCGAAACCGATCAAAACTGGCAGATGTTTGCACCAGAACCGCTCGGAACCGATGGCTGGTTCATTGCACCGGCCGAACTCGAGAACGGCTCCGAGATCGATGCGCTCCATCGGTCCGACGTCAGCTGGGACCCACCATCGAGCCACGAGGACGTGTATCCAACCTCTCGTTGGCGGAAGTACCTCGCGAACGTCTGGGGAGGCGACAACAAGAACCACGAGTCGTATCTGGCGAACCACCTCTGTGAACGTTGGAACGGCACTCACGAGACCGACATTGAGCAGGTCGACCTCTACTACATGGCACAGCCCTCGGAACCGTACAATGAAACCGAACCAGTAGACAGCACCAAGCTACAGGAATACCGCTGCGACGGCGAGTTCATCCAGGACTGAGCCCGCTCGAAGCGTTCGCTGCAGTCCGCTACAGACTTATTGCTCCGATCCTTTCGCGACTCGAGCTTCGCTCGTCACGGCGTCAACGTGGACGTGGAGCGGCCCTGCCCCCGTCTCGAGGGGGACGATCCAGGACGCGCTGGTTCGGTGTGGATCATCGCTGACAGTGATGTCGTCGTACCCCTCCGCATCAGCGGCTTTACGCGCGATTCGGGCGGCCTCATCGGTATCTTCGATCCGAATCTCGTCGTTCAGGCGGACGGTGACGACTGGAATGTCGGCCATCCGGACGATCCGTTCGGTGACGCTGCCAACGAGCACCCGATCGAGACCGGTTCGGCCCTGTGTTCCCATGACGATCATGTCGATATCATGGTCGTCGGCATACGCGATTATTTCCTCGTGTGGGACGCCCTGTTCGACCGCCGTCACGACATCGACGCCTTCACGCGTCGCTTCGACCTCGACGCGCTCGACTGCTCGCTCCGCAGCGGTGTGTCCCTCGTCGGACTGGAGCGTCCCCAGCGGCCCCTCGGGGACGACCGACAGCGCATGGATCGTCGCGTCGAATCGCTCCGCGAGTGTGAGTCCGTGCGTGAGCGACTGACGGGTCCCGTCACTCCCGTCCGTCGGAACGAGGATGTGCTGATACATCACTACCCGGGGCTAGGGAGCCAGACGGTAAATACGCTGTTGGACGGCGATATTCAGCGGTTAACCGTCACCGAACGCTGTGATTGTCGATACCCGCGCGTTTTCCTTGAGCCGGAGGCCGCCGTCGGCGACAGAAAGCGGCATCAACGGCAGATGATCGCGCACCAACATCGAGGGATGCGAGCCGCCACGGGCCAGCAGTTCGTTGCGCGGCTGGAGCTGTGCTGCGCTCTCGAGGCCGGTCAGGAACTCGTTGTGCTGGATCACGTACTGGCCGCCCTCGAGGTGCCACCAGCCGTACTCGTCGTCAGGAGCTTCGAGTTCGGTCGACACCGGCTCGAGGTCGGCGTCTGCGAGTTCGTCACCGCCGAAGTCGATACTGCCGGGAGCGGCGACCTCGTAGACGGCGGCGACCGTCAGGTCGATGCCGTGCTCGTGGACCTGTACCGGTTCGTACACCAGATTATCGACGTACTCGGCGAGGGCGTGGTCGGCAGACATGTCGGTCGAAAGGACGGTTCCGAGCGGCAAAAAGGATACTGTCGATCGCGTGGATGCGAGCGCTGGGCAGGCTGGCAAACAGTGTGGCGGCCCGCCGGATAGTCCGTACCGGAACCGCGCAGTGATGGCCGATAGTATTTGTGCTCGCGACCGTATGCCCTCGCATGACCGACGTTCTCACCGACGACATCGCCCGCTTCGTGCGTGCGGTCGGTCCGGACCCCGACGAGACGCTGCTCGAGATGGACGAGTACGCCACCGCGGAGGGCTTTCCCCATGTCGGCCCCGAGGTCGGCGCGTTTCTCCGGTTTGTCGCCCGACTGAACGGCGCTGAACGGATCTTCGAGTTCGGCTCGGGGTATGGCTACTCCGCCTACTGGTTTGCGGATGCCCTCCCACATGACGGCGAGATCGTCCTCACCGAAGTCGACGCGGATGAACTCGAACTTGCCCGCGAGTACATGGCTGCGGGTGGCTACGACGGGATCGCACGATACGAACACGGCGACGCGATGGCGACGATCGACCGCTACGATGGACCGTTTGACGTCGTCCTGATCGATCACGAAAAGGATCGGTACGCGGACGCGTTCGAGGCCGTCCGCTCGAAAATCCCTGTCGGCGGCGTCATCATCGCCGACAACGCGATCACGGCCGGCATCATCGACTTCGACGATCTCCTCGCGTGGGCCGAGGACAGCCCGGTGGACGAGACGAACGAGCACACGCAAGGAATCATCGACTACCTCGAGACGGTCCGTGCCGATCCGGCTTTCGAAACGGTAGTGCTCCCGCTTGGTGAAGGAATCGCGGTGAGTTACCGCGTCGAGTAATCGGAAGTCTCGCCGTCGATGACCTGCTCGTCCGCCGGGGCCGGCGAGCCGTACTCGCGGAAGCCGAGAAAGAGCGTCGCGCCGGCGGCTGCAAGCAGCGTTGCCCACGTGATCGCAGTGAGTGCAACGACCGTCGCCCCAGCGGGCCCCGGCATGGCGGCACCGACCGTCTCGAGGCCGACAGCGTGCGTGCCGGCGACCCCGATAAACGAAAGCCACAGGCCAAGCGCTGTCTGCGCGAGCGTACGCCGTGTGACGGACTGGGCATAGCGAGCGACGCCGTAGACGCCGACGATGGCGAGCGCGGTCGCTCCGAGCGTTAATTCGACCTCGTCGACAGCGACGTTCGCGACGCCGGCGATGGCGAAACAGGTGAGCGAGGCGGCGAGCAGGGTTCGATCCGAATCGGGTAGTGTCGGAATCACGTCGTGCACCGCTTTGCCGGGTTGAGTCGGTGCCGGGATATATAGCTGTTGGCTGACTGCAGTTACGCGGAGTCGATCGCCGAATTTCGAGCTGGTAGCGGACAGCGTCGTATCGCTGTTGTGTCGTCCGACGGCAGCCCATCAGTGGCACTGTTCTACGTGTTATCCCTCGTGCCCGGCTAGACTAACCAGACTGACCGGCTATCATCTCGATACTGCCCTCGACACTCCCTCTCGTATCCGGACGGTGACCATTCGTGTGCCGGGGTTTCCCACTACGCTATTGATGATCCACACATGAGAGAGTACGTATGTACCTCGCCGACGAAGCATGGCCGGACCTCGAGACCTACTTCGACTCGGAATCGCTCGCGCTCGTGCCACTCGGCTCGACGGAACAGCACGGCCCGCACTTGCCGGAGGCGACCGACCATCTGATCGCGGAGGCGTTGGCACGGGAAGCCGCCGACCGGACCGGCTATCTCTGTACGCCGACGATCAACGTCGGCGTCAGCGGCCATCATCGACAGTTCCACGGAACGATGTGGGTCGACCCGCCGGCGTTTCGCCAGTACATAGAGTCGCTGACGCGGAATCTGACCACCCACGGCATCGACCGCGTAATCTACGTCAACGCCCACGGCGGCAACGTCCAGCATCTCCGAGAGGTCGGTGCCCGTCTTCGGCAGGCGGAGGTCGCCTACGCGATCGAATGGATGTGGGACGAGTCGATTCCGGAACTGGTCGACGATCTCTTCGCCCAGAACGGCCCCCACGGCGGGCCAAAGGAGACCGCGATGATCCAGTACCTCGAGCCGGAGCTGGTCCACGACGAGCGTCTCGAGGACGCCCGTGACACCGGTGTGCCAAGCGTCGAGGCGGCCGGGACGGTCAAACACGGCTCGCGAACGTTCTACGATGCGGTCGACAACAGCGACAACGGCGTGTTCGGCGGCCAGACGGACGCGACGGCCGAAAAAGGCGCTCAGCTGTTCGAGGCAGCCAGCGACCAGCTCGTACAGCTCTGTGAGTGGCTCGCAGAACAGCCGTTCGAGGATCTGCTCCCTGCAGACCACGTATAGGCCGATCGCCGGCTCGAGTTGTGATGATAATCCTTAATAGTTTATGGCGGTTGGTTTATTATATGGCAGTCGTCAGTGTTTCGATGCCGGACGAACTCTTGGAGCGACTCGATCAGTTCGCCGACGAGCACGGCTACACCGGCCGGAGCGAAGTCGTCAGGGAAGCCTCGCGGAACCTGCTGGGCGAGTTCGAGGACACCCGGCTCGAGGAACGCGATCTGATGGGCATCGTGACGGTCTTGTTCGATTACGAGACGACGAAGGTCGAAGAACGGATGATGCACCTGCGTCACGAACACGAGGACCTCGTCGCGTCGAACTTCCACAGCCACGTCGGCGATCACTACTGCATGGAACTGTTCGTTCTCGAGGGTGAACTCGAGGACATTTCGACGTTCGTCGGGAAGATCCGGGCGACCAAAGACGCGCTGACCGTCGACTACTCGGTCATCCCGGTCGACAGCTTCGATCCGCTCGCACAGGACTAGCGCCGTGCAGTGACCGCGTATACTGTTGGCCACCGGCCCGCAAACACCTTGCACCTGCTCCCGACTCGAGTGCGGTCTGTGTGAGTCGTGGTGGCTAACAGTATAGTTTTACTGTCGCCCCCGCGAATGAGGAAATATGACATACCGGAAGGTCAACTACGAGGACGTCGAGCAAGTCTCGAGTGCGATGCATTTTCTCAGCGATCCGCTCGAGACCGAGCAGGTCGGGGTAACGATCGCTCGCTGTGATCCGGACTGGAAGAGCAAACCCCACGATCACACGGCCAACGACCACGAAGAAGTCTACGTGCTCATCGAGGGTGAGGCGACGGTCGTCGTCGACGACGAGCCGGTTGACATGGAGGCCGGCGACGCACTCTGGATCCCGCCCGAATCGACGCGCCAGATCCGCAACGGTGACGACGAGAGTGCGTTCGTGCTCGTCAGCGCCCCGAGTATCGTAGACGAGGAGGGTGACGACAATGAGTGGCTGTTGTCCGGATTCGCCGGCTAGCGCCGCTGTGGGCATCGGCGGGTAACTCCGGCCTGACGGTCCCATCGGCAGCGACTGACACGGATTGCACTGTTCGCCCCCGAATATTTGCATCGTGATGTCATCCACCATGGCATGGACCTACTCGACGAGCAGCTCGTTCCGGACCACGCACGTGAGATCAAAGCCGAAGCCCGCGCGTTCGCACGCGATCACATCGAACCGAACGCCCGGGAGTACTTTCAGGCCGGCGAGTATCCCGAGGCGATCCTCGAGGCGGGTCGGGACGCCGGTCTCGTGGCACAGGACATTCCCGAGGAGTGGGGCGGACGTGGATTCGATCTGGCGCAGTTGCTCGCACTCACGGAGGAGTTCTACCGGGCCGACGCAGGAATCGCGCTGACGTTACAGTTGGCGAGTTTCGGCTGTGAGATTACCTACGAGCACGGCACCGACGAGCAATGTGAGACGTACGTTCGACCGGTCGCGGAGGGCAAGCAGCGCTCAGGACTTGCAGTCTCGGAGCCAGACACCGGGAGTGATCTCGCAGGGATGCAGACGCGAGCGGAGCGGGACGGCGACGAGTACGTCATCAACGGCGAGAAGTACTGGGTCGGTAACGGCGTCGAGGCAGACTGGATCACTCTCTACGCTCGCACGGGTGATGACGAGGACAATCCCTACGGGAACCATTCGCTGTTCATCGTCCCGACCGACACGGATGGCTACGACGCCGAGCACATTCCCGAAAAGATGGCGATGCGCGCCTCCAAGCAGGCCCACATCGAGTTCGACGACTGCCGGATTCCCGCGGAGAACCTGATCGGCGCGGAGGGAGCCGGCTTCATGCTGCTCGCGGACTTTTTCAATCACGGCCGCATTGCTGTCGCCGGCCACGGCCTCGGCCTCGCTGCGGCCGCCATCGAGGAAGCCTGGGAGTTCACTCACGACCGCGAGGAATTCGGTCGGACGATCAGCGACTTCCAGTCGGTCCAGCACGGGCTCGCGGAGATGCTCCTCGAGTTCGAGAGCGCCCGGACGCTCACATGGCGTGCCTGCGACCACGTCGCAAACAGAGACCGTGCAGGCTACTGGGCAGCAATGGCGAAGACGAAAGCGACCGAAACAGCCGTCGACATCGCCGAGCAGGCCATGCAGTTCCACGGCGGACGATCAATCCTGGACGAACGCCGGATCGCACGCGTCTACCGCGACGCGCGGGTCCCGGTCATCTACGAGGGTGCAAACGAAATCCAGCGCAATCTGATCTATCGGCAGGCACCTTGATCTCTGTCGTCCGCGGCCACGGCCATAGCGAGGCCGTCTTCGTCCGCTCCTGTCAACGACGTCGCTACCGGAAGAGAGAACAGCAGTCACCGCAGCCGAACGCGAGGATGGAGGGGTCCATTCGAGTTCGAACTTGACGGCTATTCATCGGACTCCAGGTCCTGAAACGCGCCGACGAACTCGTCGTGCGTGGTCATCTCGGCGACCCTCTCGTCGGCGCGCGCCTCGAGTTCGTCGACGCGGTCACGGAGGCCCTGGTACTCCGCGTTGGTCGCGAGTTCGCGGTCGGTTTTCTCCGCCTCCAGCAGCGCTTTCTTCGACACGAGTGCGTAGTACTCCTGAATATCCGCCTCGTACTTCGAGCGGGCGACGACGTCGTCGACCATCTCGAGGAGGTCGTCCTTTGCGACTGGCTTGACGAGGTAGTCGTCGAAGCCCAACTCGATGATATCGAAGTCCGGGTCGACCGCCGTTACCATGACGACCCGCGAATCGTATCCCTGCTCGCGGATTCGCTCGAGGACGTCGTCGCCGGAGAGTCCGGGCATCCGCCGGTCGAGCAGGACGACCTCGACGGAGTCGGTCATCGCTGCAAGCGCTTCCTCGCCATCGTAGGCCGTCTCGACCGTCCAGTCGCTCTGGAGCCAGGCAGCGAACAGGTCGACGAGTCGGGCCTCATCGTCGACGACGAGCACCTCGATCCCGTCAGTCATTAAGTAACCCCTCCGTTCTCATCATCGGTTACAGCCACGCGTCATCAATGGTACCTCTGGGTGATAAATCTCGCGACGATTTCACCACCGAGCAGCCGCTCCGACCGCCTCCTCGACAGTCGGGCGGCTCCACGCCCGGATGCCACCGGTACTGGTCGAATCGCAGCCGGCAGCGGGACCGAGACCTGCTCTTATTGCCCTTCGAACTCGGGTTCGTCGTCGCCGAAGAAGGCGTTGATGCCCTCGTGAACGTCTTCAGAGTTGACGACGTGGCCAAAGCCCAGCGATTCGATCTCGAGTCCGGCTTCGTGGTTGTCCCAGCCTTTGTGCATCGCCCGTTTCGTATAGCGCATCGCAAGCGGCGGGCCGCCCGCGAGTTTTGCGGCGTAGTCGTGTGCAGCCGTCTCGAACTCGTCGGGGTCGACGACCTCGTTGACGAACCCGAACTCCGCCATCTCCTCGGCGGGGAATCGCTCTGCGGTGAAGATGATTTCCTTTGCACGGCCCATGCCGACGATACGCTGCAGACGCTGCGTGCCACCCCAGCCCGGGAGCAAGCCGAGATCGAACTCGGGTTGACCGAACTCCGAACGCGAGGTCGAAATCCGGATGTCGGCACACATCGCGAGTTCCATTCCGCCGCCGAGACAGTAGCCATCGATGGCGGCGACGACCGGCAACTCGAGTTCCTCGAGACGGCCAAACGTCTCCTGGCCGTCCTTCGAGAGTTCGATCGCCTCGTAGGGGTCGGCACCGCTGCCGGCGATACTCATGAAGTCCGCGCCCGCGGAGAACGCCTTCGAGCCGGCCCCTGTCAGCAAGAGTGCGCGAACGCTGTCGTCGCCATCGACGAGGTCGAGTGCGGTATCGAGTTCCTCGACGAGCGTGATGCTGATGGAGTTCATCTGCTGGGGCCGGTCGAGTTCGATCTGTGCAACCCCGTCTCTGGGATGGGTCAGCTCGATCGTCTCGAAGTCCGGCGCACCGGTCATTTCGCCCGCGCTCGTATCGTCGTAGAAGCCACCTTCTTCGGCGACAGTGGCGAGATAGTCGAACGGCTCGTACCGGGGATGGTCTGTTTCTGCGTCGGCATCCTCGAGCGCGTCGGCAAGCGTTTCAACGCCGTATTCGTCGGCGAATTTCGCGGGTCCGTTCGGCCAGCGCCCGCCGAGTTTGACCGCGGTGTCGATCTCTGTGGGCGATGCGACGTCATCACCGACGAGGTAGGCGACTTCGTTCGCGACGACGGCGAGCAGGCGCTCCTTGACGGTCTCGCTGAACAGCTCCTCGTCCATCGAGACGTCCGCACCGTCGCCGTCCTCGTAGTCGTAGAAGCCTTGCCCGGACTTCTGGCCGAACTCCTCGCTTTCGACCTTGGATTCCAGCAGCGGGCACGGCTCGTAGCGCTCGCCCGCGACCTCGTGCATGTACTCGAGGACGTGGTAGCCGACGTCGATACCGACGTAGTCTGCGAGTTCGAAACTGCCCATCGGCAGCCCGATGTCGAATTTCGTTGTCGCGTCGACCTCCTCGATCGTGGCGACATCGTCCTCGACGAGCCACGCGGCCTCGTTCATCAGGGGAACGAGGATGCGGTTGACGATGAACCCGGGGACGTCCTTGCGGACGCGCACCGGTGTCTTCCCGAGGTCGTCTGCGAGATCCTCGACGACGTCGAGCGTCTCGTCTGCGGTGTGTGCCCCGGAGATGACCTCGACGAGATCCATCCGGATCGGCGGATTGAAAAAGTGCATCCCACAGAACCGTTCGGGTCGCTCGGTGACCTCCGAGAGATCCGTAATCGAGAGGCTCGAGGTGTTCGTCGCGAAGATCGCCCGGTCGGGAGCAACCGCCTCGAGGTCGGTGTAGACCTCTTTTTTGATCTCCATCTGTTCGGGGACGGCCTCGATGACGACGTCGGCGTCGGCGACGGCTTCCTCCATGTCGACCAGCGGCGTGACGCGTTCTAAGGCTGCGTCAGCCGCTTCTTCGGTGAGCTGATCGTTTTCGGCGAGCTTGCCCAGCGACCACTCGATCTGCTCGTAGCCGTTTTGGACGAACTCGTCGTTGATGTCGCGCATCCGTACGTCGTAGCCCGCGATGGCAGCGACCTCCGCGATGCCGTGACCCATGTTGCCCGCTCCCAGAACTGCGATGGTGTTGATATCCTCGAGCTCCATGATCAGTAGTCCTATGTGAAGTCGTTTCAACGTTTCCCTCGTCAAAATTAGAAACTCTTATTCAGTTTACTTCAGGTTACAAAACCCTTTATCGGGTGCTATGTAACAGTGTCCCATGGAATTTGGGCTCACTGAGGAACACCAGCAGATCCGTGACGAAGTCCGCCGGTTCGCCGAAAACGAGATCGTTCCTAACGCCGAGGAGTACGACACTGCGGAGACGTTTCCACACGACATCGTCGACGAGGCCGCCGAGATGGGGCTGGTTGGTGCCTCGATTCCCATCGACTACGGCGGGGCCGGCTACTCAACGCTCGAGTCGGTCATCATCGCCGAGGAACTGTTCTCGCACGATCCGGGCATCGCGCTCTCGATCATGGCCTGTTCGTTCGGGACCGAAGCCATCCGCGAGTTCGGGACCGAAGACCAGAAGGAACGCTTCTTGGAGCCAGTCGCAGCCGGCGAGAAGATCTCCGGCGCGGCGATTTCGGAACCCGACACCGGCTCGGATGTCTCTTCGGTGTCGACCCGTGCCGAAAAAGACGGCGACGAATGGGTGATCAACGGCACCAAGATGTGGATCACCAACGGTTCGGTCGGTGACTTCTTCGTCGTCCTCTGTGAGACCGATCCCGACGCCGAGGGCCGCTATAACGGTTTCAGCCAGCTCGTCGTCGAGGCCGACCGCGACGGCTTCAGCTCGGAGAAGATCACCGGCAAGATGGGCATCCGTGCCTCCGATACTGCTGAACTCATCCTTGATGACGTCCGTGTCCCCGAGGAGAACCTCATCGGCACCCGCGACGCCGCGTTCATGCAACAGATGCACTTCTTCGACGAGACCCGCACCGGCGTCGCCGCACAGGGACTTGGCATCGCGAAGGGCGCGCTCGAGGCCGCCCTCGAGTACGCACAGGACCGCGAGCAGTTCGGCAAGTCAATTTCGGAGTTCCAGGCCATCCAGCACAAGCTTGCCGACATGGCCACGAAGACCGAGGCTGCGCGCAACCTGACCTACAAGGCTGCCTGGAACGTCGATCAGGGCAACGACATCACCAAACTCGCCTCGATGGCCAAGGAGTACGCCTCCCGCGTCGCCGTCGACGTCGCCGACGAGGCCGTCCAGATCCACGGCGGGGCCGGCTACGTCAACGACTTCCCCGTCGAGCGGTTCTATCGCGACTCGAAGATCACCCAGATCTACGAGGGCACCACCGAAATCCAGAAGAACATCATTGCACGCGAACTCTTAGACTGAGAACCAACCTTTTGCGCTGTCGTTCGAAAGGCGCTCCGCGCCTTTCGTGATCACGAGACGCCAAAGGCGTCTCGAACGACGCTCCCTCGCGTTGCTCGGTCGCTCGGCAAAATCTCGAGAGAGCGGATCTCTCTCGGACCTCGCGGGAGCGAAGCTCCCGCTTAGTGTTGATCAAAAGCCTCCTCCTTCCGTTCCGTAACGCTTCGCGTCATGCCACATCAGTCGTCGGCCCGCTCGCTCACCCGTCGGGTTCGCTCGCGATGGGGATCGGTGGACAGCCTTCCTTTCCCCGGATCGCGCGACTCTCACTGTCGTTCGAACCCCGCTCTCGGCCACTGCTGTCGCTCGCCAGCAGCCCTTTGTCGCGTCGACTCCTACCGTCGCGTAATGAGAGAGTTCGTCTTCGCCCTCGAGTACGATCCTGACACAAATCCGGTCGCGGACGTGCTCGAGGCCAACCCGGAGACGACGGTGCGGTCGCTCGCGTGTCACGTCACGCCCGAGAGCCTCTGGCGGGTCGACCATGCGACCGGCTCGCCCGCCGGGATCGAGGCACTCGAGGGAGCCTACCGCGAGCCGACCTACTGTGCGGACTGTCTGGTCAGGGACGACTGCGGGGCTGACTGCGAGACGCAACTCCTCGATCGCTCAAGCGACGAACTCGTCGTCTACACCTACTGGGATCGCACTGACGTCTGTACGTCGGTTCCCCACCTCGCACTCGAGTATCTCGGCGAAGGACTGCTCTTCGAGACCTATCGAGAGGGACGGCGCTACCGCTGGCGGATCGTTCTCGGGCGCGACGCGTCGGTCGGTGACTTCTTCGATGCGCTCGGCGACGAGGTCGGCGAGTGTGCCGGCATGGAGATACTCCGGCTGACCGATCTCGACCCGGGTCGCGAAGAAGACGACGCGGACAAATCACTGCCGGCCGAACAGCGGGCGGCACTGCAGGCCGCCGTCGAATACGGCTACTACGAGACCCCACGGCGGACCGACCTCTCGGAACTCGCAGAGAAACTGGACGTGCCACGCTCGACGCTCTCCTATCGGCTCCGGCGGGCTGAAGCGACCCTCGCGACTGCGTTCGTCGCCGACGACTCGCTCGAGTACGACGAGACGATCGCCGTCGGTCGGTGATCGCCTCGAGGAGGTCAGGACTGGTCTTCGATGAGCCGAATGTCCTGAAAGTCGTACGTTTGGCAATACTGGTCGCCGAAGCTATCGTTGGTATCGCCCCACACGTGGAGGACGTGTGTGGCAACGATCTGTGACCGAACGGTTCCCCACCCAAACCCCTGTGGTGGGCTCGCTGACTCGCCGTCGGATGTCCGTAGACAGTCCTCGTCGTCGACTGTGACCGAAACTGCAAAGACCGAGTCACAATCGAAGCATTCCGCCTCGGCAGTCACATCCGCTGCCAGGTGCTCGTTGTCGACCCCCATAAAGTCCGTCGCAGTCGTGAACTCCCACATTGCAGACTCACAAACGGGACACTGCGGCCCAAGGTCGATATTCGCAAACATGAGTGCCCGTCGCTAATCAGACGCATCCAATAAAGAGCCGTATTCCAAACGGCAGAGAGCAGCACGCGACAGCGACGACGCCACCTCCGCCGGTGCCGAGTTGGCGCACGCCGAATAACCCGTATGCGTGACGAGCGAGTAGGCGCGAGTAATGAGTGATGTTTCGCCGCCGGACGCGGGCGAGGGGCCGGACGCGACCCGCACCCTCGAACTCCGCGTCCCGGAGATGGACTGTTCGTCGTGTGCTGGCAAGGTGACCAACAGCGTCGACCGGCTCGAGGGAATCGACGAGCTGGACGCACGCGTAACCAGCGGCCGACTCGTCGTCGAATACGATCCGACGGAGACGAGCGACGGCGAGATCCGCGAGCGGGTCCGCGCGGCCGGCTACGAGATCGTCGGCGATGGCAGCCGCGACGCCGACGAGCTGACCGTGTCGGTCCCCAGCATGGACTGTGCCTCGTGTGCGAGCAAAGTCGAAACCGCCCTCGAGGGGGCCGACGGCGTCGGCGATATCGAGACCCGGCCCACGTCGGGCCGCGTAACCGTCGCGGTCGACGAAGGGACTGCTCCCGAGTCGATCGTCGACGCGATCGAGTCCGCCGGCTACGACGCGACGCCGCTCGACACCGACGGTGAGCCGATGGCAGACGCCGAGCCCGTCTGGAAGAGCCGACGGGCCGCTATCACGGGCATCGGTGCCATCGTCGTGGCCGTCGGGATGGCCCTCGAGTTCGTCCTCACTGGACTCGATCCAACCCTCTTTGCAGTCAGTGGCCGGAGCTACCAGCTCTCGACGCTGCTCTTTATTGTGACCGCGGCCGTCGTCGGCGCGCCGATCTTCCGGAGCGGCTACTACTCCGCGCGCAATCGGAGTCTCGACATCGACTTCCTGATGACCGTCGGCATCATCGCCGCCGTCGCGGCCCACCACCCCTTCGAGGGGGCCATGCTCGCCGTCCTGTTCAACATCGCCGAGTTGCTCGAGACGTACTCGATGGACCGCGCACGGGACTCCCTGCGAGAACTGATGGACCTCTCGCCGGACACCGCGACCGTCAAACGCGAGGACGGCTCCGAGGAGACGATCCCAGCCGACGACCTCGCGGTCGGCGATCGCGTCGTCGTGCGGCCAGGTGAGAAGATCCCCGCTGACGGGACCGTCCGCGAAGGCGAGAGCGCCGTCGACGAATCCCCGATTACAGGCGAGAGCGTCCCCGCTGACAAGACGCCGGGCGACGAGGTCTTCGCCGGTACCATCGCGGAGTCGGGCTACCTCGAGGTCGACGTCGAGCACGCGGCGAGCGACTCGACGATCGCCCGGATCGTCAAACTCGTCGAGGACGCCGAACGCGAACAGACCAAACGCGAGCAGTTCGTCGACCGTTTTGCGAGCGTCTATACGCCGGTCGTCGTCGCACTCGCGATCGCGGTCGCCGCCGGCCCGCCGCTGGTCGTCGGCGCGTCGTGGCACACCTGGTTCCTGCGCGGGCTGACGCTGCTGGTCATCGCTTGTCCCTGCGCATTCGTCATCTCGACGCCGGTCAGCGTCGTCTCGGGGATCACAAGCGCCGCGCGTAATGGCGTCCTGATCAAGGGTGGCCGCTACCTCGAGTCGGTCGCCGAGAGCGACGTGCTCGCGGTCGACAAAACGGGGACGCTGACGACCGGCGACCTGTCGGTGACAGATGTGATCCCGCTCGAGGGAGCCGACGAGGGAGACGTGCTCCGGCGGGCGAGCGCGGCCGAACGCCGCAGCGAACACCCGCTCGCGCAGGCGATCGTCGGCTACGCAAACGAGCAAGGAATCGATCCCGACGAGCCGGCCGTCTCGGGATTCGAAGCGCTGACCGGAAAGGGAATCCGCGCCGACATCGACGGGGAAACGCACTACGTCGGCAAACCTGATCTATTCGAGGGGCTGACCGACCTCGAACACGCCCACGTCACGACTGACGGCGGGACGGCGCTTGAGGCCACGTCGACAGCCAGCGAATCGCGGCCCGACTGCGACCGCGAGGGCTGTCTCGACGTGCTGAGCGAGATCGTCCCGCGACTCGAGGCCGAAGGCAAGACCGTCATCGTCGTCGGCACCGAGGACGGTCCGCTGGGTGTCGTCGCCGTCGCGGACCGAGTCCGTCCCGAAGCCTCGTGGGCGGTCTCACGACTGCAGGAACAAGGCGTCCGCGTCGTGATGCTCACCGGCGACAACGAGGGCACTGCCCGCGCGATCGCCGAACAGGTCGGTATCAACGAGTACCACGCCGAGTTGCTTCCCGACGAGAAACTCGAGTGGATCAGGCGGCTCGAGGGAGAAGGAACCGACGACACGAGCAGCAACGTCGCCATGATCGGCGATGGGATCAACGACGCGCCAGCGCTTGCGACTGCTGGCGTCGGCATCGCGATGGGCGCAGCGGGGACGGATACGGCCCTCGAGACGGCCGACGTGGCACTGATGGGCGACGATCTGACGCGGCTCCCGTATCTCTATCGACTCTCGCGGACGGCAAACGGCGTCATCCGCCAGAACATCTGGGCGAGTTTGGCCGTGAAGGCGGTGCTGGCCGCCGGCGCACCCATCGGCCTCGTGACGGTGATCCACGCGGTCGTCATCGGCGACATGGGAATGAGCCTCGGCGTGACCGGCAATGCAATGCGACTCGCGAACGTCGAACCGGACCTTCCAGAAGACGTCAGTCGCCGCCATCTCGAGGAGTGAGCTGTTACCGCCCGGTGATTCGTCGACCCAGGGCACCACCTGACTGGCCGCACCCGCCCGGAGTGTCTTGATCCGGGTAGAATTCTAAACGCGCGAGTTCTGGCCTCATTTCCTCGTTTTCGGCCGTTTGCATAGTTTGGTGAGCGAGCTATGTTCGACCAGCCCTTACATCAACTTGGTGACAAAAATACCGCCTGCGGACCACGGTGTATCGACGGCCGGCGATGCCGGTGGCGTCGACGGACGACTGCCGACTCAGGGCGGGGACGAAGCCGACGGTCGTGACCGCGAGGTCGCATACGACGTCATCACGACGCCGGTGCTCGTCATCGGGGCGGGCGCTGCCGGGGCTCGCGTCGCCATCGAACTGGCCGAATCGGGTCTCGAGCCGCTCGTCGTCGGTAAACGAGATTACGGCGATGCCCACACGACGTGGGCAGCCGGCGGGATCAACGCCGCCCTCGGCTCGCTCGATCCCGAGGACGACTGGCCGATCCACGCAGCGGACACGTTGAACGAAGGCCACCACCTGAACGATCCGGAGGCCGTCGAGCTGACGGCCAAACACATGCCCGACCGAATTCGCGAGCTCGACGAGTGGGGTATGTCGTTCGCCCGAACCGACGACGGGAAAATCAACCAGCGCTACTTCGGCGCGCAGTCGTACCGCCGGACCTGTTTCGTCGGCGATCGCACGGGCGAGGTCATGCTCGAGACGCTGATCGACCGGGCACAGGCCCTCGAGATTCCCTACCGCGAGAACGTGATGATCACGCGACTGCTCTCGGATGGCACCCGTGTCGACGGCGCGGTCGGGTTCGACATGGAGACTGGCGACGGGTTGCTGTTTCGGACGAACCACGTCGTGCTGGCGGCGGGTGGCTTCTCGGCGGCCTATCGACGCCACTCCTCGAGAGACGACGAGAACAACGGCGACGCCCAGGCGCTGGCGCTCGAGGCAGGAGCCCGACTCCTCGACACCGAATTCGTCCAGTTCCACCCCACCGGGATGGTTGGCGAACGCTACGGCGACGAGTGGGACGGCCGACTCGTGACGGAGGCCGTCCGCGGGGAGGGTGGCCGACTCTACAATGCGGAGGTCTCCGCAAGTGACGCGAGCGGAGGCTCGGAAGCGCTCAGCGCTTCCGGTGGCGAGCGCTTCATGGAACGGTACTCACCGGACCAGATGGAACTCGACGCCAGAGACGTGGTCGCACGAGCGATCGCCCAGGAGGTTCGCGAGGGGCGGGGGACCGAACACGGCGGTGTCTATCTCGACATCTCCCATCGCGATCCCGACTACATCCGCGAGCGACTGCCGACGATGGTCGAGCGATTCGAGGACCTCGGCATCGATATCACGATGGAACCGATGGAAGTCGGGCCGACGGCCCACTACACGATGGGTGGCGTCGACATCGACTTCCGGACGGGGGAAACCGGCGTCGAGGGACTGTACGCCGTCGGCGAGGCCGTCGCGGGCGTCCACGGGGCAAACCGCCTCGGCGGCAACTCGCTGGCTGAAACCGTCGCGATCGGCAAGCTCGTCGGCAGCCACGTCAGCGAGCAGGTCACTGCGGACGACGACGCGCCGACGGTCTCCGATGGCCAGCGAGCCCTGGCCGAACGCGAGTTCCGTGCGCTCGCGGATCTGGCCGCTTCGGATGGCGACGTCGCTCCCAGGGCGCTCCTCGAGGCTCTCGGCGAGCTACTGTGGACTCACGCCGGCATTCTCCGTGACGAAACGGGACTGCGCGACGGGCTAGACCGACTCGCGGAACTCCGCGCGCGAACGGCCGACCTCCGAGTCGACGGCGACCGCACCTCTCGGTCGTTCGAGTACGCCGTCAATCTCTCGATGAGTCTCGTCGTCGCCGAGGTGGTGCTCCGAACGGCTCTCGAGCGAACCGAGTCTCGCGGCGCACACTACCGGACGGATTACCCGGAAACGGATCCGGCCTGGCGGCAGAACCTCATCGTCACTGCCGACGAGAGCGGGCTCTCGCTTCACCGCCGGGGCGTCGCCGAACCGAGCGAGCCAGTCCGTGCGGCCCTCGAGGAAGGGTACGAACTCGACTATCACCACCTCGAGTGAGCGACTCGAGACGAACAGTCCGAACCGGTATCAGGCCTCGTATTCCGCCCAGATGTACCGCGTCGCGGTGCTCCGGTAGGGCCGCCACGGCTCGGCGATCTCACGCATTTCGGATCGCGGTAGCTCGTCGCCGTCGTTATACAACTGCTCGATCCCTCGTCGAACCGCGAGATCGCCAAGCGGGAGCACGTCCGGTCGCTCGAGGACGAAAATGAGATACATGTGGGCAGTCCACTTGCCGATCCCCGTAATCTCGGTGAGTTCGGCGATCACGTCCTCGTTAGTGTGATCGGCGAGTCCGGCACGTGTAAGATCACGCTCTTGAAACGCGCGGGCGGCGTTTTCGACGTAGTCGACTTTCGTCCGCGAGAGACCGGCCTCGCGGAGTGCGTCTCGAGACGCGTCGAGTACTGACGCTGGGGTAACAACACCCTCGAGGATATCGAAGACGCGGTCACGGACGGCCGCGGCGCTGGCCGTCGAGAGCTGCTGATTGATGATCGAGACGCAGAGGCGTTCGAACTCGTTTTCGACCGGCTCGAGCGGGTGGGGGTCGCGGCGATCGATGACGGCGGCCAGCACGGGATCCTCACGAAGGACGGATTCGGGGTCAGGCTCGGCCATCGTCGCCGATAGGTCGCACCGAGTAATGAAAAACGCGGTGCTCGATTGCGGTCGATCGGTAGACTGCGAGAATCCGGTCGGGAGTGCCGACCGAGTGACGCGTGCTCCCAGGAAAAGCGATGTGCGGTTAGTGTGTCGGTGCTATCGCGAGCGACCGATTACTCGAGGTCGAAGCGGTCGAGTTTCATGACCTTGCTCCATGTGTCGACGAAGTCCTGCACGAACTTCCCCTCGCCGTCTTCAGCGCCGTAGACTTCCGTGATGGCGCGAAGTCGGGAGTTCGACCCGAAGATGAGGTCGACGCGCGACCCTTTCCATTCGACCTCGCCCGTTTCGCGGTCGCGCAGCTCGAAGACCTCCCTGTCGTCCGAGACCGGTTCCCACTCGTAGTCCATGCCGAGGACGGTCTCGAAGAAGTCGTTGGTCAGCGTCTCCGTCTGGTCGGTGAAGACGCCGAGGTCCGTGTCCTGGTAGGTCACACCAAGCGTGCGCATGCCGCCGAGCAGGACTGTCATCTCGTCAGCCGAGAGATTCAGCAGATCTGCCTTGTCCACCAGCAACTCTTCGGCCTTGCGGTCGGCCTCGTCACTGCGGTAGTTCCGGAACCCGTCGGCCTTCGGCTTGAGCGCCTCGAAGGACTCGACGTCGGTCTGTTCCTGTGTGGCGTCGGTCCGGCCCGGCTCGAACGGAATCTCCACGTCGTAGCCGGCATCTGCCGCCGCCTGCTCGACGGCTGCGTTGCCGCCCAGCACGATCAGGTCGGCGAGCGAGACCCGCGTCCCGTCGGCTCGTGAGTCGTTGAACGCCGCTTGAATTCCTTCGAGGGTTTCCAGTACCGTCTCGAGTTCGTCGGGCTCGTTGACCTCCCAGCTCCGCTGGGGTTCGAGGCGAATCCGGGCCCCGTTTGCGCCACCGCGCTTGTCGCTGTCGCGGTAGGTCGATGCCGCCGCCCAGGCGGTTTTGACCAGTTGGGAGATCGAGAGGTCCGACTCGAGGAGTTCCGCTTTGAGGTCGGCGATTTCGTCCTCGCCGATCAACTCGTAGTCCGCGTCGGGGAGCGGGTCCTGCCAGATCATCGTCTCGTCAGGAACCTCCGGCCCGAGGAACCGCTCTGCCGGGCCCATGTCGCGGTGGATCAGCTTGTACCACGCCTTCGCGAAGGTCTGCTGGAACTCCCGTGGGTTCTCCTGGAAGCGCTCGAGGATCTCGCGGTAGTCCGGATCCCGTTTCAGCGCGACGTCCGTCGTGAGCATCATCACGTCTTCTTTCTCCGACGGGTCCTCGACGCCCGGTGCGGCGTCGTCCAGCTCGCCGTTTTGCGTGGTCCACTGCCAGGCACCGCCGGGACCCTTTTCGGGCCACCAGTTGTACTCGAGGAGGTTGGTGATGTACCCCATGTCCCACTGGGTCGGCGTGGTGTTCCACGGGCCCTCGATCCCGCTGGTGATCGTGTCGGCTCCCTTCCCGGAGCCGTGCTCGTTCGCCCAGCCCAGTCCCTGCTCCTCGATCGGGGCCGCTTCGGGCTCGGGGCCGACGTGGTCGTCGGGGTCGTCGGCACCGTGAACTTTCCCGAACGTGTGGCCGCCAGCGATGAGCGCGACCGTTTCCTCGTCGTTCATCGCCATCCGGCCGAACGACTCTCGGATGTTCTCGGCCGACGCTTCGGGGTCCGGCTCGCCGTCCGGCCCCTCCGGGTTCACGTAGATCAGTCCCATCACGGTCGCGCCGAGGGGATCCTCGAGCTCGCCCTCGTCGTCGAAGCGCTCGGAGGCTTCCATCTCGTCTTCGGGACCCCAGTCGACGGCCGCGTCGGGCGCGAAGTCGTCCTCGCGGCCGCCGGCGAAGCCGAACGTCTCGAAGCCCATCGACTCGAGGGCGACGTTGCCGGCAAGAACGATCAGGTCGGCCCACGAGAGTTTGCGGCCGTATTTCTGCTTGACCGGCCAGAGCAGCCGACGCGCCTTGTCTAAGTTCGCGTTGTCGGGCCAGCTGTTGAGCGGCGCGAGGCGTTGTCGACCGCCGGACGCACCGCCGCGACCGTCGGTAGTGCGATACGTGCCGGCGCTGTGCCACGCCATCCGAATGAAAAGTGGGCCGTAATGGCCGTAGTCCGCCGGCCACCACTCCTGCGAGGTCGTCATTACCGCTTCGATGTCTTCCTTTACGGCTTCGAAGTCGAGCGTCTCGAACTCCTCGGCGTAGTCGAACTCCTCGCCGTACGGCTCGAGGTCCTGAGCGTTCTGATCGAGAATATCCAGGTTCACCGTATTCGGCCACCACTCGCGGTCGGATCTAGCCATCATAATCCGATTACTGCTTTTGCATATTAAGATTTTCTACTTCAGTAACGAGACCTTCGTTAAGTGAAAAGAGATCTTATCGATCCGTGAGTTTTTATCACTGCCGGACGCAGGCCGGGGATCTAATGACTGTACCGACCGCCTTTGGATGGGCCGTTCATCGCGTCCAGTTGGGCTCTCGAGAGCACAGTCGTCGCTCACCGGCACCCCGTTCCGGCGGTATCCGGGTGTTCTGGGACGTCAACGAGGGATTACCGACGTGGTTGTTAGCCGCTCTCCGTTCTCCTCGAGTCCGGTGATAGACGGTATCCTGTCCTCGAGTTCGGGTGTTGAGCTGTCATCGCTGATAAATGGGGGATGTGCCTGAGACAGTTCCCACGAGAGAACAGGTCGTGTCGTAGACCGGACATAGCCTCCCTGTGGAACGGGACGCCTGGCCGTCGTCGGGCGTAGCCCGACTGCCTGAGAGATCTTCGATCCCTCTCCGTTTACCGCGAGGCGGATGTCACTCCTCTTCTTCGGGTGTGTCGGCAACGTCACTGTCGATCCGGCGGCTGACGTCGACCTGATAGTTCTCGAGGATATCTCGACCGAGCAGGACGGGGTAGTCCATGTGACCACGGTCCTCGACGCTCGCCGTGACGGTGTGTTGGTTGCCACCGACGCCGACGACGACGTCGACGACGGGCCGGCTCTTGGCTTGTTTGCTGCTGCCGGATCGAATCCGGGTGATGGACTTGATCGGCCCGGCACCGATATCAGCGGCGAGGCTCGTGTCGATGCTCGTCCGCGTCGCGCCGGTGTCGGATTTGGCCAGCACCGATTTCGAACCGCTCGTGCCAGAGAGGACGACCTCCTCGGTGTAGCCGATCACGGCCGGTTCGGTGTCCTGTGCGATCGCTTCCGTCGGCTGGGCCGTCGGCCGGGAGTCGTCGAGAACGTTCGAGAGATCGTGCACGCGGTCGTCGTCGACCGCGCCGCCGGCACGTTCGATCGCCAGTTTGGCGATGTAGGGTGCGGGGCTGACCTGTGTTGCCTCGTAGAGTCCCTTGAAGCCGGCCGTTGGGTTGACCTCGAGGACGAACCAGCCGTCGTCGCCCTCGACGAGATCGACGCCGGCGTAATCGAGATCGACGATGTCGGCAGCGCGGCGGGCCATCTCGGCAGCCTCCTCGGGGAGGTCATCGGTCGCGTTTTCGACGGAGCCGCCGAGGGCGACGTTGGTTCGCCAGTCGTTGTCCGGCGCGTAGCGATACATCGCGGCGACGACCTCGCCGCCGACGACGTAGACACGCAGGTCGCGGTGGCGGACGTCTTCCTGATCGACGAGTTGCTGCAGGAACGCATACCGGTTGCCGACCTTGGCGTTGATCGGATCGTCGGGGCCGACCTTCCAGGTCCCGCCGCCGTGGGTGCCAATCGCCGTCTTGTAGACTGCCTCCTCGCCGTACCGACTCCGTGCGGCATTCAATTGATCGCCGCTTAGCGCGAGTGTGACATCGGGTGTCCGGACGTCGTTCCCCGCGAGCGCGGTCGCCGTCGAGAGTTTGTGGATCGCGGTCAACACGGAATCTGGCTCGTTGAGCGTCGGCACCAGCTGGGAGAACGTGTTCGCGAGACCCAGTTCCTCGGCGGGCTGTTCGGTATTCGAGAGCAACATCCGGTTTGCGATCACGTCGACCTCGGGCTCGAGGACGGGACTCCCGTCGGCGACGCTGATCGACGTATTTTCCGCGCGAAGCCACTCGGTGTCATGTCCGAGATCCTCGACGGCGTTGAGAATTGCTTTCGTTTCCTTGCTCGTATGAAGACTCAATACCCCGACGGTCACGGGATCTGCACCGGCCATACAGCCTAGAGAGCAACCCGTCGGATAAGTATTGGTAGTTCAGGTGGCTCACACGGGACCAAACAGCATCGTGACTCATCTGACGATCAACTGATCACCGACCGAACCTGGCCCGGATCGACAAGCCCGCTTACGACCGCGAGCAGCGCCCAGGTGATGGCACCGAGTGCGATCGCACCGCCCAGCATGAACAGGCTCGAGACCAGCGGCGTCACGAGCAAGACGGTGACCGCCATTACACCCGTAATCGCACAAATCAGTCCCGTCGTGCGAGCGAGCCGCACGACGTTCAGGTCGAGTTCGGTGTGGACGACGTAGAGGTTCACCGCGACGTACACCGTGTGGGTCGCGACCGTCGCGATCGCCGCACCGACGACGCCGATCCACGGGATCAACAGGATGTTTAGCCCGAAATTAGCGACCGCCGTTGCGCCTTTGGCCATGGCACGCGCTCGAGCACGACCGAGATAGTCCAAACTGTCGCTGGTCAGATTCGTAATCGCTTGTAACACGACGAACCCCGCAAGCACCTGCAACACTGGCACCGCCGCCGCATAGTCGGTCCCGAAGATCATCGTCAGGAACGGCCCCGCGACGATCGCAAGGCCGACTGCCGCCGGAATGTAGAGCAACAACACGTTCGTCAGCGAGGTTTCGTAGATCCGTCTGGCCTTCTCGAGTTCGCCAGCGGCTTTCTGTTCGCCGAAGTTCGGTGAGATGGTGAAGCCAAGCGATTCGGCGGGTGCAAGGACGAAATCTGAAATCTGTTTCGAGAGGGTGTAGAACGCGACCGCGGCAGGATTTAAGAAGAGGCCGACCAGGACGATATCGATCTGCTTGTCGATCACGTTCGCGCTTTGTGTCGCCGTCAGCGGCACGCTGTACTCGAGGAGCCGCCGTGAGAGACCATCCTCGTACTCGTCGGCCGCATCGTACCGTCTGTAGAATCCATAGTAGAGGATTCCCATGCCGATGACGCCGGCGAGTGCGTAGCCGACGATGTACCCGAAGAACGCACCGAGCGCGCCGAGGCCGGCGAGGACGAACCCAACAGCGAATAGCAGCCGCCCCGCGCCGCTGATCGCCTGCACGATAGCGCTGTAGCCGAGGTGGTTGAATCCCTGAAACGCCACTTGCGAGAAGGTACTGAACGAAAAGGCGACGAGATAGAGGACGCCCGCCGCGAGAAAGGGGACCGCTTCCGGTTCACCGAGCACGGTTGCGATCCACTCATGATAGAGCAACAACACGTACGTGACGAACGAGATCAGAACGAGCTTGGTCGCGACCGTCGTCTTGAGGAGATACGGTACCTGTCCCGGATCCGTCTCACGATACTCGGAGAGATACCGGGCGACGGACCGCGAGAGGCCGAGATCGGCAAAGAGCTGGATGATAGCCAGTACCCCAATCGCCCAGTACAGTGTGCCGTATTCATTCGGATCGAGCAGGTACCGCGCCAGCACGAACATTAGCAGCGCGCTCGAGAGCATGTAGATCGCACGCGCAACGAGCGTTGCCTTGAAGCCGTGAACGATGTGATCTTCCCTGTTCATTCGACGTACTCACCCCGATGAGGCATCCGCAGTCATCCGACGGTGCAGCCGAGAGCGACCCACGTACTTCTCGCAGCGACGGCTCGGCCAATTGTAATGCGGAGACAACAGACAGCGCACAGTCGTTACGAGAGCAATGATAATCGGTTTTCCGGCACGGGATCCGTCTCAGACCGCGTTCCAACCTGCCCGGGAACGTGGCCGCTGGTAACGGGGTACAAACAGCTGCAAGACAACCGTACATATCGAATAGACACTCGTTACAGTGGCTCGCGACCGGTGTGACCGACCGGACACCACACGGGTGAGAACCAGTTCGAAGTCGCCTAGAGGTGCGCGGAGTCCCACCGGGTCGCTTTTCGCCGGTTCCCGCAGTTGTTACACTCGATCCGCCCCATCGCGTCCATCGCGTTATCGATCGACTCACAGTTCCCACAGAGCCAGGCGTAACGTTCCGCCCGCTCTTCGGTTCGGTAGGCCGTGTAAAACGGTGCCTTCGAACCACGAGCCGCTTCGCCGTAGCTCACGTAGACCGTCTCACCGTCGACCGTGACCTCGTCGATCGCACCCCACTCGCCGTCGTCCTCGAGATCGCTTTCGACGTAGACGTTCTCCGTGAACGTCTCCGACCCGATCTCGATCTCGCGCTGGTCGGCCTGTTCGAAGCCGTGGGCTCGGTAGAACTCGTTGCCGATCTCGTTGTCCTCGAGCACGAAACACTGGATCTCGTCGGCTCCCTTCTCGAGCAACGTTTCGCGGGTTCGAACGAGGAGTCGAACGCCGGTGCCGCTGTCGCGGTGGTCGGGATGGACGTGCAACCAGAGGAGGTGGCCGGCGTGGATCTGCTGGCCGACCAGTTCGCTCTGGGAGAACGCGACGAGTTCACCCTCGTCCTCGACGACCAGAAAGACCACACGGTCGTCCTCGAGGTCGTCGACGAACGAGTCACCGTACCACTGCTCGGTCGCATCGTCGATCGTCTCCTCGGCGAGGAACGACGTGTACGTGGAGTTGAGCGAGTCGTGTGCGATGGTGCGAATCGCCTCAGCATCCGATGCTGTCGCCTCTCGAATTTCCATGGGTTCTCATAGCATGGCCTGGTACAAAACGTATGCCCACAACTCCAGATTCTGCTATCCGTTGTTCGAACGAACCTGGCGTTCGCCGCGAAAGTGACACGAAACGGCTCGAGCACCGGCCAACGACGACGTTCTTGGTCGATTGACAGTCACCTCGAGCGATAGGGAAGGGGGAAGATTCACGGTGATGCCCCCGGAGAACCGTTTATGAGCGACGACACAGCGACCGAACCGCCCGACGACGGACGCGAAACCGACGAGATGAACGAGCCGTTTACGTACAACGGCGGGCGCGTCGATCCCGGCGAGTCGGCGAACATTCGGTACGGTATCAGCGAAACGTATCTCGGGGACCCTGTCAGGATTCCCGTCACGGTGATCAACGGTGAACACCCGGGGCCGACGGTCTTTCTCTCGGCGGCAGCCCACGGCGACGAACTCAACGGGATCGAGGTCGTCCGGGAAGTCGCCCACGACTGGGATCACTCGATCCTGCATGGAACGCTGGTTTGTCTGCCCGTGATGAACGTCCCCGGCTTCATCGCACAGGAACGGTATCTGCCGATCTACGATCGGGACCTGAACCGGTCGTTCCCCGGGCGCGAGGGGTCGACCAGTGCCAGACGGATGGCCCACCAGATCTTCACGAACTTTATCGAACCCTGTGATCTCGGCGTCGACTTCCATACGTCGACCCGCGGGCGGACGAACATGCTCCACGTTCGGGCCAACATGGAGCGATCGGACGTCGCCAGACTCGCTAACGCGTTCAGTTCGAACGTTATCATCGCAGGCGAAGGCCCATCTGGAACGCTGCGCCGCGAAGCCAGCGAAGCCGGCATTCCCACGATCACCGTCGAGATGGGCGAAGCCCATCGCTTCCAGCGCCGGCTGATCGATCGCGCGCTCACCGGCGTCGCAAGCGTGTTCGCCGAGTTCGGCCTCCACCGGGAGTCGTCGGTCCACTGGCCCGGCTGGCGCACCGTCATCGATACTGACGACGAGAAGACGTGGCTCCGCGCCGACGCCGGTGGCATCGTCGACATGAAACGCGGCCGGGGTGCGCTCGTCGAGGAAGGCGAAGTGATCTGTGCCATCACCAACCCGTTCAAAGAAGAGGAGGACATCGTCACCGTCGAAGCGCCGTTTACCGGTCTCATCGTCGGCGTCCTCGAGAACCCCGTCGTCTACCCGGGGAACCCGCTCTGCCATCTGGTTGGGCTCTCGCCGGATACACTCACCGCGCTCTCGCGCGAGCGGACGACCGAGAGTTCGCGATCGGAACTCTGATACGGACTCCTGTCAGTGAGTTCCGGTGCAACCGCGACCCGCACTGCGGTCCCACCGAGACATCGGGACAGCAGACCGTATGAGACCGCGCTGGCCGCTGTCGATGGCGATCCGACACAGCGCCAGCAGCGAGTCGACCGCACCGGCCCGAACGAGTTCGGCGCTCGGCGAAAGCTGTTATCGTCCCGTCATATATTGGGTGGACTGAAAGCGACGGTGACGAGATAAAAGTAACTTCTATACCCCCGCGGTCTAACGGACCATATGAGCGTATGAGTCAGTCTTACAATCGCGGTCTCGTCGAGGACTTCGGGCGCTGGAAGGAGTTCTCGGCCGGGATGTGGGCATGGATCTTCCACAAGTTCACCGGATGGATCCTGATCGGCTACCTGTTTACCCACATTTCCGTGCTGAGTACTTCTCTCGGCGCAGCCGGTAACGAAGCAGCAATCATGAACGAAGCGGACATCTACACCACGACGCTGCAGGGACTCGAGAGTCTGTTCCTCATCCGACTACTCGAGATCGGCCTGCTCGCGGTGGCCGTCTTCCACATCTTAAACGGCCTCCGCCTGCTGATGGTCGATCTGGGTGTCGGACTCGAGGCACAGGACAAGAGTTTCTATGCCTCGCTGGTGCTGACGGGTGCGATCACCGTCGCCAGCGTTCCGACCTTCCTGACGGGGGTGGGTCTCTAATGGCAGAACGATACTCCTCGTTTACGCCTGGCGGGACCGGCTGGTTCTTCCAGCGGGTCACAGCGGCGTTTCTCGTCGTCGTTCTCGCCTTCCACTTCTTCCTTCTGCACTTCGTCAACCACGCGTACGAGGTAACCTTCTTGGGAACGCAGGCCCGAATGGAGAATATCGGCTACCTCCTGACGATGGTCCTGTTCCTGGTCACTGCCGCGTTCCACGGCGTCAACGGCGTCTACAACGCGCTGGTCAACCAGGGCCTCAAGGGCACCCAGAAGAAGGTCATCCTGGCGGTGCTTACCCTCGCCGGCGTTGCACTCGTCGCACAGGGGACCTACGTCGCACTCGTCATGGGGGGAATGATCTAACATGAGCACGCAACAAGCCGAACCCGACACGCAAGAAGCACCGGAAGACCCGGCGATGAAAGGCGCGGAATCGCCGGCAGCTGAGAAACAGAAAGGCGGCGACATGGTCGACGAGCGTGACGAAAGTCAGGCCGAGTTCGATGGGGAGACGGTCCACATCAAGGTGTTCCGCTACGACCCCGAAGTCGCGGAAAAGCAGGAACCCCGGTTCGACGACTTCCACGTCCCCTTCGAGAAGGGGATGACCGTCCTCGACTCGGTCATGTACGCCCGCGACGAGTACGATTCGTCGCTAACCTTCCGCCACTCCTGTCGGCAGGCGGTCTGTGGCTCCGACGCCTTCTTCGTCAACGGCAAGCAACGACTTGGCTGTAAGACGCAGATCTCCGACTTAGAGCAGCCGATCCGCATCGAGCCGCTGCCACACCAGGAGGTCGTCAAGGACCTGGTCGTCGATATGGATCACTTCTACGACCAGATGCACGCCGTCGAGCCGTACTTCAAGAGCGAAGACACGCCTGACGCAAGCAAGCTCGAAGAACAGCGTCAGTCGCGTGAGAACCGCGAGAAGGTCAAGATGTCCACGCGCTGTATCTGGTGTGCATCCTGTATGTCCTCGTGTAACATCGCAGCCGGCGATAACGAGTATCTCGGCCCTGCGGCGATCAACAAGGCCTACAAGTTCGCGATGGACGACCGCGAGGAAGAAGACATCAAAGAGCACCGACTCCGCATCTTAGAACAGGAACACGGCGTCTGGCGGTGCCAGACCCAGTTCTCCTGTACCGAAGTGTGTCCGAAAGACATTCCGCTCACCGAGCACATTCAGGAGCTCAAGCGGGAAGCAGTCAAGAAAAACCTGAAGTTCTGGTAACCATGTACGAACACGACGTTATCGTGGTCGGCGCCGGCGGTGCCGGCCTCCGAGCCGCGGTCGCAGCGCACGAAGCGGGAGCCGACGTGGCGATGGTCACGAAGCTCCACCCCGTCCGCAGCCACACCGGCGCGGCGGAAGGTGGCATCAACGCCGCCTTACAGGAAGGCGACGACTGGGAACTCCACGCCTACGACACGATGAAGGGGTCGGACTACCTCGGCGACGCGCCGGCGGTCGAGACCCTCGCCCAGGACGCCCCCGAAGAGACGATCAATCTCGAGCACTGGGGGATGCCGTTCTCCCGCGAGGAAGACGGAACCGTCTCGCAGCGACCGTTCGGTGGTCTCTCGTACCCACGGACGACCTACGCGGGTGCCGAGACCGGCCATCACCTGCTGCACACGATGTACGAGCAGGTCGTCAAACGCGGCATTCAGGTCTACGACGAGTGGTACGTCATGGACCTGGCGACGACCGACGAAGACGACCCCAACGACCGCGAGTGTCACGGCGTCGTCGCCTACGACGTCCAGTCCGGCCAGATTGAAGGCTTCAAGGCCAACAACGGCGTCGTCCTCGCGACCGGTGGCCCCGGCCAGGCGTTCGACCACACGACTAACGCCGTCTCCTGTACCGGCGACGGACAGGCCATGGCCTACCGAGCAGGCGTGCCCCTCGAGGACATGGAGTTCATCCAGTTCCACCCAACGTCGCTGCCGTCGACGGGTGTCCTCATCTCCGAGGGTGTCCGTGGGGAAGGTGGTATCCTCTACAACAACGAGGGCGAACGCTTCATGTTCGAGCACGGCTACGCGAACAACTCCGGCGAACTCGCCAGCCGCGACGTCGTCGCCCGGGCCGAACTCACGGAAGTCAACGAAGGCCGTGGCGTCGACGACGAGTACGTCCACCTCGACATGCGCCACCTCGGCGAAGAGCGCATCATGGACCGCCTCGAGAACATTCTGCACCTCGCAGAGGACTTCGAGGGCGTCGACGGCCTCATCGAGCCGATGCCGGTCAAGCCCGGCCAGCACTACGCGATGGGCGGGATCGAAGTCGACGAGAACGGCCAGACCTGCATCGACGGCCTCTACGCGGCCGGCGAGTGTGCCTGTGTCTCCGTCCACGGCGGCAACCGACTGGGCGGGAACGCCCTGCCGGAACTGATCGTCTTCGGTCGGCGCGCCGGCTACCACGCTGCCGGTGGGGACCTCGGCGAAGCCGAGATCCGGACGGGCTACGGCGACGACGTCGAGGACGAGACCGACACCGAGTTCCCAGTCGCCCCCGGCGCAGCGGGACTCGAGACGAGCGGCGGCGTCGCCGCCGACGGTGGCGTCACGGCCGACGCCGAGGGCGTCCTCGAACGGAGAGTCGAGACGGCTCGCGAACGCGTCGATGGACTGATCGACAAAGACGACGGCATCCAGCACTCCGAGATCCGCGCGAAGCTCCAGCAGGCGATGACCGACTACGTGAACGTCTTCCGGACCGAAGACGGCGTCAAGAAAGCACTGGAAATCATCCGCGAGTGCCGCGAGGAGTATCAGGATGTCTACGTCGACGACCCGTCGCGGACGTTCAACACGGACCTCCAGCAGACCATCGAGACGCGGAACCTGATCGACGTCGCCGAGACGATCGCGCTCGGCGCGCTCGTCCGTGACGAGTTCCGTGGCGCTCACTGGCGCAAGGAACACCAGGAACGCAAAGACGACGAGTGGCTCAAGCACACGCTCGTCTCCTGGGACGACGGCGAACCCTCGATCTTCTACCGCCCGGTCATTCTCGAGGGAGAGAGCAAGACCTACGAGCCAAAAGAGCGCAGCTACTAACCTCGCGATTCGCGGTTCGATTTTCCACACGATCGACGCCTCGAGTAGAACCGTTTATACCTCCGACGTTCCATGTCAACACATGGACGACGATCGAACCGGTCAGCGGGCTCCTGTAGTTCTCGTCTTGCTTCTCGTCGGTATCGGTGTCCTCCTCTACAGCACCCTTCCATCGTCTCTGTTTCCGTTCGTTGCCACCGTATTCGCACCTGCGGCAATTCTGTTGTTGATCTGGGCAGCGATGCGGCTCTCGGTCGGCATCCGGTCAGCATAAGGCGACGGGACCTAACGCTACAGGCCGATCGTCTCGAGGAGATTAACGCCGACGCCGAGGTAGTCGATTAGCTTGTACCCGAGGTAGATCCCCACGATTCCCATGAGGCCGGGGAGTTCCGGCGGTGCAGGGATCGGAATGTTGAGGAATCGGAACAGCGCGCCGGTCGCTAACCCGGTCAGAAGCGCCAAAACAGCAAGCTGCGTCGACATTGCGTGTCCTATACGACTGGCTGTAAGTCAGTGTAGCGGTTCGTCGAGTCGACCTCGCGTCCGTTACAGCTCGATCCGTTCGACCAGCTGCTCGCGATTTTCGTTCGTGTTGACGGCGACGATCCGAATCTGGTCTGCAAGGCCGGAGTCTTTCAGCTTGGCTTTCAGCAGGTTGTCAACCTGATAGACGCCGGCAGCGTTGGTCATCTCGATTTCAACCATGACCGGCGTCGTATCGCCCTGCTGGAGCGAGACGCGGCTGATCGCCTGACTCGAGAGGGTGTTGATGCCTCGACCGCCGGACTCGTAGGGGATCCGGGAGCGGCCGTGTTCCATATCGAGAGCGTCGGCGACACGGATGACGCCGGCTTCAGTCGTCAGCGGCGTCTCGGCGGTATGATGGCAAAGAATGGCGTGGAGAATTTCGCCTTTCATTCGGACGGTCTCCGCGATGTCGTAGAATTCGGGGAGGACTCGATCGAGGATGTCTGCCGCCAGCGAAATCGAGTAGTAGGCGTGACGATCGCGGTGAACGACGTGGCCGACGTCGTGTAGCGTCGCCGCAAGGGCGATAATGACCGATTCGTCTTCCTCGGCCAGTCCCTGCTGGCGAGCCCCGTTGAAATCGACGTTACCGGTCTTGAGCAGGTCGTACAGACACAGTGCCCGGTTACGGACGATCTCGATATGTTTCGTCCCGTGATCGTTGTATCGCATCCGGTCGACCGCGTTGACGTTTTGTGCCTCGAGATAGGCTGCGATCTCCTCGTCGTCCTTGATGTACTCGAGGACCCGGTTTAGCTTCTCGTCGGGGAATGCGTGATCGTCGTCGGGGGAGTAAACACGGCGGGAATCCTCCTCGGCGGCAGAATCGCTCATACTGCCCCATCGGCGGCAGACTAAAAAAATTCTGCGACGGTTGTCGGGCTGGTCCGCAGACAGTCGTCAGGAAAGGTCTTCGACTGCGGCCTCAACCTCGTCGTAGTCGGGTTCGACACCGGGGTCGTCGCTGACCCACGAGTAGGCAACGTCGCCGTCACCGTCGATGACGAACACCGACCGCTTGGCGACGCCGTAGACGCCCAGATCGGCGAAATCCATTTCGATGTCGTAGTCGTCGATGAGCTCCTTGTTGTAGTCGCTGAGCAGGCCGAACTCGAGGTCGTTCTGTGCGCGGAATTCGTTGAGCGTAAACGGCGAGTCCCGGCTGACACCGTAGACGGTGGCATCGAGGTCGTTGAACGTGGCCAGTCGATCCTGGAACGTACACATTTCAGTCGTACAGACGCTCGTGAACGCGCCGGGGAAGAAGGCCAGAACGATCGGCTCCTCGTCTTCCAGCCGTTCCGAGAGTGTAAATTCCTCGATGTCGCCGTTCGCAAGCGGTGCGGTGAAATCGGGTGCGGCGTCTCCGGTCGTTACCATCGTCAGCCCGTTGCGTCCACGCGGGAAAGACAGTTTCGTTCGCGGAAGGGTTTCGACGAATGGCAGTCGACGGCAACCGATACGGAACGAGAGTATAGCCAAACTGTGTCGCTTCATTTTTCGGCGAATCTCGTTCGTAGACGGACTGTCGTGGCCGCTTGATTACCTGAGTGGTCCAAAAAGGTTATAATTGCCAGTGGACAAGCTGTGCGTAGAAATGCAAGCCGAACTAACACCGCTGTTCATCCCCGGCGGATTCGGACCGATGGAGCTGGGCGTCATCCTGCTCCTTGCCATCTTGCTCTTCGGGGCCAACAAGATTCCGAAGCTGGCACGGTCGACCGGCGAAGCCATGGGTGAGTTCCAGAAGGGGCGCGAAAAGGTCGAATCGGAGCTCGAGGAAATGCGCGAGTCCGGGGACTACGACGACAGTGCTGGCGGTGACGACGAGTTCGTCGACACGGAGCCAGTTACTAACGAAGACGAGACGGACGTCGAAACGGAAACCAACTAACGTTCTTTTCACGCCGGGGCGTGTGGCCTAGCGGAGAGGGCAGGAGGTTCCTAACCTTCTGATCGTGGGTTCGAATCCCGCCACGCCCGTTTTGCGAGAAGCGAACCGTCACCCCCGAATTTTCCCAGCAACCCACCACTCTCACAGTTGCTTCTCGAGCTGTGACCCATCTCGATTCCGTCGGTTCGAAGTGAACGCTGTCGCTAGACGATCGTTCCAATGTGGGTGACGACCCGCTGGGCTGTCTCACTGTTGTCAGCACGCTCGTTCGTGGGCCGTCGGTCGAGTAGTGAGTGGCTTGGCGAGCGACTGTCCCATTTAGCCGTCGGCCGCGCACATCGGTCCCGTGATATCCCGAAACATCAACTAGATGAATTGAACAGATTGCCAGCAAGTGGGTGGTAATCAGTCGAAAACAGCCAAAGAAAATTATCAGAACTGGTAATGGGCGGATGAATTTTTTGAGGGATGACTTTCAGTATGAATGTAATGGCTATTGACGAAGCCGACCAGTCGGATGCCGGGGGCTTTTCTGAGGGGGAGGCGTCCGAGGCTGCGTCGGAAGAAGCGCAATCCCACGAATCAGAGCCGAGCACGAACTCGGCTGTCCGTGTTGGGGAGTACACGTGGGAGGAGTTCATGACCGAGTACGGGTACGGCAACGAGGTAGCCGACCTCTATCCGGACGATCCCACCGGCGGGGACGAACAACTCGGCCTCGATACGGATGCGGGTGCCGGGACGACCGTTCCCAGCGGGGACGACTGGGACCAGGTCGAGTTCGATCCCGAAGCGTATCTGGGGTATCATCCCGACGACCTCGAGGATCAGCTGGTGCCGGTCGCCGGCGACAACGCGGGGACACTCCAGGAGCGCTTCCTCGAGTACGTCGACCCCGAGACCACGCCGGTCGTCAAAGACACCTGGTTCTGGGAACACTACAAGTGGGAATATTACTACGAAGACGATGGCAGTCGACCACGCGATAGCAACGGCGAGATCGTCCCCCACGATGCGGAAGGCGCTCTCGGATTCGATCCAGACACGATCGAGCAACGGCTTGCAGCCGCAAACGACGTCGCACTGGAACTCGACGACGTCGTCGAGGAGCGGACCGTCAACGTCCAGGAAGATCTCAACGAAGACGAGTTCTTCTCGACGGCCGCGGGCAACACCACCGTCACCAACCGCTACGACCTCGAGAAGGCCGTCTCGATGGAGAAGAAGACCCACTTCCGCGAGGTCGAGCGGTACTGGGTGAACAAACCCTACGCCTTCGTCATCATCTTCCATTCGGAGAAGGAAAACGAAAAGAAGTACTACATGATCGAGCCGTACCAGAACGAGATCGAGGCGGAACTCCAGGAGTTCCTCTCGGGCAAGCTCAGGACGGCCATCAAGTACGCCGAAGAAGGGATCAAAGAGAAGGCAACGGAGGACGGCCGTCGGACGGTCATCGAGGACGAAGCCCGACGACTCCTCGAGCGGTACGATCTCTTCGAGGCGACTGCAGACGACACGTCGAAAGGGGTTCTCGAGACGCTCCAGGGACTCCTCGACGACGAGGACGACGAGGCCGACGGCGACGATGACGACGGTCCGAGTCAACTCGAGGGCATGGAGGTCCGCCCCGAGCCGGCGGTTCTCGACGACGACCCGGACACCATAAGCGAGTATCAGGTCGAGAAGCTGCTCTACGTACTCAAACGCGACTTCATCGGCTACGAGCGCATCGACGGCATCAAACACGACATTAACGTCGAGGACATCTCCTGTGACGGCTACAACTCGCCGGTGTTCGTCTACCATTCCGAGTACGAACAGATCATCTCGAACATTTACCACGGCGAGGACGAACTCGACGATTTCGTCGTCAAACTCGCCCAGCGATCGGGCAAAGGGATCAGCAAACGGCTTCCACAGGTCGACGCGACGCTGCCCGACGGCTCGCGTGCCCAGCTGACCCTCGGCAAGGAAGTCTCCGACCACGGGACCAACTACACCATCCGGCAGTTCAAAGACGTCCCCTTCACACCGATCGACCTCATCAACTGGAACACCTTCAGCCTCGACGAGATGGCGTTTCTCTGGCTCGCCATCGAGAACCATAAGAGCCTGATCTTCGCCGGTGGTACCGCATCCGGGAAGACGACCTCGCTGAACGCGGTGTCGCTGTTTATCCCCTCGAGCGCGAAGATCGTCTCGATCGAGGACACCCGCGAGGTCGAACTCCCCCAGCGCAACTGGATCGCAAGCGTCACCCGGCCGTCGTTCGCCGACGACGAGCAGGGTGACGTCGACGAGTTCGACCTGCTGGAAGCCGCACTGCGACAGCGTCCCGACTACATCGTCATGGGTGAGATCCGTGGTGAGGAGGGCCGGACGCTGTTCCAGGTCATGTCGACAGGTCACACCACCTACACGACCTTCCACGCCGACTCCGTCGACGAGGTCCTCAAACGGTTCACGACGGACCCGATCAACGTCTCGAAGACGATGTTCACCGCGCTGGATCTGGTCTCGATCCAGACCCAGACACGAGTGCAAGGCCGGAAGGTCCGCCGGAACAAGTCGCTGACCGAGATCAACCACTACGACGCCGAACACGACGAGATCAACGTTCAAGACGTCTACCAGTGGCAGGCCGAAACCGACGAGTTCCTCAAGATGGGGGACTCGAACACCTTAGAGGAGATTCAGTTCGACCGCGGCTGGAGCAAAGAGAAACTCGAGGAGGAGCTGTTCAAACGCGAGGTCATCCTTGCGTACCTCATCAAGAACGGGCTGAACACGTATGCACAGGTCGCCGCGACGGTCCAGGCCTTTATCAACGACCCCGACACCATCCTCACACTGATCGCAAACGGCCAACTTGAGGACAGTCTCGAGGACCTCCGTGAGATGGAGAGTGTCCTGATCGACGTCGATCAGGAGAAAGAAGAACTCGTGCCACGGCCCGAGGCGACAAACGAGACGTACAACCTCTCGATGGACATCCTAGAGCGGGCCGAGGAATCGTTGTTCGAGGAGTACCGCGGACAGGTACCGAGTGGCCTCGCAAGCGCACTCGGTGATGTCGAAGCCGAGGATCCGATCGATGTCGACCGTGCTGACACCGACGAGTTCGACTTCGCCGGTGCCGTCGACGAGGACATCGACGAAGGCGAGTGGGAACTCGGCGACGACTCGACGGCGTTTGCCACCGGTGACGACGTCGGCGATGAGCCGGCGTGGCTCAGCGACGATGCCGGATTCGACATCGAGCCCGACGAAGAGACAGCGGCTTCCGGGTCGGCAGCCGAGGCGGAATCCGGCGCTGCGACGACCGGTGTCGATACTGAAGCCGACGCTGACGAGAGTCCGAGCGCGCTCGAGCCGGCACCAACTGCTGACGAGGGCGACACGGCTACCGACTCGAGCGGCGAGTTGCCCGCATCGCCGGAGACAGCTAGCGCGTCGACCGACAGCGCCAGTGACGCCGGGACCGAATCGCCGACCGGCGAGAGCCGAGCGGCGACGGTCGACGCCGCAGCTGACTCGAGTCAATCCGCGGAATCGGACGACGTGACGGCCGATAACGACGGTGCCGGCAGCGACACTGACGACGCAGACGACGAGGATCTGGTCGGGCTGTTCGATGACATGGGCGAGACGATCGACGAACTCGACGAGCCGAGCACCGAGCCGGCGACCGACAGCGAGGGTGCAGCCGGTCAACAGAACGATTCCGGATTCGATTCGATGTTCCCGGAAGACGACCTCGATTCGATCTTCGATCCGGACTCATCCGGCAGCTCGAGCAGCGACACCGGCGCACAACGCGACGGCGAATCGGCCGCGGATGCAGCGTCGGCAGGTGAACAGACGCCTGCCGCCGAGACGACAGCAACGGATACCGCAAGTGAGACGAGCGACGAGTCTGAACCGGAGCCGCCAACGATCGACAGCGGATTGACGACGGAGGAAGACGAGACAGACGACGAGGCCGAGCCGGAGCCCCCGACGATTGATCTCGGGGGCGACACGTCGGAGCCGCCGGACGACCCGGACGAATCGACCGAATCGACGGCAGCAGATGAGACTGATCGGTCAGCCGACGCGCCGGCGGCCGTTGATACTGCTACCGACACGGATGACACTACCGACGCTGACGCGTCGATATTCGACAACGACGATGATTCGGTCTTCAGCGACGACGGAGCGGACACGCCCAGCGATGACGACGGCTCACTGCTCGAGAGTAGCGAGCCGAGCGCTGACGGGTCGATCTTCAAAGACGACAGCACCGACAGTGGCGATGCGCTGGCCGACAGCAATACCGGCATCTTCGAGGCCGAGACCGAGACGAACGAGGACGACGACAACGACGAGGACGGAGACGCATGAGTCTGAAAACCGACAGCAGTGGCGGCTCGGGGATGTCGGCCAGTTCCGACGCACTGGGTGATTACTTCTACCCGCTATATGATCGGCTGTTCGGTGACGACAGCGAGTTCGTCGCTGACGTGGAGACGAAACTCGCCCAGGCGCGGATGACCGATACGGTCGAACTCTATCTCTCGCGGTCGCTTGGCATCGGCGCAATCAGCGGGTTGAGTCTCTGGCTGATCGGACTGCTGCTTGGCTACAGTCTCTTCGCGGTCGGCATCCTCTCGAACGAGCCAATCATCGGGATGCCGGTCGGCAACGGCCTGGTGCTGACGATCATCGAGATGCTTCGCGTGCCGGCGATCGTCTTTTTCAGCGGTCTGCTCTTTGGCTCGATCGGCTTCGCGATCGGGTTTGGCTCGATGGTCGCGATCCCCTACTCGCGTGCCTCGTCACGTAAACGTGAGATCAACATGCTGCTGACCGACTCCGTGTCGTTCATGTACGCGCTGTCGGTCGGCGGCCTAAACCAACTCGAGATCATCGAGGCGATGGCACAGGCAGACGACACCTACGGTGAGGTCGCAAAGGAGTTCCAGAGCATCGTCAAAGAAACCGAGTACTTCGACATCGACTACCGAACGGCGATCCGTAAACAGGCCCTCGAGACGCCCAGCGACGATCTCTCACAGTTCCTGACCGACATGCTTTCGATCGTCAACAGCGGCGGCGACATGGAGAGCTTCCTCGAGGACAAGAAAGAAAAGCACATGCGCACGGCAAAGCAGGAACAGGAGCTCACCCTCGAGACGCTCGAGTTGTTCGGCGAGATGTACATGACGCTGTCGCTGTTCCCGCTGTTGCTCATCATCATCATGGTCGTGATGAAGATGATTCCAAACGCCAGCGTGACTGATCAGATGCTCTATATGGTCGTCTACGCGCTGATTCCGATGATCGGGGTCGGCTTTCTCGTCCTCGTCTCGACGGTCAAACACGACGAACCCGGCGACGGCTACCTCTCGATGGGACCGACCGAGCAGCGGACCGAAACCGGGCAAAACGACGGGCTGTTGAGTCTCGGCCTCGTCGAGCAGTTTACCGGCGAATACAGCGTATTCGATCGGATCAAAAACCGCGAAGGAACCCACGAAACGATCGAAGTGCTGCGAAAGCCTCATTTCTTCTTCCGGGATCATCCGCTGATGACACTCGTCGTGACCCTTCCGATCGCCCTGCTTATCGTCGTGACGGCGATCGTAACCGGGTCGGCACCCACGTCCTGGGGACAGCTCTTGGCGAAGCCGATCTGGGGGACGGTCATCTACCTCTACTTGCCGCTGTATATCACCACCATCCCGCTTGCGATCTTTCGCGAGTGGAACGTCCGCCACAGAAACGCCGTCCTCAATCAGCTCTCCGAGGACCTTCGCAAACTCTCGAGTTCGAACGACACTGGACTCACCCTTCTCGAGTCGCTCAAGGCAGTCTCCGATACCACGAGCGGCAAGTTGGCACGCGAATTCGAGATGATGCACACGAAGGTCAACTTCGGGATGAGTCTGAAAGAGGCGCTCATCGAGTTCAACAACAAGTACCATATTCCGCGACTCGCCCGGACGACACGCCTGATTACCGAAGCACAGGAGGCATCAAACCAGATTTCGGCAGTGCTCCGGACGGCCGCACGTGCAAGCGAGAACCACGACGACATCGAACGCGAGCGCAAATCACGCACACGCATGCAGATCGTGATCATCATCATGACCTTCATGACGGTGCTTGCGGTGATCGCGATCCTCAAGACACAGTTCATCGACACGATGGCCGGACTGAGTACGGGGGGCGGCTCCGGAGCGAGCAGTGCCGGCGGTGCCGGTGGTGGCGCGATGAGCGGGGCAAACCTGAGCGAGAACATCGACGTCGATATGCTGTCGGTGTTGTTCTTCCATGCGGTGACGCTTCAGGCAATCATGTCGGGCTTTATCTGTGGCTACATGCGGGATGCCGATCTGCTGAGTGGCCTGAAATACGTCATCGGACTGTCGTCAGTCGCACTCATTGGCTGGACGCTGGTGGCCTAATATGAGCGGGAAACAGGCAGCAAACCGTGACCAAGACCGCACTCGAGCCCACCAGCCACGAACGATTTCGACGTCGCGGCTCGAGCGAGGCCAGACCACCCAGGACTTCGTCGTGGGGATCGGCGTCTTCCTGCTGGCGATCGCATTCGTCTTCTCGTTCTTCCCGGCGCTCGTGACGCCATATGACTCCTCGGTCGGCGGTGCTGAGACGGCACAGGCCGATCGGATCGCAGATCGGATCGTGAACGATACGTCGACGGGGACGCCGAACGAACTCGACGAGAACGGACTCGACCCGTACAACCAGACCGATCTCACCGCACACCTCGGACTTCGGTCAAGCGACGGAACTCCGATCGATAACGTGAATGTGACTGTCACGAATATCAGTGATGGGGAGACGGTCACACCAACGGCCAACTGGACCGGTGGCGAGAACTATGAGAACCAGTCGGCAGCCAGTTCAGCACGGATCGTCACGATCGAGAATAGCGACGACAAGTGTGACCCCGCCTGCAGACTTATCGTGAAGGTCTGGTGATACGATGTCTGACAAAAACTCACCGAACAATGATCGTGGGCAGGCCTACACCCTCGAGGGGTTCGTCAGCGCGATGGTCGTGTTGATGGCCGTACTGTTCGCCCTGCAATCGGTCGTGATCACGCCAACGTCGGGCGGGTTATCCGATCGCTCCGTACAGGCGCAAATACAACAAGAAGCCCAGGACGCGCTCGTGGTCAGCGATCAGGAGGGCAACCTGAACCTCTCGAATACCATCCGAAAATGGGATGCGACCGACGATTCCGGGGATAAAGAGCAGTTCTACAAGGCAAGCGTTCCCGGGCCTGATGGAAAGACGACATACAATACGACAGAATTCGCGAATCAGTCGCAACTTGGGTCGATACTAGAACAGCGGTTCGCAAACAACGGATATAGTTACAACGTCGAACTCATATATGAAAATGAGAGTGAGTTCAATACCACATATCTGGTCTATCAGGGTGCTCCGTCGCCGGATGCTGTGACTGCGAGTTACGTCGTTACGTTGTACAAGGAGGATACACTGACTGTCGACGAAGACGATGGAATCACGCTTCCAGCGGCTCACGGAGATCATAATCATAATTATCCGATCCCAGAAACGACCAATACCGACCTCGTCTACAACGTCGTGGAAGTGCGGGTGATCGTATGGTAACTCCAAACGCTCGCCGCAATCGAGGCCAAGTGATCCTCATCGGTGCGATCACGCTGGCGTTCATTCTGCTTGGCATCGTCGTCGTGTTCAATGGCGTCCTCTACACGGAGACGCTTTCCTCGAGTGCCACGAGTCAGAGCACGGCAGACGCAGAGGTGATTGAGCAGGGACTCGAGGACGATCTCATCGAAATCGCTCGCCGAGGAAATCAAAACGATGATTGGAAGTCAAGTAATGATTTTGAAGATGAGATCACAAATACTGGTAAATTTAATCATCAGTATCGAAATCTAACAGCGAACGGCCGATCAGCGTTCATGTCTCTAACCGATGTGACAGCTGAATACGGCCATATTGCAACGAATGTGCCGATCGATGGTTCGCCAGAACAGATCGATGTTGATGATAGTAAGATCGACTATCTCGTTCTTGATCTAAATGCTACTAATCATGAGAAGGTGAATGTGACGACAGATAAGGACTCAACTAACGTTACGATAGAATCGAATAGTAATTCTTTCGAAATAGATGGTTGTGAGATCGACTCGGCTGATGTCCGATTCGATCTGGTGAACGGAGAAACTGATGACCCATCCGCAGTAGACTGTGATTCTGATGAACTTCAAAATAAACTCTCACTAATCGATGAAGGGGTTTCATATGATGAAGTTGAAATTACTGAAGATAATCTGGGTACGTACGACATTGTTGCGCGCGATGGATTCGATGGAAACCCAGACAGTTCTCACGAAGGCGTATGGAAAATAGAAGGCAACATAACGTATCAATCGGACAAAGTTTCGTACGAGCGGTCGATCTCGACGATCCTAATCGACGGTGATGGCGAATGAAGATCAATCCACGGCGCACCGATCGCGGGACGTCGATCACGATTACACACGTCCTCACGATTGGGATCACCACGCTATTGATCGCTGCACTGCTGACCAGTTCTGGAACCCTCCTCGAGACCGAAACAGAACGGTCCGCTGAGTCGTCACTCGAGACGATCGGTGAACGCCTCGCCGGCGAAATCGAGAGCGTCGACAGAATGGCGACCGATGATGAGACCGTGAATGTCACTGCTGACCATCCGCGGACGGTCGCGAACTCGAGATACAACATCGAATTGTTAGATAAAGACAAATGCCGGGATGCAGAGTTGCTGAATGATTCGACTGAGAACGACTGCCTCCGGCTGACAGCATCGAACGCCGACGCGGAAGTATACGTTCCAGTCGCTATCGACAATCTCGAGCCTAACGACTCAGCATTCGGCGGTTCCCTCGAGATTTCCAAGGAAAGCGGTAAGATCACGATCGAGAGGGCCGGCTAATGAGACGAACGACTGATTCACCCCGGCCGGATGGGCGAACCAACGACCGTGGGGTATCGGAGGTCCTCGGATTCATCCTCGTCTTCGCGATCATCCTCGGGTCGGTTACACTGCTATCGATGACTGGCTTTCAGGCGATGCAAAACTACCAAGAGGGCGAGCAACTCCGAAACGCAGAGCGGGCGATGGAGGCGTTCGCGGAGAATGCCAACGACGTCATGCGATACGATGGGATCGACACGCGGCGCGGCGAGCTGTCACTTCAAGAGGGGACAGTTAGAACGAGCGGTTCCGGAACGGAACTCAACATCACGATAGAAAAAACTGGATCCACAGTCGACATACCGGAAGATGAGTTTTCCAGCTATGGAACGGGAGACACAGTCAACATAGGCGAGTTCACGTATACCGTCGACAACGACCGAATCGCATACGAGGGCGGTGGCGTCGTGCGGGGCGACGATTCCGGCAGTGTCTTTCTTAAGCGGCCACAGCTTCGGTGCGATGCTGAGACAGCAGTAATATCTCTCGTCACTATCTCGGCGGACGATCGGTCGATACAGAGTAGTGGTCAGGTCGGTTTCACAGTATCCGAGGAAAACCGGACCAGCAGGGTCTACACTGAGGTCAATAAGATTTCCATCTATGAGAAGCCTGCTACCTGAATTAACCACGTTTGCGTAGATATTCGTTAGGGTTCGTCTCAGATGTGAGAGACTTTCCTCATCAACCGCCTGCGAAAGCCCGCGCAGCGAAGCGAGCAGGACCGTGGAGGTGGGCGGGACGGCGGAGGGATGGGCATTAGATAGGCGGGAGGTTAGCGGAGCGACGCGACGCAGAGCGACGCTTTTCTTGGCGGAGCGTTTCTTTTCAGAGCAGTCGCTCTTTGAGACGGGTTAGCCGCGGGATCAAATCCCGCGGCGATCCCTCTAGCGAGCAGTCTTAGTGGGTTGTTGCATCAGGTGGGTTGTATTCCTCCTTCCGTGAGAGCATCGCGTAGATCGAGACGAGCAGCTTGCGAGCTGTCGCTACCAATGCTTTCTGACTGTTTTTCCTGCGTTTCATTCTCGTGTGATAATTCCCCAGATACGAGTCGTACTTCACGACATTGAGTGCTGCTTGACCGAGGGCCCACCGTAGCACCGGTGGGCCCTCTTTCGTAATTGCGTCAGTCGTCTCTTTCTCACCAGACTGTCGCACACGCGGATCTAATCCTGCATAGCTTACAACCTGCTTCTTATTGTTGAACCGGTCAATCTCACCAAGTTCCGCAGTAATCGTTACGGAGAGGACCGGACCGACACCAGGAATCGTCATCAGCAGTTGTGTTTCTTCCCACGTCGCAGCGATCTCGTCAATCTCGCACTGGAGACGCTCGATTTGGTCATCGAGCGTCTCAATAACAGCAAGATCGGCTTCAATGATGTGCCGATCGGCAGGTGACAGCGGGAGTTCCTCGTCGGCGAGGAACTCCCTTCCCTCTTGTCCGAAGAGGTCACCGTTGTAGGTAACGCCTCTATCGGCGAGGGCGGATCGAACACGGTTTTTCGCTGCTGTGCGATCATCGACAAGCGCCTTGCGCCGACGGACGAGTTTCCGCGCTTCGCGGAACTCGTCCGGTGGAATGTAGCTCGTCGAGAGTGCGTCAACCCGCAAGAGAACAGCGAGTCGTTTAGCGTCAAGACGATCGCTTTTGACTTTTTGATCGCCGATCAGCCCTGTTTTGTGCGGGTTGGAAACAGAGACATCAAGTTCTGGTTCGAGACAGTCGTAGACAAACCAGTAGTTGCGTGTGGCTTCAATAGCAGCCTTTGCGCCTTGGTGCTCGCGCGCGAACTCTTCGAGTTCGGCGCGCTCGGTTCGAATCCGACGTTCTTCAGGGTTGTTCGTATCGTCGTCCAAGATCGCTACTTGGCAGTAGCGATCGTGGACATCCATTCCGATGTATTCCATAGGTTGGTTGTTGCGTGATACTGTTGGGAAGAGAGTGAACAGGATACGCATCTATTCGTGCTCGAAGCACATTTCTCCGCATCCTTGGGGTGAGGCCGTTCATAGGTACGTGTTCGTGACACTGGAAATCCTTCGGCTTTCCTCTCTTCCCGGTTCCTTGTTCACTCTGCAGCACCTACAGCATTAGCAGGCTTCTCATGGAGTCATAG
>NZ_FOIC01000013.1 GCF_900111485.1 Natrinema hispanicum | reverse complement strand
ACAAACTCGTGCAACTAGCATGGCTAAATCGGACTCCAATAGCAATGACCTCCGGCAGGATCAACCGGAATGTAATGCTCTTCCCCAGCGAAGCTGGGGGAGTTGGCGGTGAATGTTAAGATACACTCACACATGGGTCCACACGTTCGCTGACGCAGATCGAATAACCGATCGGGCGTCACCGAACTACCAAGGCTAACATCAGATCCCATCTGTACGGCGGACCGCAGGGGTAGGATCCTCATTTCCTTCCGGACGTATTCATAAGCCATCGGGGGTACATAACCCCTTCGGACCCGAACCGTCCGGGCGAGATGACGGACCGGATTGAACGGCCCGTCGATCACGCGTTCTTCGCGTTTACACCCAACCACCCTGAGACATATAAGGGCGTCGGATCGCCCCCACGCCGGAAACCATAGCCGGCGTGGGTGTGTGCGATCACAACTGAGTGCCCTGCCACATATAAGGCCACTGGATCGTCACGGTCGGAAACCGATCGTGACACAACCAGTAGACTGAGCTGTGACAGCCGTCGAGTTAAATCAACGACTGTCCCGAGAGTGGGGTATAATCCAACCTCCGTGCCGGGAAACGGCCGGAGGGGACGTGGCGTCGTGGGCCACGTCGTTCGCATTCATATCGAGTGCCGGGTGTATATATAAGGCCGTCGTCTCGAGGGATCACTGGACGACGTTGGACAGTCACAAGATGCGATGCTTCGAGCAGCGCAAGTCGAAGCGCGACAGGAAACGAAACCTATCGGCGGTCAGGCTGATTCGAACGCGAGAGGCCGAAGACGCGGCTGAGAAATGCTCGAGCAACGCGGAGCCCAGCGTGGAGGCTCTCACGGAGGACCGGCGCGCCGTCGGCGAGCCACACCACCAACACCACGCCGGCAAGACCGAACTGGAACAACAGATACGTCGAGAGGTCGCCGGTGAGTACAGCGCTCCAGTAGCGGTCGAAGAAGTAGAAGAATCCCTCGAGGAGGCCCGGGCCAGGTGGTCGTCCCTCAACTGGTGTGATCGGCCAGAGCATGAGTTCGACCTGAAGGGCGCCCTGTCGGAACACGGAGTCGATGATATCCGCGGGAGGATGGGACAGATAGCCGAGCCCGAACGCGAGGCCAACGCCAGGACGCGTGGCCGCGTGTGCAATCGTTCCGATGAGTATCGCTAGCGGCACTGCAAAGAAGATCGAGTGGCCAATGGCGTAGCCGCTGTCGAACACGCCGAACTCCCAGGCAAGTGGCTTGTCGATCAGATCTGGGAGGACTGACGCGAACACGACTGCGAACGCCTCGAGTCCAGTCGGTGACTTCCGAAAGGCGATGTGACAGCACAGCGAGTAGGCGAGGTAGGCGACGATTGCGTGTTCCCACGGCCACATAGGACGGTGGTGTGGTGGGTGATGAATAGTTATGCAGCGCTTTTTTGCCCTCGAAGTGACGGATCGTTCGTTCGCTCGAGAGTGCAGTAGTCACGTTACCGTCTGTGACGCGCTGCGGGCGGTAACATCGTATTACCGGTCGCGTACAGCGCGATGAACGATGACCGACGACAGCCGGGCCATCGGTGTTCGTGGGTGACCGTCAGAGGGGCGGCCGGGAGCCGTCGATCACGACGCGAACGTCGTCCAGGAGACGGGATTTCCGGCGCGGTGTTCAGTCGCCGCCACGCGATGGGCTATTGAAGACCACCAGCGTAAGTGATTTCGAACTCACAGGTATATCCCCGTGGTCGCCCTAGAACGACTGTGACCGAGTACGCTATCGAGGCCCGCGACGTGGCGGTGACGTACGCGGATGGGACCGAAGCGGTCCGCGGTGTCGATCTCCTCGTAGAGACTGGGGAGTTTTTCGGCTTTCTGGGGCCCAATGGCGCAGGGAAGACGACGCTGATCAAGACGCTGGTAACGCTGTTGCGCCCGACTGATGGCACGGTGACGGTCAACGGATTCGACGCCGTCGCGGAGCCCCAGAGCGTGCGAGCGACGGTCGGGTACATGGCACAGGAAACGAGCATCGACCCTGAGTTGACGGCTCGAGAAAACCTCCGGTTTGCGTGTGATGCCTACGGCGTGTCACGGGCCGAGCGGGGCGACCGGATCGACGAGTTGCTTGCGCTCGTCGAGTTGACCGACGTCGCGGACAAGGTCGCCGACGATTTCTCCGGTGGGATGAAAAAGCGATTGGATGCGGCGACGGCGCTGGTCCACCGGCCGCCGCTCGTGTTCCTCGACGAGCCGACGACCGGACTCGATCCGGCAGCGCGAAATCGGCTCTGGGAGTACTTTCAGCGGATCAACGACGAGGGAACGACGGTGTTTCTGACGACGCAGTATCTCGAGGAGGCCGACCAGTTGTGCGACCGGCTGTCGGTCATTCAGGACGGTTCGGTCGTCGCGGACGGAACGCCCGAGACGCTGAAACGGCGTGTCGGGGGCGAGATCCTCGACGTCGAACTGGCGGAGCCCGCCGAAAGCGAGCGTGCGGTGGCAGTCGCCCGCGACGAATCGCTGTTCGCGGAGGGGGCGACGATCACGCCGACCGAGTCGGGCCTAACGGTGACCGCACGCGACGCGCGAACGCGCGGAACGGATCTGTTGGTCGCGCTGCGGGACGCCGATATCGGCGTGGTCGGGTTCGACGTTCGCGCGCCGACGCTCGACGACGTGTTCCTCGCGGTGACTGGGGAGCGAACCGAAGCGGCCGCGGCCGACGGTGGCGATGTGCAGGCCGAGGCGGTCAGTGACGGCGGTGACGCGAGAGAAGCAGCGATGACAGACGACGGCGAAACGGGGGCCGCCCCGGACGCCGACGGGGTGAGCCGATGAGTGTCAAGACCGGCGACCGCTACGGCGGGAGCTTCGCAAGCGACGTGTGGACGACGTTCGTTCGGTGGACGATCAAATCGGTTCGGAACCCGTTCGTACTCGTCGTCTCGCTCGTTCAGCCGATCATCTTCCTCGTGTTGTTCACGCAGGTGTTCGGCGGCGTCGCGACGAGTGCGCTCGAGGGAGTTACCTACGAGACGTATCTCGTGCCGGCGATCGTGATCCAGGTCGCGCTGGTGGCGGCGGCGACGTCGGGGATCGGGCTGGTCAACGACATCGAGAACGGCATGTTCGAAAAGACGCTGGTGAGTCCGATGAACCGCGTCGCCGTCTTCGTCGGCAAGACGCTGGCCGAGGTTGTCCGTATCATTGCACAGGTGACGATCGTGCTCAGTCTAGGCGTGATACTGGGTGCCGAGATCGCGACCGGGCTGGTTGGGGCCGTCGCGATCGCGGGCATCTGCGTCCTGTTTTCGGTCTGGTTCACCGCGTTCTCGAACGTGCTCGCCGTGGTGACCCGCGACGAGGAGTCGACGATTATCGGGGCGAACCTGCTCCAGCTGCCCTTGCTGTTCGTCTCGAGCGCGTTCCTCCCGCTGCCAGCGCTCCCGACGTGGATCCAGACGGTCGCGACATTCAATCCGATCACGTATGGCGTCGACGCTACCCGCGCGGTGATGCTCGGCGAGGACACGATGACGGTGATCGAAGTCACCCGCTTTGGGGGAATGTGGGATACGCTCGTGCCAGCGCTGGCCGTCCTCGTCTGTCTCGCGCTCGCTTTCGGCTCGGTCGCGATTTACGCGATCAGCCGGGCTGCCAGCGCCGACGTTCGATGATGGCTGTTGGCGCGCTCGCCGCCGTAGAACCAACCGACATCATTTAGCGATCCCGGGCGTACGGCTCGCTATGGACCAGTCGGGATTCGTCAAACTCTCGCTCATCGGATTTGCGCTCGTGATCGTGAGTTTCGTCATCCGTGGACTGAGCCGGATCGTCCTCGAGGTGGAGGTCGCGGATCTCATCCAGGCACCGCTAGCGATCGTCGGCTTCGGGCTGCTCGTCTATCTGTTCGTCAGGGCGACCCTCGACTTCGTTGGCCTCTGGCCGATCGAACGCGGGGAGACATGAGCGGAAGGAAACCGTTTTTCGCCCGCCGTCCGAATCCAGAGGCATGACAATCGACGTGCAGGCGATTTCTGACCTCGGGCCGGACGATCGCGCTGCCTTCTTCGAGCGCGACGCTGGCATCGAGGCGGTCAGGGGAGACGTCCGCGACATCGTCGACCGGGTCCGCACCGAGGGCGACGTCGCTGTCCGCGAGTTTACGAGCGAGTTCGACGGCATTGAGGTCGGCAACATAGAGATCACCGACAAGTGCGAGCGAGCCGCTGACGAGGTCGACGACGGCATTCGCAATGCGATCGAGACGGCCGTGGCGAACGTCCGAGAGTTCCACGAGGCGCAACTCCCCGACGACTGGCAACGAGAGTTCAGCGAGGGACGGACGCTCGGGCGGCGCTTTCGATCGCTCGAGCGCGTCGGCGTCTACGTCCCCGGCGGCTCGGCGGCGTATCCCTCGAGCGCGATTATGGGGATCGTCCCGGCGGTCGTCGCCGGCGTCGACCATGTGTCAGTCGTCACGCCACCGGCAGACGAGTTGAACCCGGTGACGCTGGCGGCGATCCACATCGCGGGCGCGGACACGGTCTACAGCGTCGGCGGCGCACAGGGGATCGCGGGGCTGGCCTATGGAACGGAGACGATCACCAACGTTCATAAGATCGTTGGACCCGGCAATAAGTGGGTCACCGCGGCCAAAGCCGAGGTCCGGGGTGACGTCGAAATCGACTTTCTTGCGGGCCCGAGCGAAGTCGTCGTGGTAGCAGACGAAAGTGCAGATCCAGCGCTCGTCGCCGCGGAACTGATCGCTCAGGCTGAACACGATCCGAACGCTTCGGTCGTGGCCGTCACGGACAACGAGGCGACCGCCGACGCTGTGGCTGTAGCCGTCGACGAACAGGTCGGCGACCGCGACCGTGCAGAGATTATCCGGGAAGCGCTCGCGAACGATGCGAGTGGGGTCCTCCACGCACGATCGATGAGTGAGGCGATCCTCTTTACGGAGGCGTACGCCCCCGAACACCTCTCGATCATCGCCGATGACGACGAGTCGATCTTAGAGCGCATCGACAGCGCAGGCAGCGTCTTCCTCGGGCCAAACACGCCTGTCGCAGCGGGCGACTACGCCAGTGGTACGAACCACGTCCTGCCGACCAACGGTGGGGCGCGCGTAGCCGGTGGCCTCTCGGTCGAGACGTTCCTTCGGTCGACGACGGTCCAGCGCCTCTCCGCGGACGGCTTGGCCGACCTCGGTGAGACGATCACCACTCTCGCCGACGCGGAAGGGCTCGAGGCCCACGCCGCGAGCGTCCGGCTTCGGCTGGACGACGAGACCGACCGCTAACGGGTGGTAATCCGCGATTGAGCGGCTGGAAATAGGTTACGGAAGCGCATATCGGTTTTACGTAGCTGGAACACGGAGTAAGCAGTGAGATGGAACCGCGTGTCGATCCGATGGACGGGCGCGTCCTCGAGCGCAACTACGATTACGCACAGCGGAACGTGCGGCTCCTCTCGATGTGGTACGACTGCGAACTCGAACGGATGCTCGAGCTGCTGGCAGAACACGATATCGAGCTGTCGCGAAACGACCGACGGCAGTTCGGGACCTGGTATCGGTTGCTTCGGCAACGCTCGAGCGGCTATCAGAGCTACTGAGACGACCGGACAAACGTCAGTGACTACTCGATCGCGTCTCGACGGCTGTCGCCGTTGGCGACAGCGTCTTGGGTGTGATCGAGAGATGAACCGGTTTGTCCGGCAGTATGACGACCACGGCACCCCTGATCACATGACGGTCCTGCGAACAGTGTGTGAATCAGTTCGGGCGAGACGAGAGACGAACGCGGACCCAGCCGACTGCGTAACCGGATTCGGCTAGTGTCTCTGCCTACTGAGGGCGTCACAGTTAACATCGTTGCGCCGGAATGGGTGGGTATGAGCACGGACAGTATCGACGGCGGGGAAGCAGACACGCGCCCGAAGATCGAAGTGACCGAAGACGCGGCCGAGCAGGCCATTTCGCTGCTCGAGGGAGAGGGCCTCGACGTCACGGAGGCAGGCCTCCGGCTGTTCGTCCAGCAGGGAGGCTGTGCCGGCCTCTCTTACGGGATGCGCTTCGACGATGCGCCCGACGAAGACGATACGATCTACGAACATCACGATCTGCGCGTGTTCGTCGATCCGGCGAGCCTGAAGTACATCGAGGGCAGCGTCCTCGACTACGAAAGCGGGCTGCAGGCCGAAGGATTCCACGTCGACAATCCAAACGTCGTCAGCGAGTGTGGCTGTGGCGAATCGTTCCGAACGTAACCGATCCCGGTCTCGCTTCTGAGCGGTCACGGCTCCGGTCTCCGTCCATCTCTCGAGCCAGAACTGCTGTGAAAAAGGAGTGGCAGCCGGCGAGTGGCTGCTCGACTTCCGGCCGGTTTGGCGGCCGTCAGGTCACTCCTCGAGTTCGAACGCGACGGTGACTTCGGCTTGGTACTCCCGGTCGTCGACGCTTGCGACCTCGACGCCGAGTTCGTCGACTTCGATCCAGTGAACGTTCTGAAGTGTCTCTTCTGCGCGGTCGATTGCGTCGTCGGCTGCTGCATCGAAGCTGTCAGGACTGGTTCCGATGAGCGTGATTTTTTTGAAGACCATCGCCCATGTCACTACACCACAACCCGACGTAAAACTGCGCGTCGTTTTCGGGTTGGAAGAGCGCTCGTGATGTCGCCTACTCGGTTCGGGCCTCGAGACGGTCACGAATCGCGCCGGAGACATCCGCGAGGTAAGCACCACCCCATAGCGCGACGATCAGTCCGCCGATCGAGTTAAACACAAGGTCGAGCATCGTATCCGAGAGCCCGTACTGCGTGAGGACGGCGTCGATCCCGAACGCCTCGGCCGACAGCGCGATCGCAAACTCGAGGATCTCCCAGAGGACGCCGAACGCGAGGACGAACAACAGGATGAAGACGGCGACGAACCGCCGGGGGAAATGAATGCCATCGGCGTGCTCGTGGAGCGCACGGACGGTCGCATAGCCCACACCGGCGACGATCGATGCCGAAAGCGCGTGGGTCATGTGGTCCCACCACCAGAGTTGCGTATAGAGCGTTCTGGTCGTCCCCGGAAGGCCAACGGTGCCAAACGCGTGAAGGAAGACGGCAGTGGTGATCCAGAGTGTGAGCCGCGGGTCCATCGGAATCTCGTAGTCGCGCTCGAGAATCGGCGGGAGTTGCGTGACGAAAAGCGCCACTGCAGTGTTCACGACGATCCCAGCGTTGCCCCTGTCGATGCCGATGAACAGCATCCCGATTAACCCGAGTTCCATGAGATACGTCAGCTGTCGCTGGCGCTCCCGAGATGGCAACACACTGGAGAGACTACGCATCCTCACCCCTCGCGATGGGTGTGTCGTCCGTTGGACTGCAGTGTTCGGACCGGCCGAGTCGCCGGAAGTAGAGTTCGAAGACGACGCCGGCCACGAGACCACCGACGGCCGAATAGACGAACTCCCACATGATGGCATCGTGATCAGCCGGAAACGGAACGCCGAGGATGCCGGCGACACTCCATCGGAAGAGCGCCCAGAGGGCAGCCGCGGCCATCGTCGTGATGACGACAAAGATAATGGCGAATCCCGATGTCATCTGCACGGCGGTAAACGTCTGGAGTTCGACAGCGAGAACGAGTGCAATCGCCGCTACGGAGAGATACGAGGTGACGTATCCCGTCATTCCGACGCCAAGGCCAGCATCGAAGATCGGGAGCGCCGCCAGCAACAACACCTCCCACGGAAGCATGACCTGTGGCGACTGGAGGGCAAGCGGCGGGAACAATGCAAGGACCACGAGCGCCACTGCAAACGTCGTCCAGAGGATGCTCCCGGTCACCAGCGCGCCGACGCCGACGGCCGCGATTGCACTAACCAATCCCCACGCGATCGCTGCGTTGGTTCGGCCGTCTGCGATCAGGTCCTCGAGTGAAGCCTGCGACACACTGGATCGTACTGACCGTTCTCACAAAAGCGTAGTCGTCGCGCAGTGACTCGACGTGAACGCACGGAGATCACGCTGGCGTGACAAACAGGTAGACGGTGGCATAGGCAACCAGCGCGACGGCCACAGCTGCGACCGTCGTGAGCCCGGTCTCGAAGATCGCGTCGACGGACGGGAGCAATCGATCGCGCGCGCGGAAGGGACGCCAGTACGAGTCCTGAACGACACCACAGAGGAGGCCAACGCCAAGAATGGAGAAGACGAAGTGATACGAGACCTCGAGCGTCGGCGGCGTCACGGCGAGCGCGGCGACACCGTAGACAGCGCCGACGGCGGCCCGGCGGTCGACGGACGCGAGGATCGATCGGTCGGTGACCCGATACGCCACCGCGATCGCGAACGCGATCGTGGCGAGTTCGACCGCGAACGCACCGAGTAGGTGCAGCGTCGGGTCCGGATGGAGGATGACGCGTGACTCGAGAAGCGGCGGGCCGAAGGGGAACAGCCAGTCGGGTGGCGAGCCAGTCACGAGATCGCCCCACGGATGCGACCAGAGCCCCCAAAGTGCAGCGAGGGCGACCGTCGTTGGTGGCAGCGTCGACAGCCAGGCGATCCCGCGGGAAACGAGGATACCACTGGCTACGAACAGTATCATCACGAACGCGGCGAGGGGACCATCCCAGATCAGCGCGACCGCGACGAGCGCCCCGAGAAGGGCGATCCCGGCGAGATGGCTGGCGCGCGAGCGCGCCGAGCGCCCGCGGACGGCGAGCAGTCCAAACGCCGGCGCGGCGACCGCCCCGACGACCAACGAGTGCGTGACCGAGCGGTGGACGGCCCGGCTCGCGCCCCAGAACGCCGCCGGGGCCCCGAGATCGCCGCCGAGAGCCTGCCACTCGAGCAGGCCGACGAGCGCGTATGCGACGTCGATATCCGGAACCGCGGCGAACGCACCTGCGACGGCTCCGACGAGCAGGGCCGGCCGGCGATCCCATCCCCGCCAGTCGGCGACCAGCGCCGCGACGGCGAACGCGAGCAGGGCATGCCCGACGAACATGGATATATCGGGTATGTGGCGGGTCATCTTAAGCGCCTCGTAGCTATGTCAACACCCCTCGCACAACCCTATAATGTGTCTGCGGACGGGACGCCCGACACCCGATCGTCGGGGTCCGAACGGGAGCGATCGTTCGCCGCTGTCGGTAGGTCTTTGCAAGTGGCCGGCGAGCACACGCCCATGGCTCAGCAACCGTCGACCGAGGCGACTCGCGCGCCATCCGTTGGCGAACTCACACCACCGGATCGCACCCTGATGGGGCCCGGACCGAGCGACGTCAATCCACGCGTGCTGCGGGCGATGAGCACGCCGCTCGTGGGCCACCTCGATCCCTCGTTTATCGAGATCATGGACGAGGTCCAAGAGCTGTTGCGCTACACCTTCCGGACGGACAACCAGTGGACGATTCCGGTTTCGGGGACCGGCTCGGCCGCAATGGAAGCCGCGATCGGCAACGTCGTCGAACCCGGCGATACGATGCTCGTCCCGACCAACGGCTACTTCGGCGGCCGGATGGCCACAATGGCCCAGCGGGCCGGCGGCGAGGTCGTCGAAGTCGATGCGCCGTGGGGCGAACCCCTCGAGCCCGACGTGGTCGCGGATGCGCTGGCCGAACACGACCCCGATATCTTCGGGTTCGTCCACGCCGAGACGAGTACGGGCGTGCTTCAACCTGCTGTCTCCGAGCTGACGGCCGCAGCCCACGACCACGACGCGCTCGTGATCGCCGACACCGTCACGTCGCTTGGCGGCGTCGAACTGCGCGTCGACGAGTGGGACATCGACGTGGCCTACTCTGGTCCACAGAAGTGTCTCTCCTGTCCACCGGGTGCGAGCCCGCTGACGCTCTCGGACGAGGCAATGGACAAGGTCCTCTCGCGCGAGGAAGATCCCCGCTCGTGGTACCTCGATCTCTCCTTGCTCGAGGGCTACTGGGGCGACGAGCGCTCCTATCATCACACCGCGCCGATCACGAACGTCTACGCGATCCGAGAGGCCCTGCGACTCGTCGCCGAGGAGGGGATCGAAGATCGCTGGGCGCGCCACGAACGGCTCGCCGGCGCGCTGAAAGCCGGCGTCGAGGCGATGGGCCTCGAGATGAACGCCCCCGACGAGTACTGGCTGCCGAGTCTCAACGCCGTCCGCGTTCCCGACGGCATCGACGACGGCGACGTTTGTGATGCCTTACTCGAGCAGTACGATCTGGAGATCGCGGGCGGACTCGGCGATCTCGCCGGCGAAATCTTCCGGATCGGCTGTATGGGACATTCCGCACGACCTGAGAACGTCATCTACGTCGTGACGGCGCTGGGTGACGTCTTGGAGTCGATGGGCGCAGATGTCGATCCAGGTGCCGGTGTGACTGCGACGCGACGCGCGCTCGAAAAATAACGACGATCTGCTCGCTGCTGTTTTTATGCCGATGCTCGGGGTCCTGGGGGCGCTCGTTCGACCTGATAGTCTTCCCCGTCGACGACGATAATCGCCCACTCGTAGTTCGGCTCGGCCCGCTCGAGTCGTGTCTCGAGGTCATCGGCATCGTCTGGTTCGGCGACGAAACAGTGGAACTGTCCCGCCGATGCGGCCGGCAGCTCGTCCGCCTCGAGAACGGTGTTTACGTGAACGACTTTCCACGCACGTTCAGCGCGGAATTCGGGGCCGTTGCCTTCGACGGTGTAACCCAACTCTGCGAAGATCGACCTGGCCTGCTCGACGAGTCGCATGTTAACAGGACCCATTCGATACCATCTATGAGACCGTCCCTCATAAATGTTAGTACGTGACAAAGATTCGCCGTATCACTGCGCGTCTTCGAAGCAACCTGCAATAGTTTCGGTCATCTGTCTTATCGGAGTTGGGTTGCGACTAACAATAGGGAGTGCTATTCACCAACAGCGAGGCCATGACGAAACGCGGACAACACGAACGATACCCACGAGAGCGGCGGGCAGACGTTACTCGTGGGCGGCGTCCCACTCGGTCGGTTTGCGGAAGTTACCACACCGGTTGCACTTGATCCGGCCCATCGCGTCCATCGCGGTATCGAGGGACTCGCAGTTCGTACAGAACCAGCCATAGCGGCGCTCGGCGTCGCTGGACTCATAGACGACGAGAAACGGCCCTTTCGATCCCTTGTCGCCCTCCGTCTCCGAGATGTAGACGGTGTCACCGTCGTCGGTCGACCAAGCTTGCATGCCCAGCGATAACGTCGCTTCCGATAAATGATTGTCTTTCCGACGTAGATGGGCCGACACGCGGCGAACAGCGACCACGACCTCGGCCAGCCGTTCGTATCACTGCCACATGTGACAGGTTCACAAGGATGACAGTCCGTACTGAAAGGTTTACCCGCGCGGAAATCGTCCGGTTGGCTAATGTCGCTGGTCGTCGTTCCCGTTCGGTACCCGTTGTCGAAGCACTCGCGACGAACGCTCGAGCGGGCGATCGAGATCGCCCGGTCGCGAGATGCAGCGCTGACGGTGCTGCACGTGAACCTCTACCAGAACGGGAAGAAAGTGACGCGGGTCGATCTGAAAAACGCCGTCGAGAAGGCGTTCGGTCGGATCGAACGGGCCCGATATGTCGTCCGGACCGGCTTTCTCGTCGAAGAGAGCATCCTCGACGAGGTCGCCGCCGAGGGTGCCGACGTCGTCGTGATCGGCTCCAAACAGGCGAGTCGGCTCCGACGGATCTTCCAGCGATTTACCGACAATCCGAACATCGAACAGTATCTTCGACGCCACCTCGACTGTGAGGTCATCACGGTCGAAAGCGCACGCGCCTAAGAGGTATCAGCAAACAGTCTCGGATTACTCGTGGGCTCCCGCATTCCGAACGACGAACACCGGGATCGAAGCGTTGTCGACGACCCGCTCCGAAACGCTGCCCAGTGACGTGACCTTCTCGCGTGGACTCTTCCCCCGCGTCCCGATGACGATCAGATCGATTTCCTGTTCGTCGGCGTACTCGAGGATCGTCTTCGACGGCGTCCCGTGTTGGACGTCACTAACCGTCTCGAGGCCTTCATCGGCCGCTCGCTCTTCGACAGCGGCGACGGCCTCCTGTCCTTCGGCCTGGAGCGAGCGCTCGAGGTCCGCGCTGGTCTCGTCGTCGGCGGCGGCGGTGATCCGGCTGTCGACGACGTACAGCGCGTGCACCGTCGCGTCGTTATCGGCGGCGATCGCCAGCCCGTGGGAGAGTGTCTCGGAAATCGTGTCGCTTCCGTCCGTGGGAATCAGAATATCGTCGTACATCTATCGGTCAGGTACCGAATTGGACCGGCCTCGGTATAAATTACACCCACGCTACGAGTCGCTGGGAGCGTTTCGACCGGTTCAGACAGGTCATCTCGTGGACGAGACCGTTACCGATCCGCTGGATCCGCGGGACTCTCGCTTGGCTCGACGGGCGAGTCGGTCGTCGGTCGCTCGAAGCCCGACTCGTCGACAGCCAACCGGGCGACCCCGCTGGTTTCGTCGAAGACGTGATGCCGGCGCGGGTAGGCGAACTCGACGTCGAGTTCCGCGAATCGGTCGCCGATTGCCTCCTGGACCGCCGACCGGATGATCGGCTGTTTGTAGGGGTGTTCCATCCAAAAGAAGAGCTCGAGGACGATCCCGTGATCGCCGTACGTTTTGATGTTGCATTTGGGTGCCGCAGCGTACCGGGCACTGCCGATTCGGATGTCTGGTCCCCCAGAGATGACGTCGTCGACGGACCGGGCAGCCCGTTCGGCGGCCCGACGCGCCGCCTCGAGATCACTGTCGTAGGTAATCTCGAGGGTCAGTGAGACCCGCGTGCGCTCGTCTTCTGCGGAGTAATTGATCACGTCACGCGCGTGAATGTCGGAATTCGGAATGACGATGAAGGTATTCTGGAGGGTGAAGATCTTGGTGTATCGGATCGTGATGTCCTCGACGAACCCACGGTGACCGGCGTCAGTTACCTCGATCATGTCGCCGATCTCGTAGGGGCGGTCGGCCAATACGTAGAACCCGTTGATCAGACTGCCGACCACGGGAGCGAGGACAACCGCGATCACGGCCGAAATGACGGTCACCGAAAGGAGGATCTGCGTGTTGCCGACGCCGAGGATGCTGGCAGCGATGGTAACGGTCCAGAGCAAGGCAGCGACTCTGACGCCGCTGAGAACCGATCGTGTGACGCTCGGTCGTTCGATCCGGCGGGCAACCGTCCGGCCGGCGAGACGAACGACGACCTTCGAGAGGTACCAGCCGACGGCGAGCACGACGAGTGCGAGAGCGAACTCAACCACTTCGGACGGAACCCATGCTGGGAGCTCGGTCTGGATAGCTTCAACCGCAGACCACTCGATCGAACGCTCGTTTGCCAGAACGACCCAGCGCATGACAAGACACTCTGCCCCCCTGTGGTTAAGGGTTCTGACCATCTCGTCGCGCGGTCGGTCGGAAAACAACCCGATTTCGAAAACGCGTGCTACTCGATGTATAATAAATCATTTAGTCATTGGACCCGTAGCGTGAGGTATGGCACCAGACGAACTTCGCTCGACGGTCGAACGCGTCGGCGACCGATTTAATCTCGGCGAGTACGAAATCGACGCCTATCTCACCGTCTTAGAGCAGGGCCAGCTCACTGCAAGCGAGATCGCAGACCGAACGGAGATCCCCCAGCCCCGGGTGTACGACACCGTCCGCAGCCTGAGCGACCGCGGCCTGGTCGAACTGCGCGAGTCCCGCCCGATGAAGGTCGTCGCGATCGACCCTGCGGAAGCGTTCGACGACGTCCAGACGTCCTTCGAGCAGATGATCGCCGACCTCGAGGCCCGCTATACCGCACCGGCCAGAGACACGGAGGCCGTCTCGCTGGTCAAATCGCGGTCGACGATCCTGCGCTACTTAGAGGAGGTCATCGACAGCGCGGAGTTCGAACTCGCACTGTCGCTGACACCGGACCTGCTGACCAGATTCGAGGCTGATCTCCGTGATGCGGTCGACGCCGGCGTGAGCGTCGACCTGATCGTGACGCCAGCGAGCGAGGCACCCGATCCGGACGCGTTCGACTACAGCGCGGTCGCATCGACCGCTCGTGCTCGTCGCGGGATCACGACACCGGTCGTCGCCGTCGCCGACGGCAACTACTCGATGTACGCAACCCAGGATGCCCTGCGTGACGATCAGGACCGCTACGGCGTCATCTTCAACCGGTCGGCACTCGGCTTTCTTATCTCCGGGTTCTTCGGGACCGTTCTCTGGACGACTGCCGATCGAACGCTCGGCGAGGACGACACTGCACGGTCGTACCCCCGAGCGTACGCCTCGATTCGCCGATGCGTGAAGGATCTGCTCGATGAGGGCGGCGAGTTCTACGCGACCATCGACGGCCGCGACGTCGAAATCGGTGGCCAGCGGATCGTCCGCGGGCAGGTTCGCGATATCTCGTTCGAGGTCAGCGAGGAGGTCGCCAGCCTCACGATTGAGACTGAGGAGGGCGAGGAAGTCTCTGTCGGCGGCCGCGTCGCTGCTCTCGAGGACGTCGAGGCCCACGAAATCCATATCGGCCGCGACGAACCCCCGGCGATCGAGGACGCCTGAGCGGTCTGCTGTCCCGCTGTCCCGGCGCACTCGCATGACGGGTCGCGGGTGCGCCGGAACTGACTGACAATAGTCCGTATGACGGCAGTACAACGAACGACGACCCCGTCCCGATGACATAGACCGGGCCATCGTCGACTGGTCGCGGACCGTGCTCGAGCGGTCACAGGCTGGTGTCCGAGACGGTCCGTCCCTGTTTGCTCCAATGAGATATCCGTCGTCTGCAGGCATCTGCCAACCGTCACGCGGCAATCAGTGATTGAAAGGGGCAATATCGCCATCGAACAGGAGCGTACCCGTCCAACACCGCCGCGCACGTTGGCGAAACCGGTGTAACCAACACGACGACTCGACAGTCACAGTTTAGTACAGTATTTATAACTAACAACTAAGTTCGGGGCCGTCGGCGTTCTACTGGTCATGGGACGCGATACTGTCGGTCGACGCGACCGGTCGCGCCTCGAGCGGCGGTCGTTTCTGAAGGCTGCATCAGTGTCGACCGCGGCCGGGGCCATGGCCGTCACCGGTTGTCTCGGGCGTGGTCGCCAGCCGGGAACGGTGGTGATGACTGCTGCCTCGGACGTCGCGGGGATCATGCACAGCGACGGCGATCAGCCGTCGATCCAGCAGGCCCTCTGGGACGCCGGTCTCGACGACGACATCCGCGTCGAGATCCAGACCGTCGTCAGCGATTCCGCAGCACGAATGCAGACCACCCAGTCAGCACTCGAGGCGGGACGTGCCCCACCCGACATCCACATGATGGACAGCGGCTGGACGGTTCCGTTCATCCTTCGGAACCAAACAGTCAACCTGACCGAGCGGCTCCCGGACGAGACGCTGCAGTACGTCAACGACAACTATCTCGAGGCGAGCCTCGAGACGGCGCGCGCTCCCCAGGGCGGCGATCTCCATGCCTTACCGCTGTTTCCGGACCTCGGCTTTACCCTGTATCGGCAGGACCTCATCGAGGACGCTGGCTACGATACCGGCGGCTGGGCGACTGACCCACCGCGCTGGGAGGAGTTTTCGGCTGCGATTCGCGACGCGAGAGACCAGGCTGGCCTCGACTACGGGTTCACGACCCAGGCAGCTGCCTACGAGGGGCTGTCTTGCTGTACGTTCAACGAGGTGATGACGTCGTGGGGCGGGGCGTATTACGGCGGGGCTGACAACCTGTTTACCGCCGGGGATCGGCCGATCACCGTCGACGATCAGCGAGTCATCGACGCAATCCGGATGATGCGGTCGTTCATCGCGGGAGAAGAGGAGTACACCCTCGATGGCTATCCGCAGATCTGCCCGTCGGCGATCGTCCAGTGGACAGAGCAGCAGTCGCTCAACCCGTTTGCTGGTGGCGAAGCAGTCTCGAACCGCAACTGGTCGTATGCGATCGCAGAGACGGGCACGGAGGACGCCTTCGGCGAGGACCTCGGCGTGATGACGAGGCCGTACGCGGTCTCCCAACAGGAGGCCCAGTATTCGGACGTCGGTGGGACTGCTGTGGCGCTGGGTGGCTGGAACCTCGCGGTGAGCCCGTTTTCGAACCGCGAGGAAGAGGCGCTGCAGGTTCTCGAGGCGTTCGCCAACAGACAAGTCATGCTCACCGTCTTCCGACTCGGTGGGTTCCTGCCACCGAACCTCGATCTGGTCGGGGACGTCGACCCGAGCGACGTCGGCCCCGTCGCTCGCTACGCCGACGTGGTCCAGTCGGCCAGCGAGAACGCGATCCCACGACCCGCGACCGACCTCTGGCCAGAACAGTCCGCACTGATCTATCAGGCCGTCAACGCGGCCTACCGCGGCGTGCAATCGCCCGAGGCGGCGATGAACGACCTCGCGAACGAACTCGAGCAAAGCGAAGCGGAGGTGTGAACAAATGACAACTGAGACCGACGATGGGACGGGGACCGACACTGACCCCGTGCCCGACGGCGGAACGGTGACCGGCGGTGAACCGGGACCGAGTCACGAACACGAGCGAACCGGAAACGCCGCCGTCAACTGGATGGAAAGCCTAAGTGAAGCAGCCTACGCGTACCTGCTGTTACTGCCGGCCTTCGCGTTGCTGACGCTGATCGCGTTCTATCCGATGATCCGGACGTTCGTCATGTCGCTGCGTGCCAACCAGACGCGGGGACTGGACCCGCTCGGTGGCTTCGTTGGCCTCGAGAACTACATCGACATTCTCGCCGGGAACGCGCGGCTGGCACGGCAGTTCCTCGACGTCGGGTTGACATCGTCGTTCCCCTTTATCGAACTTGGCACGCCGCTCTTCCAACAGGCGCTGTTCGTCACGCTCGCGTTCGCGGTGGTCAGCGTCGTCGTCGAGACAGTGATCGGGTTCGGACAGGCCTACGTGCTCGATCAGGAATTTACCGGGCGACGCTGGGTTCGCGTGGCGATCATCCTCCCGTGGGCGGTGCCGATCGTCATTCAGGGGATGATCTTCTTCCTGCTGTTCCAGCCGACGGTCGGGTTCGGCTCCGACCTCATGCAGAGTCTCGGGATTTTCAGCGGGACGCCGCTGGCCAACAGCCAGGACGCGTTCATCATCATCCTCGTGGCCGACATCTGGAAATCGTCGGCGTTCATGGCCCTGTTGATCCTCGCCGGGCTCCAAAGTGTCGACCGGAGTCTGTACGACGTCGCCCGCGTCGCCGGGGCCTCGCCGTGGCAGCGGTTCAAACTGATCACGCTCCCGCTCGTGATGCCGGCCCTGCTGGTCGCAATGTTGTTCCGAACGATGGACGCAATGCGGGTGTACGGCCTGATCGAGTCGACCGCTGGCTGTACGACCGTGCCGTCGCTGAGCTGTCTCGTCGTCGAAGCGATGTTCGGCGGCACGCGCATCTACGCGACGGCCGCTGCCGTGGCCTTTGCGACGGCGCTGGTCATCGGCCTGATCATTGGCGTGTACGTGCTGCTCTTCCGCGACACCGACGGAGGGATGTACTGATGGCTGATCCAACCGATTCGACAGATCCGACGACCGCTGACTCGAGCGACACCAACAGTAACGATGGCAGCGACGGCCAGCCGCGTGATCCCACGCTCCGCCGTCCCGATGGTGGGGCGGTCGTCGAGAACGACCGCGACGCGGAGCTCGACCGCGGCCCGTTCCAGCAGTGGGTGTCCGACTCCATCTCACACCCCGAGCGGGTCTATCGAGCGATGTTCTACGTCGCCGCGATCTTCTTCCTCTTTACGACGCTGTTTCCCTTCTATTGGCTGCTGATGGTCGCGCTGACGCCGGAGGGACAGCTTCAGGACATCGTCTTCACGCCCAACGGCTTCAATCCCGGCGCGTTCGTCGAGGTCTTCCAGGTCATCCCCTTCCACATCTACATGTTCAACAGCTTCGTGATCGCGTTGGCCTCGACGATCGTCGTCCTCGTCATCGCCAGCCTCGCGGGGTATGCCTTCGGCCGCCTCGAGTTCCCCGGCCGAACGCCGCTGATGCTGCTGGTGTTGGTCATCTCGTTTTTCCCACCGGCAGCCTTCTTCATCCCGCTGAACGACCTCTTTAACACCTCGTTCGCCATTCTCAGGCCGATCACCGGCGACGGAACGCTCTACAACACGCCATTCGCGCTGGTGACGCCGCTGTCGGCGATCTTCATGCCGCTGGCGATCTTCATCCTCACGACGTTCTACTCGCAGATCCCGGACGGGTTAGAGGACGCCGCACGCGTCGAGGGGACGACCCGACTCGGCGCGCTCTTCCGGGTCATCATCCCGCTGTCGGCACCCGGCGTCGCGACTGCCGGCGTGTTGACCTTCATCGCCGTCTACAACGAGTTCTTCTTCTCGTTCCTGATGACCGACGGCCAGCCCGAGAACTGGGCACCGATCCTCGACGGCATCCTCGCCTATCAGGGGCAGTATCAGGTGTTGTACAACCTCATGGCCGCTGCGAGCATCCTCGGGGTGATTCCCGTCGCGATTCTCGTGGTCATCGCACAGGAAAAGATCGTCAGCGGACTCACCGCGGGCGCACTCAAGGAGTAACCCAATGGCACGAGTACAACTCGAGCACATCACGAAACGCTACGACGACGTCACCGCGGTCGACGACGTCAGTATGGAGATCGAAGACGGCGAGTTCGTCACCTTCGTCGGCCCGTCGGGCTGTGGAAAATCGACGACGATGGAGACCGTCGCCGGACTCACACAGCCGACCGAGGGGCAGGTGTACATCGGCGACGACGACGTCACGAACCTCGCACCAAAGGATCGGGGTGTTGCGATGGTCTTCCAGAACATCGCGCTGTTCCCCCACATGGACGTCTTCGAGAACATCTCCTTTGGGCTGCGGCTCCGGACATACGACGACGAGGAGGTCCACCGTCGCGTCGAGCAGGCCGCCGACATCGTCCAACTCGAGGGGATGTTAGATCGCATGCCCGACGAACTGTCCGGTGGCCAGCGCCAGCGGGTGGCGATCGCCCGCGCGATCGTGCGCAACCCGGACGTCTTCTTGATGGACGAACCGCTGGCCAACTTAGACGCGAAGCTGCGAGTCCACATGCGGACCGAACTCCAGCGACTCCACCGAGAACTCGAGACGACGATCATCTACGTCACCCACGATCAGGCCGAGGCGATGACGATGTCCGACCGGATCGCCGTTCTCAACGAGGGGCGACTCCAGCAACTCGCACCGCCGCTGACCTGCTATAACGAGCCGGCAAATCGGTTCGTCGCCGGCTTCATCGGGTCGCCCTCCATGAACTTCATCGAGGGCGAACTCGTCGACGGCAGCCTCGAGACGGCCAACTTCACCGTCGAACTGGATGCCGCGCGGCTGCCAAAGGTCGCGGTCGGCGACGCCGTCACGCTGGGGATCCGGCCGGAAGACGTTCATCTGACGGCGTATGCGGACTCGCTTGCCGCGCCGACCGAGCCGATCGACGCCAAGACCGACGTGCTCGAGCCCATGGGGGATGAGGTGTTCGTCTACCTGCTGCTGGCCGAGGGCGCGGCAGGGTCGATGGAGGAAGACCCCGCCACGTCGCCGAACCAGTTGCTAATGAGCGTCACCCCCGACACGGAGATCGAAGCGGATCAGGACATCAACGTCGTGTTAGACCGCTCGAAGATCCACCTCTTCGATGCAGCTACCGGCGAGGCGCTGGTCCACGGCATCACCGGCCTCGAGGGACCAGAGTCCGGCACAGCACCGACGGAAGCCGAGTAGTGCGCTCGTGGCTCGCCCGTCCTCGAGCGCAGCGCACGGCCGCCCTCATCGCTGGCGACGATCGGTCGTGTGCGATCGAGAGACGAGTCAGTTTCGCTGACGATAGAACCGGTCGCTCACGGTGTCGGCCGGACAAAGCGATCTTCGACCCACGCCCTCAGTTGGCGATGGAGAGAAGTCACTCGAGCCGAATGATTTGATATAGCGGGAAGCGGTGTATCAGGCTGAAACGAACCGACTGCCGACAGCAGACAATACGTTCGAAATGATACGAGATCGATCCGATATCGAAGCCGGGATCGTCGGGCTCGGCAACATCGGCCAGTACCACGCAGAACGGCTCGTCGAGCACGGCGTGACACTCGCCGGTGGCATGGACGTCGCCACCGAGGCGCGAACGCGCTTTGCCCGTCGGTACGACGTCGACGTCTACGACGATCACCACGACTTGTACGATACCGTCGACGCCGTCATCATCACAACACCGAACAAGTACCACGAAGAGTACGCGATCGACGCCTTCGAGCGCGACATTCACGTGTTACTCGAGAAGCCACTGGCTCACTCCCTCAAGAGCGCAGAGCGGATCGCCGAGGCAGCAGCGGACTCGGACGGCTACGCGATGGTGGGGTTTAACAACCGATTTGCGAACGCGGTTCGGATCGTCAAAAACCGTATCAACCGGGGTGAACTCGGCGACGTGTCGCACGTCGAGGCCAACTACGTCCGTCGACGCGGGATCCCGGGACGGGGGACGTGGTTTACCCACCGACAGATCGCTGGCGGTGGCGCACTCATCGATCTAGGTGTCCACGCCATCGATCTGGCGTTGTATCTGCTCGGGTACCCCGAGGTCGAGGAGGTCAGCGGCGTTGCTCGCAGCGAGTTCGGCTCTCGCGAGGAGTATGCCTACCTCGACATGTGGGCCGACGATGCGGGCCCCGGCGGCTTCGACGTCGACGACTCCGCCAGCGCCTTCATCCGGTGTGCGGACAACCGAACGATCTCGCTCGAGGTCGCGTGGGCGACCAACCGGCCGGCGACCCACGAATTCATTACCCGCGGCACCGACGCCGCTGCCCGGTTCGATCTCCTCGAAGGCGACCTCTCTCTCTACTCGGCGAGCAGCGTCGGTCCCGACCATCTCGAGGACACATCGGTCGAGACGCGCCAGAACGACACCCACTCGGACGAACAGGCGGCCTTTTTCGACCGGATCGTCAACGACGGAACGCGCCACAACACCGTCGAGGAGGCACTCGCAGTCCAGCGGGTCATCGACGGAATCTACGACTCGAGCGAGAAGGGCAAGACAGTCACGCTCGAGGAGAGTGACTGACGAGCAATATCGGGCGCGACGTTTACAGTACTGAGCCACTAACGCATGGTATGGAAACACCACCCGAACTGGAGGCTGCAGCCGACGAGACGACAGATATCACAATCACCAACCGCGAATACGAGGACGAGAGCATCATTGCCGTCGATTTCGGTCCCAGCGGCGAGACGCCGACGGTCGACATCGTCGACGACACGGCGATCATCATCGTCGGTGACAAACAGTTCGAGTTCGCCATCCCGGACGACGCCAGCGACGTGACCGTCAACGACAGGATTCTGACGATCAGCGGCTGAGACGGCTCACCGTCAGTCAGTGTTCGGAAGTGACGTCGACTTTCACCGCCCGCCGCCGCTACCGAGTGCCTGCCAGCCGTCGTTTTATCTCGCCGGGTGTGGTCGCTGCCCTCATGGAGATCGGCGTTCACACTCCGCCACTGGCCGACGAATCGCTCGAGGAAGCGCTGCCGTATCTCGACACGCTCGGCGTCGGCGCAATCGAGCCCGGCGTCGGCGGTCACCCGGGGCAAGCTCACCTCACCCGATCGGCGTATCTCGACGACGAGCGCGAACAGGCCGAACTCAACGATCTGCTTGCGGAGTATGACATGCGGATTAGCGCGCTCGCGACGCATAACAACCCCTTGCATCCCGACGACGAGCGCGCCGAACACGCCGACACCGAACTCCGTGAGGCGATCCGGCTGGCAGCCCAACTTGAGGTCGACGCAGTCACCTGCTTCTCGGGGCTGCCAGCGGGCAGCCCAACCGACGAAACGCCCAACTGGATCACCGCACCCTGGCCACCACAACACGCCGATGCGCTCGAGTACCAGTGGGAACAGGCGACCGAGTACTGGGGCGAGATTGCCGATTTCGCCGCCGACCACGAGGTCGACGTGGCGATCGAGATGCACCCAAATATGCTAGTCTATGAACCTCACGGGTTGGCACGGCTGCGCGAGGCAACCGGCGAGCGGATCGGCGCGAACTTCGACCCCTCACATCTCTACTGGCAGGGAATCACGATCACCGACGCGATCCGGTATCTGGGCGAGCGCGACGCGATCCACCACGTCCACGCAAAGGACACCCGAATCTACGACGCACAGGCCCGCGAGAAGGGCGTGCTCGATACGACCCCGTACGACGACGAGTCCAACCGGTCGTGGCTGTTCCGCTCGGTAGGCTACGGCCACGGCGAAGCCCACTGGAAGGACATCGTCTCCACGTTGCGGCTGGTTGGCTACGACGGTGTGCTGAGCATCGAACACGAGGACTCTCTGACCAGCTCCCGGGAGGGCCTCGAGAAAGCGATCGATCTATTGCGGCGTGCGCGCTTCGAGACCCAGCCCAGCGAAGCGTACTGGACCGAGTAAGCGGCGAGACTACTCCTCGATCGGCTGGCCGGTCGAGTCACTCGACGAGCGATCACGGACCTCGATATCGCACCCGGGACGGACGGTGATCTCGTAGCCTTCGTACTCGAGGTGTACCACCACGTTGCTGGCACCATCGCCGGTGGTGGTGAACAGATCGTCGAGTGCCTCCGGATTGACAACCGTAAACAGCGGGTCGTACTCGGGAGGCTCGACAGCAGTGACGTCGATGCCCTCTTCGGAAGCGATGGCCGCGATGATCGCCTGTGATGGTGATCTCCCCCCATCGGGCACCGACGTTTCATCCGGCATGGACATACTAGCACCGTAGAGATACATATTGATAAGTATATTGGCTAATTCAGTGATTGAGTGGGCGATAGTAACGCTTCTGTTCGTATTTTGGGAGGTGCTAATCGAGTATCGGGTGTCAGATCAGCGTCGTGGCGATCACTCACCACGTGCCCGTTCGAACAGGCTGATCGCACGCTCCCGGCGGTCGGCGTGGTCGACGATCGGTGCCGGATACTCGGGGGCGACCTGCTCTCGTTCAGCCGGCGCTAATTCGTGCCAGCTGTGGATCTCTGCGGCAGTTGCATCGGCAAGTTCGGGAACGTACTCGCGGATGTACTCGCCGTCGGGATCGTACTCGCGGCCCTGTTTCATCGGACTGAACACCCGAAAGTACGGCTGGGCGTCAGTGCCGGTCGAGCCCGCCCACTGCCAGCCACCGACGTCGTTTGCGGTGTCGTGGTCCGCGAGTTTCGCCCGGAACCAGTCGTAGCCCGCCCGCCAGTCGGTCAGCAGGTCCTTGGTCAGAAACGAGGCGACGAGCATCCGCACGCGGTTGTGCATCCACCCTTCCGCGCGAAGCTGTCGCATCCCCGCATCGACGATCGGATACCCCGTCTCGCCGGCTTTCCAGGCCTCGAGTTCGGCCGGGTCATTTCGCCACTCGATCTCGTTTTCGTAGCCGCTGAAGTTCTCGGTGACGGTCTCGGGATTGAACTCGAGCACGTGCGCGTAAAACTCCCGCCAGGCGAGTTGGCGCTGGAACGCACGGACGCTCTCGCGGTCGTCGTCCGTCTGTGCCCGCTGGGCGGCTCGTTCGGTTGCTGCGTACAGTTCCCGCGGGCCGATCGTCCCCCACTTGAGATGTGGAGAGAGCCGCGACGTCCCGCTCTCGGCTGGGTAATCGCGTCGCTCTGCGTAGTCGTAGATCGGCCCCGCACAGAAGTCAGCGACGCGCTCTCGAGCCGCGGCCGTCGTCACCGTCGGTGGTGTCGCCTCCGGTTCGTCGAACCCCAGCTCCGCGAGCGACGGGATCGGCTCGCCCGAAACGGTCGCGAGATCGGCAGCGTCAGGTTCGTCGACCGGGTCCCGTTTCTCGCGGTCGCGCCACTTCTTCCAGAAGTACGAAAACACCGAATAATGCGCGCCCTGATTCGGCGTGATCGATCCCGGTTCGTGGTGGATCGCATCGTGGACTGACTCACAGGCGACGCCGTCGTCCTCGAGCGCTGCCCGAACTGCTCGATCGCGCTCCTGTGCGAGGCCGCTGTAGTCCTCGTTCCAGACGACGCGCGTCGCGTCGGACTCGGCTGCGATCTCGGGGACGACCGCACTTGCCTCGCCGCGGACGACGAGCAGGTCGCTCCCGCGTTCGCGGTACCACGCCCGCAGGTCGTCGAGGGCTTCGAGCAGACACGCGACCCGGATCGGTGAGGCGTGCTCGAGGACGGTCGGATCGAGGACGAACAGCGGGACGACCGGCCCGTCGTCCACAGCGTGTGCGAGTCCGCGATTGTCGTTCGGGCGGAGATCCCGACGGTGCCAGTGTACGATCACACGTGACCTGACGACTCGAGAAGTGAAAATATCGTGTTACCGGCGATCCGTGAGCGACGGCCGCGCTCGCACGGCATGACTGACAGTCTTTCAGTAATGAAACTAGTGGTTGGGAGAGATTAACGAATCAAAGATAGTCTTCCGTTCAGTTGTATGTCGGCCATAACAATGTCAGTGTCTCCGGAGAGATGTGGTGTGGAACCAGTTCCCATTTAATCGGGGCGCGCCGATCCTCGCCGATCGGTCGCGGCCACCCACGGGGACGGCCACGAGAGACAGCTATGAAACTCGCACTTATCGGCTTCGGTCAGGCAGGCGGGAAGGTCGTCGACGAGTTCCTGGCGTTCGACGCTCGGATCAATGGCGGCTTCGTGGAATCGGCGATCGCGATTAACTCCGCGACGACGGATCTCAAGGGGCTCGAGCACGTCCCGATGGAAAACCGCGTTCTCATCGGCCAGGCTCGTGTTAAAGGCCACGGCGTCGGCGCGGACAACGAACTCGGTGCAGAGATTGCCAACGCGGACAGCGATGAGATTCAGGCCGCGATCGATCGGATTCCAGTCCACGAGGTCGACGCGTTCCTCGTCGTCGCCGGCATGGGCGGCGGCACCGGCAGCGGCGGGGCACCGGTTCTCGCGAGACAGCTGAAACGGATCTACACCCAGCCGGTCTACGGGCTGGGCCTCCTTCCCGGGACGGACGAGGGCAGCATCTACACGCTCAACGCCGCCCGATCGTTCCGGACGTTCGTCGACGAGGTCGACAACCTGCTGGTCTTCGATAACGACGCCTGGCGCAGCGCCGGCGAGTCCGTCGGCAGCGGTTACGACCGCATCAACCGCGAAATCGCTGAGCGGTTCGGCCTGCTCTTTGCTGCCGGCGAAGTCCGACAGGGAGATCACGTCGCGGAAAGCGTCGTCGACTCCTCAGAAATCATCAACACGCTCTCGAGCAGCGGCGTCTCGACCATCGGCTACGCGAGCGAGACCGTCGAGACGAACGAGGGACTCCTCTCCTCGCTGACCAGCAGCGACGAGACGTTTGATGAAGGGGCGGCGACCAACCGGCTGACCAGCCTCGTCCGCAAGGCCACCCTCGGCCGGTTGACGCTGCCCTGTGACGTCGCCAGTGCTGACCGTGGCCTCGTCGTCGCCAGCGGCCCGCCGGAACACCTCAACCGCAAGGGCGTCGAGCGCGGCCGCCAGTGGCTCGAGGACGAGACCGGCAGCATGGAGATCCGCGGTGGCGACTACCCGATCCCCGAGCGAGACGAAGTCGGCGCGATCGTCCTGCTGTCGGGCGTGACCGACGTGCCACGGATCGACCGGCTCCAGCAGGTCGCGATCGAGACACAGGAGACAACCGCGGACGTCCAAGCCAGTGCCGACGAGGAGTTCGCGTCACTGATGGATACCGGCGGCGAGCTCGACGCACTGTTTTAAGTTCACTCGAGACGTGCGATCCGTCTCGTCCTCAAGCGAGCCGTGATCTCGAAGCCGCCGTCCATCGTCGGGTCCGAACGGGGCGACTAAGGAATCTCGAGACGGACACCCGCGTAATGGCTGCTGCTTCCGTTTCGAGAATCGAGGTCGGCAGGGACGGGCCCGAAGGAGGGAATAGCGCGTATCTCGTCGCCGCCCGCGCCGTCGTCGACCCCGGGCCGCCGACCGAGCGGGCGTGGCAAGAGCTACACGCGGGTCTCGAACGCGCCGGCGTCGCTCCCGCGTCCCTCGAGTATGTCCTCGTCACCCACTGGCACGCCGATCACGCCGGGCTCGCGCCCCGGTTGGCCGAGACAGCCGACGCGACGCTCGCGATGGGTGCCGGCGACGCGGCGCTAGTGGCCGACTACGCACGCGAACGCGAGCGCCGCCTCGAGCGTGACGCCGCAGTGATGCGACGCTGTGGCGTGCCGACGGCAGCAGTCGATAGCGTGATCGACGGCGATCCGGTCTCCCCGATGCCCGACGAGACGCCGGTCGAACGACTCGCGGACGGGGATCGAGTCGCGGGACTCGAGGTCGTTGCGACACCCGGCCACACGCTCGGTCATACGGCTTTCGCCGGCGATGATTTTCTGCTGGTCGGCGACGCCGTGTTACCGACCGTCACGCCCAACGTCGGGGGTAGCGATACGCGGACGCTCCGGGAGGACAGACACAAGCCGAGGGCAGCATCGGCGACCAACGCCGACGAATCGGTAGTCGACCGCGATCCGCTCGGGGCGTTTCGCGGCACGCTCGAGCGACTCGCCGATCGCCCGGAGCGGCTGTTGCCCGGTCACGGAGCCACGGTCGAACGGGGGCGCATCGCAGAGATGCTGGAGCATCACCGGGAACGGTCCCAGCGGGTGCTCGCAGCGCTCGAGGACGGCGAGCCGACGGCGGCCGCGAAAACGCCGTGGGCGGTCGCCCGCCAACTGTTCGGCGACCTCGAAGGCATCCACGTCAAGTTCGGTGCCGGCGAAGCGACGGCACACCTGCAAGCACTCGAGCGCGAGGGCCTGGTCGAACGGGTCGCCGACGGCCCCGTCCAGTACGAACTCGTCCGCTGAGTTCCGAGCGAACGAAATTCCGGGCCGTAGGAGGCGATTACCACGTCGTATCGGTATCGAATCCCGTGTCAGTTCGTATAGCGAGACAATAACGAATTGTGATATTCACAACTGACCAGTCATGAGAAGTCGAGAGAACGGTACCACGACGCAGTCGACAGTGCGGAAAGCGCTCGAGACGGTTCTGTTCCGGACGGACGACCGAACGGTCATCAAAGAGTGTCGACACTGTGGGACCACGCTCGAGTCCGTGTCGACGTGTCCGGCCTGTGGCAGCAGCGATATCGTCGAGTATCGGATTCAGTAACGGCCGTGATCGGCGCTGCAGCGGCGTAATTACTCCGGGATCGGGATGGCGTCGGTCCCAATTTCGTCTCGCCGACCGTCGAGTACCGCAAAGCGCTCGCCACGGCGTGACTCAAGCCAGACGAGGAGTCGCTCGGCCCACTCGAGCTTGCGGGCTTTCGTCGCGTCGACTGTGGGGTCGTCGAAATCCCAGCCGACGAACGTGAGGCGTGCAGCGCCGACGTGGTCCGCCAGAAACGCCGCGCGGTCGCCGTCGGTGAAGCCGCCGTAGTTTCTGACTGGATCGCGAGGCGCGGCCTGCGTTGTCGGGAGGACGGCTGCAGCGTCACAGTCGGGGACGACCGCACGGATCGCGTCGAGATTGTCGCCGTGGGCGTGGACCGCGACCGGAACGCCCCGTTCGGTGAGGTCCACGACGGTCTCGGGGTTCTTGTCGAGGTCAGTCACCATGCAGTCGACCGCGATCCCATGGCTCGCGAGGGTGTCGACGGCGGTCGAGGCGGCGACGACGGCGTCGGCCGCGCGTGCTCGCTCGAGAGCTTGCTCGGTCTCGAGTGATGGGCCAGCACCGGCAACAGCGACGGTCGAATCGCGGATGCTCGAAAGCTCGGCGGGGTCAAGGGACGTCTCGAGCAGCGACGCGAGCAGATCACGCCCGTGCTCGTCACCGGCCCGGTCGTAGCCGAAATCGTCCAAGATCGCCTCATAGACCGGTTCCCACTCGTCGAATTCCATAGTCAGCTCGTGCTCGGCGCTGGACGGGTTTGTGTGTTCGGTCTCGACCGACACCAAAGAACGGACCAAGTTGTCACTGGGCAACGCAGTACCACAATAATTCCGTGTTGTGGGCCGGGGGTCACCTCCAAAGTACCCCTACCCGGGAGGCTACCCGGCGTCCACTCGCTCATTTTCAACCCTCCGGCATAAGCTTTCTCTTAACGCAGCAGTCCTGACAGCTTTTCAGCGAAATCCCCAAGGCGGCTGTTTTCACCCGATAGCTCGCCAGCAACGCCGGAAACGTCGGCTGTTGATCCCACGAGCAAGCACGTCCCGTCAGCCGTACGTCTGACGACCGCACCCTGGTCGGCCGCGACGGCCGCAAGCCGGTCGCCCGCATCGGGATCGAGCCCATCGACCTCGAGGAGTTGGCCCTGCCAGTCGTCGGCCACCGCTGGATCGACGCCGCGCTCGCGGAGTTGCGTTCGGAACTCGCGGGTGGAGTGGACGTCAAGTTGTGAGATCGTGATCCCATCTGCGGTCGCGCTCGCGCGCTCGGTAAACGCCTTCCCGATCAGGGCCGCGTCCCGCGTCTCGGCCACGTCGTGGGTCCGGATCACGTGTGCGCCGCGCTCGACGGCCATCGACGTTGCCGCGAGGCTGACCGGCAGTCGCTCATCGGTCTCGCGGCCCGCGATTTCGCCGAGGAAGTTCTTCCGATTGATCGAGACCAGCATCGGTCGCTCGAGCGCGCGAAACTCCCGTAGTCGGCGGAACGTCTCACGGTCGTCGGCGAGTGTCTGAGCCTCGCTCCAGCCGCCAAAGGCAGGGTCGATAATCGTCTTGTCGGTCAGGCCGTTCTGCTTCAGCGCCTCGTAGACCTGATCGACGTAGTCAGCCTCCGCAGCCCACGCGGGCGATTTCCGGGCGGCCCAGTCGGTCTCCTCGACGGCACCTGGCCGCTCTCTATCCGGCGGGCTCGCCATCTTCGCGACCGCCGCGTCGTGATCTTCACAGACCGCGGGCAGCTCCGGATCGGCGAAACCGCAGATGTCGTTGACCATGTCAAAGCCCTGCGAGAGGGCCTCGTCGGCGACCGTTGCATAGCGGGTCTCGATCGAGAAGATCGCATCCCCTGAGACGCTCTCGATCGTCTCGAGCGCAAGATGGAGCCGCTCGAGTTCCTGCTCGGCCGAGAGTACGTCGAAGCGTTTGTTGGCCGACTCGAGGCCGATATCGACGATGTCGGCCCCTTCACCGATCAGTTCCTCGTCGACGTACCGAGCCGCCTCGCCGGGGTCGTCGTAGACACTCGGATCGTACGGCGACTCTTCGCTGATGTTCAACACACCCATGATCCGGGGCGGATACTCGTCACCGATCCCCAGTCCGGCGGCGTCGACGCTGTCCATATCCCGTCTGTGGAAGCGATGCCAAAAGGTATCGTGGTTCCGGCGAACGGTGCTCGCTTACGTCGGCTGGATCGGGAAGCCGAGACCGACACGGTGGAAAGCGCAAAACCGGCAGCCGGTGGGCTACTCGTCGTCTTCTAAGACGGCCAGCCGTGAGTCCCGCAGGAGCACTTTCTTGACGATCGAGGGGTTCTCGAGCAGGCGATGTTTCGCGTGTGCACCGCGGCCGCGCCCGCGGCCTTCGCGTTCGGACTGGATCACGTTGAGGAAGTTCTGTTCCTGGAGAATCTCTTGGACCCGGCGTTCCGAGAGGACGTCGAAATCGAGCTGGCGAGCGACTTCCTTGTACTGGTTGTAGATAATCTTCGTCGGGAACTCCTTTTCCGAGCTGTTTTCGGTCAGCAACGTCAGCGAATAGAGAATCGCCTTGGCCTGCTGGGGCGACCCCTCGATCAACTCGTTGAAGCGGTCGGCCTCGGTCTTCTCTTTGGCGTCGCGGACGTGGTCGGCCGTGACCTGAGACTCGTTTCGCTTCTTTGCGATTCGGCCGGCGTTGCGGAGGATGTCGATAGCTTTGCGCGCGTCACCGTGTTCTTGGGCCGCGAGCGCGGCTGTCAGCGGGATCACATCGTCGGAGAGCACGCCGTCGTGGAAGGCGTCACGGCGTTTCTCTAAGATTTCGACGAGTTGATTCGCATCGTACGGCGAAAAGACGAGTTCGTCCCGCGAGAGACTCGACTTGACGCGTTCGGAGAGGTGATCGGGGAAATCGATCTTGTTCGAGATGCCGATTATGCCGATACTCGAGTCCGAAATTCGGCGGTTCTCGCCGGCTCGCGACAGTTTGCGGAGGACCTCGTCGTCCTCGAGCATGTCGATCTCGTCTAAAATGACGATGGTGACGTCGGTGCAGTGGTCGACAGCCTGCCAGAGGCGCTTGTAGTAATCGCCGGTACCCAGACCGCGGTCGGGAACGGTGATCCCGCTCTCGTCGGGGTCGTTGACGAGTTGGGCGATCGTTTTGACGATCGACGCCTCCGTGTTTTGTTCGCCACAGTCGATGAAGGCGTACTTTACGGTGACGTCGTCGTGTTCGGCTTCCGTGATGACGCGCTGGGTGACCGACCGTGAGATGAGCGATTTGCCGGTCCCAGTCTTGCCGAAAATGAACAGGTGGTTGGGTTCGCTCCCGAAGATCGCCGGATTCAGGGCGTCCGCAACCCGTTGCATCTGCTCGTCACGCCCGACGATCCGATCCGGACCGGGCAGGTGCGTGATCTCGAGCAGACGCTCGTCGGCAAAGACCGGATCGTCGTACCGAAAGAGCGGGTCTCGATCGTCGTTGGCGGACATTGCGTTACTCCGCCCCTTTCAACTGGACTGAAATAAAGCTGTGGAGATCGCTCGCGAGTGTAAACCAGCCGTCAGAGCGTCGTAACACAGCATTCGTAGCCGTATAGCTGAGAGTCGCTTGAACCGCCGCCCTCGCGCTTCTAACCGCTCGCGGTGGCTACCCCCACCCCCATCGCGGGTGTAAGGCTCGGATGCTCGACCCGGTCAGCGACACGTTGGCTTGGGTTTCGACTCTACGATCCCATCCGACGGCCACGGACAGAATCCCGCAGCGACCGTCGAAATCTCACTCGAGAGCGACTCGAGTGACTGATCTACCGATTATCGACCGGGGACACACCCCCCTCGCGTTTGTAACGCCGTGAGGGTGGGGGTGGTCGAGATTGATCGCCGAATATCCGGAAGAAAACACCGGTTTTGGACCGATTTTACATCCGCGATACTGGTGTGTTCCAGATCAGAACCCACACACGGATATGGAGTTACAAACGCGAGGGGGGTGTGTCCCTCTCACACTCCGTTATCAGAGCCGATACACGAATTCTGCCCCGTTCTGAGCGCTCTCCGGTCGAAAATACATTCGCTAGTGTCCCCCGGCGTTTTACGAAGCAAAACAAAACCAGCTACGACAGGACGGAATGTTCTCATACTAGTATAGTACTACATACTAGACTATACACTAGATATACTAGAGTACTAGTATAATATCATTCTATGGTATCTACTAGTCTATCTAGGTCTCTTCTCTAGAAGCCTCTAGATAAGTCGATTCTCGACGGCCGTCGCTACCTCGTCGTCAGTCATCTCCCCACCGAACCGCGAACGCGTCTCTTTTTGCGGTCCCACCCCGAATCTCGGCCATGACTCCGACGGCCACAGCGTTTCAGTCACGATCGCCGTCTCCCAGCGACTCGTTTGGCGACCTGACTGCACCGACTCGTCTCGAGTTCGTCTCACCCTCGTCCCAATGACCGACGATTTGCCATCATCCGAGCCACCTGCCAGTCGAACGCCGCCAGCGGTTGCGGTCGTCGACGCACAATCGCCCGGCAACGTCGGGACCATCGCCCGCGCGATGAAGAATTTCGGCTTCGAGGACCTCCTGCTCGTCGACCCACCCGAACTCGATCCCGACGGCGAGGCCTACGGCTTCGCCGGCCACGCACGCGAGGACGTGCTGCCGAACGCCGACGAGATCAGTTTCGACTATCTCGTAGAAAACTATCACACGATCGGCTGTACGGCGGTGACGAACGAAGACGACAACAGCCACATGCGATTTCCCTACTCGACGCCCGCAGACCTCGCCGACCGACTCCCGACCGTCGAGGCACCGACCGCACTCGTCTTCGGCCGCGAACGCGTCGGTCTGACGAACGAGGAACTGGCTCGAATCGACGAAATCTGTTCGATCCCGGCAAACGCCGACTATCCCGTGCTCAACCTCGGGCAGGCCGCGACGATCACGCTCTATGAGCTCCGATCGCTGACCCTCGACGAGACGCAGTTGCCCGACCTCGAGCGCGTCCGCGCCCCCGAGCCGACCGTCGATCGGCTCTACGACCAGTGGGGTGCGCTGCTCGAGGAACTCAACCATCCCGACGAAAAACAAGACAAGACGATGCGGATGGTCCGACGGGTATTCGGTCGGGCCGACGTGACCGAACGTGAGGCAAACACACTACTTGGGGTTCTCCGTCGAGCAACCGAACGGCCCGCCGAAAACAGTGACAGTGTGTGATACGACGTCTCGCAAGTCAGTACAATAATACGGATTCAGTGACCATCACCACAGGATGACTGACATTCGTCGCCGAAACGCGCTCGGATTACTCGCTGGCGGAATGGCGCTTCTCGCCGGTTGCTCGTCGTCGTCCGGCGGAAACGGCAATGGTAATGGCAATGACAATGGCAATAGCACAGATACCACCGACAGTGGGACCACGAACTCGGCTGCTGAGACGCTCCCTCCGTACGCGTCGATGCTACCGACGACCGATCAATCGGAGTATTTCTATGGCGCGATCGACGTCAGGACGATGTCGACCCTGATCGAAGACCAGGGTGCCGAGGCGGGCAAAGAGCCGACGGACCCACTCGTCGGTAACCCTGTCGTCGTCGCGCTCCTCAGTTCGTTCGGACTCGAAAAGCTGGCCACATCCGCCGGTTTCAACGCATACAACGAAAACAACGAGACCGCCAACGGCGAGGAACAGTTCGTCTACGCCGATGGCGTGTACGCCCTCGTCGGTTCGTACGACCGCGACGGTATCACCTCTGATCTCGAGGCTGCTGGATACACCCTCGAGACCGAGTCCGACGGATACGCTGTCTACGCTGACAGTGAAAGCGACGAAATCGTCGGTGTCACGGAGACTGTCTACGCATATTCGTATCCCAACGCGGCCGACTCGTCGTTCGACCCGGCGGCCGCCGTCGAGCGAACAGTCGCGACAGCAGCCGGCGACCAAACACCGAAACACGAGGCCGACGGTGACTTCGAGCAACTGCTTCGTGCCGGCAAAAACAGTGGTATCGCCTGCTGTCTCTACACAGAGAACGATGCGTTCGCGTCGGGGACGCTCTCGGACGATCAGACGGGCACCGAGAACGAGTTACAGTTCGAATTCGGTGCGTTCGAGGGTGCATACGGCGTCCATCAGAACCTTTCGGTCACCAGTAGCGATACCGCGACTGCACGCGCCACCGTCAGCTACAGCAGTGACGAGTTGGTCGATAAAGGAACACTCGAGTCCTCACTGGGAACGGAAGCGAACACGGCCACAGTCAACCGCGCCGAGACGACAGTGACGGTCGACGCCGAGTACGGCGGGGAGTTCGCTCGCGAGTAATTGCGTGTGGTCGTCCTGGCGCGCTGACTACCGAGTCGCGACGGGTGACGGCTCACGTTCGTTCGTGAGTTCAGCCGGCTGTGGCTCGTATCGTCCAGTTTCGGTGATGGTTCCGATCCACCCACAGTCATTGCAGGCGAATAGCCCTTGGCCGTCGACCAGCGTCCCGCCACAGTCGGGACACGTATTCGTCGCAGACGCGCGCGTGTCCTCGCGTGCGACCGAACCGAGTGGTTCCGGCACCTCGCCGGTTCTGAGCGTGGCGATCGCCTCGTCGGTCGTGTACGTCTCCTCGGTTCGCTCGTCCGTGTGTGGGAACACACCGACCAGTTCGTCGTCGGCGTACACCTCGAGACACAGAAGCGGCGTCACCAGCCGGTCTCGCGTCTTGCCGGTCACCTGCGACGTCGTCGACCGCTCCCGGAACGGCGGCTGAACGCTCACGCTGCGGTCGTCGGCCCACTGTGCGAACCGTTCGTAGGTGTCGATGACTTCCTGATACGGACTCTCATCGGAGAGTGCGACTTCCTGGGGCCAACTGCGCAGGAGCAACTCGTCGATCGCGCCCTCGGACTCACAGGCCTGCAGCGTCTCAATCTGCTCGTCGATCGGCTCGAGCAGTAACGGTGCGCGCACGTGACAAACCGCTGTAAGCGCCGTCGTCTCGGAATCTCGCGTCTCGGACATTGGTCATGCAATCGGCCAACGTGCGTGCTGATAAATGTTTCCGCCAGTGCAGGTATTCGAGGTTTCACGCTTCGAAATAGACTAATGGTAACAATTCCCACGAGTTGGGAGGAGAGATGCTGGGTAGCCGTTCAAAGCGACCGGTCGATTGGTGCTCGAAGCGATCGACCGGCTATGGGGCGGATCGCTGGCGCACGCCGAACGTCTTCACGAGGTCGTAGCTGACCGTTCCTCGAGGAGCGAGCGGAGCAACGACCGGAGCGCCCGACGTTTGATGACGACGAAGCCGGCGAGGATCGTCACCAGCCCGACGAGCGTCAGCGAGTCGACGACGTGTCCCAGCGCGAGCCAGCTGACGCCCATCGCAACGACCGGCTCGGCGTAGCTGACGAGGATGACCTGTGTCGCGCCGCTTCGCTCGAGCAGTTCGAAGTAGAGGAAGAAGGCGAACACGCCGGAGATGATCGTCAGGTAGCCAAACGAGAGCAGCATCTCGGCGGTCAGTTCGACCGCTGCGATCGATTCGCCGCGCAGAGACGACCACCCCAACAACACGCCCGCGCCGATGAGCATCGCCCACGCCTGGAGCGTCTCGAGCGGCAGCGCCGCCGCGTCGATCGGCCGGACGAGGACGCTGCCGAGAGCGAACGCAATCGCGGAGGCGAACACGAGGGCAGCGCCAACGGTGACCTCACCCGCGAGCGCGTCGGGGGAGGGCTGGACGATCGCGATCACGCCAGCGAGCCCAAGTACGAAGCCGACGACGCCGGCGGGTGCGAGCCGTTCTGACGGGAGGATGATGCCGGCGAATGCTGCCGTCAGGATCGGTGCTGTGCTGACAACGGTCGCTGCCACAGCCCCCGAGACGTACAGTTCGCCGAGGTACAACAGCCCGTGATAGAGCGCGATGACGAAGACGCCGGCGACCGTGACGGCTAGCCACTCCGCCTTCCCTCGTGGTCGCGTGCGATCGGTTACGACGACCGCGTATCCGAGGACGATCACGCCCGCAAGCGCGTAGCGAAGCCCGGCGAACAGCAGCGGCGGCACGTACTCGAGGCCGATTTCGATCGCAACGAACGAACTGCCCCAGCAGAGTGCGAGTGTCGAAAAGAGCACCGCGTCGCGGTACCCATCTGGCACTGAATCGATCGTAGTCATACGCGATTCGGAAACGACTGTTCTATTTAGATGCTTCTACAACCAACCGCGATTTCCCGAATCAAGAACCACACATATGGATATATTCCGATTACTGCCCTATAGCTGGCGTCCTTATTGTAGATATCTCCAATTACATCGGTCGGAAGACACATGTCGCCCGCCATCCGACGCCGTCGTATGGACGACCGCGATGTGCGCTTGCTCAAGGCGATCGCCGAACTCGAGACCGGCAGCCCCGAACAGCTCCACGAAGCGACCGGCATTCCGGTCTCGACGATCCACTACCGACTCAACAACCTTCGTGAGGAGGGAATCATCGCAAACGACCGCTACGACATCGACCTCGAGGAACTCGGCCTCGGCGTCACCGTGCTGGTCGAGATCCATGCCGATTACCAGGGCTCCTACGAGGAGTTCGCGGATCGGCTCCTGACCGTCGAGGGCGTCACGAACGTCTACTTCACGATGGGTGAGACGGATTTCATCGTCATCGCACGACTGAGCGGCAGTGAGATGGTCGAGCGCCTGATCGCCGAGTTCGAGGAACTCGAGGGTGTCGACCGAACCGTCTCGACGTTCGTCATCTCGGCGGTCGAAGAACGGGATGCTTTGCAGAGTTACAGCCTCGAGACGCTGCTCGAGGAATTAGTCGACGGGTAAGAACGGGATCGAATCGGCTCGAGTTCGAGGCCGAACTGACGTATGCGCTCAGGCTCGCTTCTGAATCTCTTCGCGCAGCAGTTGACTCACCAGGTCGCCGTCCGCCTTCCCACGGAGCGCGCCCATACATTCGCCCATAAGCCCGGAGAACGCCTGCATGCCCTCGTCTTCGACCTGCGCTTCGTTGCGCTCGACGACTTCGACGACGGCCTCGCGGACCTCGTCCTCGTCGGCACCGCCGAGCCCGGCCTCTTCGGCTGCCGCCTCGGCCGTCTGATCTGGCTCCTCGGCCAGCACCGTCAGCAGGTCCGGCACGCCCTCGTTTGGCAAGTCGCCGTCGTCGACCATCTCGAGGACGTCCTCGATGTGCTCGCGGGTAAGCGCCTCGACGGGAACGTCGTCGCGACGGAGTTCGGTCAGCGTCGACTCGAGTGTCGTCGCGGCCAGCGTTGGATCGACACTATCAGCAACTACGTCTTCGAATAGCGGCATGTACTTGCCGTAGGCGACCTGCTCGGCCAGCCCCTCGCCGAGATCGTACTCGTCCTGATAGCGCTCGACCTTCGCGGTGAGGAGTTCGGGCTCTGGCACCTCGCTCGGGTCCGGTTCGACCGGCGGGACGTCCGTCTCGGGGTACATCCGCGCTGCGCCAGGCAGCGGGCGCAGGTAGCGGGTGGTGCCGTCGTCGTTCGCACCGCGGGTTTCTTCGGGCACGCCCTCGAGCGCAGTCGCGGCCCGGTCGGCGACGGCTTCGATGGCGTTTGCGGCAATCTCCGTTTCGTCGGCGACGATTGCGACGGCGTCCTCGGGATCGACACCGACCGCATCGCGCAGGGCCGCGACCTCCTCGTCGGTGACGCCGTAGGCGGGGAGTTCGTCGGTGTGGAAGATCCCACCCGCGCCGTGGCGTTTGGCGTGATCCGAGAACTCAGTGCCGAGGCGGCGGTCGGGTGCGATCTCACGCCCGACGAGGCCGTCGAAGCCGTAGAGCGGCACTGCCATCACGGAGCCACCCGAATTCAGCGCGCCCTGAATGACGCCGCTGTCGGTGTCCTCGAAGACCGCAGTCACGTCCTGCGTGTCGCCGACCGACGCGTCGCGTTCCTCGAGTTCGTCGCGGATCGCGACGAGTTCGACCTGTCGGCCCACCTCGTTGTGGACGATATCGTCGATGTCGTCGAGACTCTGGACCCCCTTGATCTCGACGCGGGCACCCTCCTCGATGGAGACGTTGACGTCCTGGCGGATCGTCCCCAGGCCGCGTTTGACCTTCCCCGTCGAGCGCAACAGCATCCCGATCCGTTCGGCAGCCTCGAGCGCCTGCTCGGGTGTCGAAATATCCGGACGGGTGCCGATCTCGACCAGTGGGATCCCCAGTCGGTCGAGGCTGTAGCGCACCCCGTCGTCGGTTTCTGCGACGCGCTGGGCGCTCTCTTCTTCGAGCATGAGATCCTCGATGCCGACGGCCCCATCGCTGGTCTCGATTTCGCCGTCGGTGGCGACCAGCGACGAGCGCTGGAAGCCACTCGTGTTCGACCCGTCGACGACAATCTTGCGCATGACGTGGGCCTGATCGACCGGGTTCATGTCCATCAGCTGGGCGATCTCGAGCACCGTCTCGAGGGCTTCGTCGTCGAGTTCGTGGGGTGGTTCGTCGTCTTCCTCGACGAGACAGGTCGAGTCGTAGGCAAGATATTCGAACTCGCGTTCGACCATGCTCTCCTCGACGGCGGCGTCGTCGAGTTCGCCCAGTTCGCTCCGGGTGGGGTGGAGATAGCGCGTGAACGAACGGGTCGCCGCATCGGGCTCGCGGAGGTCGGTCGGACACTGGCAGAACAGCTTCGTCGCCGTATCGAGTTGCTGGTGGATCTCCAGCCCGGCGACGAGTCCGAGGGCCTCGTAATCGTACTCGGTCATTGGCGGCCACTCGGAGGCGGAGGGGTAAAAAACCGTCCAGTCCGCTCGCGGGGCGGCAGTGTCACACTGCGCTCACAAGTACAACTCCGAGTCGGTAACTACAGGTGCAAACTGACTGCTTAGAACATCACTGAATTCTATTGTAACTCTAATTCCGGAATGGCGGGATGAGATTAAATGCTGCTGCGGCCAACAGACATGAAATAACAATGAATGCTCCGCTGATAGCTATTGAAGAATCGATAAAGAATCCTCTCACACCAATGAAGAGGGCTAAAAGAGAGAATCCAAGAAGGGCAACGGTTCCGACAGCGTCGAGTATCCCGTTTCTAACAGCGCTTCGTGACAGTCCCACATGTTCACCTCGATCTGTCTCAGTCGTTCCGCCGTCCATCTCAATATCGGGAGCCATCTATTCAAAATTAGACGAGATGATATATAAGTCTAATACAGCGTCAACTTCGGCCAGTACATCATCTGTACTTACCGCGTGCCACGAGTTTTGCTGAACAAGGAGTCCGTGCTACTACCGGCTGCGAAGTCAGTATCGATCCATCAACGATCGCTGTGGGACGTGCTATGAATTCGTTACAGCAGGCCGTCTCAGTCGTTGGCGTCGATCGAGTCAACCGACTGCCGCGATGACGAGCCACCTACTGTCGCGTCGGCGACCGCCTCGAGGAGTCCCTCGAGCGTCGCGTCCACTGCGCGCTCACAACAGGCGTTGTACCGTGCTCGAGCGTCCGTCCCTGCGAAATCTCGCTCGGAGAGCGGCCGCGTCTCGATGGCGACCAGCCCGTCGGCCGTCTCGAGTGTGTCGAGCAGGGGCTGCGTGCTGGCCCCGAGGACGAGATCGGCAAGCACCGTGACATCGGCCTCCCGAACGAGCGTCTCGGCGGTAGCGCGGTCCTCGGGGGCCAAGCGCGCAAACGGTTCGGTCTCGATGGCCTCGACGCCCAGCGAACGGGCGGTTTCGGCTGCAGCGTCGCCGCTCGAGACGGGACCGAGCGTCATGTCGATCCCCGCGGCCGCGAGTCTGGCGATGACGCCGGCTGCGGCGGCTCCTGTCCCGAGGACGTGAACCTGGTCCGGACGCGACGCTGGCTCCGGCTCGTGGGCGTCTGCCAGCGCCGTCACCGTCTCGGTTCCCGTCACCGGATTCTGTGTCACGACCGCGTTCGCGTCGAACGAATCGGCGAGCGCGTCGCCGGTTAACACCGTCGCTGGTGGGCCGTCTCTGGCGACCGTGCCGTCCGACAGCAACACCAGTCGATCACAGTAGCGTGCCGCGAGATCGAGATCGTGGATCGCTGCGATGACGGTTCGGCCCTCGTCGACCAGTTCGCGGACGAGCTCGAGCGTCTCGACTTGATGGTTGACGTCGAGACTCGCCGTCGGTTCGTCTAACAGCATGACTGGCGTCGCCTGGGCGATCGCCCGCGCGAGAACGACGCGTTGGCGCTGGCCGCCGCTTACCTCGTCGATCGGTCGGTCGGCCAACTCCGCCGTCCGGGTGCGCTCTAAGGCGCGCTCGACCACAGCATGGTCCTCGGGTGTTGCCGACGAGAACCGCGAGCGGTGTGGATGTCGCCCCATTTCGACGACATCGCGGACGGGAAACGAAAACGAAATCGAGGTGTTTTGGGGCACAACCGACACGAGCCGACTCGAGGCCCGCGACGAAAGATCGTGAACGTCGGTCCCGTCGATCGCGACAGTGCCTGAATCGGGCTCGAGCGCGGCGCTGATCGTCCGCAACAGCGTCGTCTTTCCGGCTCCGTTCGGTCCGACGAAACCGACGAACTCGCCCGGCTCGATCGTGAGCGAGACGTCCTCGAGTACCGAGAGTTCGCCGAATGACAGCGCGCAGTCCTCGACGGAGATCGTCGCTGGATCCGGACGCGACTGCTCGTCGCTCTCGAGGTCGGAATCAGCCGTCTCGGGGGACTGCCCGGGCTCGGTCATACCGAGCGCACCTCCCGGCGGCTGAGCAGGAACAGGAAGAAGGGTGCGCCAAGCGCCGCCGTGATGATCCCGACCGGAACGACGGCCGGACCGGTCCGAGCGAGAGTATCGGTCGCCACCAGGAACGATGCGCCGGCGAGTGCGCTGGTCGGCAACAGGATCCGGTGGTCCGGCCCCACGATCAGCCGCATGATGTGTGGCACGACGAGGCCGACGAAGCCGATGACGCCTGCAACTGCGACGCCGGCGGCGGTTACGATGCTCGCGAGCACGAGCAAGAGGAGTTTGGTCCGCTCGACTTCCACGCCGAGGTGGTGTGCGTCTTCCTCGCCGAGCAACAGGACGTTCAGCTCTTGTCGGAACGCACAGAGTGCGAGAACGCCCGCCAGCGTGATTGGGAGAGCAAATCCCACGTCTCCCCACTGGCTGTTGTTGAGATGCCCCATCATCCAGTAGACGGCCTGTTGAAGCGAGTCACCGCTATGGACGAGCATATACGATATCATCGCGCCGAGAAACGTCTGGATCGCAACGCCGGCGAGCAATAGCGTCGCGACTGGCGTTCGGCCACCCTCTGTCGCGATGGCATAGACGAGAAACGCCGTCGCGAGCGCGCCGAGAAAGGCCGGGACGTGGAGGCTTCCGAAGGGAATGAGACCCGGAAAGACGATTGCCGCGACCGCACCCGCTGCGGCACCCGAGGAGACGCCGATGATCGACGGATCCGCCAACGGGTTCCGGAAGAACCCCTGCATCACCGTTCCCGCGGCACCGAGCGAGAGTCCGACCGTCGCCGCGAGCGTGATCCGTGGCAGTCGAATGTCTTTGACGATGATCTGGTGTGTCACCGGCACGTCGAACGAAAAGACGGTCGCGTACTCGAGTCCCGGAGTCGGAACGGAGACGCCGAAGACGGGAAGCGACGCACTGCTACTTGTCACCCCGACAGGGATGACGACCGCGTTCAACATCGCCATCGCGACGGTCACGACATCGATCCTGACCGGTCCGAGTGCGGCGCTGGTGAGAACGACCGCGCCGAGCAGGACGAACAGCCCCGCCGACCACACTGCTGTCCGACCCGATCGATACATACCCGACAACCAATCTTGCAGTAGGCAAATATTTGTTGAAGTAGGGTTGAGGTGGGAGCGATGCGACGTCACATAACCGTCCTGTTTGCCCTGCTAATTGCCGTTTCTGCGTTCGCGCCCACTGCGGCCGGGCAGTCGAACGCCGAACCAGAATCGACCGTCGACGTGACGTGTGAGTACCCCCTCGAGCTGACCGATGCGACTGGCACGACCATTACGCTCGAGGAGCGACCTGAATCGATCGTCACGCTACAGGCCAGCGACACGCAGACGGTGTACGAAATCGGTGCCGAGGACCGTCTCGTGGGGCTGCCCTACGGCTATGCAACCAGTGATTTTGACCGCGGTGATCGTGTAAACATCGGTGACGGCTGGACGATCAAGCACGAACAGGTGGTCAACCTCGATCCTGACCTCGTGTTAGCGGCGAACGCGACGAAGGAAGGCGACATCGAACAGCTTCGGAACGCGGGCCTGACCGTCTATCAGTTCAGCGACGCCAAATCGCTCGAGGACGTTCGTGAAAACGTCCGGACGGCCGGCAAACTCACCGGCGAGTGTGACGGTGCCGAAGAGACGATTACCTGGATGAACGAGCAACTCGAGATCGTCGAACGAACGCTCGAGGGGGCGGACCGTCCGACGGCGTATTACGCGATGGGTGATGGATACACTGCCGGGTCGGGAACGTTCATCAACGAGGTCCTGACGACGGCCGGTATAACGAACATCGCAGCGGAGGCCGGTATCCAGTCCTACGGCCAGATCAACCCAGAAACGGTCGTCAACGAGAGCCCCGCCTGGATCGTCTATCCGAACGACCGAGAGCAGGTCCCGATCCACGAGTCGGTCACGGCGACGCCTGCCTACCAGGACGACAACATCCTCCCGGTGAACGCAAACTACATCAACCAGCCCGCGCCACGGGTCGTCTACGCGATTACTGACATCGTCAAAACGGTCCATCCGGAGGCCTACGAAGAGGCGAGCGCGGAACTCGACGCCGCACCCGAGGACGACACGACAGCGAACGACCAGCAAAACGACAGCATTCCTGGCTTCGGCGTTCCTGCCACCCTCGTCGCCCTGCTTGCTGCTATCGGATTCGTCGCACGGCGACGATAACGCGGGCAGGGAGAGACACGCTTCTGATTCGTTTCGGCCGTCTTCTCGACGGCAGCCGACGTATCGTTTTGAAAAGGGTTTACTCGCCGGACCGCCCAGAGGGGCGCATGGTCGAGAACGTCATCTGGCCCGCTTATCTCGATGCGGACCTCTCGCGGAGCGACGGACGGCGCGTGTCCCAGGACTTGGCAGTCGAAGAACCGACAGTCGACGAGATCGCAAAGGCGGTCCAGCAAATCGGGTACGACGCCACGATCGAGCGGGACAAGGCGTATTCCCGGGAGCATTGGCTCGACCGGGGCCGCGTCGTCGTCCGCGGAGCCGACGACTCGACGAAAAATGACCTCGTGCAAGCCGTCGCGGCGTACGTCGTCGCGATGCGCGAGTGAGATGCGCCGGATCGGCGCAGTCGTCCGTACGGCACAGGGGCTTGCGGTACTCCGCGCGGACGCCGTCGACGACGAGACAGCCGAGGCCTACCGCGACGAGATCGGCACGGTCGTCCTCGACGACTCCCTCGAGGAGGTCGGCCGCATCGTCGACGTCTTCGGACCCGTCTCGCAGCCGTATCTGGCGGTGACGCCTGACGACGACGTCCATCTGCCGTCACTGGTGAGCTCGACGCTGTACGCGCGGTAGTGTCGGCGCGACTGCGTCCGCGGTGGTCGCGTCTCGCGACTGCGGAGTGGAAAAGCCAATAGGAGCGGGATGCGAACGCCGCGACATGAACGATCGGATGCGGGTCCTCGTCGCCGTTGGCACGACGGTCCTGCTTTTTCTCGGCGTCCAGCTCGGCGCGCTGGCGCTGATCGAGCCCTTCCACGAATCGGGTCGGCAAGCCGTTGAGAATCCCCAGAATCCGACGAACAGCATCCTTTACTTTGGGGTGATGCTCATCGCGACCGGGCTGATGCTCGCGGCCTTTAAATACGACCTCGAGTGGCTCATCCGGCTGCTGATCGTCGGCGTCAGCGTGATGATCTCGTGGTACGTCTTTGCCGAACTCGTGCCGGCACTGCTCGCGCCGCCGCTCGCTGCGGCTGTAGCCGACGCGCTCGCGATCGTCGTCGCGCTTGCCGTCGGGGCGGCGCTTCTCCTGTACCCCGAGTGGTACGTCATCGATACGACGGGCGTCGTGATGGGTGCCGGTGCTGCCGCCCTGTTCGGGATCAGCTTCGGCTTGCTGCCGGCGCTGCTGTTGCTCGCGGTACTGGCAGTCTATGATGCGATCAGCGTCTACGGCACTGAACACATGCTCGACCTCGCCGAAGGCGTCATGGACCTCAAGATTCCCGTCGTCCTCGTCGTCCCGATGACGCTGTCCTATTCCTATCTCGCCGACGGCAGCACCGACGACGTGCTCGAGGACGATCGCGAGACCGACACGAGCGCTGCCGACGGCGGCACCGAACAAGACATCGACGCCAGCGCTGCCGACGACGCAGGTGCCCTCGACCGCGACGCGCTGTTTATCGGCCTCGGTGACGCCGTTATCCCGTCGATTCTCGTCGCCAGCGCGGCGTACTTCCTCGAGGCCGGGGCGATTTCAGTGCCCCTGATCGCGCTGAACCTACCTGCACTCGGCGCGCTGGTGGGAACGATCGCTGGACTGCTCGTGCTCATGTACATGGTCCTCAAGGGCCGACCCCACGCCGGCTTGCCGCTGCTCAACGGCGGCGCGATCGGCGGCTATCTGCTCGGCGCGCTCGCGAGTGGGCTTTCGATCGTTACTGCACTCGGGTTCTAGACCGACCGCTCGAGCATCGAGACGCCCTGAATCTCGAATCGCGCGCCGCCGTCTTCGCCTGTCGTCGCCGAAACCGACCAGCCGTGTGCGTCGGCAACTTCCCGAACGATCGCAAGCCCCAGTCCAGAGCCACCCGTGGTTGCTCCTGCTCCCGGCTCACTGCAGGCGGCCGAATACCCCGATTCGAACACCCGTTCGCGGCGGTCAGGTGGAATCCCCGGACCGTCGTCTTCGACGTAGAACCCGGGAAACGCAGTGTCGCCTGCAGCCGTCCTCGACTGCTCGAGCGGTCCGACTTCGACGGCCACGTCGTCGCCGGCGTGTTCGATCGCGTTCCGAAAGAGGTTCTCGAAGAGATGGCTCACCAGCGACTCGTTTGCACGGATCGCAACGGTCCCGACGACCTCGACGGTCGATGACGCCGTCTGGACGTGTGCCCAGGCGTCTTCGACTGCCCTCTCGAGCGGGATCGCCGCTCGCTCGGCCTCCGCGACCTCGTCGATCGTTACGAGCGCCAGCGCGTCGTCGATAATCGACTCCATGCGCTCGAGCGACGAGCGTAACGAAATGCGGTCGCCGTCTTCGGATCTGAGATCGATATCGTCGTCGCGCTCGAGGATGTGAACCTCTGCCAGTGCGACCGACAGCGGGTTTCGCAGATCGTGTGAGAGGAGTCTCGCGAACCGCTCCATACGCTCGGCTTGGGCCTGGGTTCGTTGCTCGAGGCGGCGACGTTCGGTAATGTCGACGTGCATGACGAGGACGAACCGCTCGCCCGCGTGGTCGTACGGCGTCGCCTGCATCATGAACCAGCGCTTGCACTCGGGCGTGTGACAGGGGTACTCGAGGCTGAACGCCTCGCGGTCGCCGTTTGCGACCGCCCGAATCCCGCGTGCCGTCTCCGCCGCCTCGTTGGCGTTGCTGCCCTCACAGACCGTCAGATAGTTCGTGCCGACCCCGCCCGCCGCGTCAGCCAACCCCTGCTCGTCGCCGAACGCGTCCCATGCCCTGTTGGTGTAGACGATTTCCCCCATCTCGTCGAGGATCGCCACATGTGCAGGCATGGCATCGAACCCAGCGGTGACGATCGACCGAGAATCAGTCATTATCGTCTAGAGACGCGCCACCTACTTGAGCGAGGAGGTTACAGATAACTATCCTTTCACGAATTCGGACGAGACAGCCTCACTCGCCCGACGGCAGCCGGTAGGTCGCCCCCTCGTCAGTATCTTGGACTTCGATGCCGAGCGCCTCGAGTTCGTCGCGCAACTCGTCGGCACGCTCGTAGTTGCCGGCGTCGCGTTCGGCCTCGCGCACGTCGAGGACGAGTTCCACGACGTCACCGGCGAGTGTGGCCGAGCCCGTCGTCTCGCCCGTAAAGGACAGCCCGAGGACGCCGCCCAGTTCCTCGAGCGTCTCGACGGCGCGCCGAAGCCCGCGGTAATCGTAGCCACCCTCGCCGTCGGCGGCACCGCCGATCGCCTCGAGATGTCGGTTGATCGCCGCCGCGACCGACAGCAGTGCCGACTGCGCCTCCCGGGTGTTGAAGTCGTCGTTCATCGCGGTCGCAAACGCCTCGCGCGCACTGTCGAGTTCGTCGCGCAGCGACTCGTCCGTGGCTTTCGCACTCGCCTGTGGCGAATCCAGCACGTCGACAGCGGCCTCGTAGGCCCGCTCGAGTTGGTCCCAGCGCTCCTGGGCCTCGGCGATCGTCTCGTCGGCGTACAGCTGTTTGCTGTTGTACGACCCCGCGGTCAGGAACGTCCGCATGACGTTCGTTCCCCAGCGGTCGATGGCCTCGTCGACGGTGACGAAGTTGCCCAGACTCGAGGACATCTTCTCGTCGTCCATCTGGAAGAGTTCGCAGTGAAGCCAGTAGTTGGCGAACTGCTGGTCGGTCGCGGCTTCGGATTGGGCGATCTCGTTTTCGTGGTGGGGGAAGACCAGATCCCGACCGCCGACGTGGAGGTCGAGCGTTTCACCCAGATGGGTCATGCTCATCGCCGAGCACTCGATGTGCCAGCCGGGCCGGCCCTCGCCCCACGGCGAGTCCCAGGTCAGGCCCTCGGGCGGGGTCTCCCCGTGGTCGACGCCCTCGTGGCTGTGTTCGTCGATCGCGTCGGGGTCGACGCCGTCGGCCTTCCAGAGCGCGAAGTCCGCTGGGTTGCGCTTCTCGGTGCGCTCGTCGGGATCACCCTGGGATTCGATCTCGTCGAGTTCCTGATTCGAGAGTTTGCCGTACTCCTCGAAACTGGTCACGTCGAAGTAGACCGACCCGTTGGACTCGTAGGCGTAGTCCTTCTCGATCAGCGTCTCGACGAGGTCGATGATTTCGGGAACGTGCTCGGACACGCGGGGATAGACCTCCGCACGCAGGAGGTTCAGCGAGCGCATGTCGTCGATCGTCCGCTGGATGTAGGTCTCGGCCACCTCGCCTTCGCTTTCACCGAGGTCGTCCTCGCCGATCCGGGCGACGATCTTCTCATTGACGTCAGTGAAGTTCTCGACGTGACGCACGTCGTAGCCTTCGTGCTCGAGCCAGCGGTGCATGACGTCGACGTGGACCCACGAGCGTGCATGGCCCAGATGTGGCGGGTCAGAGACCGTCAGGCCACAGTAGTAGAGCAAGACGTTCTCGGGGTCCTGTGGCTCGAACGGCTCTTTTTCGCCCGTCAACGTGTTCGTCACGTGCAGGGTCATTATCCTCCCTTCCCCCGGGCGAAAGTTAAAGCGTGTGATGCCCTCCGGATGTGACGGCTAGCCAGTACCGGCGGCGAGATGTGCCACCCGTCGCTATGGCTCGGCGCGGTCGACCCGTGGCAGTAAGAACCGAACGACGTTGCCACGAGGGGTGTTCTCCTCGAAGACGAGTTCACCGCCGAGCGAGTCGACACACCACTGCATCACCCACAGTCCGACGCCGGAGCCGTGATAGGTGGTACTCGCCGTGACATCCTCTCTGAGAACGTCGATCTCGACGTCCGGGATCGCCGGGCCGTCATCGCTGACGGCGATCTCGGCCTGTTCGGTGTCTGGATCGATAGCAACCGATACGTCGACGGACGGGACGTCGCGATCGTTGTGCTCGATCGCGTTGTCGATGGCATGTCTAATCGCGTGTCGGAGGCCGGTATCGGCGTTTACGCAGACGGCGTCCTGAATATCGACGGATATCTCGGCCGCCGTCTCGTCCGCTCGAACCTCCGCGACGATCGCTTCGGCCAGCTCGCCGATGTCCGTGGGCGACCGCTGCGTCGCGTCGGGCGTTGCGATCTCCTCGACCTGACGAATCGAATCGCTCAACCTCCCAATCTCCGATGCGATCTCGAGGATCGTCTCGACTTCCTCCTCGAGCGTCTTCGCTTCGACGGCTTGTTTGAGACGGTCGGCATACCCCATGAGGACGTTCGTCTCGTTTCGAAGATTGTGTCGGATGACGCGGTTGAGAAGCCGCAATCGACGTTCCCGCGCCTTGTACTCGGTGATCTCCCGAACCTCGGCGATGACACACGTGGTGTCGTCGATCGTCGTCCGATTGAGCCGGACGCGAATCCAGACCAGTTCACCCGTGGGTCGTTCGATCCGCCACTCGAACACTTGCGACTCGCCGGCGGCAGCAGCGTGCAGTCGATCGACCGCTTCGTCCTGAGAAAACGTCGTCGATGGTGCTGTGAGCTCTCCGATTTCCATCTCGAGGAGTTCCGCTCGAGAATAGCCGTATAACTCCTCGATCCGGTCGTTTACGTCGAGAGCTGCGCCGGTTTCCGGGTCGCGTAAGACGATGCCAATATCGAGATCGTCGAACGCTGCCGGTAACGACACGCCCTGGGAAATCCCCATATAACTTCTCAGAAAGTGTGGGTATAAAAAGTCATAACCAACAGAAGTAGCCCTCCGCGAGTGCCCTCATCCGGATTGGGCACCCACGCGCTCGAGCGCGTCCTCGACCGCCCGCAGCGCGTTCGCACCCTCGAGTCGCTCGACGACGATCACCAGGGCGTCTTCGGCGACGCCGGCTGCAGTCGGCGACAGCTCCTCGGCGGTGAGTCGTGCAAGCACGGCCGCGAGCGCGGCCGCATCGACGTCGCCGGCGGCGACGATGGCGGTCAGATCGCTGTCGACGGGACCGAACGCCTGCCCGCCGACCGTCAGGAGTGTGTCGGCGTCGTCGCGTGCCGACTCGAGCGGGCCGATTCCGCTCTCCATCCGGACGCGGACGTCTCGCGACTCGGTCCCGTAGGCCGGCAACTCGTCGGCGTAGCGGCGCAGCGCCGTCGCGATCGCGTCGGTCTCGCCGTCGACCGCGAGCGTACGGGCGGCGGCGGTGTAGTTGACGACGCCGGCCCGCAACGCGGTTCGAAGGAACGGCCGACGATCGACTGCTCGGCGCGTCTCGGCTGCCAGTGACATATCGGGGACGGCGTCTCGAGCCGGCATAAAGTCGCCGTCATCGCCGCTCTGATTGCGAGCGCACGGGCCAATGCCCGACATATATATCGCTCCAGCCCCTCGCCACAGCCATGAGCGAGTCCGAGTCGGATCAGTCTCCCGAGGACGCCGTTCGCGAAGCTGTCTCTCTGTTCCTCCGTCGCAACTTCCCCCAGATCGAGGGCCACGGCGGCGACTCTTCGATCACCGAGGTCGACCTCGAGGAGCGCCACGTCGGGATCAATTTGCATGGCGCGTGCAGCGGTTGTGGGGTCAGTTCGATGACGACCCAGGCGATCCAGCGGCGACTCCCGGCCGAGATCGACGCGATCGATCACGTCACCGTTACGACCGGCCTCGACGGACTGAGCGAGCAGGGATCGTCGGGCCCGGACGTGCCGCCGGACGTCCCGTTCTGAGGCCCACTCACCGTGTCGCTGGCCGCGACCGCGGCGTTTTTGCCTCGAGCGACACATCCCTTCCGTATGAAGCCAGCAACCGTTGAGGAACTCATCGAATCGAATCTCGAGGACGCCGAGGCGACGGTCACGCACGCCCGCGATAAACACGACGAGGACCACCTCGCCGCGACGGTCGTCTCGCCGGCTTTCGAAGGTCTGCCGCTGGTCCAGCAACACCAGCAGGTCTACGACGCACTCGACGAGCACATGACGACCGACATCCACGCCCTCGAGCTGTCAACCTACACGCCCGCCGAATACGACGACCTCGAGGCTGATCAGTAGCCGGGCCCAAACCGGCCACGCGGTCGTTACTCGCCGGGCCACTCGTCGGCGGCGAGTGGCTCACCCTCGAGGAAGGCCGCGATGCCTTCGTTCGCGTCGTCTGTCGTACACAGCGTTGCGAACTGCTCGTTCGAGTACGCGAGTGCCTCGTCGTAGTCCATCTCGACCATCTCGTAGAACGCTTGCTTGCCCATCTGGACACCCATCGGGCTCTTCTGTGCGATCGTTTCGGCGAGCTCCATCGCCGCGTCCAGCTGCTCGCCCTCGGGTGCGACGCGATTGATCAGCCCCCACTCGAGGGCGGTTTCGGCATCGATCAACTCGCCGGTCAGGATGAGCTCGAGACACCGCTTTCTGGTGAGTGCCTTCATCAGCGGGACGGCCGGTCCCATACAGAACAGGCCGACTTTGGGCGCTGTCGCGCCGAATTTCGTCCCCTCGGCGGCGACGGCGAGATCGCAGGCTGCGACCAGTCCGATCCCGTTGGCGGCCGCGTGGCCGTGGGCCGCGGCGATCACTGGTGTTCGCATCTCAGTTAGCGTGTGAAACGGTGCTTCCATCCGTCCAACCCACTGCTCGTATTCCGACTCGGTCTCGTGGTCGCCGTGTTCGGAGAGGTCGATGCCAGCCGAGAAGCATTTGCCTGCGCCGTCGACGACGATCACCCGCACGTCGTCGTCCTCGTCGAGTGCGTGCAGCGCTGCGTCGAGGTCCTGTGCGAGTTCGGTGCTAAACGTGTTCATCGCCTCGGGGCGGGCAAGCGTGATCCGGCCGACATGCTCGTCTCGGCTGCAGTCCACAGTCTCCCACTGATCGCTCGTCGCTGTCTCGGAAGCCATGTGCGCTACTTGACCATATGTTGTGATAAATGGTGTCATTACCCACTATACACTCGCAAGGTCCACCCCACCAGCGAACCGGGACGACGATCGTGACTTCGCGACGGATGGCTCGCAGTCACCCCGTCTTGCGGGTTGGCCGCCGATACCGGAGCAGACCGCTCGCGTGGAACCGTGGCTTTATCCACTAGAAATGACATTTCATTCCTATGGAAACCCTCCATCCCCGCATCAGACTCCTCTGGATCGCCCGTGGGGCGCTCGCTGCGGTCGTCCTCGGCGTCGTCCTCACCGCCATCGATCAGTGGCAGGTCACTGTCCCGGTGGTAGCGATCGGTGGCGTCGTCGCACTCGGGCTCGTCACCGGGACCGGCTACGCTCTCCGACTGTACCAGGTCTGGCAGTTCGAACTCCAGGACGACGCGCTCTACCTCGAGCGCGGCGTCGTCACGTTCGTCGAAACCGCCGTTCCGTTCGTCCGCGTCCAGCACGTCGACACGCAGTTTGGCCCGATCGAGCGTGTCCTCGGCCTCTCGAGCGTCGTCGTCTACACGGCAGGGTCCCGAAACGCGGACGTTCGCATTCCGGGGCTGACGCCGGAGCGTGCACGAACGCTGCAGAATACGCTTCGTGAACTGGCCGTCGAAAGCGAGGCTGACGATGCCGTCTGATGCGAATCGCTTGCATCCGCTGAGCGCGGTGACGCTGGCGCTCCAGCGCGGCCTTACCGGGCTGTCGATGCCGTTTTTCGTCGTGATGATCCTCTCGACGATTTTCGACGGCGTCGACATCGACTGGATCTTCATGTTGGCCCCGGTCGGGTTCGTCGTCGGGATCGGCTACGGCATCGCGTACTACTATCGGTTCACGTACGCGATCACCTCGCGGACGCTCGACGTTACTTCGGGCGTGTTCTCCCGGCGCTCGCGCGAAATCCCGTATCGCCGTATCCAGAACGTCGACGTCTCCCAGGGCGTCTTGTACCGCATTTTCGGGCTCGCCGTTGTCTCCCTCGAGACTGCCGGCGGCGGCGAGACGGAAGCGACACTAAACTTCGTCAGCGAGGCCGAAGCAGAGCGGCTTCGCGCTGAGATCCGCCGGCAAACTGCTCGAGCGGACGACGACGACGCGAGCAGCGACGAGCGCGCGGCCTCGGCGAGTGGGTCGGCTTCGGCTAGCGGCGTCGATGAGTCGACGCGCCACGAGCGCTCACACCCTGACCGCAGGCCGACGCTGCTGTTCGAACTCGAGCCGACAGAACTGCTGGTGTATGCTCTGACATCGTTCCGGTGGGGCGCTGCGGTCTTCCCGATCGCGCTGGTGATCTTCCTCACAAGCGCTGACTCCGGGTCAGGGCTGGTTCCCGCGTTCATCCTCGAGATCGCGCGTCCCGTCGGTGGGCCGGCGTCGCTCGACGGTGCCGCGGTCGGATCACTGCTCGTTTTGATCGCTGTCACTGCGCTCCAGTGGTCGGTCGCGACGTACGTCGCGAGTGCGATCTACACGGTCGCGAACTACTACGGGTTCCGTCTCGGGCGAGCAGGGGCCGACTTCGTCTACGAACGGGGATTGATCCAGCGCTACAGCGGCTCGATCCCCGTCGACAAGGTCCAGTCGGTGACCATCACCGAGAATCCGCTCCAGCGACTGGTCGGCTACGCCGGCCTCTGGGTCGAAACCGCAGGCTATGGGCCAGAAAGTAGCGGTGGCAGCCAATCAGCTATCCCACTTGCCGAGACCGACCGCATCTATCGATTCGCCGAGAACCTCACTGACGTCGAAACGCCACGGTTCCAGCGGCCGCCGACGCTGGCTCGGCGGCGGTACCTCGTCCGCTATTCGGCCATCGCAGCCATCGTCGTCGCCGTCGCGTTCGGACTTGCACAGGGTACAGGCCTCGAGCGCTGGTATCTCGCCGTGGCCGTCTTCGTCGCAGTACCCCTTGCGGCTCATCTCAAGTACGTCAACCTGGGCTATCACGTCGGCGAGGAGCATCTCGTGATTCGGTCGGGGTTTTGGAACCGCCGGACGACCGTCATCCCCTACTATCGGATTCAGACGGTCTCGACGCGGCGGTCGATCTTCCAGCGCCGGCTCGGACTGGCGTCGCTCGCCGTCGATACGGCTAGTTCGCGGACGTTTTCCTGGGGGACGCCAACGGTTCCCGATCTCGAACTCGAGACGGCCCGCGAGCTCCACGGCATCGGCCGGGAACGGCTCCAGTCGGCCGTCCGTGAGCGCGCTCGCTCGGACGAGACTGGGCTTTCGGTGGATTTTACCTGACTGACTGAGAGTTCTCGCGTATGGGAGACGAAGACGAATACCGAATCGAGGAGGACAGTCTCGGCGAGATGCAGGTGCCAGCGGACGCTTACTGGGGCGCACAGACCCAGCGCGCGATCCAGAACTTCCCCATCTCGGGAATCACGTTCAGCCGTCGGTTCGTCCGCGCGCTCGGCGTCGTCAAGAAAGGCGCGGCACAGGCCAACCGCGACCTCGGCCTCGTCGATGAGGACGTCGCCGAGGCGATCATCGAGGCTGCAGACGAGGTCATCGCCGGCGAACACGACGACCAGTTCCCGGTCGACGTCTTCCAGACCGGCTCCGGCACGTCCTCGAACATGAACGCCAACGAGGTCATCGCCAACCGCGCCGCCGAGCTCATGGGCAGCGAGATCGGTGACCGCGTCGTCCACCCCAACGACCACGTCAACTACGGCCAGTCGAGCAACGACGTCATCCCGACCGCGATGCACGTTGCCTCCCTCGAGGCCGTCGAGAAAGACGTCATTCCGGCACTCGACGCACTCCGCGAGGCGCTCGAGGAAAAAGAAGCGGAGTTCGACGACGTCGTCAAGACCGGGCGCACCCACCTGCAGGACGCGACGCCGGTCACGCTCGGCCAGGAGTTCGGCGGCTACCGCACGCAGGTCGAGAAGGGACTGGCCCGCGTCGACAACGTCCGCGACCACCTCGCGGAACTCGCGCTCGGTGGGACGGCGACCGGCACCGGTCTGAACACCCACCCCGAGTTCCCTGGTCGCGCAGCCGAGTACATCACGAAAGAGACTGGCGTCCAGTTCCGCGAAGCCGACAACCACTTCGAGGCCCAGGCGGCCCACGACGCGATGAGCGAAGCCCACGGCGCGCTGCGAACTGTCGCCGGCTCGCTGAACAAGATCGCAAACGACCTGCGCCTGCTCGCCTCCGGGCCGCGCAACGGGCTCGGTGAGATCGAACAGCCCGAGAACCAGCCCGGTTCCTCGATCATGCCCGGCAAGATCAACCCGGTCGTCGCCGAGGCCGTCAACCAGGTCCACAAGCAGGTCGTCGGCAACGACGCCGCTGTCTCCGCCGGCGCTGCCGAGGGCCAGATCGACCTCAACCTCTACAAGCCCGTGCTTGCACACAACTTCCTTGAGTCGGCTGAACTCATCTCGAACGCGAGCCTGGTGTTCGGCGATCGATTCGTCCGCAAGCTCGAGGCCAACGAGGAGTACTGTGCAGACCGCGTCGAGGAGTCGATGGCGATGGCCACCTCGCTCAACGTCCACATCGGCTACGACAAGGCCAGCGAGGTCGCCAAGACCGCGCTCAAGGAGGACAAGACCGTCCGCGAGGTCGTCTTAGAGAAGGGCTACCTCGACGAGGACGAGGCCGACGAGGTCCTTGATCCCCGCAAGATGACCGAGCGCGGCATTCTCGGCCAGGACGACTAACCGAGTCGACAGCGCTTTTTTCGCTCTGCGATTCGCCCTGCTCAGGGCCGTGCGATCAGCACTGACGTCTCGACCGTTCGGACGACGCGATCGGTCGTACTCCCGAGGAGGTGTTCTTTTAATCCCGAGCGGCCGCTTGCACCCATGACGACGAGATCGATGTCCGCATCGTCGCAGTAGGCCGCGATCACATCGTGGGGGTCGCCCTCGCGGGTCGTCCGGTCGTGGGTCACGCCGGCATTCCCGGCCCGTCGTTCGGCATCGTCGAGGGCCGACTCCGCTTCCGCCTCGAGCGTTTCCGTGACTTGCGGTGCGATCATCCCCGACGCACCCGCGGACATCTCTGTCCCCTCGTCGATAACGTGGAGAAAGTGGACCGTCGCTGCCTCCCCGTCGGCGATCGCGACAGCCTCGTCGACCGCTGCCGTGCTCGAGTCGCTGCCGTCGGTCGGTACCAGAATGTCGTGATACATGGCTGTTCGTTCCACCGCGACACGGAAAAGCCGGCGGCGCGCAGCCGCGTAGTCCGCTCTCGACGTCACGTAATCGGTTCGTCGGTTCGATCTCGTTACCGATCGGCCGCTTCGACCTGCCGCTGATCGAGCGGGTCCTCGATGTCGCCCATCACCGCCTCGAGCAAGTCGGTTACAGTGACGAGGCCGGTAACATTGCCATCGCCGGACTGCGTCCGGCTGCTCGAGGAACTCCGTTCCTCGCTGTCTTCGATCACCAATGCGAGTTCCTGATTTTCCGCCTGGAACTGGTCGACCGCGTCGCTGACGTCCGTATCGGGGGACAGCGTCATCGGCGGTGCTGCCAGTTCCGCGAAGTCGACGTCACCGCTCGCCAGTTCCTCGCGGTATCTGACGAGGATCGGTGTGTAGACGATCCCGCGAAAGTCGGTCAGGTCGTCGCCGACCAGCGGATACCGCGTCTGTGGGCGGTCTTCCATTTTTCGAAAGTTCTCCTCGGGGCTCGCTTCCGTCGACAGCGCGATAATATCCTCGGCATCCACCATCACCTCACGAATCGCCTGCTCGCCGATCTGAAACGCGTTCATCACCTCTTCGCGGCGTTCCTCCGGGAGTTCTCCCTTCTCGAGGACCGACCCGAGCTTGTTCCGGAGGTCGGCCCGCGACTCGATGACGTCCTCTTCGGTCTCGAGCCATGCGCCAGTCATCTCGATCCCGAAGAGCTTGAGGGTCAGCTTCGCGATGCCGTCGCCGAGAGTGATGATCGGTGAAATGATCCAGTGGAACCAGTACAGCGGTGTCGCGCCGTACCGACAGACCAGCCGTGAGCGCTCGACGCCGAGATACGTCGGCGTCTGTTCGCCGTGGGTCAGGTGAACGAGGTTGATGATGAGGAAGGCAATGATCGCTCCGCTACCGATCGAAGCAAGCGCCGTGTTCACGAACAGTGGTTCGAATATCGCGGCCAGCGCCGGTTCTGCGACGATCCCGACGGCGATACTCGAGGCTGTAATCCCGACCTGGCACGTGGTGAGGTAGAGCTCGAGGTTGTCAGTCATCTCCCATGCCCGCTCGAGTGCGGGCGTGTCTCCGACGAACTCCTCCTTGGTGAACTGTCGAGCACGAGTCAACGCAAACTCGATCGCGACGAAGAAGGCGTTCGCCAGAATCAGCAACACTCCTGCGAACAGCCGGCCGCCGATGACGAGTGAGTCCATTACCGAGCGGTTAGATCGCCAGACAGAAATCAATCAGGGAGACTATCGCCGGTTTGACCCACTCCCGTAACTCTAACTACCACTATTTCGACACTCGATAGTGGTGCGCGATCACACAGAACATGAGATGGCCGATCCCCCAACAAATCAACAACTCGAGGTCGAGTAAACACGAATTTCAACCGTTCTTTTTTGCCCGGCTATCGGCCCCAAATCGGGTCAGTGACGCCGAATCACGCACGAATCTGGCGGAATAAAAGAACCCAAGCAGTTTTGGCGGATGCTCACGTCAGACGAAATATGCACACCTGTCGTAACTGCAACCAGTCGTTCCAGACCGAGCTCGCCCTCGAGCTACACCGCGATACGTGCAAAAAGGGACAACTCTTCTGTCAGGTATGTGGCGATCGATTCCGAGAAGGAGACGCGACCCAAGACGGCTGGCACTACGAGTGTCCGAACGAAGACTGTGACGGCGACGGCCTGCAGGACGACCTCTATCGCGTCGAAGACGTCCGAACGACGACTCACTGACAGGAGTCGGTCTTATCCCGAGGGTTCGTTTCCTTTCTTCTAGTTACTGGAGTCCACGTCGACGACGCTCGGTCGCACTACGGGCGGTCGTGGAACTCCGAATCGAACGAAATCCATGTCTCGATCGGAGCTCTCACCCGGTGCAAACGACCGCCGCTTTCCCACCCTTTAATCGAATCAGTTCCGTCACGACACGTATGGAACGGCTCACGCCGCGCGTTCGGATCGTCTGGCTCGTGCTCGCACTCGCTCGAGCCGCGATCATCGGTGGATTCATCGTCGGCGGGGCGATCGGCCTCTCACGAACCGAACTCGGCGACGCCGTGCCGGTTGCGATCGTCCCCGCTGCCGCGGTGATCGCAGTTGCACTCGCCGTGATTCGCGTCTTCATCGCCTGGCGACGCTACGGCATCTGGCGATTCGAGCTTCGAGACGACGATCTCTACATCCGCCGGGGTGTCTTTACGCGAACCAAGACGGTCGTGCCCTTCGTTCGCGTCCAGCACGTCGATTCTCGGCGATCACCGCTCGAGCGAGCGGTCGGCCTTGCGACGGTCGTCGTCTACACTGCTGGCTCGCGGAGTTCGGACGTCGCGATCCCTGGCCTGACGCCGGCACGCGCCGAGGCACTCCAGGAGTCGCTTCGCCGACTTGCAATCGAGAGCGCGGGTGAAGACGCCGTATGAAGAAACTCCATCCAGCGTCGGTGGCCGTCCGGTCGCTCTCGCGCAGCCTCAATACCGGCTTCGTCTTCTTCATCATCGGCGTCGTCGTCTCGCCGGGCGGCAACGGGATGGATCTGCTGTCGATCGTCGGCCTCGTCGTCCTCGGGATCATCACCGGGATCGTCTACGAGTTCGCCTACTACCAGCGGTTCAGATATGAACTCACCGCGGACACGTTCGACGTCACCTCCGGCGTCCTCTCACGTCGCACCCGCGAACTCCCGCTGGGGCGGGTTCAGAACGTCGACATCAGACAGAACGTGGTCGACCGACTCCTCGGCATCGCCGCCGTCCACATCGAAACTGCTGGTGGTGGCGAGACCGAAGTCAGTCTTCGGTACGTTTCCGAGACAGAAGCCCATCGCCTCAGACGGCAACTGCGACAGGGCACACGTACCGAGGCCGAAGACACGGACTCACTCGAGGGTGAGGAAGCCGCCGTTGGATCCACAGCAGAGACGGCCGAGGAGGAAGAACTCCTCTTCGAAATCCAGCCCCGTGAACTCGTGATCCTGAGCGTCTTCACCATCGACCCGGGCGCGAGCGTGCTGGGCGGGATCGCGCTCTCGTTTGCCAGCGGGTTCGATCCCACTACGCTGGTCCCCGCCGACCGCATCAGCGGCCTCCCGGGTCCGGCAACCGGGGCGTTCGCGCTCGTGTGGGCGATTCTGGTCTTCCTGCTTGCTGCCTGGCTCATCAGTGCAATCCTCACGTTTACCCGCTACTACGGCTTCCGACTCACGCGTTCCGGCGACGAACTCTACTACGAGCGGGGGCTTCTCCAGCACTACAGCGGGACGATCCCCTTCGAGAAGGTCCAGGCACTAACGATCTCGGAAGCGATTCCCTTCCGCTGGTTCGGCTACGCCGCGTTGAGCGTCGAGACGGCCGGCTACGCCCCCGGCCAGTCCGACTCTCGCGGGACCGAATCCGCGATTCCCCTCGCCGATGCCGACCGCGTCGTCGCGCTTGCGCGTGCGATCGAACCCTTCGGCCCGATCGACCTCGAGTCGCCACCCCGTCGCGCTCGAGAACGGTACGCAGTCCGCTACCTGCTGGTCGTCGCTGCGTCGGTCGCCGGTGCGTTCGCTGTCGCGCGCTACACGCCGCTTGACCGGTGGTACATCGCCGCCGTTCTCGTCGCGGTCGTCCCCGTCGCTGCCCACCTCAAATGGACGAATCGTGGGTTCCACACCGGTGAGCGATACGTCCTCACCCAGACGGGGTTCTGGCGGCGAACGACGAAGATCGTTCCCTACTACCGGGTGCAGGCCGTCCTTCACGAGGCGACGATCTTTCAGCGCCGTCGTCACCTCGCCAGTGTGACTGCAGACACCGCCAGTTCCGCCTCGTTTTTCGGTCGGGCCGCGACGGCCCACGATATCGATGCCGATCGAGGACTCGAGGTACAGGCCGCGATTGAGAAGCAGCTACAGGAGCGACTTCGGGTCCGGAAGCGCCAGCAACCAGCCGACCGATGGGCTCAGGACTCGAGCGACCCGACGGATGACACGTCGATGGTCGACAACGATGATCCCTGCTGATCGTCCCGTGGTTTGCCGTCGATGTCAAGAAACTCTGTATAGCGTTATAGGATTTATTAGTTCGAAGGTGGACAGTGCGCACCTCGAGGTACTGGCAAGAGGCAGGCACAGTGACAGCCGCTGTTGCCCTTCTATCAGTGACGACTGTCGGATTTCGGCCGGCCGCTCGTGGCTTTCTGTCCTGATTCTGTCCAGGAACGCCGCAAGGGCTCGAGCACGACGGTAATCATCTGACCGCTACGTCGTCGCGTGTATCGATCGGGAAACCAGTCCCCGGAAACCGCTGTGTGTCTATCCCGCCAATGAGAACGCAACAGAATCGCGTCAGTCGCGTTCTAAGGCGGCTCGCGCTGGTCTTCGTCCACAACGGCATTGGTTCAATATCTACCTCAGCTGTCTGGCAGCGCACTGTCTCCGGCGTTCTGGACGCAGGGCCGCAGACAATAACCGAACCTGTTGTCACCTCTATTCATGCGTTGCATGTAGCACGTATGCAGCCGCACAATCGTACTGGTGCATGCGAGATGAGTGTACAACGGTGCGTGCGAGACGAGTGTCCCGACGGCTGTGAGGGCTCTCACACCTCACTGGGCAGTGAAAATCGGTCCACTACAAATCGGTCCCTGACCACAGCCCGATGAGCTCTGATAGTGTCTTCTCACTCCGTTCGCACTTCCCACATCCCAGCGACCGCATCCCTGTGACGCCGACTCGAGTAACGGACAGAGTCCCTCCCAGAGACCGGAGTAGCCGTCGACCGAGTGGCCACTCGACTGGGGACATCCATGCGAGGCCACCCGAGACGATCGTCGACGGCGGCTGCCGTTCACTGCAAGCACATGGTCGTGCTCGAGCAGCGGTATCAGTCGCTGATCGGCGAGTGATCGCTGGCTGGTGACGCGCCCGCTCGAGTAAGTGGGGGGTGATGAACGAATCGATCTAGAAGAAGCTGGCAATTAGATCCAGAACGTCCAGAATAAATTCCACTGCCTTCCTGAGTTTCCCCTTGCCGCTGTTTTGGTCTTCGTCTGTGGACCCCTCCTGAGTGGCTGCTCTCTTGGCCATATTTGAGAGCGTATGTTAAGTTAGATAAAGAATATGATGGCTGCCCAGCACGAATGCGTAATTACCGAGTTTCCCGTCCTTCTCTCAGGCAGCAATCCCGGTGACGAAGTGAAACACTGTCTACTATTCTGCCCGTTTGTTGGCCGAGACGAGACAACGTATCCACACGACTGTCGGTCGTATGCCCGATTATCGAGACCACAACCGCAGTAGTATATCTGGAATTGTGGGACTAGCTGGCAATATCTAATATATCGGTTAATAGGACCGTCTATGATATACATCTAGATTTGTGGGACCACAACTGGCGCTATTTAAGTGCTACCTTCTAAGATAAATATACTTAGCTCGAATAATGGGTAGATTGAATATCATCGCGATTGATCGATCTGCTATGAGCGATTCGGCCGATACCTCTCGATCGACTGTCAAGACTTACGTCCCAGCCTACCAGAAAGCAGAGTGGCAATCCCACGCCGACGACCTCGACATGAGTCAAAGCGAATTCGTTCGGACGATGGTCCAAGCCGGACGCAAAGGGTTCGATCCCGACTCAGGGGAACCCGATTCTCCGGACCCAGACCCTGGGGGTAACGGCCTCGAAAGACAGGTCCTCGAACTACTCTCTTCTGACACGTATTCGTGGGACGAACTACTCGAGGCGGTCTCCGACGACATCGAGTCACGACTGGACGAGACACTCGAGGAGTTACAGGCGACCAACCGAATTCGATACAGCGGTCGCCACGGTGGATATACGACCGTCGACGGTGGTGGGGATGGCGACTGAACCGACCGGCGACGCGCCGGCGGACGTAGCGGATCCGATCGCGTACTTCCTCGATGACCAGCGCTATCACGGCAAGAGCGAACGGACGCTTGCAGCCTACGAGCGAGTGCTGCGGCGATTCGAGACCTTCCTTCGCGAGCGCTTCGACGTCGACGCGGTCGGCACAGCTCAACGCCGAGAGTGTATGGCCTGGGTCCATTCGCTGCGCGGCGAGTTCGAAGACAGCACGATCGCGACCTACGCATCCTATCTCAATCGGTTCTACGACTACATGACTCGTGTCGGCGTCTTCGACGATAATCCGATGGCGCTCGTCATGGAGGAACTGTCTGAATCGATCGAGACGAATCCGACGCGACGCGATATCTCGGTGCCGGAAATGCAGTCGTTCGTTGACTCGATTTCTCATCCCCTCGAGCGAGCTGTCGTCGTCACGCTCCTCAAGACGGGGATGCGCGTTGGCGAGCTCTGTAACCTCGATCTGCGGGATCTCCACCTCGAGACGCCGGCACTCGAGCTTGACTGGACGCCGCGTGTCGGGCTCGAGCGCCGGCCCGCGTCGGTGTTCATTTCTGCCGAGCCAGCCCGCGGTGCAACCATCAACGGTGAAGAACGGACGGCCTCGAACAAACGAAAGCGGGATACAGTCGTCCCCGTCGACGGCGAACTTCGGCAGGTGGTATGCGAGTGGCTGGCGATCCGCCCGGACGCGGTATCGTCAGCGCGGCCGCTCTTTCTCGATACTCGCGACTCGTGGGGCGAGCGGCTCACGCCGTCGGACGTCCGCTATCTCGTCGAGAAACACGCCCGCGACCACGGCTGGTACCGCACCGGTGGAGGGACCCAGGAGAACGTCACACCACACTACTTCCGGCACTTCTTCACGACGCATCTGCGGGACCGAACTGGTGATCGGGGGATCGTGCAGTATCTCCGGGGCGACGTCGCCGGCGACGTCATCGATACCTACACCCACAATTGGGGCGATCGCGTCCGCGAGACCTATCTCGAGTCGATTTACGCTGCCACCCGGTGATAGGTGTCGGATCGACAGTGATCTCACTGGGATGTCGGTACAGTGCACTAGGAGACGGCCAGAGCAGTTCGACGGTACGGGCTACTACGTAATTGCCGATCCTCACGTCGACACATTCCGCTTCTGTGAGAAATAGTGAATAGAGTATAACTATGATCGTACTCAAAGACAGTGTCTCAAATTGGGCCGATAAACTGCATATAGCTATATCAATTCGCACCTCGAGATCATGCCGTCGTCGGCTGCATCAGACGAGCCGCTACGTGCGTTTGACCGGTGATACCCGTTGTCTGGCAGTCGCAGCCCGCAGTTCACAATCGACGAGAGAAAGCGCTAGCCAACCGAGCTGTCGGTTACTGTTCGTGTTTGCTAACAGTTGTTCCAGATCCCGTAACTGAGAGTGATTGGTCGTTGGTACGCGTGAGCGTAAACTCGAGCGTTACCTCAAACGCCGGTGACTCGCTCGAGGGTCGTCCTCGGTGAATCGTGGCGTTATCGACGAACCTGTAGGTGCCGGGTGGAAGGCACGGGTCGTTCTGATACCCGTACACAGCGAACTGCTGGCGAGTGGTTTCTCCCGGGTCAAGCGTCGTGGAACTACCGAGTTGTTCGAATATCACACCTTGTGTTATGTTCCAACACCCGTCCTCAGCGGTCATCGGAAGCGGATCGGTCTCACCCATCCATTCTATTGGGTCATGGGCTGCATCCGGGCCGTTGGGGATGAGGATGAGTCGGTTCGTGTCCGGCTTGCCATCGCTTAGATACGAAGTGAATGGTGGCGTTACACCTGTAACGAGTGTGAGCGGCGTCGCTGCAGTGTTCGTCAGCGCGGTGTGAATCCGGGCAGGATGCGTGTCCGTGAACTGGGCGTCCACTCCGATATCGAACGTGAATTCAGCAGTCGTTAGTTGGGCTTGCGTCGGTGTCGAGGGCTGGCTTGGAGACGGATTCGATTTGTCGGAGCCTCGATCAGCGACACAACCGGCAAATGCGCCCGCGAGGGCTGGCCCGACAATCCGAAGGGCGGTACGCCGGTCACAGGGGGACTGCATGTGCGTGAAGAGTGACCATATTCGTGATAAGTTTTCTGCAAGCAGACGTTGAATATATGCTGGCGCGTACAGCGCCAAGCAGACTCCGGTCAAGGTAAGAGCGGTTCGATTTGAGTCGCTTAGAGCAGCGCAACCGGACCGTTATCGAGTCGTCTCGATGTGCTACCGGCGACAAACTCTCTGCCCGAATGATTATTAGGCAGGTTCTGGTTGCCTAGTTGTGGTACTATACCATGGTTGATGCTACCATACACGTTCTCGACCGCGGTGGTCTCGACGTCGACATGAACTACATGATGGAAGGGCACGTGCTCGGCACACACGATGAGCCCAATCCCGACATCGATTACGGCGAAATTCCAGTCTGGAGCCTCGTAATCGACCATCCCGAGGGAACGATCCTCTGGGATACTGGCTCCCATCACGACGCACTCGAGGGGCACTGGCCGGAGGGACTCCTACAGGCGTTTTATCCACACGACGCCCACGAACATCGGCTCGACGACGACCTGAACGAGGCCGGATTCGGTATCGACGACATCGACTACGTCTTCCAGACCCACCTGCACCTCGACCACGCCGGCGGGCTCGAGTTTTTTGATGGGACGGATGTCCCCGTTTTCGTCCACGAGCGCGAAATCAAGTTCGCCTACTACAGCGCGAAGACCGACGAGGGAAGCGGCGCGTACATCCTCGAGGACTTCGACCACGACCTGAACTGGCACGTGTTACACCAAGATCGCGAGCAACACTTCGAGGACATGGAGTTCGTCCGCTTCCCCGGCCATACGCCCGGACTCACCGGGACGGTGATCCATCTTGACGACGAGGGAACGCTCGTCTTCACCGGCGATCAGGTCTACATGGCCGACAACTTCGAGGACGAGATTCCGCTCGGGGCACACCTCCTCTGGGGCAAAACCGAGTGGTTCGACAGCCTCCGTCGCATCAAAGCACTCGAGCGGCGTCATGACGCCGAAATCGTCTACGGACACGATCCCGAGCAGTTCGAGGCCATGCAACCGGGGTGGGGGCTGTGAGCTACGAGCGGTCCGTCTCCGCTAGCCCACACGAACGCATGCCTGAAACCGTCTGGCAGATTCAGATGCCAGAGATCCGTGTCGGTCGCGGCGCAGCCAGCGAACTCGGCTTCCAGCTCGAGGATCTGGGCGTCGAAGACGATGCACGCGGACTGATCGTGACCGACGAGACGCTCGCCGAGCTCGGCCATGCAGGCCGGGTCGCCGACCACGTCGAAGACACGGGATTCGATGTCGACGTCTACGACGGCTCGGAGCGCGAACCCTCGATCGAGGCCGTCGAGGAGTGTATCTCGTTCGTCCGCGAGGAGATGGGCACGGACGGCTACGACTTCTACATCGGGCTCGGCGGCGGCAGCTGTCTCGACACCGCGAAGACGACGCGTGCGGTCGTCGCCAACGGCGGCGAAATCCTCGACTACGTCGCCGAACCGACCGGCTCCGGCGAGACACTCACCGAGTCGGGCCCGCCCCTTGTTTTGCTCCCGACGACGGCCGGCACCGGCTCGGAGATTTCGCCGGTTGCGATCCTGTCGGTTGCCGAGAAAGAGATCAAAGAGGGTATCTCGAGCAATAACGTACGAGCCGATGCCGCGGTGCTCGACCCGACGCTGACGACGTCACTTCCGCCAGATCTCACCGCGAAAACGGCGATGGACGCACTCGGCCATGCCATCGAGGGATATACGACACATCGGTACGACACCCTGCTCCGTCCCGAGGACCCTGCCGACCGACCGGTCTACGCCGGGCGCACTGGTTTTACGGAGTTGTTCAGCGAGAAGGCGATCGACCTCCTCTCGAGCAATGTCCGACGAGCCGTCAACAACGGTGACGACCTCGAGGCGCGCGAGGCAATGTTGAAGGGGGCGCTCTACGGCGCGATCGCCGGTCTCACCGCCGGTGCAAGCCTCTGTCACGCGATGGCGTATCCAGTCGGCAACAAGTATCACACCTATCACGGCGAAACGATCGCCGTGCTCACACCGGCGAGCACGTTGGGGTACAACGTCGCCAGCGATCCCGAACGCTTCGCGACCATCGCCGAGCTGCTCGGCGCGGATACGGACGGACTGAGCACGCGAACGGCGGCCGATCGCGCACGCGAGGAGTTCGTTGCACTCCAGCGTGATCTGAACGTCCTCCCGAGCGGGCTCCACGACCTCGCTGGCATCACCGACGACGAGATCGACTGGCTGGCCGAACAGACGGTCGACACCCAGCAACGGCTGCTCCGGTGTAATCCGCGCCCGGTCACGAAAGCCGACGTCGCGGAAATCTTCCGCGACTCGCTGCACAACTGGGAGTAGGAGAGACTCGTAAGTGCGCTTAGTGGCCGACCGCAAGTTCCGTCTCGAGATCGGCCCCGTTCAGCAGCGAGCGGACGTGGTCGACTGTGTCGGTCGTTTCTGCCGTGTTCTCGAGCAGGACGGTCTCGCTTGGGAACAGCTGTTCACCGAGCAGGAGGCCGTGATCGCGGGCGGTCGAGCCAGTCACGGTCAGATAGACGCCAAGTCCCGCGTCGGCGATCGCCGCTTCTTCCTCGCGGCCCTCGTCCGGATACCGGAAGCCGATGCCATCGAGGAGCCGCGTTCCGAGCACGGCCTGGACGAGCCGTTCGTATCTGGGCTCGATACAGAGCTGTCCTTCGTAGGTCTCGAGGAAGTCCCGATCGATCGATTCGGCAGACGGTGCGACCTCGGGCGTGGCCAGTAGCGTGTGGTAGACGGTATCGCCGAGCCCGGTGACGACTTGCACGTCGGTGTCGGCGGGATTAATGCGGGCGTTCACGTCGGCGATCCGATCGAGTGGCTCCGGTCGGAGCTCGACGACCTCCTCGAGGACCAGATCGGCGCTGTCGAACCCGAGTGCGAACTCGTGGGTTCGCAGCGCCCGAAACGGTTCCTCGCGGCCCACGAGCTGGACCGCCGCGTCGTCAGGAGCGCCCTCGGCATCGGCTAACGGAATCGTGACGCTGTCGAAGACGATCCGTCGTGGCTTGCCGGCGCGGTCGTCGCGCAACAGCGTATATTCGGGCGCGGTCGGATCGGCGACGGTACTGTAGTCTGCGAGACGATGGTAGACGTCCTCCTCGTCGGGCTCGATTGACCCCTTCGTGAGTGCTTTTTCGTGACGAAGCGTCGATGTAATGTCGTCGGCGAGGTCGGGGACGCCGAGGCGATCTGCGATCCGATCGAGTACAGACTCGAGCGGTCGCCCCTTTCGTGGAACAGCGATCGGTATCGTCTCGCCCATCGACCAGTTCTCAATCGGCGACGGATAAACGAGTTGCGTTTCCAGCACAGTCCGAATCCGATAGCCGACGATCGCGCTCCTTAGTTAGCGAACATCGAACCGAGCTGGTCACGCCAGTCCTGAATGTCCGTTACGTCCTCCCGGACCGCTTCGAGGTCGTCCGCGACGGTTTCGAGATCAGATTCCACGTCGTCGACGGTATCCGTGAGGTCGTCGACATCGTCGTCGATCGCCTCGACGGTGTCGTCCAGTTCGGCGACGTCGTCGGTGACATCGCTCAGATCCGTCTCGAGATCGGCGTTCCAGTCGGTGAGATCGGCCACGTCCGCGTCGAGTTCGTCGACGTGCGATTCGGTCCCCTCGAGTCGTTCGTCCATCGACGCGAGATCGTCTTCGAGCGCCTCGAGATCGTCCTGGACGTCTTCGATGAGCTGTGCGCCCGTGCCGTTGTCCTCGAGGAACGTCTCAAGTGCGTCAGTGTAGGCTGCGACTTCCTCGACGCGGGAGTGGAGGTGCTCGACTTTCGCGATCTCCGGCCCCGACGGCTCGAGGTCGAGTTCGGCCTGAATCGTCTCGAGATCGTCGTCGTCGACAGTCCCGTCGCGGATCTCGGTCGCGAGACGAGCCGCAACCGAGCCGTCAAATTCGACGGTCGCGGTTTCGACGTCAGCGGGCGACTCGACCGCGTCGTCAGCCGTCGGTTCGTCAGCGTCAGCTTCGTCGGCCGAGTCCGTCTGCTCGGCTTCCGGTTCGGCCGTGTCGTCGTCATCCTGGTCGTCTGGCTCTGTCTCGGCAGTTGCGTCAGGCTCACCCTCGAGTGCCGGCGGTTCCTCGTCGTCGGTCGTGTCCGCTTCGATCTCGGAGTCCGATTCGTCGCCGCTCGCTTCGACCGGCTCGTCTGCAGCATCATCGGTCGTCTCGAGTGCAGTGTCGGAGACGTCCTCCTCGTCTGCCGCCGGTTCGGCATCGTCGTCGATCGGTTCGGCGTCTTCAGTTTCCGACTCGTCTTCGGTGGCTGTCTCGTCCGTGTCGGCGTCGATCGTCACATCGAGTTCGGTGTCGTCCTCGGCGGTCGGTTCTGCGTCTTCTTCGACGGCTGGGTCGTCCTCCTCAGCCGTCAGTTCGGTGTCGTCCTCGGCGGTCGATTCAGCGTCTTCTTCGACGGCCGGCTCGTCGTCCTCGTCAGTCGTCAGTTCGGCGTCATCCTCAGCGGCCGATTCGGGATCCGCTTCAACAGCCGGTTCAGCGTCCTCCTCGATGGCGGGTTCGGTGTCCTCATCAGCAGCCGATTCAGTGTTATCCTCGGCGTCCGATTCGGCGTCGTCCTCGTCAACTCCGAGATCAATGTCCGGATCGTCTTCCGCAACGGACAGGTCGTCGTCTTCGTCAACTCCGAGATCGATATCCGGATCGTCTTCCGCAACGGACAGGTCGTCGTCCTCGTCGAACCCAAGGTCGATGTCCGGCTCGTCTTCCCCGACGGACAGCTCATCATCCTCGTCAAAGCCGAGGTCGATATCCGGCTCGTCGTCGGCTTCCGGGAGCTCTTCGTCATCGAACCCGAGATCGATGTCCGGCGTTTCATCGCCGTCGGCCGTCTCGTCGTCGACCGGATCGGGGTCAGTGTCGACAGCCTCGAGATCGAGGTCGAGTCCCGAGGCGTCCTCGTCATCTTCCACGTCGCTGTCGTCGTCCTCGTCGCCTTCGAGGCCGGGAACGGCATCAGATTCGCCGGCGATCATGTCTTTGACGGCCTGATTGCTGTCTTCGGAGACGATGTTGCCGATGACGTCGTCGTCGACTTCGTCGACATCCGACCGATCGTCGTCGCCAGCCTCGAGCTCGACGATCGTCGGTTCCGTCAGAAACTCCGTGGCTCGGCTGTCGTCGTCGATCTGGATGCCATAGACAGTCTCGAGATCGCCACCAGGCTCGAGCGTCGCCGTGAATTCGACGTGGTTGTCCTGGTAGGCCGTCCAGTCGTCGCTATGATAGTCGGGATGAAACCCGACTTTGTCCATCGGGAACGATTCGGGAATCTCCTCAGAGAGTTGCACCGTGACTGGCTCGTCACGGTCCGATTCGAGATCGAATCGGATCGCAGGAACGGGAAACTCGTCCGCTTCGAACGTCTTCTGGACGGAGATCCCGTCGGCACTGACCTCGATTACGTCGTCCATATCGGCGGTGCTGGTCATATGGGCTCAACGTTACCATACCATTACTATAAAACGTGTGGACAGTTCGAAAATCGCTACAAATCGACGCGATCGCCGATCTCGGCGACCTCGAGTCGCTTCGGATACTCGAAGCTCGCTGCGTGGTGGTGTAACGCCTTCGGATCGGCGGTCAGGCCCTTCCACATATCCCAGTGACTCGGCAGGAGGCGGTCACACTCGAGGGCGCTGGCACACTCGACGACCTGATTTTCGTCGTTGTACCAGCGGGTTCGCTTGGGCTCGCGGGTTTGTTTGTCGGGAATCTGTCCGACGGTCCCGAAGGCAAACACCGCGAGATCGATGTCGTACTCGTTGCCGATCCGCTCGAACTCGTCGGTCGGTTTCGTATCGCCGCCGTGGAAGAAGGTCCCGGCGTCGTGTTCGAACACGTAGCTGACGGGATGGGTCGCGTCGGGATCGTTGGCCGTCTCGACGTGGACGGTGAACTCGCCGATCTCGAGGGTTTCTCCTTCGGTGACTTCGGTCAGCTGCTCGTCGGTGACGTCCCATTCGTCGGTCCATGCCTCTTCGTTGCGGGCTTTCGCGACGCTATCGTCGGGTGCATAGAAGGTCGCGCCCGTGTTCGCGAGGATCGGGGCCTGACTCGGGCCGTGGACGTGGTCGGTGTGCTCGTGCGTTGCGAGGACGGCGTCGGCCTCCGCGACATCGTCCGGATCGAACGGCACGGGAATCATCCGGACCGTCCGCGGCGGGTCGCCGAGTCCGAGATAGGGATCGATGTAGATCGTCGTGCCCTCGCTCCCCTTCAGGACGAAGCCGTTACAGCCGAGATACCAGATCGCGACACCCTCTGGCGTCGCGTCTTCGACGTCGCGGACGAGCCAGTCGTCCCAGTCGCTTTCGATCATATCTGAGGATGCGGGGACCGACTGGGTAAGTGTTATCGTCTCTGTTGACCGTCGATGCGACGGGCGACGAGCGCAGCGTGATCGACTCACAACTGTGCGTCGACGAAGGATGGCGTCGGCGTTACCAGGTGCCGTGGAAGGTGTCGAACGAGAGGCTGTCGAGCGGTTCGTCGCCGACGGCGATTCGGTACTCGCCGGGGGTAAGCATCGGCTTGTGGAACTGCGGGCCGTCGTCGGTCGTAATCCGCGGGCAGCCGGTGTTGACGAACGCGTCCATATCGAAGTTGCGCAGCCGATCCGGCGTCACCTCGTCCATCGTGATGAGGTAGGCGTTGTCGTTGTCGTCCAAGATCTCCTGGGCCTGTTCCCAGCGTCCCTGTCCGATCTTGGTACAGAAGATGACGCCCCACTTCTCGGCGTCCATCGCGCGGTGGACCGCGCCGTAGCGCTGTTTCAGGAACTTCTCCGTGTCCGCGACGGTGACGACGTTGTTGACCGGGTCTGCGATGACAACGTGCTTGTCGGGGTGTTCCATCGCCAGCCCGAGGGGATGGAACTTCCCGCCGCCAACGTAGAGCACCTGATCGGCGGGAACGGCCGCGCTCGCGTAGTTACAGCCGAGTACCTGCCCCTCGTGGGTCAGTCGCTCGTCGCCGCGACGGCTGTGGACCTCGTAGCCACGCTCCTCTAAGAACTCCGTCATCTCCTCGTAGCGATTCATGTGCTGGGCCGTCGTGACGAGCCCGACACCCTCCGTCTCCTCGGCTGGCTCGAGCGTCTCGAGCGCTTCCTCCATGATCGGCGTCACCTCGACGTTCGAGAACAGCGGCACGTAGATGACCTTGTCCGTGTTCTTCATCGGCGAGTGACCGAAGTGTACGAACACGTCGGTGCGTTTCATCAGATAGGTGTCAAGATCACAGGCCCCATAACAGGGCTGGCCCGAGAGCATGAACGTCACGTCGTCGCCGGTCAGTTCGCGCAGGTCGTCGGCGACGGCTGGGCCGCGTCGCTTCAGCCCTTCGGGGAACTGTAGCCCGACTTTCGTTGCGTCTCGTTCCTCGATCGCCTCGACGATCTGCTCGAGTTCGTAGTCCCACTCACGGTCGTGTTTGAGACTCATCCCGGTGTTTCGGAGGTCGCCCTCGCTGTACTCCGGCTCCTGACTCATTGACAGCCCTTGCTGCCACGAACGTATATACTGCACGCTGTCGAGAGCGGAGAATATCGATGGTGCTCACGCTCGGTGCCGTCAGGAGAACTCGCTTGCACACCGTGGCTGGATGGCCGTCCCGACCTCACACGTCGCGAACGCCGCCCGGAAATCATCGCTGTCGAACGTTCCCACCAGGTCATCGAGTTCCGTAAACAGCTCGTCGAGATCCCGCTGGACCGTCTCAGATCGTGCGCCGGATGCGGTGTCGCCACCGGCCTCGAGTGCCCCTCGTTTCGTTGCAAGCGTCGTACATTCCGCGATCAGCTCGTCGTATCGGGCGCGACGGAGGAGCCTGTCGACGGTCTCGACCACTGTGTCCTTCTCGACGGGCTTGACGAGCGTGTTGCCGATCGAAAACGGACAATTATGGGCGTCCGTGCTCTCACACAGGATCGCCATCGTCTGTGTCGTCGCACGGTGTTCGAGCTCGGCTGCGACGGCTCCGGATACTGGCAGGAGGTCGTGATCAACCACTACTGCGTCGGCGGTCGCAAGGCGTGCGATCGCCTCGTCGCCATCCGTCGTCGCCTCAACCCGATAGTCGTCGAGCCACAACCGGAGTTGATCGACGACGGCGGGATCGTCGTCCGCGACGAGGACGGTGTTCGTATTACCAGCCATTATTCGAGATAGAAGTAGCTTTTGGCCGAGCCATCATCAAACTATGGTGTCGTTCACCGTGGCTTACACGTCATGTCGCGTCGACACCGAGTGTGCCGTTCGCGGAGCGAAGCGGGCGGGTATCGAGTTCGTTTCTCGTCCCAACAGTCATAGTACTGGAGCGTAAACGGGGGGTCAATGGCAGCGGAACAGGCCCCTGACGGGTATCTCTTCGACCTCTATCGTCGATACATCGGTGAACCGGAGGATCGGGCCGACGTCTACGTCGGCTTCGGTCTGTTTCTGGGCGGGATCGGGCTGGCCATCGTCGCATTGGTGCTCTTTTTGTGGGGCAACACGCACGAAGCCCGATCCGCCGGCTACTTCGCGTGGGTCGGTCCCGCATATGCACTTGCGATGGTGTCTCTTCCCGTCGTGATGCTTGGGATCGTCACACTCCTCCCGTCGGAACGGCGGATGCTGTATACGTCGATCGGCGGCGCGGCGATCACCGTCGCTGCGGTCGCTGGCTTCCTTTTCGCCTATCCACACCACTGGAACGGCTACAACAACGACTATACTGTTCAGGTGGTCGCAGTATACGCCGTCGGGCTCGCTGGTATCACCGCTTCAACGGGTGCGGCACTGATCGCCCACTATCTCGATATGGCACAGCAGGCCGACGTAGTGGCAACCGACGACGAGGACGACGACCCCGACGTGACCGACGCAGAAGTCCAACAGGACATCGACGACGCGATGGACGGCGTCGAACTCTCGTGGGGTGGCGTCGAGAAGACCGAGCACACACGACTGAGCTTCTCCGAGGACGATTTCGACGATGTCGACGTCGAAACCAACGTCGGGACCACGACGACCCGCTCGTCGGGTGTCGACGCACAGGTCGCCGGTCTCAAAGGCCTCAAGGGCGGCGAGACAAAGCAGACCACCTCGAGTTCGACGGTCGACGATCAGACGGCGAAACTCAAAGAGCTTCGCGAACAACAGCGGGCCGAGGAACTGGCGACGGCCGACGAGAAGAGTACGGTCGAGACGGTGACGTCACCGATCGCAAAGCTACTCGATCGGATCCGGGATCTGACACGACGAAATTAACGCCGGGCGGCGGAAAGAAATAGCATCTTTCTTCATAGTATCAGATCTGTAAGTGGCGTACATAGATTTATAATCCGTCGGTTTCCTTCCCCACACATGGCCAAAGGCCTAGACGTCGGGACCATGAACATCCTGTCTGCACAGCAGGATGGAACCGACACGGTATTCGTGCAACAGCGTAACTCATTCGTCGAGATCGAGTACTCGGATATGGCCGAGCAGATGCTCTCGCGAAGCGAAGTGCTCCACATTCGCAAAGACGACAAGGTCTACGTCGTCGGCGACGACGCACTCAATTTCGCGAACATCTTCAACAAGGAGACTCGACGGCCGATGAAACACGGGATCCTCTCGAACGACGAGCAGAGTGCGATCCCGATGATGAAGCTCATCATCGAGCAGGTCGTCGGCGAGCCCGCCTATCCCGACGAGAAGCTCTATTTCTCGACGCCAGCGGACCCGATCGACTCCGAACTCTCGACGCTGTACCACCAGAAGACGATCGAATCCTTCCTCGACGACATGGGCTACGACGCCGAGCCGATCAACGAGGGAATGTCCGTCATCTACTCTGAACTCGCGGACAACAACTTCACCGGCCTCGGGATCTCGTTCGGTGCCGGCATGACCAACGTCTGTCTGGCCTACTACGCCGTGCCCGTCATGAAGTTCTCCGTCGCCCGTGGTGGGGACTGGGTCGACGAACAGGCCGCCCGCGCAACCGGCACGCCCGTCGACAAGGTCACCTCGATCAAGGAAGACGACTTCGAACTCGACTTTACGACCGACGTCGGCGGCGTCGAGGGTGCGCTGTCGATCTACTACGAGAACTTACTCGACTACGTCATCGAGAACATCGTCCAGGAAGTCGACGAGGAAGACGTCGAAGAAGGACTCGACATCCCCGTCGTCGTCACCGGCGGCACCTCGAGCCCCAACGGCTTCGAGGCGCTGTTCCGCGACCACTTAGAGGAGGCGAACATTCCGTTCTCGATCAGCGGTGTCTCGCACGCGAACGAACCGCTGTACAGCGTCGCTCGCGGTGGGCTCGTCGCGGCTCGCTCCGACGAGGACGTCGATCACGAGGAGGAAGCGGACGAAGCAGAAGCAGCACCTGCAAACGAGTAAGCCGTCGCTCCAGCGGCGTTATTTTTCACAGGTATCGCGGTCAGGCAGCGCAGCGAGCGAAAGAGACTCTCAGCGATCGGCCGACTGCTCGTAAAACCGGTTGAGCGCGTCCCGCCAGGACTCGACCTCCTCGCTGGCCGGCTGGTGTTCGACGGGGATGTCGGCAAAACCACAGCGTGAACACATGACTGTCGACACATCGCCAAGCGAGAGTTCGTTGATCGGTCCCCCACACCGTGGACACTCGTCCATATCTATCACTTCCACGGACTCTCCTTAACTCTATTCGAATATATCATGAAAACGGAACGTATACACTCACACGACCAGCAACGCGACCGCGACCTCGAGAAAGCCATTACACTCGAGTACTGATACCTGATCATGTCCAGCCCGTCTCGACGCACGCTCGCTCGTCGACTCGAGTCTCTCGAGGACTTTTCGGAGCCGTCACCAGCCCTCGAGCAGTATCTCACCCCGCCGGAACTGGCCGCACATCTCTGCCACCTGGCAGGATTACAGGGCGATCTCGAGGGGCAGGTCATCGATCTCGGTACTGGAACCGGGATGCTCGCAATCGCGGCCGCACTGGCCGGTGGCGACCGCGTTGCGGCGATCGATGTCGACACTGACGCGCTCGCAGTCGCCCAACGGAACGAACAGGCAGTCGTGGCTGATGACGACCGCGGTCGCGCTATCGACTGGCTTCGTGGCGACGTCACCCGCCATCCGTTTTCGGTCACTGATGCGACTGTGCTCTCGAATCCACCCTTCGGCGCACAGCGTGGGAATCGACACGCGGATCGGGACTTCCTCGAGACGGCACGCGAGATCGGGGCGGTCTCCTATACGATCCACAACGAGGGCAGCCAGGAGTTCGTCGAGTCGTTCGCTGCCGACGAGGGCGGGGAGGTAACGCATGCGTTTCGGGCGGCGTTCCCGCTGCCCAAGCAGTTCGACTTCCATACCGAAGCAGAAGCGACGCTCGAGGCCGAGGTCTTCCGCATCGAGTGGCCGACGCGAGTATAACGAGATCGGAAATCAGCACGCAATAGCGGTCAGAAGCCGTTGTACGTCTCTTTGCTCGCGATCGCGACCCGCGTCCCGTCGGCGGCCGCGTAGATCGTCTCCTCGTCTCGCTCGAAGGTCAGCCCGCCAGCCGTTGTCGTCTCGTTTTCGGCTGGGATCGCTGTCGTCGCGGTGACGGTGTCCTCGCTCGCAGTGACCGCGAGGTCGAACGTGCCGTCGTCGGTGCCGATGGTCACGTTTCGACCGGCGATCCGCACGTCGGCCCGCGAGTTGTTGGATTCGTACGCGAGCTGGCGATCGGTGCCGTCCTCCCACAGCCAGACCTGATAGACGGTGTCGTTGCCGACCGGTTCCCAGCCGCTGCGGTCGACGTGGACCGTCTCGCGCCAGCCGGAGCCGCCGACGGTAATCGTTTCCTTGCCCGTGAAGGCCAGCCGTTGGGTGCTGACCGCCTCGAGCCAGATTTCGCGTTGCTCGCTGGCGACGATCACCCCGCTCGACTCGAGACCGTCGTCGCTCTCGATGGCCTCGATACCGATCCCGGAGACGTATTCGTTGGGGACTCCCTCGACGTACTCGACCGTGTAGTCTTGAATCTGGAGCGGCGAATCCGACGTTGCCGTCGCGTCGTCGACGACGAGAAAGTTCGCGGGGACGGCGATGCCGGCGAGCAGTGCGAGCACGCCGAGGACCGCCAGAAACGCGGCTCGTCTGCGAGTCAGCGTCGCCAGCAGGCCCGGCTCGCGATCGTGTCCCGCACCGGTGATCTCGCGTACGCGCTCGAGACGAGCAGTGACGACGCGGTCGCGAGCGCTGCCGGCGAGCTCGAGCGGCCTGGTGGCAGGCGACGAATCGTCGTCGGCTGGCTGTGCGACCAGTCGCTGGAGCTGTGGCGGGAGCAGAGGCGTGTCGGGGGCGGTCATCGATAGCGTGACCACGAGTGCGAGTATCGAGACGATGGCGACGCCCGGCCCCTGGTAGAGGATGAACGTGTTTTCGGCACCAAACCAGTAGATCGCCCACAGCTCCCTCGAGAAGCCAAACAACAGAACGGCAAGCCAGAGCCGTAGCGGATCGGGGCAGCTGTGGCGGCGTTTGAGGAGGGCGACCCCAAGAACGAAGCCGACGAAGAGCCCGAGTGCGTGGCCCTGAATGGCGATACCGGCCCAGGAGGGTGCCGACGGCGGGCGGGGCTCAGCAGTATAGACACGGATGGGTTCTTGTAGCGCGTAGTAGAGCCGCAAGACGACGTCTTGGACGCCGAGCGTGGCAATGATCGTCAGGATCGGATACTGAACGAGTGCAAAGCCTGCAAGGGCAAAGACGACACCGGAAAAGCCGATGACGGGGCCGAGCGCGAACAGGCTCATCACGAGTCCGACGCCGATGACCACAAGCGGGAAGACGACGATCGCCCGGACGCGCGGATCGGCGGCCCACGAGTCGGTTCGCACCGGATCGCGCTCGTCCGGATAATGGCCCCAGGCGTACTCGGCGATCGGCGCGACGACGGCGGTCCCGGCGAGGTTACCGATGAGATGGCCGGGACCCGCGTGGGAAAACGACGCCGTCGCCATCCCGAGCGGGTAGAAATACGACCACGTGCGGAAGGGAATCGTCACGGGATCGTCGAAGTCCGCAAGCCCGCTCTGGACGAACAGGTAGACGGCGAGGACGAACGCGATCACGACCAGCGATCCCCACGGGATCCCGTAGACGAGTCGCGCTCGAGCGACGTCACGCCAGCGCTGTGCCGGCCGGTGGATCCATCTGACGACCGCGATCGACCCGATCAGCGACGCGGCGACGAGGACCGCAAGCAGGGCCGCGAGGGTGCGCATATGCCGTGGTTCGAACGGGGCCGTATAGTGGTTTGCCTTCAGCGAAAGTCGCTCGTTCCCGGATCGGTCGGCCCCACTGTCGCGGCGAGCGACGACGATCGTGACGTGAGCCGTCCCGAGGGCCGGCTTCGAAAGGTACAAGCGGCCGACGGCCGCACTGACTGACATGGAACTGCGGGTCACCGAGAGCACCGAGGACGAACTCTCGATCGAAATCGCCGGCGAGGACCACACGTTCATGAACGTGCTCAAGGGCGCGCTGCTCGAGCACGACGATGTGAGTGCAGCGACCTACGACGTCAACCCCGAACAGTCGGGCGGCCAGACCGAGCCCATCCTGACGATCAAGACCGAGGGCGGGGCCGACCCCCTCGAGTGTCTCGAGGACGCGGCCGTGACCGTCCGCGAGAAGGCGACATCATTCCGCGACGCGTTCGAAGCGGCCGCGTAAGCACTGTCGTCTCGGGTTCGACCCGATCGTTCTCTTTTGGTGCCGTGGTACGAACGAGGTCCGGCTGTAATCGATCGATCAGTTCGAACTGCTACACGCCGCGTAGAACACGTAAACAGAGCCGTCAACGACGTGGAGGTCGAGCCCTTCCCTGTCGAAATCGCTGTCGCCGGTCTCCTCGCTGAGGGCTGTGGCGATGTCGTCGGCGAGTGCCGCCTCGTCGTCGTAGTCGGCGATCGACAGCGTCCCCTGGAGCCGTCCAGCGTATGGCTCACGCTGGCAGTCGGCACCGAAGTCACTCGCTTGGGCCGGGTCGGGTCTCGACTCCTCGTACTCGATCACCACGAACGCACGATTCATGTATTCGGCGTAGTCCGCAAGTCCGTCGTCGTACGTTCGTGACTCGGACTGATTGCGGTCGGCCTCGAGCCGATCGTGGACTGCCTGCTCGGTCGCCTCGAGGTCGATCCCTGCCGCTTCGGACCCCTCGCCGGGTGCATCCGGCGGCGACGGCGCGCCGATTCCAGGCAGTATCGAGGGTGGGACGGTTCCCGTCGCGAACAGCGCGATGACGATCCCGATTACGGCGAGGATCGGGAGGTAGGGTTTCGCGACCGCAAGCCAGCTCGACGTCTCGAGGTCGCGCTCGAGCCCCTCGTAGGTCTGTTCGACTTTCTCGAGGTCGGGGTTGCCACAGCGAGAGCACGGCGGGGAGTTGCGGACGTGCTCGCGGCCGCAGTTCGTGCAGGCCCAGACGTAGTCGGGGCCGGTATCGACGGTTCCGGACGGTATCGGTTCGCCGTCGGTATCGTCGGCGGCGGCCGCGCCGTGGCCTTCACCGGTCTCGTCCGCTCGGACGACTGCCTTCTCGAAGGTGTTGTGCCCGCAGTTGTCACAGGGTGGGTCGTTCTCCGCGTGCGGTTTCCCACACCACGTACACCGCCATTTCACTACTTGAGACGGAGGACTCCGAGAAAATAAACGTGTGGGTGCCAGCCGGGCTGACCGCGTCGTCTAGCGGCGAACCGGCACGCCGTGCTCGTCGAGGTAGGCTTTCGTCTCCTCGATCGAGTATTCGTCGAAGTGGAAGATCGAGGCCGCGAGGCCGGCGTCGGCATCGGCTTCGGTGAACACGTCGTACATGTCTTCGGGGCTGCCACAGCCCGAGGAGGCGATTACCGGCGTGTCGACGGTGTCAGTAACGGCGTTCGTCAGCGGCAGGTCGTAGCCGTCTTTCGTGCCGTCCTTGTCGATCGAGTTGACGAAGAGTTCGCCCGCACCGCGGGACTCGGCTTCCGCGGCCCACTCGAGGACGTCGATCCCGGTACCCTCGCGGCCGCCTTTCTTCGTACACTCGAACCAGCAGGACTCGCCGTCGATCTCGACGTAGTGTTCGCCCTTTTCGTCGAAGCGCCGTCTGGCGTCGACGCTGATGACGATACACTGGTTGCCGAAGGCCTGTGCGCCCTCGTTGATCAGCTCGGGACGCTCGAGCGCGCCGGTGGTGATCGAGACCTTATCCGCGCCGGCCCGCAGGGTTTCTTTGATGTCGTCGGTGGTGCGGATGCCGCCGCCGACCGTCAGCGGAATGAAGACCTCGTCGGCGACGCGCTCGACGACATCGAGCATCGTCTCGCGACCCTCCGCGGAAGCGGTGATGTCGAGAAAGACGAACTCGTCGGCTCCCGACTCGTTGTACGCTTTGGCCATCTCGACGGGGTCGCCGGTGTATTTCAGGTCCTCGAAGTTGACGCCGGTGTAGACCGCCGGATTCCCATCCTCGTCGAGATCCACGTCGATACAGGGAATGATTCGCTTGGTCAGTGCCATGTGTTCTTAGCGGATCGTTCGCACCGAGGGTAGTAAAGGGGTCTGGATCGGACAATCGGCTACTCGAGCAGCCGAGCGCGAAACGCCTCAACGGCGGCCGGCAGTGCTTCGAGGTGGCTCCGGTATCGGACGTAGTCGCGGTACTGGCTGGTCAGCGAGACGGTCGTCTCGGGTTCCCGATCAGCGGCACGTCGCACGCTGTCGTCAACCCATGCGAGCGACCGGAGCGTCTCCGCGAGGATGTACGCACCGAGTGACGGCTCGGTGAGCGATCCGCCCTCGAGTTCGGCTTTGCGCGCCTGCTGGGCAGCAACGAGCGCTTCCCGGCGCTCGGCGCGAACGTCCTCGACCGAGAGATCGCGAACGTCGCCGTCGGTGATTCGGCCGCGAACCGTCTGGAACCCCCGATACGCCACCTCGAACTCGAGGGCGGTGGAGAGTCCAGTCGCCAGGTCGCCTTCTCGCAACGCCTCTTTCATGCCATTCTGGGCGTCCTCGACCGGCTGTCCGGCCCGCCAGAGGACGAACTCGAGGTACTGGTCGTCCAGATCGCCGAGCCCGATCGCTTCGAACCAGTCGTCGTCTTGGGCAGGGAATCCGGCTTCGTCGGCCGCCTCGATGGAGCGCTCGAGGACGGTCTCGAACGTCGACTCGAGGGCGACGGGTTCGTCGTCCGCGAGCCATTGGGCATCGAGGTGCTCCCAGACGGTCGTCGTCGCCGTCGCGAACTCGAGAGTGCCGACGGACTCGCCGAGTTCTAGAACGTCGTCAGCCTCGGCAACGCTCCAGCGGTCGAGACTCCGGGCCGCATTGGCGAGGTCGGTCTCGTGTTGGAAATAGTAGAGGCACGCACGGAGTCGCCCGTCGGCCGTGTCGGTGCCGCGATACTCGAGCGCCTCGTGTCGGTCCGTCACTGCGGTATCGACTGCGTCTCGCTCGTCATGGAGATCGGCGACGAGCGACTTTCTATCCGCGTCGATAGCGTGCCACGTCGTTGCGGCGTGTCGGGCCGCCTCACGTGCGTCTCTCGTCTCCCGAAACGCGTGATACTGCGCCGCACCCATTGCGTCGGCACCGTCCGCTCGAATGGTCATCGCCTCGTCACGCTTTTCGACGATCGTCTCGCGAACGACGCCGTTTGGCACGTCATCAGGTCTCAGCGGGTCGGGAACGTCGGCTAGCAACGCGTCGACACGCTCGAGTTCGGTCTCGAGTGCGCTCTTGGCGGGCCGGACCGGAGCCGGCCACTCGACCGTCGGCTCGTTGTCCGTGAGGACGCTCCCGGCCTCGGCCGGCGACATACGGAGTGACGTGGCCGTCCCGTCGTCCCCCCAGGGGAGGGTGCTACAGCCGGCGACAGCAACGCTAGCGACCGTACCGAGACCGGCAAGGAACCGACGGCGTGTCTGCCGGTCGTTTCCGATCATTCGTCTCCCTCCATCTTCACGGTCGCGTTCAGCGCCGCGTCTGCACTCGCGTTCTCGGCTCCGTTGGGGTTGCTCGTTCCTGTAATAATTGGGCCGCGACACGATGCACTCTCGGAACCGCCGCTGCTTGAAGGACGCTCCGCGTACGCCCGGTCGATTCGGAGGATAATCGCTTCCATCAGTTCCCGGTCTGCCTCACAGGGCGTCGTCGGGGCTTTCAGGGACCGACAGAACGATGTCTTGAAATCGTCGTCGAGCGCCCGGACGCCCATTACGTGCCGCTCGTAACAGTCTTCGATCGGCCACTGGAGGACGACGATCGACTGGCTCCCGAAGTCAGTCGCCTCGAGGAAGTCACGGAACTCGCGCGTCTTGCCGTCCGCGAGGGCAGGGTCAATCCAGAGTTCCGCAGCGTCGTTTTCGGAGCAAACGAACAGCGGCAAGCGGCTGCCCACTGCGTCCTTGCCGTTTTCCGCCGCCGTGGCCTCGTCCTCGTTCCGATAGACAAAGCGGTCGTCGTTCTCGAAGCGGACGAACAACGGCTCGTACTCGGTGGCCGACTCGTACTGACGCGTCGTGTGATCGCGTCTGCTCGAGCTCGTCGATTCCTCTGTGCCGGTACAGCCGGCGAGTGCGACTGTAAGACCGCTCGCGCCGGCGAGAAGTTGCCGGCGAGAGCACGGTCCGAGACTGGAGGGCATCGTGGGATCGGTTATCCCTCACCTGATAAATATACCTAGGTGATACGTCTCGCCGATTGCTCCAAGCATCACGTAGGTGTCTTTAAGATGAAGAGGGACCAACGTCCGGGCATGGCAGACGATAGTGAGCACGCGACGGAGACTGATCACGACTCGGCAGCCGACGTCGGTCACGACCTCGAGGCCGAGCGAACGACCGCACCGATGAGTCCCTACTCAGCACGGGACGTTGCGGTCGGCTTCGTCGTCATGCTCGTCGGTGTGGCAGTTGCCTTCGGGATCCCGCTGCTCACAGTCGGCGTGTAAACCGGCAGTCAACACGATTTCGACGCCGGTCGCGTGCGATCGGCGGAGGTGACGGTGCCGAGCCGCTACGCACGATACTCGAGTCGGCACTGATCGTCGTCCGGCAAGCCGAATCCGTCACCGACGGCGGGACGGGTCGATGCGCTGCCGGACGCCCGAACGAACTGCCGAAAAGCTAGACGTTAGAAGACGTATTCGTCGTCGTGGCCCATCATGCCGTCGTCTTCGAGGCCAGTGCCGCCAGTCGCGCCCTCTTCTTCGTCCATCGGTCCGCTCGTCTTGTAGGCCTTGATACCCGTCGACAGGAGGTCTTCGATCGCTTCCTCGCGGTTGACGAACTCACCGCGTTCGACCATCTGCGCGATCTGCATCTCGAGGTGCTCCGGGATAGTGATCTCTACTTTCGGCATCTGATTCGGCTTTCGGCGAGGGGGTATTTAGGTTTGACGGGGAATCTACACGGAGCGGAAAGAAAAATTCAGGCAGCCGAAACGACAGTTGGTATGCGAGCGTCGCTGGCCCACTGACGACCGGATGGGTGGTCGTGACTCGAGGACGAGCCTGGCTTATCGGTTGCCCATCATCGAGTCGAACGCCTCTCGAAGCTTCGTCCCCGGCTGGGTCAGCGTCTCGAGTTGTCGGCGCATCTTTCGCTGGTTGAAGTAACTCGCGAACGCGAGGATCGTCGGCGGCCAGAGGCCGACGAACGTCCCGAGCTGGCGATCGCCGCGGATGAAGTAGTAGTACAGCGAGAGTCCGACCGACGCCGCCGATGCGAGGACTGCGGGGCCCATCGCCTCGTCACTGATCGCTTCCGGTTGCTTCTCGGTGACGTCCTGCTCCGTGAGTTGTTGTCTGCTCGCCATGCATCGATAGCCTCGGGAAGATCGTACTAAGGCGTAGCGAGGGTTTCAATGGAAACTGCCGCTTGTGCTCGTCTCGAGACCGTTTCGGTTCGTTTCTGCCCCTGTGCTTGCTGCCAAATTCGGCGTTTCTCGAGGGATGGCAGGCGATGGCGTCACACCTACGTCGATCGGCACGAAGCCACGGGTATGGACGCGACGGACGTAACGGACTTGTATCGGGAATTCGGTGACGAGCGACTGCCGCCAGGACAGCGTGAGACGGACGCGTTCCCCGTTCTTTCGAAGAGCGCGACGCCCGATTGGGACCCCGAGATGTGGGAGTTTACCGTCACCGGGGCGGTCGAAGAGGAACTGTCTTTCTCGTGGGAGGAGTTCCGATCGCTGCCGAGCGTGACCCAACGTCAGGACTTTCACTGTGTGACCGGCTGGAGCAAGTTCGACTGCGAGTTCACCGGCGTTCCGTTTCCCGAACTCGCCGAACGGGCCGGCGTCGACGACGACGCGGTCCACGTGCTGTTTTCCGCGCTGGACAACTACACCACGGATCTCCCGCTCGAGGACTGCATGCGTGAGGAGGTGCTGTTTACGTGGGCGTTCGACGGCGACGAACTGCCCGCAGACCACGGTGGCCCACTTCGGGTCGTGACGCCGCACAAGTACGCCTACAAGGGCGCGAAATGGGTCGACGGTATCGAGTTCCTCACCGAACCGGAGCGTGGCTACTGGGAGCGACGCGGCTACTCGCGGACCGCAGATCCGTGGCAGGAAGAACGGTACAGCTAGACGTATACACCAGGTCAGCGAATAGTTAGGCTGAAGGCGGGCCGGTCCTGAGGTTGTGTCGATGGACCGATCGTCGGGTGAAGGTCGACTAACGGGGGAGACCGAGTCGGTTGACAACGCCGTCGACCTCATCAGCCGGAGCCGTGAACTCGAGACCGCCGCGTTCGGTGCGGTGCTCGAGGATGAAACCGCGTCGAGAATTCAGTGGGCCACACCCGACGGACTCGAGATCGTCGGTCGTGGGGTTGCTGCCCGCTTTACCGCTACCGGCACCGACCGATTCGATCGGATTCGAACGCAGGCGAGCCGTGTCTTCGACGGCCTCGCACACGATGGCCCCGAACACGCGCGACCGCGGGCGTTCGGCGGCTTTTCCTTTCACGACGGCCACGAGGCCGGCCCGCCCTGGACCGGCTTCGACGCGGCTTCCTTCGTCGTCCCGCAACTGTTCGTGACCTGCAACGACGGCGAGACGTGGCTGACCGCTGTTGGCGAACACGATGAGACGGTCGACGACCGCCTCGAGCACTGGCACGATCGCCTGACGAACCAGCCGGCGACGCGAGACGACGAGACGACCCCCGGCGTCGCCGCGACGCGGCGGACGACCTCGCAGACGGCCTGGACCGAACAGGTCGACACCGCTCTCGAGCGAATTGCTGACGGTCGGCTGATGAAAGTCGTCCTCGCACAGTCGCTGTCGGTCGATCTCGAGGAACCGATCGACGTCCCGGCGACGCTCGAGCGACTGCGCCGCCGATATCCGAACTGCTATGGCTTTCAGATCGGCCACGACGACGGTGGGACGTTCTTCGGCGCGCCACCGGAGCGACTGGTATCGAAACACGGCGCGTGCGTCGAGACGGAAGCGCTTGCCGGGTCGGTTCCCCGCGGCGAAACGCCGGCCGAAGACGAGGCACACGTCGACCGGATGCGCGACGATCCGAAGTTTCAACGCGAACACGGCCTCGTCGTCGACGCGATCCGCGAGCAACTCGCGCCGCTCGCACGCGACCTCACCGTTAGCGAACAGACGATCCGCCGGCTGGCGACCATTCAGCATCTGCGGACGCCGATCGAAGCGACGCTCGAGGGCGAGCATCACGTTCTCGAACTCGTCGAGGCGTTGCATCCGACGCCTGCAGTCGGCGGCGTCCCACCCGATGCAGCCTGGGAGACGATCCGCGAGACGGAGCCGTTCGACCGTGGCTGGTATGCCGCGCCGGTCGGCTGGTTCGACGCCGCCGGCGACGGCGAGTTCGCGGTTGGGCTACGGTCGGGCGTCGCGGCCGACGAGACGGTGACGCTGTTTGCGGGCAACGGGATCGTCGCCGACAGCGACCCCGACGAGGAGTGGGAGGAAGTCCAGTTGAAGTTCCGCCCGATTCTCGACGAACTGCGGTAGTAACCCAATGACTGCACCGAACCGTGCGACCCTCTGGGGTCGCATCCTCGCCGACGAACTCGCCAAGGGCGGCCTCGAGGCCGTCTGTATCGCCCCCGGCAGCCGGTCGACGCCGCTGACGGTCGCGTTCGCCGACCACCCGGATATCGACGTCTACTCGCACTTAGACGAGCGCTCAGCGGCCTATTTCGCCCTCGGTCGCGCTCGCCGCACTGGCGAGCCGACGGCACTGGTCTGTACCTCCGGGACGGCAGCCGCGAACTTTCATCCCGCCGTGATGGAAGCCGATCAGGCCCGCGTTCCGCTGCTCGTGCTCACTGCCGACCGCCCGCCTGAGTTGCGCGACAGCGGCGCGAATCAAACCGTCGATCAGGTCAAACTCTACGGCGACGCGGTGCGGTGGTACACCGAACTGCCCGAACCCGAAGCCGACGAGCGGAAGGTGCGCAGTCTTCGGACGAGTGCCGCGCGTGCGCTTTCGGAGACGACCGGCGTTCCGCCCGGTCCCGTCCATTGCAATTGTCCGTTCCGCAAGCCCCTCGAGCCGATCGAGGTTCCCGGCGACGTCCCCGACTCGTTCGCCGATACGCTGGCAGCAGTGGGACGAGACGGGCCGTTCGTCGAGACGGCGGACGGAACGCAGACACTCACGCATGACGACCATCAGAAGCTGCTCCAGGCGCTCGAGGCCGCCGACCGGCCGCTGATCGTCGCGGGGCCTGCCGACCCGACCGCTTGCAGCTCTCTCGAGCCCGATGCGGTCACCGACCTCGCAGACCGGCTCGGTGTGCCGATCCTCGCGGATCCGCTGTCGGGACTGCGATACGGCCCGCACGTCGAGGAGAGTGACACACCACGAACAGTATACGGTGGCTACGATGCCTACATCGATGCACTGCCAGCGCCGGATGTCGTCCTCCGGTTTGGCGCGTCTCCGACGTCGAAACGGCTTCGCCACTGGCTTCAGGACGCCGATGCACGACAGTTCTTGATCGATCCCGCGGGCGCGTGGCGTGAAGCGACGTTCACTGCGACCGATCTCTTGGCCGCCGAGCCCGGAACTGTGGTCGAGGGGGTGCTCGAGGCACTCGACAAGCGCGAGCGCGCCGAGTCGGCCGCCCACGCATCGACCGACGACTGGCGTGCCCAGTTCGACACCGCCGAACGCTGCCGCTGGGAGATTCGCGACGAAGCGCTGACCGCAGACGCGCTCGCATCCCAGCCGTTCGAGGGCGCGATCCTCGCGTCGGCGATCTCGAACGCGCCGGATCCGGCGACGGTGTTCGTCTCGAACAGCATGCCGATCCGGGATGCAGACCGCTTTGGCCGGCCGCGCGGTGCCGACCTGACAGTGCTCGCGAACCGCGGCGCGAGCGGTATCGACGGTATCGCGAGTACGGCGCTCGGTGCCGGCAGCGCGACCGACGACCCGCTGGTGCTGGTGACTGGCGATCTGGCCTTCTATCACGATTCGAACGGGCTGCTCGCAGTCGAGCGCTGTGACGTGGACGCGACGATCGTGTTACTGGACAACGACGGCGGTGGCATCTTCCACAAACTGCAAATCGAGGAGTTCGACCCACCCTTTACGCAGCAGTTCAAGACGCCCCACGGCCTCGAGTTCGAGGCGCTCGGCGATCTGTACGGGCTCGCGTTCGAACGCGTCGCGCCCGCTGACTTCGAAGCCGCCTATCGCGACTCGCTCGAGACGCCGGGGACGCAGGTCCTCGCCGTCGACTTCGATTCCGAAGCGAGCCACCGGCGACGCGAAGCGCTTGCGGATCAGGTCTCTGCGGCCGTGGCGACCGCACTCGAGGACGACGCAGTCGACCGGTCGGACTGATCACGAGGCCTCGCCGCCTGTCTCATCGACCGGATGGGCTGGGGAGTCCCGATCGCTCGAGCAGATCGTTGGTGTGCACGACCGCAGAAGATTGCTAACATTTGCCACGGTGTTTGATAGCTCTTGGATCGATCATCTTCCAACAAATGAATCACAGTATGCTATACGGAATTCGCGAGATCGCGACGCGAACCTATTTCACGTATCGCGGACGACACTCGAGCAAATGGTTTCGGACCTCTTCGATCCGGCACAGTGGGAGCCGACGGCCCTGAACGACGAGTTCAGAGACATTACCTACCACCGCGCGGTCGACTCCGGAACGGTACGGATCGCGTTCGACCGCCCCGACGTTCGCAACGCCTTTCGACCGGGAACGGTCGACGAACTCTACGACGCCTTGGATCACGCGAAACGTCAGACCGACGTCGGCTGTGTGTTGCTGACCGGGAACGGCCCCTCCTCGAAGGACGGCGGCTGGGCCTTTTGCTCGGGTGGCGACCAGACGATCCGCGGCGAAGACGGCTACCAGTACGACGGCGACGAGGAACGGGCCTCGGAGCAGGGCCGACTGCACATCCTCGAGGTCCAGCGGCTGATCCGTCACATCCCGAAGGTCGTCGTCTGTGTGGTGCCGGGCTGGGCCGTCGGTGGCGGCCACTCGCTGCACGTCGTTTGTGATCTGACCCTCGCGAGCGAGGAACACGCGAAGTTCCTCCAGACCGATCCCGACGTGGCAAGCTATGACGCCGGCTTCGGATCGGCATATCTCGCCAAGCAGATCGGCCAGAAGAAGGCCCGCGAGGTGTTCTTCCTCGGGAAGACCTACTCCGCCGCGGAAGCCGAAGAGATGGGGATGGTCAACGAGGCCGTCCCCCACGAGGAGTTAGAGGAGACTGCCCTCGAGTGGGGCCGCCGGATCAATGCAAAGAGCCCGACGGCGATGCGGATGCTCAAGTACGCCTTCAATATGACCGACGACGGGATGATCGGCCAGCAGGTCTTTGCCGGCGAGGCGACGCGGCTGGGCTATATGACCGACGAGGCAAAGGAAGGCCGCGACGCCTTCGTCGAGGGGCGCGAGCCGGACTTCGACGAGTTCCCGTGGCACTACTGAGCCGGGGCGTCGACGGCGACACTACTCGAGTACGCTACTGATGAACCGACGGACGTTCCTCCGACGGACGGCCCCGATTCCGGCTGCGATCGCCCTCGCGGGCTGTGGGGCTCCGGAGGATGGCACCGACGATCGGAACGAAAGTGAAAGCGATAGTGGAGCCGGAAGCGACGGGAACGTCACGGGCACCGCGCCGATCCCGATGCTCGAGGACCCGCCGGACGCTGTGTACCGTCCCGGTCACCGGAAATCGATGCGGATGCTCGAGCCAGTCACTGCCGGTGACTACAGACTGGCACCGATGGTCACGTACCCGCATCCGTTCTGGCTCGTCACTGGAACCGAGCGCCAGCTCGTCGAACCGGAGGCCGGTCGCGGCATCCATCTGATGCTCGTCGTCTGGGACGCCGTGACGGGACATGTGCTTCCCGTCGATGTCAGTCCGCGAGCGACGATCGAGGGCGACGGCGGGTGGCGGCGACACCCGTCGCTGTGGCCGATGCTCTCCCAGGAGATGGGACTCCACTTTGGCGACAACGTCACGCTGCCGGCCGACGGCACCTACACCGTGCGTGTCGATCTGCCACCGGTTACGACGCGGCGAACTGGGGTGTTCGAAGGACGTTTCGGCGACGGCGCAACCGCAACGTTCGAATTCACGTACGATCAGGCGTTTCGCGAGACGGTCGTCGAGGGAATCGAGTTGCTCGATCGGGAACGGTGGGGCGAACGCGGCGCGCTCAAGCCGATGACCCACGGCGGTGACGGTGACAACGGGAGCCACTCCGAGATACCGTACTCCACACTTCTATCTGCCGATGCGTATCCCGGCACCCTGTTGCGTGAATCCGACCTCGAACGACGGGATGGCCTGCCACGAAGCGGCGACGCGGCGTTCGTGGTCACGTTGCTCGAGTCGGGCTCGCGACTGGCCGACGGCGACGACCGGTATCTGCTCGTCTCGCCGCGGACACCGTACAACCGGGTGCCGCTTTCGAACATGTCGTTGCAGGCCACTGTCGATCGCGACGGCTCGAGGGTCGTCGACCACGACCTCGTCGGGACGCTCGACGGCACGGTCGGCTTCCATTACGGGCACTCACTCACGGACATCCAGTCGGGCGATTCGGTAACGATCACCGTCGAATCCCCGCCACAAGTGGCCCGCCATCAGGGGTACGAAACGGCGTTTGTCGAGATGGAGCCCCTCGAGTGTGTAGTCCCCACAGAGTGAACACTCGGCCGAGCTGTCGGCTCGCAATGCCAACGTTGACACTCTTTCGAGTCGGATATGCGAGTAATGAGTTCGGCCGAGGTCGATATTTCACGGACGAAGGCGTGGCTGATGGCAGCCCGTCCCCAGACCTTGCCCGCGGCTGCGGCCCCAGTGATCGTGGGAACGGGGCTGGCAGTCGCCGACGGGGTGTTTGCGCCGTTGCCGGCGCTGCTTGCGTTCGTGGGGGCGGCGCTGATCCAGATCGGGACGAATTTCGCGAACGACTACTACGACGCGATCAACGGTGCCGACACCGAGGACCGCGAGGGATTTACCCGGGTCACCCAGTCGGGGCTGATTTCGCCCGAACAGGTCAAGCTCGCGACCGTCGTGACCTTCGGGCTGGCGATCCTCTCGGGAACTTATCTCGTCTACGTCGGTGGGCTGCCGATCCTCGTCATTGGGCTCGTAAGCGTCGTCTGCGGATGGGCCTACACCGGTGGTCCCTACCCGCTCGGATATCACGGCCTGGGTGATCTCTTCGTGTTCGTCTTCTTCGGGCTCGTCGCCGTGACGGGGACCTACTACGTGCAGGCCGCCGCCGTCCTCGCCGAGCCGCTGACGACGACGCTCCCCGCAGGAACGATCACGACCGCGGCCGTCGTCGCGAGCCTGCCGATCGCCGCGATTTCGACGGCGATCATCGTCGTGAACAACATCCGTGACATGGAAACTGACGCCGAGACCGGCAAGCGAACCCTCGCAGTGCGACTCGGCTACCGGTGGAGCCGCCTCGAGTACGTCGCCATGCTCGCACTGGCCTACGTCGTCCCCGTCTGGTTCTGGCTCGGAACCGACTACGGCCCGGGCGTGTTACTGGCGCTGGTCACGCTCCCCTACGCCGCGCTGGTCGCCCGAACCATCCTGACACGCACCGACGGCGAGGCGCTCAACCCTGCACTCGAGCAGACGGGGAAATTGCTCGCACTCTATGCCGTCTGTTTCGCCGGCGGGTTGGTGGTGCTATGACCGACGCCGACCTCTCGCTCGCGTATCGTCCGTTCTCGCTTGCGCTTGCGGAGCCACTCGAGACGGCTGACGGTACGATCAGCGCTCGCGAGGGGTTTCTCGTGCGACTCGTCGACGAGGCCAGCGACGATTCCGTCGTCGGCTACGGCGAGGCGACGCCGCTGGCGGGCTGGACGGAGTCGCTCGCGGATTGCGAGCAGGCACTCGAGCGCGCCCAGAACGCGCTCCGAACGGGCGGTCCGAGCGAAGCTCTCGAGGTCGTCGATCAACAGGTCGCCGCCCGCCACGCGGTCTCGCTTGCACTTGCGGATCTACAGGCGACCTGCGAGGCGACACCGCTGTATCGCTATCTGAGCCAGGGACCGATGATCGGTCGGGTACCGGTCAACGCGACGATCGGCGACGGCTCGCCGGCTGACACCGCACGTGACGTACGTGCAGCCGTCGACCGTGGATTCGACACCTGCAAGCTGAAGGTGGGCCTCCGAAGCGTCGAGGAAGACGTCGAACGCGTTCGCCGCGTGCGCGAAACCGTCAGCCACGACGTGGAGCTCCGGGCCGATGCCAACGAGGCCTGGACGTACGAACAGGCCCAGTCGGCACTCGAGGCCTTTGCGGACCTTGACGTCTCGATGCTTGAGCAACCGCTGCCTGCAGGCGCACTCGAGGGCCATGCCGATCTGCGCGCTCAGAACACGGGCGTTTCGATCGCACTCGACGAAGGCCTCCTCGAGCATGGCGTCGACACGATCTGTGACGCCAACGCGGCCGATGTCGTCGTCCTGAAACCGATGGCACTGGGCGGGATCGACGTGGCACGCAAGCTTGCGGCCTGGCTGGCCGAACTCGAGGTGACGCCGCTGGTCACGACGACGATCGACGGGGTCGTCGCGCGAACCGGTGCGGTCCACCTGGCGGCGGCGATCCCCGACGTGCCGGCCTGCGGGCTCGCGACCGGCGGCCTGCTCGCGGAGGACCTGGGGCGCGATCCCGTCTTGCTCGAGAAAGGGTCGGCAGTCGTTCCGCAAGCGAAAGGGCTCGGCGTCGACGACGTCTGGACTGAGTGATGACTGCTCCGATCGACTGGCCGACGCGCGATCCGGTCGCCCACCGCGTTGGGGCGACGCCCCAGCGGACGGCACTGATCGATGTCGCAACGGAGACGGACTGGACGTTTCGCGAGTACGACCGCCGGGTCGACCGCGTTGCGGCAGCGCTCGCGTCGGCGGGCCTCGCCGGCGAGCGGCTCGGCGTTCTTATGGACACGCGCCCCGCCTTCGCGACGCTCTTTTTCGCCGCGATGCGGACCGGCACGACCGTAGTCGCGTTGAACGTCCGCGAAACGACCGGCGAACTCGCCGCGAAAACCTCCCGAATCGACCTCGCCGACATCGTCTGTGAGCACAAGACCGAGACGGCTGCACTCGCAGTCGCGTCCGAAGCCGACTCGGTCGACGTGTACTCGGTCGACGACCCACAGCGCGATCGGACACGGGCACTGGCTCGGCCGGCAACGAGCGCGACGCTCGAGTCGGTCCCCGAGCGAGACGCGCGGTCAGTCGAGCCGGCCACGCTCGCACGCGACGAGACACAGCTCATTATGTTCACCTCCGGCACCTCCGGCGAGCCGAAGGCCGTCCAGTTGACGGTCGGCAACCTCGTCGCGAGCGCGACCGCCTCCGCGTTCCGGCTTGGCGTCGCCCGCGACGACCGGTGGCTGTGTTGTCTCCCGATGTATCACATGGGTGGGCTGGCACCCGTCGTTCGGTCGGCGCTGTACGGCACGCCCGTCGTGATCCAGCGCGCGTTCGACCCGGCCGCGACCGCGCGCGTGCTCGAAGACTACAGTATAACCGGCGTCTCGCTCGTCCCGACGATGTGCAAGCGTTTGCTCGACGCCGGCTGGGAACCGACCGACGACCTTCGGTTCGTCTTGCTCGGTGGCGCACCGGCCTCGAGTGAGTTGCTCGAGCGCTGCCGGGAGCGTGACGTGCCGGTCTGTCCGACCTACGGCATGACCGAGACGGCCTCCCAGATCGCAACGGCATTTCCCGAGGAGGGTGCTGCCCACGAGGGAACGGTCGGGCAGCCGCTCATGTTCACAGACGTCACTGTCGTCGACGAGACCGGCGCGGCAGTCGAGGCGGGCGAACAGGGCGAACTCGTCGTTTCGGGGCCGACAGTGACGCCGGGCTATCTCGACGACGCACACACCGACGCGGCGTTCGGCGACCGCGGCTTGCACACCGGCGACGTCGGCTATCGTGATGCGGACGGGCGGCTGTGGATCCTCAATCGCCGCAGCGACCGCATTGTCACCGGCGGCGAGAACGTTGACCCCGGTGAAGTGGTCGCGGCCCTCCGGGACCATCCTCGCGTTGAGGACGCCGCCGTGGTCGGGCTCGAAGACGAGGAGTGGGGCGAGCGGGTCGCGGCGCTTGTCGTTCCGGACGCGGACTCGAGTTCAGCTGACAGCACGATCGAGCCGCGAGCGCTCCTCGCCCACTGCGACGACCACCTTGCTGGATTCAAACAGCCGAAGACGGTCGGGATCGTCGACGCACTCCCCCGGACGGCATCGGGGACTGTTGATCGCGAGGCGGTTCGGGATCGGCTGCTCGAAGTCGGGATCGATATGAGGTGATCGGCGTTGTTCCGTCCCCGGAACCGTCTTGAGCGCCGCGGCGATGGGTGTTTTTCGTCGCTCAGCGTTCAGAAGTATCTGTGCCGACGCGTCGATCAGTCGTCGGCTGTGCTCTGGGCCGCTGGCTGCTGACTGGGTTGCTGGGACTCCGAGGTGGCAGTCTCGTTGTCGCGGACGTAGTCGCGGGCAACGACGTAACTGCCATAGAGGACGAGCAACAGGAACAGCGAGAACGGGAGCGCCATCGTCACCGAGAGCGACTCGATGGCGCTGAACTCCTCCAGTCGAAGCGACATCATCCCGAAGACTGCCAGCAGCCCGCCCCACCACGCGCGGTTTCGTGGGTTCGGGTTCTCGTCGCCGAGCGTGATCGCCGAGATCATAAAGACCGCCGAGTCGAGCGAGGTGATGATGTAGCCGGCGATGATGAAGACGAACAGCACCGCGAGTACCGTGCCAAACGGCGTAATCTGGAGCGCTCTCGCGATTGCTGCGGGATTACCCGCCGATGCCATCGCCTCGGCGACCGGTTCCTGATAGCCCGGTGCGAGCACCCAGCCGCCGATGAGCCCGTGCTGGATCCAGGTGAAGACCGTCGGGACCACGACGAGTACGGCGAACATCTCCCGGATAGTCCGCCCTTTCGAGACGCGGGCGACGAAGCTTCCGACGAAGATGCTCCAGGCGGCCCACCAGGCCCACCAGAAGCCGGTCCAGTTGGCTGCCCAGTTGCCGTCGGCGTTCGGAGCCGTATACAGCGTCAGGCGGAACATATTACTAAGCCAGACGCCCGTCGCGTCCAGACTCAACTCGAGCATGTAGAGGCTTGGCCCGACGACCACGAGCACGGCCATCGCGACGCCGATGAGGACCACTGTCGCGCGGGCCGCGTTGCGAATGCCCTTTCGCAACCCGAGCCAGACGTCGCCGAGGAACACGATCCCGATGAGCGCGAACACGACGTAGGTCAGGAGCGTCGCGTCGAGTCCGAACACTCGGCCGAGGATCGCCGACATCGTCTGTGCACTGAACCCCAGGGTCGTCGAAATGCCCCCGATCGTCGCGATCAGTGCCGCCAGATCGACCAGCCAGTAGAGGCCGGGAATCCGGTCTTCGCCGACGACCCCGGCGAGCATCGAACTGATCTTGTAGTCACCGACGCCGTCGGTGTAGACGACGATCCCGAAGGCGATCGCGACGGGGAGATACCACATCGCCAGCCCCGGGAACACCTCGTGAATAAACATAAACGCCAGTGCCATCGACTCGAGGGACGCCCCCTGGACGGGAGCCGGCTCCGGCGGCGGATGCTGGACGATCGAGACCGGTTCCGAGACGCCCCAGATGAGCACTGAGGCACCGAACCCGACAGTAAACACCATCGCCAGCCACGAGAACAGATCGAACTCCGGCTCGGCGTCGGGCCCGCCGATCCGGAGTTGCCCATATTGCGAAGCCGTGAAGGCGATCACGGCCGCGAGCAAGACGAATCCAAGCAGGATGAACCACCAGCCGAAGTAGGTAAGGATCCACCCCTTCGCGCCGGTGAGCGCACGACTCAGCAGTGACGGCCGCGCCAATCCGACTCCGCCAAGCGCGAGCATCACGCTCATCGTCACGACGAAGAGACCTCGTTCCGCCCACGAGGCTTCCTCGAGGCCGAAGAGTTTCGCACCGTTCATCGTTCAGACCGACCGAGAGCGTCGTTTCGATCCCAGTCGTTCGACCGCGTGCCGTTGCTACTCACGGATCTGTGAGTCACCATCGGATGTGTCTCTGATCCCACCACTAGCTACTCAAGTGCTCTTTGTCTCGGGACCCGATAAAGCAATGATACCACACCGCAACCAAGCCGTCTCCACCCGGCACTCGATCGGCTAGCGATGGTTCGGACGACTCTCGACCCTCGCTGTAGGCTGCCAGACCAGTCGACCGAACCGGATTGCCGCCGGACTCGAAGTTAAGCCGGTGGCGTGCCTAGCTGGACGCGTGTGTACGCTCACGCTCGCTTGGCAGGTCTTTGATGACGCGCCGGTCACGGTGGCCGCCAACCGTGACGAAATGGTCGACCGGGAGTCGCTTCCGCCTGCCGTCTACAACGACGAGCCACTGGTCATCGCGCCACAGGATGCCGAAGCAGGCGGCACGTGGATCGGCTACAACGAGTTCGGCGTCTTCGTCGGTCTCACGAACAAGTGGACCGACGCCGAGTTGGCCGGCGAGCGCTCGCGTGGGCTGCTCGTCGCGGACGTCCTCGAGGCTCGCTCCGCCGCGGATGCGAAATCGATCGTCAACGCGGCGACCGACGCCGACGAGTACAGCGGCTTCTACCTCGTCGTCGCCGACGCGACGGACGCGTTCTGTTACCAGTGGGACGGCACGCTCTCGCTGACCGCGTTCGAGCCGGGCGTCCACGTCGTCGTCAACGTCGCCGTCGACGACGACGTCGACATTCCCGAGCACCGGGCCGAGATCGGACACGAGCAGGCAACCGACGCGCATGCGCTTCGCGCAGCGCTGACGGCCGAGCCCGACGAGTCGGCGATGGACTGGCTCGAGCGGGCAAGCGAGGTACTGGGCGACCACGAATACGGAGCCTGCGTTCACGAGAACGGATACGGCACCCAGTCGTCGTCACTGCTCGCGATCGGCCCCGAACTGGAATATCACGCCTTCGCGCCGGGACCGCCATGTCGAACGAGCTACGACGAGATCGACCTCACGATCGGCGACGGGCTCGAGAGTCAGGGCACCGCGATCGAATCGACAGTCGACGACGAAAGGCACATTTAAGCGGCTCGCCCTCCCTTGGATGTAGTATGGACGCACTCCTGCCTGTAGCGACGCGCACGGCGAGGTGGTCACCGTGAGCGTTTCCACGGCCGAAGCCGAACTCACCGAGGACGAGCGCGCCGGCCTCGAGCTCGTCCGCGAGTCCGGCGGCATCCACCAGAGCGACTTCTGGAAGGAACTGGATGTCTCCTCGCGAAAGGGCAGCCGGATCGTCGAATCGCTCGTCGAAAAGGATCTGGTCGATCGCGAAGAAACCGTCTACGAGGGTCACAACACCTACTACATCTCGCCGACCGCACGGGACCTCGATTTCAGGCTCCTGATGGCCGGCGACATGCTCTCGCCGTTTATCGGCGAGGAAGAGGTCGATCCCAACAGCGACGCCTTCTCGCAGTGGATCATGAACCTCGCATACGAGGAATAATCGGCGCGATCGCCGCTCGAGCTCGAAGCCCCGTTTTCGGCCCCGTCAAGTCGCTCTGACAGACCGTCCGGGGCGAACTACTCCGATTTTCTCGCACCCCGAACCTGCGCAACGTGGGTAAACGTCACTAACCCGAGTCCCCCGACGACGTTCCCTGCAGTAGCGACGACGACCGTCTCGAACAGCGCGCCATAGCCGATCGCAGCATCGAAGAGGAAGCCGAAGAAGACGTGGACCGCCGTGACGATGACGTGATCGAACGGACCGAGCGCGAGCAGGAAGCCGACGATGTAGGCCAGCGTGATGCGGCTTCGGACGCTGTTGACGGCCTCGAGGAGGTACGACAGGAGACTCACGAGTGCGCCCCCGACGATAGCACTCGCGAACATCCCCGGTATGGGTCGATGAACGATCCCCTCGGCGGTCCGCGCCAACGCATGCGCCGATCCTGACGGAAGGACGCCGTCGACAGCGAAGACGAACGCGAAGAGGAATCCACCGATGAGATTGAAAACGAGGGTCACAGTCCATAGGCGGCCGAGCGATCGGAGCATCCACGAGTCGTCTTGATCGACCGCCTTGGCGGCCGGAGCAACGAAGTTCTCGTTGAAGAGTTCCGTTCGACCGATGACCAAGAAAACAACGCCGACGCCGAATGCAAGCGCACCCGCGATATGCGCGATCTCCCCGAACCGCGATTGAACTAGTCCGTCGACGACCCCCAGTGCAGCGATACCGAAGACGACCGTGAACCCCGCAATAAAGCTGGTCGCCGCGAGCTCGAGCGTCGACTGCGTGAGTCGCCGTTCGCCTTCGTCGACCGCGCGGTCGAATATTTCGGTGGGACTCGGAGCGACGGACACGCCCATCGTACTGATTGCTGATAAATAAGGAGCAGACTTGAATACGCCGTGATGCGAGCCGGTCAACGACGACGAGCGACCGCCATGTCTCGTTCAGGCGAGCGCGCTTGCGGCCCGGATCAACCGTTCCTCGCCGAAGGCTGGCCCGACGAGTTGGAGACCGACAGGGAGTCCGTCGGTTTCGCCTGCCGGAACCGAAATCGCGGGGAGGTCCGCGAGGTTGACCGGTGTGGTGTTGGCGTCGGCAAGGTACATCTTCAGCGGATCGTCGAGACTCTCGCCGAGTTCGAACGGCGGCACCGGCATCGTCGGGCTGGCGAGCACGTCAGCTTCGGTAAGCGCCTCGTCGAAGTCCTGTTTGACCCACGCGCGAGCGTCCTGGGCCTTCTTGTAGTACTTGTCGTGATAGCCCGCCGAGAGCGCGTAGGTGCCAAGCAGGATGCGACGCTTGACTTCGTCGCCGAACCCTTCCTCGCGAGCTTTCGCGAACGTCTCGTTCCAGTTGCCGTCGTAGCCGCCCGAGTGACCGTAGCGGACGCCGTCGAACCGTGCGAGGTTCGACGAGGCTTCCGACATCGCGATCACGTAGTAGGCCTCGACGGCGTGTTCGACTGACGGGAGGCTAACTTCGTGATACGACGCGCCCTTGTCCTCGAGTTCAGCGATGGCGTCCCAGAACGTCTCGACGACGCCCTCGTCGGCCCCCTCGAGTAACTCGGTGGGAACGCCGATCTGGAGCCCGTCGACGTCGCCGGTCGCAGCGTCGGCGTAGTTCGCGTCGTCGCCCTCGCTGCGCGTGGTCGCGTCGCGTTCGTCGCTGCCGGCGATCACGTCGAGCAACGCGGCGGCGTCTTCGACGGTTTCGCCGAAGGGCCCGATCTGCTCTAAGCTGTTGCCATAGGCGACGAGGCCGTACCGCGAGACCAGCCCGTAGGTGGGCTTGATACCGACGACACCACAGAAGGCAGCTGGACAGCGAACCGAACCGCCGGTGTCGGAGCCAAGTGCGAGGTCGGCCTCGCCGGCAGCGACAGCGGCCGCCGAGCCACCGGAGGAGCCACCGGGAACGTGGCCGGGTGCAGCGGGGTTGTCCGTCTCCCCGAAGTAGGAGGTCTCGGTGGTCGTCCCCATCCCGAACTCGTCCATGTTGGCCTTGCCGACGATGGTCGCGCCGGCCTCTTTGAGCCGGGCGACGACCGTCGCGTCGTAGGGCGGGACGTACTCCTCGAGCATCTTCGAGCCACAGGTCGTCCGGACGCCCGCGGTGGAGATGTTGTCCTTGACTGCGACCGTTTTGCCGGCCAGCGGGCCGTCGTCGGCACCCTCGATCCGTTCTTCGGTAATGAAAATATTCTCCGACATGATTACGAGACGTTTGGCCCTTTGAAATAGCCGTCTTCCGTTTCCGGCGCGTTCCGGAGTGCCTCCTCGCTGTCGAGGGAGGGGCGTTCCTCATCCGGCCGCATCACGTTCGCGAGATCGGCCTCGCGGTCGACTTCCGGCACCTCGTCTAGAGTCTCGAAATACTCGAGGATGTCCGCGAACTGTCCGGCAAACCGGTCGACCTCGTCGTCGTCGAGGTCGACGCGGGCCAGATCCGCGACGTGGCGGACCTCCTCGGGACTGACGGCGTCGTCGCTCATACGTGTTCGCACCGGCTTCCGGAGAGTAAGGGTTTCGATACTGCTGCCGCGACGCTGTCTCCTTCGATTGTTCCTGCGGCCGTGTCACTCAACTTAGACTATCAACTCGTGAAAATACCAGTTCAACACGAGATTATCCAGATCTAACAAGTCACTAACTGTGAAAGTAATCGACTAACGGGTTCATACTCAAGGGTGTTGTCCCGTGAGGGGGACTATGGACTGTGATAACTGCGATTCCGACGAGGTTGCATACTACTACTTCGGCGGTTGATCACCAGTCAGTAAACCCCCTGAGCATTGCCTCTGCTACTCGTTCAGCGGTCTGTCGATCAACTCCTTGTTCTTCGACTGTTCGTACCGCCATCTCGTGAATTGCGATCCGAGCAACCTGCGAAAACGGGGGCAACCGAGCGGCCGCGCCCTGCGCGGCTCGCTCGGTCATCAAAAACGAGTACGTCATCAACACCACTGATACGTGATGGTTCCACCCTGTCCACGTTCGTCCCTCGAACTGATCCATCCCCAGTACCTGCTTTGCATCCTTGTGAAATTGCTCAATCGGCCATCGTACGTGCGCATACTCGACTAACTCTTCCAGACCCCACTCA
>NZ_FOIC01000082.1 GCF_900111485.1 Natrinema hispanicum | reverse complement strand
TTGGACACACTTGTCCCCTCCTCAATCCTCTCGAAAAGATGCCTCGATAAGCCACTGCTGTCTGGCGGTTCGTCACTTAGCTAAAGACGCATGCTCGAACCGGTTCCTCCGCACCGATGCCTACGCGGAGGCGATGGACGGTCGGCTGACCGGCCAGTTCGGCACTGACACGCGTGGCTGGCGTCGTCTCCTCGAGATCATCCCCTCTCTTGGAGTCCCAGATCCGACCGACAATGCGAACGTTCACGTCGCCCACATCGACGGCGAATACGTCGCACTCACCGAGGCCCCGCGTCGGGTCGCCTTCGATCCCGAGACGCTCGAGACACGCGGGCGCTTTCGATTTCACGACGACCTGCCCGAACACATCACGGCCGCGCATTTCGTCGACGACCCGCATCGGGACGAACTAGTCGGCTTCGCTACGCAGTTCGGTCGGCGGCCACAGTACCACCTCTACCGTCTCCCAGCTGGGTGTCGCACGCGTGAGGTCATCGCCTCTATCGACGCGAATGGGCCGGCGTATATCCACGACTGCAGCGTCACCGCAAACCACGTTATCATTGTGGAGTCGCCGCTCGTTCTGTCGGTGTTCCAGGCACTGAATCCGTTTGCTGAGGGGGCGATCGACATGCTCGACTGGCAGCCAGAGCGTGACACACGTGTGCTCGTGGTCAATCGGAATACCGGCGACGTTGTGGCCGATCCGACGTTCGAGCCGGCCTTTACCTTCCACCATGTCAACGCCTACGTTGACGGCGGGACGATCGTCCTCGATCTCGTGGCGTTCCCGAACGGCGACATCGTCGACACCATGTCGCTGTCCGAACTCGATGGCAATGGCTTCCCAGACGTGCCTGATGCCCACCTGATGCGGTACCGCATCAACCCCGACTCGAACACGGTCAACCGGACGCGACTCTACGATGGCGCGATGGAGATGCCACGCGTCGCCCGCTCAGTCGTCGGCCGACGCCACCGCTATGTGTACGGACAAGTGACCGATCGCACGGGGGCAAACGGACTCGTCAAAGTGGATTGTAAAACAGGCACCGCCAAGGAGTGGTGGAAGCGGTCGGTCTACATCGAGGAACCAGTTCCCGTCCAGCATCCTGATGCCGATACCGAAGACGAGGGCGTCGTGCTCGCGACGGCGCTGAACACCCAACGTGAGCGGACGGAACTCATGATCTTTGACGCAGCGACGCTCGAGGTTCAAGCGCGGGCTGTTCTCCCACACGCGGAACCCTTCGGCTTCCACGGCCGTTTCTTCCAGAACGTGTAGCTTCCCTACATCGCTGTTAGCTGAAAGCGAGGGCGCTAAGCCCCTGTCCTCAAGGAGCGAACGGCGGTAGCTGTGAGCGAGTAGGGCGGAGTCGTTTATCTCCTGCCCACGTTCCTCCTTTCTTGACAGAGACTACGGGGTGCAGCCGAGCAGTATTGCTGTTCGAAGCTGAGGAATTTTCCGCGTCCTCGAGATCGAGTCGCTGCCACTCAATGTGGTTAACCGGATCAAAAGCTGCCCGGATGGGCGCAGAGTGGTGGCCGCCGGGCGAACTGAGACAACGTCGGGTCGAGGCTGATTGGATCTGTTTGTCGCGCCGGGGTAACGCGACAGGAGGGTAGTTCGGGAGAACCAGTATCAACTTCGTCTCGATTCTCGGTTACTCAGAACCGTCTTAACAGACCAGTCAGTAGCCTTGCACGGCCAGATTGATGTACGGGAGGACGAATTCGACGAGTTGACGCTCGGTCGTTCGCAAGTGATATGAATTTGAGCGCATACCTCCGTCTTCAGGCGGAGGTCAAGCGGTAGGCTCAGCATGCTACTCGCAATCGGTGGCTAGGCCGGATTTCCA
>NZ_FOIC01000006.1 GCF_900111485.1 Natrinema hispanicum | reverse complement strand
CCATTTCCAGGCTGAGAGCCGTATTCCGGATTAGCCTCAGTTTCCCGAGGTTGGCCGGATCCATAGGGTAGTTTGGCCACGTGTTACTGAGCTATCTGCTACGAGTACAAACTCGTGCAACTAGCATGGCTAAATCGGACTCCAATAGCAATGACCTCCGGCAGGATCAACCGGAATGTAATGCTCTTCCCCAGCAAAGCTGGGGGAGTTGGCGGTGAATGTTAAGATACACTCACACATGGGTCCACACGTTCGCTGACGCAGATCGAATAACCGATCGGGCGTCACCGAACTACCAAGGCTAACATCAGATCCCATCTGTACGGCGGACCGCAGGGGTAGGATCCTCATTTCCTTCCGGACGTATTCATAAGCCATCGGGGGTACATAACCCCTTCGGACCCGAACCGTCCGGGACGAGATGACGGACCGGATTGAACGGCCCGTCAATCACGCGTTCTTCGCGTTTACACCCAACCACCCTGAGACATATAAGGGCGTCGGATCGCCCCCACGCCGGAAACCGTAGCCGGCGTGGGTGTGTGCGATCACAACTGAGTGCCCTGCCACATATAAGGCCACTGGATCGTCACGATCGGAAACCGATCGTGACACAGCCAGTAGTCTGAGCTGTGACAGCCGTCGAGTTGAATCAACGACTGTCCCGAGAGTGGGGGTATAATCCAACCTCCGTGCCGGGAAACGGCCGGAGGGGACGTGGCCGCGTGGGCCACGTCGTTCGCATTCATATCGAGTGTCGGGTGTATATATAAGGCCGTCGAACGAGACCGGTACCAGAATCCAGTTGCATGGAACATCTTTCTACGAGGATAGCATGCCAGAGGCTAGTGGCCAGACGGACAACTCAGAGGTCGAGTCAGCACAGCGAAACTGTCACGCGGGCGGAGGTCGGCCGATCATCCCGCCCTCGAAGGCATGGTCTGGCCGGATGATACCCGCGTGTGTCCTACTCGATGTCCCATGCGCAAGAAGGTATCGCGTTGCGGGTCGTCAAATGGGGGACGCATCGATGCCGATAAACCACACGCGTTGTAAGAGAAAGACGAATGGTCCGGGACCCGTTCGCTTCGGAGTCGACACCGTCCGCAGCGGAGATCTGCGCTGCGCTGGACGATCCCGACTGCCGTGAGATTATCCAAAATCTCGAGGAGCCAATGACGGCGTCCGAGCTAACGAAGCGATGTGAGATCCCGCAGTCGACGCTGTACCGAAAGTTGGAGCTGTTGACCGAGGCGACGCTGCTCGAGGAGTCGACGGAGATTCGACAGGATGGGCATCACGCGAGCAAGTATTCGATCGCGTTCGACGAGATTTCATTCGGATTGGACGATGACCTGTCGCTGTCAGTTCAGATCGATCGGCCGGCACAGACGGCGGACGAGCGGCTTGCGGACCTGTGGTCGGAGGTGCGAAAAGAAACATGAATCCGCTTCTTGCCGGACCGGTAGAGATGACACTCGCGCTCGCGCTCGTCAAGACGCTCGTTCTTATCGTCGGCAGCGTAATCACGTATTTTTCGTTCAAGGCGTACCGACGGACCAGACAGCGAGCACTCGGCTGTCTCACGCTCGGGTTCGGCCTCGTAACGCTCGGGTTCGTCCTTGCCGGGATGCTATACGAGTTGCTCGAGGTGCACCTCGTGACGGGGATTCTCCTCGAGAGCCTGCTCGTGTTGGCTGGCTTCCTCGTGATCGCGTATTCGCTGTACGTCCAGTAGAGAAAGATCCACGGGTTATCGGTTCAGCGTGTGGATCGCGTGTCCGAGTGCGTTTTCGGCTGCTTCCATCACAGACTCCGAGAGGGTCGGATGGGCGTGGACCGTCGCAGCGACGTCCTCGAGGGTCGCCCCGAGTTCGATCGCGAGCCCGAGTTCGGCGATCAGTTCCGAGGCTTCGGGGCCAACGATCGATGCACCCAGCACGTAGCCATCCGCGTCGTCGGCGACGATTTTAACGAACCCGTCAGCGTCGCCGGTCGTCAGTGCACGGCCGCTTGCGCGGAACGGGAACTGACCGATGACAGTCTCGAAGCCAGCGTCCTCCGCCTCGGTTTCCGTCATTCCGACGGTTCCAATTTCGGGGTCGGTAAAGACGACGGCGGGCATCGCCTGGTGGTCGATGGCCGTCGGTTCGTCAGCGATCACTTCGGCGGCGACTTTCCCTTCCATACTCCCTTTGTGTGCGAGCATCGGCTCGCCTGCGACATCGCCGACAGCAAAGATGTGATTGACGTTTGTACGTGCGCGCGAGTCAGTGTCGATGAAACCACGATCGTTTGTCTCGACGCCGGCATCTTCGAGAGCAAGCGTATCCGAGACCGGCTCGCGGCCGACGGCTACCAGCACGTGGTCGGTATCGAGCGTGAGCTGGTCGCCGGCAGCCTGTTCGCCACCATCCGTGGCAGCTGGCTCGGCGATCACACGGATTCCGTCCGCATCGCGGTCGCGCCACGCCGTGGCAGTGTAGCCGAATTCGAAATCGATGCCTAGTTCCTTCGCCCGCTTCTTGACTGGCCGTTTGAGGTCGTCGTCGTACCCGGGAAGAATCGAATCGAGCATCTCGAGGACAGTCACGTCGGTTCCCAGTTTGGCGAAGACGCTGGCGAGTTCCATCCCGATGTAGCCGGCCCCAACGATGACTAGCGAGTCGGGGACAGCGTCAATTGCGAGGGCCTGTCTCGAGTCGAGGACGGGCTCATCGTGGAACTCGAAGTTCGGGATTTCGATGGGACGCGAGCCAGTCGCGACGATCGCGTGTTCGAACTCGAGGGTCTCCGAGCCCTGGCCCTCACCGCTGTGGGAGACGCGGACGGTCTGATCGTCGACGAAGCGGGCGGTCCCCTCGAGCAGCGTTACCTGATTTGCCTTACAGAGTTTCTCGACGCCGCTCGTGAGTTGGTCGACGACGCCGTCTTTCCACTCGATCATTCCGGCGAGGTCGATCGCGGGATCGGCGTGGATTCCCATTTCCTCGGCAGTGGCGGCCTCGTGAGCGAGATCAGTGGCGGTAATCAACGCTTTTGAGGGGATACAGCCGTAGTTCAGACAGGTGCCACCGTAGGCGTCTTTCTCGACGAGCGTAACATCGAGATCGAGCTGTCCGGCACGAATCGCGGCCACGTAGCCGGCGGGGCCTGCGCCGATAACCAGTACATCTGTGCCAGTAGTAACGTCTCCAACGACCATTACGCAGTGTAACGGGCCGGAGGATAGTGTATGTGTTCCTCGTCAACATACAGAAATGAGACAGAATCGACCGACCGTTGTCACACCACGGACCGGAGCGGGCAATATTTCGGACCCGCTCAGTCGACAAGGACCGTGTCCTCGCCGAGCGTCGTTGCGCCGAGTGAGAACTCCCGCGTCGTCAATCGGCTATTGAGCCCAAGAAAGGTCGCACCGTCGAGACGAAGTCCGTCGTCGAGTTCGACGACGGCTGCGCCGACGTGGGCCGGTTTCTCCGACGTGACGATTGACTCGACCGTGGCCCGCTCGCCAGCAGTTTCGAACGGCCCACAGAACACGGCGAACGACCGTGGCCCTGTAGGGAGCGGATACTGGCGACGCACCGACTCACGGTCAATACAGTCGAGATCGTCGCCGTCGAGAAAGAACAGCCGGTGATCAGGGAGTGTCTCGGTGCTCGTCCCATCACCGCCGTCAGTCGTCGCCGTCGATGACGCCGGGTCGTCCACATCCGATGACGCGGCATGACGAAGATAGAGTTCGAGCAGCGACCGAAGGCCCGCTTTCGTGCCACGGCGTTTGTACAGTTCCGGTGCTCGAGAGAGCAGTTCTCGACGCGCGGCTTCTGGCCACCCGTCGTCGGGATCGAGTGCGAGCCATTGCTCGAGCCACGAAAGGGCATCGCTCGGCACGGCGTGAGGGTCGAAATAGCGGCTGATCTGTTCGATCTCCGTCTCGATATCGGCGAAAATCGATTCGAACACGGAGAGGTACTGGGTCAAAAACGCAGCCGAGCGATCGTTCTCCTGATACAGTTCCGGGAGATAGCGGAGATACGACTGACGCGGACAGAACGCCGTAACTGAATCGACGCGCGGCGATGACTGGGGGCTTCCCTCGAGTTCGAGCACGACGAACAGGTACCGACCGACGGCGTTGCGTAATAGGATATCGTCTGGAGCGACCGAATCGGCAGTCGTCCAGTCAGCGTCGGCGTGTGCTGCCAGCGTCTCGGTCGCCGCGTCTTGCCACGCCTGCACGTCCGACCGGGAGTAATCCGAGAGCGTCGACGCGAGCTGGGCAGGATCACTGCTGGCGAGGTCCCAGACGGACGTGATCTGCAGTTCGTACAGGGCGTCGATGGCATCGGTCGGAACGATCTCGAGGTCATCTAGCCCGCTATCGAAGGGGACTGGACGGTTCGTTGCGACGTAGCGAACTCGAACCTGCGTACTCGCGGTCGTCTGGGCACGTTCAAGCGCAAGGCGGTGCCACTCGGTATCGTCCGTACCGGAGTCGTATCGAGTGAACGCAGTGCCGAGGGCGCGGTCCTGTCGTGGATGGCGTGCATGCTGGCGTCGTTCGCGGAGCAGCCGACCGTGCCCGTTCGGACCGGTAGCTGCGTAGATCAGCCGGCCGTTGGATGAGAGCGAGCGTGCGACGAGTGTGCGACACGGACGCTCGAGCCGGTAGCGCTCGTGAAACGATTTCGACTCGGGATCCCGTTCGAACAGTGCTTGACAGCCGTTCTCAAGGCGACCGACGACGAAGAGCGTGTCATCGACCAGCGACAGCGCGGTCGGCACGAACGGACCGGCAGCTGCGACGAACGCGTCGTTCGTGAGCGGAAACCGTTCGTCGTGGTGATCGTCTGCGCCGCCGAAGGATCGAATGACCGGCTCGCTGTCGGTGCGATCGAGTACGTATCCCCGGCCGTCGGCGTCGACGGTGAAATCGGCCGGGTTGACGAGAGCCGTGCTATGCGTGCAACGGCTGATATCGGGTCCGGTATCCAGCCCGACGGTTTGGATCCGGCCGACGCCATCGAGAAGGGAGAGGGTTTCGTTCGCATGGGCGATCCGGATCGGGTCTGTTACGTCCGTCTCGATTGTCCTGATCGGCCGCTGGAGCCGGGCTGAAAGGACGGTGACGGAGCCGTCGGTACCGTCCACGACGAAGATCCGATCGCCGTCGAACCACTCGGCCCGAGAGCGGACGGATTGTGGATCCCGCTAGACTGGTCGGTATAGTTCGAGCGGCTAGATGGGACGACAGACGAACCCGAACGCGTGTGGGCAGCCGTCTGCCCGGAAATCGGAGACGGCGACACGACCGACACCCCCGACTCGTCTCCCAGCCCGTCGTCAGGACGAGCCACGCGGGGCAACCGAACCAACAGCTCGACTGGGCTCCGTTTCCGAGCGATGCGGACACCGAGTCCGCCGGCCAGCCGGCCGGGCGTCAGCGTCGCGATAGCCGTGACGCTGGACTCGAGTCGAGCGGCCGGTCGGCGATTGCCCGACTCGAGCCCCATCGACGAGTCGTTCGTCGTCGGCTGCTGGCGAAGGACGCTGATCTCTCGCAGTGTCGACTCGCACTCGAAATCATCACATAGCATGGTACAATCCGAGTGTGGCTACTCCTGTGGCGTTGGGTCGGCACCTAGTCCGACTGGCTGTCGGGTCGTATCGTGGGTGGAATCACGATCACGCACCTCAGTCCCGCCCTGGAGTACGAACTGCTCGCCGTCTCGAGTGTAGAGCATCGGGTATTCGCTCCCCTGCGTAAGGGTATACCCAAGTGGAAGCGCCATCGTGGCTTCGTTCGGTTCGAGCGAAAACGACGCCGGAACCGCGAACGAACAGCTTGCACCGGGCTTGAGCGTGACGCCGCCATCGAACTGATAGCAGTCACGGTTCGTGTCACGAAGCTTTGCTTGCGCCAGGTCGATGGGATCGGTTCCGGTGTTTTTGATCGTTACCTCGCGGCCGTCCCGCAGTTCCGGATTCGAGACCGCGACGAACTCGAGGTCGGTCCGATCGGTAATCGTAGACGCGTAGCGATTGTAGACGAGCACCGTCGCAAGCAGCCACACGCACACAGCGAGGAACGCAGTCTGAAGCGGTGTGAGGGTTACAGTGAACCACGAGAACAGCGCACGAACGCCGACGCTCCCGAGGATGGCACCGGCAAGCCCCACGATTCCAGCGAGCGTGCGTGTCTGGAGGTGCTTGGCCTGCGCGTATCCGACTGTGATGAGCATCGACTCGAGCGCGGATGAGGAATCGTCCGGGTCGGGGTTGCGGCGCTGGCGGAGCGTACAGACGGTCGCGACAAGCCATGCGATCAGCGACCACACAGGGACGAACACAAGCGGTACCGCTCCAGCGAGGGTGGCGAAGCCGAGACCGATTGCAACGAGCGCCGCACAGACTGTGCCAGCGATGATCGCCTGCGCCCAATTCGACAGTTGTCTCCACTGATCGAGGAGCATCTCCTCGTACCGTCGATAGAGCAGGTACCCACCGATCGTGACGATCGCGAGAACGACGATGCTGCTCCAGAGGACGAGCCGCGGTGATGAAATCCATGCGTCCGCGGAAATTCCCGACGGGAACTCGTATCCGACGACGACACCTGCCACGGCAACCACAACGAGGAGAGTCAGCGCAAAAACCAACGCTGCGATCGGCGATCGAGTAACCGCGGGAAGCCGCTTTTGAACGGCCGTTTTTACCTGTGAGAGCCGACGCATCGTCTCACCGATCCACCCCGATTGTGGCGCTATCGAACGGGCCGTTCTGTCTTCCACCAATCGACCGCAGAAGGAATTTGTTGTCCCTCACGAGTATAGTATACATTGGTTACCATATAATATCTAATTCATACTACTAAAATATAATGCTCTACCGTATCGAATACGCGAACTACGTGACCGATGTGATTGCACCACCGACAGAACCGAACAGGCTGCAATAGCGATCAGAACGGTCTCACAGCACGCCGAATCCGAATTCCGCCATGCCGAAGACGGGGCCCCACAACAGGTCGAGCGCGACACCGACGACGACAGCAGGCAAGAAGTTATAGATCGTGGCAACGACGGCAGCCCTGGCGTCGACGGCCAGCAGCGGAAAGAGGGCGTCCCCGTCTTGAGCGATCGCGTTGGCAGTCAGCGCGGAAAAAGGCAATCCACCCTCGGCGTAGACGCTGGCCAGCAAAATCTGGGGCCCACAGCCGGGGATCAGCCCGACGGCCGCGCCGCCGATCGGAGCCAGTACGCCCGCCGCCGCAGCGAGGGTTGCGACGTTCACGCCCGTTAGGAGTACAGCATACTCGTAGACGAGAAAGGCCACGAACACCCAGACGGTGACGAAGCTAGTCTCCATCGCCGCATGCGTGAGCGCGTCGTAAGCCGAGCGAAAGGAGTCGCGAGCCCGCGCAACCGACCCTTCACCGACGTAGTGGCGGCCGATCAGATAGAGGTACAGCGACAGCACTGCGCCGGCAATGCCGACGACCGTGAACAGGCCATCGAAGCCGACCCCCACTGTGAGCGCGACCTCGGGGCCGCCACGAAGCAAGTAGAGTATCCCGAGGCCGAGGCCGGCGATAGCGGTCCCCCACCACGTGACGTGTGCGAGGTGGGAAAGAGGAGTGAGGACTCGAGAGCGACGGTCCGGCCCCGCCTCGTGAGCGTGAGTGGGGGCTGGCCCGCAGTAGTCGTGAGCCGGGTTCGGCGTGACGCTGCCGTTGACGGCAGTACCGCCGTCAGGCCGTGCGGCAGGCGAGAGGCGCGCGACGGCGGCGTCGACCCGCGAAACGCCGAGGCCGACGGAGTCAACCAGATACCCCGTCGCAACGGAGGCCGCGAAGGCAACGGCGTAGGCGTACAGTGCGGCCTCGGGCGCGAGCGCGAGGATGACGAACGCAGAGTCACCGGCGGTCGCACCGAGCGTCGCGACGACGGTTCCGAAGCTGACCGTCCCGCGGACGTACAGCGGCATGACGACGATTGCACCGCCACAGCCCGGTGTCAATCCGAGCAGGCCGCCGAACAGCACCTGAAGTCGCTCGTTGTCCTCGATGGTGGCGATGAGCGCACCGTCCGTGCGATACTGGACCAGTCCGAACGCGAGCACCGTCATCGCGACGAACGCACTCACTTGGACGTAGCCGTCGCGAAGCGACGCGAAGAGCACGTCCAGCAGCTCGTTCATGCCGTCTCACCTGCTATTTGAGGGCGAGGAGACCAAAGATTAGACATCTCTAAAAAGAGGTTTAGCACCATTGGGTAAATAGTTGCTGATGGTCCGTCTTGATGGCGACTCGAGAGCGCCATCCGTCCGCGTTGGACCCTTTGACCGGTCGAAGCGCGAGAAAACTAGATTTTGCGACGCTATTCGTGGTCGTTGATCGACTCGTGGCCGTCACGCAGGTGCTCGATCGCGTGGAGTTCGACCACGGGGACGATCTTGGCGATCGTGAGGAAGAACAGACAGACCATGCCGATCGTCCCGAGGATCGACAGGATCTCGATCAATCCAGGGACATAGACGCCAGGGACGGCCTCGTAGATGTCGAAGGTGGGATGTAAGAATCCCTCGACGACGAACAGGACTTTCTCGAGGATCGTCGCGGTGAGGACGGCGAGGCCGGCGATAATGGCCCGTCGCCTGGTGAACAGTGCCGGTCGGATCGTCTGGGCGAAAATATACGACAGCGTCACGAAGACCAGCGACATCGACGTGAGGTAGATAGGATTGGTGGCTCTGGCGAGGGCTGCGATGGTCAGGTCGACAGGGGCCTTGAACAGACCAGTGATGTTCTGCTGGAGTTGCAGCCACAGGAACAGCAGACAAAAGAACCCGAGCCAGAGCAACAGTCCGCGGAAGATATCGTCAGTGATGATGTGATCCCAGTCGTACGCGCGTCGGAACGCGAACGAGAGGATGATCACGCCGCTGATGGCAGACGTAAGCGCAATCGTGAGGAACTGCGGGCCCTGCACGCCGCCGAACCAGGTCGGATAGTTCGGCAACACCGCGAACAGCCACGGGATGACGCCACCGTGGAGTAACAGCGGTGCCATGATGATGATCGCGAGCGCAAGCCACCAGACCATTCGCTCGACGATCCGATCTTCCGTTTCGGTGTAGCCGATCGTCATAAACCGATAAATCGGATCGAGTCGATCGGGCAACTGATCGCGCAGCCTGGTGACGTCGTATCGGAGCGTAAGCCCGAGGTAGGTCGCCGTCAGGACGAAGTACGCCGTGATAACGGTCACGTCCCACACCAGCGGCGAGTTGTGGACTGTGATGTGGTAGTGGCCGATGACGCTGGTGACCATCCGGTCGGGGCGACCGAGGTGGACAATGATGTAAAAGCCCGCCGCAGAGAGTCCGCTGAGGGTTAGCAACTCGGCGAGCCGGGCGACCGGCATGTACCGGTCCATGCCCAACAGGCGGACGGCGGCCGAGAGGATGATCCCGCCGTGGGCGATCCCGACCCACCAGATGAACGCGCCGATGTAGATCCCCCATGTGGCACCGCCGCCGCTCCCCCAGTCACCGAGGGCAGTGACGACCAGTCCCTCCTGAAGCTGGTAGGCCCATCCCACGAGAAAGGCGGCAAACGCCAGCCCCGCGATGGCGACCATGATGAAGTACGTTCTCGATGTCGATCCGACCGGTCGCAGGATGTCGGCCTCGCTCGGCGTTTTCGTCCCCATCGTGCTACCGTTAGACACACCGTCCTTCCACTTGCGTCCGTACGGTGCATTTGCAAGGGGTCGACTGATCGGCCTGTTTAGCGTCACCATCGTTGACTCTCTCTCCCCGATTTCGTTCACCGCGAGACCAGTTCGTCGAATCGTAACAGCAGCAGTTCACGTTCCAGTCCGCAGACAATGAATAGTGGTCACAATGGCCGATGACAATCCGTCCGACTCGAGCGAGAGCGACAGAGCGTCCCCACGGCGGCGCACGTTACTCGGCACAATCGGTGCGCTGACAGGTGCGACGGCACTGGCAGAGCCGAGTGCAGCACAGGGCGGTGGAGCCATCCGGACCCGTGGCTGCAACGACACGGCACTGACGGCAGCCGACTGGTCGACCGGTACAGTAACGGTACAGGCGTGTTCAGGCGGCGGTGGTCGCGTGACGGTGCGCGTCACCGGTCGGGTTGGCGAGAACAGATACGTCACGAATCCGGCCAGCCTCCCCTCGAGCCGGAGTCTCTTCGTCCCAGCGGGCAGCAAGCGGACACTGTGGTTTACGGGGTAACTCCTCGAGTTGTCCTGTTCGAACGACGACCGCACCATCGGGATCGCCAACCGATCAGAGGATGGCGATCCGATGCCGTCGGTTCGTTTTCGGTGACTTATAGCTCGAGCGTGTAGACCACCTCGCGTCGCTTTTCGCCGCCGATTTCGACGTCGTCCTCGTCAGTCGGCTCGAAGCCGTGGGTCTCGTAGAACTCCCGGCCGCCCTCGTTCGAGGCGAGATCGATCGCGCGCATGCGTGCCATATTGAAGTCCTGTAAGTCCTCGCGCAGTCGCTCGTACAGCGCGGTGCCGATGCCCTCGTTTTGGTGGGCAGGATGGACGGACATGCGCAGGACATCACCTTCCGCTTCGCTGACAACGCCGTGAGTAAAGCCGACGATCTCCCCATCCCGTTCTGCGACGAGGAAGGCCGTCCCCGGTTTCGTCAACGCCGTCTCGAGTGCTTCGTCGCTATACCACTCCTCGATCGTCTCGTCGATGGTCTCGGCATCGAGTTCGTCGTAGGTATCGTGCCAGGTCTCGCGGGCGACAGCTCTGATCCGATCGCGGTCGTCGTGGCTCGCTGGTCGTATCTCCATACTGCGTGGTACGGGAGCGAACAGCAAAGTGGTTGCACCATCTCAGTTAGGTATCGGCCAGCAGTCGAAACCAGTGATCGAAGATGTCTGTGGCCGCGTTGCTTATGCGAAGTCGAACGTGTAGACCGCTTCAGGGTAGTACTCGCCGTCGATTTCGACTTCGCCTTCGTCGGTCTGTTCGAAGCCAAGCCCCTCGTAGAACGCGCGACTGGCGTCGTTGAACGCGAAGTCAAACGACCGAAGCCGGTCGACATCGTACGAGTCGATCTCCTCGAGGAGGTGTTCGTGCAGGGCCGACCCGATCCCCTCGCCTTGGTGGTCCGGGTGGACATACAGCCGCAGGATATCGGCAGTGTCGCCCTGGGCAACGGCGTGGGTAAAGCCAACGAGGTCGCCGTTTTCTTCCGCGACGAGGACGATCGTGCCGGGTGCCTCGAGCGGCATCGAGTCGTCAGTGTACCAGTCGGCGACGGTCCGGTCGATTACGTCGGGCTCGAGTTCGTCATAGGTCGCGTGCCAGGTTTCACGGGCGACTTCCGTAATCGCTTCAAAATCATCGGATGTCGCGGATCGAATGTCCATACCTCATCATTGAATGGTGGGTATACATAACTCCTTGCCAGAAACACGAGACGAAACCAAATCGGTCGTAGTGTGCGCTCACTCGCGGATCTCGAATCCCCGCTCACGCAGGAGGTCGGGCACGCGGTCGCGGTGGTCACCTTGCAGTTCGATTCGATCCTCGTCGACCGTTCCACCGGTCCCCAGCGCACTCTTGAGGGCTGATGCGGTCGACTTGAGTTCCGATTGCGGGAGGTCGAACCCCTCGATGATCGTCACCGGCTTGTCGTAGCGTCGTTTCTCGATCCGCAGCGATAGCACCTGTTCGGCTGTCTCGAGGTCACCCTGCGTATCCAGTTCCTCGAGCAGTTCCTCGAGGTCGTCTTCGTCCGCCATACAGTCACATGGCTGTGCGCGGCCATAGTCCTGTCCTTGCTGTCGCAACGGGTTAGCTATCAATCGTCTATGACGCGAGCGAGGGCTGTGGCAGGTGTCACAATCGGACTGGTCGCCGCCCGTCGGAGCCACTGACTGTTCCGGTCGCATGACGGCCCCGTCCCCAGTACGAGATTCAGTACAGTCGTTCCGAGAGCGTCCCCTCGGACCGACTGTCGAAAGAACGTGAGTCTCACTCCAACCCTCGATAATGTTAATGGTTGTACACACCACTATCCTAGACAAGGGGGATCAAAAGATGGGTGTGTTGAGAACACTACGCGGGAAACCCGACGACACGGGGCTGTACGAATGCCGAAACTGCGGGACAAAACTCGCGCCTGACCGCGACCGGTGCTCGAACTGCAACTCACGGGAGATCGCTCACTACGAGTTCTGAGCGGTCCACCCCGCAAACGACGGCCGACAGCCCTCAGCCACAGCCATGAGCGGCTGCGATAGGCGACCGCGCGATTCACGGACTCCACCACAGTAAGACGTGTTCAGGCTCCCTCAGAGTCGGGACTTGATCGTCGCGGCGGTCTTCTCGCCGATCCCCTCGACGCTCTGAAGGTCTGCAAGGCTCGCCTCGCGGACGTTCTCGACGCTGCCGAATCGCCCGAGCAACCGCTTCCGGGTCTCGGGACCGACCCCCTCGACGTCGTCTAATACCGTCTTTACCTCGTCGCGAACCGTCTGGTGGTACTGTACCGCAAAGCGGTGGGCCTCGTCGCGCACACGCTGCAGAAGATGCAGATGCGGCGCGTCACGTGGCCACGCGAACTCCCGCTCCGGCGTCACGACGCGCTCCTCGGCTTTCGCCAGCGCGACCGCCGGGACGTCCCAGCCCACCGCGGCGAGTGCGTCGCGGGCGGCCTCGAGTTGCCCCTCCCCGCCGTCGATCAGCAACAGATCGGGGTCGGGCCGGTCATCGCGATCCTCGACGGACCGCCTAGCGCGCCACTCGAGTAAGGCGCGCATGTTGTCGTAGTCGTCGTTTTGATCGGTGAGTTTCTTCCGTCGGTACTCGCGTTTCTCGGCACTGCCGTCGACGAGGGTGACGTTGCTACCGACCGCCGCCGTCCCCTGTGCGTGGCTCACGTCGAACCCTTCGATCCGTCGGGCGGCGTCGAGGTCGAGGGCGTCCGCGAGCATGCCACACTCGTCACGGCGGCCGACGTTGCGCCGAGCGTTTTTCAGCGCGAGATCGACGAGTTTGGCCTCCCGGCCGGCACCCGGGACGCGAACCGCGACACCTTCGGCCTCGAGCCAGGCTGTGACCTCCGCGTCGCCGTGGCGTTCGGGCAACAGAAGGGCGTCTGGCAGTTCGCGTTCGGCGTAATACTGCACGATAAAGGCTGCCAGAACGGCTGGAACGCTATCGCCGTCCTCCGGCGAACCGGGGGCCTCGAGCGTGTGCCGATCCCGGTCGACCAGCTTGCCGTCCTCGGCGCGCAGGCGGGCGACGGTGGCGTCGTCACCCTCGATGGCGACCCCGAGGACGTCGACGGCTCGCTCGTCGCCGACCGACTGAACCGCCTCGCCGCCCTCGCCGTGGAAGGTCTCGACGGTCTCGAGTCGATCCCGCAGGTTCGCCGCGCGCTCGAAGTGCTGGTCTTCTGCAGCCGCTTCCATCTCTCGGCGCAGCGGATCGGCGAGAATTCCGGTTTCGCCCTCGAGGAACCGTTCGACGGCGGTGACGTCCTCGCGGTAGCTTGCAAGATCGATCTCGCGGGTACAGGGGGCGGTACACAGCCCCATCTCGTAGTCCAGACACGGCCGGTCGCGACCCGCATACTTGTGGTCCGAACAGCCCCGGATCCCGTAGGTCTCGCGCAGCGCCTTCACGACGGTCTCGACCTGTCGTTTGCTGGTGTAGGGACCGAAGACGGTTGCAGATTCGTCGGGATCGCGCGTGATCTCGATCCGCGGCGCGTCGTGGTCGGTCACCTGGACCATCGGATACGACTTGTCGTCTTTCAGCCGGACGTTATAGCGGGGCTGGTGACGCTTGATCAGGTTCGCCTCGAGCAACAGCGCCTGCGTCTCGGTGTCGGTGACGGCGATCTCGATGTCGTCGGCCCGCTCGACCATCCGCCCGATCCGCGCGCTGCGTGGGTCAGCATAGGACCGGACCCGATCGCGCAGATCGACCGCTTTCCCGACGTAGAGCGTCGTTTCTCCATCCCGAAACTGGTAGACGCCTGGCTCTCGCGGCAGCGATCCGGCACGCTCGCGAACCCCATCGGCGTTCATCGGCGGTCCTACGGAGCGGGACGGTTTCAGCCTGACTCCTCGTGATCGATCTCGGTCCAGTTCCGGCTGCTGGTACGTCGGCCGTCTTCGGCCTCGAGCGCTGGCGTCGATTCCGGTGCTGGCCGAATCGCAGCCTCGAGATCGACGACCAGCTCGTCCTCGAGATCGACGCCGCTAACGGGAACCACGAGGTCGTCGTCACCGCTGACGCGCACGACGAGCAGCCGCGTGCGCGAGCGAATGTAGTACGTGATGAGGCCGATCGCGGCGACGAGTGCGGCGACACCGGCCAAGAGGACGCTCCACTGCAGCAGTAACAGCCCGGTTTCGATGGCCGCAAGCACCGTCTCGACGAAGCCGACGAGCAGATTGGAGCCGGGCAGGGGCGCGATCCCTTCGAGGTCGACGGACGGAACGGCCGACGAGACGGTGATGCTAGTCGCCATCTCGAGCGTGGCGACGCCGGCAAACGCGGCGATGATCCCGGCACAGAGAACGGCCAGTCGCTGCGACGTCTCGAGGGTAACGGTCCCGACGTTCGGTCGATCGACGTGGCGAAAGGCTGGGCCGGCAGTGGTGGGAACGAACGCCAGCACGCGCTGGGTCGTGACGACGACCGTCGCGCACTCGAGGTCGAGGCGGTGTTCGACGCGTTCGCCGTCGTAACACAGCTCGTCGACGCGTTCGCGCCACTCGTCGATCCGTTCGGTCCGGCGTCCGGCCATCGGTGGTCGTCACCTGTCCACCATCGACCACCAAGTACGTCGGGGCTCGTTCACGCGCATATGGACGTCATTCGCGCGTGTACGCTCGCCGTTCGCATCCGTAGGCCGTCCCTTCGGGACGGACGGCGCGAACGCGGTACATTCTCGGTGCTCGACTGCAAACTCGTCGGCTATGAGCGACTCGACGGTGCAGTGCTGGCTGGTCGAACGGGAACTGGGCGACCGCGATTTCGTCACGCTGGTCTATGCGACGCCGGACGGCTCGCGCTATCAGCAGCGCCAGCGGTCCTCGACGGCGTTGCGAACCGGGACGCAAGTCACCGCAGCGGTCGAGATTCCCGAAGACGAACTCGAGGCGGTGCCCGACGAGGAAACCCGCGACCGCTACGCCACGGAGGTCGACCGAACCGCCGAGCGGTACGATCCCGACGATCCGATCTGACCTGCGGCGTCAGCTCGGACCCCCGAATCCGATCGTTGACGAACTGAAACAGATGAATTCAGCCGCGCTTCGAGTGGCACAAATCTTATCGGGCACGGCTCCGACCACACAGCCATGCCCGCTATCACAGTCGACGAGCTGACCAAGCGGTTCGGTCAGACCGTCGCACTCGAAGCGCTCTCCTTCCAGGTCGAGGACGGCGAGGTGTTCGGCTTTCTCGGGCCCAACGGGGCCGGGAAGTCGACGACGATCAACGTTCTCCTCGATTTCGTCCGCCCGACGTCGGGTTCGGCCAGCGTCCTCGGCATGGACGCCCAGCGACAGAGCCGAGAGATCCGACAGCGAACCGGCGTGCTCCCCGAGGGCGTCGAGTTGTACGACCGGCTCACCGCCCGCCAGCACCTCGAGTTCGTCATCGACTCGAAAGACGCCACCGACGACCCCGAGGCGCTGCTCGAGCGCGTCGGGCTGACCGATGCGATCGACCGGAAAGCCGGGGGCTACTCGAAAGGGATGGCCCAGCGGCTCATGCTCGCGATGGCACTGGTCGGCGAACCCGACCTGCTGATCTTAGACGAGCCCTCCACCGGACTCGACCCAAACGGAGCCCGCGAGATGCGCGAAATCGTCCGCGAAGAAAACGAGCGGGGCGCGACCGTCTTCTTCTCGAGTCACATCATGGAGCAGGTCGAGACGGTCTGTGACCGCGTTGGCATTCTGCGCGACGGCCAGATGGTCGCCGTCGACTCCGTCGAGGGACTGCGCGACTCCGTCGACGGCGGGACGACGCTACGGGTCACCGTCGATCGGATCGACGATGACGCCCTGCAGGCGGTCCGTTCGCTGCCCGACGTCACCGACGCCACCGTTGAGTCCCACGCACCGCCGACGGTCGTCGTCACCGTCGATGGCTCGAAGACGGCTGTCCTCTCGGCGCTCGAGGATCGCGGCATCGAGATCCAGGACTTCGAGACGACCGAAGCCTCGCTCGACGATGTCTTCCAGTCGTATACGACCGATACGGAAACGGAGGTGCACGCGCAATGAGTACCGAAACCGGAGCTGGGACGGATGCGACGGACGCGGGCAACTCGCCTGCGAGTTCGATCGACACAGAGAGTGTCCGCGCGGTCGCGAAGAAAGACTTCCAGGATGCGGTTCGCTCGTGGCTGTTCTGGGGACTGAGCGCGTTTTTCTTCACGCTGATGGCCGCTCTTGCCGGGTTCCTCTCGTGGGCGAATCCGGACAACTTTACGACGATCAGCTTCATCGCCCTCGTCAGTCAGGTGTGTAAGCTGATTATCCCACTGATCGCGCTGCTCCTCGGCTGGAAGGCCATCGCCGGCGAGCGCGAAGCGGGGAGCATCAAGATCCTACTGTCGCTGCCTCACTCTCGGAAAGACGTTTTACTGGGTAAGCTGCTCGGTCGGACGGCCGTGCTCTCGCTATCGTTGCTTATCGGCTTCCTCATCGCGATGGTCGCCGTCGTGTTCGCGGTCTCGGAGTTTTCCTTCCCCGCGTACATCGCCTTCCTCGCGATGACGATCGTCTACGGGCTCGCGTACATGAGTATCGCCGTCTCGCTGTCGTCGCTGACCCGATCGACGACGATGGCCGGCGCGGCGATGTTTGGCATCTTCGTCCTGTTCTATATCGTCTGGAACTCGATCCGGACGGCACTCGGCCTCCTGATGCAACGTGGCTACATCGAGGGCGTCACCTACACGACGACGGGCTTGACCGGCCAACAGATCGAGACGACCAGACTCCCCGACTGGGCGCTGTTTATCGACATGATCGACCCGGGGAACGCCTATCAGAACACGATCACGCTGTTTAGCGCCCTCTCCAGTGACCGGATCGGGACACGGTTCCCGACGGCTGCCTTCCCCGATGGGCTGCCGTTCTTCCTGCAGGACTGGTTCTCCCTGCTGATCTTGCTGTTCTGGATCGCCGTCCCGCTCGCCGTCGCGCTCTACCGGTTCGACCGCGTCGACATCTGAGCGCACCGGCCGGCATCGGCCGGCTCCCATCGAGACGTGCGATTCTAGGTTCGGGACACCGTTTATATCAGCGACCGTGGTAACCGTGGCCGTGACCGACTGCATCTACTACGGCGGAAAAGGCGGCGTCGGCAAAACGACCTGTGCTGCGGCCACCGGACTCTCGCTTGCTGCCGCCGGGCAGCGGACGCTCGTTGTCTCAACCGATCCAGCCCACTCACTGTCCGACTCGTTCGAGGCCGATATTGACTCGGAACCGACCGCACTCGAGCTACCAGGCCCGCTCGAGGGAGAGCCACACGCCGAAGGCGAGCTGTGGGGCGTCGAGATCGATCCGGCAACACAACAGGAGCGCTACGAAAAACTGGCGCGTGCGCTGGCGGCCGATCTGCGCAGTGCCGGTATCAGCCTCTCGGATGCGGAGATCGAACGGCTGTTTTCCGGCGGCATGCCGGCCGGCAGCGACGAGATCGCAGCACTCGACTTGCTGGTCGAATACGTCGACGCCGGCGAGTGGGACGTAATCGTCTTCGACACCGCGCCAACGGGCCACACACTGCGGCTGTTCGATATGCCCGGTATCATGGGCAACGCACTCGAGACGGCCCAATCGCTACGCGGGCAGGCCCGCCGGATCGGCTCGGCCGCCCGCACGGCGATGTTCGGGCCGCTGTCGATGCTCGGCAACCAGGACGACGACGAGAGCCTTGCGTCGTTTCAGGCCCGTCTCGAGCGCGCCCGCGAGTTGCTCGCCGATCCTGACCGAACCGAGTTTCGGGTCGTCCTGATCCCCGAGCAGATGGCTATCGCGGAGACCGAACGGCTCGTCGCGCGACTTCGCGAGGTCGACGTGCCCGTCGAGCGCCTGATCGTCAACCGGGTGCTCGAGGACCCACACGAGGGCTGTCCGCGCTGTCAGTCCCGACAGGCCCGCCACGAGGAGCGCCTCGCCGAGATCCACGAGACGTTTCCCGACCTCGAAATCGTGACGCTGCCGGATCTCGAGGGCGAGGTACACGGGCGGGAGTCGCTGTCGATTATCGCCGAGCGAATGCCGACCTGAATGGACATCTGACAGGGTCGGCCCAGCGCTTATTGTGTTGGTTCGATAACATTCAGGCATGGCACTCTCGATCGGTCGGACCTCGTCGCCGGCCATCACGGCGATCGGCATCGTCGTTGCGCTCGTCGCCATCATCGGGACCCGGTATCTCGGCTGGGAGTGGAGTTCAGGGCAGCTTGTGCCGATGCTCATCGGCGTTGCCGCCGCCGTGATCGCGGTCGTCGTGGTGCTCACTCACCGCGGGTGAGGTCCCCGTTGGTCTGGCTCGAGGCCTGCGTTCTCGAGTGACTACTCAAGGTCGATCCCCCGCTCTGCGAGCAGCGCCCAAAACTCGTCTTCGTCGAGAATCGGCGCGTCGTTGTCCCGTGCGTCCTCCTGTTTCGTCGCGCCCGGATTCTCGCCGGCGATGAGGTAATCCGTGTTGCCTGAGACGCCGCTCGTCGCGTTCGCGCCGTGGGCTTCGACGAGGTCTTGGGCCTCGCCTCTGGTCATTCCCTCGAGCGAGCCAGTGAAGACGAACGTGAGACCGTCGAGTTCGTCGCCGCCAGCACCGGTGTCGGCTTCCTGTGGCGAGACATGCTCGAGGATATCGTCGACCACGACAGCGTTGGCCTCGCTCGTAAAGAAGTCGTGAATCGTCTCGGCGACGGTGTCGCCGACATCGCTGACGCCCTCGAGCCGGTCAGGCTCGTCTTCCGCGGCTGTGCGAAACGCCCCGAAGGTGCCAAACTCGCGGGCGAGTTCGCGGGCCGTCGTTGGGCCGACGTGGGGGATGCCAAGCGCCGAGATGAACTCGGCAAGCTGGGGCTCGCGGCTGGCCTCGATTTCCGACAGGAGGTTCGCGGCACTCGTCTCACCCCACCCCTCGAGATCGGTCAGGTCGTCGCGCTCGAGGTCATAGAGGTCGGCAACGGAGTCGAGCAGCCCGGTGTCGACGAGTTGGCGGACGCTTTTCTCGCCGAGGCCCTCGAGATCGAGACCGTCGTCACCGGCATAATATTCGATCGATCGGCGGAGCTGGGCGTCACAGCCTAAGCCACCGGTACAGAACGCGATGGGGCCGTCGCGCTCGACAGGGCTGTCACAGACAGGGCAGGTGTCTGGCAGTTCGTAGTGGCCCTCGCTGCCTTTCTCGACGACCTCCTCGACGTAGGGGATCACGTCGCCAGCACGCTGGACGCGGACCGTGTCGCCGACGTTGACGTTTTTCTCTGCGATCTCGGCAGGGTTGTGCAAACTCGCCCGCGAGACGGTGACGCCACCGACGTCGACCGGCTCGAGCAGAGCCACGGGCGTCAGCCGGCCGGTTCGACCGACCTGAACGGCAACGTCTGCGATCGTGGTCACTTCGGTGCGGGCGGGGAACTTGTAGGCGTACGCCCACCGGTCGTGGCGGGCCGTCCGGCCGAGTTCCTCGCGGGCCTCGCGGTCGTCGACTTTGATCACGACGCCGTCGATCTCGTAGTCTAACTCGTCGCGGGCCGCGAGCATGCGGTCGCGATAGTCGATCGCGCCCTCGATATTCTCGACAATCTTCACGCGGTCGTTTACCCCCAGGCCATAGTCGGGGAAGGACTCGAGTTCGGCCTGATGGCTGTCCGCAAGGTCGCTGGCCTCGAGCACGTCGAAAAAGAAGACCGACAACGGGCGTTCGGCGACGACCGACGGATCGAGTTGGCGGATCGTGCCAGCGGTAGCGTTGCGGGGATTCGCGAAGGGGTCCTCGCCACGCTCGATGCGCTCGCGGTTGTACGCCTGAAAGGCGTCTTTGGGCATGTAGACCTCGCCCCGCACAGCGAGGAAGTCGGGATAGTCGCCGTGGAGTCGCTGCGGGACGGAGCCGATGGTACGCGCATTGGCTGTCACGTCGTCGCCTTCGCGCCCGTCACCGCGGGTGACCGCGCGCTCGAGTCGGCCGTCCTCGTAGACGAACTCCATGGAGACGCCGTCGAACTTGGGTTCGCAGACGTACGCGACGGTCCCGACCTCACGTTGGACACGGTCGTCGAACGCTCGAACGTCCTCGGCCTCACCACTCGCGTCGATCGACAGCATCGGCGCGACGTGTTCGACCGTCTCGAACGCCTCGAGTGGTTCGCCACCGACGCTGCGGGTGGGGCTGTCGGGATGGGCGAGGTCGAATTCGTCCTCGAGTTCCTGCAGGCGAGCGAAAAGCGCGTCGTAGGTCCGATCGGCGATCAGCGGCTCACTTTCGACGTAGTAGCGGCGGTCGTGTTCGCGGATCGCCTCGCGAAGCAGTTCGACTTGCTGCTCGGCCTCAGTCTCCGACAGTTCTTCGATGGGCGCGAAATCGGTCGGCGGATCCCGGAGATAGGGATTGTCCGCGTCCGCGTTCTCGTCGGCGGCTGGCATTGCTCGAGGGTAGCGGCTCGCCCCCGTTAACGGTACTGACAGCGACGCGATCGAGCTATTTCGATCCGGCTTGGGTCGGGTCGACGAGCAACCTCATTTCCACGGGTTTTCGACCAGTTCCGTATGGACGCTGGGGCCGACAGCGAGCCGGCAGTCGGCTCGCGGCTCGGCGACACACAACAGGACGTAGCCGTCTGCCCGGTGTCGATCCTTCAGCGCTCGCTGGCACCGGCGATACGCGAACGCGTCGTCGACGTCGAGGACCTGCTCGTCGTTCGACTCGTGTCCGGCGGCCTCGAGCAGCCGACCGGTACAGGTCCCGCAGGCACCGGTTCGACAGCCGTAGGGCAGTCCGATCCCGTCGCGTCCGGCCGCTTCGAGGACCGTCTCGTCCTCGCGAACCGTCACCGTCTTCGTCCGGCCGGTGGGCCACTCGAGGCGGACCTCATGGCTCGCCATTGGCGCAGTCACTGCCAGACGTCGCTCGTGCAGTCGCCGTCGGGCCAGCGGATCTCGTGGGCGCGGGCCGGACCCGCCGGACACTCTCCCCAGTCGACGAGGAAGTCTTCATCTAACTCGAGGGTGCCCGTTCGGGGATCGACATCGGCTTTCAACATCACCGAGCCACGCTCTGCCTCCTCGGGGTAGAACTGGTCGTCCCACGACGAGAACAGCGAGGTGGTCCAGTAGAGCCGTTCGCCATCCAGCGAGAGCTGGAGCATCTGCGGGCCAGCGACGATTTCCCGCCCCTGAACTTCGCGAATGTCGCCGAAGGTGCCGCCGACCGAAAGCGAGTCGGCCCGTCGCGGGTTCGACGGGTCCGAAATATCGTACATCCAGACCTCACCGTGGAGCCAGTTCGAGCCGAACAGGTAGCGATCGTCCATCGAGATCAGGATGTCGGTCGTCAGCCCGGGAACGGGCATGTCCCAGTCTGGATGCTCGCGGGCCTCGAAGTCGATCGCCTTCTCAGCGCGGTACTCGCCGGCCTCTTCGTCACGCCAGAAGTGGAACATGTTCGACGAGAGTGCAGTCCCGACGAAGCCGTGCGTCGATTCGGGCGTGTGGAGGAATCGTACCTCGAGTGGAATCTGGCCTTCCTCGCCGAGGTCGATCGTCTGTTCGACGGTGCCTTCCTCCCAGTCCCAGAAATGAATCTGCTGGCCGTACTTCCCCTCCTCGACGTCCTCTAAATCGAAGCCCGGGTAGTAGGTCTTCGGTGCGGCCCACTCGGTCGAGACCATCACGTTCTGGCGTGGCTGATACCAGTAGTCGTAGTTCATTTCGATCTCGCCTGGCGGCTCCCACCGGCCCTCGATCTCGAAGTCTTCGTTTAGCTCGAGGAAGCCGCCGGGAAGGTCGCCGTCGGCGTCGCCGAGCATGCTAATCAGGATCTGTCCGTCCGGAACGCAATGGACTGTGTGCGGTGCCGAGAGGTCGTACTCGAAGACCTCCTCGGGTTCGATCACCTTGACCAGTTCGGGATTGCGCCGGTCGGCCGCGTCGATCACGTGAAGCCGCGAGGACCGCTGACCCGGGACGATCAGGTGTTGGCGCTCGAGACCTTCCATGTGGCACGACGACGAACAGGCGTTCCACCCGAAGTGGTGGAGTTCGTCACCGCGATTAGGCATCTCGATGCGGTCGATGATTTCGCAGTACGTGTCCGATTCGGGATCGAGGTCGACGACCGCAACGAAGTCCGGCGCGTCGACGTCCGTGCCGACGTAGAGACTCATCACGTAGGCCAGTTTCTCCCGTCCGCCCTCCTCGATGGCAGCCTGTGGCGTTGTGTAGCCCGGACCCTCGTGGTGCTGGGCGTGGTCGTGCTCTGACTCTGCGCCACTACCTGTGCTAGCATCACTCATGGTACTCCGTGACTACGAACAGGTAGATAAGTCTGTTCGAGAGTTACAGCAGCCGAACGAAGCCTCCAAGTTACTGTCACCCTCGAGGACACGTCGCCAAACGAGACCCAGTACTTTACCCTTCAGAGCCACTACGACCGACTAGATGGGACAGGGAACGGAGTTCGGACTGGTCGACGTAGATGAAGCCGAGACCCCAGGCGACGAGTGGGAAGAGATCGATGTCTCGGATACGGAAGCAGATCGGATCGCCCGCAAGCGCGATCGCGAGTTCAACCAGTTCCAGGAGCGAATCAAGGACGCCGACCAGTTCAAAGTCGAACAGTCGGTGTTCGACGACGCGACGTTCGCGGCGCTGTATAAGCTCGTCCAGGACGGCTACGTCGAGGCTTTCGGCGGCCCGCTCTCGACAGGCAAGGAGGCAAACGTCTACCACGCGCTGGGCGATGACCGCGAGGTCGCGGTCAAGATCTACCGGATCAACGCCTCGAACTTCCGGCAGATGCGCGACTACCTCGAGGGCGACCCGCGTTTCGAGGGGCTGGGCGGCCAGAAGAAAGACGTCGTCCTCGCGTGGACAAAAAAGGAACTGGCGAACTTACAGCGGGCGAAAGCGGCCGGCGTCCGCGTGCCGGAGCCGATCGCCACCGAGCGCAACGTGTTGGTCATGGAGTACATCGGCACCGAGGACGGCCGCGCGAAACGCCTCGGCGAGGTCCACATCGAGAACCCACAAACCGCCTACGAGGTCATGCGCGAGTACATGCGCCGGCTCTACTCGGCCGGGCTGATCCACGGCGACTTGAGCGAATACAACGTCGTCTTCGACGAGGCTGAGGGCCAACTCGTGCTCATCGACCTCGGGCAGGCCGTCACCGTCCACCACCCCAACAGCCGTGACTTCTTAGAGCGTGACTGTCGGAACGTCGCCTCGTTTTTCTCCCGGCAGGGACTCGACGTGACCGCCGACGAGTTGCTCGCGTTCGTCACGAGTCCGGAGCCGGACCCGTCTCGAGACTGAGACGGACGCCTGTCAGTTAGGTCCGAAATCCTCTTTATTGTCGGTCCGAAATGTAGTCATACTGATGTCCGCTCTCGGCTGGCAGTGGCGATGGCACGCGCCCTCGAGAGCGGACAGTGTCGTCGCGGCGGGCGACGCGGCCTAACCCGGCGGCTGCGGCGGCGATCGCTCCCTCCGCTCGTTTTTGCTGGAACCGACTGCCAGCTGTTGCCGTCGCCGACCCAATGCGAATGTCACCCACTGATCACACCGAAACCGATATCGACGCGACTGAGACACGTACCGCCACTGCCACTGACGACTTCACCGTTACCCCGTATGCCGTCGACGGCGAGATCGACTACGAGAAGCTCATCGACCGGTTCGGGGCCGATCGGCTCACCGACGACCAGCTCGCTCGCTTTCCCGAGCACCCGCTGCTCCGTCGTCGAACGTTCTATGCGGGCCGAGACATCGATGAGTACCTCGAGGCTGCCGAAGCCGATGCGCCGCACGCGATCGTCACCGGACGAGGGCCGTCGGGACCGATGCATCTCGGTCACGTTCTCCCGCTGTATCTCGCCAAGCGGCTTCAGCAGGAGACGGGAGCAACGGTCTACATCCCGCTTTCCGACGACGAAAAGTTCCTCGCGAAAGCACAGTCCTTCGCGGAAATCGGACAGCATACCCGCGAGAATCTCCGCGATGTTCTCGCCGTTGGCTTCGATTCCGACAAGACGAGACTCATCATCGATACCGTCGATGCAGACGTGATCTACCCCCTCGCTGTGCGACTCGCAACGCATCTCACGCCGGCCACCGTCGAGGCCGTCTACGGCGAGCAAGACACCGTCGGTCTCCAGTTCTATCCCGCCGTCCAGGCGACACACCTCCTGCTTCCGCAACTCGTCGGCGGTCGGCAGCCGACGCTCGTCCCCATCGCCGTCGATCAAGATCCGCACGTTCGCGTCTGTCGCGACATTGCTGCGAAGGAGGCACTCCCCGTGGAGAAACCCGGTGCCCTCCTCGGCCGATTCCTTCCGAGTCTCGAGGGACCGGGAAAGATGAGTTCGTCCGCCGATGCCCCCTCGATCGATCTCACTGCTGCCCCGGAAACGGTCGCCGAGACGATTCGAACACATGCCTACACCGGCGGCCGAGCAACCCTCGAGGAACATCGCGAGAAGGGTGGTGATCCGTCCGTCGACGTTCTCTTTCAGTATCTCCGCTTTTTCTTCGAACCCGACGATGCCGAACTCGAGCGCATTGCGGCCGACTATCGGTCTGGCGACCTGCTCAGTGGTGAACTAAAAGAAATCGCGATCGATCGAATCACCACGTTTCTCGCGGCACACCAGCGCCGGCGCGCTGCACTGGGTGAGCTGGCGACTGAAATCCAGCCGTATCGACTCACCGACGCGGAACGACAGCAAGCACTCGAGCGAGCCGGCGTCCCATCGGCACTCGAGTAGCGTCGGCATCGGAGACCGAACGAGACAGGTGCATGGGAGAGACAGACAGTATCCAATACTCGCGGACCAAGGTCTTAACCTCACCCAGCCAGTAACAGACTGTATGCAGCACGTGAAGATTCCGCAGGACCGCATCGGTGTTCTTATTGGCGAAGGAGGCGAGACGATGCGCGAGATCGAGGCGGAAGCGGAAGTACGACTCGACATCGACTCGGAGAACGGCTCCGTCGCTGTCGAGACCGTCGGCGATCCCGTGCTCGGCCTCAAAGGCCCCGATATCGTTCGTGCGATCGGCCGCGGCTTTGCACCCGAGGACGCCCTACGGCTCCTCGAGGACGACATGATGTTATTCGACGTCGTCGATATCGACGCCGCCGCGCGCAACAAAAACGACATGAAACGCAAGAAGGGCCGGCTCATCGGCGAGGGTGGCCGAACCCGCGAACTGATGGAAGAACTGACTGGTGCCGACGTCGTCATCTACGGCTCGACGCTCGGGATCATCGGTGCCCCACAGGAGGTCGACGCCGTCCGCAGCGCCGCCGAGATGCTGCTCGACGGCGCGCCCCACGGCGCAGTCTACTCCTTCCTCGAGGAGAAACACAACGAGATGAAACATCAGGGACTTGAATACCACCGATTCCCTGGTGGCCAGTCCTGAGTTTCCCTTCCCACCCGTTTCCGGTGGCTACTCGGGCTGGTGACACGTGACCGGCTAGTCGTCTTCCACCGCTTCTGACTGAGACTCGAGTCGCCAGCGACGCGTCATACGGTCTGCTATCACTGGGTACCGGCGAACCCGCAGGACAGGTCGCGGGTGCGCCGGAACTGACTGGTCGGAGTCCGTATCAGTCGACCGGTCGTTCTCGAGAATTAGCGGTATAAATACCCGACAACCAGCAATTCGAAAACGACAGACGAAAGGGTGATCACGGGGTTACATTTGGTAGGTAGCAAAAGATTTATATAGAATAGCAATCAATCGTTCGGGTGACTATGGCTCAACAGCAGATGGGCAACCAGCCCCTCATCGTACTTTCGGAGGACAGCCAGCGCACCTCTGGCGAGGACGCACAGTCCATGAACGTCCAGGCCGGGAAAGCCGTCGCCGAATCGGTTCGGACGACGCTCGGCCCGAAGGGGATGGACAAGATGCTCGTCGACTCCTCGGGCAACGTCATCGTCACGAACGACGGTGTCACCCTGCTCTCGGAGATGGAGATCGACCATCCCGCGGCCGACATGATCGTCGAAGTCGCCGAGACCCAGGAAGAGGAAGTCGGCGACGGCACGACAAGCGCCGTCGTCATCTCCGGCGAACTCCTCAGTCAGGCCGAGGACCTGCTCGATCAGGACATCCACGCGACCACCCTCGCACAGGGGTATCGAGAGGCCGCCGAGGAAGCGATCGACTCCTTAGAGGAGATCGCCATCGATGTCGACGAAGACGACACCGAGGTCTTAGAGCAGATCGCCGCGACGGCGATGACCGGCAAAGGTGCCGAAAGCGCCAAAGACCTCCTCTCCGAGCTCGTCGTCGATGCCGTCCGCGCGGTCGCTGACGACGACGGCGTCGACACGGACAACATCAAAGTCGAGAAGGTCGTCGGCGGTTCGATCGAGAACTCCGAACTCGTCGAGGGCGTCATCGTCGACAAGGAGCGCGTCTCCGAGAACATGCCCTACTTCGCCGAGGACGCCAACGTCGCGATCGTCGACGGCGACTTAGAGATCAAAGAGACCGAGATCGACGCCGAAGTCAACGTCACCGACCCCGACCAGCTCGAGCAGTTCCTCGAACAGGAAGAGGCCCAGCTGCGCGAGATGGCCGAGCAGGTCGCTGACGCCGGTGCTGACGTCGTCTTCGTCGACGGCGGCATCGACGACATGGCCCAGCACTACCTCGCCCAGGAGGGCATCATCGCTGTCCGCCGTGTCAAGTCCAGCGACCAGAGCCAGCTCGCCCGCGCAACCGGCGCGACGCCCGTCTCGAGCGTCGACGACCTGACCGAGGACGATCTCGGATTTGCCGGCAGCGTCGCCCAGAAGGAGATCGCTGGCGACCAGCGCATCTTCGTCGAGGACGTCGACGACGCCCAGGCCGTCACCCTCATCCTCCGCGGTGGCACCGAGCACGTCATCGACGAGATCGACCGCGCCATCGAGGACTCCCTCGGCGTGGTGCGAACGACCATCGAGGACGGCAAAGTCCTCGCCGGCGGCGGCGCACCCGAGATCGACCTCTCGCTTGCCCTGCGTGACTACGCCGACTCCGTTGGCGGCCGCGAGCAGCTCGCCGTCGAGGCCTTCGCAGATGCGCTCGAGGTCATCCCACGCACGCTGGCCGAGAACGCCGGACTCGATCCCATCGACTCGCTGGTCGAACTCCGCAGCGCCCACGACGGTGGCGACACCGGTGCCGGCCTCGACGCCTACACCGGCGACACCATCGACATGGATGCCGAGGGCGTCTACGAGCCGCTGCGCGTGAAGACCCAGGCCATCGAATCCGCCACCGAAGCGGCCGTCATGCTGCTGCGCATCGACGACGTCATCGCCGCTGGCGACCTCGCCGTCTCCCACGACGACGACGAGGGCGACGAGATGCCGCCGGGCGGCGGTGGCATGGGCGGCATGGGCGGTATGGGCGGTGGCATGGGCGGCATGATGTAAAACTAAATTTTGCTCTACGGTCCGCCTTCGGCGGCCCTCGGCAAAATTTAGTATAAAAGCCTCCTCGCTCCCGTTGGTCGCTCGTCGGCCCGAGCGCGGAGCGCTCACGGGCTTCGCCCGTTCGCTTCCGCGGTTCTCGCCCTTTGGGCTCCGAACCGCGCTTCGCTCGGTGAACGGCGTCGCTCGGGTTCTTCGAACCGCTCGCTCGCCGATAGTAGACTTGAGCCCCGTCGCTCGCAACGGGAGCTAGTACCGCTTGCATCACTGCACCTCCCACTTCGAGTCGGCCCATCTTTCGTTGCCGGTTCGTCGTCATTCTTGTATTCAATTCTCCCGTCCACTTCCTCAGAACCTCGAGCAGCCAATCGTTCGTCAACACATCACGCGAAACAACCATGTAGTTTTCACTATAAGTAGTGGCAGTGACGAACAACACCGGCAGAAAACGCGACGTCGCGGCGTCTTTCAGCGACGCAACGGACGGCTATCTGGACGGGAACATCCTCAAGCACGGCGCGGACCTCGAGCAACTCATCGACTGGTGTCGCGACGCGACGTGTGCGCTGGACGTGGCGACTGGTGCGGGTCACGTAGCCGGGTCGCTCGCAGATGCTGGCGTCTCGAGAGTCGTCGCGTCGGATCTCTCCCCCGCAATGGTCCAGACGGCGACCACGGAGTACCGGGGGCTCGAGGGTGTGGCAGTCGATGCCGAACGGCTCCCGTTTCCCGCGGATCGCTTCGACGCGGTCACCTGTCGGTTCGCAGCCCACCACTTTCCCGATCCCGAGGCGTTCCTTGCCGAAGTCGAGCGCGTCCTCGAACCGGGTGGTGTGTTCGCGTTCGAGGATCTCTGCGTTCCGGACGATCCCGAGCTGGCGGCCGACATCAACCGAATCGAGCGACTCCGCGATTCGGGACACGTCGAGACCTACTCTCGAGCGCAGTGGCTCGACTGGCTCGCAGCGACAGACCTGACGGTCGAAACAGTCCACGAGACGAGCCGAGAACTCGAGGTCGACGCCTGGCTCGACCGCATGGCTGTCCCCGAGGGAGACCGCCAGCGGATTCGGTCGTTGTTGTCGGACGCGCCGGCCGATCTCGCGGAGGCATTCGAGTTTCAGTACGAGGGCGACGGCGACCGGCTCGCGTCGTATCGAACCGGCGTCGTGTTGCTCCACGCGACGGGCTGACAACACGCAGTGGTGCGTGCTGTCGGTAGCTACTGACGAAATATAAGTAGTCACCACCAATAGTCACCAGTATGAACACGCTGGTTCTGGACAGTGACGATGTCGACGAGTACGCACGCCTCGCCGACGTCATCGACGCCGTCGAGGGTGCCTTCGGGGCCTTCGAGCGCGGCGACACGCAGATGCCCGTCAAGTCCTACATCGACCTCCCACAGTACAACGGCGACTTCCGGTCGATGCCCGCCTATCTCGATACCGGCGAGTGGGACGCCGCGGGACTCAAGTGGGTCAACGTCCACCCCGACAATCCCGAGGACCACGACCTGCCGACGGTCCTGGGAACGATGATCTACTCCGACCCCGAGACCGCCTTCCCGCTTGCGATCATGGACGGGACGACACTCACCATGAAACGCACCGGTGCGGCGGCGGCCGTCGCGACCGACTATCTCGCCGTCGAGAACGCCTCGAGTCTCGGGCTCGTCGGGGCCGGCGTCCAGTCCTATATGCAACTCGAGGCGATCAGCGAGGTTCGCCCGATCGAGGAGGTCGTCGTCTCGGACCCCGACGAAGAGCGCGTCGAACAGTTCGTCGAGACCTACGAGGATCAGTTCGATGTCCGCGGTGGCTCGATTGCGGACGCCGGGAGCTGTGACGTGCTCTCGACGGTGACGCCGGTCGAGGATCCGATCGTGGATCTCGAGGACGTCGGCGAACACACCCACATCAACGCCATCGGTGCCGACGCCGAGGGGAAACACGAACTGGCCGACGCGGTGCTCGAGGCGGCTCGGATCGTCATCGACGACCACGAGCAGTGTACGCATTCGGGTGAGATCAACGTCCCCTACGGCGAGGGGGTGCTGACGGACGCAGATATCTACGGCGAGATCGGCGAACTCGTCGTCGGGGCGAAAGACGGACGGAGCGACGAGACTGGCATCACGGTCTTCGACTCGACCGGACTCGCGATCCAGGACGTAGCGGCCGCACACGTGGTCTACAAGCAGGCGTCGGCCGACGGGGCGGGCTACGGGCTCGATCTGGTCGGTGTCGACGGGTAAGAAGCGGGCCGTCAGCGACCGCGTAGCAGCCACGGAATTGACCCAGTCATCGATACATCATCAACGTAGTGGACGACCGGCTCGCCAGTCGGTGACGGCAGGCCATCGGCCTCGAGCATCGTGTTTTCGTAGATCGTCACCGTGGCAGGCTGGAGCGGCCACGGATCGTGTGCGATGTCGCCGGTCACGATGCCGCGTGCGGTCGGCGCGTAGAACCGTCGGCGAGCAGTGAGCCAGTACTCGAGCGTGTCCGGCGGAGCAGGGGAGACCGCTCCGGTCGGGCGGTAGGTCGCGGCGAAGCGGGCGGGTGTCTCACTCGCTGTCTTCCGTCGCCGGCTCCGAAAGGCCACGCGGTTTTGGTCGGTCGCACCGACCCGCATGGTTGCACTGGAGACTGGCAACCCGATCGTTCGGCCGACAGTCGTCGCGATCAGCGATCGCCCGATGTCGATGCTGAAGAAAAACAGGCCGGGAGTGCCCCGATATCGGACGTAGGTCCGGACGGTGAGGTCACCAAAAGCGAGCCGTGCGATCGACGGCGTTCCGCGGAGGCCGACGTTCGTGAGGACGAACGGGAGCACGCTCACCCAGGCGCGGCCATCCCACGTCTCGAGTGCCAACTGGCTGGGAACGTGCGGGCGAAGTTCGTCCGGGTCGACCGGCCAGTGGGCGAACAACCCATTGCGAAGGGTCATCGTGATACCGTGTGGTGCGTTCAGTGACGACCTGCCTGGGAACGGCCATCGAAATGGCGCTGTGCGTTGTTCGGTCATCCTCAGAACCAACCGGTGCTGTCACGCCTCTACAGCAGGCCAGCGTATAAAATAGATAGTCTGTTGTCAGGTCTGATGGTGGTTCAGGTATCGCCGCCGTCGGTGTGGCCGGTCAAACAGACTGCTGTACGTCAATGGCAGCGCGACCGCGAGCTGTCCACGGTCGTGCCAGTCACTCGGGACAGCAGCCCCGTCTCAGTCCTCGATTTCGATCGCCGGCCGGCCAGGCTCGGCGTTTTTGAGGACGCTGTCAGCTGCCTCGTCAGCACGGACGACGTCGACCGGGGCCTCGAACTCGCGTTCGATCAGCCACGCGGCCGCCTCGAGTGCCTCATACTCTGCGTCGGGCTCGAGGGTCATCGTCAGCGCCTCGCGTTCGGCCTGGAGGTCTTGGCCGTAGTCGGCAGCGGCGTCGCCCTGCTCGCGGATGTGTGACTGCTGCATGAGTTCTCCGATCAGGTTGTCAGCGTCACTCTCGATGGCGATCTCTAAGGCGTCGTACTTCCAGTCAGGGGCGATGACGACGTCGATAGCTTGGGGATCTTCGATACCCGCGACCTCCACGATGTCGCGGATGTCCTCGCGGGTGTTTTCGACCAGCTGACGGCGCTTGGCGACGCGATCGCGGTCGATCTTCGCGGACGGCCAGTCGGCCTCGGCGACGAAGCCGTCACCGCCGAGTTCGTCGTAGAGCGCTTCAGCGAGGTGGGGCGCAACCGGCGCGAGCAGTCGGACGACGGCCGATAGCCCGCGCTCGTAGGTTTCGGCGTGGGGCTCGGTGTAGTCGGCGTACTGGCGCAGCGTCCGCACCAGATCCTGGGTTTCGCGCAGCGCCTTGTTGAACGTCAGGTCGTCGTACTCGCCGCTGGCGATGGCGATCGTCGCGTCGATCTCGGCATCGACGTAGCTGGCGATCGCATCGTCGTCGCCGTCGGGCTGATCCGCGACGTAGTCCTCGACCATCCCCTGTAGCCGGGTGAGGAAGGCATAGGTCGACCGGACGCCTTCTTCGCTCCAGTCGAAGTCACGCTCGGGTTGGGCGGCCTGCATCATGAACAGCCGCGCCGTGTCAGCGCCGTAGTCCTCGACGATCCGCTGGGGCGAGACGACGTTACCCTTCGACTTGGACATCTTCTCGCCCTCGAGCTGGACCATTCCCTGTGCCAACAAATTCGTGAAGGGCTCGCGGTGCTCTAAGCCTTCGTGGTCTGCGAGCACCTTCGTGAAGAAGCGCGAATAGAGCAGGTGCATCACGGCGTGTTCGATGCCGCCGACGTACTGGTCGACGGGCATCCAGTCGTTCGCGCGCTCTAAGTCGAACGGCGCATCCTCGAGGTCCGGCGAGACGTATCGCAGGAAGTACCACGAGGAGTCGACGAAGGTGTCCATCGTGTCCGTCTCGCGGGTCGCGTCGCCACCACAGTCCGGACACGTGGTCTCCTTCCACTCGTCTGCAGCATCGAGTGGGTTGCCAGTGGTATTAATGAACTCCGGCAGTTCGACCGGGAGGTCCTCCTCGGGGACCATGACCGGGCCACAGTCGTCACAGTGGATGACCGGAATCGGCGTGCCCCAGTAACGCTGACGGGAGATGCCCCAGTCGCGCAGCTGGTACTGGGTGGCCTTCTCGGCGCTGTCGATGTCTTCGGTCAGGCGCTCGCGGGCCGTCTCGCTGTCGAGGCCGCTGTACTCGCCGGAGTTGATCAGGACACCGTCATCGGTGAACGCGTCCTCGCTGACATCTGGTGCGTCGGGAACCGTCTCGCCGTCCCAGTCGTCGGGCTCGGGAGCGATCACCGGCTTGATCTCGATCCCCATCTTCTCGGCGAAGGCGTGGTCGCGCTCGTCGTGGCCTGGAACAGCCATCAGCGCGCCCGTCCCGACGTCCGAGAGGACGAAGTCGGCGACGTAGACGGGAATCTCGTCACCGGTGACGGGATTCGTCGCCGTCAGGCCCGTCTCGACGCCGTTTGGCTCGTCGCCCTCGGGGTCGGCTTCGTGCTCGATGAAGTGTCGAACGTCGTCGTCTGCCTCGGCCAGGTCCTCGCTGATCGGATGGTCGGGCGCGAGCGCGAAGAAGGTCGCGCCGTGGATCGTGTCGACACGGGTCGTGAAGGCCTCGACCGGACCGTGGCCCTCGGCCTCGAAGTCCAGTTCCGTCCCGTACTGGCGACCGATCCAGTTGCGCTGCATCTGGCGCACCGAGTTTGGCCAGCCTTCGAGGTCGTCGATGGCTTCCAACAACTCGTCGGCGTACTCGGTGATCTTCAGGAACCACTGCTCGAGTTCGCGTTGTTCGACGGGGGTGTCACAGCGCCAGCAGAGTTCGGCCTCGCCCTCGACCTGTTCGTCGGCCAGGACGGTCTCGCACTCGGGACACCAGTTGACCTCGGCGTCGCGGCGTTCGACCAGCCCTTCCTCGTGGAAGCGAGCGAAGAGCCACTGGTTCCACTGGTAGTAGTCTGGCGTACAGGTGGTGATTTCGCGCTCCCAGTCGTAGCCAAAGCCCATCGACTCCATCTGGTTGGTCATCGTCTCGATGCAGTCGAACGTCCAGTCACGCGGGTTCGTGTCGCGTTCCTTGGCCGCGTTCTCCGCGGGGAGGCCGAAGGCGTCCCAGCCCATCGGATGAAGCACGTCGTCGCCTTGCATCCGGCGGTAGCGAGCGTACGCGTCCGTGATCGTGTAATTTCGGACGTGTCCCATGTGGAGTTTGCCGGACGGATACGGGTACATCCCCAGGACGTACGTCGGATCGTCGACGTCGTCGGGCGTCCGGTAGACGTCTGCGTCGTCCCACGCCTCCTGCCAGCGCCGTTCGACCGTCGCGTGGTCGTATCCCTCGTCACTCATTTGCTTATATATGGGAAAGAGGCCTCCCTATACCTTTCCATACATTGCCCGACAGTCAGCCAAACACCGATATTGTCGGTCGGTCCAGATGCGATCGAACGACCGCGTTACTGCTGCTGTCGGCTAACAGCCAGGTCTGTTCGCAGAACATTCGACACAAGACACGGCTTGTCGTCGTAGCGCAGTCACTCGATGTCGATCTGCTTGGTATCCTCGTCGCTCGACTCCTTCGGGAGTCGAACCGTCAAAACACCGTTCTCGAAGCCGGCAGCCACCCCGTCCTCGTCGACCGGTTCGGGGAGACGAATCCGCCGACTCGCCGATTTCGTGGTCCGTTCGCGCCGCAGATATCGGTCGTCATCGAACGCAGCGTGATCGCGCCGGGTGGCCTCGAGACGCAGCGTGCCATCTGTGAGCGTCAGGTCGATATCATCGGACTCGTAGCCGGGAAGGTCGGCCGTAACGACGTATTCGCCGTCCGTGTCGGCGACGTCGACTGCGACTGCACCCGGTACCTGGAGGCCGCCAGCGGCCATTCCCTCTTCGACCTGTTGGCTCAGGCGGTCGAGCAGCTCTTCGATCTCGGTGAACGGATTGCGTCGCATACTTGCGTGTAGGAGACCGACCGAGATAAATTCTGCCCGCGATATGGCGACAAAACTCGGTGTCACTCCGGGAGGGTGACGAGGCCGTCCTCGAGTGCAGCAAGCAAGACCTCGCGCGCGTGGCCGTCGGGGTCGACGGCTTCGTAGACCGCTTTCACCTCGCCATCGGCCAGCAGGAACGTCGTCCGCGCGGTTTTGTTGTTCTGAACCTCGACGTCGAATGCCTCGGCGATTTCGGCGTCAGGGTCTGCGAGGAGATCGAACTCGAGCCCTTCCGACGCACAAAAGGACTGGTGAGAGTCGACGCCGTCGGTCGAGACGCCGTAGACGGCGACACCTGCGTCCTGGTAGGTTTCGCGCTCGCGCTGGAACTGGTTGGCTTCGATAGTACAGCCGGGTGTATCGTCTCTGGGATAGAAGTAGACGACCGTCGGCTCCGCGAACGCGAGGGTGACGTCCTCACCGTCTTGATTCGGTGCAGTCACGGTCGGCGCGTCGTCACCTGAAGCGAGTGGCATACCAGTGGTAGCGCGGGACCTGAAAAACAGTTTGTGGTCGGCTAACGCAGCAATGTCCGAGACGATACCGGCCCCGTTCGGTAACGGTCAATGCTGCCCACGTCGGTCGAATTATCCACGGCTGCTCGCCTAGAATTGCCAATGATCGATACCGTCCTACACACCGGTTCTGAGCATCCCGACCTCCTGTGGATCCTCGTGCCAGCCTTCCTGTCGTTCGTGGCGGGACTGGGCGTGATAACCTATGCCGACCGCGTCCGAGACTGGATCACCCCGACGGAAAGCACGACCAGCGAATAACCTTTTTTCGGTCTCTCGAGCCGTCTGCGAGCGTTACTCGACGACGTGTTCGGTGTCGTACGAGCCGAGTCGCCGGACCCAGCCGTTTTCGGCGAGGTCCTCGAGGTCTGCGATCGCCTCCTGTGTGCGCGACTCGTAGAGGCCGGCCTCGAAGTCGATGTGGAAGACGTAATCGCCCAACCGCTGGCCGCTCGGCCGTGACTCGACGCGGGTCAGGTTGATATCCCGATCCGCGAAGGGTTCGAGCAACTCGAGCAACAGCCCGGGATAGTTCGCGTTCGGATAGACGACCAGCGAGGTCTTGCCGCCGCCGGTCGAGCGCTCGTCGGCGGGCGCGAGCGCGAAAAACCGCGTCGCATTGGAGTCCTGATCCTGAATGTCCTCGGCCAACACCTCGAGACCGTCGCCGTCGGCGTTCGCCGGATGACCGATGCCCGCGACCGACGGATCCTCGCGGGCGAACTCGACGCCCTGTGCCGTGCTCGCGACGGCCTCGAGGGTCGCGTCGGGGTACTCGCGCTCGAGATAGGACCGACACTGCGCCAGCGCCTGGGAGTGGCTGGCGATGGTGTCGAACTCCGGCCCCTGTGCGAGCAGGGCGTGACGGATCGGGGTGACGATCTCACGGACGACGGCGACGTCGTAGTCGGCGATCGCGTCGAGACTCTCCGTCACGGAGCCCTCGATACTGTTCTCGATGGGGATGACGCCCCGGTCGTACTCGCCGGCGGCGACGGCGTCGACGATCGCCGTCACCGACTGGCGGAAGTCGATCTCGCCGTTGTCGGCGATCGCACTCGTCGCCCGGTGTGAATAGGTTCCTTCGGGACCCAGCGTAACTGCAGCCATTACGGGCCGATAGTGCAGTATGGGTCAAAAGACCGTCGGGTCTTCCAGTTCGATCGACAATACCTACAATCGACACGGGCAACCGCGGGTTGGCTGTCAGGGCTGGTACGCGCCACACGCGCTGGACGACGGCATCGCTATCGGCCGGGCACACGAGAGAAAACAACAAAGCAGACGGACTACTCGTCTAAGTGATCAATTCCTTTCTTCGAGACGTTTGCTTCCGTGATCTCGTCCGGCATCCAGTCAGGCTTGTCGCTTGGAGCCGTCTCCTCCCAGGCCCAACCCTCATAGATGTGTACCTTGTCCGTTCCCTTCTCTCGCAGTTTGAGTTCGACGCGCTCGGCCCCCTCTTCGCTCGGGCCGGGCTCGAGCCGTCGGGCCGCCTTGAGCGCGGCCTGACGGGGTGTATTGCCAGAAAAGACACTCGATTCGTCACCGCCCGATTCACGCAGGGCAAAGTTTCGTTTACCGTCTTCGCGTACCATGATTTTCGCCTCCGTGTCAAACGAGCACACGACCCGACATAAAGATATCCCCGGAAACCAGCCGACTGCGTCGGTATCTTTAAGTACAGCGCTAGCGCCACTCGTCTGCAGGATCCGCAATCGGCGTCATTTGCCTGGGCGTCGAAAACACTTAAGTATATCCTACGGCGAAGTTCGGAATAGAATCCCGCGATGGTACGGAAAAAGAAGCTGAGTCCAAGCGGTGCGAAAGACGAAGACGGTAACTACCACAACGTCCACCTCAATCTCCACGAGGATGAACTCGCAGTCGCGGGCATGGATATCGGCGACGAGGTCTTCGTCCGGGTCCGGGACGGTAAAATCATCATTCAGAAAGCAGACGAGGACGACGTCGAACACGAATTCTAACAACCGACCTTTTGCTCTGCGGGCGCGCCTTCGGCGCACCCTCGGCAAAACGTCGATGAAAAGCACTCCTCCTTCCTCTCCGCTCACTTGACTCGCGGCCCGTAGCGCCGCGCTCTCGTTCGCTCCGAGTCAGTCGTCGGCCCGCTCGCTCGTTTCACTCGCTCGCGGTACAACCGCTTGACCGCTAACCGCAGACGCAACGTCACGCTCGAGAAATCTGCTGTCTTCTCATCCGGACTCCTGTCAGTCAGGTCCGGCCCGCCCACGACCCGCACTGCGGTCCCACTGGGAACTCGTGACAGCAGACCGTATCAGCGCAGCGCCTCGAGATCGAACTCGAACGCAGAGACCGGCACCTCGAGATCATGTTCGACGAGCACCTTCGGGTGCACTTCGCCGATCACGCCGACCTCTTCGCCGTCGATGACGACCGCCGCGGTGCGGCCCGAGATGAAGGTTGGGTGGTCGGTCGGCGGCGTCTCGAGCTCGACATCGAAGTTACGCGCGAGCGCCTGGAGGCGGGCCTTGGCGTCCTCGTAGCCGGCGTCGTGGCTGGCAAGGACGGCCCCGACGCGGCGACCCTCCGTGACGCCGGTGTTTTCGTCCTCGTCGATCTCGGCTGCAAAACCGATCTCGGCGAGGTCCTGCGGGTACGCACGGTGGGTGTTGCGCTCTAAGACCATCAACAGCGACGGCATGACCCAGGTCCGCAGCATGGTGAAGTCCTCGCTGTAGGGCTCTTTGATCGTCGCGGGCTCACCGGCCCCGTAGACGTCTTCACCGGGCGAAACGTCGAGCCGGTCGTAGTTCTCCGCCTCGCTGATCATGTGGAAGTTCAGGAGGTCCTCGAAGCCCAGGCCGACAAGGCCCTCGCGGACCGCGCGCTCGAGGCGAGAACGTTCGTGACGGCCGCCGACGGTTCCCACGTCAGGGTACCGTGGCTCGAGCTCGTTGAAACCGTAGGCGCGTCCGAGGTCGTCGATGATGTCCAGCGGATGAAGGACGTCGACGCGGTAGGGCGGGATCGTCACCTCGTAGACGAGGTCGCCGTCCTCGTTTTCTTCCTTCTCGGCCTCGAGACCCGAGCGTTCGGCGAGATCGATCACCTCGTCGGGGTCGAGTCCGATGCCGAGGATCGTCTCGATGCGGTCGTGGGCAACCGTCTTCGTCTTGGTCGAGAAGTCGGGGCGAACGAGCTCGTGGTCGGAGTATTCGATGGTGACTTCCTCGAGCGTGGCTCCGCGTGCCGCAAGCGCATAGCAGACGATGTTGAGCATCTTATCGATCGTCCACTGGTCGGTGCCGGTCATCTCGACGAACAGGTCCCGCGAGTCCGTCGAGACCTCGGTCCGGCGACCGTTGATCACCGGCGGGAACGAGAACAGCCCGATGTCGTCGTAGATCGCCGGATAGCGTTCGTACTCGCTGACCAGATCGGCGTAGGTCTGACCGGTTTGGTGCTGTTCGAGTACCTCCGCCGGCGTCATCTCCGCGTCGGAATCGAGGGGCACGAACCGGTCGCCGTCGGGTTCGACGCCGACGTATTCGATCGTCGGGTTGCCTTCGGTTGCGGCCGTCCCTTTCAGCATCGTCAGGTCGTGAATCCCGATCGCGCCCTTCGCGCGCTTGCGGCCCATCGTTGCGTGGAGTTTCTCCTGCAGCTGGATGAGCGAGTCGAGACTTTCCTCGTCGAGATCCACGTCGCGAATCACCGCGCCCGTGACGTAGGGGCGCTCGTCGGGCACCGACTCGTCCACTTCAATGGTCCAGTCCGCCGAGTTCGGCGAAGGGACGTGGATCCCCCGCGCGTCGCCGTACTGGTAGCGCATCGAGCGGGCGACACCCTCGACGGAGAGTCGGTCGAGTCGGTCGGGCGCGAACTCGAGTTCGAACGCGCCCTCTTCGGTGCGGCCCTCGAACTCGAGGCCGAGGCCGAACAGGTCGTCTTTCAGCTCCTCGTCATCTTTCTCCTCGTGGCCGGTCAGGTCGCGCAGTTCGTCGGGGTCGATATCGACCGTGGGCATCAGTAGGTCACCTCCGTCTCGCGCAGCAGTTCCAGGTCACACAGCGTTCCGTGGATGTCCCGGATGTCTTCGAAGCCGTACATCAGCATGAGCAGTCGCTCGAGGGCCAGTCCCCACGCCATCACGTCACACTCGACGCCCAGCGGCTCGAGCATCTCCTCGCGGAAGATACCCGAGTTGCCGATCTCGACGAGTTCGCCGGTCGTCGGGTGGGTGCCGAACAGCTCGAAGCTGGGCTCCGTGTAGGGGTTGTAGTGGGGCTTGAACTGGATGTCCGTGATGCCGAACTGGGAGTAGAACTCCTCGAAGGTGCCCATCAGATCGCGCACGGAGAGGTCTTCGGCCATCACCCAGCCCTCGATCTGGAAGAACTCGAGGAGGTGGGTCGGATCGAGCGTGTCGTTGCGATACACTTTCTCGACGCTGAAGTAGCGCTGTGGCGGCTCGAGATCGCCGATCTCCTCGCCGGAGAGATACCGGGTCGACAGCGAGGTGGTGTGGCCACGCAGGGCCAGCGCCCGCGCGAAGTCCTCGTCCCACGGCGAGTGATAGCCATCGCCGTCCGGGCCGACGCCTTCCTTGTGGGCGCGCTCGACGCGGTCGACGAGATCATCGGGAAGTTCGTCGATGTGGGTTGGCTGCTCCAGAGCGAACCGGTCCCAGTGGGTCCGCGCCGGGTGGTCTTGGGGCATGAACAGGCAGTCGTTGATCCAGAAGTCCGCGTCGACGTGGGGGCCTTCCATCTCCTGGAAGCCCATCCCCACGAGGACATCCTTGACGCGTTCGGCAGTCTGACGCAGAATGTGGACCTTGCCGCCCTCGAACCGTTCGGCGTCTGCTTCGACGTTGTACTCGGCGAACTCGACGTCCTCCCACTCGCCGCTGGTGAGCAGTTCGGGAGTGACCTGGCCGACCGTCTCGGCGGTCTCGATCCCCGCCATCAGCTCCGTGACGGCGAGTTCGGTCAGCGTTACCTCACGAACCGTCGACTCGTGGCGCTCGAGTAAGCCGCGCCGCTCGAGTTGATCCAGCGTGTCCGCATCGATATCGACGCTGTCGACTGGCGCATCGTCGACGTCGGCGAGTTCCGCGAGCGCGTTCGCCTCTGTGTCGGCCGCCGGATCAGCGTCGGCGTCGGCCGTGATCTCGCCACTGTCGATGACGCCGTAGCCCTTGCGCGCGTAGTTCGAGAGCGCGATGTCGACCGCACCGCCCTCGAGCCCGGATGCACCGATGACCTGCCCCATCGAGACTGGCTCGTCGTCGGCACCCGCCTCGAGCGCGGCCTCGTAGAGGGCAATCTCGGGGAGTGTCTCGTCGGCGTACTCGCGTCCCTCGTCGGTGAGCGCGATCGTTTCGTCGACACGTTCGCTGACGGCGACCAGTCCCTCGTCCTCGAGTTCGAAGACGGCCCCGGTGACGGTTTCGGGGGGGAGCTCGGTCGCCGCGGCGAGGGCGTCGACGGACGTTGCCTCGTCCGCACTTGCGATCTCTAAGACCGCGACCTGTTGTGCTGGAAGTTGCATTCGCTTGTTTGGATGGCTGCGTGTCGGTCAGTTAGCGGTTCCGATACTGCCCGGGGCGGTCCCGGCAGCGGTGTTGAACGGTCGGTTTCGCCGCGTGCGTCCGGTGTGGACGTACGCAGATCCACCGGCCCGGCTCACCGGGCAAAGAAGAAGTCGAATCCCGTCTGTAGTCGCGGTGGCTGCCCGCCGACACCGGAACACGCACGCCGTTTGCGTTCCGAGCCCTGTCTCCTCGACAGGACACCGGCACGCGCACGTCGGCCGCGGGATTCGAGTGCCATATTCAGGATGATTCGCGAGCGGGCCAAAAACGTTGTGATGCGCGTCAGCACACCACTCGAGTCCGACTGCCGGCCGCGGCCACTCACAGATCGTCACCCGTTCGGCACGCGCGTCGTCTCGAGCGAGCCCGAATCGACCCATTCGAACCCTTCCTCCTCGGCAGTCGCCGTCGCTTCAGGGATCGCCGCGGGGTCGAACTCCTCGGTGAACTCGATGCGGACCTCCTCGGACTCGGTTGCTGGCAGTTCGGGCAGGAAGTCGTCGTCCTCGAGCAATCCCCGCACCGAGACGGTCCCGCCGGCGTCGAGTGCGGCCCCGAGCGCACGATACCGGTCGTCGTCGGACCCGCAGTCGACGTCCGTCCCGAACGCGTCGTTGGTGACGCGTGCGGTCTGGCTGGTGCCCGAGAGCGTGCCGAAGTCGTCGGCGTCCGTCGATGTGGTGCCTTCCGTGGATTTGACGCCATCGGTATCGTCGTTTCGCGAGCGTGCGGGCGTCCCTCGCAGTTCGAAGCCGTCGATCTCGTTCGCGCCGCCGGACACCGACGCCGCGTCCGTATCCGTCGACGGCTCCGCTTCGTCGATGAGCGAGTCGACGCTGTCGCTCTCGGTTTGAGTGCCCGTCCGACGAGTGTCACGCTCGAGCGCCCACGGCGGCCACGGCTCGCCGGTTGCCGCTCCGATCGCGTCGTTAGCCGGTGCATCGGGTACGTACGCTGCGGGCCCATATTCGGGACACAACGGCTGCTCGACGGCGTCGATTCGCGGGCCGTAGCGATCGCGGAGCTGCTCGAGTTCGGCTTTGTCGATGAGGGCAGCCCGCCAGCGGTCAACACCACTCGAGAGAAGGACGAACCGTGCGTCGGTTCCGTCGAGGACGGCGTCGTTGATCGCCCACAGGACGGCCGGGAGGTTGTCGGTTCCAAGCGGCGTGTCGGGGTACGTGACGGTCGTCTCACGCCGTCGATCGTGGTGATCGGCCGCAGTGAGGGCCAGCCCGTCACGCGTGTGCGAGACGGACAACGACCAGCCGATGGCCTCGAAGACAGCGACGAGTTCCGACTCGAGGTCGGCTGTTGCATACCGGGCCGAGCAGGCGAGCCCGCGGTCGCTTCGGGTGATCGTCCGGCGCAACACCGTCGTTCGGTCGACACCTGCCGCGAGCGTGTCGGCAAGCGCCGCTTCGAGAGAGCGATCGCTGGCCGGTGCGTGCTCGAGGTCCGCCAGTGTGACGCCGAACGCACCGAGAACGTCAGCGGAGACCCAGAGGTCGTCGTCCGACGGGCGGAGGGACCGACCCATCAGTACTGTTTCGTTTCACGAACAACCGTATATAGCTTCGTCAGACAGCAAGTCCCGGCCCCGTTCGCGCCCGAAAGAAAATCGGTCGCATGCACGTTGGGCGGTGCCACGACCGGACGGAAACCGCGTGATCACCCTGCTAGCGACGCCGTGGCGACTCGAGTTCGATGTCGACGTCCGCGAGCAACTCCTCGACTTCGTCGCGTTTCTCCTGGTGTTCCTCGAGGAACTCCCGCATCAACTGCGCCGCCTGTTCCTTGCAGTCACCACAGAGGCGCTCGCCGCCGACACACTCGTCGTAGACGCGCTTGGCGAATTCGTCGTCGTCGCCGGAGAGCAGGTAGGCGTAGAGTTCGTAGACGGGACACTCGTCGGCTTTCCCGCCTTTCTCGCGTTGTTCTTCGGCGGTCTCGCGGCCGCCGGTCGTCGCCGCCTTCACCTTGTTGTAGCCGTCCTCGGGGTCATCGAGCAGCGAGATGTGACTCGCCGGGATCGAGGAGGACATCTTACCGCCGGTCAGCCCGGTCATGAATCGGTGATAGATCGACGACGGCGGCTGGAAGCCGTAGCCACCGGTGTCGACTTCGACCTGACGGGCGAGTTCTTCAGCCTCGGCGAGATCGATCTCGAAGGCGTCGACGTGGTTCTCGTAGACCCGCTTTTCGCCCTCGATGGCCTCAATGAGTGCGTCGAACGCCTCGTCGGTCGCCCGCCGATCGGAAAAGCGGGTTCGCGGCCGGATTGGCTCCATGCCGGCTTCGTTCAGCTTCGTCAGGACCGAACTCAGCGTGTCGGCGTCGGCCTCAAGGTCCGACAGCGGCGTCTCCTCTACCGCTTCGGCGACGTGGACACACCGGAGCGTGTCGTCGTCGAACTCGGCGGGCTCGAGTCGGTCGTAGAAGTCGGCGACCAGGTCCCGTTCGTCAGGCTCGAGTTCGAAGCTGGCGTAGGCCTCGCTCACCTTGAAAAAGCGCATCCGCTCGGCCAGGTCGCGAGCCAGCCGGACGTGGGGGTCCTGGTCGGGGCCGACAGGGATGACCGTGGGTTTGGGCTCCTCGAGTTGCGGGTAGAGGATGTCGGCCATCTGGGTGACGACCGATTGCATGTGCGAAACGTCGGTTTCGCCGTCGAAGCCGTAGATCGCCTGGAGCTCCGAGAAGTTGGCCTCCGCGCCGAGTTCGAACGCCAGATCCTGCAGCTCGCGGTTTTCCGATTGGCGGTAGAGTTCACCCTCTTCTGGATCAAATCCGAGCGCGAGCAAGGACAGCAGGTAATCGCGTGCGTGTTCGTCGATTTCCTCCCAACTCATCCCGCGGGCGGAGTTGGCTTCGAGGTCGGCGATCAGGGCGTAGGCGTCGGCCCCCTGTTGCTGATGCCAGATGATCTCGTCGAAGACCAGCTTGTGGCCGATGTGGGGGTCGCCGGTGGGCATAAAGCCCGAGAGGACGGCCGCAGGCTCGTCGTTTTGTAGCGCCTCGGCGACCGGGCGATAGTCCCGGTGGCCGAAAATGACGCCCCGTCGCATCAGGTAGTGCGGGTTTGGAACCTGCTCTAAGACCTCGTCGAACTCTTCGATCCCGAACTCCTCGAACAGTTTGCGGTAGTCGGAGACGCTCGAGGACCCCCAGGGGTCAAGCGCAACGTCGTCGGCACCTGCAGCCCCTCCGTCAGTCAGCGGTTCCCCTGACTCGGACTCCTCGAGTGGGTCGTCTCCGGTCATTACCCGGGTTTGGCTCGGCAGCGCGCAAAAGCCTTCGGCTTCGGCCCTGACGATGCGCTGGTGACTTACGGTTCGGGCGGCCGCTGGGCTGCCGCTCGCAACGCTGTGAGCCGATCCGACTCGACGCCAGCGAGGACAACGCCCGCGAAGACGGACTCGCCGTCGGGTCGTGGTGCATCACCGCCGAGGACGCCCGCCCCATCGAGTGCCGACTCGAGGGTTTGTCGCCCCTCGGCGATCGCCTGGCGGTTGAGCCACGCCGGCGGCCCGCCGACGACCAGCAGGCCGCGTGCGGCCGTTTCGAGGTTACACTCGAGGGAGAGTTTGCCGTGGATCCCCTTTCGGACCACGGTCTCGATGGCGCTGACCGCCTCGCTCGTCTCGACGTCAGGCGGCGACGAGAAGAGTCCGAGACCAAAGCGCGACCCGCCCGTTTCGACAGCCACGTCGTCGTAGCCGAGCGTGACGATGGCAGACTGGTCGCCGACGATCCGCCGAACGTCGCTCGCGTCGATGACGGTCTGGGCGACCGCTCCAGCCGATCGCTCGCCGGCAGCGAAGACGGCCTCGACTTGCGTCGCCAGTTCGCGGTTACAGCGATCGCGAGCGTCAGCGAGCGATTCAACGGGATGGAGCCACGCCTCGTTGTCGAAACAGATGATGGCGCTTGCGACCCCATCGAGTCGCTCGAGGGTGGCGACCGCGTTCGCCGCTGCGTTCGGTCGTGGTGGCGTCTCACTGCCGGCAGCCGGGTCGCTGACACGATGTCCAGGTCCCGACGCGTCGGCCGTGGCGGCGAACTCGCGGTCGGCCGGCAGCGTCGCGAGGACGTAGACCGGTACGTCGTAGCGCTGTTGGAGTGTCGCGACGAGTGCAGGGGCCGTTCCGCCGCCGGTCGCCCCACCTAGGCCGACCGCGACGAGAACCGCGTCGGCCGTCGGAGCGTCTCGATCGCGCCGCTCCAGAAGGTCGTCGGCGTGCTCTCGACCGATCGTCAGTCCCCGCTCGAGGTCACCGTCAAGTCCGCCGTCACTGGCCGGACCGTACTGCACGCGGTGAGATTCCGGAATAACGGTTCGGTTCAGATCAGCCTCGTCGGTGTCGAAAACCGTGACGTCGGTGAGAAACGAGTGTTCTGCCGGCTCCGCCGCGCGGATCGCATCAGCGATCCGACAGCCTGCGCCGCCGACGCCGAGTACCTCGAGTTGCATGATGCGATCCTTGTCCGTCGGGGCTTTCATACTGTCGGACGCCACGGTTCGCACACTGGCCGCACGCGAGACACGGTCGGGCCAGACACCCGCCACTGACAATTAGCCGATAGTATTAGGGCGTCAGCCGCTCGAGCGACCACCACTCGATACCGTCGCTGCCGTCGGCGTCATCGTCGACCAGCGCGAACACCATCGTCTTCCGAACGCCGTGGGCAAGCCGCACGTCCAGTGCCAGATCGCGCGGTTCGAAGACGTACTCGGCTGGATGGACTCGGACGAGTAACTCTGAGTGACCCAGGTTTTCGACTGACTCCACGTCGGCGTACGTCCGGAAGTCCGCGCCGAACTTATAGCCAGTTTTGGGAACGACGTTGCGGTCCCGGAGCTCGGTGTAGACCGTCAACCGCCGATCGAACCGCTCGCCTTCGACATCGCGGCCCCGCTCGCGAACCGTCGCGGGATCGAGGTCGATTGCACCCCGTTCGGCCAGATACGCTGCCTCGAGCAGCGAACACTGCAGCGTCGGCTCGTCGTACTCCCTGCCCTCGAGCGGTTGACCGTAGAACGTCCGCTCGTAGAGCTCAAGCGGTGGCTCCCAGACGACGACCCGATCGGCCAGCAGGTCGGCCCCGCAGTTGTCGGGCAACGTCGCGTCGGTGCCGGAGGTCCCGGTCGGATCGCGACGATCGACCTCGAAATAGGTGATCTCACTCTCTTCGTCGACGACCGCTAAGACGCCTTCCTGAAGCTCGCTGGCGGGAACGTCGGTTCGCTCTCCGATGACCCGCAGGGCGTATTCGATCTCACCGTCTCGAGGCCCTTTCCCACGCGGAAAGACCGCGAAGTCGGCCGCGCCGCCGGGCGGGCTTGGAACCCACGGTTCGGCGGCCGGTGAGAGATAGAAGCCACGCGATCGCAGGTCCGCATAGACCAGAAACCGCACGTCGAAGTTCTCGCCGGGCTCGCGCGCGACGAACTCCCGAAAGGAGAGTCGCTCGCCGCTCTCATCGATCACCGCCTCGAGATCGCCCCGATACAGCAGGTGGGCCGCCTCGACGGGTGCGAGAGCGATCTCGTTGCCCTCGAGTGGATAGCCATACCCCCGCGAATCGTGATACCGCTGGCGTGCGTCGCCGCCAACATGGACGACGCCGTCGTCGAACCGCCCCTCGAGTGTCATAGCGGGTGTTGGGCGGCCGCGACTAAGGGGCTGCGGATCGATTCCCGTCCGTCAGTCGTGATCCTGTTTGGGTTGGATCGCCAAGTGCAACTACCTCGGAAGCCCCTTTCAGTCCCACCCACCGCAGTGGCGGCTGGTCAGGCAGCTATCGCGCGATGGCTGGTCCGGTATCGACTGGTGATCAGTCGTCAGCCGCGGGCTCGGGCGTGAGCGTCCCCTCGAGCGCGCGCTCACAGGTCGCGTCGAGACACCGGATGCCGCTTGCGGTCTCGAAGGTCGGCAGGCCACAGCCACACTCGCCGTCGACGACGCCGGCGGGGACGGCAAAGCCGGTGTCACAATCGGGATAGTGCTCACAGCCGGCGATAAGACCGCCGCGACGGAGAATCCGAAGATCACCGTCACAGTCGGGTTCCGGACAGGCCCACTCACGATCGAACGCTTCCGTGACTGCCGCGTCGAGGGATTCACAGCTCCGGTCGAGACAGACGTTGAACGCACGCCCGCGCTCGACGCGCATCTTCGGGAGGCCACACTCACAATCACACTGGTCATCACGAATCGTCGCGTCGGCCGGCACGCCGTAGCGATCGCCACACCCCACACAGTGGACATCGTTCGAGCGCACGAGTGCCCCGCCACAGTCCGGACACGTTCCGACAGGCGTCCCGGCCGCCGAGGAGGGGTAGTGGGCAAAGCCGTCCTGCTCGTGGGCGGCGATCCGCAGCGTCTGGGTGTCCTTTTTCGCGACGAGGGTGAAGCCGTCTCGGCGGTCGCTCGAGACGCTATCGGCGCGGGTCAGCCACGCGACTGGCTGGTAGCCGTCGGTGTCGTGGACGAGGACGGTGTTGTCGGGTTTGACGATCGTCGTCACCCGGCCGCGGTACTCCTGGCGGTCGTCAGCCTCGGCGATGACGGTGCAGTCACCCGCGAGGACGCGGATCGCGTCGTCGATCATAGGCGGGCTGGCCGCGGCTTCGTATGTAAACCCGCGGACAGCAGTCTCAGTCAATACAGACGTACGTTCGTGTCGTCCCGACGCCCTCGAGCGGCCGGATCGTGTCGGTGACCGTCTCGAGGAGATCGCGAGGGTCGTCACCCGTCAGCTCGACGATGACGTCGAAATCGCCCGCGATAGCGTATACCCCCGCGATGCCCTCTGCATCACGCAGGGCCTGACACACGTCGTTTTCGGTTCCGGCCGCGGTATCGAGCATCGCATACGCGTCGACCATCCCGCCGAACTACAGTCTCAGGGATCAAAAAACACGAGTGCAGTCGCACTCGCGAGTCGACGGTGTCAGTTCTCGTTCGGCGGGGCGGCAGTTCCGTTCTGGCCGCCCGGCGACTCAATGGCACTCCGCTGGGGCCCGCGGGGTTCTCGGCCGTCGCCGATCGACCGGCCAACGTCGTCGCCGGCGATCGAGCGCGCGATCGACACGGTGTCAGGCCCGCCGAGATCGGCTGCACGGTCACGCAGCGTTCGGATCGATTCGATATCGATGCCACGTTCGTCGCGCACGTCAGCAGGGAGGTCGGCTGCCGTCGACGCGGCGATCGCGGTCTGGCGCTCGATCGTTCGCATCTCGGCTGCGGTCTGTGCGACTTCCGCACGGTAGCGGCCCTCGCTTAGCTCGCCGGCTTCGCGGGACTCGTTCAGCCGCTCGAGTCTGGCTTCGAGTTCCGTCAGCCGCGTTTCACTCGTCTCGAGGTGGTCTGCGATCAGGGACGCTTTCGTCGCGTTGGTCTCGGCGTTTGCAAGCCTGATATCGATGGCCCGCGTCGAGACATCGCCCTCGAGTTCGGCGTGCTGGACGCCGACGGCCGCAGCGAAGCGTGCGCCGGGTTTGATCGATTCGGTCTCGGCGTTCGATTCGGGATCGTCCTGGGCAGTGGCACTCGAAACGACGCTCGCCGCCGCGACCGGAACTGCGACCGTCGCGACGACGAGGATCGCTGCCAGTGCGATCGAGAGAGATCGGTTCATTGGTGGCTATCGTATCTGTATGATGATATACGTTCGAGACGGTGTCCTGGATTCAACGACGGTTAACGCCGTTCAACGCCGTTTTCGATCCGATGCCGTCCGTCGGTTTCGACGAGTTTTGCCGTGGCGCACTCGCCGTTCGGTTCGCGCAGTGGGAGTGGATCATTGTTCGCTGTCACTATCGGGTTCCATCGTGAGCTCATCGGCCTCGGGCAGCGAGAGTACGTTCTCACGGCCGAGGCGGAACGACTCGAGTTTGCCTTCCTCGCGTAAGCCACTGACCACCTTGCTGGTCTTCGCGTCGGTCCAGCCCAGTTCCTCGACGACCGCCTGCTGTTTCATCCGGCCGCCGTTATCACTGACGAGTCGAAGGACCTGCTCTTCGTTACTGAGCAGTTCCATATCAGGTGTGGCGGTCGCGCTCGAGCCCGCCGATTCGTCGGTCGAGTCCGGTGACGTCGTCGCGGAGCCAGAGTCGGGGCCACGATCCGGGCGTCCGTGGCCGTCGGCTGTCGGCCCCGCTGTCGACAGCCGATTGCGGTACCACCACATGCCGACAGCGCCGGCCCCGGCTGCGGCGAGCGCGACGGCTGCGATCGTCGTCGTGCTGACTCCGCTGCCCCCAGCAGTGACAACGATGCGCGGCTCGCCGGAGATGAAATCGGTCGATTCGCCGCGCCAGATCACGACGGTCTCACGGTTCTCGTCCGGATCAGGCGTGACCGACGTTTGCTCGTAGCCGTCGGGCCACTCGAACAGCAGTCGCGTCCCGTCGTCGAGGTAGATTCCCTCGATGGCGTCGCCTGCTCGGAGTTCATCGCCATCGACAGCGGCGAACCCATGCCAGCGAAACGTGTATCTGACGACGCCGTACTCGCGGGCGAACGACTGGCGCTCGGTCTCGACGGCGAATCCGTCGGCGGACATCTCGCGGCCCGTCGCGTTCTGTGCCGCAGCGACCGTCTCTGTCATCCGATCGGCGAACGACTGCGTGTAATTCCCGGGATCATCCTGGATGTCATCCCGGAGCGATTCGAACGCCGTCGTGCTCTCGGTATCGTCGAGCCGGACCCAGAACTCGAGGGTCCACTCGGCGGTCCCGTTCGGCTGGAGCGCCACGTCCATTCGGACCTCGTCCGCATCGAGTTGCGTGTCCTGCAGCACGAACGGGTTTGATTGCGTGCGGCTGGGGTTCGTCGCCCCGGTCGCGGCCGCAACCGGCCCCGTTCCGGTCACAAGCAGTATGACGACCACGATCGTCATGCCGACGCGACTGTTCATATGCGTCGGTTCTTGCCACCTCAGTTAAAACATGCGAAAGTAAGAAATCGTGCGTTCACTGCGCTTTATCCGCCCTATTCGTCCGATACTGAAGAGAAGTATACTATAGTAATCATGTTGTTTGGCCAATCACAGACACCCCAGAGCGAACCGGTTCAGTCGGTTCGAACCGCCAGCAGTTGGCAGCGAAAAAAGCGTCAGCGGGGTGGGAAGGGAGCGCCAGCAGGGATACTTCAAGCCCCCGGCACGCCGAGTGCCGAGATTTGGCCGATACCGAGCAACTCGAGTGCCGCGAGGATGACGACCGCGGCCATCCAGGCGACGACGGCGACGCCGGCCGAGTGCAGCCAGCCGAGCTGGGAGCGCCACCTGACGACGCCAATCCACGCGGCGATCGCCAGTAACTCGCCGAGCAGCGGCACTGGCTCGAGGAGGGCCCAGGCGATCGCACCGAGCAGTGCAGTCAGCACCGCGTGGGCGAAGTCTTGCCCGTCAGAGACGACGTGTGTGCCGACGTGGAGGGCACCGCCGCCGACGAGCAGGCTCACGGCGAATGTCAGCAACCGATGTTCGATGCCGACCGAGGCCGGCGGCGCTGGTGTCATGGGACGTCAGTTAGGCGCTGGTCTGCGTGTCGTCCGATGCTGTCTGGTCGCCGTCGGGCTGCGTGTCGGCAGTCTGCTCGTCGCTCGACTGACGCTGTTCGCTGTCAGTCTGTGTGTCGTCCGACTGGGCCTGTCCATCGTCGGTCTCTTGGGACTGGTCGGCGGTGTTATCGGCGTTTTCGGTGTCGGTCGGCTGCGCTTCGTTGGTGATGTCAGTCGCGTCGGTCTCGTCGGTGTTGTCGTCGCCCGGCGTCACTGCGCTGATCGCCTCACCGAGCCGACTCCCGAGGTCACCACTCAGGAACGACGAAATCTTGTCGTGGACCGCGGAGACGTGATCCGGAACCTGCGCAGGAAGGTCGACGGCCGGTCCCTGTCCGTTACCGTTGTCAGTGTCGGCAGCGGCGCTGTTCTCGCTGCGCTTGTCGGCAGCAGCACCGTTCTGGTTGCGGTTGTCCGAAGCGGCACTGTTCTCGCTCCGCTCGTCGGCAGCGGTGCTGTTCTCGCTTCGATTCGCGTTGTCGGCTGCATGCTGTGCGTTGCTCGCTGCGTGGTCGTCGATACGATCCGCGCCCGTGTCAACGTCGACGGGTGCGTTTCCGGGTGCCGCGGCGGCGAACCCGCTCGCTACGATCAGTGCTGCGAACACGGCAGCGATGAGCGTCGTTCGTTTCATAGCTTGCAACCGATGCCCGGTGGTCGGATGGACTTGAAGGGGGATCGTGGTGAACGCGGTTTGCATCCGTTTACGGCCATTTAACGGACGTTTTCGGGGGTTTGTGACCCGTTCAACGTGGATCGAGCAGGCTCGAGCCGACGGCGAACAGGAAACCGCGATTCGGATCCGATACCTCGTCAACCGCGCCGCCGGCGCGCGTCGTCGCGACACGAGGCGAGCACGTCACCCTCGAGCACCAGCGCCACAGGATCGCCACACGTCTCGCGTCGACGTGATCTACAGTCGGGCGGTGACGTCCTCATCGCCCTCACTGCTGCGTGCCAAACGGCTATACGGGCCGATCAACTACCACCGGCGTACATGACCGCTGTGTTGTTCGATATGGACGGCGTCGTCGTCAACAGCGAAGACTTCTGGGTCGACTTCCAGCGCGAAGAGATCCTGCCGGCGACGGTCCCTGACACGGATGTCGCCGTCGCCGAGACGAGTGGCATGAACTTCCGCGAGATCTACGACTACCTCGAGGCAGAGTACGGGACCGCCATCTCCCGCGAGGAGTTCATCCAGCGATTCAACGCCGCCGCTGAGGAGATCTACACCGAGCGCGCGGCCCTCCTCGATGGCTTCCACGACCTCCTCGCCGAGCTGGACGCTCGCGGCGTTCCGACGGCGCTCGTGTCGTCGTCACCCCACGACTGGATCGGCATGGTCCTCGAGCAGTTCGCGCTCGAGGACTCGTTCGATCGCGTCATTAGCGCCGACGACATCGACGCCGCGAGCAAGCCCGAACCGGACGTTTTCGAGTACGCCGCGGGCGAACTCGGCGCCCCTGCCGCCGACTGCGTCGCCGTCGAGGACTCGGCAAACGGGATCGAGGCGGCTGCGCGGGCAGACATGACCGTCGTCGCCTACCGGATCGACGCCCACGGCGATATCGACCGCTCGCCGGCTGACAAAGTCGTGGACTCGCCTGCGGAGCTACGGGACGCCGTACTCGGGTTGACCTCGTAGCAGTACACGGACTCACAGAGTTCGTTCGACAGGGGAGATTTCACGGTACTCTGGACTGAATTGACTGATAAGTATATCTGATGATAGACCGTCAGGAGAGGCTCACGCGGACATACTTCTGGCCGATTGACTTAGTGCTACTAACCGTTCGAAAAAACACCTCCAAGAGAAACTCTCTCGACGGAATTTAGATGATACGAGTATTGAGTTAGCAGAACACATCTCACTCAGATGTCGATATTTGGGGGTTTGAGCGGCTACACCTGCATGACCCCTTCTCTTATCCGTGACAACAGGACTTACTCTTGTATGGGATTTATAACAATCTTACAGGTTGTATCGACATTGGGCGTCCTTGTGACCGCTTCAATTGCTGTTTTGGAGTGGCTCGGGCACGATGACGGAGATGATGACAAAGGCAAAGATAGCGAAAATGACGACACTGATAATCAAGAAGCCTCAGAAGCTGGAGCGGCAGTCATCGCTGGTGGAGACGGCTCCAACTGGCCGTACAACAACGGACGGTGATATCGCTCAGTGCTGTCTGTGCACTTACCGTTCATCGGATTATTACACGAAGTTATGAGAATAACTCTCTGTCAAGCTTAACGAAGCAATAGCAGAGCCGCCGTCGGGAGTCGTCGCTACCGGACCTCGACCGTCCGGGTCGCTTCGACCGGCACCAGCGGCTCCTCGGGGAAGGCGACGCTGACGGTAAACTCGAGTTCGTCGGCATCGGCTCCGAAGACGCCCACCGGGACGGTTTCGGTGTCGCGCAGGTAGGTATTCGTGCTCGTCATCTCGACCCCGTTGACGGTCACGCGGATGCCGGCACGAGCGGGTTCGCCGACGTTTCGGACCGTGACTTCACAAACCTCGTTTTCGCCGGTCGCGATGGTGTCGGGGAACTGTCCCCACTCGAGGTCGATCGCGGGCAGCGACTGGGCTCCCTCGTAGACAGCCTCGGCGACGCCCTCCGAGAGGCCGGCGTCGACGAGCCCCGCAACGCCCGCGTCGACGACGTCGCCAGGGGTCGACAGCCCCTCTTTCGCTAATTTGCTCGCACGACCTGGACCGACGCCGTCGATGGCGGTGAGTCCAACCGCGTCCTCGGCGACGCCGTTCTCGATGCGGGCCTCGACTCGCCGCGCGAGGTTCGACGCATGAGGGCCGACGAAGCGATCGAGGAACGCCTCGAGCGCCGAGACGAGCCGCGTGGCGTTTTGGCGGATGACCCAGGCGTCGCTACGCAGTTCCGCAGGCGTCGAGCCACTGGCTGCACCCCGAAGGATCGCGAGCACCTTTCGTTGGCCTGCCTCGAGGTCGCCCGTCTCCTGGCCGACCAGCACCGCGCTGATCGCGTCGCGTTCGTCCTGACGGGCCGAAACGGAGTCGAATTCCGCGGCGGTGGCGATCGTCTCGAGGACGTCGCCGGTCATCAACTCGTCTCCGTCGTCGACGCGATCACATAGTGCCGCGAATCGGGCTGCCGTGTCGAGTCGGAGGTAGTACTTCGAGGTCAACACGCCCCGCGGCGTGGCCTCGATCGAGAGGTCCTCACCAGTCTCGACGAAGCCACGGTCGACCAACCCCTCGAGACAGTCCCGGACACGCTGGCGGAGGTTTGGGAAGTCGTAGTCGTCGGGTTTGGACTGCCCGCGGACGTAGTAGAAGGTCGTCTCGAGCCAGTCCATTACGTCCTCGAGATCGGTGATCGTGCCCATCGCGATCTCGGCGTTGAGGTGGGTCGCCAGACTCTCCGCGAGACGGGACTCGATCTCCTTGCCATCACGCAGGAGGCGGCGGTACTTGTCTGCCTCCGCGGTATCGCAGACGACCCAGCCATAGCCGATATCGTCGTAGCCCGGACGCCCCGCGCGCCCGAGCATCTGAAGTACGTCGAGGGGGCTCATGTCGATCTCACCCTCGAGCGGATCGTGGAGTTTCGTATCCCGGATCACGACACAGCGGGCGGGCAGATTGACCCCCCAGGCCAGCGTCGACGTCGAAAAGAGCAGTTCGACGTGGCCCGTCTTGAACCACTCCTCGACGAGGTCGCGGTCGTTCTTCGAGAGGCCGGCGTGGTGGAAGGCCACGCCGTCGAGCACGGAATTTCGAAGGGTGTCGTTCTCGAGGGCTTTCGATTCGGTATGAAAGTCGTAGTCGCCGCGTGCACCCATCGGAATATCGCGTTCGGCGATCTCGTCTCTGGCCTTCTTGGCGGCCTGGACGGTGTCCTGTCGAGACGACACGAACACGAGCGACTGTCCGTCCTCCCGAAGGTGTGGCTCTGCAAGATCGAGTGCCCGATACAGCCGGCGGTACTTGTCGGCAAAGGAGTTCTCGCCGTGCGTGTAGGTCTTGACGCCCGCGTTGAGGTCGACGGGACGGTACTCCTCGCCGAATTCGAAGGTACACTCCTCGGGCGCGTCGAGCCACGCCGCGACATCACCGACATTGGGCATCGTCGCGGAGAGCGCGACGATCCGGGGCTCACAGAGCCGGCGCAGCCGCGAGATCGTCACCTCGAGCACGGAGCCCCGTCGATCCGCGTCCAGCAGATGAACCTCGTCGATTACACAGACGTCGATGTCTGTGACGAAGTCGTACCGCCGCGAATCGTGTTTGCGGGTCGCCGAGTCGAGCTTTTCGGGGGTCATCACGAGGATGTCCGCCCGGCGCGCGCGGCGAGGATTCAGCTCGCGCTCGCCGGTGACGACGTACACCGAGTACTCCAGATCCTCGAACCGGTCCCAGTCGTCTTCTTTCTCGTTCGTCAGCGCTCGCATCGGGGCGATAAACAGCGCGGTGCCGCCGTCGGCGAGTGCCTTACAGATCGCCAGCTCCGCGAGTGCCGTCTTCCCCGAGGCGGTCGGCGCGCTCGCGACCACGTTCTCGTCGGACTCGAGCAATGCGGGCAGGGTCTCGCGTTGCATCCGGTTGAACTCCTCGAACGCGAACGCGTCGGCAAACTCCGGGAGAACCTCGGCGACCTCCATCACACAGAAACGAGGTGTGACAGGTCAAAGGCGTTTCCTTCGAGTTCGCCTTCTATCGCGTGGTGACGACGGCGGCAATCGCGGCCCCGGCAGTCGCGAACACCAGCGGGTACAAGACGCCGCCGAGGACGATCGCTGGCAGGAGCGCCGGTGCGATCGAACTACTCGCTTCGATGCCGAGCGCGGACGTTTCAGTGGTCGATTCAGTGGCGACAGTTCCGAGACCCATGACGACGGCATAGCCGATCGCCACCGGCGCACCGGCGACGACGGCATCACCGAGATCGGTCACGTTCCACTGCAGGGCCAGCACCGCACCGGCCGCGAGCAACACGAGCGGCGGCACCACGTACAGCAGGGTCGCGCCCGCAGCATCCGATTGTGCGATGAGATCGAGAGTACTCATCCCGGCAAACGAGCCGATTTGACCACTGACCTCGATATCGACCAGGTGCGCCTCGTAGAAGAACCAGGCGACGGCTTTCCACTCGGCGACGGTGTCGCCGGCAGCCTCGCGGGCCTGACTGGCGACCAGTAGGTACGTCAGGAGATAGCCGATCGCGGCGGCGAAGACACCGACCCCCGCACTCGCTGCGACGCTCGAGCGACGCGAGACCGTGGGCTCTTCGGAGGGAGACAGCTGTGGGGACATCGTACCGGTTCTCGAAGCCGAGTCGACTAATGGGTCTTGTGGTTTCTCGAGCAACTGGGACCGACCGCGCGCCGATCAGAGCGCCGATTCGTCGGTCGCGACGGCCTCGAGCTGGTCGCTAAGCCGACTGCTGGCTACCTCCGGGTTTGGGACGCGTTCGAAGGTCAGCTCTGGATCGCCGGAGCCGGCGGTGTAAACCGTCAGGTCGCCGTATCCCAGCAGGCGACCGAGCCCGCTCTGACTGAGACTAGTGTTTTGGACGCGCTCGAGGCGAAACTGGGTGACGTCTCGCGAGATGACCCCGCGTTTCTTGTAGAGTTCCGAAGAGGTGATGACGTAGCGGGTGTTCGTCCAGACGAGATAGCGGCCGACCGCGACGGCCACGCCGACGACGAGTAGGCCGAACCCGAGAAGCGTCAGAAGGCTGGGGCCGTCGATCACGCTCCAGCCCGCGACGAGCAGGCCCGCAAGCGCGAGTCCAATCCCGACTGGCAGTCTGGCCCCCATCGTAATCGGATGGGGGCGGCTCTCCCAGACGATGTCCTCGTCCTCACTGATGTGAAACCAGTCGGGTGTCGAGCCGAAGGCCATCCGTCGCTGGTAGTCCGTTGTCGCCTGTAAAGCTGTCGGGAGAATGGGGCCGCTTACCGGCTCTTTCCTCTCATTAAGCGGGTTTGGGGCACCATACAGCGCTATCCGCTCGCCAGCTGGCAGCCGCCAGACTGATACCTGTCAGACATCGGGTGACGAACCGGACCTGTGACCGACATGGTTTTTCACCACGCGGTCCCATGACACACTATGAGCCGCGCGCGAAAACCTGACTGGCTGAAGAGCCGTCCGCCGTCGGGACGGGAGTTCGCCGGCATCCGGGAGACGCTACGGGACCACGGGCTTCACACCGTCTGTGAGGAGGCTAACTGTCCGAACCTGGGTGAGTGCTGGTCCGGGCGCTCCAAGGCCGGCAGTCAGGACCGCGGTGGCACGGCGACGTTCATGCTCATGGGCGATCGCTGCTCTCGAGCCTGCAATTTCTGTGACGTGCAAACGGGCGGGATGGAGCCACTCGACCCCGACGAGCCCGAAAACGTCGCGAGCGCCATCGCCGAGATCGGGCTGGATTACGTCGTGCTCACGAGCGTCGACCGCGACGACCTCCCCGATCAGGGCGCAGGCCACTTCGCGGAGACGATCCGCGAGATCAAGGCCCGCCATCCGGGCATCGTAGTCGAAGTGCTGATCCCCGACTTTCAGGGCGAAGCACACCTCGTCCGGAAGATCATCGATGCCGAACCGGACGTGATCGCCCACAACGTCGAAACCGTTGAACGGCTCCAGTTCCCCGTTCGCGACCGGCGTGCGGGCTACGAACAGTCCCTCTCGGTGCTCGAGCAGGTCGAACGCGAATCCGACATTTACACCAAGACCTCGATCATGCTCGGTCACGGCGAGTACGACCACGAGGTCTACCAGACGCTTGCGGACCTGCGCGAGCGCGGCGTCGACATCGTCACGCTCGGCCAGTATCTGCGACCTTCGAGGAATCATCTCGAGGTCAAGCGCTACGACCACCCGGACAAGTACGAGACGTGGCGGCGCGTCGCCGAAGAGGAACTGGGATTCCTCTATTGTGCGAGCGGGCCGATGGTTCGGTCGTCGTACAAAGCGGGCGAGCTGTTCGTCGATGCGGTTCTGCGCGAGGGCAAGAGCGTCGCGGAGGCGCGAGCCGACGCACGCCGGACACAACCACAGCAGACCGAGACCTAACCGGCAGTCGAGCGCTATTTTGTCCAGTCTCGTTCCAATCTTTCGTCTGAGATTCGACAATCAGCAGTAAATAGCCACTTCCGTTCATTTCCGTCCAGGTTCGTCCGGATGAGTATGAGACTTCTGTGGGCCGCTGGCAAGAATCTCTCTGATAGTAAACTATTTTGGGAAACTCCTTTACCCTGAGCGGTCGTGTGCTAGGGTATGTATAGGTGGGTTCTCCCGTGAGTACGATACAGCGCGATCCCCGCGAGCGAGTCCAGATACTCGACGATGCGGGCCGGGTCCGAGAGGGTGCCGACGTCCCCGACCTCACCGAGGACGAACTCGTCGAGATGTACGAGCAGATGCGGCTCGTGCGCCGCTTCGACGAGCGGGCCGTCAGCCTCCAGCGCCAGGGGCGGATGGGTACGTATCCGCCGCTGTCCGGCCAGGAAGGCGCACAGGTCGCCAGTGCTCACGCCTTAGACACCGAGGATTGGGTCTTCCCCAGCTACCGCGAACACGGCGTCGGCCTCGTTCGGGGCCTCTCGCTCGAGCGCACCCTGCTCTACTGGATGGGCCACGAGCGGGGTAACTACATGCCCGAAGACGTCAACATCTTCTCGGTCGCGGTTCCCATCGCCACCCAGATCCCCCACGCGACGGGGGCGTCCTGGGCATCGAAACTCGACGGCGAAGAGAAGGCGTTCATCTGTTACTTCGGCGACGGGGCCACCTCGGAAGGAGACTTTCACGAGGGGTTGAACTTCGCCGGCGTCTTCGATACGCCGACCGTCTTCTTCTGTAACAACAACCAGTGGGCCATCTCAGTCCCCCGCGAGCGCCAGACGGCGAGTGCGACCTTAGCCCAGAAGGCCACCGCCTACGGCTTCGACGGCGTCCAGGTCGACGGGATGGACCCACTCGCTGTGTACAAGGTCACCCGCGAGGCCGTCGAGAAAGCCAAAGCCCCCGACGGGGACGAACCCCGACCGACGCTCATCGAGGCGGTCCAGTACCGATTTGGGGCTCACACCACCGCCGACGATCCGTCCGTCTACCGCAGCGACGAGGAGGTCGAACGCTGGAAGCAGAAAGATCCCATTCCGCGCCTCGAGACGTACCTGCGATCGAACGGGATGCTCGACGACGAACAGGTCGACGTGATCGAAGCGCGGATCGAAGACGATGTCGCGGATGCCATCGATTCGGCCGAATCGTTCGAACGACCCGACCCCGAGGAGATCTTCGCCCACGTCTACGAAGGGATGCCCCGCCGACTGCACCGGCAACTCGAGTACTTCGAATCGATCCGCGAGAAACACGGCGACGACGCGCTCCTGGAGTGAAACGATGGCCACACAATCACAAACTGAGAACCTCACGCTGGTCGAGGCGGTTCGCGACGGATTACACACGGAGATGGAACGCGACGACGATGTCATCGTCATGGGGGAAGACGTCGGCGAGAACGGCGGCGTCTTCCGTGCAACCGACGGCCTCTACGAGGCGTTCGGCGAGAACCGGGTGATCGATACGCCGCTTGCGGAATCGGGGATCGTCGGCACGGCGATCGGAATGGCAGCCTACGGAAAGCGGCCGGTTCCCGAGATCCAGTTCATGGGATTTATCTACCCTGCATTCGATCAAATCGTCTCGCACGCGGCGCGCCTACGGACGCGCTCGCGCGGTCGATACACGTGTCCCATGGTCGTTCGCGCCCCCTATGGCGGTGGCATCCGCGCACCCGAACACCACTCAGAGTCGACCGAGGCGATGTTCGTCCACCAGCCCGGGCTCAAGGTCGTTATTCCCTCGACCCCCGCCGACACCAAGGGACTGCTGACCAGCGCCATCCGAAGTCCGGATCCAGTGATATTCCTCGAGCCAAAGCTCATCTATCGGGCCTTCCGCGAGGAAGTTCCCGACGAATCGTATGAGGTGCCACTCGGCGAGGCCGCGATCCGCCGCGAGGGATCCGATATTTCGGTCTACACGTGGGGCGCGATGACCCGGCCGACGCTCGAGGCAGCCGAGAACCTCGCCGACGAGGGAATCGACGCGGAAGTCGTCGACCTGCGGACGCTCTCGCCGCTAGACGAGGAGACGATCGTCGACTCGTTCAAAAAGACCGGCCGCGCCGCGGTCGTCCACGAGGCACCCAAGACCGGTGGGTTGGGTGCCGAGATCACCGCGACCCTCCAAGAGGAAGCACTGCTCTATCAGGAAGCGCCTGTCGAACGCATCACCGGCTTCGACACGCCGTTCCCGCTGTACGCACTCGAGGACTACTACCTGCCAGAGCCAGCGCGCATCGAGGACGGCATCCGAGACGCCGTGGGGTTCTGACATGGTCAGAGAGTTCGAACTTCCCGACGTTGGTGAAGGCGTCGCCGAGGGAGAGTTGGTCTCGTGGCTGGTCGATCCGGGTGACGAGGTCACGGAGGATCAGCCGGTTGCGGAAGTCGAGACGGACAAGGCGCTCGTGGAGGTGCCAGCACCGGTCGATGGAACCGTCCGCGAGTTACACGCCGAAGAAGGGGAGGTCGTCCCGGTCGGAACCGTGATCATCTCGTTCGATGTCGCAGGCGACGGCGCGGCCGAAGCGACCGAAACGGCCGCCGACGCTGCCGAAAGCCCCGGCGCGACTGGAGCCGAGAGGGACCAGGGCGAGGCGTACGACGAACGGATCTTCGCACCGCCGCGCGTGCGTCGGCTGGCCCGCGAGGCAGGACTCGATCTCTCGAGCATCCAGGGAAGCGGTCCTGGCGGTCGGATTACGACGGTCGACGTACGGGCGACCGCCAGCGCCGCCGAGACGGGACAGGAGCAATCCCGCTCCCAAGAACCTGTGGCCGATACCGAACCCGCGACTGCTGACACGGGCGATAGCGACACCGCGACGGCCGACGAGGCCGCGTCGACAGCACCCGATCGAGCCACAGCACCGGCGCGACTCGAGGCCACCGATCGCGAGACGACCCTGGCAGCACCCGCGACTCGGCGGCTCGCCGCGGAGGAAGACGTCGATATCGACGCCGTTCCGGCGACCGAAGAGCGTGACGGTGAGGCGTTCGTCACGCCCGAAGCGGTTCGAGAGTACGCCCAGGCCCAGCGCCGGGCCCAAGAGGCCGATCGCGAGGCAATCGAAGCGGGCGAGCCGGTCGGGACGGCGGAGGCCGACTTCGCTCCCGGCGAGCACGAACGTCGAGAGCCGTTCCGCGGCGTTCGCAAGACGATCGCCGAGGCGATGGTCGAGTCCAAATACAGCGCACCCCATGTCACCCACCACGACGAGGTCGACGTGACCGCACTCGTCGACGCACGCGAGGAACTCATCCCTCGCGCCGAGGAGCGTGGCATCCGGCTGACTTACATGCCGTTTCTCATGAAAGCCGTCGTGGCGGCGCTGAAAGAACACCCCGAGATGAACGCCGTCATCGACGAGGACGCCGAAGAGATCGTCTACCGTGACTACTACAACATCGGCGTCGCGACCGCGACCAACGTCGGACTGATGGTGCCAGTTGTCGAGGACGCCGACCGGAAAGGACTCCTCCAACTGTCCTCGGAGATGAACGAACTCGTCCAGAAGGCCCGCGACCGAACGATCAGCCCCGACGAGCTCCGCGGGTCGACGTTTACGATCACCAACGTCGGTGGCATCGGTGGCGAGTACGCCACGCCCATCATCAACTACCCCGAAGCAGGCATCCTCGCGATCGGCGAAATCAAACGCAAGCCACGCGTCGTCACCGACGAGCACGGTACGGAATCGATCGAACCCCGCTCGGTGCTGACCCTCTCGCTGTCGTTCGACCACCGGTTGATCGACGGTGCCGTCGGTGCTCGGTTTACGAACACCGTGATGGAATATCTCGAGAACCCCAATCTCCTCTTACTCGAGTGACTCGCATGTCCGTCAGCGCAGTACCGACGGCCTGTCGTCACTCGTCCGGAACGATATCCACGAGCACGTCGAGTGCGTCCGCGGCCTCGCAGACGCGATCCTGTGTTTCTGCCATGTCGAGAATCGAGCCGTCGTCCTCGAGCGTCTCCTGAAGGTCGGAGACAGATCTGAGATAGCGCTCGAGACTGGCTTCGGTCGTCGCTCCCTCGAGTCGGTCACCGAGTTCGATCAGTTGCTCGAGGACCTGCCGGACGTGACTGCGGTAGGCAGCCTCGTTCTCACACACCTGTCCGCTGGCTGTGCGAGCGGCCGTCGCGATCTCACGAGCGAGTCGGCTGGCGTCGCCCTCGCTCGTCCGCCGTTCTAACCGCTCGGCGAGGGCGTCGAACACGCGCGCCCGCTCTGTGAGTGTATTGCGCATGATGTATCGGGTCAGCGTCGCCTGCTTTCGTGTGACGCGCTCGACTTCGTCCTCGAGCGCGTCGAGTCGGTCCGAAACCGCCGTAATATCGTCCGGGATGTCGGGCGGCTCCCGTTCGACCGGCGTTCGATGAGGGTTGTCGGTGTCCGTGATATGATCGATGATCGTCCCAAAGAGCAGGTCGTGATCGTAGACGAACTCCCGAGGTGCCGACGCCTCCGAATCCGTCCAGCCACCGTCGGGCGTCCGCTCGAACGAGCCGAGAAACACGCCTGTCTCCGAGTCGGACTGAAGCGAAGATCGGTACTGGTCGTGTGATCTCGAGGCGGTCAGCAAACCTGCATCCGATCAACCTGATCCCGCGCCCGACATCGAAGAAGTCTACGAGGACATGTCGGCCGATCCCGAATCCAGCCAGTTCTACGAGAAACAGATCCCGGGATCGGTGCTCGTCGACCTCGAACAGCAAGCTGCGGGCCGCCCCGCCGAAGGGCTCTCCTGGCTCTCTCGGGATGTCCCCGAGGAGTACGCCGACGGTGGGCTAATCGAGGTCGGCGACGAGTCGGAGACTGCTGCCTACATCCCTGACGATCTCGAGGAACGAGCGTACACCGAATTACAGGGGATCGCCAAACCGTTCGACATCGACGCGTCACAGTCTCAGGAGGATCTGCAGGCTGCTCTCGAGGAGATCCGTGCCGGCGAAAAGGCGGTCGACGTCGACGTGGTCTCCGATCTCTCGGCAGTGCCCGAGACAGAGAGCGTGTCGCTGAGTGACTACGAAGGGATCGACAAGCCCGGGATGCGAACCGGTCTTGCGGCGTTCAGGGAACTCGACGATGTCTCACTCATGTGTGTCCCTGACGAAAACGATATCGAGGGGTTGACTGAGGCGCTCGTCGCTCACTGTGAGAACATGGGTGAGCGGTTCGCGATCTTGCAGGCACCGCAGAACGCGGGTGCGATCTCGGAGCTCGAGACGCCGGTTGATTCCTCATATGCAGCCTATTACTATCCGTGGGTCGAGGCGACGGATCCGCTGACCAACCGAAAGCGGCTCGTCCCGCCTGGCGGCCACATCGCTGGAATCTTCGCGCGAAGCGACGTCGAACACGGCGTCCACAAGGCACCCGCAAACGAAGTCGTTCGGGGCATCCTCGGCACACAACACACGATCACCAAGGGCGAACAAGACGTGCTGAATCCGAAGGGCGTCAACTGCATTCGGAGTTTTCAGGGTCGTGGCATCCGCCTCTGGGGTGCGCGGACGACGTCCAGCGATCCGTCTTGGAAGTACGTGAACGTGTGGCGGCTGTTCCTCTACATCGAGCAGTCGATCGACGAGGGGACCCAGTGGGCGGTCTTCGAGCCCAACGACGAGGACCTGTGGGCCCGCGTCCGCCAGTCCGCGGAGAACTTCCTGACGACGATCTGGCGAGACGGCGGACTACAAGGCAGCACCGCCGACGAGGCGTTCTACGTCAAATGCGGCGAGGAAACGATGACACAAGACGATATCGACAACGGCCGACTCATCGTCGAGATCGGCATTGCGCCCGTCAAACCGGCCGAGTTCGTCGTCTTCAGGATCAGTCAGGATACCAGCGACACATAGCACTGCCCACCCATAGCTGACAGCTCCAAAACCAATACGCAACTACCACGACAATGCCAGATTCACACGGACCACTCAGACAAACCGAATTCAAGGTTGAACTCGACGGCGTCGGCGTCCCCGGATTCGTCGAGGTCGAACTGCCAGCGATGCGAACCCAACAGGTCGAATACCGCGAAGGCAACGATCCATCACACAACCGAAAGCTCTGGGGAGACACCCAGTACGACGACCTCGTTCTCGTTCGCGGTGCAAACGAGAAAAACGAGGCGCTCTACAAGTGGCGAAAAGCCGTCGACCAAGGGAAGATGGACGACGGCGGCCGGAAGAACATCGCCGTGATCATCATGAACGAAGTCGGTGACTCGGTGCTTCGGTTCGAGTTCACGAAGGCATGGATCAAAGAGTATCGACCGCCGACGCTCAACGCCCACGGCGGGGGCGGGCAGGGTAACCTCGCGACCGAATCCTACGTCGTCACGTTCGACGAGATGGAGCGCAAGAACGTATGACACGGCCAGCCAATCAGTTCCCGGATGCAGATACCGTTTCGCCCGCCCGGTTTGATTCGGACTGGTACGTTGACGACGAGGGTGTGGTTCACACCGGTCGGGCAGCACCGTTCGCCGAGCGCGTCGTCGTCGGCTGTGACCGTCGGGGTGATCGACAATGACCGGCGGCACGCTCCAGACCGAGTTCGAATTTACCCTTCCGCAGGGGTACGTCGACGACGAGGGAACGCTCCACAAGGAGGGGCGCATGCGCCTCGCGACGGCAGCCGATGAGATCGAGCCACTACAATCCCCTCGCGTCCAGTCGAACTCCTCGTATCTCACGCTCGTCTTGCTCTCGCGGGTCGTGACCGAACTCGGCGACCTCGAGACGATCGACGTCAGCGTCATCGAGGACCTGTTCGTCTCGGATCTCGAGTATCTACAGGCGCTGTACGAGCGGATCAACAACCAGGGGGTAAACGCCGTCGAGACGGCCTGTCCAGAGTGTGGCGAGCGATTCGAGGTCGACGCCGAAAGCGGTGCCCACCTCACGACTGACGGTGCAAGCAGTCCCATGACTCAGGTTGGAAGGGACGCCGGCGCGACCGGCGTCGGCGGTGATCTCGGTGGAATCGGTACGATCGACTCGTCCGGACTCGAGGCCACCGAAATGCAAGCGGCCAGCGTCGACTCGAACGACGGTGAGGAATCAACGCCGGGAAATCCAGTGGAGTAATCCGGTTGTACGAACCGGATCGCCTCTACGAGGAGATCGCGTTCGTGGCCTACCATTTCGGGTGGAGCCACGAGACGGTGTTGAACATGCCCCATTGGGAACGACAGCGCTGGTGTACGGAGATCAGCGAGATCAACGATCGAATGAACGAGACACCGTCGGAGCGGGGCCGTGGCCACCGTGGCAGTCGTGGTCGCGGCCACAGACGTGACGACGCTGGCGGTGGGATCATCCTCCGTAACCCGCCGGAATCGGGCTAACTACGAACCACGGTATCTGGGGTGCAGATACCACCGCGCAGTACCGAAGTGATGGCAACAGACACGCACGAAACCGATCCCTACGCACAGTACAACTTCGAGGTCGAGGTCGACGGCGAGCCGGTCGCTGGATTCGCCGAGGTCGGCGGGATCACGATGGAACTGGAAACCGTCCCGTACCGAGAGGGTGGCGTCAACGATCGCGTCCACCAGTTACCCGGCCAGTTCGCACACGCGAACCTCGTCCTCCGACGCGGGTTGACCAAAAACACGACCTTCTGGGAGTGGATTCAGACGGTCATGAGTGGGACACTCACCAGGAAAAACATCGTCGTCACGGTGAAAGACGGCTTTCAAGGCAAGAGTCAATGGGGGTGGGAGTTCGACGGTGCGTATCCGACGAAGTGGTCTGGGCCGGGCCTCGTGAGCACCGATCGAGGGATGGCGATCGAGTCGATCGAGTTGGCCTACGAGCGCTTCTCGACGCTGTCAGGGATGCCGGACTAGCGGTCACAACTGGTGCAGTTGTCCCCGCGTCCTTTCAGAACTCCTCGGTCGGCGGCGCGATTCCCTCGTCGTCACCACCATCGAGATCGAACTCGTCTCGAAGTTCCCGAATCCGATCTCGGATATCGGCCGCCAACTCGAACTCGAGGTTGTTCGCTGCCTCCTGCATCTGTGCCTCGAGTCCGTCGATATAGCGCGCGGCGTCGTCTTCGTCGGTGAGTTCACGACCGGAGACGTCGCTGGTGTCGGTCTTCGACCCAGGGAGGTTGGTCTCGCCGATTTCCTTGTCGATGGTGGTGGGCTCGAGACCGTGGTCCTCGTTGTACTCCTGTTGGATCCGTCGGCGACGTTGTGTTTCCTCGATCGCAGACGCCATCGCGTTCGACGGCTCGTCAGCGTAGAGGACGACCTCGCCGTTGACGTTTCGCGCCGCACGACCCATCGTCTGGACGAGCGTCGTCTCCGAGCGCAGGAACCCTTCCTGATCGGCGTCCAGAATCGCCACCAGCGAGACCTCGGGGATGTCCAGGCCCTCCCGCAAGAGGTTGATGCCGACGAGCACGTTGATCTCACCTAATCGTAGCGAGCGGATGATCTCGTGGCGCTCGAGCGTGTCGGTCTCGTCGTGCATGTAGGCGACGTCGACGCCTGCTTCCTCGAGGTACTCGGTCAGGTCTTCGGCCATCCGTTTGGTCAGCGTCGTCACGAGGGTACGCTCGTCGCGAGCGATGCGCTCGTCGATACGATCCATCAAGTCGTCGACCTGCCCGGTCGCGTCCGCGACCTCGACCTGTGGGTCGACGAGGTGGGTGGGCCGGACGATCTGTTCGACGATCTGGTCGCTGTGGTCGGTCTCGTAGTCGCCCGGCGTCGCCGAGACGTACAGCGTCTGGTCCGTTTTTTCCTCGAACTCATCGAATGTGAGCGGGCGATTGTCATACGCTGTAGGAAGCCGAAAGCCGTTCTCGACCAGCGAGTCCTTGCGGGACTTGTCGCCGGCGTACTGGCCACGGATCTGGGGCAGCGTGACGTGGGATTCGTCGACGACGGTCAGGAAGTCGTCGGGGAAGTAGTCCAGTAGGGTGTAGGGCGCGTCGCCGGAGTCGCGATCGGAGAGGTAGACCGAGTAGTTCTCGATGCCCGAACAATAGCCGGTCTCGGCCATCATCTCGAGGTCGAACGTCGTTCGCTCTTCGATGCGCTGGGCGGCGACCAGATCGCCCTGTCGCTCGAAATACGAAATTCGGGAGTCTAGGTCGTCGCGGATCTCGTCCATCGCGCGCTCGAGTTTCGTCTCCGGAATCGAGTAGTGCTCTGCGGGGTGGATCAAGACGGCTTGCTGGTCGCCCTGGGTCTGACCCTCGAGCGGGTCGACCTTGACCATGCGGTCGATTTCGTCGCCCCAGAGTTCGACACGGACGGCGTACCGGCCGTACATCGGGTAGATCTCGATCGTGTCGCCCCGAACGCGGAACGTGCCCTGCGTGAAATCGACGTCGTTGCGCTCGTAATTGAGGTCCACGAGTTGGGCCAGCAGGTCGTCACGGCCGATCTGTTCGCCGACCTCGAGGCGAAGCGACATGTCGACGTAGTTGCGCGGGTCACCGAGCCCGTAGATGGCGGAGACGGAGGCGACGACGATGACGTCCTCGCGGGTCAGCAGTGACCGAGTCGCGGAGTGTCGGAGGCGGTCGATCTCGTCGTTGATCGAGGCGTCTTTATCGATGTAGGTGTCGGTCTGTTCGACGTAGGCCTCGGGCTGATAGTAGTCGTAGTAGGAGACGAAGTACTCGACGGCGTTGTCCGGGAACAGATTCCGAAACTCCTCGTAGAGCTGGGCCGCCAGCGTCTTGTTGTGGGCGATGACGAGTGTCGGCTTCTGGATCTCCTCGATCACCCAGGAGACGGTGTTCGTTTTCCCGGAGCCGGTCACCCCGAGCAAGGTCTGTTTGTCCATCCCCGATCGGAAGCCATTGGCCAACGCCTCGATCGCTTCGGGCTGGTCGCCCGCGGGCTCGAAGGGAGCGTCGACCGCAAAGGGGCGATCGACGTCTGGACGGTCCGGCTGCAGCGGGCCTTGCGCGTCGCTCATTGTCGGCGTCAGGGGCTCGAGCCACTTGACCCGCTCGCATACCCGGCCGGAGAGGGATGGCGAGTTGTCTAAAAAAGGCGTCTCACCGAACCAGGTAGCTACATATCGTCGTCGGTTGTCGGACCGTCGACGGTCACCTCGACAGTGAACTCGCGGTCCATCGCGTCTTCCGGTGGCTCGAGGTAGCCGATCGCGTAGCCGGTGTAGGCCATCCCCCGCTCGAGCGTGACGTCGAACGAGGCGACGGTCGTCTCCGGATCGCCGGCCGGCCGGACTGAGAGGGTGTACGACCCGGCGGGAACCGGGACGTAGTCGGTCGCATCGGTAAACGCGACGTTCTCGAAGAGCAGTTCGCCATCGGCGTAAACGTCGACCGCCGGCGCGTCAGGTGCGGCGTGAACGAGACGGGCGAGTGCCGAGCCCGCGTCCACGAGCACCGCCGGCTCGAAGGTACTGGCCCCGAGTTCGCCGATCGCGGCGACGGTGTAGTACGCGGCACCGAAGGTCACGTCGCCCTCGAAAGCGACCGTCTTCGGGTCGCCAGCGGCCGTGATCGTCACCGTGTAGGTGCCCGGCTTGAGCTCTAAGTACGGCGAGACGTCACCGTAGGCGACGTCTGCGAGTACCTGCTCATCGTTGACATAGACGTCGACGTTTGGCGCGTCCGGAGAGAAGTGTGCGACCCGGACGGCCGCACCAGACATCTCTTTCGACGTATCGACCGAGTCCGCGTCGCTCGAGCGCTGGTCGTGTTCGTATTCACCGCCGGCCAGAACGGTGGCACTCGCTGCAGTCAACCCACCTGCGGCACCCATCGATTTCAGTGCCGTGCGTCGTGATACTGGCATGATGCACGTGATGGGGAGAACGCGACAAGAAAAAAGCGCCCAGTCAGTATCACAGGTAGTTTTGACGTTTCTCGAGGCGCTGCTCGTGTATGAGGGGCCTGCCGTCTGAAGGCCACCCATACACCGACGAGTAAGGAACGCCAACACGAGTAGCGGTTGCGAACACCCTGGTCCATTCGGAGACGCTGGGACGTGGCCACTGCTCGCCCAACCGTTATACAGCGACTCGTGGTGGCTGCAGCGATGTCCGAGAAACTCCAACAGGCTCGCGACGAGCTCGAAAAAGCAGCGAAGGCAGCAGACAGCAACGATGTCCGCGACGATATCCACGACACAAGGGAGTCGTTCGCGGACTACGTGCGAGGTGACCGCCAGCCCGACCACGCTGTCCTCGACGAGCAGCTGAACACGCTCCGACAGGCCCGCACACGGGCCAACGGCACCACCGCGACGGAAATCAACTCGGCCATCGAGGTGGTCGAAGACTACCGCGAATCCATCTATCAAGACCGATAGATCGCCGTCGGAGACGGCTCACGGGCCGAGTAGGCAAGCCACCATCGGGAACGAGGCGGCGCGGTGCTTACTCGAGGCGTTCTAACACCGCCGCTTTCTCATAGGATAGCGACAGCGACCGCGAGCGACCCCGCCCATCGACGTCGGTGTAGTCGGCGTCGATCAGGCCGAGTTGGTCGAGTTTGTTGACGATCTCAGAGTAACGCGTATAGCCCAGATCGGTCCGCTCGTGGAACGCCTCGTAGACTGCGCCGGCCTGCTCGCCGTCATGAGTGGCGATCACCTCGAGTAATGCCTGTTCGGTGTCGCTGAGTCCCGACAGCGACCGGGTGAGGTTGATATACTTGGATTTCTCGTAGGCATCCTCGACGTCCTGGCGCTCGACAGTGCGGCTGGCTCGCATCTCGGCGTTGAGCCCGGCCCGGCGGAGCAGGTCGATCCCGACCCGAAGATCGCCGCTTTCGGCCGTGAGGTCGGCGACGTACTCGAGGGTATCTCGTGAGAGAACCCCGTCGTGGAAACCGCGTGTGACGCGTTCGGCGAGGATGTCGACGATCTCGGGCTGGTCGTAGACCGGGAAGTAGACGTCTTCGGGGCGGAAGACGCTCTGGACCCGGGAATCGAGTTCGTCGATGACGTCCAAGGCGGGGTCGGAGGAGACGACGATGACGCCGATCTTCGCACCGGGGTACTCCTCGTGAGCCCGCAGCAGCGAATAGAGGGTGTCGCTGGCCTCGTTCTCGTAGAAGAGGTAGTTGACGTCATCGAGTGCGACGATGAGGACCTTGTCTTCCTCGACGAGCTTCTCGGCGATCTGGCCGAACAGCTTCTTGAACGAGATACCCGACGAAGGAGGCTCGTAATCAAACGTGCCCTCGAACAGTCGCGAAAAGACCGAGTACCGCGTCGCGTTGACCTGACAGTTGACGCGAATCGTCCGGACGTCGCTCGTCTGCGTCCCGATTTCGTCGAACAGCTTCTGGACCGCCGTCGTCTTCCCCGTGCCAGGTGGGCCCCGCACCACGACGTTGAGCGGTCGCGACCCCCGCACCGCCGGACGCAGCGCATACGTCAGGCTCTGGGTCTGGCCCTCGCGGTGCTTGAACGTCTCGGGGACGTAGTCGATCTCGAAGACGTGCTCGTTTTTGAACACGGATTCGTCCCACGACAACATCCCCTCGTCGGGGTCGTCTGCCATCACTTTCACCCTGCTTCCGCAGCATCTTAACCCTTCGGTGGGTCCACATCCCGGACAGAGTCTATGTCAGCTGTCCTTTTTTGACATAGTAACAAGGATATTCATAAATCACACCGCCACGGCTCGGCTACTCGAACTTCTCCAACAGGTCCCCGTAGAACGCGCTGTCGTGTTCACCCGCGAGCTTCTCGACGATCAGCTCCGGCGTCGACCGCGCGAGGTGGTCTTTGACCGGCGAGCGGTTCACCTCGAGTTCGCCATCTACCAGTCCGACGGCTTCGATGCCGTCGACAGTCACGTCGAAGGCGGCCATCTCGCGGATCTCGCCCGCGAGGTGTGAGACGAACACTGCCGTCGCGCCGTTCTCAGAAAGCGCCTCGAGAATGCCGGCGATGATCTTCGCCGACGCGCCGGGCTCGGTGATACTCTCGAGTTCGTCGACTAACACGAGCGACCCCTCGCCGCCTTGCGCGAGGTCGGCGAATTCGCGAACGGTCGACTCGAACGCGCCTGCATCCAGCGTTCCCTGAGTCTTGGCGTGGTAGTGGAGGTCGTCGAACCGCCGCAGGCGCACGCGCTCGGCGGGGACGGGCAGCCCCATGTGGGCCAGCACGACCACGCTCGCGACCAGATCGAGCGTGGAGGTCTTCCCGCCGCTGTTGACCCCCGAGAGCAGGGCAACGCCCGAGACCGCGTAATCGACGGGATCGATTCGCTCGAGCGGTTCGTCGAGCAGCGGCGAGCGGCCGCCCTCGATGTCGAAGCCGACAGCGTCAGCCGAGTCGACAAACGCCGGCATCACGCAGTCGAAGTCGTCGGCAAACCGGGCAATTGCGAGTTCGACATCTAGCTCGAGGGCGTCGCGGACGAGCTGTCGGGCCCCCTCGCGCTGGTCGGCCAGGTCGGCTGCGAGCTCGCGTTTGAGCCGTCCCGCGCGGCGCTCTTTCGCTGCCGTGAGTTCATCGCGCAGCCGACCGACGACGTCCTCGTCGCGCTCGACTGGAAACGTGGGCTCGTCGCCGAACGCACGACGGGCGATCTCGGCCTCGCCGGCGTCGAGGTCGAGAGCGTCGATGAGGTGCTCGCGGGCCGCATCGACTGCCACAGCGTACTCGTCTGCGAGTTCGCGAGACAGCAGGGAATCGACGCCGGCCCCGCGCTCGACCAACGAGAGCAGGTCCGACCCTTCGATGGTGACATCCTGTTCGCGGATCGCCTCCCGGAGCTGGTCGTTGGCGACGCTCTCGGCTGCACTCGCGACCGTATCCAAATCGTCGACCGCCGTCGTCAACCGGTCGAGTTCGTCGTCGCCCGCAACCGTGCCGTCCTCGGCCAGCCGCGAGAGCCCATCCTCGAGCGCCACGAGATCGCAAGGGGCTTCGAGATCGGCGGCTCGATGGACCGCGATGGCCGCCTGCAGCCGATCGCGGTTGCGCGCGAAAAACGCAAGCGGTCGCTCGGGGACGATCTCGGCGGGGTTCTCGAGTGCGTCGGGGCGGACCTGCACGTCCCCGTCGAGTGCGACGCCGGCGAACGATTCGTCGAGGGCGATCACCGTCGCGTAGCCACGTGCAAGTTCCGCCAGCCCCTGGGTGTCCTCGACGACCTCGACGGAGAGTTCCGGAATCGCCTCGCGGGCCTCGCTGTAGCGTTCGGCGTCGGTCGTCGCCAGACAGCGCTCGCGGACCCGCACGTCGCCGGGTTCGCGGAGCGGTTCGACGCCCTCGAGTGCCTCGAGTACGTCGGGGGTGGGCTCGCGTTCGAGTGCCTCCCGGGCGAACGCCTGCACCTCGTCGATACGCGAACGCCGTGGGCTCGGATAGAGTGTCTCGAGGCGCTGGGCGGCGTAGTCGGTGACGGTACGGTCTTTGAGCAGGCCGAGGACCTCGCGGTAGATTTCGCGGGCGCGGTCGGTCGCGAGGAAGCCACCCGGATCGTCGTGCTCGAGCCGGATTGCCCCCCGTGCGATGCGGGCGGCCCGGCCCTGAGAGATCCCCGGTGCGGTCGCAAGCGTCGCCACGTCGCCCGTCCGCAGCGCGCGCTCAGGATCGTCGAGAGCAGCGAGTGCGCGAGCCGTCTTCTCGCCGACGCCCGGAATCGACTCGAGGTCCATGTCTCGAGGTGCGTATCAAACCGAAGCGAGAAAAAGTTCCCGCCCGGATCGGGCGAATTTGGCCCGCCCAGCCGTACATGAGATGTGCCGACATCCCCCGTAGCATGGACTGACAGCGGTGTCGAGGGTTTATACGGACACGTGACTAGCGTCCGGACGTGCAACCGAAGCGGCAGCCCGAATGGCCCGATCGGGGACAGTGGCAGCGAACGGACCCACGTCAGGACCGACCGACCCGAACGCATGGAGTATGAACGTTCGGACGCGGTCGACGACCGCCTCGAGTGGCTGCGGACCTACGGCTACGGGCTCTGTATGGGAACGGCAGACGCTCTGCCCGGCGTCTCCGGCGGGACCGTTGCGCTGTTGCTCGGCTTCTATGGCCGGCTGATCGCCGCGGTCACCGCGTTTACGCCCTGGCGGGCGGCCGCCGTGCTCCGGGGCTACCATCCCGACCGGCGGACGAAAGCACGGGAAGCGCTGCTCGAGCTGGATTTGGGATTCTTACTCCCGCTCGGCGTCGGCATCATCACCGCGGTCGTCGTCGTCGCCGACGCCGTCTCATCACTGGCACAGTCCCACCCGGTCGCGATGTTCGGCTTCTTTACCGGTCTGATCGCCGCCTCGGTGATCACGCTCGGCCGAAGCCTTACGATCGACTCGCCGACACACGTCGGCGTCGCAGTGACAGGGGCCAGCCTCGCGTTGCTGGTCGCCGCCGACATCGTCTCGCTGCCCGGAAGCGGCCCGATGGTGATCGTCCTCGCCGGTGCGATCGCCGTCAGCGCAATGATCCTCCCGGGGATCTCAGGATCACTGATCCTAATCTTACTCGGCCAGTACGTCTTCCTCTCGTCGGAACTGAGCGCGTTCGTTCACGCGCTTGGTTCCCTGCCCAGCGGAGGCTCGCTGGCGGCCGTCACCGATCCGGGAACGACCGTGGTGCTGTTCGTCGTCGGTGGTGCTACCGGGCTCCTCACGATCGCCCGCGTCGTCCGCATCGCATTAGATCGCCACCGCGGGCTCACGCTCGTCTTCCTCGTGAGCCTTATCGCCGGCTCGGTGCCTGCTCCCCTAACCAACATCGCCAAGACGCACGCGTGGACGACAGAAACCATAACACTGACCGCCGCATGGGCGGTTGTCGGTGCGATCGCGCTGTTCGGCCTCGAGTATCTCGTTGGCGGCTTCGAGCCGGAGTAACGCCGCTCACTCCCCGAAATCGGCGTTCTCGAAGCCCTCGTTCGCGAGATTGTCGATCAGCTCCTCGAACGATTCCTGTTTCTCTTCGTCTCTATCGTCGATCGCGCCAGCGCCGTGGCCGCCGCTTTTGGCCGTCTGCAAGGCGTTCTTGTTAAGGTCGCCGTCGGGCTCGACCACCGGAAGCTTGAGGTCAGTGAAGTTCTCCGGCGGGAATCCCGACGCCAAGAGGATGAAGTGATCCGCGACCTCGCCTATATCGTCGGTGTCGAAGTCCTCGAGTTGTGGCTCATCCCATTCCTCGGTCGTCGTCCCCGAAACGTCGGGTTCGTGCACCGAGTAGTCGGTCACGACAGCAGCTAGACGACGGTGACTGATCGGCGTCCGGCTTGCGTGTTCAGTCACCTCGAGCCTGCGTCACGGACAACGATGGACGACAATCAGTTGCCACCGGCGTACTCGTACTCCCGGTCAGGATCGTCCACGCCCTCGGTTCGGGAGCCGACCCAGGCACCCAGCGAGAGGCCGTAAACGAGGTGGCCGGCGTGGAAGAGCGCGAGTTCGTCGGCCTCGAGGCGGATGTCGAGGAGGTCCTGTAACACGACCTGCACGCCGACGGCAGACAGGGCCAGCCCATAGATCGATCCCCAGACGAGCCCGCGCTGTTCGGGCTCGATGGATCGGCCGGCATCGTACCGGGCAAAGAGGACACCGAAGATCGCACCGGACCCAACGCCATAGAGTATGTGCAAGACCAGAGAGATACGCGGATGATTGCCGGGGGTATCACGGCTGACGTACTGTGACCAGAAGTTCGCCGACGGGGGCAGCGATCGCAAGAGTGGCAGGCGAAAGGCGGTCATAATGAGCGTCGCGACGAACCCGCCCTGAATCCCGCGAACGACGGCGTCGGCGACGTGTTCTTTGCGCGGGCGGTCGTCTGCGGCTTCAGTGTGCCCCTCGGTCTCGGAAAGCGAGCGGAGGCGGTCGACGAGGATCATAGTCGTCTCAGCAATCCTCCGCCGGACAACGCCTTAACCACCGGGCGCGCTACTGACTGCAGCCGTCCACTGTGTCGGCGACAGACGATCGAGACCGCACGGCATCGTGACAACGTCCTTTTGGCCGCGCGGCCCGAACGACGGGTCATGACATCGGTCGAGGCGAAACGCGAGGCCGCCCGCGACGACCTCGCGGCCCGCGATGGGGTCCTCGTGGCCTTCTCCGGCGGGGTCGACTCGAGCGTGGTGGCCGCACTCGCCCACGACGCACTCGGCGACGATGCCGTCGCCTGCACTGCAAAGAGTGAGACGCTCCCCGAGGCAGAACTCGAGGACGCCAAACGCGTCGCCGACGAGATTGGCATCCGCCACAAGATCGTCTCCTTTTCGGAACTCGACAGCGACGCGTTCGTCGAAAACGACGACGATCGCTGCTATCACTGCCGGACGATGCGCCTTGGCGAGATGCAAGCGACCGCCCGCGAACTCGGGATCGGGACGGTCTGTGACGGGACCAACGCTGACGATCCGGGCGCTGGCCACCGGCCCGGCCTGCAAGCGGTCGACGAACTCGACGTTCACTCGCCGCTGCTTGCCCACGACATCACGAAAGCAGAGGTCCGCGAGATCGCCGCCCACTACGGCCTCTCGGTCGCCGACAAGCCCTCGATGGCCTGTCTCTCCTCGCGCATCCCGACCGGACTCGCAGTCACCGACGACCGACTTACGCGAATCGAACGGGCCGAGGCCCTGTTGCGCCAGTGGGGCTTCGACCAGTTCCGCGTCCGCGACCACGACGGCCTCGCCCGGATCGAGGTCGCGCCCGAGGAACTCGAGCGTGCGTTGACCCGTGAGTTCGCGGAGACGGTTCGCGAGGAACTCTCGCAGTTGGGGTTCGAGCATGTGACGCTCGATCTTCATGGCTACCGGACCGGCAGCGTCAGCCCCGCGGGCGACGAGGAGGCCACGGCGGAATCCTCGAGCGACGACTGATCGCGCTCATTAGCCCGGCTGCCACCGACATCATTCGATTCGGACCGGAGATTCGTCGATCGTCCGCCACGACGTAGTATCGATAGACGAACAGTCAGAATATAACCGCATTTTGTAGCATGAACTCTCCAATAGTGAAGATAGCGGCATTGTGTTCGGGAATATTGCACGTTGCGATACGGACGTAGCTTTTGGGCCAATAGGAGTGATCGATGGACGCTGACGTGCCGCTCGAGTGGACGACCGAAGAGTCTCGGACCTACACCCCGACGCATACCGACCGAGAGATGGAGTATCGAACGTATCGCCACGAGTCAGGAGACCTCCGCCTCAAAGTCGCCCCGGCCTCGCTCGACGGCGAGGACCACCCCGGCTACGCACTGACCGCGACGAGCTATCCGGGGCTGGATCTCTCGGACACGATGCGAGTACGACGCGTTCTGACGTTCGAACGGTGTAAGCAGATCGCTCGGCAGTTCATGGCTCTCTTTTCAGCCAGCTACGACGGTCCCGGTTCGCTCGAGGACGCGCTCGAGTACGCCTACGAGCGCACCCGCGAACACCGGTAGGGATCCTCCCGGACAACCGTCAGTGACTACTCGATCGCGTCCTGACGGCTGTCGCCGACGGCGACAGCGTCTCGAATGCAATCGATGTCTGAACCGTTCTGTCCGGCAGTATTACTCGATCGAGAGGTCGCCACCGCCGCCACCGTCGCCGCCGTCTTCGTCCCACTCGAGTTCGAACTCGATTGACAGTTCACCGGGTGCGTCGGTCGGTCCTTCGCGTTCGGCTTTGACCTCGAAGGTCGGCCGCGCCGGCGGGTCGAGGGTGACGGAGTCGGAGCCAGCCGAGAGCGTGATCGCCTCGCCGGCATCCAGATTGTCCGCGACGCGACGGAGTAACGACGCGATTTCGCCCCTGTTCAGGTCGCTTTCGGATTTGAACAGCACTTCTTCTGGCATACATCCCAATACGTTCCGGTAGTTGATAAATACGTGCCCGGGGTTAGCGGCGGTCAGGAATCGTCGAGGCCGCTCTCGCCGACCGGATCACGGGGCGGCTCGAGACGAACCGCACACTGCTTGAAATTCGGCTCCTTCGACCGTGGATCGACGGCAGCGATCGTGAGGGTGTTGACGCTCGAATGATGGATCGGCAGCCAGACGACGCCATCAGGGATCGCCGCGTCGGATTCGACGCGAACAGTGACCGCGGCTCGCCGAGAACAGAGCCGTGCCAGTCGGCGCTCGTCGTCAGCGGGTCCGTCGGCGGGCTGCTCGAGGACAGCCGCGAACGCGGCCGCCGTCGCCGGACTGAGCCGCGCCGTCGGAACGTCGTCCGTGTCAGTTCGCACCCCGGTGTTGTACGCGTCCGACCGGCGTGCGGTCGTCAGCGTAAGCGGGTAGGCGTCGTCTGGCGGGTCGGGAAGCGGTCGAGTCTCGTTGCTCGAGAACCGCGCCCGCCCAGACGGCGTCGGGAACGTCCACGATGCGTCGGCATCCGCGCCATCGTCGGGTCCGCCGTCGTAGTACCGGTAGCCGACCGACCCGTCCGCAGTCGGTGCCGGCCAGCGGACGGCACGTTCGGCCGCGAGTCGCTCATAACTGAGCCCCGAGCAGTCGGCCGGGGTACCGGCGGTCAGCGCCGCGAACTCGTCGAAGACTGTGGCGGGCTCGAGCTGGTCATCGAACAGGTCAGGAACGAGGCGCTCGGCGAGCCGACCGATGAGCTCGAGATCCGTCCGAACACCCGCCGGCGGCTCCGTCGCGGCCCGCACTCGCGAGACAGTTCGATCCATGGAAATCGTCGTCCCCTCGGTCTCGCCCCACGTCGCCGCGGGAAGGACGACATCGGCGTAGTCGACCGTCTCGCCCTGGAAGGCGTCCTGGACGATGAGAAAGGCATCCGCGAGTCGCTCGCGGACGCGCGTTGCGTCCGGCATGCCCGCGACGGGGTTCGTCGCGACCGCGTAGACCGCCTCGACCTCGTCGCCGATCGCGTCGACGAGGCCGACCGGGCCTGGGCCCGGATCGCTGGGGAGTCGCGAGACCGGGACATCCCAGGCCGCAGCGACTGTCCTGCGATGATCGGGATCGTCGAAGGGGCGATGGCCGGGCCAGGTTCCCTTCGCAGAGCAGACGCGGGTGCCCATCGAATTGGCCTGGCCAGTCAGCGAGAACGGCCCCGACCCTGGCCGGAGGTTGCCGGTCGCGAGACACAGATCGATCAGCGCACCCGCAGCCGCGGTCCCGTTGACGCTCTGGTTGATTCCCATCCCCCAGTACAGCAGCGTCGGAGCCGCGAGCGCGTCGGCCAGCCGTTCGATGTCGGCCATCGAGACACCCGCCCGCGTGGCGGCGTCGGCTACGTCGGGCAGGTCCGCGCAGAGCGCCTCGAACCCGATCGTCGCCTCGGCGACGAAGTCCTCATCGACCCGATTTGTTTCGAGGACACGAGCGAGGACCCCTCGAGCGAGCGCGCGGTCGCCGCCGGGCTCGAGCGAGACGTGGAGGTCGGCGGCCGCGGCAGTCTCGCTGTGGACGGGGTCGACGACGATGAGTCGAGAGTCGTCTTGGGCCGCGGACTGGCGAATCCAGCGGAACAAGACGGGATGGGCGACCGCGGGGTTCGCTCCCCAGACAACGTGGCTCTCGGCCGCAGGAATGTCGTCATAGGTCGGTGGCGGCGCGTCGCTGCCGAAGGCGTCATCGTAGGCAGTGACCGCCGACGCCATACACAGCGTCGTGTTCGCATCGTAGTACCGCGTGCCGATGCCACCGCGGGCGAGTTTCCCCAGCGCGTAGGCAGCCTCGGTGGTTTGCTGGCCGCTGCCCAGGACGGCGACAGCATCGCTGCTTCGAGCGAGCGCGGTTCTGAGTCCATCGGTCGCACGCTCGAGGGCGACCTCCCAGGTCGTCGCGACGAGGTCGCCGTCCTCGCGAACGAGTGGCTGAGTCAGCCGCTCGCCGTCTGGATCGGCGGTCTCGCGGATGCCGCGCCGACAGGCCAGCCCCTGGCTGATCGGATGCGTTGGATCGCCACTGACGGCCCTGAGGCCGTTGCCCTGGTCGGCGGGCTGCTGGCGGAGTCCACAGCCGACCGCACAGCGCATACACGTCGTCGGGACGCGGTCAGCCACGGCGGTCACCTCGCTCGAGCAGCGTGGCTCGAGCGTGTGACGAACCGAGCCAGCGACCACCGACAGCGAGTTGCCGCGACATCAGTCGATTATCGGCCGACCCACTTCAGGACGAACAGCGTCCCTTCGAACAGCAGGATCATGGTGACGGCGACGAGGATGGGTGCCATCCCGGTTGGGTCGAGCGTGAACATGAATGCCAGGCCCGCGAACGCCGCCCAGAAGTACAGCCGCTTCTGGGCCAGCCAGCGCCGGGTCGTCACGCCCATCATGATCGCCAGCATGATAAAGAGCGGAATCTGGAAGACGATTGCGAGAAAGCCCATCAACGTGATGATCAGGTTGAACGTCTCGCCGAGTGCGTACGCGACGATGGCGCTGCCCTCGGCGTAGTAGGTGAAATACTGAAAGAGGATCGGCAACACGAGCACATACGAGAACAACATCCCGATCGCGCCGAGCACGACGCTCGTCGGGACGGCCGCGAGGTAGTATTTACGCTCGTTTGGATACAGCCCTGGCCGCATAAACAGGTAACACTCGTAGACGAACGCCGGCAGCGCGACCATGATCCCCAGCAGCGACGCGACCTTGATCCGGGTCAGCCACAGCTCGAGGGGCTGGTAGACGTGCGGTGGCGGCGCGTTGCCGCCGGACGGGAAGACGGAGAACCAGACGAACTCGATTGCCTGGGAGGCCCACAGCAGGCCGATCGCCGTCCCGCCGGCCGCAAAGAGCAACACGACCGCCAGCCGAAGCACCATCTCCTCGATGTGATCGGCCAGTGGCATCTCCTCGTCGCCCGGCGGCGTCGAGACGCCCCCCAGGTCGTCATCGGAGTCGGGATAGGTCGGCTCGGGAGACGGGTGATCGCCGACGACGCCCTCGCCGTCGGTCTCGAGGGGCGGCGACGCCGCGTCTGCGTCCGCGAGGGCTGGCTGGGGCTCATCGGAGCCCTCCTGTGGCTCTGGCGGACCCTCGCGGTCGCGGTCATCGACCGGCTCGTCCGACATCTACGGGTTAGTGATAGGCCACCGGTTATAGGCCTTTTTCTTACGGTGACCGCGAGAGGGTGAGAAGGGCGATCGATCGGGCTTCGAGCCCGCATATCCACTCGAAAGGTTGATAACTGGATGTCAGTTACCCCAACCCAATGAGTTCTGCCCTCGACGAGGATACCGCCCGCGCCATCAATACCGGCCGGGAGACGGTCGGCACACTCCTCTCGAGCGCCCAGCAACACCTCCAGAAGGTGTTCATCGTGTTCCTTGTGGGCTTTATCGGCTCCTTCTATGCCCTTCGCATGGTCATCTGGGACTTTCTCGAGGCGACCGCGACAAAGCAGATGGGCCAGACGGTCGCTGGTTCGACCGATATCATCACGCGGACGCCGTTCGAGGTGATCCTGTTACAGGCGAAAATCGGGATGATAACGGGGATCATCGTCGCCATTCCCGCATTGATCTTTTTCTCCCGGGACGCGATCCGCCGTCGTGGCTACCACAGCGTCGTGCCGATCTCGAAAGGCTACGTCGCCGGCTTCGTCGGGCTGTCGCTGTCGCTGTTCGTCGGTGGGATCGTCTACGCCTACAGCGTCTTCTTCCCCTTCGCGTTCGCGTTCCTCGCAAAGAACGCCGTCAGCGCCGGCATCAAACCGAGCTTCGGCATCACCGAGTTCACCGAGTTCATGGCGCTGTTGACGCTGTCGTTCGGACTCGCCGCCCAGTTGCCGCTCGTGATGAGCATTCTGGCCTACACCGAGATCATTCCCTACGAGACGTTCCGCGACCGGTGGCGACACGCGTTCGTCCTCATCGCCGTTTTCGGGGCCGTGTTCTCGCCGCCGGACCCGTTCACACAGGTCATGTGGGCGATGCCGATGATCACCCTCTACGTCTTTAGTCTCGGCCTCTCGAAGGTCGTCTCCAACATCCGCCGACGCGGCGCGGCACACTCCGAAGGGTCGGGCACTGATCACGTCAAGCGACGCCTCCTCCAGTTCGGCGGCTTGCTCGCTGCCATCGCGGCCATCGTCACCGCCGCCGTCAACCAGGGCGCGTTCGACTACCTCCACGCGTCGGTCTTCCCTGCCCTCCCCGATCTGATTCGGCCGACGGGACCGCTCGGCCTCGAGCAAACGGCGAACACGCACGGCCTTGCCGGCGATATCGCGGTCGGGATGATCGTCGCCGCCGCCGTCGGCTTCGTCGTCCTGCTCGGCTACACGATTCGCGTCCTCCAGGGCCCGGTCTATCCGCGCGAAGACGACATTCGGCGCGCCGACACCCACGAGGACGTCGACTTCGAGACGCTTGCGGCCGAGGACATCGCCGACATCCCGACACCGGTCTTCCAGAATATGAGCGAAGACCAAGCGCTCGAGTACTCCCGAGAGGCGATGTACGACGACGACCGGGAGAAGGCCCAGGCCATCCTCGATCGGTTCGACTCGCTCGACGCCGCCGGTGAAAGCGGTGACGGCACGGCGACAGGCGACGCCGGTAGCGCCACAGCAGGCGGTGAAGGCGGCGGCAGCGGAGGCGGTGGAGGCGGCGGAGGTGGAAGCCTGCTTTCGAGTACCGCCGCGGGCATGCTCGATCCCTTCACCGAGGACGAGACGACCGAAGACGACATCGGCGGCTACGGCTACGACATTGCCTTCATCCTCAGCAGTCTCACCTCGAAGATGTTCTACATCGTCGGCCTGTTCATGCTCGTCGCGGGTGGCACCTTCTTCTGGCTCTATTCGGGCGGGCTCCGGGACGTGTTCGTCCTGTTTCTCCGTCGGGTTCCCCAAGACGTCCTCGCGAAAGTCGCCGTCCGCAACGACGTCGATCCCGGCGGGATGACCCTCCAGCAACTCATCAACGAGATGGACATCGTCGTCGCGTTGCACCCAGTCGAGGTGCTCATCTTCGAGGTGAAAGTGAGCACGCTACTCGCCGCCGTCGCCGTGTTGCCGATGATCCTGTACTTCGTCTGGCCGGCCGCCAAAGAGCGCGGGCTGGTCTACGGCGACCGCCGCACGTTCGTCGTCTGGGGTGGCTCCCTGATCGTTGGCTTCGGCGTCGGCACCTATCTCGGGTTCTTCTGGGTCGCACCGTCGATCATCTCGTATCTGGTCTCCGATGCGATCAGCAACGGGATGGTCATCTCCTACCGGATCAAGAACTTCTTCTGGCTCGTGATCTTCACGACCGTCGGCATCGGCTTCCTGCTGAATATCATCGTCACGATGGCGCTGTTCCACGTCGGCGGGATCGTCAGCTACCGCTCGATGCTCGAGCGTTGGCGGCCGGTCGTCGTTGGTATCTTCGTCCTCGCCGCCTTTGCCAGCCCGGAGGGCGTGCTCACGATGTTCATGGTTGCCTTCCCGATCGCGCTCACGTACCTGCTCGGCCTCGCAGTCCTCTACGTACTGACCGGCGGTGGCCGACTGTTCGGCGGTGGCGGCGGGTCTGCAGCCGACCCCGACGCCGAGGACGCCGAGATGGCGACCGCGGAGTGACGATCCGACGACGCGACCAACTACCCTTAAGTCCGGACCGTGCGAACGTGTTTCCAGACTGATGCCCAAGATCAGCGTCGAAATCCCACAGGAACTCCTCGATGATCTAGACGATCACGTCGGCGACGACGGGAAGTTCGTCAACCGTAGCGACGCGATTCGGTCCTCGATCCGCAAGAACCTAGATATCTTAGACGAGATCGACAAGCGCCACGATCGCCTCGAGAACCAGGAATAATTAGTCGCGGTCGAGACGCTGTGCGAACCCGAAGTTCGGTTTCATATCCTCGACGCAGACGGCGACTGTCTCGCCGACCTCGGTCCCCGGAACGAACAGCCGGTAGCCCTCGACCGACGCGATGCCGTCACCTTCGCTGCCGACGTCGACGATCTCGACCTCGAGTTCGTCGCCCGGTCGCACCGGCGCGGTGAGTCGCCCCTTCCCGATGAGATAGATTTCGGAGGACTCGTCGCGGCTCGCTTTGGGAGACGTTGCACGGACGTACTGAAACTCCTCTTCGACGTCGGCCCGGAAGTCGTCGACGTCCGGTCCTTCGAAGACCTTCACGACGAAGTCCCCGCCACTGTCCAGCAGTTCGAGGGACGTCTCGAAGGCCTGCCGTGCGAGATGGAGCGAGCGAGCCTGGTCGAGCGAGTACTCGCCGGACATGTTGGGTGCCATGTCCGAAATCACGGCATCAACCGAGCCATCGGCAGCATCGATCACGCGGTCGCGCGTTTTTGCCTCGGTCATGTCCCCGCGGAGCGTCTCGACGTTGTCGTGGTCCTCGAAGTCCTTGATCCGCTGGAAGTCGACGCCGATCACGTTCCCCTGCGGGCCGACCTCCTCGGCGGCGACCTCGAGCCAGCCACCCGGTGCAGCCCCGAGGTCGACGACCGTCTCGCCGCGGTCGAGGACGTGCTCGAGGTTGTCGAGTTGTTTGAGTTTGTAGGCCGCTCGAGAGCGGTAGCCTTCCTGTTTCGCTTTGTTGTAATAGTGATCTTTTCCTGCCATAGAGACTCTCGTCAGTTAGTACGGGCGTAGGGAGTCACCGCGGGTAAGTATGGCGGATGCCCGGGGAGACGTGTCCGGCCCCGGGGTGCCGAGCCGGTCATCTCGAGCCACTGTTCAGTTCGAGAGAGTGTCATCGGCGGATTGAATCGGTCGATATCTCCGGCAGGGAGGACCACTATTAGCCGGCGGGTCGAAGCCGAGAGCGGTGTTACCATGGGTGATATCGACGTCGCGATCGGTGTCGACGCGGACTGCGTCGCCGGCTGGTTAGGCTCGTACGGCGGGGCGGATTCACCAGCAGACCTATCACGCGGGCTCTCGGCGGGAAACGAGGGCATCCCCCGCCTCGTGCAACTGTTTGAGGACGAGGACGTAGAGACGTCGTGGTACGTGCCGGGTCACACAATCGAGACGTTCCGCGACGAAATCGAGGCGGTCGCAGCCGCCGGCCACGAACTCGGCGTCCACGGCTACTCCCACGAGAACCCGACGGACCTCTCGCGCGAGCAGGAAGACGCGATCCTCGAGGTCTCGATCGACCTGATCGAGGACGTCACCGGCGAGGAGCCGGTCGGCCACCGCGCGAGCTGGTGGGAGTTCAGTGAGAACACGCCCGAGCTCGTCGAGAAACACGGCTTCCTGTACGACAGCAGCCTGATGGAACGAGAGTTCGAACCCGGCTGGATGCGAAAAGGCGACGACTGGACGCCGATCCAGTACGAGCAGGATCCGGAGACGTGGATGGAGCCCTACGAGTACGGCGAGGAGACGGACGTGGTCGAGATTCCGATTAGCTGGTACCGTGACGACATCCCGCCGATGCTGTTCATCAAACAGCCGCTCTACCACGCCGGCTACAAGGACCCGAAGATGATGTACGAGCAGTACTACAAACGGCAGTTCGACTTCCTCTACAACCGCCGCGGCGCGGGCGTCTACACGTTCACGATCCATCCCGACCTCCACGGGCTCCCCCACATGATCTCACACCTAGAGGAGTTTATCCAGTACGTCAAGAGCCACGAGAACGCTGACTTCCAAACGCTGGAAGCGATCGCTCGGAAGTACGAAGACGACCCATCGGTCTACGAGAGCGAGGGCGACTACATCTAAACGTGATCGGACGGCGGCCGGTCAGTTGGCGAACACGCGCCGAATCGCCGCCTCGTCGTCGAACGCGGCCAGCGCCAGCGTCAGTTTGATGCGGGCCTTCTGTGCCGGCAAATCGCCCGCAAAGATCGCACCGTACTCCCGAAGTCGTTCACCGCCGCCGACTCCACCGTAGACGGGCGCGGTTCGGCCCTCGAGACAGCGCGAGGTAATTACGACCGGCACTCCCTCGCCGATCGCGTCGCGGACAGCGGTTCCGAGCGCTTTCGTCGTATTCCCGAGGCCCGTCCCCTCGACGACGAGACCATCCGCATCACGTTCGACCGCCGCCTCGAGCAACTCGCCCGTGACGCCGCTGGCGCTTGTGACCGTGTAGACGGCCGCTGCGAGCGAGGTGGCCGGAAGGTGCGTCGATTCGCTCCTGGGTGTCCGATGAATCGCGACGCCGTTCCGGTCGACGGTGGCGACCGGGCCGGTCCCGACGGAGCGGAAGGTCTCGAGTTTCGAGGTATGAGTCTTCGTGACGCGGCGGGCGGCGTGGACCGCCTCGTTGAACGCTACGAAAACGCCACCGTGGCCGTGGGTGTCGAACGCGCCAGCGGCCCGAAACGCCGTGAGGAGGTTCGACAGCCCGTCCGGGCTATACTCGTCCGGGCGGCGCTGTGCGCCGGTCAGGAAGACGGGCGTCGCCGGCCGAATCGCGACGTCGAGATAGTACGCCGTCTCTTCGATCGTGTCCGTGCCGTGGGTGATGACGACCGCGTCGACGCTCGCATCCCCGTCGAGTTCGCGGACCCGATCGCCGATCGACTCGAGCGTTGCGGTGTCCATCTCGAAGCTCGGGATCTGTGCGACCTGATCGACGTCGATGTCCACGTAGTCGGCCAGTTCGGGGACCGCACTGACGAGATCGCTCCCTTGCTTGGTCGGCGATGCACCGTCGTCGCCGCCGGTGCTCGCGATCGTGCCGCCCGTGCTGAGTACGGTCACATACATGCGTCGTTCGAGGAGCTACCAGCGCCATCCTCAAAACACCGCAGCCTGCGCGGAGGAGACCAGTCGTCCCGTCGAACGCCACGCGATCGTCGCCCACTGCCCGAGGACGACCGGCGCGACTCGTATCGGCTGACAGACTGGTCCGGAAAGGCAGCCGATCGCTCCAGAAACACCGCGATCCCGCTGTCACCCGTAAAGGGTGCCTTTTTATGCCAACCGTCCGTACGCCGAGCTATATGTTCAAGGCCATCGTGAGCGCCGAAACGCTCACCAGCGCGCTCGACTCGGTCAGCGTGTTGGTCGACGAGTGCAAGATCCACCTCGAGGCGGACGGCCTCGAAATCCGGGCCGTCGACCCCGCGAACGTCGGGATGGTCGACCTCTCGCTCGATTCGGCTGCGTTCGAGTCCTACGAAGCAGACGGCGGGCTGATTGGCGTCGACCTCTCGCGGCTGGAAGACATCGCCGGCATGGCCGACTCCGGCCAGCTCATCCAGCTCGAACTCGACGAGGAGACCCGCAAGCTCCACATTCAGATCGACGGGCTCGAGTACACGCTCGCGCTCATCGATCCCGACTCGATCCGCCAGGAACCGGACATTCCGGATCTCGACCTGCCCGCTGAGGTCGTCCTCGAAGGCAAAGACGTCAACCGCTCCGTGAAGGCGGCCGACATGGTCTCGGATCACATCGCGCTGGGCGTCAACGAGGGCGAGGAGTTCTTCTACGTCGATGCGGAGGGCGACACCGACGACGTCCACCTCGAGTTGACCCAGGAGGACCTGATCGATCTACAGATCGGCCCTGCTCACTCGCTGTTCTCGCTTGACTACCTCAAGGACATGAACAAGGCGATCCCCTCGAATACCGAGGTCACGCTCGATCTCGGCGAGGAGTTCCCCGTCAAGATCTACTTCGGCTTCGCGGAGGGACAGGGACAAGTGACCTACATGCTCGCGCCGCGGATCCAGAGCGACTGAACGGCCGTCGTCAACTGTTCTGCCGGCCTGCTCTGATACTTAAAACGTCGATATAGACAGGGGAGTGGCTACTCTGTGACGTCCCCTCCAGTGTGCTATGCCCTCCCCGAACGATCCAGCGGACGAGCCGACAGAGGAATACGTCACGGCGTTCGATCCGGCGGATGGCCGGCCGAGCGAGGCCGTCGTCACCGCGGTCGCCACACGGCTCGAGCGGGACCCGACCGAACTGTCGCCGCTGTACGATGCCGTCGACCCGGGTGCGCTCAACGAGTTGGTCGAACACGCACACAGAAAAACCAGCGACAGCGTCCATCTGGTGTGGTTCACCTACGAGGGGTTCTCGATTGGCGTCCGAAGCGACGGCCGAATCCAGATCGAAGACGCCACCGCGGCCAGTTGACCGGGTCGTCCACACCGCCAGCGATCTAGCCCGCGTCGCTTAGTCCTGTGCGTCGAGAAACTCGATCAAGTGCTCGCTGACCAGCTTGTCGTCCTCGATGAAGAAAAGATGCGAGCCGCCCTCGATCAGTTCCAGCCGACTGTTGGGTAATTTCTCCTCGAGCAACCGCGCGTTCTCGACGGGGACGACCTGGTCGTCGGTCCCGTGGAGGATCAGCGTCGGGACGCGGACACGCTCAAGGCGGTCGCTGATGTCGAAGCCCTGCACAGCCGCGCCTTGGGCTTCGCGGGCTGGCTCGTCAGCATCTTGCTCGAGACGCCACTCGATGATCTGATCCATCAGATGTGGGTTCCGGTTGGTAAAGCGCTCGGTGAACGCGGGACGCATGCGGTGGCGGATCGTCCCCCGCTCGTCTGCCCCGTCGGGCGTCTCGAACATGTGTTCCTGCGTTTCCTCGGGCACCGGCGCGGCGTCGGGCCCGCCGTGGGACGTACAACACAGCGTCAGCGACTTCGCCCGGGTGTACTCGACGGCGTGGCGCTGGGCGATCATCCCGCCCATGCTCGCGCCGACGATGTGGGCGTTGTAGATCCCTGCATCGTCGAGGACGGCCTCGAGATCGGCCGCGAGCCCGTCCATCGAATAGCCCGCCAGTTTGAGCAAGACGAGTCCGCGGAGCAGCCCCGGCAGCCGCGGGACGAGCGGCGGCAAGCCGACGTCCGAGCGGCCAGTTCCCCGGTTATCGGGCGCGATCACGTCGTAGCGATCGGCGACGGCCTCGCGTTGCCACCGCCACATCCACCGCCCGAATCCCAGCCCCTGAACGAAGACGACCGGCGCGGTTCCATCGCCGTCACTCTCGTCGCGCTCGTAGTAGATCGACACACCATCTCTCGTCGCCTGTGGCATACTCGCAGTGACGTGTCGAACACTCTTGAAATCGATCCTCGAGCGCGGCGCTTGCGTCGCCGAATCGAGGAGCCGAGTATAAAACGCGATTACGATAATCAGCGCGCTTATCCCGCCGGAGTAATTTCGTTTTACCGATGCAGCGACTCCACGCCCGGTATCCGTTTCTCGCAGCCGCTCGCGAGTCCGTCGCGACGGAAGCGGTCGATCTCGCGACCGTCGTCGAGCAAGACCGGGCGGTCGTCGACCGCGCACGCCAACGCGTGATTACCGCACTCGAGGACGGAACTGTCGGCGAGCCAGCCCACGAACCTCGCGTCGAGTTGCTCTCCTATCCCGTCGCACGAGTGCTCGTCTCGCTGGTCGGCGAGCGCGTGCTCGTCCGCAAGTACGCCCGCGGAGAGGCCGCGACTGCCTACGACCGCTTTACCGCCGACATGGCCGACACGACCGAACTCAAAAGCGTCTCGTCGACGGGGCTCGAGCTCCCAGAGCTGTTAGCTGAATTCGACCTGCAAGACGAGATCCGCGAGACGCCAGCCAGCGATGGCTATCGCATCGACGTCGGCACCTACCTGCCGCTGGCCGAAGACATGTGGGAAGACGAGTGGCGGCTCGTCAATCGACCGCTGGACAGCGGCGAGGTACCCGTCGACGAAGACGAACTCCTCGCGCTGCTCCGGGAGGCGATCCGGGGCCGGATCGAGGACGGGCTGCCGTTCGAGGTGCCCGAGACGATCGCGAGCGCGCTCGAGGACGACGCCGACGAGATCCGTTCGATACTGGCAGACCTCGATCTGACGCAGGACATCGACACCGTCGTTCCCGACCTCTTCCCGCCGTGTATGAAGGCGTTGCTCGATCAGGTCCAGAAGGGCGAACACCTGCCACATCACTCCCGCTTTGCGATCACTGCCTTCCTGACGAGTATCGGGATGTCGACCGACGAGATCGTCGACCTCTACCGGGTCAACTCGTCGTTCGGCGAAGAGATGACGCGCTATCAGACCGACCACATCCGCGGCGATAGCTCGCCGACTGAGTACTCGGCACCGGCCTGTTCGACGATGCAGTCCTACGGCGACTGCGTGAACAAAGACGACCTCTGCGAGCGGATTCCGCATCCGATGGCCTACTACGAAAAGCGACTCGAGGAAGCAGAAGACGAAGAGCTCGAGGATTGGCGGGAAGACGAGCAGTCGGCAAGCGGGGACTGAGACGGACGCCTGTCAGTCAGTGCCGGCGCACCCGCATGCGATCGTGGGTGCGCCGGGAACCAGTGACAGCAGACCGTCTGAGACGGCACCAGTTCTGGCGGCTCCGAGTTCTGTTCTGGGTCAATTATGGGTTCAGCGGGCAGACTGGGAGAAACGAGATGGTGGCGTGTCTTATACTGCCGGACAAAACGGTTCATCCCTCGATCGCACCCAAGACGCTGTCGCCGACGGCGACAGCCGTCGAGACGCGATCGAGTAGTCACTGACGTTTGTCCGGTAGTATTAGGCACTGACGTTGCCGTCAGAATTGTTCAGCATATAAGCCAGAGCGACCCCGACTGCTGTCATCAGCAGGATGAACCCGACGATTACCCAGACGAGCATCTGACCGCCCTGGGGCGAGAGCGTGCTGTTTGCTGCGCCGTAGGACGATCCGATAGCGAACATCGCCGCCAGCATCAGAAAGACGGCACCGACGGAGACGACGATCTCGATGAGCGATTCGCGTTCGACCATTGCCTGAGCGATTTCGCCGGCCCCGTCAAAAGCGCTTCGAAGGGGTTCTCGGACGGCGATCGGGCGATACTACCCTGCTTTGGTCGCCGGTCACGTATAAATGCCGACCATGGGCATGCAGGCACGGTGGTTATGACTGTCGGTTCCCTATAAACGTCGAATAGCCAGCCGACCAGCCATTCCATCCGACGCATCCATGAAAACAACAGCGTCACCGAAAGCACCGCTTCCAGTCCCACGCACAGCCCATCTCCCGGAGCGATCGCGCCGGGCACACACCGAGCCGATGTCGGTGTTGCCACTCGGCGACGGCCTCTACGAGGTCGAGTCCGCGAGCGACCACACCTATCTCGTCGATCTCGAGGCAGGCCGGTGTACCTGCCCGGATTACGTCTTCCGCAAGACTCGATGCAAACACATTCGCCGGGTCGCACTCGAGATCACAGCCGGCCGAACACCACCGCCAGGCGAGATCGCGGTCGACTGTCACGACTGTGGCGAGCCGGTCTTCGTCGACGAGGACGCGGCCGCGCCGTTTTACTGCGACGACCATACGATCTATCCGGGCGACACCGTCGTCGATCGAGAGACCGGCGACCGGCTCACGGTCGTCGATGTCTCGGAGCTGCGGGCTGACGCCGTCAACATCGGGGCCGCAGACTGTACCGTCGCCGAGTACAGGACGAACGAGGACTACGATCCGGACGTGCCCGTCGTGGGCGCGGTCTATCCACACGCCACCGTCGCATCCAACGGCGTCGTTCCCGCGTCGCTGAAGGTCTACGTCTTTCCGCGAACGCGCCTCGAGAAACGATAACGGAGACTGGGTTCGGAACCGCGAACGGCGTTACTCGAGCAGTTCAGCAGCCTCTTCGACGTCCATGACGCCTTGTTCGACGGCATTGAGCACACGGAGGAGTTCCTCGTCCGGGCCGTCATCGACACTGCCATCGGCTGCGGCTTCCGCCAGCGTGACCTTCTCGGATTGGCCAGTGAACTCGGGGAAATCAGTGCCCTCCGCAAGTGCCGTTTCCTTTTTGACCCGGTAGTTGCCGCCGTCGGTCACGTAGAGGTCGCCGGGGTGGAAGAAATACCAGTCCTCGCGGTCGAAGCGGACGCCGATCCGGGGTTTCGCGCCGAAGTTCTGGGCGAAGTAGATGAGCGCTTCGACCTCTTCGCCGGTGAGGTAGATTGGGTCGCCCGCGCTCGATTTCGCCTCGATGGCGTAGAACTGCTCACCGTCGCCGGCGAGCACGTCGGGGAGTTCGCGGTCGGTCGCAGCGCCGCTTGCGGGCGCACGCATCACCGCGAAGCCGGCCTCGTCGAGCGCGTTGACGAGTTCGCGTTCGCGGCGGTCGCCCTTCGCATGGGACATATAGCACCCTCACCCGCGGGCGGTAATAAAAGACCTGACGACGCGGCAGCCACAGCCGATCACAGGGGAACGATTGCTGCGAGGTCGACCAGCAGCGACGTCGACGGGTCGGCAGTCTCGAGGTCGTACTCGAGGGCAAGATACAGCAAGCCGAACTGGATCGCGTTGAACGCGGCGTGGGCACCGATCGGCACGACGAGGTTATCGGTTTTCGCATACAGCAGGCCGAAGATGATCGAGCCACCGAAGACGACCACGACGGGAACCAGAGTCGCGAGCAGCGAGTCGGAGAGAACGGCATACGACATGATGTGGATCAGCGCGAAGATCGCGCTGGCAACGACGACCGCGGTGAGCCGGCCGAACGCGGCGTAGAGGCGTTTCTGGACGATATTTCGAAAGAGGAACTCCTCGGCAGGCGCGTTGAAGAAGAAGACGATGCCGATCATGATCAGGACCATCGTCTGATCGTTCCCGATGTAGGTTGCGACCTGATTGTCTGCAGACGGTAGAGAGAGTACCTGTACGACCAAACTGACGAGAATGTAAAACACGAAGCTCCCGAGAACGCCGGCGAGGACGTAGAGCCAGCCGCGTTTCGTCGGCCACCGGAGGTCGACGTACGACCAGCCGCGGCCGGTCGCGGCAAGATAGAGCGCGCCGGCGAGCACGAAGCCGAGGAAGTTCAGGATCAGCAATGCCGTTCGACTCACGAGGGAGGCGTCCGTCGGAGACGTCGCCAGCGCCGGCTCGAGCGCGATCGCGGGGAGGGTCGTAAACTGGCTCGCGAGAATCCCGAACGCTGCCAGACCGATCGCGACGAGCGTCGTCCGGACCGGACCGTCGCGATAGCGTGATGGCGTTTCCATAGCAGTGGTTAGGGCGACTGGGCCCTTGGGCGTTCCTCTCTCCGAAACGGCCCATCCGGTGAGCCGGTATCGTGAGCGATCAGTCCGCGAGAGCCGGGCTGCCCTCCTCGAACAGCTGTGTCAGCAGTCGCTGCTGGCCGATTCGTAGGTGGCGGTTGACCGTCGGCTGTGTCACCTCGAGCAACTCGGCGATCTCCTCGCCGGTGCTCTCGCGGGGCCACTCGAAGAAGCCGGCGAAGTATGCCGTCCGGAGCACCTCGAGCTGGCGATCGGTCAGCGCGTCGAGCAGCGATGTGACGTGTTCGCTGCGCGTTCGCATCGATCGCTCGACGTGGTGGCGGGCCTGCAACTCGATGGTCGGATACGCCTCGCGGAGCATCTCGACGAACTCACGGACGTCAGTTCCGGTGGGGACGTCGACGGTGAGCTCAGTCCCCGCCGCGTCGGCGTGCATCGAGCGCGGACTGCCGCCGTGGCGGACCAGCCGCGAGGCGATGACCTCGCCGGCGACGGTCGCCTCGAACCGACAGTCGGTTTCCGTCCGACTGATGAGTCGGGAGTCAGTCACCGAGACGAGGTCATCAAGCGCCGCGTGTACCTCGTCGGGCGACACGCCACTGGTCTCGAAAAACAGCAGCGTCTCGTCGCCCGAGTGTGTCCCAAGCCCCGCATAGTCGACGGTCGCATCGGTCTTCGCTGCGATCCGAGAGAGGAGATCATCCGCTCCCTCGAGCCGAAGCGTCAGCTCGAGCACGCGTTCGGCGTGGAGCGCCTCCCGCGTCTCGACGGCGTTGATCGCGTTTGCGATCCCGTCACCGAGTTCCGTCACGACGGTCTGCTCGAGATCACCGAACGCATCCGGTTCGTCTGCATACAGCGTGAGGACACCGTACGAGTACTCCGCGTGCGAGAGCGGGACGCTGATGACCGACTGGAAGCCCCGATCCAGCGCCGGGCGTCGCCAGGCTTCGCTCTGGAGTCCTTCGACGACGTTCGAGGCGACCGTCGGTGTCTCGGTCCGGGCGGTGCGGGCGGCCGGCTCGGCTGACGCATCGTATGCGAGCGGCATGTCGTCTAAGTAATCCTGACCGGAGCCGGCCCAGGCGCTGGGCTCGAGTCGCGTGCCGCTGGCGTCGAGCTGGCCAATCCACGCGAACGCGATGCCATCGGCCTCGATCAGCTGTTCGGGGACGGTTTGTTCGATCTCTGCGCGGCTGTCAGCGCCGATTAGCGACTGGTCGATCCGTCTGATAAGTTCGGTGATCGAGATCTGGCGGTTGAGCCGCCGGTTGCGTTCCTCGAGTTCCGTTTCCCGCTCGCGAAGGCTGGCTTCGCTCTCAAGGCGGTCGAAGGCGGCTTCGGTCGTCGCGACCAGTGTCTCGATCAGCCGCCGGGCGTCGACGTCGATCGATTCGCCGTCGGACGCGATCGCGAAGACGCCGTGATCGCCGATCGGGACGATGACGCCGCTCTCGACGCCTGGACCGAAGATTCGCGACTGGTCGAACGACGCGGGGTCGTCGACGACCATCCCCGTCCCCGTAACGTAGACGTTCCAGAGTGCGGCGTCGGTATCGCCGACGGCGACCGAGGCAGTGCCGTCACAGAGGTGTGCGAACGCGTCGGTATAAGCGATCGGCTCGAACCGGTTCACGTCGGCATCGAGGTGATACACCGCGACGCCTGCGGCCTCGAGGATGTCATCGGCCGTCTCGACGACCAGCGCCGCGACCTCGTCTTCGCTGTCGGTGCCGAGTAAGTCGCGTGCAGCGCCGTGGAGCGACTCGAGGGCGAGTTCGTGCTCCTTGCGGCGGGTGATGTCGTTGTTGATCCCGACCATTCGCGGGCCCGCATCGTCGTCGACGACCCGCCCGCGGGCCCCAACCCAGATCCAGCTTCTGTCCTCGTGTTGGAGCCGAAACTCCGTCTGGAACAGCTCGTTGTTCTCGATCGCCTGGGTGACCTCGTCTTCGACGCGAGCCACGTCATCTGGGTGGACACGCTGTGTGAACGCATCGAACGTCCCCCCGAACGACCCCGGTTCGAGCCCGAGCAGCCGCTCGTACGTCTCGTTCCAGATGACCTTGTCAGTGTCTAGATCCCACTCCCAGACGGCCGTGTTCGTCCCCTCGAGTGTGAGTTCGAGACGGCGTTTCGTCTCGCGAAGATCGCGTTCACGCTCTTTGCGTTCCGTGATGTCGCGACTGATCGCCAGATACTGGTTTTGATTCTCGAGATCGAGACAGATGAGGTGGACCTCGACAGGGAACGTCGAGCCGTCGTGACAGTGGTACTGACCCTCGAACTTTCGACGGTCGCCGACCGACAGGTCCTCGAGCATCGTAAACACCTCGGCTTCGCTGAATAGCGCGTCGTGTTCCCAGATCTTCGTGCCAAGTAGCTTGTCTTCGGTGTAGCCGAGCGCGTCCGCAAGCCGCCGATTGGCGTCGACGATCGTCCCCTCGGTATCGAGCACGTTGATCATGTCGGGGGAGTTCTCGAACAGTGCCTCGAGTCGAGCGCTCGTCGTTTCCAGACGGCGCTCGCGTTCCTTGCGCTCGGTGATGTCACGGATGACGCCGGCGGTCCCGGTGAACTCGCCGTCGTCCATCGGCAACAGCGCCATGTGGTTTTCGACGTCGATCCGCTCGCCGTCGACGGTCTCGAGGACCATCTCGAACGTCTCTGACGGCTCGTTTTCGCTGAGTAGGTCTCGAATGCGGTTCTGTGCCGTCTCGATGTCCGCGGCAGCCATCACCGTCGAGACGTGTTCGCCGATCAACGCGTCTGGGTCGTAGCCAATGATCTGTGTCAGCGCATCGTTGACGAACTGGAAGTTTCCGTCCGCGTCGATCGTATACACCACCTCATCGAGCGCCTGAATGATCGTCTCGGCGCGCTCGAGTTCGCGTTCGCGCTCCTTGCGCGTGGTAATATCTTGGGCCGCGCCGCGGAGTGCGACGATCTCACCGTCATCTCGGACGGGCGCACCGATACTGCGGATCCAGCGGCGGTTGCCATCCGCTGTGATGATCTGGTTTTCGATATCGTACGCCTCACCGTCCTCGAGTGCACGGTCGATCACCGCGCGGAGTCGTGACCGATCTTCCGGTGCAATATAGTCGAATACCCGATCGAGATCGAGTTCCTGATCGGATGCAAGTTCAAAGATACTGTAGACCTCGTCAGTCCATCGAACGTCGGCGGAATCGTCGGTCACGTCGAGTTCCCAGGCACCCACGTTTGCCAGCCGCTGGGAGTGCTCTAACAGATGCGTCGTCCGCTCGAGGTGGGCTTCGCGTTTGCGAAGCCGGCGCTCTTTCGCCTTGCGCTCGGAGATATCTCGACCGATACCGACCTCGACGGGGTTACCGTCGGGATCGTTAAGCACCGACGCGACGAACTCGTAGGGAATCCGATCGCCCGATTTCGTCTGCAGCGCCGCTTCAACGTGCGTCTCGCCCGTCTCGAAGGCTTCGGTAATCGAATCGCGGATCACGTCCCGATCGTCCTCGTCGAAGAACTCGAGGGCGTGCATGTCGTCGATTTCGGCGTCCGAATACCCCGAGACCTCGACCAGCGTCTCGTTCCAACGCTTGAGAGCGCCGTTCTCGTCAAGGACGTAAAACACGTCGTCTAACGCATCGATAACGTCGGTGGTGAACTGTTCGAATCGCTCGAGTCGCCGCTGTTTCTCCAAGCGTTCGCTGACGTCGCGACCGACGCCGACGATGACCTGCTCGCCCGCCGGGTTCTCGAGGGTCGACGCGACGAACTCGTAGGGAATCGGCTCGCCATCGCAGGTCACGATCGGGACATCGATACGTGTGGTCCCGGTTTCGAGAACCTCGGCGATCGAGTTCATAATCCGGTCGTGGTTCGCCTCGTCGAAGAACTCCAGCGCATGCATCGACTCGATCTCGGCATCGGTATACCCCGTCGTCTCGCACAGACTCTCGTTCCACTGGCACACCGTGCCGTCCTCGTCGAGGAGATAGACGACATCGTCGACCGCGTCCAGCATATCGTCGGTAAACGCCCGTGCCCGCTCGAGACGGCGCTCCCGTTCCCGAATCCGCTCGACGTAAGTGCGGCGTTCGAACGTCTGGCTCACCCAGCGGGCGATCAGTTCCACGAACGACGTTTCGGCGGGCGTAAACGCTCGCTCTCGGGGCTCGCGATCCAGAAAACAAATCGTTCCGCAGTGGTCGCCCTCGACGGTGATCCGACCACCGAGACGACAGTTGACATCGAGTTCGTCGGCAATCGGATGGTCGTCCCACTCGACCGCACTGGCGTCAGTGGCCCCCTGAACCTCGGCCGACTCGAACAGGTCGCGACAGGAGACCGCCGAGAGATCCAGCACCGTCCCCTCGAGATCGGTACCGTGTCCGACGGCCGTCTCGATCTCGTATCGGTCGGCCGACTCGTCGATTCGGGAGACGAACCCGGTCTCGAGACCGAGCCGCTCACAGCCCAACTCGAGCAGGCGACGGATCTTCGTCTCGTCATCCGTGTTCGGATCAGACGTGATCCGGTACAGGTCCTGCCGATACCGTTCGCTCTCGGCGCGTTGCCGTTCGCGGTCACACACCGCGGCCGTCAAGTCGGTGACGGTCTCGGAGAGCCGTCCGAGTTCGTCGTCTCGATCGATCGTAACGTCGATCGGGCCGTCGACGGCCGGCGGTTGTACAGACTGTTCGGACTCGGAGCGTGCAGACTCGTCCTCGAGTCGCGAGGTGAACTGCCGAAGCGCGTCGGTGAGCCGCTCGAGGTCGTTCGTCCGATCGGAGCCGCTTCGTGCGGCAAGACCCACGATGAGCAGTCCAGGTCCGGTCTGCGTGCCAACGCCGTGAAATCCGGAGACCAAGAGGCCAGCGACGATCCAGACTGCAACACCGATCACGCCGAGCAAAACCGTACGCGACCGCCTCGTGTCGGCCGCGAACAGTCCGCTCTGAACCGCAGTCCAGTCCATGGTACGCCTATGGAATGACTGACAATGATATGAGCGGTTTATTTCACACGCATCTCAATATCACCATTACAGTGCTGGCAGAGTACAAACGGTTGGGGCCGCAGTGTCGTCGGGTTTTGGACGTCCACCACACGCTCCGGCCGCGATATGGAGCGAACAGCGGGTAAACGACGTCGATCTTCGAGACACTATACACGTAGTGTTGGGGCGGCAGCAAAATTACGTGTATAACGGGCAAGCCGATACCGACGGATCGTATTAGTCAAGCCAAGATGCCCGGAGCCACACTCGATTATCACAACGATTCGATCAGTCTGCGCGTCGTCGAAGCCCTCGCAGACGCGACAGACACCGCCCCGAGCGAACTCGACCCGCTGTACAATACCGTCGATCCCGAGGCACTCGATCGACTGTTCCAACCCGACTCGAGCGACGGAATCCGCGTCATGTTCGAGTACGGCGACGCACGCGTCGAGGTTCAAGGCGACGGCACCATCATGGTCGATGGAACCGTCCATGACAGCCGATAAGCCGCGAGTCGAGTCGACCGGCCCCAGTCGAGTCCGGCAGGAGACGACTGCTGGAAACAGCGCCGCTCCCGTCTCGCCGGACGCGTCGAGCGACCCGCGACCGGAGGTGGTCTGAATGCTCGTCCCACCAGCAGCGGGGATCGAGCCATCCGTTCGAGGGCAGCCGGCACAGCGTACCCTCCTCGTCGTCGATCAGGAACGCGACCGCGACCACATCGAACGCGCGTTCGACGACGAACCAGTTGTCATCGAGACGGCCGCCACGCTCGCGGCCGCACGGGCCAGCGTCGACGAGATCGACTGTCTCCTCGTCCCGGCAACTGTGACGGACGACGACAGCGACATGACCAGCGATGACGCGGCCGCCACCGACAGGTCGGGCGAGCACGTCGGCTGGCTCGAGACAGTCAAAACCGACACGCCGGCGCTCCCGATCGTCGTCCTCGCTGCTGAGGTCACGCCCACTCTCATGCGCGCGGTCCGGGCGTACGAGTGGACCGCCGTGGTCGGCCGCGACGAACCACGCGAGCGACTCGTTACCTGCATCACCGACCTCCTCGAGCGGCACCGACTGACAGCCCTCTCGAAGCGGTCGCTTGCGAGCGTCGAACTCACTGGCGACGCGGTCGCGCTCGTCGATCCCACCGACGGAATCCAGTTTGCGAGCCGCTCGCTTCGGATGCAATTCGGTGCCGACGGCGACGAGCTCGTCGGCACCCCGTGGCAAGAACTGTTTACCGACGACGCCGTTTCCCACCTCGAATCAGTGGCATTGCCGACCGTTGCGGAGGGATGGCGGTGGACCGGCACCTGCACCGGCCAGCGACGGACGGGTGTGACGTTCCCGGTCCGAGTTCGACTCGGCGGCCTCGAGGACGGCAGTCTGGTGTTCGTCGTCAGCGAGGCCGACACCAGTGCTTCTGGACACGAAGACTGAGCACGTGGCGCTCGTCTTTCGTCCGCTCGATCCGCGATCCGCTGCTAGTAACTCAAAACCGAGACGATCCAACGAGATTCGACCCGTCCGATGTTATGTTCCGTGATCCCAGCTACCCATATAGTCGCGCTGGGTCTCGGTTAGCGAGTCGAAGTCGACGCCTTCTGCCTCGAGTTTGATCTCGGCGATCTCTTTGTCGAGTTCGTCGGGCACGTCGTGAACGCCGGCGTCGTAGGCATCACCGTTCTCGAGTAGCTCACGGACACAGACGGCCTGAATACCAAAGGACTGGTCCATGACCTCGACAGGGTGGCCAAGCGAGACCGGGGCGGCGAGGTTGACAAGGCGGCCCTCGGCGATGACGTTTAGCCGGCGGCCATCTGCGAGTTCGTAGGCCTCGACGCCGTCGCGGGCCTCGTAGCGATCCACGGCGAGGTCATCGAGCGCGTCGAGGTCGATCTCGATGTCGAAGTGGCCCGCGTTAGCGAGTAAGACGCCGTCTTGCATCTTCTCGAAGTGCTCTTCGACGATGACGTCGCGGTTGCCGGTCGTCGTCAGGAAGACGTCGCCGATTTCGGCGGCCTCGTCCATCGGCATCACGTCGTAGCCCTCCATGTGGGCCTCGAGCGCGCGGCGGGGCTCGACTTCGGTGACGATGACGTTCGCGTTCTGGCCGGCTGCCTTCTTCGCGACGCCCTTGCCACAGTAGCCGTAGCCAGCGACGACGACGTTCTTGCCGGCCCACGAGAGGTTCGTCGTCATGGCAATGGAGGCCAGCGAGGACTCGCCGGTACCGTGGACGTTGTCGAAGAGCCGTTTCATCGGCGTGTCGTTGACCGCGAAGACGGGGTACTCGAGTGCGCCGTCGTCGTCCATCGCACGCAGGCGGTGGACGCCAGTGGTGGTCTCCTCTGCGCCGCCGATAATGCCGTCGATCAGTTCGGGGTAGTCCTCGTGGATCGCCGCGACGAGGTCCATCCCGTCGTCGACGGTGACCGTCGGCTCGTGGGCGATGACTGCCTCGATGGCGTCGTAGTACTCCTCGTCGTCGACGCCACGTTTGGCGTAGCTGGTGATGTTCTCGTGGGTATCCAGCGCCGCCGAGACGTCGTCGTGAGTCGACAGCGGGTTACAGCCGGTAACGGCGACCTCCGCGCCGCCCTCCGCGAGCGTCTCGACTAAGATCGCCGTCTTCGCCTCGACGTGCATCGCCATCGCGATCCGCTCGCCCTCGAAGGGCTGGTTCGCGACGAACTCCTCGCGAACGTGCTCGAGAATCGGCATGTGCTGGGCTGCCCAGTCCATCTTCCGGCGTCCCTCCGTGCGAGCGGACTCGAGATCGTCCAGTTGCTCGCTGATCGGGGGATACTCGGTGTCGGTCATGGATCCATTGAGTGGGAGCGGGGCAAAAACGCTACCGAACCGCTCCGGCAACCACTTTCTGACACCGATTCGAACCTGACAGTAGAGCTGCACCGCTAGCTGGATCGAAATGAACGGCCAAAACGGTGCGTGAGCCGTACTTACTACGTGCCTCATCGATCGAGGCGGTCGCCGTCGATGGCGAGCACCGCGATCGTGTTTCAACACCGGCGATGGCTGATCTGCCGCGTGGCAGCGTCGTCGCCAGCGTCAGTCGTTCGAATGCACGTCGGCAGCGGTATTAGTTCGGACCGGCGTGACTCGGCCGGCCGCCGGCATTTCCGTTCTTTTCGCCGTCGTTGCTGTCCCCGCTGTCGGCGTCTTCGGCGTCGTCGTTGTCCTCGCTGTCGGTGTCGTCGCTGTCGTCTTCGTCTTCCTCGTCGTCTTCGGTGTCGTCGCTGTCCTCGTTATCCTCGCTGTCATCGCCATCTTCTTCGTCGTCGCTATCCTCGCTGTCGTCCTCGTCGTCTTCGGTGTCGTCGCTGTCGTCTTCGTCTTCCTCGTCGTCTTCGTCCTCGCGATCAGTTGGCGGCCCCGCGTGTGCCGGTGGGCCTCGCTTATCGTCATCGTCGTCTTCCACAGCATCGCCGTCGTCGGCGTCCTCGAGGTCGTCGTCGCTATCAGTCGGCGGGCCAGCGTGTGCCGGTGGGCCTCGCTTGTCGTCTTCGTCGTCCTCGTTCTCGTCATCGTCATCATCGTCGCCTGGCGGGCCAGCGTGGCCCGGTGGACCGGCGTGGTCCGGTGCGTTACCCGGGTTGTGCTCGACGACGAAGTTCGCGATTCGAAGGCCACGCGTCGTGTCAGATCGGGTTTCCTCTTCCTGCTCCTCAACGAACGCGGAGACGAGCGAGCCGAAGTTCTCGTACTCGGCGGACTCGAGCGTCACCGTCGTCTCGGCGGATTTGGTGTCGGTCGTCGCGGTGATGGCGACCTCGACGCTGTCGTTCTCGAACGGCGCGGACAGGCTCACCGTGCCGTTCTCGTCGGTCGTGTACGTGCCCTCGTCAGTGTAGGACACGGTCTCGTCGACAGTCGAGACGTTGACCGTCGCGTTTGCGACCGCGCTCTCGTTGTCCGTGACCGTCACGGTGACGTCATCGTTGTCCTGCTCGACGGCGACGACGAGGCCGGAGTAGAGCGTCGTCTCCGTCTCAGCGGTGAGCAGTTCATCGGAGACGTTCTCGTACGACGCGGCGACCGTCACGTCAACCGTTTCCGTGGGTTCGGGAAGGACGACCGTGCCGTTGGCGTCAGTCTGATATTCGCCTGCGCCATCGTAGGTCTCGTTCTCGTCGACCGGCGTCACGTTGACGGTCGCGTTCGCGACTGCGCTCTCGTTCGACGTGACCGTCACGACGGTGTCGTCAACGGACACGTCCAGCGTTTCTAACCCGTCAGGTTCGAGCGTTGCCTCCGTCGTCCCCGAAGCGTTTCCAGACGACGCGTTGACTGTCACGTTGACTGTCGTCTCGGGATCAGGGAGGTCGAGCGTGCCGTTGGTGTCAGTCGTTCCGTTTGCGGTATACGAGACGTTCTCGTCGAGTGACGTTACATTGATAATCGCATCCTCGACCGTCCCGTTCTTGGTTGTCTCGTTTTCAAACGCGCTTTCGTTCCACGTAACCGTCACGACGGTGTCGTCGACGGATACGTTCAGTTCGTCTATCTCATCGGCTGGTGCGTCATTACTGGCTGCCACCGCCGACACTGTTCCCAGCGGGGCGGCCACAGACAGGATCATCGCGGTAGCCAACGCCACCACGAACAATCGGTTTCGTTTCATCTCACTCGAGACATTCAGGTATCCGTGAATAAACCCACCCGGCAGTTCTCGGTGTTTTCGACTCGAGCGAAACAGTCTGAGAGACGGTTTAAACGTTTATAACAAAATCTGAGCGTTCAGTTTTCGTTCAGAGATATGGACTGAACCGGCGTCAACCGTCGGCGCGAGCGGCCAGCGTCTCGGCCGCCTCGAGCGCTCGCTCGCGAACCGCCCGTTCGTCCAGTGTCAGCACCTCGCGGTCGCGCATGAGTACCCGCCCGTCACAGACGGTGTGGCGGACGTCCGACGCCGCGGCCGCGTAGGCAAGGTGACTGACGAGGTCGTGTGGCGGGGTGAGGTGGGGTTGCTCGAGGTCGATCACAGCGAAATCGGCCGGTGCGCCTTCCTCGAGCCGGCCCGACTCGAGGCCGATCGCGTCGGCGCTGCCCGCCGTCAACATCTGGACGACAGCCTCGGCGGGGACCGCGCTGGCATCGTCGGCGGCGAGTTTGCCGAGCATGGCCGCATCGCGGGCCTCGTCTAACATCGAGAGGTCATTGTTCGAGGCCGCGCCGTCGGTACCGAGGCCGACGGTGACACCGGCCTCGCGCATGCGCTCGACGGGTGCCATTCCACTGGCGAGTTTCATATTCGAGGCCGGACAGTGGATTACGCCGGTGCCGGCCTCCGCGAGCAACTCGATCTCGCGGTCGTCGACGTGGACGCCGTGGGCGATGAAGTCCTCGGGTTCGAGCATTCCCTGTTCGGCGGCGTACTCGAGCGGCCGTTGGCCGTGTTCCTCGACGATCGGCGTGACTTCGGCTTCGGTCTCGTTGGCATGGTAGTGAACCGGGATCCCTGCCTCACGCGCTTTGGGGATGAACTCCTCGAGATACTCGCTCCCGACGGTCGTCAGCGAGTGAGGCTTGAACGCCGTCGAGATCCGGCCGTCTGCCGCGCCGTCGTACTCGCGGGCGATCTCGAGGCTCGTCTGGGCGTCCTCGCGGGCGGCCTCGTCGTCTTTCCCGACGGTGACGATGCCATGGCCGAGCCGCGCCCGAATGCCGGCGTTCTCGACCGCCGCGGCGACTTCGGGGACGTGGAAATACATATCCGCAACGGCGGTCGTCCCGGATTTGATCAACTCGAGCAAGCCGAGTTCGGCACCGACACGGACGTCCTCGGGAGTCATCTCGCCTTCGGCAGGCCAGATGTCTTCCTGGAGCCACGCATCGAGCGGTTTGTCGTCGGCGTACCCCCGCAGGAGCGTCATCGCGACGTGGCAGTGGCCGTTGACGAACCCCGGCGTCACGAGCGAACCGGCGGCATCGAGCGTCTCGTCGGCGTCAGCAGCCAGTTCGGGGGCGATCTCGCGGATCTCGCCGGTGTCCTGGTCAACCAGTACGTCTGCGGCCGTCACCGTCAGATCAGGCCGGAGGACCTGTCCGTCGGTGATCGCAAGCGTCGTCATTGACTTGGGATTCTCGTCGGGCGGCCTTAGCCTGTCGATGGACCGCGACGGGACGAGCCACGGGGTTTATGAAACAGTTCGACAATATGAAACTATGGACAATCGGACCCAGCGCGAGCGCGATCGGTCCAATGGCGGCTATCCACCGCGTGCCGCGCTCGCCGACGCATGGAACGAACACAGCCGGTACGTCGGCTTCGCCGCCGGCCTGTTCGCGGTCGGGATCGTCGTCGGCATCGCGCTCATGGTCGCCGGCTACAACTTGCTCGAGATCATCCAAGAGGTGGTCGGCGAGCCACTGTTCCCCGACATCAGCGACCGAAGCCGGCTCGAACTGGCACAGTTCCTGCTCGTCAACAACAGCCGGGCGTTCCTGCTATCGATCCTCGGCGTCCTGACGCTTGGGTTCCTGACGGCCTGGGCGATGGTGTTCAACGGGATCATCGTCGGGAACGTCGGTGCCTTTATCGCCGGCAGTGTCGGCATCGGCTACATCCTCGTGGGCCTGTTGCCTCATGGCATCTTCGAGCTCCCCGCGCTCTTTATCGCCGCGGGCGTCGGTTTCCGACTGCTCTACCGTGTCGGCCAGCGGATTCGAGGGTCCCGCGATGCGATCGTCACGAAACGCTATCTCTACCGAACCGGCCTGCTCGTCCTCGTGGGCTGGCTTTTACTCGTCGTCGCCGCCGTCGTCGAGGCGTTCGTCACGCCTGCGCTGCTCGAGGCGCTGTTTGCCGACCGGCTCGAGGCGATGGGGTCGTCCCCGTAATCGGAGCCGTTTATCCAGTTTATACGCTGTTGAACGGTCGTGAACGGATCGAATCGTTGTCCCCCTTTTTCTCGAGGAGGTGACTGTGTTCGGGTATGAAAAGACGCACAATCCAACTCGTATTGGTGGCAGCCCTCGTCGCCATCGCCGGCTGTGCCGGTGGGATGGGCGGCGACCCGGGAACGAACGACGACGGCTCGATGACGGACTCGAGCGGCGGGACAGGAACGGCCGCGTTCTACGTCAGCGACGAGCCGAACGTGATCGACGACTTCGAGCATCTCAACGTGACGATCACGAAAGTCGGGTTCAAGAAGACCGGCAACGTGACCGCCGACGCGACGAACGAGACCGACGGGAACGTCACCGACGGCAACGTCACGGAGACCGACTCGGACAGCGCCGGCAACGAATCGACGACCGAAACGCCAACTAACGAGACGGTCGAGAACGACAGTGATGACAGCGCGGCCGACGAGCAGTGGATCGAGCGCGAGGTCAACGACACGACGGTCGACCTCACCGAGCTGAAAGGCGCGAACGCGTCCATGATCGACGAGTTCGAACTGCCCGCCGGCGAGTACGAGACAGTCTTCATCTACGTCAGTGAAACCGAGGGTATCCTGACCGATGGTACGGAGACGCGCGTGAAACTGCCGAGCGAAAAGCTCCAACTGCACACGACGTTTACCATCGGGAACAACGAGTCGGTCGACTTCGTCTACGACATCGCACCGCACAAAGCCGGCAAGAGCGGGAAATACATCCTCAAGCCGGTGATCAGCGAGAGCGGCACGGGCGACGACGTCGAGATCCACGACATCGACGAACAGCAGCCTGACGAATCGACGGACGGCAAGCAGAACGACGATAAAGCGGGAGACGACGCCAAAGCAACGCAGGCAGACAGCGCCGAACAGCAGTCTACGGATACACCGCCACAGCAGGGCTAACGCAACCGACAGCCATCATGGCGGTGTGAGTCGCCAACACTAACAGCGGTGGCACCTCACTCGCCGCCCGACTCGAACGCTATTTTACAGGCCGATCGACAGCACAGAAGCAGTCGACTCGAGCCGATCAGCGCCGGAGCCACCCGAACAGCCGGTAGTCGTGGTCAGGCGTGTATCGGCGAAACAGCAGGCTGTTCGAGAGGACCGACACCGACGACAGCGCCATCGCGCCAGCCGCGAGCACCGGCTGGAGCAGCCCCAGCGAGGCAAGCGGGATCATCGCGGTGTTGTAGCCCAGCGCCCAGACGAGGTTCTGCTTGATCTTGTCCAGCGTCGCCTGCGAGATCCGGATCGCCTTCACCACGTCGAGGGGATCGTCGCGCATTAGCGTCACGTCGGCCGCCTCGATGGCCACGTCGGTCCCAGAGCCGATGGCGGTGCCGACGTATGCGACCGCGAGCGCAGGCGCGTCGTTGACGCCGTCGCCGACCATCATGGCCTTGCGACCCCCGGACTGGATGTCTTCGACCGCGTCGGCCTTGTCCTCGGGGAGGACACCCGCGCGAACGTTGTCGGGGTCGATCCCGACCTGCTCGGCGACGGCACGGGCCGTCCGCTCGTTGTCGCCGGTGATCAGCATCACGTCGAGATCGCGTTCCTGCAGGGCCGCGACCGCGTCGGCCGAACTGTCCTTGACCGTGTCGGCGTCCGCGACCACGCCCGCGACCGCGCCATCGACTGCAACCAACATCGCGGTCTTGCCCTCGTGCTCTAAGCGTTCCATCTCGTCTGCAGCAGGGGACGGATCGACGCCCTCGCTCTCGAGCAATCGACGATTCCCGACCAGCACCTCGCGACCCTCGACGGTCGCCCGGACGCCATGCCCGGGGACGTTCTCGAACTCGTCGGGGGTGGTTGGCTCGAGGCCGCGTTCTTCGGCCCCTTCGACGATCGCCTGTGCGAGCGGGTGTTCACTGTTGCGCTCGGCGCTGGCCGCAAGGCGGAGCACCTCGTGGTCCTCGAGGGACGGGCGGGCGGTCAGCGTGCCACCGTCGGTCGCCGTCTCGCCGCCGTCGGTCACAGCAGTCTTGCCCCCGAGGGCGACCACGTCGGTCAGCGTCATCTCGCCGGTCGTCAGCGTCCCGGTCTTGTCGAAGACAACGGTGTCGACGTCCTTCGCGCGCTCTAAGACGTCACCGCCCTTGAACAGGACGCCGTTTTGTGCGCCCAGCGTAGAGCCGACCATCGTCGCCGCGGGCGTCGCCAGTCCGAGCGCGCAGGGACAGGCGATCAACACGGCAGAGGCGAAGACGACGATCGCGAACTCGAACGTCGAGAGCGCGGCCGGGCCGCCACCGACCAGCCCCCATAGCGGTAACGCGCCGACAAAGCCGGCCAGCGCCTCGGGGAAGAGGAACCAGATCAGGCCCCAGAACGTCGCATTGAGGATGACCGCGGGGACGAAGTACGCCGAAATGCGATCGGCGAGATTCTGAATCTCTGGCTGGCGTGCCTGGGCCTCCTTGACGGTCTGGACGATCCCCTGCAGGGCGGTGTCCTCGCCGACTTTCGTCGCCTCGACGACCAGCACGCCGTTTTTGTTGATCGTCGACCCGATCACCTCGTCGCCCGACTCTTTCTCGACGGGCACCGACTCGCCGGTCACCATCGACTCGTCGACCGCGGACTGACCGTCCACGACGACGCCGTCGGTCGGCACCTGCTCGCCCGGCCGGACCTTCATCCGATCGCCGACCGCGACGTCCTCGAGTGGTACCTCCGCTTCGTTGCCCTCGTCGTCGACCAGCGTCGCCGTCTCGGCTTCCATCTCGAGGAGTTTCCGCAAGGCATCGCCGGCCTGGCCCTTCGAGCGGGCCTCGAGGTAGTTGCCCAGCGTGATGAACACGAGGATCATCGCGGCGGTATCGAAATACAGGTTCCCCGCGAGCAAGTCCAGCAGGACGACGAGGCTGTAGATGTACGCCGTCGACGACCCCAGTGCGATCAGCACGTCCATGTTGGCAGTGCGGTTTTTCGCGAGCGCCGTATACGAGTTCGCGAGGAACTCGCGACCGAGGACGACGTAGACCGGCGTCGCAAGCAGGAATTCGACCCAGCCGAACTCGATGCCGAAGATCGTCTCCGGAACGTACGCGCCCCCGAGCAGGAACCGATTTGCGAGGAAGAACAGGAACGGGGCCGACAGCACCGCGCCGAAAATCGTCAGCCGAAGCTGTTTGCGGGTCTCGGCCTGTCGGGCCGCGTCGCGGCGTTCCTGATCCGACTGCCCTTCGCCGTCGCCGCCGTCCTCCTCGCGGACGGGCATGTACCCCGCGTTCTCGATCGCCGCGTAGAGGTCCTCGAGCGAGGCATCGACGGGGTTGTACTCGACCTGGGCCTCGTCGGTCGCGTAGTTGACCTCCACGTCGATGACGCCGGGGACGGACTCGAGTGCCGTCTCGTTTGCTTCGGCGCAGTTCGCACAGCTCATATCCGTGATCCCGATCGACCGGCTGGCACGCTCGGCGTGGTAGCCGGCGTCGTCGATCGTCTCGTAGATCGTGGCGAGCGACACCTGCTCGGGGTCGTACTCGACGGTTCCCTCGTCGGTGGCGAAGTTGATACTCGCCTCGTGTACGCCGTCGGTGGACTCTAGGGCATCGTTGATCGCCTGCGAACAGTTCGCACAGCTCATGCCCCGAATGTCCAGATGTGCGGTCCGAGTACTCATTAGTAATCACTAGGGAGTGGTGACTTACCCACTTTACTGGTCGAAAGTCAAAGTCCAACGCGGTCAGTTCTTTCGAGTCGAAAGTCAGACGCCTTCCTCGAGCCGATCGTATCGCTGTTCGAACCGGCTCCGACAAGAGGGACAGCAGAAGTGGTACATCTCGCCGTCGATACGGGTCGACTCGCCCTCGCTGTCGACGGTGTTGCCACACTCTACACAGGTGAGCGCGAACGCCGCTCCGTCGAGCGACGGCGTCCATTCGGCGTCGTCCATCAGCGTCACCTCGTAGTCGACGCCGTCGACTGGAAACAGTCCCTCGAGCCACTCGTGGACCCGTTGGAGCTGGGCGCGTGCATAGAACCAGCAGTCGCCGTCGGCGGTGACGAACACGTGTTCGACCGCATCGGCGTCGACGAGCGCTGCCTTGCACGCACCGACGGCACCTGGCGGAACGGCCGCCCGGACGAACACCGGAACGCCCGCCCGAAGCTGTGACTGGTCGACGTCGACGGTGAACCCGTTGATGACACCTGCTTCCTCGAGGCGCTCGACACGGTCGGAGACGGCCGGTCCGGAAAGACCGACCTGCTCGGCGATTTCGCTGTACGGGCGGCGCGCGTTCTCAGCCAGCAGCCGCAGGATCTCCATATCAGTCTCGTCGAGGTCGCGCATACCGCCGAGTGGTCCTCGATAGCAAAGAGCGTGGCGACTACGACTTTCAGATCGAAAGTCTCGGTCGAGCTCGAGTTGGGATCGAAAGTAGTAATGCACAAAGATCGGGCGTCCATACACGTTCGTATGAGTCAGACGATCACTGTCGACGGAATGTCGTGTGAACACTGTGAACAGAGCGTCGAAGAGGCCCTCGCAAGCGTTCAGGGTGTCCAGTCTGTCGAGGTCGATCTGGACGCGGCGCAGGCGACCATCGAGGGCGATGCGGCGACTCAGGACCTCGTCAGCGCGGTCGACGAGGCTGGCTACGACGCGTCGGCGTAGGCACCGTCTCGAGACCGAGAGAACGTCCGTTTGTAGCGCAGTGCAGGGTGAGAGTCAGTGATGCTCGTGTGACGATTCGGAGTCCGACCCGCGCGGCGACTCGCCGGCGAACTCGGCGGGTGTCTCCTCGAACGCCCGCTTACAGGCAGTCGAACAGAAGTAGTAGGTCTCGCCGTCGTACGTGGTGCTTGGGCCGTCATCGTCGGTTCGCATCCCACACACGGGATCGCGGTGCTGCCCGGGCGCACCGAGCCCGCGGCGGTAGACGTACAGGAGCACGCCCGACAGTGCGAACGCGACTAGATTGAGGGCAAGCGTGTAGTCGAGTTCGAAGTACGTCGCCTCGGTGGCCGTCTCCCCGCCGGCCAGATTCGGAACGATACCGAGTGCGTCGAAGAGCAGTTCCATCAGCAAGCCAGTGAAGGCCATCGTCACGAAGAAGACGCCGAGAATGTAGAGCATGACCGCCCAGCCGTAGTACTTCCGGTAGACATTGAGAACCGGAATCGTGATGAGATCGGCGTAGACAAAGGCGATGACGCCAGCGAAGCTGATCCCACCGCCCCAGAGCGCGACCGCAAAAGGGACGTTGCCCATGCTGCCGACGAAACTGATGACGGCGATGGTGACACCCATAACTGCGTTTTCGGCGGTCACAAGCACTCCATCGCCCTCGAGAAACAGCGTGTTCCAGACCTGCTGTGGGACGAACACGATGACGAATCCCGAGATGAGAAAGCCCGCGACGACGTCCTTCCAGATCATCGACCACTCCTTGCGATACTGGTTCCCGAGTTTGTACCAGCCGCCCCACGAACGGAGATCGTCGTGCCACGTGCCGCTGCCAGCCGCCTGTTGGCGGTAGGTCTCCAGACACCCCGCAGAACAGAACGTCAGCGTGTCGCCGCCATCGGTCACGAGAGTATGGTCGGTGGACCCGTCCATCCCGCATGTCGGGTCCACCATGGCGCTGTGGTCGTGCTCGTGCCTAGTGAGTTGTGCCCGAGCCTCGTCGAACAGCGGTTCCGGAAGCGTCAGCCGGACGATAAACGCCATGACCGCGATGAGGACGAGTCCGCCGAGGAGTTCCGCGACCAGAAACTCCCACCCAAGCAGGATCAGAATCATCAGACCGAGTTCGACAATCAGATTCGTCGACGCGAACATGAACGCGAGGAAATTTACCACATGAGCGCCCTTCGCGAACAGCCCCTTGCCGATAGCGGCGGCACCGAAGCTACAGCCGCTACTCGCCGCGCCGAACGCCGTCGCCGTCGCGAGACTCGAGAGGTCGTCGTCCCCGAGTACCTGCGCCATTCGCTCTTTCGAGACGTAGACTTGCACGAGACTCGTGATCGTCAGTCCCATGATGATCGCCCACGCCGCGGTCCAGAGGAATCCGAGGCCGACCCGGAGTGACTCGAGGACTCCCTCGATGAGCGGCGGCTCCATATCTAGTCGTACGGATAGCGTGACTATTGCGGTTGTTCTTCAGAAAACTATGTCATTCCCATCGGGAAGCGGAGACTCGAAAGTTCGAGGGTGCCCTTCCATTAGAGAGGCGTGGAATAGCGCGACCGAACCCGCGGCGCGCCGGGACGGAATCGATCGTGGCGTCCGACACGCGATGGAACCGCGGCGGCGACCGATAGAATGACTCCGACGAACTGCCGGTATGGGGCACGCGCGGCCGGCTGCGTGGATTCGCTCGTCATCGAATCACTGACGGACAGAACGCCACAGTGGTCGCAGACGGACATTGGATTCAAAGGGAGAACTGCATTGAGTCGGGAGGCCGTCGTTCTACATGGGGACGGGACGCTCCGTCGCCGGTGACTTAACATGGCAACAGACACACGCGACACGCGACTCGTCACGATTGTCCTCATCGCCATCGGTGCCCTCGTCGTGCTGCCGATGCTCTTCATGGGATTCGGCATGATGGGTGTCGGGCCGATGATGGGTGGCATGTGGGGACACGGCGTCTGGGGTGGCGGAACGGTCCCCGGCTGGATGCCCCTCGTCGCCGTACTGATGCAACTCCTGTTCGTCGCCGGCATCATCGGTGGTGGCTATCTCCTCTATCGAGCGGTCACTGGATCGAGCGATGGCTCCGATGGGGCGTTCGAGGAGCTTCGCCGCGCGTACGCTCGCGGCGAGTTGAGCGACGAGGAGTACGAACAGCGCCGAGAGACGCTCGAGCGGGATCGATCACGCTGAGGGCGACTCGCGGGCGCGTGTCGTCTCCAGGGCCGTCCCGTCGCGTGGACAGTATTCATACGCCGGATCCCGCGTTTGGAACCCACAGGCGGGACACGTTCGAACCGGTGGTTCCGATGACTCTCGTCCCGACTTACCGAACAGAAACGGAACGAACGGGACGACCAGAAAGAACGCGACCGTATTGAACCGCCACCAGAGGACGGCACTCACGAGGAGACTCACCAGCAGTCCCACCACGGCGGTTGCGGTTCGCGACCCGAACATACGTCGAGCTAGGTGCACGTCGCTGAAAGGAACAGCGGTCGGCGTCACCGATCCGCGCCTCGAGCGTGACTGTCCAGTCGACGGTGGCGACCGTTTGCCCCGATGAAAAGACAATTCCCCGCCGACACCCAAGAGCGGGCATATGCGAATCGCCGTTCCCAACAAGGGCCGCCTGCACGAGCCGACGATCGATCTCTTAGAGCGGGCGGGGCTCCATCTCGAAAACGGAGCCGACCGGAAACTCTACGCCGATACGGTCGATCCCGACGTCACCGTGTTGTTCGCCCGCGCAGCCGACATTCCGGAGTACGTCGCCGACGGCGCGGCCGATCTCGGCATTACCGGCTTCGATCAGGTCCAGGAAGCCCGCGTGGACAACGTCGACGAGTTGCTCGACCTCGAGTTCGGACGCTGTCGGCTCGTCCTGGCTGCTCCCGAAGACGGGGACATTACGTCCGTCGACGATCTGGCGGGCAAGATCGTCGCCACCGAGTTCCCAAACATCACCGCCGATTTCTTTGCCGACACCGGCGTCGAACCCGACATCGTCGAGGTCTCGGGCGCGACGGAACTCACTCCCCACGTCGAGATGGCCGACGCCATCGTCGACATCACGAGCACCGGGACGACGCTGAAGATGAACCGGCTGGCCATCGTCGACGAAGTCCTCTCGAGTTCGGTGCGGCTGTTCGGCCGTGACGACGTCCTCGATGACCCGAAAATAGAAGAGGTCAGGACCGCGCTGTCCTCGGTCAAACACGCCGAGGGCAAACGCTACCTGATGATGAACGTGCCACGAACTGAACTCGACGACGTCCGCGACGTCATTCCAGGTCTTGGCGGCCCGACGGTCATGGACATCGCCGATGAAACGGACGACGAAGGGAAGGTCGCGGTCCATGCCGTCGTCAACGAGACAGATGTCTTCGAGACGATTACAGATGTCAAAGCAGCCGGTGCGAGCGATATTTTGGTGACCGAAATCGAGCGGCTGGTCGAGTAGGCCCCTACTCGAGCCGGGCGGCGATCGGTTGCTCGGACGATTCGGAGTCGAGTTCGAGCAGGGATTCGAACGCCGATGCGTGTTCCCCCGGCGCGACGAGGTTTTGCGCCGGGTCATAGCGCACGATGTCGTGTTCCGCGAGCAGCGGCAGGTGCGTCCGACACAGCGAGACGTGGATCCGCTGGCGAAGCTGGTGAATCGGCGTCCCGACTGTCGGATCGTATTCGGCGTCAGCAAGAGTCGCCACCAGTCGCCGGACCGAAACCGGCTCGTCGGCCGCGAGCACGCAGCGCAGCACCTCCCGCCGGCGGTCACTATCGACGATGCGGTCGATCGTCTCGCGCGGAAGCGAACGACGGTCGATAACGCCGTTGTTACCGGGAGGAAACCGTTCCGAAACGGCGAGCGACCGATCAGAGTGGATCGTCATTGGCACGTGAGAGTCAGGGATCAGACACCGGATAAACGCGGTCGGTCGTTTCAGTGAATGTGGTCCGATTCAGGCGAGTCAGCCGCTCTACGGGCAGAATGAACGGTCGATAATTCGGATAAAGCGAGGGTTATTCAGAGTCGTAGTTGTGAATCCGACAGGAACGACGGTCGTAAACAGTCACGGGCGGCGATCTCTCGCTGCCCCTGATTCATCAGCACACAAGACGGTAACAGGACGAGACCGACGGCGGTCGATCATCGACGACACATCGACGAGACTATCGACACGGGCTCGGATGAGACCGGTCACAGCTGTCGCCCCGTGTCGCCGGCGACAGCGACTCACGTGCGATCACGGGAACTCCCGTGATAGCCGGTAGTATGAACGAGCTGGCGCTGGTGGCGTCGATTCGAGTGAGTCCGACCCGACGATGTTACTCGAGCAGTCCCAGATCCTCGAGGCGGGAGACGATCTTGTCGACGGCGTGTTCGGCGTCTTCGGGCTTTTTCCCGCCGGTGATGACGAGTTTGCCCGAGCCAAAGAGCAAGGCGACGACTTCGGGTTCGTCGAGGCGGTAGACGAGTCCCGGGAACTGTTCGGGTTCGTACTCGATGTTCTCTAAGCCGAGCCCGATGGCGATCGCGTTCAGGTTGAGATTGCGGCCCAGGTCGGCCGAGGTGACGATGTTCTGGACGACGATCTCGGGATCTTCGTTGACCTGAATCTGGAGTTCACGAAGCTTGTCGAAGACGATCCGCAGGCTCTCGTGGACGTCGTCGGTGCTTTTCGCGCCGGTACAGACGATCTTCCCCGATCGGAAGATCAACGCGGCGGATTTTGGGTTCTGGGTTCGGTAGACGAGACCGGGGAACTGCTCGGGGTCATAATCGGCACCCTCGAGGTCCATTGCGACGCTCTGGAGATCGAGTTCCTGTCCAATACCGGTCGACGCCACCACGTTTTCGATGTTGATGGTGTCCTTCGGATCCGTCATTAGTCGCTTAAAAAGACGTATTTAAGGTTTATAAAGGTTGGTGCCGCCACCTGATATATCCGGTTTATACGACCGGCATCGAGCGGGGAAAACGGCAGCCTCATACGCGAGGGACGGCCACCATCGACCGTGTACCTGCTCGAGTTAGGCGGTGAGGACGATGCGTTCGCGGCCCGCGAAGCGGCGAGCGCCGCGACCGGCGTCGACCGGATCGCACCCGGCCTCGCCGTCGCCGACGCGATCGTCCCCGCACGCGTTCGCGGGCTCGCCTACACCCATCGTGCCAGCGAGCTCGTTGGCCGAGGTAACGCCGATCTCGCGAGCGCACGCGCTATCCTCGAGGCTGCCGCAATCGACCGGGAGGGGACGGTCGCGGTGCGTGCGACCGACGTCCACGGTACCAGTGGCGTGAGCACCGAGCGCGCGGAACGCGAACTGGGACAAGTACTGGTCGATCGCGGCTTTGCGGTGGATCTCGACGATCCAGATCACTGCCTGCGAGCCGTCTTTGCTGCGGGACCACTCGAGGATGACGACAGCGTGTGCGAGTCGCTCGAGGACGACGGCGACGCCCCCACGGGAAAGGAAGTTTCCGTCTGTGCGCTGGGTTGGCTCACGACCGAGAGCGTCCGCGATTTTGGGACGCGCGCACCGACGGACAAACCCTTCTTCCAGCCAGGGAGCATGGATCCGCTGCTCGCACGCGCCGTGGCGAACATCGCCGGCGCACGACCGGGGGCGACGATTCTGGATCCGATGTGTGGCACCGGCGGCGTGCTCGTCGAGGCCGGCCTCGTCGGTGCAGACGCGATCGGAACCGACGCGCAGGCGAAGATGGCCGACGGCGCGCGAACGAACCTCCGACACTTCCTCACACGCGACGAGCCCTCGCCGACCGGCTGTGACCGCGGAACCTGGCACGTCGGCCGTGGCGATGCGACCCGACTCCCGCTTGTCGACGACGCGGTCGACGGCGTCGTCTTCGATGCGCCCTACGGCCGCCAGTCGAAGATCGATACCCACCGACTCGAGGACCTCGTTGCGGGTGCCCTCGCCGAAGCACGCCGGGTGGCCCCGCGGGCGGTCGTCGTCGCGGATCGGTCGTGGGCAAGTGAGGCGCGAACGGCCGGCTGGGAGATCGAGTCGGTCTTCGAGCGCCGCGTGCATCGCTCGCTAACACGATACGTGATGGTACTCGAGGAAACAGGTCGTCGTCAGTAGTCGGCCTCGAGGGCGCGCTTTCGGAGTCGCTCGCCCTCATCCGTTTCGACGGTGAGATCGGGAACCTGAACCGGTGAGCCGTCCTCGTCGATCGCGACGAACGTAAACGAGGATTCGGTCGTCTTTTGGGTCTCACCGGTTCGTGGATTCTCTCGTTTGGCCCGTAATGCGACGCGGACGCTCGTTTTCCCCGCGTCGTAGACGTAGGCTTCGACCAGTGCCGTGTCACCGATCTGGATCGGGCGTTCGAACGCGAGGCTGTTGACCTGCGCGGTGACGCAGGTCTCGCCGGCGAATCGCATCGCCGCCATGCCGGCGAGCTCGTCGAGCCACTTCATCAGGTTGCCGCCATGGAGCGTCCCGTTGTTGTTCGCGTGGTTTGGCTGCACGCGAAAGCGGTTCTCGATGTGCGTCTCACGAACCGTTGGCATACAACGTGTCCACCCACAGCGCGGAGAAAGGTGCTTCGATCACGGCACGAGAGTCGTCTATTCGGCGTCGCGACCCAGTTCGGCAAGTAGATGTGAGACGTGGATGCGGTCACTGGTTCCTTCGTGCATCTCGAACTCGATGTCGGCGACGAGCCGATGGATTCGGGCGAGTTGTGCGCCCTGATAGCGCTTGCGAGCCACGCCGAGGATCGACTCGAGGACCTCGGTGCCATCGAGGCCCTCGTCGACGAGCAGGTCATCGAGCGTCGACCGAGCGTCGGTGAACGCGCCGGCCTCGGCGTCATCGAGCATCGACTCGATCTCGTCTTCGAGGCCGACCTCGCCGAGTGTCTCGTAGGCCGCACTCATCGTGAGTTCGCCTTCGTCTTCGACGGTCGTCTGGGCCGCCAAAATCGCCTGCCGGAGGTTGCCGTCGGCGTAGCCGGCGACGAACTCGAGGCCGTCAGCGTCGTACTCGACGCCCTCGCGCTCGACGATCCGCTCGAGGACGGTTACGAGCTCGTCGCTGGTCGGCGCTCGGAAGGAGACGGGGAAACACCGCGAGCGGATCGGGGGGATGAGCTTGGTGGGCTGGCGGGTCGCGACGATGAATTGGGTCGTCCGGTGGTGTTGTTCCATGATCCGGCGCAACGCCTGCTGGAAGTCCTCGCGGACGTTCTCGGCGTTGTCGAGTAAGATCGTGGTGTACCCACCCGAGACGGGCGCGTAGCTCGCGGATTCTTTGAGAACGTGGTTGATCATGTCCCGTTTGGACAGCGACGAGCGGCCGACGAGGAAGTGCTCGAACCGAGGGTCGTTCTTGATCTCGGTTTTGGTCCGGCCGAAGAAGTCGGCGACGTTGATCTCGACGAAGTCGTTGTCCGGATCGTCGTGCGCCTCACGGGCCAGTGCGCGCGCTGCGGCCGTCTTCCCGCTTCCCGGCGGCCCCTGCAGGAGGAGATTCAGTGGCTCCTCGACGGCTCGCTGTAGGTACTCGCGAGCGTCGTCCTGTGGCAACTCGGCCAGCTCCGGGGCGTGGGTTTCGGTCCACAGCGGCGCGTCCATCGCCAGCGAGTAGGGTCGGGCCGGGTAAGAATCGGTCGATTACTCCTCGCCGTCACCGGGCTCGTCCGCCACGGCTCCGAACGTGAACACCGTCTGTACTGGCTCGCCGCCGGACTCGATCGGAGTGGCCGCGTCGATGTTGCCCGGAGTACCTGCATAGAGGGTCGCCGTCAGTTCGTCGTCTGCGGCGATCGACGTGTCGGCCGGCAGGTCGATTGTGACGTTCCCATGCTCGCCAGGGTCGAGTCGCTCGCTCGTCCCGAGGATCGTCCCGTCGCGCTCGAGGGCGACGAATCCCTCCTCGGGGGTCGCCGCAGAGACCGTCACACTGTCGTTGTTCGCAGCTTCAACCGCGACGACCGGATCGGTGTGGAACGCGAGGTCGATCTGGCCGAGTTCGCCGTCGTCCTCGGTGTAGACGCCGATCGACTGGTTACCGGCTGGTGCACCGTTCGTCTCCACCTCGAAGGTCACGTTCCGGACTTCGCCGCTCTCGAGTTCGAACACCTGTCGGGCGAAGACGGCCCCGCCGATGCGGACCTCGACAGGCTGTTGGGCCTGGAACGTCGTCGGGTTGCGTATCCGGGCGCTCACGGAAATCGTCTCGTTCGTGGTCGCCGACGACGGTGCGTCGATCGAATCGACGGCGAACGAATTGCTGACCGCGCTGTCGCCGCTTAACACTGTCGCGGTGGCACTGACCGGGAACCCATCCGCGAGATAGGGCTGGTCTTCTTCGCCATCGGTGGCTTCGTAGGCGTAGCCCTCCTGGGTGGACGTATCCTGATGGACCGTCGCAGTGAGCTGTCCAACGAGGTCACGGTTCGCGCCGTCCTCGCGCTCGATGGTCACGTTTTCGTGGGTGCCGGCCTCGAGCTGATCGGAGACAGCAAGCGGCTGGTCACTACCGTCAGTGATGACGACGTAGCCGCCGTCCGAAAGCGTCACGTCCTGAATCGTGACGCTGGTGCCGTTGCCCCGCTGGTCGTCGAACGTAATCGATGCCTCCGGCTGTTCCTCGACGCCGAAGATGGCGGGTGCCTGACCGACGAGGATCCCGGCCGCGATCACGATCGCGATCGCGATCACGATCGCACCGATCTGCTTGAGCGTCCCGAACGTCGCTCTCGAGCTCATTGGGAGTGCCGTCCTGTTTGGCTTCGGGTTCGACGACCGTAAAACGCGCTGACTGTTTGCAGGTCGGTAACATAGTTCAAAGGGTGAGACCCGGACGATCCATCGGCTGGTAAGCGCAGCCGACAGATCAGTTGGGACTGCCTACCACCGATACGCATTGAACAAATATCATATTCGGCGTGAGATAAGTGATTGGCGGGTTGTGTATCGGACACCGCGTCCAAAACCGCCTCACTCGAGCCAACGGGCATGCAGACACTGCTCAGGGATACGGACGATCGAAGCCGGTTTAGCTACGGCCCGCCGAACATGGACCGATGCCACTGCGCGTGACGTTTCTGGGGACGGCCGGAGCGATTCCGACGACCGAACGGAATCCGAGCAGCGTCTTCATCGCCCGCGAGGGCGAGGGACTGTTGTTCGATGCCGGCGAGGGAACCCAGCGCCAGATGATGCGCTTTGGGACCGGATTTTCGGTCTCGCACCTGTTCGTCACGCACCTCCACGGCGATCACGTCCTCGGGATTCCGGGGCTACTCGAGACGATGGCGTTCAACGATCGGACGGAGCCACTGGCAATCCATACGCCCCACGGCACGCGCCGCCAGCTCAAGTCGCTCGTCAACGCCCTCGGGAACCGCCCCTCGTTTCCGGTACGGATCAACGAGGTCGGCGACGGCGACGTCGCCTACCGCGCCGACGAATACGAAGTTCGCGCGTTCGCGACCGACCACGACACCCGGTCGGTCGGCTACGCGCTCGTCGAGGACGACCGCAAGGGCCGGTTCGACCGCGAACGCGCCGAGGAACTCGGCGTCCCCGTCGGGCCGAAGTTCTCGAAACTCCACGAAGGCGAGGCCGTCGAACTCGAGGACGGCACCGTCGTCGAGCCCGAACAGGTCGTCGGCGAGGCGCGACCCGGCCGATCGATCGTCTATACCGGCGATACACGACCGACGGCGGCGACGATCGAGGTCGCCGACGAGCCCGATCTGTTGATCCACGACGCGACGTTCGCCGACGACAGCGCCGAGCGGGCCGCCGACACCGCTCACGCGACGGCTCGACAGGCCGCCGAAATCGCCAACCGGGCCGACGCGGATCGGCTCGCGTTGATGCACGTCTCATCGCGGTACGCCGGCTACGCCGGCGACCACCTCGAGCAGGCCCGAGAGGTCTTCGCAGGCGACGCCGAGAACGTCTGTGTCCCCGACGATGGGCAGAAACTTGAGATTCCATATCCAGACAGCGACGACGCGTAAGGGGCCGGCAACTCGGGGCGAAATTCCGCGCCGGATTTATAGCTGACTCGTTCCTAGAGGTGCCTGTGAGTACGCGAACGAGTGCGCTCGATGCGGTCGTCTTTGGTGTCGACATTCAGAGCGGTGACGTGCGCGGTGACGCGCCATCGTACGCACTGGCGGTTTACGACGGCGACGACGTCAGCCGGGACGTCGTCTCCCACCGGAAACTCAGGCGGTTGATCGACGACGAGGAGCCGGCGATCGTCGCGACCGACAACATGTACGAACTCGCCGCCGACAAGGACCAGCTGATCCACTTTCTTGGCTCGTTGCCCGCCGAGACACGGCTCGTTCAGGTGACGGGTGCTGAACAACCGGAGCCGCTGTCTCGTGTCGCGAAACGCCACGGCATCCCCTATGGCAAAGAGCCGATGAAAGAAGCCGAAGCCGCGGCCCGGCTGGCCGCCCACAACGTCGGCCACGAAGTGTCGGCCTTTACCAATACGACGGAGGTCAAAGTCTCCCGAGGCCGCTCGACCGGCAGCGGCGGCTGGAGTGAGGACCGCTACACCCGCCGCATCCATGGCTCCGTGCGGAAACGGGCCCGCGAGGTCGAATCCGCGCTCGAGAAGGCAAATCTCGAGTACGAGCGGGACGTCCGCGAGGCCTACGGCGGCTTCGCCAACGCCGTCTTCACCGTCGAAGCGCGACCGAGCGACATCCCCGTCTCGCGCAACCGGTCGGGCGACGTCCGCGTCGAGATCGAACGCGAACGCCGCGACGGGATCGAGTTCCAGCCGCTGGTCAAACGCCGCGACCACGTCATCGTCGGGATCGACCCTGGGACGACGACCGCCGTCGCCATCGTCGGCCTCGAGGGAGAGGTGCTGGACGTCTGGAGTTCCCGGACCAGCGACACCGCCGAGGTGATTGAATGGATCGTCGAGCGTGGCCGGCCGATCATCGTCGCGGCCGACGTGACGCCGATCCCCGAAACCGTCGAGAAGTTCCGCCGGAGCTTCGACGCCGCGGCCTGGACGCCCACGCGGGACCTGCCGATCGACGAGAAACAACATCGCACGCGCGAGCATCACTATGCAAACGACCACCAGCGCGACGCGATGGCGGCCGCCCTCTATGCCCTCGACGCCCACGAAGATCAGTTCGAGCGGATCGCGGCCAAACTCCCGCCGGGGATGGACCGCGGCGAGGTCACCGCCCGTGTCGTCGCCGGCGAGGAAAGCGTCGAAGCCGTCCTGCGGGACCTGCGCGACGACGAGGGCAGCAGCGACGACGACGCGACCGAGCACGAGCCCCGCGAGCTCACTGCCGAAGAAAAGCGGATCAAGTCCCTCGAGCGGCAGGTCGAACGCCTCAACTCACACGTCGACACCCTCGAGGGGCGCGTCGAAGACCGCGACGAGCGGATCAACGAACTCGAAAATAGCCTCAGCGGTGCCCGCCGTCAGGAGCGCAAGGAAGTCCGCAAAGACCGCGAGGTAAGCCGCTTGGAGCGGAAAGCAAACCGGCTCGAGCGCGAACGTGACGAGGCCCGCGAGCAGGTCGACGAACTCGAGAAGAAGGTCGAACGGATGAAAGCCCTCTGGAAGCTCGATCACTCGAACTTCAGTGACGTCTCCGCGAAGAAAGAGGGGCTGGTCCCAGTCAAGGTCGTCGAGAAGTTCACGAAAGGGGCGATCCGCGAGGCCGACGACCAGTATGGCATCGCCAGCGGCGACGTGGTCTACATCCGGGACGCCAGCGGTGCGGGCCGGTCGACGGCCGAACTCTTAGCGGAGTTCGAGCCCCGCGTGATCCTCAAAGACGGCGGCCTCTCGGAGATCGCCGATGAGATCCTCTTCGAGGACGAGATCCCCGTCGGACCCGCCGACGACGTCGCGATGCAGGAGGTCGACGAACTCGCCGTCGCCCGTGAGGACGACGTCGAGGCGGTCATCGACGACTGGCACGAACGTGCCGAAGCCCGGAAACGGGATCGGAAAGCCGCGATGGTCGACCAGCTCATCAGCGAGCACCGCGCCGGAAACAACGAGGTCTGACGGGGTTTGCCATTACGTCTCGGGACCGGTCTCAATCGGCGACAGCACCTGTGGCACTTCCTCGAGCGCGACTTCCTCGGTCAGGTCCTCGGTGTCGTCGACCGGCCCGTTGATGAACAGCGCGTGGGTGATGAGCGCGATCGCGACGCCGCCAAAGCCGGCGACCGCAACGAAAAACGAGACGGTCGTCGCGGCGCCGATGAGGACTCCGAGGCCGAGGCTCGCTCCGATACCGCTCAAGACGAGGTCGTAGTACTGGAGCGTGTATTCCATACGATCGATACGCGACGCAGGGGCAAAACGCTTGACCCGGTGTTCGAGTCGATCAGAACATGCCAAAGCTCTGGAACAGACCTGAGATCAGGGATTTGACGACCAGCCCGAGGCCGGCGAGGATGAGTGCCATTCCCGCGGCGATCAAGAGACTCTCGTACGCGACGAGTGCGATGCCGGCGAGCAAGAGCACGATCCCGACAATGCCGAGCGCACCGAGGTTTCGTAACATATCCACGCGTCGAGAGCCAAGCGAAATAAGCAGCGTGGTTCCTCGCGCCGTCCACTCGAGTCAGTCGGTCGGACTCGCGAACGGACAAAGACAATAAAGGGTTAAACCGCTCGAACGCGAAGCCGCGGCCATGAGCGACGACGGAGATGGCGGTCGGAAGAACCTCCGGATGCCCGAGGACGACGAGGTCTTCGCGACCGTCACGAACATGCTCGGGGCGAATCGCGTGAAAGTACGCTGTGCCGACGGGAAAGAGCGCACCGCACGCATTCCCGGGAAGATGCAAAAGCGCATCTGGATCCGCGAAGACGACGTGGTCCTCGTCGAACCCTGGGACTGGCAGGACGAAAAGGCCGACATCACCTGGCGCTACGAGAAAAGCGAGGCCGATCAGCTCCGCCGCGAAGGTCATATTCAGTAATCGACGCTCGTTTTGCGTGGCTTCACCCTGAACGCAGTTTCGTGAGTTCAACCACCGACTGGTCTCCGGTGCGGTATCAAAAGTACCATACTACCTCGCGACCCAGTGGACCGTACTTAGGTGGTTTCCGTGACCAAGAAACAGGAATACAAGGACGACTATCCCGACAAAAAGCTGTACATCCCGGGGCCGACTGAAGTACGCGACGACGTCATCGAGTCGATGTGCGAGCCGATGTTTGGCCACCGCATGGACCGGATGACCGACCTCTATACGACCATCGTCGAGGACACCAAGGAATTCCTCGGCACCGACAACGAGGTCGTCATCCTCACGGGCTCGGGGACGGAGTTCTGGGAGGCGTCGACGCTCAACCTCGTCGACGAGAACATCCTCGTCCCGACCTGTGGCAGCTTCAGCGAGCGCCACGCCAACGTGGCCGAGCGACTGGGCAAAAACGTCGACCGTCTCGAGTACGAGTGGGGCCAGGCCATCAAACCCGAGGACATCCGCGCGGAACTCGAGGAAAGCGACACCGACTACGACGTGGTCGCGACCGTAATGAACGAGAGTTCGACGGGCGTGCGCAACCCCATCGAAGAGATCGGGGATGTCGTCGCCGAGTACCCGGACACCTACTTCGTCGTCGACGCCGTCTCCTCGCTGGGCGGTGACTACGTCGACATCGACGAGCACAACATCGACGTGATCTTCGCCTCCTCGCAGAAGGCCTTCGCCATGCCGCCGGGCCTTGCGATCTGTGTGGTCAGCGACGACGCCTACGAGCGCGAACTCGAGAAAGACTCCGCCTCGTGGTACGGCGGCTTCCAGCGCACGATCGACTACTACGAGCGCAAGGGCCAGACCCACTCCACGCCCGCGATCCCGATCATGCTGGCCTACCGCAAGCAGATGAAACACATGCTCGAGGAAGGCCACGAGGCCCGCGACGAGCGCCACCGGGAGATGGCCGAGTACACCCGTGAGTGGGCCCGCGAACACTTCGATATGTTCCCCGAGGAGGGCTACGAGTCCCAGACGGTGAGCTGTATCGAGAACACACAGGGCATCGACGTTGCGGAAACCATCGAGACAGTCTCCGAGGAGTATGACTTCGTCTTCTCGAACGGCTACGGCTCACAGCTCGGCGAGAAGACGTTCCGCATCGGGCACATGGGCGAACACGATCTCGAGAGCATCAAAGAGCTCACCGACGCGATCGAGGACGCCGCCGACCTGTAAGACGGACTGCCGTCAGTCAGCGCCGGCACAGCCGAGGTTCGCCATTCGGGTGCGCCGGTTTCCGGCAACGGCGGATCGTATCAGCAACGCTCAAGCCGTCTGCCGTCTGTTCTCGGGTTGCACTCGATTGCCCGACCCGACACTCGCCTTCTGTGACCAGGGATCGCCCCCGGATACGATGGAGTCAATAGCCCCGCGGATGGCGACCAATGGCGAGCGATGAGAGAAAACACGAGAGAAAGAAACGGGCAGCGACGCGTTCGATGGCCGCGGCCGTCGAACGCGTCGACTACGAAAGGGTCGAATTATTCGCTGGATTCGTTGCCGCTGCCACCGCTGCCACTCTGGACCTCGATCATCCCCTCCATCTGCGGGTGGGGATTGCAGTTATACGTGGCGAGATCGCTGCTGGCCGTGAACTCGAACTGTTCGCTGTCACCGGGTTCTGCAACAGTGGCACCCGTCGTGTACTCGTCGACGACTTCGCCGTTGCTGTTACGGAGTTCCAGGTTGTGGTTGGCACCGTCGCCTTCCGACCAGCCGATCGTGTAGGTTTCACCCTCCGTGAGGATGATCGTCGGGTTCTGCTGACCCTCGATGCCGGACGGAGCGAGTCCTTCCCAGTGGGTCGTCTGCCCGCTGAAGTCGATATGCGTTCCGGGCTCGATTTCGACGCCACTGCTGCCACTGTCATCACCGTTGCCGTTGCCGTTACCGTTGCCGCCACCGCTACAGCCAGCGACGAGAGCCGTCGATGCGGCCGCACCCGTCAGCTTCAGCGCTGTCCGCCGCGAAACTGGATTATCTTGTGCCATCATCGGATGTTTAGCCTCGTAACATAAAAATTGATACCTTCTTCCGCTAGAGTGTTATGACAATACGTACCACACAATAGGACTACTACGAACTATTGAATGGGAAGTAACGTACCGCGGGGACGGGCCTCGAGGCTTCAAATTCTCCGGCGGCATGCGCCAGCGGGTATACTGATCGCGATGGCACTGGCTTGCGGACCCAGCCTCAGCATCGCCGACGAGCCGGCAAAGAATACCGTTTCGAGGATCTTCAACACCCCGCCACGACCGAATCAACACCATCGTTCATCTCGAAAATACTTATGTAGCCCACCTGCCTCTTTACTCATGTATGAGTAAACTACTCGCCACCGTCACGGCAAGCACACAGCGAATCGGAAAGGCACGACGAACGATCGCACACTCCCCTGCGTTCGGTGAGGACCGAACGACCGACGAAGCGGGACGTCCTGCGACGCGCATTCCACCAGGTGGCTTCCTCACCGGATGAGGGCTCGAGTCGATGACCGACCAACACGGCTGCGGTTCGCTTTTTCTGACTTCCGCTGAATCGACAGAGTGTTTCACGGCAACCGACGGCTGCAGAGGCCGTGCGACGCCGCAAGCGTCGCAGCAGTGCGCTCAGTCGAATACTGACGACGGCTGCTTGAGATAGACGTCCTGTTCGGTTACTCGCTGGTAGACATCATACAGCGTCTCCACCGCCGCTTCATCGGGGTTGAACCGAATGTGAGGCGCAGTGTGATAGCCACGACAACTGGTCAGGAAGAAATAGAGCGTCCGGTGATGGTCCGGCGTCGCGTCGACGACGCCCATCGATCGGCCGCCGAGGTCGTCCGAGAAATCGTTGAGCAGCGCGGTGATATCATCGTGAAGCTGCTCGTCCGGACGATACTGCGGCAGTCCGAACGCCTGTTGCATGTACGTCGTCGCCGCCTCGAGAAACGGGTTCGCGTCCAATCCCGTCGGATTGACGTCCTGAAACGCCTCGTACAACTCGAGGATCGTCGACAGTTCCGACCGCGTGATCGCGATCGGCAACACGGGCTCGCCACGCGGCAGCGAGTAGTCGGGAAACGAGTGCGACCCCGGATCTGGGAGCTGGTCGAATAGCTGCTCGAGCGACATGTGCATAACTATGTCATAGAGTGCCAAACTGTTACCGATGTGAACGCGACCCAGACGGTCTGCTGGAACGATGTCCCGGAGGGATCGCAGGGCGGTACGGTCTCACCGGCACTGACCGACAGGAGTCCGTATTAGGCGTGAGCAACGAATAGACGGGACAGCACAGCGGCCAGTCGTGACTGTTGAACTGTCGGTTTCGGCCACGATGGGCGTCGCGGCCGGACCCACCGAAGAAAATCCCGTTCGGCCCCCAGTTATCGCCAGGCCGGCAGCGTCGGTGCGTCCTCGGCCTCCATGGACAGCCAGGCACCGTCCGCGGAGATATCCGCAATGACGTACTCGTCGCTCGCGGCCGTCGAATCGATCGCACCGACGATACTATCGTCGGACGCCATGGCGTTGGGGGATACTGCCATGATAGTGAGTCACACTCAGTGCCATATAAAGTCATCGAATCGTACTATCCGTTCGCGATACCGATCGAGAATCAAATCAATTCTGGGTGTGAAACACTGGGTTTATACTCATTTTCGCCGTACCGGTGGGATATGAACGTAGCCGACGCGATGACGCCTCGCGAGGACGTGGTGACCGTCGACTTGCCGGGCACCCGGACCGACGTGCTCGAGTATCTCCAAGAGCAGTCGTTCTCGTCCGTGCCGGTCGTCAAAGAGACCGACGACGGGCTCGAGTACCGCGGGCTGGTCACGCGGGAGACGCTGATCGAACAGCCCGACGAGGACCAGCTCGTCATGCTGATGGAAGAGGACATGCCGACGACGACTGCCGAGACGAGCCTCGAGGCCGCCGCCCAGACGATGGTTGAGGAAGGCGCACGGCGCGTGCCCGTCGTCGACGGCGAGTTCGAGGGGATCATCACGGTGACAGACGTGATCCACGCGATCGCGACTGGCGACCAAGAGACCAGCGCCACCGTCGAGTCCTACGTCAGCGAGGACGTGAACACGACCTACGAGGGGGCACCGCTGCCCGTCGCCGAACGGGGGCTCTCCTACGCGAACGTCCCCTACACCGTGGCACTGGACGACGATGGCCGGATGAGCGGCGTGCTTACCGAGGTCGACATCATCGATGTCGCCCGGATCGTCGAGGGCGAGGAGTCGACCGGGGATAACTTCGGCGATCAGGACGACGAGTGGTCCTGGGAGGGGATCAAGGCCGTCGGCAGCCGCTATCTCCCGACCCGGGACATCGAGATTCCGACGGAGCCGGTCCGGCAGTTCATGAGCGAGGACGTGGTGACGGTGTCGGTCAATATGTCGGTACAGGAAGCCGCACAGCGGATGATCAGCAACGATATCGAACAGCTCCCGTTGGTCACGGGCGAAGACCTCGTCGGCATCGTCCGTGACATCGATCTCCTGGAGGCACTGTATGAGTGAACAACAGCACACGGACGACAGCACCGACAGCACGAGCGAGAAACTGGTCGAACTGGCCAAGCGACGCGGCTACTTCTTTCAGTCCTCGGGTGCCTACGGCGGCGTCGGCGGCTTCTACACCTTCGGCCCACAGGGTGCAGCCCTGAAAGGCCACGTCGAGGATGCCTGGCGCGATCGCTTTGCCGTCGCGGAGGGGAACATGGAGATCGACGCGCCCACGATCATGCCCGAACCCGTCTTCGAGGCCTCGGGTCATCTCGACGGCTTCGACGACATGCTCGTCGAGTGTCCCGACTGTGGCGAGAGCCATCGTGCGGACCACATCGTCGAGGACAACACGATGTACGAGGACGCCGAGAGTCTCGAGATTCCCGAAGTCGAAGAGGTCATCGCCGAGTACGAACTCGTCTGTCCCTCCTGTGGTGGCGGGCTGGCGGGTCAGGCCGTCGAGGACTTCAACCTCATGTTCGCGACGAACATCGGCCCCGGCGACTCCGATCCCGGCTACCTGCGCCCCGAGACCGCCCAGGGTATCTTCGTCGAGTTCCCCCGCCTCAAAGAGTACGCGCGCAACCAGCTTCCCTTCGGCGTCACCCAGATCGGCCGCGCCTACCGCAACGAGATCAGCCCACGGCGATCCATTATCCGGACCCGAGAATTCACGCAGGCCGAACTCGAGTACTTCATCGACCCCGAAGTCGACGAGCCGGATCTCTCGAGCGTCGAGGACGTCGAGGTCACCCTCTACCCGGCCAGCGAGCAGAACAAAGACGACGGCGAGGCCTTCGAGACGACGATCGGCGAGGCCGTCGACGAAAACATCATCACGGACCCGTGGGTCGCGTACTTCCTCGGTGTCGCAAAGCCGTGGTACGAGGCAGTCGGCGTCGATATGGACCGGTTCCGCTATCGCCAGCATCTCGCCGGCGAGCGGGCCCACTACGCCAGTGACTGCTGGGACGCCGAAAGCGAGATCGACGGCAACTGGATCGAGATGGCCGGCTTCGCCCATCGGGGCAACTACGACCTCTCGAAACACGCCGAGCACTCCGGCGACCGCTTTACCATCTTCCGGCAGTACGACGAGCCACAGACCGTCGAACGCGCCACCGTCGATCCCGACATGAGCTATCTCGGGCCCGAATTCGGCGGCGACGCACAGGCCGTCGTCGGCAAACTCGAGGACCTCGCGGCCCGCGACCGCGAGGCGTTCGACGGCGACACCGTCGAATTCGAACTCGAGGGCGAGACCCACGAGATCCCCGTCGAGAAGACCGGCTTTTCGGTCGACGAGGAGACGATCGCCGGCGAGCACATCACCCCACACGTCGTCGAACCCTCCTTCGGTGTCGACCGGCTGGTCTACACCGTCCTCCACCACGCCTACCGCGAGGACGAAGTCGACGGCGAGGACCGCACCTTCCTCGAACTCGAGCCGGAAGTCGCGCCCACCTTCGTCGGCGTCTTCCCGCTACAAAGCGACGACGAACTCGAGGCCCAAGCCGACGAGATCGTCGAGGACCTGCGCGAGGCGGGGCTGTCGGTCACCTACGACGACTCGGGCAACATCGGTCGGCGCTACCGCCGCCAGGACGAAGTCGGGACGCCGTTCTGTGTGACTGTCGACTACGAGACGATCGAAGAGGACGAGACGACCGTCACAGTCCGCGAACGGGATACGACCGACCAGAAGCGCCTGCCAGTCGACGAACTCGCCGAGACGCTGTCGGCGATTCGGGCTGGCGACCTCGAGTTCGAGGAATTGTAGCAACCACAGTAGCAGTGGTGGCGGTGCAGATTTTGTTGCAGCTGCGAGTGAGCCCGAAGGGCGAACGAGCAGGCCGACGACCGATGTGAAGGCCCCGAAGGGGCCGAAACGGAGGGAGGTGGTCTTCGTAAGCGCAGCGAGCGAAGACTCGGAAGTCGCAGCCTGCGAGCGATAGCGAGCAGGACCGTCTTCCGGTGCTTTTGATCAACCCTAAGCGGGAGCGGAGCTCCCGCGAAGTCCGAGAGAGCTTCGCTCTCTCGAGATTTTACCGAGCGACCGAAGGGAGCGCAGTGTAAACGGTTGGAGGTGATCGACGGACTGAAGGTCACCTCCCTCGAGCCACGACATAATGGCCGACGAACTGAAGCGGCGACTCGTCCACGCCAGCGGCTCGGGGCTTGTCGTCCTCTATCTGCTCGCCGACGCCCTCGAGCTCGGGCTTACGTGGTTCCGGTTTCAGCTCCTGCTGGTTCTCCTCGCGACCGGGGCGCTCGTCCTCGAGTTCCTCCGACTGCAGGTCGGACTGGACTGGCGGCTCTACGACGTGTTGACCCGTGAGTACGAACAGGACAACCCCGCCGCCTACGCGTTATATCTGATCAGCATGGCTGCCGTCGTGGTCGTTTTCGAGCCGGCAATCGCCCTCCCCGCGATGTTGATGCTCGCATTGGGCGATCCGATCAGCGGGACGGTCTCGGACAACACCCTCCAGCGGATCAAGCCGCCGAAAGTGCTTATTACGATGTTTCTGGTCTCGACGGTCGTTGCGATCCCGTTCCTGCCGCTCGCGGTCGCGATGATCGCCGCCCTCGGCGCGACGCTCGCTGATGGCATCACCCTCGAGATCCGGACCTACATCATCGACGACAATCTGACGATCCCTATTTATGCCGCCTGTCTGGCGTGGCTGGCCCTCGAGTTCGTGCCGGCGTGATCCCGGTCGCGGACTCGCAGTGAGCAGGGCCGCAGGGCGTTCGCGCTGTCGTATCGCGGTTCCGATATCGGCAAGGGTGTACCGTTCTGGGCCGCTCAAGGCCGCCGCGGACGAACGGATACGATAACCCGTGGCGCGCTCGAGAACGACACATCGACTCGCGACCGTCCGCAGCTTTCTCACGGACGGGCGCGGCGAAATCCTGAGTGCCGTCGCTGCCGGTTGGTTCCTCTCGATCGGCGTCCGGCTCGCGTATCCGGTGTTGCTCCCGTATCTCCGGGAGAGCTACGGGCTGGATCTGACGACGGCCGGCTTCCTGCTGACCGTACTCTGGCTCTGGTATGCGCTCGGACAGCTTCCGGGCGGGCTGCTTGCCGATCGATTCGGCGAGGGAAACGTCCTCGTCGCGAGTACGGCGATCTCGGCGGTCGCACTCGGTCTCGTCGCCGTCGCTGGCTCCGCGCCGGTCGTCTACCTCGCGACGGCAGCATTCGGCTTCGGGACGGCATTGTACGGCGTCGCCCGGTTTACGACGCTCTCGGATATCTTTCCCGACAACGACGGGACCGCGATCGGGATCACGATGGCGGCAGGCCAAGTCGGCAACACCGTCCTCCCGCTTGCGGCCGGCGGCATCGCCTCGGCGTTTGCCTGGCAGTACGGCTTCGGCCTCGTCGTTCCTGCCTTCGTCGCCGTGGCCGTCGGTCTCCGACTCGTCGTCCCCGCCCGCACCTCGAACGCGACCAGTGCCGTCGACAGCGTCTCCGTCGAGACGGCACGCTACGTCGCCTCGCAACTGCGTCGGCCGGAGATCGTCACCGTGACCGCGATCCAGATCCTGACCTACTGTGTCTGGCAGGCGGTTACAGGCTTCTATCCGACCTACCTGATCGAGATCAAGGGGTTCTCGGAAGGGGTCGCGACCGGGCTATTCAGCGCCTTTTTCGCGACTGGAATCGTCGTCCAGCCGCTGACTGGCCGGCTCTACGACCGGTTCGGGATTCGAACAGCGCTGCCACCCGTGCTCGGTGTCATCGTCGTGTCGCTGGTCGCGCTGCCGTTTCTCGAGGGCTTTTGGCCGCTCGTTGTCGGGACGATATTCCTCTCGAGCATCCTCGGCTACGGGACGATCACCCTGCCGTACATGACCGCGGCGTTTCCCTCAGACATGCAGGGAACCGGGCTGGGCTTTCTGCGAACCGTCTACATGACCACCGGCGCAGCGAGTCCGGTCCTGTTCGGTGCGCTCGCGGATCGAGGCTATTTCGACGAGGGGTATTTCGCGCTCGCCAGTCTCGTGGCGGTCGCGGTGGTGTTGACGTGGTGGCTCCCGGAGCAGTGAGTGGCCGTCACGTGACAGGCCCGCCTAGGCGTTCAGCCGCCAGAGTTCGAAGTTGAGCACGGCAGCGAAGGTGATCCACGCGAGATACGGCACGAGCAAGGCTGCTCCACGGCGGTCGACTCGTCGGAACGCGAGGATCGTTCCGAGGACGAGCACCCAGAGGACGACGATGATACCGAACGCAGCCAGCGGTGCCTCGAGCGCGAAAAACGTCGGTGTCCAGACGACGTTGACCAGCATCTGGGCGGCGAACAGTCCCAGTGCGAGCCGCCGGCCGCCAGCGTCACTGCGCCAGACCAGCCACAGCGCAACGCCAAGTAGCGTAAACAACAGCGTCCAGACGACCGGGAACGCGATCGTTGGCGGATAAAACCACGGTTTCTCGAGGGCACGAAACCACGGCGTGTTGGGCGACCCGATCGCACTCGGTGCCGCCCCGACGAGATTGACCAGCAGGACGAAGCCGATCGCGGTGAGGATCGACCCGAGGTCCGGGAGGCGTTGGCGGATCGTTCGGGTTTCCATATCACGTTCTATGCTGTCGTTCGATTTATACCAGTAGCCTAACTCGACTGTATTTCGGTCCAGCGGCCCCGCAGCCGCGAGACCACTTTCACCGTGCTATCTCAATCCTTAACAGCGCCCGCATCGAATCGCTGCCAATGGCAACGACGGACGAGGACGTCGCGTCGATCGAGCATCCGCTGCTCGAGTCCGACTTCTTAGAGCGCCGGCTCTACCAGCTGAAACTCGCAGGGACGGCCGCAAATCACCACACGCTCGTCTGTCTCCCCACGGGGTTGGGGAAGACGACGGTGAGCTTGCTGGTCACGGCCCGGCGACTCGACGAGGTCGGCGGCAAATCCCTGATGCTCGCGCCGACGAAACCCCTCGTCCAGCAACACGCAGACTTCTACCGGGAGGCCCTCCAGATTCCTGACGAGGAAATCGTCGTCTTCACCGGCGACGTGAGCCCGGACGACCGCGCCGAACTGTGGACGGAGGCGACTGTCGTGATGGCGACCCCACAGGTGATCGAAAACGATCTCGTCGGGAGCCGCATCTCGCTTGCGGACGTGAGCCACATCACCTTCGACGAGTGCCACCGCGCGACCGGCGACTACGCCTACAACTACATCGCCGAACGGTACCACGCTGACGCTCAGCAGCCGCTCGTGACAGGGATGTCGGCCTCGCCCGGCGGCGACGAGGAGGCCATTCTCGAGGTCTGTGAAAACCTCGGCATCGCGGAGGTCGAGGTAATGACCGAAGAGGACGCCGACGTCGAGGAGTTTACCCACGACACCGAGGTCGAGTGGGAACGTATCGACCTTCCAGATGAAGTCCTCGAGATCCGGGACGCGCTGAACGAAGTCATCAAAGACCGCCTCGAGAAGCTCAAGGAACTGGGCGTGGCGAAGTCGACCCAGCCAGATCAGTCCCAGAAAGACCTCAATCGGATGCGGGCGGAACTGCAGCAGCTGATCAACAACGACCAGTCGGAGGGGTTCGAAGGGATGTCGGTCCACGCCGAGGTGATGAAACTCCGGCAGGCCGTCACGCTGGTCGAAACCCAGAGCGTCGAGGCCCTGCGGCGATACTTCGAGCGCCAGCGCAACCAGGCCCGCTCGTCAGGGGCATCGAAGGCGAGCCAACGGATGGTCTCGGACCCGCGCGTCCGCGAGGCTATGCGGAAAGCCGAGAGTTTCGACGAGCTCCATCCCAAATATCGGAAAGCGCGGATGCTGCTGGCAGAGACACTGGGCCTCGAGGGCGGTGAACGCGTGATCGTCTTCACCGAGTCCCGCGATACGGCCGAGGCGCTGACGGACTTCTTGAGTGAGAGCTTCGACGCGAAACGGTTCGTCGGGCAGGGCGATCGCGAGGGCTCCGACGGCATGACCCAGAAACAACAACAGGACGTCTTAGACGAGTTTCGCGCAGGCGAATTCGAGGTGCTCGTCTCGACGTCCGTCGCCGAGGAGGGGCTGGACGTCCCGGAGGTCGACCTCGTGCTCTTTTACGAACCCGTTCCAACCGCGATCCGGTCGATCCAGCGCAAGGGCCGGACCGGCCGCCAGTCGGAGGGCCGCGTCGTCGTCCTGATGGCCGAGGATACCCGCGACGAGGCCTATTTCTGGATCTCCCGACGGCGCGAAAAGGAGATGGAAAGCGAGCTGCGCGATCTGAAAGGGATGGCCGACGAGCTCGAGAACGAACTCGACGACTCCCAGCAGTCACTGGCCGATTTCGAGGGCGAAGCCGACAGTGAGTGCGGGGTGAAAGTAGACGGAAACGGCGGCAACACCGACGCCGTCGGCGATTCTTCCACCGGAAGCGAGGGGGTTGCAGACCAGCCAGGCTTACAGGAATTTGCCGACGAAGAGACAGAGCCGAACGAGGACGGCGAGGTCGAAACCCACGAGCCACACGCCGAGGGTGAGACCGTCGAAATCGTCGCCGACCAGCGCGAGATGGACGCCAACATCGCCCGCGATCTCTCGCGCCGCGAGGAGATCGAGATCAGCCTCGAGACGCTCGATGTCGGCGACTACGTCCTGTCGGATCGGGTGGTCGTCGAGCGCAAGTCCGTCGCCGACTTCGTCGACTCGCTGGTCGGGGGCGACCGGTCGGTCTTCGAGCAGGTCGGTGCGATGGCGCGACACTACTCGCGGCCGATCGTCGTCGTCGAGGGCGAGGGGCTGTACGAACAGCGGGACATTCATCCGAACGCGATTCGGGGCGCACTCTCGAGTCTTGCGGTCGACTTCGGGGCGAGCGTTCTACGGACCGAAAGCGAGGCCGACACGACGGAACTGCTCGCCGTAATCGCCGGCCGCGAACAGGCGACCGCCGACCGAGAGGTGTCGGTCCACGGCGAGAAAGGCACCAAGACGTTAAGCGAGCAACAGGAGTACGTCGTCGCCTCGATCGCCGAGATCGGCCCCGTCACCGCGCGGTCGCTTCTCGAGGAGTTCGGCACGGTCGAGGAAATGATGATCGCGACCGAAGACGAGTTACAGGATGCCGACGGCGTCGGACAGGTGACTGCCGAGCGGATTCGAGAAGTGATCGGCAGCGACTATACTGGATAAGACAGCCGAGGCAACGGCAATCAATCGCTCGCGTCGGACGCGATGCTATCCTCGCTTGGAGGAACGGAGCCGGCCGCTCCCTCCGCACGGGTGACGATCCGTTCGGCCGCGATAACGCTCCCGACGGCGAGGAGAATGCCTGCGATGACGTCGATCAGCCAGTGGATCCCGAGGTACATCGTCGAGAAGACGACACAGATCGTCACGAACGACGCGATCTGGAACCATCGTGGGTACTCCTCGCGCGAGCGCCAGGCGAATAGCATGACGACGACCGCCAGTGACGTGTGCAGCGAGGGGAAGACGTTCGTGTTCGCCGATACTGCCGCAGTGACTTCCTGAGTCTGCGGGTAAAAGGAATACATCAGGCCGTCGACGGACGAGAGGTGATTGCGCGGCCCATAGACGATAAAGAGCGTATAACAGAGCGAGCCGATCAGATAGTTGAACACGTATGCCAAGAGGAGTTCCTTGAGGTGGCGCTGGGACGGCAACAGGAAATAGAGGATGGGGCCAGTCACCAGCAGGAATGGGAACCCAAACATGTACATCGCCGAGAAGAACTCGAGCGTGACTGTATGGGGAACGACGTCCTGGAGGACTGCAACGAACTCCCCTTCGAGAGCGTAGATTTCCGCGGTGAGATCCCAGTCGAGCGCGCGCGAGATCCGTAAACTATGGCCGTGGGTTGCTCGTTTTGCGAGGAAGAATACCCCCGCGACGCCGAGATACGGCGATATTTCGGCGAGCCGGCGGTCGTAGTCGGCCGCCGTCCGTTTCAGGGCGGTTCGGTCGAGACAGATCGCAGTGGTCCCGAGCAAGCCGATACAAACGACGAGTACCGTGAGTAATACGACGAATCCAAGTGCCATCGGTAGGGTCTCCTCTCTCCGTGGGTCGGTGAGCGACCGCGGGCCGGTACATGGAGGGTGGAATCGGTGTCGACCCGGCACACGACCGACACAGCGGCCGATCTGGCCCACGTTCGAGCGATGTTATGGCACACCATACTATCAAATATATATCTAGTGATGTAGTTCATATCTGTCATATTGGGTGTAGAGAGTCGCGTACTGATCGACGAAACGACACGCACATTCTCACAGGAAAGAACGTCCAGGAAGCAGTCCGACCGTCTCGAGCGCCGTTAGCTGTCAGCGCAAGGTGGACAGCGTCTCGCCGGCCTCGCGCGCCGCCTCGAGACACTCCCGTGCGTATCGTGGGTCGTCCGTCGCGGCCGCCTCCGTGGCGAACTTCTCGAGCGTGCGGACGAGCGCGTCGTGTGCGACCTCAAGGTCGCCGTCGGCCGGTTGCGGAGTCGGGGTCGACGCAGGGGAGCGAGACGGTGCGCTCGGCTCGCTCGCCCGATCGTCGGCGGTCCGACTCGAGACATCGGCCTGGGGTGTGGGCTGGCGCTCATCCCGGGATGGCGTTGTGACCGACGATTCGCGCTGGCTGTTTGCGTCCGTCTCGGCCGTCGACGCGTCCGACGTAGCTGTGGCCGTCGGCTCGGCCGATGCAGCAGGGGTGGGTTCGTCCGCGGCGGATTGGTCCGGCTCAGAGTGATCCGTGGACGACTGTTCGTCGGCCGGTTGGGCCTCGAGGTCGGTTCCCTCGACGGCGTCGGGATTGCCATGGCAGCTGGGGCAGAACGTAGTGCCGTCCATCTGGAACAGCGGGTCGCCACAGGTCCCACAGTGAGTGTTGGTCATCGTCGCGCCCTTGAGTAACAGATCGCTCATTCGCTGGGTGGCCTTGCGCTCTTGTTTGTCGCGTTCGTACTTCTCACGGAGTTTCTCGCGCTCTGCTTCCTTGTCGAAGTCGCTCATGTCCAGCTAGAGGTGTCGGAGCGTCGAAAAAGCTGCGACAACGAGATTCCAGGGCCGTGACGGTGACACTTACGTCTCGAGTGCGGCTTCAACAGCGTCGACGGCCGCTTCGGGAGTGTCGACAGACTCGAGGTCAATCCCGGCAGCGGCGACGTCGTGGGTTGCGAGGCCGACGACGGGCCGGTCGTAGATGCCGGCGAAGCCGAGTTCAGAGAGGGTCCCGACGCCGCCGGCAAGCGCGATGACAGCGTCACCGTTCAATGGGACGAGCGCGTTTCTGGCGTGACCCAGTCCCGTGGCGATCGGGATATCAACGTAGTCGTTGGCCTGTGCGCGGCGCTCGCTCGGCAGGATGCCGATCGTCGTTCCGCCCTCGGCTTTCGCGCCACGACAGACCGCCTCCATGGTGCCGCCGCGACCGCCACAGACGACCGTGTGGCCGCGTGCGGCGAGTTCGCGGCCCACTGCCTCGGCGCGAGCCGCCTGTTTGTCGGTAACCTGTCCGCCGCCGATGACGCTGACGCGCATACTCGAACGGGCGCAGGCATCGGCCATGATCGGTTCGGCCTCGAGGAGAAGAGAGGGAACGACAGTCGTCGAACCTTCATATCGTCAGACTCGTCTGAGGCTGGAATTTCCGACGGATTTAACGTGTGGGATGGGGAAGCATTACGTGGTATGACGAAAGTGAGCGTGGTCGGCGCGGCCGGCACCGTCGGGGCCGCCGCAGGCTACAACATCGCGCTTCGGGACGTTGCGGACGAACTCGTGTTCGTCGACATTCCGGACAAGGAAGACGATACGGTCGGACAGGCTGCCGACGCAAACCACGGCGTGGCCTACGACTCGAACACGACGATCCGACAGGGTGGCTACGAGGACACCGCAGGGTCGGATGTCGTCGTTATCACGGCAGGGATTCCACGCCAGCCGGGCCAAACGCGGATCGATCTGGCGGATACCAACGCACCGATCATGGAGGACATCGGTTCCTCGCTGGCTGAGTACAACGACGACTTCATCACCGTCACCACGTCCAACCCCGTCGACCTGCTCAATCGGCACCTCTACGAGACGGGCGATCGGGCCCGCGAGCAGGTAATCGGCTTCGGCGGTCGCCTCGACTCCGCGCGCTTCCGCTACGTGATCTCCGAGCGCTACGACGCGCCCGTCCAGAACGTCGACGCGACGATCCTCGGCGAACACGGCGACGCGCAAGTCCCCGTCTTCTCCAAAGTACGGGTCAACGGCCAGGACCTCGAGTTCGACGAGGACGAAAAGGAAGAACTGCTCTCCGAACTCCAGACCTCGGCGATGAACGTCATCGAGAAGAAAGGCGCAACCGAGTGGGGGCCAGCGACCGGCGTCGGCCACATGGTCGAGGCCATCCTCCGCGATACGGGTGCAGTGGTACCCGGCAGCATCAAACTCGAGGGCGAGTTCGGCCACGAGGACACCGCCTTCGGCGTCCCGGTCAAGCTCGGCTCCGACGGCGTCGAAGAGATCGTCGAGTGGGAGCTCACCGAGTTCGAGCGCAACCAGCTCGGCGAGGCCGCCGAGAAGCTCTCCGAACAGTACGACAAGATCGCATAATCGACGGTCGGCACGGCACGGCTTTTTTCTCGAGCCTGCATATGGACCGCTCCCAGTCAGTTCCGGCGCATCCGCGACCCGTCGCGCCGGTACACAGCGGGAGCAGACCTATCAGGGGATCAGCTGCTCGCCGTCGTCGTCGTAAACTGTGATCGCGTCGACGGGACAGGTCCGGGCGGCGAACTTCGCGTCGAGTTCCGCGTCCTCGGGAACCTCGCGGACGAAAACGCCGTCCTCGACCTCCTCACTGTCCTCGAGGATGGCCTTCCCCTTCGATTTGTCCTCCTCGAAGGCGTCCCATTCGGCGACACACTGGAACATTCCAATACAGGTGTCCTCGTCGTATTCGATCTTCATAGGCGGTGTTTCGCACGGTTGCGGTAAATCGGTAGCGGTCGTCGATGGACTCGAGGGAACGCTTTTGCGGCCAGTCATTGAAAGAGAGACGAGACGAATGGTTGCGTTCTCCTTTGTTGCCCTCATCGGGATCGCCGTTCTCACCTGTCTGTTCATGGCGTGGGTCCTGGGTGCGAACAGCAACTCGCCGCCCTTTGCCCCCGCGGTCGGCGCGAACGCGATCTCGACGATGCGGGCGGCGTTCGTCATCGGGCTGCTCGCAGCCATGGGGGCGCTCATGCAGGGCGGGAGCATCTCCGAGACGATCGGGGCCGACCTCATCAACGGCGTGACGATCACGCCGCTTGCGGCCACCGCGGGCCTGCTAACCGCGGCTGGCTTCATGTCGATCGGCATCTACACGCGGTACCCGATCCCCGCAGCGTTCGCGACGACAGGCGCGATGGTCGGCGTCGGGCTTTCGCTCGGCGGTGATCCGGCGATGACGACCTATCGCCGGCTCGGCACCTTCTGGCTACTGGTGCCGATCATGTCCGGCGGACTCGCCTACGCGACGGCGACGGTCCTGCGACGCGACGACGTCCCCGAGACGGTCGGCGTCCCGCTGTTGGCCGGTATCGTCGGCGCGATCGTCGCCAACGTCCGCCTCGGTGTGATTCCCGATCCGACCGCCGAGCAGGGCACGCTTGCGGGTTTTGTCGCCCGGCAGTTCGGCGGCGGCCCGACGCTCGCCGCCGGCGTCGATCTCGGGACCGTCGTCGTGACGATCGCCGTCGGACTGCTCGCGTTCTCCTGGGTGCGACGACAGGTCCGCGAGTCAGTCGAAGGCGGGATTCGGTCGTTCCTGTTGCTCCTCGGCGGCATCGTCGCCTTCTCCTCTGGCGGGTCGCAGGTCGGACTCGCAACCGGCCCACTCGAGAACCTCTTTCGGACCGAGCTCGGGCTCCCAGGGTCTCTGTTGCTCGCGATCGGCGCAGCCGGCATCCTCGCCGGTGCCTGGATGGGCGCGCCGCGGCTGTTACAGGCGACCTCTCGCGAGTACGCCCAACTCGGCGTGCGGCGGTCGATCGCGGCGCTGGTGCCGGGCTTTATCATTGCCCAACTGGCGATTGCACTCGGCATCCCCATCTCGCTCAACAACATCATCCTCTCGGGCGTCATCGGTGGCGGACTAGCCGGCGGCTCGGCCGGGGTTTCGCGGCGCAAGGTCGGCGTCACGATCACCTTCTGGCTACTGACACTCGGCAGTTCAGTTGTCGTCGGATACGGCCTGTATCGACTGTTCGCGACGGTGATGGCCGGCTGATTCGTTCGAACTCACTCGAGGATCGTCACCGGCTGCGTCGTCCGTTCGACGACCGTCGTGGCGATATCACGACCGAGAAATCGCCTGATGAACCAGTTCGATCGGGTTCTGTCGCCGGCCATCACGACGTGATCGATCCCCGCCTCCGACGCGTATCGGGGAACGACGGTGCCGGGTCGACCCTCGGCAAGTGCGATCCGGACGCGGTCCCCTGTGTCAGGGCCGGCAACCGACTCGAGCAATTCCGCGGCGCTGGCTCGTGCCTGTGTCGTTCGCTCCTCGCGTCGCTCCAAGACCCCACCCTCACTGAGCGGCGCGCCAAGCGGTGTCACGACCGCCAACAGCGTGATCTCGGCGTCGGGAAACGTCTCGAGGGCGTAGGAAAGCGCTTCGTCCTCCTGTGGTCGGCCGAGCGTGGGAACGAGGACGCGGTCGGGATCGGCCATAGGACGGTCTTCGGGTGCCGATCCCATCGGTCTATCGCCGCCGATCCCACGCTCCGGGGCAGGTCGGGGATGCATCAATACCCAACTAGATAATCAGTCACCGATCCGGATATAAAAGGGATTTCTGACAAACGCTTTTCATCAGTGGCGGCGGAGGGATACTCATGGGCACCGAAACAGGAATGTCGTCATCGGCACGATCACTCACGGCCAGCGGTCTGACACGGTCAGGGGTCGTCGCGCTTGCAGTATCGTTGGGCATCAATTTGCTCATCGTGTTCGTGGCCAACGCCGGCGGTATCGCACCACAACTGGAAGCACTGAATTACGGCCCGGTCACGTTCTTTACGACCCTCGGCGTCATCGGTGCGACCGTCACCTACGGGCTGCTTGCGCGATTCAGTGCCAGCCCCGATCGACTGTTTCTCATCGTTGCAGCGATCGTTCTGGTGCTCTCGCTCGTGCCGGATTTCACGGTTATCCCCAATCAACCCGGCGGGAGTCTCTTCGCCGGCGCGATCCTCGGGCTGATGCACGTCACGACAGCAGTCGTCTGTGTGGGCGTCCTGACCGACCGCAGTGCCGGCCAGTGAGCTGGAGCAGCGCACGCGGGAACACACAGTAATCCCGACGCAGCCTCGATCGACGGAGTCCGAAAGACGATACTTTAAACCGCAAACGGGGCCAAGCACGGACAATGAATCTCGAGGAGCTGTCGGGGCTCCCACCCGGTGCCATCGACCACTTCCGCAGCGAGGGCATCGAGGAGCTCTACCCGCCACAAGCCGAGGCGGTCGAGGCCGGCGCGACCGAAGGCGAAAACCTCGTCGCGGCCGTCCCCACCGCCAGCGGGAAGACGATGATCGCCGCGCTTGCGATGCTCTCGGCGATCGAACGCGGCGGAAAAGCACTGTACATCGTTCCGCTGCGAGCGCTCGCAAGCGAGAAACAGGCCGAATTCGAGGCCTATGAACAGTTCGGCGTCACGGTCGGCGTCACGACGGGCAACTACGAGAGCACGAGCGACTGGCTCGCAACGAAAGACATCGTCGTCGCCACCAGCGAGAAGGTCGACTCACTGGTTCGCAACGGCGCAGAGTGGCTTTCCGATCTCACCTGCGTCGTCAGCGACGAGGTCCATCTGATCGACGACCGCAACCGGGGGCCGACACTCGAGGTGACGTTGGCGAAACTCCGCCAGCTCAACCCCGGGCTACAGACGGTCGCGCTCTCGGCGACGGTCGGCAACGCCGACGAGATCGCCGACTGGCTCGACGCCGCACTCGTCGACACCGACTGGCGGCCGATCGATCTCCAGACGGGCGTCCACTACGGGAACGCGCTGAACTTCGACGATGGCTCGACACGCGAGGTACCCGTCGAGGGATCGGAAAAGCAAGAGGCCGCACTCGTCCGCGACATCTTACAGGAGGACGGCTCCTCGCTCGTATTCGTCAACTCCCGACGGAACGCGGAAGCCGCCGCGAAACGGTTGGGCGGCGTCTCGAGAAACGAATTGACCGCCGAGGAAGAAGCCGACCTCGCAGAACTGGCCGCCGACATCCGCGACGACAGCGACACCGAGACGAGCAGAGACTTAGCAGACTGCGTCGAGCGGGGCTCGGCGTTTCACCACGCCGGTCTCTCGAGCACTCAGCGGAGCCTCGTCGAGGACGCGTTCCGCGATCGCCTGTTGAAGATAATCTCGGCGACGCCGACGCTTGCTGCCGGGGTGAACACGCCCGCCCGCCGCGTGATCGTCCGCGACTGGCGGCGCTTCGATTCCAGCGCCGGCGGGATGGCTCCCCTGGATGTCCTCGAGGTCCACCAGATGATGGGGCGGGCCGGCCGACCGGGACTCGATCCCTACGGCGAGGCCGTCCTGCTGGCCAAAAACCACGACGAGAGCCAAGAGCTGTTCGACCGCTATATCTGGGCCGATCCCGAGCCGGTCCGGTCGAAACTGGCGGCCGAACCCGCCCTGCGAACGCACGTGCTCGCGACCATCGCTTCCGGCTTCGCCCGCACGCGAGCGGAACTCCTCGAATTTCTCGAGTCCACGCTCTACGCCAGCCAGTCGACCGAAGCCGGCCGCCTCGAGACGGTGACCGATACGGTTCTGGCGTACCTCGAGTCGAACGACTTCATCGAACGGGAAAGCGATAGCAGTGACGGGGCCGAAGACGACGGCAGCGCGTTCACCGCCGCTGCCGACCTTGCCGCCGACGACGGCGAGGAAGCACTCGAGGCGACCAGCCTCGGGCATACCGTCTCGCGGCTCTACCTCGATCCGATGAGCGCCGCCGAAATCGTCCACGGGTTAGAGCATGCGGACGACCGGCCGACCGCACTCGGCCTCTACCAGCTCGTCTCACGCACGCCGGACATGTACGAACTCTACCTGCGCTCGGGCGAGGACGAGAAATTCGGCGAACTCTTCTACGAGCGCGAGGCCGAACTGCTGGGCGATACCCCAAGCGAGTTCGAGGAGGATCGCTTCGAGGACTGGCTGGCCGCGCTCAAGACCGGCAAGCTGCTCGAGGACTGGGCCGACGAAACCGACGAAGAACGACTGACAGACCGATACAAGATCGGGCCGGGCGACCTGCGTGGGAAGGTCGACACCGCCGAGTGGCTGCTCGGCGCGGCCGAGTCGCTGGCCGCCGAGATCGACAGCGAGTGGACCGTCGCCGTCCGCGAAGCCCGCGCCCGCGTCGAACATGGCGTCGGCGACGAGCTCCTCGAACTCGTCTCGGTCGGCGGCGTCGGCCGCAAGCGTGCCCGCCGGCTCTACGAGGCGGGAATCGAAGAGCCTGCCGACCTGCGAACGGCCGACAAAGGCGTCGTTCTTGGCGCGCTCAAAGGGGAGAAGACAGCCGAGACCATCCTCGAGAACGCCGGTCGCGAAGACCCCTCAATGGACGGCGTCGAGCCGAACTCGGCGGGGTCGGCCGATGGCGGTATGACAGCCACCTCGAGCGGCGGTGGCGGGACCGACGACGGAACAGTAACAAACGGAGCAGACGACAGCCAGTCGAGCCTGGGTGATTTCGAATGAAACTCCTCGAATGCCGACTCGAGATCGACGATCTGGACGCGTTCGTCGCCGAACTCGGCAACCTCGGCGATCGCCACGGCGTGACGATTCAGGCGTTCGACGCCCGCTACGTCGCCGGCCGCCGGCATCTCGAGCGGGCCGTCGAGTTCGCCGACCGCGCCATCGACCGCGGCGAGAACGTCGCCCGCGATCGCGCCGTCGAGATCCTGCTGTACGCCGCCGGCCGTCGGCAGATCGATTGTGCGCTCGCGATGGGCGTCGACGAAGGCGAAACTCAGGCCGTGGTGCTCGTCGACGGCGATTCGGAGGAGAACGAGGCGGCAGCGCTCGAGGCAGTCGAAACGCTGGATGCGTTCGTCGACCACGAGCCGACACTCGAGACCCAAGACGTCGAGACGTTGTGTGCCTTTTTCGACGTTCCCGACGCCGAACGCGAGGCCACCGACGCACCGCTGTCGGCGCTGGTTTGCGAGCGGGTGGCGCTGCTCGAGGTCGAGAAGTAGGCTCGCGGCGATGACCGGGCCAGAGCGCAGTGGGGAACAGCGATCCCGATGACGCTCCGGTTCCACCGCTGCACCGTCAGTCGCCTGCAGTTTCCTCGAGCCGACCCTCCCGTGCCTCTCGAAGGCCATCACAGATGCCACCCTGACTCGACATATTGACCTGTGCGAGGCGGCCACGTCGGTGGACGAGATCGAACGAGTCGGGATCGATCGGCTCGCCCTCCGGCGTTCGAAACAGGCGGTCGGCCGGGGCCGAGACGAGGCCGATTTCGCGGGTCTTCTCCAGGTAGCGCTCGAGCGGCGCTTCCGGAACGGTGACGGCAAAGGAGCTGTCGCGGACGTAGATCGAGACGGAATCAGCTCCGTCGACGTACTCGAGATCTCGCAGTCGAACGTCGACAATCGCCCTGGCGTCGAGTCCGGCCTCGAGCAGCGCCTCGACCGCGTCGTACTGGCGGGCGACGCGGGCCTTGTCGTCGAGTTCCGCGCGGACTGCGGCGACGTCGCCGTCGGCGTCCGGAAACGCCTCGGCGAACGAGAGATCTTCGTTGACGCCGCGGTTGATTTCCGTCTCGTGCATGTGTTCGTGGAGCGTGATCCGGGCCTCCTCGACCGCCGGCAGCGATTCGATCTCGTCGCGGGCGTCGACGGCCATCATCCACGCGAAGGCCGGCGAACACCACGCCGTCGGCAGCGTGAGGTCGACACTAACGTGGCCACCGTCGATCTCGATCGCGTCGACGTACTCGAGCGCGACGATCGAACGGTCGAGTTCCGGATCGGTGACCCGATCGAGTTGATCGCGGACGGCCGCTCGCGCGGGCGCGGGGCCGTCGGATGTCTGCGTACTCATCAGTCGTCTGCGGCTGCGGGTTCTTCGCTCGCGTAGTGGTCCTCGAGCTCGAACTGCTGGCTGATCTCGTCGTCTTCGAACGTCTGGCGTTTCGCCTCGATGTCGATGTCGTAGAGGTCGGCGATGTTCTCGCCCATGACCTTCTTTTTCGTCTCGAGGTCCCACTCGACGCCGTACTCCGCGCGGTGTTCCTCGGTGAGTTCGGCTTCCAGAACCTCCTCGACGAGCCAATCGGGGTTCCACAGTGCGTAGTCCGAGCCAAAGAGGACGCGGTCCTCGCCGAGCCACCACAGCAGTTCGGACATGATCTCGGAGAACTTGCCCGGTCGGTTCTGGGCGAACGGCGCGGCGACGGCCAGTCCGCCGTAGACGTTCGTCTCCTGGGCGGCGATCCAGCAGAAGTCGTCCAGCCGTGGCAGGCCGACGTGCTCGACGATGAAGTTGAGTTCCGGGAACGACGAGGCCGCATCGTCGACGTCTTTCACGTCGAACGCGTCGCGGTTGAGGGGGCGGATCGTCGGTCCTTTGTGAGCGTGGATGTTCTCGATCCCGAGTTCCTGACACTTCTCCAAGAACTCGAAGGCGTCCTCGTCGTCGAGTCGCCACCCTTTCGAGTCACCGCGCCACTCGGCGGTATAGAGCTTGACGCCGGGGATATCGTATTTCTCATGGAGTTCCTCGAGGTACTCGAGGCCCTCCTCGCCATCACGGGGGTCGAAGGTACCGTTTAAGACGAATCGCTCGGGGTGTTCGGTCGCGAGTTCGGCGTTCTGCTCGGTGGTGTTGAATCCCTCGTCGTAAAAGTCGGTGAGGTACGTCGGCTGGAAAATGGCCATGTCGGCGGCAGCGTTGCCGAACAGGTCCTCGACCATCCGGTCAGCGCCGTACTTGCGATACTCGTCGATGTCCCACTGGCGTTCCTCGGGCGTGAACGTCGTGTGATAGTCATAGAAACACTGGATGAACTCTTCCCCTCCCTGGTGTTGGATATTCTCCTCCGTCGCGTCCCACAGGTGCACGTGGCCGTCGATGACGAAGATCTCCTCTCCGTTGTGCTGATACATCGTACCATGCACATCGGTACCACTACCCATTACTCTTTTTCAGGCAGAGATGAATGCGACACTCGGATCGATTTTCGCGGCCAAAATTAGCGGTGGTGGGTAGTAGTATCAAATCCAAAACACTCATGTGACACGAGAGGCGAGGGGAATGTTATCACGGATGACGGTGAACTGTGTGTCAGTCCCATGCAAGCAGCCAGACTCCACGGATACACCGAGGACATGAGCGACGCGCTCTCGATCGACGATATCGACCGGCCGGATATCGAACGGTCCGACGGCGTGTTGATCGAGGTCGAGGGCGCGGGCTGGTGTCAGACAGACAACCACATCATCGAAGGGATGTGGGAAGAGTACGCCCCACAGGACCTGCCGATGACGCTGGGCCACGAAAACGCGGGGATCGTCGCCGAAACTGGCGATGAAGTAACGCTGGTCGAAGAAGGCGACCCGGTGATCTGCCATCCCGTCCAGACCTGTGGCATCTGCCGTCCCTGCCGGCTCGGCGAGGACATGTACTGCAAAAATAGCGCGTTCAATGGCCTCACGACTAACGGCGGCTTCGCCGAGTACCTCCTGACCAACGAGCGCGCCGTGATTCCGCTGCCCGACGGCGTCGATCCGACCGACATCGCCCCCCACGCCGACGCGGGGATTACGGCCTACCACGCCGTCAAGAAGGCGGTCGACGAGCTGAATCCCGGCGACACCAGCGTCGTCATTGGTGTCGGCGGCCTCGGCCACATCGGGGTGCAGTGTCTCGAGGCGATGAGCGCCGCGGACATCGTCGCCGTCGACATCAAAGACGAGGCACTCGAGCTCGCGGACGAGATAGGCGCACACCACACGGTCAATGCTTCCGACGAGGACCTCCCGGACGTCATCGCCGATTTGACCGACGACGATGGGGCCCAGCAGGTCATCGACTTCGTCGGCGGCGACGAGACGACGGGACTGGCACCCGAGATCGTCGCCGCCGGGGGCGACCACCACATCGTCGGCTACGGCGGCCACATCCACGAACCCAGCCAGGCGCTGGTCAACGGCGAGTTCGCCTACCGAGGGACGCTGGTCGGCAAGTACGCCGAACTCCAGGAACTCGTCGCGCTCGTTGATCGCGGCGAAGTTGAACTGCGTACCGAACGCCACGATCTCGGCGAGATCAACACGGTCGCCGAACGCCTCGAGCACAACGAAATCGAAGGCCGGGCGGTCATCCTCCCACCCTGAGCTAGCCGGCGACGCGATGCCGACGGCTCGTGCCAAGACGGCAGTCGGTCGCCGACCGGCACTACACTCTTGCCCGGGCACGTGATACGGCCCCCATGGCAACGCTCGAGGATCCCATCAAGATCGGCGGTGTGACGGTCCCCAACCGGCTCTATCGCGCACCCCTACTCGAGTGTGCGGGCAACGGCCCCGACGCGGTCGACACGCTGATCGACGACCTCGAACCGGCCGCCGAGTCGGGCGTCGGGCTCATCTGCCAGGGCGCGACGATCGTCCGCGGCGAGGGCGGCTGTGCCGCGCCGGGGATGACCCGCGTTCACGACCCCGACTTCGTCGCCCGACTCTCTCGGCTGACCGACCGGATTCACGACCACGGAAGCCGGATTTTCATCCAGCTCGAGCACGGGGGCCTGCGGAGTATGGAGACTTGGCACGCCGAGTACCGAACGGAGCATCCGGGCCTCGAGCAACTCGCAGTGTCGGAACCGCCGTGGCAGTTGCGGCTGCTGGATCGGATCGGATTCCTCGAGTACGATCCACACGTCCTCTCGACCGCGGAGGTGTACGACCTCGCCGCCGACTTCGGCCGCGCGGCGGCTCGCGCCGTCGACGCGGGCTACGACGGGATTCACCTCGCCGGGGCAAACATGGGGATCGTCCAGCAGTTTCTCTCGCCGTTTTACAACCGGCGCGATGACGAGTTCGGCGGCTCACCCGAGGCTCGCCTCACGTTTCTCGCAGTCGTCCACGACGAGATCCGCGAGCGGGCGGGCGACGTGCCGCTGGTGACCAAGGTACCCGCCGAGACGCCCGCCCCGCCCGCGCCCATCGTTCGGCGGAACCTCTCGCTCGCGGATGGGATCGAGATCGCCCGCCGACTCGAGCGGATCGGCTACGACGCGGTTGTCCCCGTCCAGACGTCGGTCACCTGGGACATGAGCATCGTTCGCGGAGCGTATCCCGAACGCGCGTGGGAGAACGGGGCCCTGCAGGACGCATACGACGCAGCCTTCGGCGGCGCGACTCGACGACGGCTCGTCGCGCTGGCGAATCGCGTCCAGTCGCTCCAGTATGACTTTGAGCCGGCGTGGAACGAGGAGTTCTGTCGGCGCGTCCGCGAGCAGGTATCGATCCCCGTCCTCGCGGAGGGTGGGATTCGGGGGCGCGAGGAGATGGATCGGCTGCTCGACTCGAGCGGGAACGAAACTCCCGCCTGCGATATGGTCGGACTGGCCCGGCCCTTCTACGCCGAACCGCGGCTGGGCGCGCGGCTGCTCGAGGTCGAACCGGACGGCGATGGGCCGCGTGTCGTCTGCGAGAGCTGTAACAACTGTACAGTGCCACAGGTGACCGGCGCACCGGGTATCTGTCGGACGCCCAATGTGCTACAGAAACGGGGCGAACTCGAGCGAGCAGGGGCCTACGAGCGGTCCGACCGGTAGCCACTCAGGGCGTTACGGCAGTGCTCGTCGGTTACAACAAGGAGGGTCCGTCGATTCTACCGGCTCGCTACCGGCGGCGATGAGAGATCAGTTCTGGTGACTCGAGCGCTACCAGCAGACCCCTTCGTTTCGACTGGAGATCGGCGGCAGGAGCTAAGAAGGTGCTCGAGTCGAAACGGAAGAGAAGTAGTCCATCCTGGATTCGAACCAGGGTCGAAGCCCCCAGAAGGCTTCAGGATTGGCCACTACCCCAATGGACTGATATGTCTTCGTCGGTTTCAACTACCGACGAGGTACTTAATCATAGCGCGTGTTCATATTAGAGTGTTACGAACCTGGACGACGCATGGAACAGCGACCCACGCTGGAGAAAGGCTCGCCTTGATGGCAATTATTCGATCGATGGGTCGTAGTGTTCCATCCGGTGGCAGTTCGCACAGAGAACGGTACACCGGTTGATCTCAGAGCGAATTCGGTCCTTCGATCTGTTATCAGAGAGTAATTCTGCAACAGTTGCTCTCTTATCATTATTATGATGGAAGTCAAGGCAAGCTGGATTTGACTCTTCACACCGCACACATCCACCCATATCACGCTTTTGAGCGTGTACCCATCGTTTCCGTTCGCGTTGCGGTGGCGTGTAGTGTTTATTTCGGTGACAGTTAGCACAGAGAACAGTACATTTTCGAATTTCATCACGAAGTGCGTCTTTTCCGTAGCCGAACGTAACCATTCGTCCGACCGCCATCTTCTTTGTCGTTTCATCGACGTGGTGGAAATCGAGACAAGCGATAGTCTCGATATTGCATTGGGAACACCCACGGTCTCGCTTTTGTTCGTTGAGCCACGACCGGAGTCGAGAACGACGACGTAACGTTCGTTCTGCATTCCATTCGGTATTCCGATAGTGCCATCGCTGATCGACTGAAAGCTCTTCCCAGTCGAGATTCGACGGGAGATCAACATCGTCAGGTTTCGGCGGTACGCGAGAGCCAGTAGACGGTGCCGTTGCCAATCCTGCACGCTCTTTCGCGCCGTTCCAACTACCACATGTTCGAATGATAGTCGCAGAAGCCGGTGTCAACCCCAACTCCTCGTACTGTGCTTTCGTCGGCGACTCACCGAGTCGGTCGGCGGCCTCCCGAAGGGCCTCGAGACACTCCTCGTCCGTCGTCACACTACCGTTGGCCGCGTTATCGCGTATAAAATCTCGCCCGATACCGGCGAATTCAGCCGCTCGAGCGCGAACCGACATTCCTTTTTCCCGCTCTCGCGCACCCCCGAGTATGTACGTCGGACGATTCGTCGTCGTCGGCCCCGAGGTCGGCGCGTATCGCGTCTCTTCACGCTCGTTCCCCAACCGCGAGATTACCGCTCGAGAGGAAGCGCTCACCGTCGGGCCGACCGACGACGCACCGGAGACGGACAACCCCTACGTCTCCTACAACTGCCTGCGCGTCGTCGAGACGCCAACAGGTGAGACGGCTGCTTTCGGCAACGGCTCACACGTCGACCCGATCGCGGAGAAACTCGAACTCGGCTATCCCGCTCGCGACGCGCTCGCGGAGAGCCTGCTGGCACTCGATTACGAAAAGGACGACTACGACACGCCCCGGATCGCGGCGACGATCGGCGACGATGGCGAGGCCATGATCGGCACGGTTCGCAAGGATGCGCTGCTCGTCGAGACCGTCGACGAGCCGACGCTGGTTGCGACCTACGAGAAAGATGCCCCCGAAGCGTTCGATCTCGAGGCAGACAGCGCCGACGCGGCCGCGAGCGAGGTCTACGACCACGAGTTCGAGCACGCCGTCTGTGCGGCTGGCGTCGCACTGACTGACGACGGGTTCGAGACGGCGATCGAAAACGGCAACTGAGCATCGCGGTTTGCGTTTCTCGCCAGATACGACAGGGAGCCGTGAGCGATCGCTACCGAACGGGCACCGGCGGCGGCTGCCGGCCGCTGCGATGGACTGCTGGATAACCTACAAATTACTGGCACCTGATAGCTATGGGCATGAAGATCGGACTCATCTCGGATATCCACGGGAACCGGGTCGCACTCGAGGCCGTCCTCGAGGCCATGCCCGACGTCGACGAACTGTGCTGTGCAGGGGACGTGGTCGGCTACAACCCCTGGCCGGCTGACTGTGTCGACATGCTGCGAGAGCGGGACATACCGACGGTGATGGGCAACCACGACGCCGCCGTCGCCGCGGAGACTTCCTTCCGGTTCAACGGCATGGCGCAGGCGGGCGTCGAGCACGCCGAAAAACAGCTCTCGGACGACCAGCTCGAGTGGCTTGCCGAACTCCCGACCGAGCGCCACGTCGACGACGGGCGGCTGAAGCTCGTCCACGGCCATCCGGACGATCCGGATCGCTATACCAGATATACCTACCTGCAGGAGTTTACACCGCGGCTGCTCGGCGACGAGGACGTCCTGGTGCTCGGTCATACGCACGTTCAGGGCGTCGAGCGGTTCGCCGAGGGGATCGTCGTCAACCCCGGCAGTGTCGGCCAGCCCCGCGATGGAGATCCGCGGGCGGGGTACGCCGTCGTGGATCTCGAGGCGCTGACCGTCGAGACCGAGCGCGTCGACTACGACATCGAGGCGGTGCAGACGGCCGTCGACGAGGCCGGACTTCCCGATCGTATCGGAACGCGGCTCGCACGCGGGGAGTGAGAGACGTGAGCCGGCACGCGACTACGGAAAGGGACGCTTTAACACGTCTCCCACGGCTACTGTCTGACATGGGAGCTCCCGGCTCGACTGTGTGTACCGATCGGAACCAGCCACGGCACGTCGTGGGCCGGTGTTGTCGCTTGCGTCCGTCTCGGAACCGACGACGCCTCGAGACCGGATCGACAGGGGTGACGATCGAGGCTGATGTTTAGGCGCATCTACGAGGACATGCGAGCGATGCGCGAGCGTGACCCTGCAGCGAAGGGGTGGCTCGAGGTGCTGTGTTGCTATCCGGGGCTGCACGCGGTCTGGGCCTACCGGATCGCACACCGATGCTGGACCGGCGGCGGGACTGGCGAGCAATTCGTAGCGCGGCTGCTCTCGCAGCTCGTGCGGCTGTTGACCGGTGTCGAGATCCACCCGGGCGCGGATCTCGGTCGTCGGGTGACGATCGATCACGGGATGGGCGTCGTCATCGGCGAGACGGCAGAGATCGGCGACGACGTCCACATGTACCACGGCGTCACGCTCGGTGGGGCCACGAACGAACCGGTCAAGCGCCATCCGACGGTCGAATCGGGTGCGCAATTGGGAGCCAACGCGACGCTGCTCGGCGACATCACGATCGGCGAAAACGCGGCCGTCGGTGCCGGCTCTGTCGTCACACAGGACGTCGAACCCGGTACGACTGTCGTCGGCGTCCCAGCAGAACGGGTCGACTGACGAACGCAGCCGAGTCAGCCGGTCACACGAGCGGCTCGAGCAGTTCTCGACCCGCTTCGAGCAACTCACGAACCCGTTTCTCGTCCGCTGCCTCGGCGTAGACCCGCAACACTGGTTCTGTCCCACTGGGGCGAACGAGCAGCCACGAGCCGTCGGCCAGCAGGAGTTTGAACCCGTCGGCAGTGTTGACGTCCTCGACGGCGGTGTCTGCGACGGTTTCGGGGATCGCCGTCTCGAGATCCTCGAGGACCCGCGTCTTTTCGCTGTCGGGACAGTCGACGCTGAGCTTGTCCTGAACGACAGTCCCGTGGGTCTCGAGGAGTCGGTCGACTCGCTCGTCCAGTGGCTCGTCGGCGTGCATTGTGGCCGCGAGCAACGCCATCAACACGCCGTCTTTCTCGCGGACATGGCCACGAACCGTGAAGCCGCCGGACTCCTCGCCGCCGACGAGCGCGTTGCCCTCGGCCATCGCCTCGGCGACCCATTTGAAGCCGACCGGGACCTCCTGGACGGTCTCGCCGTGGGCCTCGGCGATCCGGTCGATCAGATACGTTGTCGAGACGGTCCGGACTGCCGATCCGGACGCGTCCTCGAGCAGATAGTCGTACAGCGCGGCGAAAAACAGGTTCTCGTCGAGATAGCCACGCTCGGGCGTGACGACGGCGATGCGGTCGGCGTCGCCGTCGTTGGCGATCCCGAGATCGACGCCGCTGTCGTCGGTGACGGTTTCGATCAGCGTCTCAAGGTTCTCCGCGGCGGGTTCGGGCGAGCCACCGCCGAAGTCGGGATCGCGCTCGCACCGGAAGCGTTCGAGGTCGGCCCCGGCGCGCTCGAGGACCGCGTCGGTGGTTCCGCGGCCGCTGCCGTGCATGGCGTCGTAGGCGACGGACAGCCCCGAGAGGTCGGTGCTGCCGGTGATCGATTCGACCAGATCGAAGATGGCGTCCGCGTGGGACTCGGTAAAGTCGACCTCGCGGACGGTGCCGTGGTCGGCTTCGGGAAGCGACTCGGGTTCGGCAAGGCGATCCGCGATGGCATCGGTGACGGCGGGCAGCGCCGGCGCGCCGTCGTCGGGAATGAACTTCACGCCGTTGTACTCGGGCGGATTGTGCGAGGCCGTAATGACGAGCGCGCCCGCCAGCTCGCGGTCGACGATCGCGTGGGCGACCAGCGGCGTCGGCCGGTCCCGATCGGAGAGCACCACGTCAAACCCGTTTGCACACAGCACTCGCGACAGTTCCTCGGCGAACCCGCGGGAGGTCTCGCGGGCGTCGTATCCGACCGCAACCGGACCCTCGAGCCCCTCATCGTCGAGATACGTCGCCACCGCCTGTCCGACCATCCGGACACGTGGCGTCGTAAACTCCTCGAGCGTCGCCCGCCAGCCATCGGTACCGAAGCTAATCGTCTCCATGGTGCGGTGGTCGCGGGCCGGTGCGAAAAAAGCGACGGGCGACTGCGACCACAGAAAGATGGCAAGTCACACCACAGCAGACCGACTCAGGCGTCGACGTTGGCGAGACGCTGTTCGAAGAGCCGTTCGCCCGTCTCCTCGCAGGTGACCGCGACGACCTTGTGGGAGCTACAGCAGGATTCGACGACGTCCTCGCCCATGCGTACGTCGCCACCGGACGGACAGGTCTCGAGGAACATCCGAAGTCCGTTGAGCACCGCCCCCTTCGTCTCGGGCTGGTAGGCGTCCCAGTCGGGCACCCACGACTCGAGAACGCGGCTGGCAGCGACGTCAGCGAGCAACGCGGCACGAGAGGGCCAGCGACCCGCCACGCCGGACGGGGAGCGCAACGTGCGGGCTTCGTCGCGGTCGTCGAGGTCAAACTCGTCTGGAGCGGCGTCGAACCCGAACGCGTCGACGGCGGCCGCAGCGTCGAGCCCCGACTCCTCGACGGCGTCGATCTCGTCGAACCAGTCGGCCTCGAAGGCGTCGGTCAGACAGAGATCGTCCCGGTCGTCGCAGGGCTCGAGGACATCGTGCTCGAGAAACAGCGTCTCGAGGTCGAGTTCGAAGGCGTCAGCGAGTTCATCGGCCTCGCCGGCGGTGGTGTCGGGTTCGGCCGCCGCATCCACATCGCGGCTTGTCACATCGTCAGCGTCGGCTGAGTCGGTATTGCCGTGATCCGTATCGATGTCTGCAGTCGCCGCGGTGTCGGCACCACCGAGACCGCTCGCCACATCAGGGTCGGGGTCCTTGCCGAACCAGCGGAGGACTGTCGGCGGGAGATACCGCTTGGTCAGCGTCGGCGTGCCGGGGACGAGATACCCTCGCAGGTAGATCACCGCGATCGAAATCACGACAGCGAGAAGGCCGCCAAGGCGTGATTTCCGCGCGATGAGGGAACCGGTGACCATCGCGATAGCCAGGTTCAAGACGGTACACGGTTCGCAGCGGTTTTCGCCCGTGTAGTCGGGCTGTCTGAGTTCGTCGACGACGTCGAGTTGCATCTCGAGACGATTGTCATCACCATCACACATTTAGTTGTCGGACGGACAGGTCGGCTCCGAGACCGGCCACTGGACTGGCAGGCGGGCCTATGTGTGTGAACACGGCTCACTCGAGTCCGACGAGCCGTTCTTTTTCGGCACGCGAAAGCTGCTTGATCTCGTACTCACGGGACATCGCAGCTGATTTCGAGTCGAACCGCTCGTGATAGCGGAGTTCGACCGGTGTCCGCCCACGGGTGTATTTCGCACCGTCGCCGGCGTCGTGTTCGGCCACGCGTCGCTCGAGGTCGGTCGTGTAGCCAGTGTAGAGAGAGCCATCAGCACACTCGAGGACGTAGACGACGTGGGCAGCCTCAGCCATCGACTGTCGAATGGGACGGAGCCGCAAAAAGTCTCACGTCCGTAGGGGTCCTGATCGGTCGTCGCGATACGTTCAGACGCCGCGAGCGCGTTCTTTCGCGGCTTCAGCGATTCCAGCGTTCGCCGAACAGCTGACACACGCGTGTATCTCACCGCGTTCGTTGGCGAAAACGCGTGCGAACCGTTCGGAGACGTGCGCGCCGCAGTGGTCACACTTGGGCATTGGACACACCGGCCGAAGCCGGTACTCGATTATACCGGGTGAACAGTTAAATAGTCTTCTCCAAACACTGTTTGGCTTTCCGGTAGCAGGAAGTATTTTTCCCTAACTAAGTATGCGTGTCAATCACGAGCCGTGGCGATCGCCTGTGCGATCAGGGTCGCCTGTGCGCCAGCGACAAAGCCCGCGTCGACGTTGACGACCGAGAGAACAGTACAGGACTGTAACATCCCGGCGAGTGCCGCCTCGCCGTCGCCGCCGTACCCGTAGCCACTCGAGACAGGGACGCCGATGACCGGCGTATCGACGAGACCGGCGACGACGGTCGGCAAGGCACCCTCCCGGCCGGCAGCGACGATCATCACGTCAGCGTCGCGGAAACGGTCGAGTTGATCGAGCGTGCGAGACAGCGCTGCAACACCGACGTCGTCGACCCGATCGATCGTCGCGCCGGCGTCCAGACAGACGGCCTCGGCTTCGTCGGCGACTGCCTCGTCGACCGTCCCGCCGGTGGCGATGCCGATAGTCGCCTCGAGCGACGGCGGCTCGTAGTCGACAGTCATCACCCGAACCGCGCCGCTGTGGCGGTCGATCGTCGCGTCCGGAGTCGTCTCCGCGATGTAGTCTTCGAGAGCGGCAAACTGCGGGTCAGAGACACGGGTAAGCAGTGCTCGCCCGGTCGTTTCGAGTGCGGTTTCGGCCAGTGCGACGACTTGCGGGATCGATTTTCCCTCCGCAAAGATCGCTTCTGGGACCCCACGGCGCTGGTCGCGGGCTGCGTCGAACCGGCCCGCCTCGCCGGTGGCATACCCCCTGAGTTCGGCCTCGGCCGCCGCTGGCGAAACGGTACCATCGGCGACGGCGTCGAGGAGTTCACGCATACACGCTCTCCGCGGCCGAGACACTCGAATCCGTCGACCTAGCGTCGAGAACAACCGAGCGAACGAGGGGTCTGGGCTGGTTGGACTGGTACTGAACGTGCGCGCGAGCCCCGGAGGACCGCGCGCGAGCCGGAATCCGGTGAATAACCGCCTTCGAAATCGAACCCGGTCGCTCATTAGACATATACTTTCCGGTGAGTCTGGTCATCGAAACCGGCGAATCAACCGCTGCAACCCCCGTATTTCCGGTAGTAAGCACAATTCTTATATAGGGTAACGGGAAAGAAATAGATCGTATGGCAGATCTTATCGTCAAAGCCGCCGTAAAGGAAGCGCTCGATGACAAAAACGTCGCCTCGGACTTCTACGACGCCCTCGACGAGGAGGTCTCCGAGCTGCTCGACGACGCTGCCCGACGCGCAGAGGCCAACGACCGGAAGACGGTCCAGCCCCGCGACCTGTAAGGTCGAGACTGCTTCGTTTTTTATCGACGCCGCGACCGAGAGTCGCGCGTATCCGTCGCTAGCCAGTTCCCTCGAGATCGATCGATAGACACGTACTGAGAGACAGAGGTCCGTACAGCGCTGATCGTCTTTCGCGTGCGAGCGGTGTAAATCGTGTTCTCCAGCAGTATCAGCGCTGGCGCTGGGTCACGTACTCGTTGGTTCGACCGAGTAGCACGTAGTCGGTCTCGCGCAGTTCCGGGATCGACGCCGATCCGGTAACGAACATCGCCGTCCGTAACTCGAGGGCAAGCGTCTCGATCAAGTCGACGACGGCGTCGGTCCCCTGCCCTGCCGGAGCGAGGAACGGCTTTGCAAGCCCGCCAGCGCGCGCGCCGAGGGCAATCGCCTTCGCGATGTCGAGTCCAGAACGGACACCGCCGCTTGCGATCACGCAGTCGTGGACGGACGCCGCCTCGAGCGTACTCACTGCAGTGGGGACACCCCAGGCCCGGAACAGCTGTCCGATCGCTTCCTGACGGTCAGCACCGACTGCGGCCGCGCGGTGGGACTCGATTCCCGACCACGTCGTGCCGCCTTGCCCGGCGACGTCGACGGCGTCGACACCGGCGTCGGCGAGCCGACGCGCCGTCTCACGTGCGATTCCGTTGCCCGTCTCCTTGACGATCACCGGCACCGAGAGGTCGGCGGCGACGGCCTCGATCGCGTCGAGGCAGCCGCGCGCGTCGACATCTCCCTCCGGCTGGACGGCTTCCTGTAAGAAGTTCAGATGGACCGCCATCGCGTCGGCATCGATCATCTCGACGGCGCGCTCGACGTCATCGACATCGTACTCAAGCAGTTGGGCCGCGCCGACATTGCCATAGAGGAAGGCGTCGGGTGCGACGTCCCGGACGACCGTGTAGGACTCGAGTAAGTCTTCGTCGTCGAGCTCGAGGCCGGCACGCTGGCTGCCGACGCCCATGGCGATATTCGTCTCCTGGGCGGCTTCGGCCAGCGCCCGGTTGATTTTCGTCGTGTTCGGGTGGCCGCCAGTCATGCTCTCGATGACGATGGGGGCGGCGAGGTCGTGGCCGAACAGCGAGGTGGTCGTGTCGATCTCGTCGCGGTGGACATCCGGCAGTGCCTCGTGGACGAGGTCGATATCGGCGAACCCTGCGCCGTCCGTTTCGATGTCTTCCTCTTCGATGATGCGGATGTGATCGTCTTTCCTGTCGGATGTCTCGGGCATCGAATCGTCTCCATCGGAGGGTGGTGTGACGGTATTGAAAAGGTGTCCATTCGTCGGCCCTGTCGCTGCACGAACTGCGACAGCGACTCGCGTTTTTTCCTCCTCCCCGCGGTAGAACTGTTCCCATGCTACGTACACTCTTGCTCGGCTTCGGGCTCGTCGAAATCGTCACGCCACGACCAGTGATCGAGGCCTGCGAGCGGATCGGCCTGCGAAACCCCGAGACGGCTCTGCGACGGCCGCTGGCGCTGACCGGCGCACGGCTCGAGGGATTGGCCTTCGTCTGGCTGCTCCTCCGCGGCCGCGAGGGAACGACGCTCGTCAGCGCGCTACTCGGGCTCGCCGGGCTGATACTCGTGTTGGTTCCGCGGCCGATCATCACGTTCAGCCAACATCTGGTGTATGCCAACACCGACGACCTCGAGCTCCGGTTGTGGGTGGTGCCCGCGGCGCGGCTGCTGGGTGTGCTCTACCTGACAGTGCTCTTGCTGTCGCGCTCGGCGGGAACTGAACGAACAGCCGACACCGACGCTGACGCGACGGCCGCTTGATACGGTCTGCGGTTGAGAGGCGACCTCAGTAGTCCCGGCGCTCGACGCCGTCCTCGCGTCCGACGTAGGCCACGTCAGCAAGGCCGACAAACAGGCCGTGTTCGACGACGCCAGGGATCGCGGAAAGCTGTGTCGCCAACCTATCGGGGTCGTCCATCCGGCCGAACGCACAGTCCAGTACCAGGTTGCCGTTATCAGTCACGACCGGCCCGTCCTTGCGCTCGGCATCCCGGAGCGTCGGCTCGCCGCCCAGTTCCCGAACCCGATCCGCCGCGAGGGTGTGGGAATCGGGGAGCACTTCGACCGGTACCGGCCGCTCGAGTCGCTCTGTCAGCTTCGAGGGGTCAGCGACGACGAGAAATCGATCCGCGGCCGAGTCGACGAGTTTCTCGCGCGCGTGGGCTGCGCCGCCGCCTTTGATGAGCGCGCCGTGAGCGGCCGTATCGGAATCGTCGACGACTTGATCCGCGCCGTCGATCGCGATGTCGACGCCGTCGACCGCGTCGAGGTCGGTCAACGGGATGCCGACCTCGAGTGCCAGCCGGCGGGACTGAAACGAGGTTGGAATCCCGCGGATCTCGAGGCCGTCGTCGACGGCCCGGCCGAGCGCCCGGATCGCGTGGGCAGTCGTCGACCCGGTGCCGAGGCCGACGACGAACCCGTCTTCGACGTCCTCGGCCGCGCGTTCGCCGGCGCGTCGTTTCGCTGCGTCTGAGCCACCGTCCGTCTTCATGCGTGTGCAAGCGAGCGGCGACGGGAAAAACGTTGTAACTTGGCCGCGTCGATCGACCCATTCGGTGGTCATACGGACTCCTGTCAGTCAGGTACGGCTCGCCCGCGACTCGCCTTGCGGGCGGCCGGGCACTCGTGACAGCAGACCGTATCAAAGGTCGACACGATCGAACCGCCAGAGCCCGAGCGCTAGCGGGACGAGCGCCCAGAGTGCGAGCAAGACGAAGCCGAACCACGGCTTGGCGACGATTGGCACACCACCATCGATCAGCCCCTGTGTCTCGTATGCGCTCGAGGCCGTGAACTGGCCAGCGCCGAGCACGGCAGTGATCGCGGAGCCATAGGCGGCGTCCGGCGTCACGGAGTTCATGACGATGTACCAGCCGGGAATCGTTTCGGGGATGATCGTCCCTTCGATCACGAACAGCAGCGCCTGAGCGAGCACGCTCCAGGCGAACCAGAGCAACACGACGAGTCCGACCGCACCGACTGCCGCTCTGGTCGTCGACCGCGTCATCGCAGAGAGGCCAACGCCAAGGCAGACGTAGACGAACCCGAACAGCACTGTTACCAGAGTAAAGGCAACGTAGTCAACGAGCGAGACCGAGCCGACGAACGCGAAGAGCCCAAGCAGGCCGACGGTAAAGCCAATCAGAATCGAGACGGCGACCACGCCAGTCCGACCGAGTACCTTCCCCAGCACGACATCCTGGCGACGATGGGGGAGTCCGAGCATGAACTGCAGGCTCCCGCTCTCTCGCTCGCCGGCGATCGCACCGTAGCCGACGAACAGGGCGATAATCGGGACGAGAAAACTCGCGGGCGTCTGCAACGCGAGTATCAGATCGATCGTCGACTCCGCGCCACCCTCCTCGAACAGCGCCGAAAGCCGCGAGGCCAGAAACGCACCGCCGACGGTAAACAGGGCGAACAGGCCGGTCAGTGCAAGCAGGACCCGCGAGCGAACGGCGTCCCGAAAGTCCTTCTTCGCGACGATAATCGCGCTCATTGGGCCACCTCCGCCGGCGTGGCGTCCGACGTATACGCCACGAACAGGTCCTCGAGCGAGGATTCGTCGGTTGTGAAATCCTCGACAGTCACATCGTACTCCTCGATCGTGTGTAACACGGTCGTCTTCGCACGGTCTGTACAGGCGACGACGAGGGTCCGGCCCTCCGGCGTCACCGACGAGACACCGTCGATCGATTCGACTGCCTCGAGGGCGGCTGTCGAGTCGTCGGGAACGCGGTCGAGAGTCACGCGAAGCCGGGTCTGATCGGGCATCGCATCACGCAGCCCGTCGATGGTATCCTCGGCGATCAGGTGGCCGTCACGCAGAATGCCGATGCGATCACAGACGGCCTCGACCTGCCCGAGGACGTGTGAGGAGAAGAAGACGGTCGCGCCGCGGTCGTTTTCCTCACGAATGATCTCGCGCATCCGGCGAGCGCCGTTGGGGTCGAGGCCGGTCGACGGTTCGTCGAGAATCAGCAGGTCCGGCTCGCCAACCAGCGCCGTCGCGAGCATGAGCCGCTGGGTCATCCCCTTCGAGTAGCCGCCGGCTTTCTTGTCGGCTGCGTCGGCCGAGAGCCCAACCCGCTCGATGAGATCGTCGGGGTCGTCGTCGGCCCCTTTCGATTCGATCGCGAACGCGACGTGCTGGCGGCCAGTCAGCCGGTCGTAAGGCTCGACACCTTCGGGGAGGATGCCGGTCCGCTTCCGGATCGCGAGGGCGTTTGCCTGCGCGTCGAGGTCGAACACCCGCACCTCGCCGCTGGTTGGCCGAATGAAATCGAGCACGAGGTTGATCGTCGTCGACTTCCCCGCGCCGTTTGGCCCGAGGAAGCCGTAGATCTCGCCGCGTTCGACGGTGAGATCCAGTCCCTCGAGGGCTGTGTCGGTGCCGTACCGCTTCGTTACGCCTGCGATATCGATGGAGGGCATTGTTCAATCAGACTACCATTGAGGAGTTACAAATAGCTTACCTCGTTGACAAGTTAACATGGAACGAAGTCCTATCAATTGTTGGTACCAAGAGCAAATGATTTGTATCGTGTAAATTCAATACCATATGTTGGATTACACTATGATCGAACTGACCCTGCCCTCCGTCGATCGAACGACACTCGATCGACACCGATGGTCCCGCGTTCGAACGACAGGCCGCTCACGTCGGGTGAAATAATGTTGCACTACGCCCTCCTTCCCTTGCAAGCTGGCGGCGAAACGGCTCAGATCGACGGCACAACGATGCTGATCGCGATGGTGATCGGGTTCATCATCGGGGTCGTGATCGCAGTCGGCGCTGCCTACTGGGTATATAAAGATGCCGCGAAGCGCGACAACAACGAACTCGCATGGGCGATCGGCGTCGGCGCGCTATTGTTCCTGTTTTTCCCCATCGGCGTCATCGCACTGATCGCATACGTCATCCTCCGGAGTGATGAGACGACGACGGAGCCAATGACCGGTGAGACGGCCGGCGGAGAGTGGTAGCACGTCGACTCAGTCGCCGAAACCGGCGTGACGTTGCGCAGAACTTTTTTGAGACCGTCCGTCGTCGAACGGGCATGGCGAGTTCGGGCACGGCCGTTTCTCTCTCGAACGTCCGCAAAACGTATCGTATCGGCGAGCCGGTCCACGCACTCGACGGTGTTTCTCTCGAGGTCCCCCGTGGCTCCTATACCGCGATCATGGGGCCGAGTGGATCGGGGAAGTCGACGCTGATGAATCTCGTCGGCTGTCTGGACACGCCGACGGAAGGAACGGTGGTCGTCGGTGGGCAAGACGTCGGGACACTCGGCGATCGCGAGCGAACACGGCTGCGAGGGACCGAGGTCGGCTTCGTCTTTCAGACGTTCAACCTCATGCCGCGGTTGAACGCCGTCGAGAACGTCGCACTGCCGCAGTTGTTTCAGGGCGTCGGCCGTGCTGAGCGTCTCGAGCGGGCACGAGACCTCTTAGAGCGCGTCGGCCTCGGCGACCGAACCGATCACATGCCCAACGAACTATCGGGCGGCCAGCGCCAGCGGGTCGCACTTGCCCGCGCGCTGGTCAACGACCCGGCGATCGTGCTGGCCGACGAGCCCTCGGGGAACCTCGATACGGACACCGAAGCGGACATTCTTGATCTCTTTGACGAGTTCCATGCAGGCGGGACGACGATGCTCGTCGTCACCCACGAGCGCCACGTCGCCGAGCGGGCCGACCGGATCGTCCACCTCCTCGATGGACGGATCGAGCGAATCGAGGAACTTAACGGTGCCAGCGGGTCGCAGCCGGGAACGCCGGCCGGCCAAGAACCGGGAGGGAGCGACGAATGAATCCGCTCGAGAGTCTGCGCCTCGCGTGGCGATCGATCCGTGGCCACCGGCTTCGGTCGGCGCTGACGACGCTCGGGATCGTGATCGGCATCGCGGCGGTAATCGCCTTCGTCACGCTGGGTGCAAGCCTCCAAGCCGGCGTGATCGGCGACATCAGTCCCGATGACCAGCGAAACCTCTACGGCTGGGCCGCCGAACCCAACACCGAAGGCGGCCCGCTAGCAGGCGCACAGCCCGTCTTCACACAAGACGACCTCGATGCAGTCGAGGATCGCGAGGACATCGACGCGGCCTACGGCTACGCGACGCTGCAGACGCAGGCGATCTCGAACGGCGAGGAGACGGTGGCGCAAGGCAGCGGGTTGATCGCGTCGGGACCGTCGTACATCCGCGAGGAGCGTATCGCCGAGGGCAGACAGTTCGAGATGGGAGCACGCGAGGCGGTGCTCAACCCAGCGGCTGCGAATCAGTTCGAGGAGAACGTCAGCGTTGGCGAGAACCTGACCGTGACGATGCTCGGCGGGCAGCGAATGGACGTCGAAGTCGTCGGCATCACCGACAACAGCGAGGGACTGAGCCCGTTCGAAGGATTCGAGTCCTCACCGCGGGTCTACGTGCCGACTAACCCCTACTACACGGAACAGGCTTCGATGCTGGGAATCGGCGGTGGCGGTGGCGGTGGTGCTGGCAACCAGAGCCTCGCCGGCGGCGAGGCCCGGTTCCTCGCGATCATCATCGAGGCCGAGTCGGCCGACCAGACAGACATCGACGCCGCCCGCGAGAGCGCAACCGACTACCTCGAGAGCGACGCCGCCGACGCCAGCGAGTTGCTGGATGACGACCTCGAGGTACAGCTTCAGACGAGTACGGAACTGCTGGGCCAGCTCCAGGACGTGTTGAACCTCCTGCAGAACTTCATCGTCGGGATCGCGGCCATCTCATTGCTGGTCGGCTCGATCGGCATTGCGAACATCATGCTCGTCAGCGTCACCGAGCGGACCCGCGAGATCGGTATCATGAAAGCCGTCGGCGCGCAAAATCGCGACGTTCTCGGGCTGTTCCTGACCGAATCGGTAATCCTTGGCGTCATCGGCGCGATCCTGGGCACCGGGCTGGGGCTCGTCGGGGGCTATCTCGGGGCCCAGTACATCGATCTCCCGTTAGTCTACCCCCTCGAGTACGTCGCGCTCGCGATCATCGTTGGGATGGTTGTGGGTATTCTCGCCGGGCTGTATCCGGCCTGGCGGGCCGCTCGGACGGACCCGATCGATGCGCTCAGATACGAGTAAGTGAACTCACACCTCTCGATCGGAATCCCGGTCGCGCTCTCGCTGTGCGTCTCGGTCGTCAGCGCGATCGCTCGAGTCCTCAAATCCCGTATCGAACGTCGACGGCTCGCCGAACTCGTCGTCTCGCGTCGACGGCGTGTCGGAACGGCGAGCGGCCTCGTTCGTGTCGAAGCCAACCGTCTCCCGGGTTTGCCGGTGACGGTCGGGATACTCTCGAGCGAGGTACGCGCCGAGATAGCCACCGAGCAGTGAAAGACCGACGGTATAGAGCAGCAGGAAAAAGCCGAAGCTAACGATCACGAAGGTAAACAGGACCACCCCTTCGATCGGGAAGCCGCCGATCAGGCCGAGGCTGAAAAACCCGGCCAAGAAGAACCCAAAAATCAGGAAGGGGACGAACGTGATCGCGCCGGCCAGCGCCCCCGCGATTGCGCCCGCTCGTTCGTCCGGCCCCTCGAGAAAGCCCGCGACAGCCCCGCCAAGGACGGTCGAGCCCGGGATAAACGAGGCGACGACGCTGATGACAGCGCCGATAATCGCGTTGACGAGCGTTCGCGTCTGAACCATACTAGACGAAAGGACGGCAGAGAGAAAAGTGTCGGTGGTCCAAGACGCTCTGTCGTCGAAGCCCAGTCGCCAATCCGGGGCGGTCTCTCTCAGTCGTCAGCAGCCTTCGAATCTGGCTCCTCGAACGTGGTCTCTGTTTCGTCGGGATTGCGTGCAGGACCCTCGTGGTCGTCTTCGACGAGGTCGGTGAACGTGGCATCGCCGTTGACCTCGTCTGCGAGCAAATCGACGGCTTCGACGAACACCGCGACGAGCAGCGGGCCGACGACGACGCCGATCGCACCGAGGGTAAAGAGGCCGCCAGTGAAACCGACGAAATAGAGGCTGCCGGGAAGGCCGGCCGAGCGTCTGGCGAGTCGCGGCCGAACAGCGACATCTGGCAGCCAGGCGATCAGGACGAGTCCGAGCGTGCTAAGCAGCGCTGCTGCGACGAGGTCGCCGACGGCGACGTGGTAGAGCGCGATCGGAATAACGAGCATGCTCGGACCGATGATCGGAACGAACTGGAGGACGGCAGCGGCGATCGCGAGCGTTAGCGCCGCCTCGTAACCGAGCCCCCAGAACAGCGGATAGGCGGCGGCGAACGTCGCGATCGACGTCGCGACCTGCAGCACGTAGATCGCATACAGCGTCTCGCGGGCCCGCCGGGCCAGCGCGTAGACTACGTCTCGATACTCGTAGGGTACCGGTGCGATGGCCGCCCGGCCCGCCGCGTCACCTTTGAGCAGCAGGCCGAATAGCAACACGACGAACAGCGCGAACTTGATCGCAAGCACCGGCAACGCCAGCGCGAACGAGGTCGCAGCCCCCTGAACGAACTCGAGAGCGGCGGTCTGAACCGCCCCGGTTTCGATCGCATAGGTCATCCCGAACGCCGAAACTGACAGCTCTCGGGGCAGCGCCGCGACGGCGTTGACGACCTGCTCGAGCCGGAGAGAGAACACGACGACCAGCGGCGTACTAACCGCGAGTGCGACACCGAAGCCGACCAGGGTCGCGGCCAGCGCGCCGGTCCACTCGGTGAGCCCGCGCCTGACGAACCAGCGCTGGACCGGCACGAGGACGTAGGCCACGGTCAGCGCGAGGAGGATCGTCCCGAGTACCTCGAGTAAGATCCCGCCGGTCACGACGCCAAGCGCGAAGACGATCCCCGCGAGGACGTACCGGCGCTGGCGGCTCAGGCCGGCGTTCTCGTTTCCAGACCCTGTCACAGCCGGGACTCTCACTCGAGGGCTAAAGTCTTTGTCTGGTGAGCGAACCGGAACGCGCAGGGTTGCCTTTTTCGACGGGATCGTGGTAGTCACACGCATGAAGGTGGTTCGGCAGCTCCGAATCGATATCGACCGACGGGAGGTGGCTGTCGGGACCGAGATCACCGTTCGCGTCCGTGACGATCGACGACGGCCCGTTAAGGGAGCGATCGTTGCGACACAGACGAAATCTACACGGACGGACGAACGCGGCCTGTGCCGGTTGCGATTTGACTCGCCCGGGTTCTGGAAGCTCGTCGCGGCGACGTCACCGACCGAGCGCGAGGCGTACGAACCGGCGTCGGCGCTCGTTCGAGTCGTGCCGAACGCGACCGCACTTCGCCCGCTCGGCTGGGTCGGACCGCGATAACAGTCAGTGGCGACGAACGGGCACAGCGTTATGCTGCTCACGGATGTAGACCGTTGCTATGGGAGACACAAAGAAGGGACGAGACAAGCAAGCAGACGACGCGGAGAAACACCAGCGAGAGCAAGAACTCGCGGAGGAACTCGAGCGTGGTGACGAAGCCGAACCGCCGCTCGAGGACGACGAGGAGGCGGCCGAAGACGAGGATACAGCGGACGAGTAGGTTCGGAGCCGACTACAGACCCCAGAAAAAGGCGATGCCAAAGGTGGTCACGACGGAAAGCAGCAACTGTAGCGGCGCGCCGACCCGGACGAAGTCCGAGAACTTGTAGCCGCCGGGACCGTAAACGAAGAGATTCGTCTGGTAGCCGACGGGGGTGAGAAACGCCGTCGAGGCCGCGAACGTCACGGCGAGTACGAACGCGAACGGGTTCGCACCGATCTGGGACGCAGTTTCGACGGCGATTGGCAGCATCAACACGACGCTTGCGTTGTTGGAGATGACGCCCGTGATCAGCCCCGTCGCGATGTAGAACACCCACAGGACACCCAGCGCCGGCAGGTACGCGCCGGTCGCTGCGACGAGGCTGCCAAGCAGGTCTGCGCCACCGGTCTGCTCTAAGGCCATCCCCAGCGGGATGATGCCGGCCAGCAGGAAGATCACGTCCCACTCGACAGCGTCGTAAATCTCGGTCGGTCTGAGCACGCCCGTCGCAACCATCGCAACGACACCTGCAAGCGCGGTCACGAGAATTGGCAGGGAGAGCGCAGACAGCGCAGTGAACGCGCCGATACCGGTCACACCGGCGAGAGTCGAGCCGACCATTCCCCACGGCATCGCGACGGTGCCGACGACCCCCGCCATAATCGCCGCCGCGTGGGGGATCTTCTCGGTTCGGTAGTCGGGTTCGTCGGGTTCGTGGGCGACGATGAAATCGTCGTTTTGTGAGAGCCGATCGATGCTGTCCGGAGCGGCCTGTACTAACAGCGTGTCGCCAATGCGGATCCGACGCTCGTCGATGTTGGACCGAACCGTCTCGCCCCGGCTGCGGAAGGCCAGCACGGTCGCGTCATACCGCTGGCGAAAGGTCGAGCTCTCGAGCGACTTGCCCGCGAGAAACGACCCCTGTGGGATGACGACCTCGACGAGCGTCTGCTCGGAGACTGCCTCGGGCTCGAGTTCGTCCGCACTCTGGGGGTTGCCGGCGAAGGTCAGCGTCTCTCTGTCGACGAGTTGCTGGACAGTCGGCCGGTCGGCCCGCAATCGAAGCAAGTCGCCGGCCCGGAGCGTCTTCTGGCCGATCGGTTCGATGAACTCCTCGCCGTCGCGGACGACCTGGAGAATGTCGGCGTCGAACGCGACGTGGTCGATGGCGTCGTCGACGGTCGACCCGATCAGTGGGGAATCGTCGTCGACGACGACGTCTGTCAGGTACTCCTCGATGGCGTACTCCTTGACGTAGTCCTCGTCGACAGGGACGCGTTCGGGCAGCAATCGATGGCCGACAGTCATGAGATAGAGGCTCCCGACGACCAGCACGACGATCCCGAGTTGGGTAAACTCGAACATCGAAAAGGGCTGGTCGAGCAGCCGCGCGGAGACGTCGCTCGCGAGGATGTTCGTCGAGGTGCCGATCAGCGTGAGCATCCCGCCGAACATCGACGCATAGGAGAGCGGAATCAGCAGTTTCGAGGGGGAGGTCTTTCCCTTATGGGCGATATCCGAAATGACGGGCACGAGAATGGCGACCACCGGCGTATTGTTGATAAAGCCGGAAATCGGGCCGCTGACGCCGATCGTCGCGAACAACTGTTTATCGAGGTCGTCACCGGCGAACGCGGACATCTTCCGGCCGATGATCTGGACGACCCCCGTCCGGCTGATCCCGGAACTGAGAATGAGCATCGCCAGCACAGTAATCGTCGCCGAGTTCGAGAATCCGGACGTTCCCTCTGCCGTCGAAATCTCGGTGAAATTCACCACACCGTCGGCTCCAAGTACCATCAACAGCACCATCACGAGGATCGCGGTCACGTCGATCGGGAGCCACTCGGTCACGAACAACACCAGTGCAACGACGATGATCCCGAAGACGACCACCATCTCTGGAGTCACCGCCAGCCCGCTCGAGTCAGCCGCTAGCGGAGTCGTACCGCTAGCAAGCAGTGAAAATCCGGACACGATTGACAGTACGGAGTCGGTGACGGTCCCGTTTGAAGGCCTCGGTCCGACCTCGAGTTCGAGCCAGCGGCGCACGGCCGCTCAAACGGGCGGCCGACCTACTGCGAGGACAGTCGCGAGCGGAACCGCTCGAGGCCGACATCCAACATATCGGGGCTGACCGGCTGGAACTCGCCGTCGGCAGGCAAGTATGGGCGCACCGAGTCCCAGCTCTCGCGGGCGTAGCGTTCGTCCAACAGGACGCGCACGCCGACGTCATCGGGGCTGCGGATGACGCGGCCGATCGCCTGCCGGGCCTTTCGCACGGCGGGAATCGTCAGCGCGTAGGTAAAGCCGTCGCCGAACGCGTCGTCGTACGCTCGGCGGACGGCTTTCGTCCGCGGGCTCGAGGTGTTGACGATCGGGACACCACAGACGACCGCCGCGGCCAGCCGGTCGCCGCTGTAGTCGACGCCCTCGGTCAGTGTTCCCCGAAGGCTCGTGACGAGGACCTTGCCGTCGCCCGCGAAGAAGTCGGCTTTGAGCGACTGGGTCGTCTCGTCGTCGCTTGCGGCGTCGCGCAAGACCGGCTTGTCGACTCGCCCTTCGAGGACGCCGGCGGCCCACTCGGCTTCAGCGTAGCTGGGCATGCCGACGAGGACGTTGCCGGGAAGCCGGGCGACCTTCGCGATGGCGTTCGCGTAGGCTCGCCGCGTCGGATTTTCGTCACCCGGTCGGCCGCGATTGTCGTACGTGTACTTCGGCGCGGCGACCGCGAAGCTCTCGCGGTTCTCGGCAGGAAAGTGCAGCCCGTATCGGCGCTCGACCACTGGCCGGTCTTCCTCGCGTGCGAGATACTGGAGCCCGGTTACCTCGGTAAAGGCCTCCATCGGCTCGAGGGTCGCACTCATCAAGATACCGCCACCGAACATCCCGAGGCGGTCGCCGATGGCATCGCTGGGGACGCAGTTGTGCAACGCAAGGCGAGCGTTGTAGGCCCGCCGCCACGAGTCGGCGGGCTCGGTGTCATCCCAGATGCGCTCGAGTTCGATCTCGCGGAAGTAGTCGGTGTGACCCTGCCGGTACCACTCGCCGAGGACGCGGCCGACAGTTGGCGCAGCGCGGCTTCGGTCCTCGTCTTCGGCCTCGTTCAAGATTCGACCGGCGACCGCACCGACAGACTCGGCACGGACCCAGTCGGCGTCGCCATACCCCGCCTCGCGGGCCCACTCGCTGAGTTCGTCTTCGGCGGGCTTGCTCGGATCACGGAGCGGAATTTCGTCGTCGTTCAGCTCGGTCAGGTTCGACTGCCAGCCCCGGTAGTTCCGGTCGAGGAAGGCAGTCACGCGGCGGTCGAGTTCGGCTCGGAGGTCACGGACGAACTCGAGGGTTCGATTGAGTTCCTCGAAGGAGACGTCGCTCTCGTTGAGTTCCCCGCGCACGAGGTCGGCGTCGGCGGTCTTGGAGCCGCCTTCGGCCTGTCTGCCCTCGCGTTCGAATTTGAGCGGCTGGATGACCCGCGAGAGTTCCGTCTCGGCGTCCCGAAGCGTCGCGTCGGCGACGCCCTCGCTGACCAAGTCGCGCACGCGTGGCTCTAACATGTGGGCCTCGTCACAGACGACGAACGTCGAGTCGTCGAGCAGTGCGCCGGTAAAGGAGCCGACCGTCCGGGGGTCAAAGGCGTGGTAGTAGTTTCCGATGACGACCTCGACATCGCCAAGGGCAGCCCCCATCACGGAGTGGGGACAGGTGCCGTGTCTCGCTGAGCGCGCGACCAGCTCCTCGGGCGTGACCATGCCGGCGTCGGTGAAATCGTACGGGACTGCTTCGGCGGCCGCGCCGTCTTCGTCGTCCGGTAAATCCTCGAGGTACTGTGCGTAGAACGGACAGTACTCGGTTTCGGCCCCGACGGGGCCGCCCTCGCCGTACTCAGGCAGTTCGGGCGGATAAGGCGTCGGTTCGCCCGCGGTCTCGAGGAACCGGCCGTCGCTGGCGCGAGCCCCGCTGTCGGCCAGCCCGATCTGCTGGCTGCGGGCGCGGGCAGCGAGGTTTTGCGCGGTCGTGTCACCGCCCTCGCCGGTGAGGTCACGAGTACGGTCCCGCAGCGTCTCACAGCGGTCGTAGACGTTTCCGTCGTCGATTCCTGCTGCACTCTCGCGGTTGTACGGACAGACGTCGGCCTTGCCGACGAGCGTGAGTCCCGATACTGGGTCCCAGTCGCCGGGCAGATGCTCGTTGATCGTCTCGAGGTCGGCCTCGAACTGGCGTAGTTGCTGTTTGACGCTCGTCAGGACGAGGACGCGCTCGTAGTCGGTGTCCGGATCGCGTACGAGGTCGATCCCCGCGGTGAGTGCGATCATCGTCTTTCCGGTGCCACAGGCCCCTTCGATGACGGTGTAGCCGCCCTCCTGTCCGGTTTCGATGGCGGTTTCAATGCCGTCGACCTGCGGCTCGTAGGGGCTGTCGTGGCCGAAGATCGCACGCCAGTTCGTCATTCCTGCCGTACTCATCGTCGGTCGGTCATAGGGTTGACGAACACGAGTGGCCGCTCGATCGTATTTAAACGGTGGCTCGAGAACGACGGAGCGTCAGGACCACCGAGAACGTAACGCCTTCCAGTCCTGGCGCTCTACCTCGGCTATGAGCGACACCAGTTCCATCGACGCCGACCAATATCGGGACGAACTCGAGTCGAAACGCGCCGAGAAAGACGACTTCTTCGCGACCCATCCACAGTCGCCGATCCCGCCCGAGGAACGCGACGACTTCGACGGGCTGGACTACTTCGACCCCGATCCGACCTACCGCGTGACCGCGACGGCGACGGTCCACGACGACCCCGAGGTCGTCTTGATGGAGTCCACCGCGGGAAGAGAGGTGCGCTATCTTCGCGTGGCGACACTGGAGTTCGACCTGAATCGTGACGACGAGGCTCTCGAAGATGGAACCTTCGAGTTGGCTGCATATCAACAGGAGAGTCCGAACGCGGAGCCGCTGTTCGTCCCGTTCCGGGACAAGACCACAGGGCAGCAAACCTATCAGGGTGGTCGCTACATGGAGCTTGAAGCGGACCGCGACCTCGAAGACGGCGACGAGCTCGTCGTCGACTTTAATCTCGCGTACTCGCCGTTCTGTGCGTACAGCGAGACGTTCGACTGTCCGCTGCCGCCGGAGGAAAACTGGCTCGAGATCGCGATTCCGGCAGGCGAGCGATACGAATAGAACAGCGGTCTCGCAAGTCGCGACCCGACACATCGCCGACCCGTGCTCCGTCTCAGCCGCTGCGCTCGAGCGCGAGACGGATATGAGGGGTTTTCGCAAGGGGCCGTTTCGACTCGAGCCACCGGCCGCGTTGCGGGCTGTACGACGGGAACTGGGGGCTCGAGTGGAAATAGAGGGGTTCGACCGGTCAGGGAGCGACGCCGACGGTCAACAGCGTGCCGAACTCGCGGTAGCGCTCGACCATCGCCTCGCGGGTGTCCCAGTCCTCGAGCGGGAACTCGTCGTCGTCGGGAATCGTAATTTCGCGATCGGGGATGTTGTCCTGTTCGGCGACGTGCAGGCCTGCCTCGCGGAAGGCCATGCGGTACTCGTCGCGGTCCCAGCGGGTCATCTCGATGTCGATGAACTCCTGCCACTCGTGGGAGTGGACGTTCTCCTCGTAGTAGTTGACTGCACAGTAGAAGGTGCCGCCGGGCCGGAGGATGCGGGCAATCTCCTCGAGAGTGTGGTGGGGATCCGCGGCGTAATAGAACGCTTCCATCGACCAGACGTGATCGATCGAGTCGTCAGCGAAGGGGAGCGCGTCGAAGTCGCCGACGAGGAAGCCAACGCTCGCGTCGTCAGTATAGCTGGCCGCATTGCGGGCCATTTCGGGTGCGCCGTCGAGTCCGTAGACGCGGCCAGCGCCCTTTGTATCCCGGAGTGCGCGGCCGGCGTAGCCGCTCCCGCAGCCGAGATCGAGGACGGTCTCTCCCGGTTCGACTGGCATCCGCGCGAGTGCGTGCTTTGCGGTGTGCCAGTGTCTATCTTCCATTCCCTTGTCACGGCCGCTCGTTGCCCAGTCGTCGAACTCCTCGCGTACGCTCATAACGTGGCGATGTGTGACGCAGGGATAAACGCGTTCGCATGACGTCGCGGAACGCTGTGGCGTCGCTCACAGTCGTGATTGAAGCCGACACGGTCGACGGACAACACCCCATGAGAGCCATTCTCACCGTTATGAGAACCACCGACAGATACTTTAGGCTGGCCTAAATTATAGCAAGTGAAGGGTCGTCGGTGATCGAACTCCGTGGGCATCTGGAGTTCGCGATCCTCGGTGAGCCACACTGTCCCACCCCCTCGCCAGTTTTGGACCCTTCCTCCGGTTTCCGGAGTCCAGTTTCGTCGCATGATATATCCGCACGCTTAAGGGAGTGCCGAAAGTTGTTCACGCCAGTATGGACTACAGCCTCGAGATAGACGGGACACCGGAGACGGTACCGGGCGGGACCGGCGTCCTCCTCTTGCATCCAAGCACTGGCGAAACCGACCGTATCGATACCGACTTCCTCAAAGCCGACACCGACCACTTCCTCGTCGTTTCGACGCGAACCACTGCCCGCGAAGTCAAACAGAAACTCGAGTACTACGATGTCAACGAGGAGTGTGCCGAAATCCTCGATACGCTAAGTATCGAACGCGGCTACTCCCGGCGGTCGTCCGATACCGTCCACTACGTGGCCGCTCCGGACAACATCGACGGCATCGTCGCTCAGATCGACGCCTTCCTCGACACCCATGAGGGAAAAGTCCGCATCAGCTTCGATTCCGTCACCGAACTCGCCTACTACGCCGGTGACGAGCGAGCCCTCGAGGCCGTCGAACGAATCCTCGCACTGCTCGAGGACCACGACGCAGTCGGCCTCTTTCATCTCTCGGAAGAACCACACGACGCCGCGCTCGTCGACGAGTTCCGCGGACTGTTCGACGGCGTGATCGACCTCGACGAAGACGGGAGCATCGACGCCGAGTTCTAACCAGTCCAGTCGCGTTCGATCACGAGCCCGCTCGAGAGCCGCCACGCGGCCTAAAATCGAACAGTTACTCGTCGACCAGCGAGTCGAACGTCTTCTCGGCCCACCGGATCGCATACGCCGGGCCGTGATCCCGGTAAGCCTCTGTATCGAGCGCAGCGAACGGCGCGGGCAGTTCGATCGCGTGTTTGATCGCCGCACACGCCAGTTCGGTCGCGTCCGCGAAATCAGTCTCGCCACGAGCAACCGCCCGTGGCAGTCCCGCGACGCGATCCTCGAGTCGCGACCCCGCGTCCTGCCAGGCGTCAGCAAGGGCCGGATGATCGCCGTGCCAGTCTGCGAAGATCTCTCGGGTCTGGAGACCGATCCAGCCATCATACAGCGCGGCGGCGACCTGATAGGTGCTGTTCGGGTCGAGCGGGACTGCTCGATCGAGCTCGCGATACGAGTCCTCGAAGAAACCAATGAACTGTTCGGGCACCTCGAGTCCGACCTGGACGAACGCCTCGGCGATCAGAAACTCGACGAACGATTCGGGCGAGCCCTCGACTCTGGGTTTGACCACCACGACCGGCGGCTCCGTCTGACGGGTCCAGGCGACGCTGCCGTCGCCCGGCATTCCGATCGTGAAATCCGAACTCGCGTAGCGAGCGAGCAGCGTTGGCGCGTCTTCGGGCAGCCAGGCTGCCGGATAGCTGGCCGGCTCGAGCGCGTCGACGAGCAAGCCGAGGTCCTCAGCGAGCGCTGGTGGAAGGGTTTCGAAGTCACGCTCGCAGTCGAGAACTCGAGCGCCCGGTGCGTGAGCGTCACGAACCGACGTGAGTCGATCCGGGAGCGCACGAGTCTCGAACATCAGGCGAACGCCGTCTGGAAAACGAGCAGGATCGACAGCAGTGCCGATACGGCGACCGTGGAAAGAACAACCTTGGTTGCAGTGCTCATATGTGCCCCCTCGTATCGCCATTGCTTAAATCCATCTGTCTCCGTCCGCCGTCTCGACCCGCTCGTCCCCGTATGCCGGTCGAATTACAACGACTCGAGCAGTCGCATTACACCATCGCCATTGGTCGACAACCAGTATTTCAGTTGGAACTCGATTCCCAACTGCGTAGCGTTTTCCGGAGTGATTTCTCTGTGCTACAGTAGAAACGGTCCGGTGGGTTCTGCGCGTCCATCACTCGTCGCTGTCGCCACCGTCGCGCCAGGAATCGGGGACGTCGATGACGTATCGGCCGTCCTCCTGGAGAGAGATGATGTACTCTTCGCGGTTGTAGAGTTCCATCAAATTGAGCTCATATTGGCCCGGTCGGACGATCTTGATGCTCTCGAATTGTTTGTTGAGCTCTTCCCGCAGGTCGTCGATCGACGGACGATCCCCGCTCGGTTCGCTGACGACGCGACCGTGTTCCGGCGGTCGATCGTCACCTGCTGTGGCATCGGTCGGCTCGTCTGCATCGACGCCGTGTCGAGGGTCGGAGACGGTGGCTCCATCGGTGTGAGTCGGCAAGTCGCCTGCAGAAATGACCTCGCTTCGGGCGTCAGCCTGGGCCGAACTCTCGTTGTCTGCAAGCGTCGTGGTCGGCTCGTCAGATCGCTGGTGTGACCGCTCGCTATCGCCGGATTCGTCGATCGTCTCGGTCTGCGTGTCGGTTCGGTTCTCGGGTCGCCGCGCCGTCTCGGGCCACTCAGCGAACTGCTCGTCGGTTTCACCGTCTGCCTCGGTGGTGTCAGCCCCACCGTTCGAGGGCCACGACCGCTCCGACTCGACAGCAGCGCTCGAGCCGTCGGGCGCAGACTGTACAGCAGGGTCGGGAGATTGTCGGTTCCGCCCATCCATCGGGTCGTCGTCTTTAGTGATCCAATCGCGAACGGTCTCCGTGGCACGGCTCGTGACGCTGCCCGACTCAGTCGATTCTGCGTCGGCCGCTTCCGTGTCGCTGGCCCCATCGGAGGTGTCTGCTGTGGCCGCAGTTGTGGGTGCGAACTGAAACTTGTTCCCGCCACAGTCGGGACAGCCCGATAGCATCTCCTTGGAACCGTCAGCGAACGTTCGACCGCAGTTCGTACACTGATGAGGCATTAATTACGGGAGACGAGCGCGCTGATGAGCGTTTCGTCCTTGTGGAGTGTCTCGATCTGGTTGGCCGGTCCGATCACGGTGAGTTTCGTCTCCACTTTGTCGCTACCCATAATACGGCCGAGCAGCGACGAATCACGGGCCTCGGACTTGGGATAAGTCTCGATCTCGATCCCGTTGAACTCGTCTGGGCTGATTTCAGCCATCGTCACCTCGATGAGGCGACTCTCCTCGTCCGGCGTCAGCCCTTCCTCTAAGATGACGATGTTCCCGTCGTGGACGCCGTCCAAGATCATCCTGATCTTTTCCATCGTGGCCATCCCGTCCATGCGCTCGCCGCTTATCAGATCGATCTGTACGCCGTCGGACGGCTCCGAATCGTCTGCGTTGGTTGCCTTCGGCATTGTTTCTCACCCGAAGTATTCCGCGATCTTGTCGTACACTTCGTCCATGTTGTCGCCTTCCTTCGCAGAGAGAGGCACAGTCGTGTGCTGTGGGAAGGCATCCTCGATCCGCTTGACGCTCGAGTCATCGAGGTCAGTCTTGTTCGCGAAGATGAGAACCGGAAGATCGCGAGACTCGATGATGCCGATCAACATCGTGTTGACCTGCGTGATCGGGTCTTCGGCGCTATCCAGTACGTAAATGACGCCGTCGACGTCTTCGCGTAGCCAGTGCATCGCCTCGGCGACGCCTTCGGTCGCTTCACGGGAGCGACGAATCGCGTCCTCTTCGTCGAGTTCGTCCGTGAACTCCTCGTAGTCGACCTTGGTCGTCACACCGGGCGTGTCGACGATGTCGATCGTTACCGTCTTCCCGTTGCGTTCGATGTCGACGTTTTCTTTGCGGCGTGCGCGACGCGTCTCGTGGGGGATGTGACTCTCCGCACCGATGGCATCACCCGTCCAGTCGCGTGCAATGCGGTTTGCGAGCGTGGTCTTGCCGGCGTTCGGCGGACCATAGATACCGATTCGTTTGGGCTCCTGTTCCGAAAACAGGCGATCCGTCACCCGAGAGATACTATCTTTGAGTTCTGTGAACAGTCCCATCTGTTGGGCCCTCCAGCACCGCGGGGTGCATCTGCGCGTACTACTAAGCGAACTCACTTAAGCCTACGTCAGACATGTTGACACTCCAGACAAGAAGAGTGTCAAAAATCAGAATGAAATCACCAGATACGTCGGGTGAATCTCGTGTGAGTTGTACACATGCAGACTACTTTAGACAGTCTGATCTCACTGACACCTAGTGCGGAAAGCGTACTATCTGCAGGAAGCGTACTAGCCACCCAGCTGGGTTTCGAATACATGTGCATGGATGAGTGTCACAAACATGTGTGATAATACGTCTAGGCATCGTAATTAGCTATCAATAATTAGTATCACGATTGTTGTAAGGGAGTTGTTACTGACGGAGAGGAGCTCCCCCCCCCACCCCTTCGTTTCAACTGGAGACTGTCGAGTGTATGGGGCCGGTGTGTGGCCAGAGAGCTGCCAGTTACCCCTCTTTTTGGCTTGAGATGGGTTCTACAGCGCGAAATCAGACGAATTGATGGAGATTGATAGGGGTAGAACGGATCTAGTAAAGGGGTAGAACGGATCTAGTAATGGATTCTACTAGTTACTAGTACTAGCAGTTCCAAGAATATAGGCTAGTAGATACTAGTAATAAAGAACGCATCTCTAGTAAGACATGCTGTTCTGCTAGTTCTACGGTTACTGTTTCTAGCCAACCAACCTAAAACCTTCCCTTCTAGAAACCTCATCTCACCCCCCCCTCCTTCGGAGCGTTCCACCTGAAACGAAGGGGTGGGGGGGGGAACGCATATAGTAGCTACTAACATATAACTCTGTGAAACGGTAACGACCATCTCAATAAACGTCCGAATCACACATCCCGTGTCTCGGTCGATCCTAACGTACGGAACATCGGTATGGAGAATCTGAACACCAACTGCACTCTCGTTATTCGTCCCCGATCTGCTACGATCTTGTCTCTGTTTATCGTTTCTGACACCCCACTCGCGCGTAACAACAATTCATAATCGAGAAACAGCGCTAACACAGTTCCTCAGTATTGTCAATCCGACATGACGCTCATCTGAATTAGTACTCGGACTATTTCAATTCGAGCCGACTCGAGCGTCACTGATCGTCGTTCCAGCACGAGATGAAGGGAAAGGAAGGCTTTATTACTGTGGTTTTCCTCTGTTTCGTTTGCATCAACTGGACCCGACTCGGGTATCTGGAACTGTGGATCCACCTATGGACCCCATCAGACCATGAGATTCCTGATTCCCGACTCGACACTCCACACGAAATAAGGGGGCCTGTGTACGACGGATGTCAGACGACTCAGAAACCGCAGATTCGGACGAGGTTGAAATCGACGGAACGAGGGGGTTCTCGACGAACTTCGAGAACGCTGATCTCGGTGACGAGGAGTCGAATCAGGGGTTGTTCGACGATCTCCTCAGCGGTGAACCTATCTTCGAGAACAAAGAGGTACTCCGTCCATCCTACACGCCACACGAACTTCCCCATCGAAGCGACCAGATCAATAAGATGGCGACCATTCTGGTGGCTGCCCTTCGCGGCGAAACGCCGTCGAACATCCTCATCTACGGTAAAACCGGCACCGGCAAGACCGCAAGCGCGAAGTTCGTCAGCAAGGAACTCGAGAGCACGTCCCAGAAGTACAGCGTCCCGTGTGACGTCGAGTACATCAACTGTGAGGTCACTGACACCCAGTATCGCGTGCTCGCACAGTTGGCGAACAAGTTCATCGAGAAGAACGAACAACGGATCGACGAGCAACTCGCGACCCTCGAGTCGCTGCTAGACGCCCTCGATGAGTACGATGCGACCGTCGACGCTCGTGATACCCACGGGGAAAACGCGGACGACCGGTCCAACGACCAACCGGCGTCGGACCCGTTCGAGGTCGCACTCGAGGACGCGACGGAGTCAAAGACCAACGTTTCGTCTGGAGACGACATCGAGTCCAAGTCAGGCGGTTCTCCACCTGAAGCAGAGGGGTATTCGGGAGCGTCAGAATCGAAAGCGTCCTTGCCCTCCACTGAATCCGATTCGACACCGGTCGACGGCACCGGGGACGCGACGGCTGCCGATTCGACCGCGCTTCCACCGGACCACCCTCTCGAGTCGACGCCGTTCGAGAGTCGCGAGGCGGTCGAAGCCCGCATCGAGGAACTCGAGGCCGACAGGGAGTCGTTTGAGGAGGTTCCGATGACTGGCTGGCCGACCGACCGTGTCTACAGCGTCTTCTTCGACGCCGTCGACTACGACGAGCGGGTCGTCGTCATCATGTTAGACGAGATCGACAAACTCGTCGAGAAAAGCGGCGACGATACGCTCTATAACCTCTCGCGGATGAACTCCGAACTCGAGAACTCGCGGGTCTCGATCATCGGCATTTCGAACGATCTGAAGTTCACCGACTTCCTCGACCCCCGGGTCAAGTCATCGCTGGGCGAAGAGGAGATCGTGTTCCCACCGTACGACGCGAATCAGTTACGCGACATCCTCGAGCATCGTTCGAACGTCGCGTTCAAGCACGGTGCCCTCTCCGAGGACGTGATCCCGCTGTGTGCAGCGTTTGCCGCACAGGAACACGGTGACGCACGTCGTGCACTCGATCTGCTTCGCACCGCGGGTGAGCTGGCCGAGCGCTCCCAGGCCGAAACGATCGTCGAGGAACACGTCCGGCAGGCCCAGGACAAGATCGAACTCGACCGCGTCGTCGAAGTCGTCCGGACGCTGCCGACCCAGAGCAAACTCGTGCTCTTTGCGATCATCTTGCTCGAGAAAAACGGCGTCCACAGCATCAACACGGGCGAGGTGTTCAACATCTACAAGCGTCTCTGTGAGGAGATCGACGCCGATGTCCTGACCCAGCGCCGGGTGACGGACCTCATCAGCGAACTCGACATGCTCGGCATCGTCAACGCCGTCGTCGTCTCGAAGGGTCGGTACGGTCGGACCAAAGAGATCAGTCTCTCCGTTCCACTCGAAGAGACGGAGGCTGTGTTACTGAGTGATTCCCGGCTGAGCGATATCGACGACGTGCAGCCATTTATTCAGGCTCGGTTCGAGAACTGACGAGTAGCGTGGCCGCCGACATCGCGGTCGCATTCGGTTTTGATGTCAGCCGCTCAGTCACATCGGTCTCGAGGAACGCGTTCCGCCTGGCTCGTGATCGCACCGTTCTCCGTCGCTCTCCGTACCCCTCTATTTCCACTCGAGAATACGGCAGACGACAGATAGCGAATCTGACGACGTGGAGTGAGTCAGCGGTGCAACTCAGGGTCGATACCGACCTGCGGCCAGTGCGATACTGCCGCCGGCGACGCCAGCGATACCGGCGAGTTCGCCGTTCGACTCGAAACCGGACGCGGGACCGGCGGGTGTCATCGGTGCCGGCTCCGGCTGTGTATCTGCCAGCTGGCTCGAGGGTGACGGCGGAACGAGCATGCCCCCAAGAAGGTCGTCGACGGCCAGTCTGACGTGGCCGAGCCACGGGATCCGGTACTGTGCTTTGCCGGTGATCCATTCGGGTTTGACGATGTTGGTGTTGGCACCGCCACCCGTTTGATCATAGCCGAGGTTGTGGTCGCCTTTCGTGACGAAGCCGGCGTACGGTGCGGGACAGTTCGGAACCCCCTGACAGGTTGCGTCGCCGACGATCTCTTCGCTGGCTTTCGTATCGACCCAGTTTTCACCTTCGTCGACCCAGAAGTGGGCGCGATGGATGACCGGTGTCCTCGCCGGATTGCCGTTTGGCCTGAAGACGATGACATCGCCAGGATTGCCAAACTTGGTGTAGTCGGTCTCCTGACCGCGCTCGAGGGTGACGACGCCGGTTCCCTCGATTGCGTTATCGCCGACAAACCGGTCTTCCTCGACGACGAAGATGAGGTCTCCTCTGTACATGTTCGGTTCCATACTACCGCTCTCGACGGCGACCAGTGGCGGCCAGATCCCACTGACGCCGAATAAGAGGAGGGCGACGACGGCGACGATAGCGACGCTGCTCAAGACGTCTCGTGTCACCATGACAGTCTCATCGTTCGTCTTGAGGAACCAGCGGATGACTCCGTCGTCTTCGATCGTCACGTCGTCGGAATCAGACGCGGTCGGTGAGGGTTCCGGTGACGGCGTCTGGGGACTACCGGCGCGTTCATCCGACCGGTCGCGGTCGTCGTCGCCGGAATCGCCAGGAGAAGTCCCGGAGCTAGAGCCGCTCATCGTCACTCGTTTCACCGGGCGCGAAAATCAACCTTCTGTTCGCACGGGCTATTTTTGAGTGACAAGAGCCTCGCGGCGGTTACGGCGCGGAGCATGTCACGGGTCGCGCGTCTCGGCGGCCGTCCCGTACCAGATGAGCGCGAGTACGCTGCCAACGGTGGCGACGATGATCGGGCCAATACCGACGACTGAACGGACCGAATCGGCTGCCAGTCGAATCTCTCCGATCCACGGGACTCGAACCATCGCCTTGCCAGTAACCCACTGGGCGCTGACGACGGTCGTATTCGCACCCGACCACGGTACCTGGTCGTAGGCCGGATTGGCGTCGCCTTTCGTAATAAACCCATCGTGGGGTGCTGGACACGATGCGAGATCGGCACAGCTCGCACCGTTTAAATACGCGGGATTGGCCTTCGTTTCGACCCACCGTTCTCCCTCTTCGACTCGAAACTGGGCGCGATGGATCGTCGGCGTCTTCGTCGGATCGCCGTTCGGCAGGAAGATGATGACGTCACCCGACTTCCCGAACCGTTGGTAGCTGCTGTCGTGGCCGCGCCGGACGGTGACGATGCTCGTTTCCGCGACTGCACCATCGCCGGCGAACCGTCCCTCATCGACGATAAAAACGAGATCCCCTTGCCCGATATTTGGTTCCATACTGCCGCTCTCGACAGCGACAAACGGCGGCCAGACACCGCCGATCCCGACCAGCAGGCAGCCACTGATCGCGACGATCGCGACGATCGTCACGATGTCTCGAATCGCGGTGCCAACTCGAGTGTCCGTCTCGAGTAGCCAGCGACCGATCCCGTCGTCTGCGATCGTCTCCGCATCGCTGCCGCGTGTTCGCGGTCGCGTGCCGACGTCCTGTCCGCGGCCGTCCGACTCCGTCGTCGGGTCTCGGTCCCGTCTCGAGAGCGCATCGAGACGGTCGGACCGATCGGAGTCTGACTTACCGGCGTCGGGACCGTCCATTAGCGTTCGATTTCGACGACCTCGTCATCAACCTTCCGGCACCATCATCATCACCCCGTTTCCGTCACGAGTGTCTGTCACTCCGATCGCTGATCCGCTACCCTTTTTGCGTCGCTCGCGAATGCGGAGTGTGTGCCACTCGAGGCTGCCGCCCGACTCGTGAGCGAACTCACGAGCCGTGGCTACAACGCCGAGCGCGAGGCGGTAACGCGGCTCACGGCAGCCGACGACCCGCGTGCGGCCCTTGAGCGCGTTCTCGAGGACGTCCCAGATGACGTGTTGGTCGTCCGAGCCGAGCACGTTGAGGCGGCGCTTGCGACCGACGCTGGCGGGGCGACTCACTCCGATGGCCCTCCCGGCTCGTCGGCAGATTCGACACCCGCTGTTTCGACTGGAACACACTCGGCGCAGGAACGCGATTGTTCAACTCGATCTCCAGTTGAAACTGTGGGGTCGAGTTCGGCGAACCGTGAAACCGATCCTGCGGTGCGCTCGCTCGAGATCACCGGCGACATGACCGGCGAGAGCACGGGGACCGGCGAGTACAGCGATTTCGTCTCCGTCTTCCGCGATCGACTCGATCGACTCGGCTCGAAACTGCGCGGGCGGGTCAATCACCGCCCGGCGACGGCGATTCAGTCGATGCCCGGCGGTAGCGAGGCTGCGATGGTCGGACTGGTCAACGACATTCGCTCGACCGCCAGCGGCCACTGGTTGATCGAACTCGAGGACGCGACCGGGACCTTCCCGTGGCTGGTGATGAAAGACCGTGAGTACGTCGACCTCGTCGACGAGTTGCTCTGTGACGAGGTGCTGGCGATGGAGGGAACGCTGGCGGACGACTCGGGAATCGCGTTCGTCGACTCGATGTACTTTCCAGACGTGCCCCGCACGTACGAGCCCTCGACGGCCGATCGTCACGTCCAGGCAGCACTGATCAGCGACGTCCACGTCGGCAGCCAGGAGTTCATGGAAGACGCCTGGAACGCGTTTGCCGACTGGCTGCACACCGAGCAGGCCCAACACGTCGAGTACATGCTGCTGGCCGGCGACATGGTCGAAGGTGTCGGCGTCTATCCCGATCAGGACGAGGAACTCGACATCGTCGACATCTACGAGCAGTACGAGGCCTTCAGCGAGCACCTGAAAAAAGTACCGGGTGACATCGAGATCGTCATGATCCCTGGCAACCACGACGCCGTGCGACTCGCGGAACCACAGCCGGGATTCGACGAGGAACTCCGGGAGATCATGTCCGCCCACGACCCACAGATCGTAAGCAACCCCTCGACGGTCACGCTCGAGGGCGTCTCCGTGTTGATGTATCACGGCGTCTCGCTGGACGAAGTCATCGCGGAACTCCCCGAAGAAAAAGCCAGTTACGACGATCCGCACAAGGCGATGTATCACCTCCTCAAGAAGCGCCACGTCGCACCTCAGTTCGGTGGCCATACCCGGCTGGCCCCCGAAGAGAAAGACTACCTCGTGATGGAGGAGGTCCCCGATATCTTCCATACCGGCCACGTCCACAAACTCGGCTTCGGGAAGTACCACAACGTGCTCGCGATCAACTCCGGCTGTTGGCAGGCCCAGACGGACTTCCAGAAGAGCGTCAACATCGATCCCGACGCTGGCTTCGCGCCGATCGTCGATCTCGACACGTTAGACGTGACCGTCCAGAAGTTTAGCTAGCGGTGACCGCTCATTGCCAGCGGTACAGCTATTGATCACGACCGCGTTAGCGACTGACGTCCAATCGATATGTCTCCTGATAACAGTCGCTCCGCGGAGACCACCGAACCCGCGTTTCGGCCCGCGATCGACGCGCACACGCATCTGTTTCCCGAACGACTTACTGCCGCGATTCGACGCTCACTCAGCGATGAGACCGACTGGGAGTTTTCACACCCTGTGACTCGGTCGGCAATCGAAGCCGTCCTTCGCTCTGCGGGCGTCGCTGCCGCCGTCGCGCTTCCCTACGCCCACGAGGCAGGGCTCGCGCGGGAACTCAACGCCTGGCTCTGCGACCAGGCCGACTCGTCGGACCTGCTGATTCCGTTTGCGACGGTCCATCCCGACGACGAAGACGTCGCTGCCGTCGTCCGCGACGCGTTCGAGGCGGGCGCTCGTGGCCTCAAGATCCACTGTCCTGTCCAGGAATGTCGGCCCGCGGATTCGCGACTCGAGCCGGCTCTCGAGGTAGTGGCCGAATACGACCGTCCGATCACCTATCACGGGGGCACCGCACCGATGTTCGAGGACAACCCCTACGTCGGCTTCGACGGCTTCGCCGAGCTGGTCGGTTCCTATCCGGAACTGCGCGTCTGCTGTGCCCACATGGGCACCTACGAGGTCGAGGCGTTTCTCGAGCTCGCGCGCGAGCATGCGTCCGTCTATCTCGATACGACGTTTGCGATGTCTACGTCGGCCGAGGAGACGATGGGGTTTGATCCATCCTCGATCGCCGACGAGACGGTGGTCGAGCTCTCGGAGTCGATCATGTACGGGTCGGACTTTCCGAACATTCCGTATCCCTATCGCAACGAGCGGGCCGGCCTCCTCGCTCGCGATCTGCCACGGGAGACGATGCGAGACGTCTTCTACCGGACGGCGATCGACTATCTCGGCCTCGAGTCCGAGCCAGACCTCGGAGACGGTACGGAGACTGCGGGCGGTGTCTAAGACGGACGCCTGTCAGTCAGTGCCGGCCGGCCGCGACCGTCCTGCGGTTGCCCCGGGACAGCGAGACAGCAGACCGTATGACCCGAGTCAGTTGGTACTGTAGCTCGCCGGCTCGAGCCGAAATCGCACCGTCGGCGCGCCGTCGAATCGCGGGCCGCGGCCGCGTCGTTCGAAGCCGAGTTCGTCGGCGGCGCGTTCGATCGCGGTGGCATCCTGTGCTGCGAGCACTTCGACGGCCATCGACTCGCGCTCGGCAAACCGCACCGGTTCGGCTAGCAACCGCTTGCAGGCGTCGTTTGTCCCGTCGAGTTGGGTGACGTGAACGGTGTCTTCGCGCGCGTCGAAGCTAATGAATCCGAGCAGGTCCTCTGGATCAGAGCCGTCGTACTGTGTGTTCGAGATATTCGCGTTCGGATCGTGACTGCCGTCCTCTGCGACGCGCACCGTGCGGTCGTGGACGAGATTTCGCATCACGTCCGTCGGGGAATCGGCAATCGACGCGAGCGCGTCGGCATCGGCCTCGAGTGCGTCACGTACGTTCATCGACGTATGGTGACGCTGCGCACGACAGTGAATGTTACCCTGCCCGATTGACGACGCCATGCCGGCGTCCGCCACACATTTCGGCAGTGGACGGGCCGTAATCGGGGTGTCAATCAGTGGTTTCGGGACTCGATCGTCGACAATTGGACGGATGATAAAAACGGGGACGATGGGACACAGTTATCTGCCCGCTCTGGTAACGACTCGAGTATGAGTCACAGCATCGCACTGCGAGTCGTCTGTGAGGTGGCAGCATGCGCGTCGTAGCCAAGTTCGGCGGAACGAGTCTCGGTAGCGGGGATCGAATCAACCGCGCCGCGGACTCGGTTGCTGCTGCCGTTGAGGACGGCCACGAGATCGCCGTCGTCGCCAGCGCGATGGGATCGACCACTGACGAACTGCTCGACGAGATCACCTTCGAGACCGACGATGCCGACCGCGCCCAGATCGTCAGTATGGGCGAGCGGACGTCGGTCCGGATGCTCAAGGCCGCGCTGTCGGCCCGCGGAATCGACGCGACCTTCTTAGAGCCCGGCAGCGAGGAGTGGCCGATCATCACCGACGAGTACGGTGAGGTCGACGTCGAGGAAACCCAGCGGCGCGCCCAGGAAGTCGCCGCGGAGATGGACGGGACTGTGCCCGTCATCACCGGCTTCCTCGCGGAAGGGCCCGATGGCTCGATCACGACGCTCGGCCGCGGTGGCTCCGACACCACGGCCGTCATGATGGGCAAGTACATGGACGCCGACGAGGTCGTCATCGTCACTGACGTCGAAGGCGTCATGACCGGCGACCCGAACGTCGTCGAAGGAGCCCGCAACGTCGGCGAGATTTCCGTCGACGAACTCCGGAACCTCTCGTTCCGCGGTGCCGAAGTCGTCGCGCCCTCCGCACTGTCGTACAAAGACGGCGGCCTCGACGTCCGCGTCGTCCACTACCAGCACGGTGACTTGCTGTCGGGTGGGACGAGTATCGAAGGCGAGTTCAAGAACCTCGTCGACCTGCGCGAGCGACCGCTTGCGTGTCTGACCGTTGCCGGCCGTGCGATCCGCAACCAGCCCGGCATCTTCAACCACCTCTCGGACTCACTCGCCGAGAGCGAGATCAACATCGACGCGGTCGCCAGCGGGATGGACACCGTCACATTCTACATCGACGAGGAAGAGGCCGAACGCGCCGAGAACATCCTCCACCGCGAGGTCATCGCGCGTGACGAACTCTCGAGTGTCACCGTCGACTCGCCGGTCGCCGTCGTCCGCGTCACCGGCGGCGAACTCCCCAACCAGCCGGGGATCATCAGCGAGATCGTCAACCCCCTCGCCGAGGCTCGGATCCAGCTCAACGACATCATCACCAGCGCGACCAGCGTCGCGCTCTTTGTCGACTGGGACGACCGCGAGGAGACCCTCGAGCTAACGCAGGACCTGTTCTAACCCGGGCTATCCGGCCCGCGGTTCAGTTCACTGATTGCTGACTGACTGCTCTCTGTGAGAGTCGTAGTAACGAACGTATTCTCCCCGTAATACAGCGGTAGCGCGTTCGTAACGAAGGTGACTGGTGGGAACACTCCAGCCATGAGCACCGACCCGACAGTGACGGAGGTCTTCGCGGAGATCGACCCCGACCCGGACGCGATCCTCGCCGCGTACGACGCTGACGATCCCGATGCGCTTCTCGCGAGCGGTGGCGAGCACGACCCGAGTACCGACGCAGCGATCGACGCCGACGACGTGACGGCGGCGGACGTGTTCGCTGACCTTCAGGCGGCCGCACGCGAGGTAAGGGTGACCGAGAGCGATCGCGAGCGTGCGTCCGGTGCCGGATCCGATCTAAAACTCGTCGGTCCCGCACCGACCGAGACGCGGATTCCGTCGGACGCGTTCGGGATCGATGACGTTGAGATCGACGACGCACTGACAGCGATCTGCTGGGACGGGCTCGGAACCGACGGCGCGGTTCGTTGATCTGACTCCGACAGCGGTGTCGCCGCATCGGAACGCGAACGCGCGGGTCTACAGGCTCGCGAGAACGCCGCGGGCACGGTCTCGCAGCGTTGGTTCCGGTTCGGGCTCCGACTGGCCGAGTTGCCGTTTTGCGACCGAGCGCACCCCCCGTCGTGCAGACTCCGAACGCATCGCAGCCGCCGCCCAGTCGGGGAGCTGTGACTCGAGTTCCTGTCGCTTCTGGGCTTTGAGCTTGCCGAACTGGCGCAGTGCCAGGCCGATACCGAGAAACAGGCCAGCGTCGAGCAACTCACGGCGGAACCGATCTCGGTCGTTCCGAACCGCGATCGCTTTCACCAGCGAGAGCGCACCGATTGCCAAATAGACCTTCGAACGCTTCGACGGATCGCCGCGGAGCAGCTGTTGGAGCGCCATGCGGCGGTAGCTACCACGTTCTCGCCGATAAAGGTCTGCCGGCAGGAGACGGGCCCCTGTCGCGGTCGTGGTTAGACGCGGTCGAGCGTGAGGGTGCCTCGGTAGCGCTGTTCGTCGATCGGCTCGATCGAAAACCCAAGCCGCTCGTAGAACGGACGAACGCCGTCGTCGAATCGCGCCGTGAGCAGCCCTTCGCGCTCGAGGGCGGTCTCGATCAGCGCCCGTCCGATCCCTCGGTCTCGATGGCGACGCCGGACGCCGACTGCGCCGACGTGGGCCCCGGATTCGCGCTCGAGCGGCTCGAGGACGACCGTGCCGAGGATTCGTTCGCCGTCGCCCGCACGTGCCGACATCCCGTTGCGATCACCCGCGATGAAAACGTCACCAGCGTTGATTCGACCCTCAACATCGCCGGGCTCGAGCAACGCGGCATCGAGAATGCGGCGCACCTCGAGAGCATCGCCAGTGGTTGCCGTCCGGACGAACACGGAATTATCCACCCTTGATCAGTCGCAACACCGTCACGTGGTCGCTTTCGACCGGCTGGTCCTCTGGAACCGGGCGACCGTCGACGAGGACGCTCACCTCGTGGGGACTCAACTCGACCGCACGCAGGAGATCGGCGTACGTCGGCGTCGCCGCCGCAGTGTGCTCGTCATGACGATCGGACGCGGCGGCCACCGCCTCGAGTTCGAGTTCGTAGGTGTCTTCGCCTTTGACGTCGACGGTGACGTGCATACGCCGCGTTACGAGGCAACGGTCTTGAGCGCGTCGCTCCGGCAGTGGGCGAGCCATCTCGCCTCGTTAGTCCGTCGTCGGCTCGTCCGAGCCAGTACCGGATCGCCGGTTTCGAGCGCTTCGTCGATGGCCAGACAGCGCCCGTGCGATCGCGCCGAGCCCGAGCAGGAGGACGAGCAGGTTGACCACGCCGCCAACGATAGGCACTAGAGAGAAGCCGGCACCGACCAGCAGGCCGAGGATGAGCGCAAGCCAGCGGTTGCTGATGCCAACCAGTGAGAGGACCCACGCTGCGATGGCAAAGAGCCCATAGATGACGCCGATCCACAGCAGCAAGGCGAAGACCAGCGTGCCGATGATCGACAACGGAATCCCAATAATGGTGATCGCGAGCGCGATCAGCAGGAGCGGCACGCCGATGAACACCCCCAGCCCGACCAGCCCGGTGCGAATCGGTCCCGTCGCGACGCTATCGGCGACGCGACCGGAAAACCGCGGGAACAGCGCGAGCAACACGGCACCGAGCAGGAGGTTGATCACGAACGAGTAGACCGTGAACAGCCACGCTGCGAACGGCTGGACCGTCGGCGCGACGTCGACGCCGAGCGCGGGATCCTCTTCGATGTCGCCCGCGACCGCGTCGGTGTTGCCCTCGAGATCGCCGTCGTAGCGCAGATCGCCCGCGATCGAGGCAGTCTCGCCCAGCCGGATCGTATCGGCACCGATCTCGGCGTCGCTCTCGAGCGTCCCGTCGATGACGACAGTGCCGGCACCGGCCGTGAACGTGCCGTTGACGGTGCCGTTTTCGGCCACCGTCACGCTCCCTGCCGCGACCTCAACGTTGCCGTCGACGGTGCCCGCGATCGTCACGCTCCCCGCGCCGCCCTCGAGATCGCCGTCGACCTGCCCTGTCTCCTCGATTTGGACGTCGCCCCCGGCGGCGCTGACGTCGCCAGTGACGGTACCCCGGACGATGACGGTGCCACCGACCGCCTGCAGACTGTCGACCGTTTCGCCTTCCTCGACGACGACTGTCCCGCCGGCCCGGGCGTCGGTCTGGGCAGTGACAGTCGCCGGGACGGCACCGATGACGACGATGGCGACCAGCAACGCGATGACGAGCCGTGACCCTCGGTTTTCCCCGCGTTTCATGGCGTATCGTTCTACGAGCACAACCAAAAACGTGTTATGCAGATGTCAAGATCCGTGTTGGTTTTGATTCGGCTTCTTCGGCTCCCAGCGGGTGCGCCTACCAGTCGGCCCGCGACTCGAGACCGACCTTCGGGCGATTTATCTTCCGTCCCGCTCTGGTGCCGGTATGAGCGAGGCCGAGGCCGACGCCGAGGCGGCGGGGCCGACCCCCGGGAAGACGGAAGTCTGGATCGAGAAGTACCGGCCGGAGCGACTCGACGAGATCAAAGGCCACGAGAACATCGTGCCACGGCTCAAACGCTACGTTGAGCAGGACGACCTCCCGCATCTCATGTTTGCGGGGCCTGCCGGTACCGGCAAGACGACGGCCGCACAGGCCATCGCCCGCGAGGTCTACGACGACGACTGGCGCGAGAACTTCCTCGAACTCAACGCCTCCGACCAGCGCGGCATCGACGTCGTCCGCGACCGAATCAAGGACTTCGCGCGCTCGAGTTTCGGCGGCTACGACCATCGCATCATCTTTCTCGACGAAGCTGACGCGCTCACCTCCGACGCCCAGTCTGCGCTGCGCCGGACGATGGAGCAGTTCTCGAACAACACCCGCTTTATCCTCTCGTGTAACTACTCGAGTCAGATCATCGACCCCATCCAGTCGCGGTGTGCGGTCTTTCGCTTCACCGAACTCGGCGAGGACGCCATCGAGGCGCAGGTCCGCGAAATCGCCGCCACTGAGGGAATCGACGTGACCGACGACGGCGTTGACGCGCTGGTCTATGCGGCCGACGGCGACATGCGCAAGGCGATCAACGCCCTGCAGGCCGCGGCCGTCATGGGCGAAACCGTCGACGAGGAGACCGTCTTCGCGATCACCGCTACCGCCCGCCCCGAGGAGGTCGAGGCGATGGTCGAGTACGCCATCGACGGCGACTTCACCGCCGCCCGCGCCGCCTTAGAGGACCTGCTGACCGACCGCGGACTCGCCGGCGGCGACGTTATCGACCAACTGCACCGCTCGGCCTGGGCGTTCGATATTCCCGAACAGGCGACGGTGCGGCTGCTCGAGCGACTTGGCGAAGTCGACTATCGAATTACGGAGGGCGCAAACGAGCGCCTGCAACTCGAGGCCATGTTGGCGTCGCTGGCGCTCGAGGACGAGGCCTAACTTCCGTCGAGCGCCCGCTCGCCGTCGGCGACACCGCGACACACGACGGCGATTCGACCGTCTGTTTCGACGATGTCGACGCTCCAGCCGTGCATATCGGCGATGCGCTCGACAGGCTCGAGGTCGTCGTCGGCACCGTCAAGCACAGCCGAGTGGCTGGCGACTCGTTCCGTCGCGTCTGGCTCCGTCTCCAGCGCATCGACGGCCTCGGTGTCCGCCTCCGGATCGTACTGTGTGAGACAGAAGCCGTCGTCGGTCACGCCGACGACGACGGCCGGTACTGTCTCGTCGTCGACGACGAGCCGAAACAGGTGCTCGAACAACTCCCGCAGCCGTGCCTTGTTTGCCTCGAGGATGCGATCGGTCGCGTCCCGCGTGACGAGTCGCGTCTCGCCGGTTTCGATGCTAATCCAGGCTTGTCGTGCGATGTCGTGGACACCGACGGGTTCGGTATTGACGAGCGCGTCTCCCTCGGCGAGCGCGGCCAGTCGCTCGAGTGCTGCTTCGACGCGCTCCTGTGCGTTCGCAACGGTCGTGACGTGGTCGCTCTTCCCGGTGTCGGCGTCGAGCCCGAGGTAGCCGCGGGCGACGTTCAGTGACGGCCAGATGTCGTCCTCGAGCAGGTCGGTGATCGCCTCGAGTCGCGCGTCGGTGGCGGCCCGCGTTCGTCTGCAACGATGGCGTTCGGTTACGTCGTGGTAGACGAGTAGTCCGCTTGGGTTGTCCGCGTTCGCACCAGCGTCGCTTGCGGCCGATTCGAGTGGCTTCAGCGTGATCAGAAAGTCGCGGATGCCGTCGTCGGTATCGTGGCAGCGTTCGAACTGGCGGCGTTCGCCCGCCTGTAGCGCCTCGCGCAGCGTCGTTCGGCGGTGCTCGAGGCCCGACGGGACGAGCCACTCGTCGACTGGCTCGCCGACGACCTCGTCGGGATCAGTGCCGAAGACGTCGGCGACGGCGTCGGTGGCCGCTTGAACGATGGGCTCGCCGTCCTCGCATTCGTACCACAGGACAGGGATCGGGAGTGCCGTGACGGCCGGTCGGAGCCGGTCACGGTCCGGTCGACAGCGATTTTGGTCGCGACAGACCCACTCGATTTCGTCTGCGAGGTGGGCAATGGCGTCGTCGGTATCACGCCGAACGTAGCCGTCGATGCCGCCGGTCGAGCCGGCAGCCGCCGGTGTAAACGAACTGTCGGTAAAGAGGACAAGTGGCGTCGAGCCACAGGCTTCGACCACATCGAGCAGATTCGAGCCTGCTGTTGTCGTCGGCGTCTCGGCGAAGACGACACAGTCGACCGCAGGAGCCCAGTTGCGGATTCGCTCGGTCTCGAGTGTCGTCGCCGATCGAACCGATCGCTCGTGGCCGTCGCGTTCGGCGGTCTCGAGTCGCTCGGCACCATCGCTGGCCGTCGCCTCGGAGCCGGCGACATAGAGGACCGTCCGCGGTCGTGTCGTCGATGACGGCTGGGTCATTCGTTTGAACAGTCGATACTCCATACGTCGGGCCCGTCATCTCTTAAAAATTTACTGGCCGGCTCGACGGTGACGCCCGACGGCTGCTAATACTGTCGGCTGACTGTCCATGATAGCTGTCCCCGACCACGGTTGCGGAACTGTTTTACGCGCTGCACGGGCAATAGACGCGTAATGAGCGAACTAGAGGAGGAGTACCGCCTCGAGTACTTCGAGGAGGAAGGGTTCGAGCGCAAGGAGTGCCCGTCGTGTGGCGCTCACTTCTGGACGCGCGACCACGACAGGGAGACCTGTGGTGAGCCGCCGTGCGAGGAGTACGGCTTCATCGACAACTCGGGGTTCGACGACGAGTACAGCCTCGAGGAGATGCGTGAGACCTTTCTCTCCTATTTCGAGGATCACGACCACGAACGCATCGATCCCTACCCGGTTGCGGCGAACCGCTGGCGCGACGACGTCCTGTTGACCCAGGCGTCGATCTACGACTTCCAGCCGCTGGTCACGAGCGGCGAGACGCCGCCGCCGGCGAACCCGCTGACGGTCTCCCAGCCCTGCATCCGGATGCAGGACATCGACAACGTCGGCAAGACGGGCCGCCACACGATGGCCTTCGAGATGATGGCCCACCACGCGTTCAACACGCGCGAGGACGTCGACGAAGACGAGTACGCCTACTACGGTGAGGTCTACTGGAAGGACCGGACCGTCGAACTCTGTGACGGCTTTTTCGACTCGCTGGGCGTCGATCTCGAGGAAGTCATCTACATCGAGGACCCGTGGGTCGGCGGCGGCAACGCCGGGCCCGCCATCGAGGTCATCTATCGGGGCGTCGAACTCGCCACGCTCGTTTTCATGTCGATGGAGCAGGATCCCGACGGCGAGTACGAGATGAAAGACGGCAACCGCTACAGCCCGATGGACACCTACATCGTCGACACCGGCTACGGGTTAGAGCGGTGGACCTGGGTCTCTCAGGGGACGCCGACGGTCTACGAGGCGGTCTACCCCGATATGATCGCCTTCCTCAAGGAGAACGCGGGCCTCGAACATACCGACGAGGAGGAAGACCTGATCTATCGCGCAGCAAAGCTCGCGGGCCACATGGACATCGACGAGGCCGAGGACATGGAAACCGCCCGAAGCGAGATCGCAGCCGAACTCGACGTCGACACCGCGGAACTCGAGGACCTGATGGAGCCCCTCGAGGACATCTACGCCATCGCGGACCACTGCCGGACGCTGGCCTATATGCTCGGCGACGGCATCGTCCCCTCGAACGTCGGGACAGGCTATCTCACGCGGATGGTGCTGCGACGCACCAAACGGCTCTGTGACACCGCCGGCGTCGACGCGCCCCTGGACGAACTCGTCGATATGCAGGCCGAACGTCTCGAGTACGAAAACCGCGATACGATCCGTGACATCGTCCGCACCGAGGTCGAGAAGTATCGCGAGACGCTCGAGCGCGGTGGTCGCCGGGTCGAGACGATGGCCGAGGAGTACGCCGAGACGGGTGAGCCGATCCCGACCGAGGAGCTGATCGAACTCTACGACTCACACGGGCTCCAGCCGGATATGGTCGAAGAGATCGCCGCAGAAGCGGGTGCCGAGGTCGACGTGCCCGACGACTTCTACAGTCTCGTCGCGAAGCGCCACGACACCCCCGAAGCGGTCGCCGAGGCCGACGAGGACGAGGACGAGCGATTCGAGGATCTCCCCGAGACGGAGAAACTCTACTACGACGACCAGCAGCGTACGCAGTTCGAGGCGGTCGTCCTCGACGTCTTCGAGCGCGAGGAGGGTTACGATGTCGTCCTCGACCAGACGATGTTCTACCCCGAAGGCGGTGGCCAGCCTGCTGACACGGGGACGCTCTCGACCGACGACACGACCGTCGAGGTCGAAGACGTCCAGATCGAAGACGGCGTCATCCTCCACCGAACCGACGAGAACCCCGGCAAGGGTGAACTGGTCAACGGCCAGATCGACGGCGGCCGTCGCCGGCAACTGATGCGCCATCACACGGCAACCCACATCGTCATCCACGCCGCTCGGCAAGTTCTCGGCGAGCACATCCGGCAGGCCGGTGCCCAGAAGGGCGTCGAGAGTTCCCGAATCGACGTTCGCCACTACGACCGCATCAGCCGCGACGATATCAAGCGGATCGAGAACCGCGCCAACGAAATCGTCATGGACAACACGTCGGTCACCCAGGAGTGGCCCGACCGCCACGACGCCGAAGCCGAACACGGCTTCGACCTCTATCAGGGTGGCATCCCGCCGGGCGAGCAGATCCGGCTGATCCACGTCGACGAGGACACCCAGGCCTGCGGTGGCACCCACGTCGCCCGCACCGGCGACATCGGCGCGATCAAGGTCCTCTCGACCGAACGCGTCCAGGACGGCGTCGAACGGATCACCTTCGCCGCTGGCGAAGCCGCTATCGAGGCGACTCAGGAGAAAGAAGACGCCCTCTACGAGGCCGCGGAAATCCTCGACGTCTCGCCCGAGGCGGTCCCAGACACCGCCGAACGGTTCTTCGAGGAGTGGAAGGACCGCGGCAAGCAGATCGAGGACCTGAAAGAACAGCTCGCCGAGGCCCGCGCCGGCGGCGGTGGCAGCGGCGAAGAAGTCGATGTCGGCGACGCGACGGCCGTCATCGACCGGATCGACGCCGACATGGACGAACTGCGCGCGACCGCCAACGCCCTCGCCGAAGACGGCAAGATCGCCGTCCTCGGCAGCGGTGAAAGCGGTGCCCAGTTTGTCGTCGCCGTGCCCGACGACGTTGGCGTCAACGCCGGCGAAGTCGTCGGCGAACTGGCCTCGAAGGTCGGCGGCGGTGGCGGCGGCCCGGCGGACTTCGCACAGGGGGGCGGCCCCAACGTCGACGATCTTGACGGGGCGCTCGAGGACGCACCCGACGTACTTCGGCAGGTTCAGGACGCCTGACGTTCGCTGCTCGCTCGCATCGAAATCGACCCCTTCTTTCAGCGTCCGTCCCCTCGAGTCACCTATGCCGACTGCATCGAACGGATCGGTCTCGCTGTACTACGACCGCGCAGGCGAGGGTGCGCCTGTCGTCTTTGTCTCCGAGGCGGGCCTCGGCGGCTGGCTGTGGGGCTGGCAACACGCTGCCGTCGCCGGCCCCTACGAGGCCGTCGTCTGGGACCTTCGAGGAACTGGCCGGTCGGACGCCCCACCCGGCCCCTATAGCCTCGAGACGCTCGTCGCCGACCTCGAGGCAGTGCTCGCCGACTGCGAGATCCGTAACGCCCACCTCGTGGGCTGCGGGCTCGGCGGTGCGATCGCACTCGAAGCGGCTCGGACCTCGAGTCGCGTCGCGACGCTGACGTTGTTTGGCACGGCCGCGCAGGGATCGGACTTCGATCTCGAGGCGCTGTTCGCACCGCCGGACGATCCCGACGCGCTTCGCGAGTCGCTCGAGGCGGGACTCTCCGATGACTTCCTGGCGGCCCAGCCCGACGTGTGCGACGGCATCGTCGACTGGCGAGCCGACGGCGACGCGGATCGTGCGGGCTGGGAGGCACAGGTCGCAGCGCTCGCGGACTTTGACGCAAGCGACTGGCTGGTCGAGGTGACGCAGCCGACACGGGTGTTCCACGGCAGGGCTGACGAACTGGTATCGCCGTCGGCCGGCGAGGCCCTCGCACGGGGGCTTCCCCGTGGCGAGTTCCGCGAACTCGAGGGCGCGGGCCATCTCTGCTTTATCGAGCGCTCGCGGACGGTCAACGATCTGTTGCTGGGCTTTCTCGAGGACCAGACGGACGACGAGTAATCGGACTCGAAACCAGCGAGCGCGCGTTGGCAGGATCGATACCGAACTGACCGGCAAGCCGGTCTCATGCTTGCGATTGATCCCCTATCTACTACGTACTCGAGCGTGGGAGTAACTATCGTGACTCTCTCGCTGGCGCGGCGGGCCGACCACTTCCCGGATCGGACGGCGGTCATCGACATCTCGGAGCAGCGGCTGTCCGCCCCCGCGGAGACGATCAACGAGGACCGGGTCTCCTACCGGGAACTGTCGACGCTTGCGGAGCGGATAGCCGAGCGCCTCGCCGCGCGTGGGATCGCCGCTGGCGACACAGTCTGTCTCGTTACCAGAAACCGAGTCGTCGCGCTCGCGCTGTGGTTCGCCTGTCGCCGGCTCGGCGCGACGTTCGCGCCGATCTCGCATCTGCTGACCCCCGCCTCGGTCGACCGCCCGTTCGACGTCCTCGCACCCGATCTCGTCGTCGCCGAAGCGGCCCAGCGCGACCTAGTGCGGTCGATCCCCTTCGATCGGGTCGTGACGCTCGAGGCGCTGGCTGAAACCAGCGGTGAGCCGATCGATCACGACGGGCGGCCGACCGACGCAACGCCGGCGCTGGCGCTCCACGGCGAGTCCGGCCGTCCGGTCGCCGGCTATTCGGCCACCGCCATCGAGCGCAACTGTATCACGGGCGTCGTCGCGTGGGGGCTCGCCGCCAACGACGTCGTGCCGCTTCCGATGCCGCTGTCGACCGCCGACGGTCTCGTCCGCGTCGCGTTGTCGGTGCTCTACGTCGGCGGTACGCTCTTGCTCGACCGCGCGTTCGATCCCGGCGACGCCACGACTGCGATGGCCGCGGCGGACGCGACGCTCCTGATCGGCCGCGAACGGGCGATTCGCGACATCGCAGCCGCATCCGGATTCGACAATGCGGCCGACTCGCTCGAGCGGGTCGTCTGCGAGGGACCGATCGGCGACGAGGCGGTCGCGGCCTACCGAGACCGCAACGTTCCGGTTGTACCGGTTTACGGCCGCCTCGAGTGTCCAACCGCCATGAGCGGGCGATTCGACCCGGATCGATGCGATTCCGACGGGACCGGCGTTGGCAGCCCGGTGCCCGGCTGTCGGGCCCGTCTGGTCGATGAGGCGGGCGCGGTCCTCGAAGGCGTTGCCGACGGACAGGTGCAGCTGTCGGGGCCGATGCTCGCCGACGGCTATGTGGGCAGTCCCGACACAGACGCGGCCGACGATCGCGGCCGATTCGTGGACGGCTGGTTCCATACTGGCGACCGATTCCACCGTGATGAAGCCGGAGCCTACCACTTGCGGTGAGCCACCGTGTTGACTGGGACCGAGGTCTGTCACTCGGCTCGATTGTTGGGACCGACTTCAACTGGCTGTCACCGCTTACGGCAACGTCGGCACCGTACGCAAGGCCTATTTTCACCGAGTTGCCACTAGACCGTAATGCGTCACCTGCGAATCGCCGTCCTCAACGCGGCCCATCAGGACAAGAACACGACGCGGAACTTCCGGCGCGAACTCGACGCCTCGCTGTCGGAGTTCGACGCCACCGACGGGACGGTCCCCGACGGCTTCGACTACGATGGGGCCGTCGTCACCGGCTCCCGGTCGTCGGTCTACTGGGACGAGGAGTGGATACAGTCCGTCAAGGCGTGGGTCGACGAGGCGATCGACCGCGACATTCCATTCCTCGGAATCTGCTGGGGCCACCAACTGCTGGCTGACGTCCTCGGGGGCACCGTCGACGACATGGGCGTCTACGAGGTTGGTTACAGCGAGATCGAACACACGGGCGAGTCACGCCTCTTCGAGGGGATCGACGAGACCTTCACTGCCTTTACCAGCCACTCCGACGCGGTCACTGAGCTCCCGCCGGGTGCCGAATCCCTCGCCGAAAACGAGTACTCGAACCACGGCTTCTGTAAAGACCGGGTCTTCGGCGTCCAGTTCCACCCCGAGTACGACACCAAGACCGCCCGCGAACTCGTCTACCGGAAGGACCTCGCCGACGATCGGCTCGAGTCGATCCTCGCCGAGATCACCGAAGCGAACTATCAGCGATCCTGTGAGGCGAAACTGGTCTTCGAGAACTTCCTCGAGTTCGTCCGCGAGGTGACGGTGGGAGATAGGGCCGCCGAGGCTGCGAGCCACGACGCGACGGCGGAAGCCGGCGGCTCCGACTGACCTTTCTATTCGGGCTCGCTCGAGACGAGTGACGCCGTCTGGTCGTGAATCTCTCTGTCGAAGCGAGCTACTCGAGTTGTGTTCTGAAAACGTAGCCGTGAGCGATGACCTCGAAAACCGAATCGTAGTTAGTCCGCAGCGATATCGACCTTCGCTTCGTCCGCTTTCCCAATCGCTTCGACGATGAGTTCAGCGATGTCGACGATCTCGATCTCGTCCTCGTAGCCGCCGGTCTTGCGCCCGTCCTCGTACATGGTCATGCACATCGGACAGGCGACGACGAACTTCTCGACGCCACTGCCGGCGTCGGTGTCCTCGAGCGCTTCACGAATCCGTTCTTCACTGGGTTTGGGCTCTTCTTCGAAGTCCATCCAGAGGCCGCCACCGCCGCCACCGCAGCAGAAGGAGTTGGCGCGGTTGCGGGGCATCTCGTCGAGCGTACAGCCAGTCGCTGTGATGAGTTCGCGGGGGGCTTCGTACTCGTCGTTGTACCGGCCGAGGTGACACGGATCGTGGTAAGTGACCGTGTAGTCGAGTTCCGTCCCCGACAGCTCGAGGTGGCCTTCAGAGACGAGTTCTTCGACGGCCTGGGTCCAGTGAAGAACGTCAATTTCGCCGTCGGCGTTCCATTGCTCGTCGTACTCGAAGGGCATCATCGGATCGTCGGCGAACTCTTCGAAGTCGACCTCGGGATACTCGTTTTTGAAGGTGTTGTAGGAGTGCGGATCCGTACAGACGATTGTGTCGAACTCGCAGTCTTCCCAGGTTTCGACGTGGTGGCCGGCAAGTTCGATGTAGAGGAACTCCTCGCCGACGCGGCGGATGTCGTTACCGTCGAATTTCTCGTCGTCGAAGAGGATGCCGAAGCTGACGTCGGCTTC
>NZ_FOIC01000089.1 GCF_900111485.1 Natrinema hispanicum | reverse complement strand
CATGCGTCTTTAGCTAAGTGACGAACCGCCAGACAGCAGTGGCTTATCGAGGCATCTTTTCGAGAGGATTGAGGAGGGGACAAGTGTGTCCAACACTCCCTCCTCAGACAGAATTGAACGTCGGCTTACTACCCTCTTTCCCTCTGCTGCTCTGGAAGATCACGCCGAGGCTGTCGGCGTGATCGAACGAGAGGGCAAGCTCCAGATCCCACCGCTCGTGTGGTCGTTTGCGTTCGGCTTCGCCACTGGCGAGAGCCGAACGCTCGCAGCCTTCCGCCGGAGCTACAACTCCACAGCTGATGAATCACTGTCACCCGGCGGCTACTACCAGCGATTGACGCCGTCGTTGGCCGAGTATCTCCGCGACCTCGTCGAGTACGGCCTCGACGAGGTCGCTGTTCCACACACCGTGACCGATCAGTTCGACCGATTCAGGGACGTAATGATTGCTGATGGAACGGTGTTGCGCCTGCATCAGTTCCTCTCTGATGAGTTCGAAGGGCGCAACGAGGAGCAGGCTGGAGCACGGCTCCACCTGCTCCATAACCCGAGCGATCAGATGCTGGAACGGTTCAGCATCACTGACGAGAAAGCACACGACAGCACTGAGTTCGACACTGGCTCGTGGCTCGAACAGCGGCTGGTACTGTTCGACCAGGCGTACTTCAAGTACCGACGGTTCGCGTTGATCGATGAGAACGATGGCTACTTCGTGAGTCGGCTGAAACCCGACGCAAACCCGGTTGTAACGGACGAGTTACGGGAATGGCGTGGCGACGCCATTCCCCTGGAGGGCAAGCAGATCCACGATGTTGTTGACGATCTCTACCGGAAGTACATCGATGTAGAAGTGGAGGCCGAATTCAAGCGAGGGAAGTACAACGGAACTCGGTCGCTGGATACCAAACAATTCCGTGTCGTCGGCGTCCGCGATGAGGACGCCGACGATTATCATCTCTACATCACAAATCTGCCGCGTGAGGAGTTTCTACCGGAAGATTTAGCGACGATCTATCGGTGTCGGTGGGCTGTTGAGCGGTTGTTTCGGGAACTCAAGACGCAGTACGAACTGGATGAGTTCGATACAACGAAAGAGCACATCGTGAAGATTCTGGTGTATGCGGCGCTGTTGTCGCTGTTAGTAAGCCGTGAGTTGCTGGCACTGGTGACAGAGTGCGCCGATGACGACGCTGTGTTTCCACCAGGGCGCTGGGCGGCGACCTTCCGGTCGCACGCCCAGCTCATCCTCGACGATCTGGGTGACTTCCTCGGCTACTCGCCACCACCGCTGTTGGAGCGTCTTATCGAAGATGCACAGAAAATCCACGACCAACGACCGATACTACAGGAGACGCTCGCAACCGCTACACAACCGAGGGGTGAGGCTTAGCTAAAGACGCATG
>NZ_FOIC01000026.1 GCF_900111485.1 Natrinema hispanicum | reverse complement strand
CTTCGGCCCCACAAGGGTCTATCTCGAACTCGAGCGGGACGTCGCTGACGACGTTCGACTCGAGTCTTCGGCCCCACAAGGGTCTATCTCGAACCATGACGCATTCTGGTGTTACTCTACCTCTATTGATGGAATAGAGGGAGCTATTTTTGTCAACCTCCGGTATCGACGATTTGCCAAAGGGTCGACGGAACGATTTCTGATGAATGGATTTCTTTTTCCGTTTTCACGGGGCCTTGGAGTAGGCCCCTCAAGTGTACGGTGGGGTGCCAGCTCTTGGCGTGATAGGTTCCTTCCCTCTATTTTCACTTCAGTGAGAGGTGGGTCTTAGCGCGCAAAGGCGGACTCACGGAATATGATTTCCGGGGCCTCGTCATCGGGATGATATCCGACTGTTCCCCAACCGCTGTTGGTGTAGTATTACCTTGAGCCGGGCACTGTCTGTGTGCCTCTTTTCGCCTATTCCGACGGAGTCCCGAGGGCAAGAAATCCATGCCCATGCATCCAAGCAAGGGACGTCCTGCCGGACTTCACGGCGGGCTGGCTCGTAACAAGTAAGATCGACTTGTCACGCGTGGTGAAGTGCCACGTTCCGGAGAGCAAACATATAGCTTGTCCCGGTTCTCTTGAGAGAAGAGACGATCCCACTTACTTGTTATTGTCTCTCGCACTTGGCTAAATGGACCAGCCTGACCAATCAACGACAACAGAGACAGTCATACGGACAGTTGTACTGGAGCTTGAGACCAGCGCTAGTAAGATCGCACAGGTTCAAAAAGGGATCAAAGAATTCCAGTCGATGGCCTCATACATGGCCGATCTGATTGTCACCGTTCCAGAGTCAGACTGGCAGCCGCAGAATAACACACTCTATCGGATGGTGACTCGGGAGTTCGATGATCGGCTGGTTAAAGCAACAACTGCTCGAGAAGCAGCCCAGCATGTTGCAGAGGCGTTTTCGTCGTGGCAAAGTCGTGGGAAACAGGGCAAGCGACCGAAGTTCGGAAATGGAACGTATCTCCTCCTCTCACACCAGGACTTTGATATTGAACAGAACAATGGGAAGTACGGACTCAAAGCCCGTTTTATTCCTCATAACGGGATCTGGTTCGGTATCAACGACAGTCCATATTCGAGAGACTTTCTCAAGCGAGTGTGCGATAGCAGTGACGACGCAACAACCGGTAGTTGTGAGCTTCACCTAGCTGATGATGGTAGCCTCCAGGCACACCTTGTTATCAAATGGGATGTAGAGGTGATAGAGCCAAATACAGCAGATAGCACGCTGGGGGTAGATCTCGGAGAGAACGTGATCTATGCGGTTGCTCTCATCGACAGCGGTGAGATCGCGGATATCCAACTCGAATCAGGGAAGGAATTCCGTCACTATCGGGAGCGACTGAAAAAGAAGCGGAGTCATCTGATGGAACGAGGTGATCTCAGAGGCGTCCGCAAGTGTAGGAATGAGCATGAGCGCTATACTGAGCAAGTGCTTGATACTGCATCCCGGGAAATAGCCGAACTCGCAAAAGAGAATCAGGCAGTGATCGCTCTTGAGGATCTAACTCACTATCGAACGACAGCTGCTGACCCAATCCATGACTGGCCGTACGCCGCACTTCAAGAGAAAATAGCGTACAAGGCAACAGCAGAAGGGATACCAGTCGAAACTATTGATCCACGAGGCACGAGTATTACCTGCCGAAAGTGTGGTCAGACGAACCGTGAGTATCGGGATGGTGCTGATTTCGAGTGTTTTCGGTGTGGATACGAAGTACACGCTGACGTGAATGCAGCGATCAACCTTGCGACACGGCTTGAGGACATTGTTCTAAACGATCGGAGATAGTCGCAAGGTCATTGCTCGAGACAGCGGGCGAAGTAGTAGCAACGCCAAGTTGCCGTAGTGTATCCAGCTATCGCTATTGAACTGACAGTGGTGACAAATAGTCAGAACCTGATCTAGCGTGGTAGTTAGATAATAGCTCTACTTTCACCTCGGTTGTCAAATCGTTAAAACGATCCAGAACGATCAGACAACAAACGGCTTCAACTAAACTACACATGGCATTTTTTGCAAAACGACTATCCGACGATCGCATTACTAGACCAAGCCAAGCAGAGAAATCAGACCGACTTGTCTGCCTTGGATGCGGTGATGAAATGGTTTTGTACGACTCTTTCGAGACGAAAAACGGCACGTTCGTTTCGAGCCATTTCAAGCACAAGCGCGACTCGTGTGGCTACGGTGGCGTAGGGTCTGGGGGAGAATCTGAACAGCACGAACGAATGAAAGAAATAGCCCTCCACAAACTCCAATGGGAATTTGACCTCGCGCGCTCGACACTCGAGCAGCAAGTCGGCGAAAACATCGCGGATGTGTACGCTCGTTTCGAGGACTCACAGCACCCATATGGCAACGGCATCGTCGTTGAAGTTCAATATAAAAACGACGGCAAGGACATCGAAGCAGTGACGGAGAATTACCTCAAGCACGGCTACTCCGTCTGTTGGGTGTGGGAGGAGCAGTACGACGGTCGAGACGTTGATCTATTCGGCGGCCAGGTCAACACAGTCTGGCCAGAAGCGGTACCGTCGATGCTCAAGTGGGAGCATGGACCACAACACTGGCGAGAGCCGATTGGTCCGTCGTATCCACCGAATGTGACTGTCCCAGCACGTCTACCAACCGCATGGTACGACGAACAGTCACACCGAATCTGGCGGTCCCAGGACTGGTACGATGTGTTCCCCGATGCGAGCGGGTACGAATCCGAATACTCTATTCAAGACGTCCAGGACACACTTGAGGACCCTGGCGAAATAGAAGTCACACTCGCTCCGGAGATTGTTGCCCAGCTCGAGTACAATCGGCTGAAAGACAAGTACGCTGCCGACTCGATCGAGGATCTTCGGCGAACGCTGTGGAATGCATCATGGCACCGCCGGTTCACAGATGATGCGAGCCAGTACTATCCAGATCCAACACCACACACATCCGCAACGGTCCATCTCCCGACGTGGCTGGCTGATGATGGAGTTGTTGCTCGTGAATCAGGCCCTCAGAGTGGTTGCTTTGGTATTTTCTACGAGGATCCTACGGAAGTCACACCAAAGCCACCTGCTAAAGAATATTTGATTCCTGAGTCACTACTCGAGGACTTCGCAGACGGTGTAGATATCATGGCTCAATATCCGGATCTAGCCGAGACGATCGATAAAGTCGTTCGAATCGTTGGCTTCAACACTGATAACCGGGTGCAACCAGAAACCGCACGAATCTCGTCAATCAGACAGATTGCTCATAACGCTGGCGTCTCTCCTGACAAGTCACAGCTTGCGATCACAGTGGCTATTGAGGCTGGCAAGCTCGAGAAAGTAGATGATCGAATAAAGGTCAACGATTAGTTGACCGTGCAGGCGATGACTGAACCATTTCGGTGAGCAAACGAGACCGACTACCGCGCGATCAGGGCCCAAGCCAGGACTGCGACCCCTGCATAATCGCAGCCGGCGCCTCGAGGTCGACGTCGGTGACGATCTCTCGGCTAACGATCTGCCACTCGTCGCCATGCTGTTCTTCTTCGATGCGTTCCCACCCTTCAGACGGCCACGGCTCGAAGGTGATCCGACGACGCCGTGCGTTCGGTGGCGCCCAACTCAGCGAGAGCCCGTCCTGACTCATCGTTCCCTCCGGACGATCTCGAGGCAACTGGGACACGTCACGACCGGGCAGTTGTGGCTGTTCGTAACGTCGTCCTCGGAGATGCGGATCAGCGCTGTCCCACAGTCCTCGCAGTCCTCGTCGAGGACCTCTTCACTCACTGCGACCACCGCGGTTCACCGGCCGTGACGTGTGCACCCAGCTGGTCGTCGACGTCGTCAGGATCAACCCACGCTGGGATCGGCTCTTCGCCAGTCTCGAAGCGACACCGCCAGATGTGTTTACAATCGCGCTGGCAGTATTTGTGGTCGTGGCAGAGACACCGCGCGCCACTCGGAGCCTCGAGATCGACAATGTACTCGCGTCCGGAGTCAGTCGTGACTTCGAACATCCCGTCCGCGTCGCGGACCATCCCCACATCGTCCATGACCGTCATGGGCGTCGTTAGGGCCCGCGCCGCAGGTTCCTCGAGAACTTCGATATCGGCGTGAGATCCGGCAGCTGCCATCTACGCAGTCACCTCGCCCCAGACGCCGGCGCGCTCGGCAGCCTCGCTGTGTTCCTGCAGCCACTCGCGGGCCTCGTGCTTCGCAGCCGCGATCTCGTCGTCGTCCCAGACATCACCCCAGCCGTCGACGACCTCGAGGAGATCGGCAAGCGTCGCAGCGATGACCTCGTCGACGACATCGTCGATGTGGTCGTTGATGTCCTCCGCAGCGCCGAAGATATCGAACTTGCGCTCACTGCGATCCTCGTCGTCGTAGCTGTACGCAAGCTCATAGACGCTCTCGATCACGTTGATATGACGCTCGAGGTCAGGCCCGTGATCGTGCTGACCCTGGAGCGACTCGTGAACGCGGTTGTTGCAGATGCCCGAGTCGAACTCGGCGGCACGCTCGCGTGCGATCTCGCTGAGTCGACGGCGTGTCACTGGCCGTCACCTCCGTTGCCGTTGCCGTCGCGGTCGTGTATCGGCGTCTCGAGGCGCAGCTTCGAGCGCGGGTAGGGGTAACGCTGTAGGCTGTTGATGTCTTTTGTTGTTCGGTCGGGGAACACGACTTCGTAGACGTCTTCGCCGGGATCGCAATCGTTGTACTCCGCGACTGTCTCGTCGATCTCGTCGATCACGTACTCGCCGGCAGTCTTACCCGTCGTGCGGACGACGGTGACCGTCGCTTCTCGGTCGGTCGGGATTGCCTGGTCGCCGACGTCGAGGAGCGGGCGATCGGCCGCCTCGTCAGCTAGCGCGAACTGCTCGTCGGCGATAGCCGCTGTGTGCGTGTTGTCGTTGTCGCGCTGCTCGCCCTCGCGGAGTTCGGCGTGATCGGTCTCCGACTCGCCACCGTCGGTTGCGACGGCCGCCCCATCGTCAGCGACAATGATATCTGAGCCGTCGGACTCTTCGACATCGCCAGGCTCGTAGCCGGCCACGGCGCGAGCCTCTGCTCGCAGGCGCATCTCCTTCGCACCTTCACGCTCGAGGGCTTCGGCGCGTTTCGCGACGTGTTCGTGATCGCGGACGATCGTCATTGCTGCTCACCTCGGAGATCGACGTCGACATCATGCGCTCGCTCGAGCACGTTCGTGTACTGCTCGTGGCGGTATTCGGGGACCGTCGATTCCTCTTTGACTGGCCGAGCGAACGCGGCCGGGATCCCATCGTCGTAGTTGACGAGTTCGACGTCGAGCGTTGCGTCGTCGATCGTCGCTGGCAGCTTCATTTCGATCGCGTACTCGAGATCACGAGTCACCGCCAGGACGTCAGCGCGGGCGGTGATGTTGCGCTTCCGACCGATCTTGTACGCGAGCGTGTAGTAGACGCGCTCGTCGTCTCCGTCGACCTCTGGGTACTCGGCATCCTCGAACGCGTCCTGTAGGGCCCACTGGGTCTCTCCGAAGTCCCAGTCAAGGGCCTGGGCCTTCGCAAGCTCGGTCTTCTCGACCGGCGTTGGCGCGATGTGTTGGATGCGAGCCATTAGTTGTCAACCTCCGATTCAACCGAAACCGTTTCGTCAGTTCGTGGTTCAACGTTCATTGCCGTATTCCGGCACGGTCGAGGGTGTTACAGCACCCATCGGCCAGTTTCTGCGGCCGAACTCCCGTGCTCTACTTCATAGTATATCAGCCACCCACTTATAGCTTTGTACTGCAAAGTAGAGAAGCAATTGCATCACAAATAGTATTACAAATGGGTGCGTACTTGGAAATGCGCCATGAGTATACAGACTGAGAAAATGGTCAACGAGAACTACGAACCGTCGGCTAACGACGAGAAAGTTCTTGATGCGCTGAAAGACGGGCGTAGCGACAGTCAACCGTGGGGGCGCGCGAACCCACGCTACCTCATTGACGAAACGAACATGGAGAAAGGGAACGTTGAGTTTTCGCTCCGAAGCCTTCGCGATGCTGGCTGGATCGAGCGAGTGGCTCGGGGCCTGTACGAACTCAACGAGGACCCTCGAGAAGGTGTTTCGAGCGGCGAGAATCTGTTAGAAGGTGTTCAAGCCGAACTCGAGAACATCGAAGCCGCATTCGAACGCGGCGATCCAGACACGGCACGTACAGCCCTCAAGCGAGCACAAGACGCGATCTCAGACGATAACACAGATGGGTCAGACTAATCGAGAGACACTATCCGACCTCGAGTGTCGAGAGGAAGCACTGGCCGGCGTTCGCGACGCGATCGCAGCGCTCCAGGGCGTCCCGGCGACTGCATTCGATCAGGAGAAGCACGAAACGCTTCTCGAGGCTGCCGACGACCTGCAGAGTCTCGAGCGAGCGCTGACGAACGAAACCGAACAACTCCGGGAAGTAAACGATGATCAGTGACGGCTTCCTCGCCCGCGACCAGCTGGGCGGCGGTGGCCACCCAACCGCAGCTGGTTGTGAGGTCCCGGTCGAGACGTTCCGCGACCTAGCGGACTACTGGAAGACTGCCGAGGCGTCCGTTCGAGAGGATCTGCTTGAGGCTGTATTAGCGGTTATCGACAACGACGGTGATGACAACGGAGATAACACCCCTGATGTCGAGTGAAATCGACCTCACTGATAAGCAACAGGCAGTCCTCGAGGAGATGGCCCACGTCCTTTCGGATCCGAGACGGTCGACAGTCAAAACCAAAGAAGTAGCTCAAGCGCTCGGCGAAGAATCGGCTTCACTTTCTGGGACTGTCCGCCGGCTCAAGAATAAAGGTGCGATTGAGCCGTTTGTGCAGACAACGCGAGACACAGCGTGGCGGCTCAACGAAGACGTGGCTGGAGAGTTGAACGACCTTGAGCGCTTCTCAGGAGGTGAACTGGCGTGATTCCCTCAGACATTACTTGCAACCGAAGTTCGGAAGCTCGCCGTCCCAGTCGGTCTCGTGGCCTTCATTTTTGCGAGGTACCTTCGCCGAACCGCACTGGAGACAGTATAGCCGGCCTTTTGGCCCCTTCTGAAGCTGGGATCCGCAGTCGGGACATGATTCGCCGGTTGGGTCGAAGTCTTCACGCTGAATCATTAGTCGAGGTTTGTCGATTATTCTATGTAAAAGCTCGCCAACATTGGGTGGATTCGCCGTGACTGCCTTGGACCTTGAGGCCGAGACCTGGACCTGTCCGCACTGCGAGACCTCGTTCACGACGACGTCGCCGATCGTCGTCGGCGTTCATCGTGTCCGTTGTCCCGACGCACCAGATATCGAACAGGCCGATCTTGAGGATTTCGTAGGTGGTGCGTCTGCATGAGTACGGACAATCGTCAAAGGGTGATGAAGCTTTGAACCGGATTCCTGACGAGGAGCTCTTAGAGGCCATTCGAGACTTGAATGAGAAAACGCGCAAGACTCCTCCAACGAGAGATCAAATGGACGAGTTCGGAGAATATTATGGTCGATCATATAGACTGAGGTTTGGTAGCTGGAACGAAGCTGTCTCCGCTGCTGGACTTGAGCCCAGAGAGCCGATCGACTCGGACTTCATAGAAGAGCCCGAGTCCTGCCCACTCTGTGGCAAGAGTAACTCTGAGTTGGACTTCCACCATTGGAGATACGGCGATAATAAACAGGGGTGCTACCTCTGCAGGGACTGTCACGATTCGATTCACGAGGGCGACGCACTGCCTTCGGAGAACAACAACTGGCTGATTGAGGCAGTTGAGAACCTCGTCAGAGACCACTTCGAACGCCACGGCGATCTGGAGAAATACGAGATCCTCAGCCGGTACAATGTCACCTCCGAGAAGCTGGTAGAGTACGGGATCCAGAAAATGAAATCAGAAAACAAGCACCGCGAGGGTAAGGCCGATGACGAGTGATGAGTTCGACCGGGTAGAGTTCCTTGAAAAGCAGAAGACTCATCTGGAAATCAAAATCGACAGACTTGATTTTGAGATTGAGGAGGTTCTCCCGGAGATCGACCGAAGCGACAGCTGGGAACGTAGCTTGAGAAACCAGCGAGAAGAGGCGAAAAACGAACTTGAGCAGATTGAATCGGACCTTTTGGAAGCACTAGAAGAAGACAATTCAGCCGATGGGACGGCCAATGAGTACGACGAATACTGACGGCGACAACGAGGCCGCCACCGATACCACAGAGGAAACGATCAGGATCGGTGAGACCGTCGATGGCCAACTCGTCGAGCTCCCGATCGTCGAATTGCTCACCGGCCGTGCGTTCATCACTGGGAAATCCGGCTCGGGGAAGTCCAACTCAGCGAGCGTCGTCGCGGAAGAACTCCTCGAGGCGGGCTATCCGCTGTTGATCGTCGACACGGACGGTGAGTACTACGGCCTCAAGGAGTCCTACGAGATCCTGCACGCCGGCGCTGACGAACAGGCCGACATCCAGGTCGGTCCCGAACACGCGGGCAAGCTTGCCCAACTCGCCCTCGAGGACGGCGTCCCGATTATCCTCGACGTCTCGGGCTACCTCGAGGACGACGTCGCGAACGACCTGATCCGGGAGACAGCCTGCGAGCTCTTCGTCCGCGAGAAGGACCTGAAGACGCCGTTCCTACTGGTCGTTGAGGAGATCCACGAGTACGTTCCCGAGGGCGGCGGCCTCGACGACGTCGGCCAGATGCTGATCAAGATCTCGAAGCGCGGCCGTAAGCACGGGCTCGGGATCGCCGGAATCAGCCAGCGCCCCGCCGACGTTAAGAAGGACTTCATCACGCAGGCCAACTGGCTGCTCTGGCACCGGCTCACCTGGGACAACGACACCACGGTCGTCCGGCGTGTCGTCGACGCTGAGAGTGCCGACGCGGTCGGCGACCTCGCCGACGGGGAGGCGTTCCTGCAGGCTGACTGGCGCGAGGCTGACGTCGAGCGTGTCCAGGTGCGCCGGAAGCGGACCTTCGACGCCGGCGCAACCCCTGGCCTCGAGGACGTCGAGCGGCCCGAGTTGAAGTCGCTCGACGAGGACCTCTTGGGCGACCTCGAGGAAATCTCCGACCGAGCCGACCAGCGTCGCGACGAGATCGAGCGCCTCGAGGAACAACTCGAGCAGCGCGACGAACGAATCGAAGAACTCGAAGCGGAACTCGAGAACCAGCAAAACATCGCGGACGCCGCCCAGCAGATGGCGGCCGCGCTACAGAACGGGACCGACGCCGGCGACGCGGTCCCCGAAGACTTCGACGCCCAGATCGAGGCGAAAAACGAACGGATCCGTGAGCTCGAGTCGCGCCTGGACGACGTCGTCGACGAGCGCGACCAGCTGCGCGGTCGCGTCGACGACCTCGAGCGGGAGGTCGACCGTCTCCAGATCGCGGCGGATCGCATCGAGCGTGCCGAAGAGATCGAGCAACAACTCGAACAGGCCCGTGAGGTCCTCGGCGTCGAGGTCGAAGCCGAGACGACAGCGCCGCCACCCGCTGCGGGCGACCGTGGGGCCGACAGTGCCGAACTCGAACGACTACAAGAGCGGATTGACGACCTCAAAGCGGAGAACGAGCGGCTGCGGGCCCAGGCCGACGCGGATATCGGCGAGCAACTCGAGTCCTACGAGGACTTCCTGACGCTCGAGGTGGTCCAAGCGGAGATCGAGACCGCGAAGGCTGAGTGTGGTGCGTCGCCGCGCTACGTGAAGGGAGTCATTGTGGGGATCGTCGCCGAGGGCGGGCCCGTCTCCTACGAGGCGATCGCCGAACGTCTCGGTGTCTCGACGACGTCGGACGTTTCGAAAGCCGCGTCGGAACTCGAGCGGCGGAAAATCGTCACGAAAGACCGAGGCGATGACGGGATGATGGTTGATCTGAACGCCGATGGCATTGAACAAGTCCGGCAGGCTGTAGCGGAGCGCAAGAAGACTGAGCAGTTGATGGAAGAACTATGACTGACGACGAATCCGAAACAGAAGTCACAGCGCAGGATGCCAGGGCGCTCGCGACAGTCTTCGAGTGGCTAACAGACCGTGGCTACCGCGTCGAGAACACCTGGCTCGAGACCGATGATGGCCGCTGTCTTGCCTCGATCGATGTGGTTGTTGGCGAGGATCGGGACATCCAAGCGGATGTGGCCAATCTTGTCTCAAGTCTCGACGCTGTGCTGAACGCATCTATCGATCACGAACGCATTCGGCACGAGGGTTTGACTGAAGCGATCCTTAAGTGTCGGTTTGCCATCGGACAGGAGGGGACCTGATGACTGACAACTATCATACCCTCGACGATCGAGATAAGAAGACTCTCGAGCAGGAGCGACTCTACACCGACAAGAACGGGACCGTCTACTGTCGCGTCCACGTCCAGCATGAAGACGTCGTCGATGTCCTCGAACACGAGTTCGAGTTCGAGATGTAGATCGAATTGATCAGCGCTATTGACGTGCCTAAGATTGGTTGATTAAGACAATAATCAGGTCATTCTATAAATAAGATCTTTATACATTCACGTATCAAAGGAAGTATGGCGGAATCATACAAACGACGGTCTCTTCTTGCGAGTGTTGGGTCGGTTGCGCTTTTGGCGGGTTGTATGGACAAGTCCGTGGAGGATTCAGTGGAGTATGTGTCTCCTGAGGATGCGGACTTCTCAATCGACATTCTGGACATTTCACTACCTAATTCTCAGTCAATACCTCCAGAAACGAACACCACGATCGAAATGGAGGTAACAAACAAGAGTGATGAGGCTGCCGAGTCTGTTTCGTTAGATCTTGACATATATGCGAAAACGGACAGTTTTCTGGTGGGCGAGGAAGACCCACTTTACAGTAACTGGGAACAAATTGGGGACCTAGCTGGTGGAGAGTCGGAGACCATAGAGTACAAGATTGGAATTAACGAAATCAGCGCAGTACCCATCATTGAATCTGATTGCAAATTCAGATATGATGCCGAGATAAGTTATCACAGTGGGTCAGAAATGCATAAAGGCGAGCATTCCATCTCCTGCCCGGTCTGAATCTCTATTTTATTTCTCACTGACCTTTTCGAGTTCCTCGAGTGCAAGCTCAACCCGCTCGCGGATCTGATCGGTATCGCGTTCGTACGCCCACTCGATGAGCGCCTCGACCACCTTCGGGATCTCTTCGCTCTCGATGGCGACCGAGTTTGGGTACATCGAATCATCGCTGAACTCCTGGATCTCGAAAAAGAGTCTTGCGATCCCATCGGCGTGCCCGATCTAGAGGCCTGGGAGCGGATCCTGCCACTCTGGTGGCTCTCCGTCCTGACGCATTAGGTGCTCCGCGGACGCGAACGCCATCGTCGTTGACGTCGTCTCCTGGCTTCTCCATCCACGCGGTGTCTGACTGAGACATGCCAAATAGATCGACTAATTAGTATTTACATATCAGCCAGCCGGAGAGTAGAAATGAAAGTAAAATCTCGCTACCAGTTTAACCAACCAGTATTCTGATGTGAGTCTGACGCGGTTTTATAGTTTAGCCAGTAAAACTGGCTTGTATGGATTCACCAGCTAACCGGGTTTGTGTCGTTCAACAGAAGGGGGGAGTCGGGAAGACGACGGTCGCTATCAACACTGCAGCCGCGCTAAACGCCGCCGGCCAGGACACGCTCCTCGTCGACCTCGACCCACAGGGCAACGCCACCGAAGACGTTGGGATGCCCGAAGCGTACGAAGACGAACCACCAACGCTGTTCGACTGTCTCACCGACGCCGAGCAGCGCGACGCAGTCACCGACATCATCCGCGAGCACGAGGAGATGGATGTCCTACCCTCGAATATCGACATGACTGCGGTCGAGCCAGAGCTCACGCTATCGCGCCGAAGCGGAGAGCAACTGAATCTGCTGCTCGAATACGTCGAAGATGACTACGATTACATCATCGTGGACTGTCCGCCGCAGCTCGGGAATCTCACCGACAACGCTCTGTTCGCTTGCCGGCACGTGCTCATTCCCGCACTCGCTGAGTCTACGAGCAAGCGCGCGTTCGAACTCCTGTATGATCACATTGGCGCTCTCGAGACGGACTACGAAATCTCGATCGAGGAGGTCGGGGTGGCGATCAACCGGATCGACGTCCGGAAGAAGCAGGCCCAAGAGATGGTTGACTGGATCGAAGATGCGTACCCCGACACGCCGGTCTGGCGGATCCGGGAACGAGCGGACATTCAGAAGTCGCTCGAGGCCGGCGAGTCGCTGCTCGCGTACAACCCGGAGAGCGATATGTGCGATGTGTTCGAGGCGATCGCCACCGACGTTGCCGCACACTTCGATGAAGCGGAGGTGTGGGGCGATGTCTGATGATCGCTCTGACCGGCTCCGTGAACGTCGTCGTCGAACGTCTGAGAAGGCCGACCCGGTAAAACGAGGGGAGCCAGACAATGCAGACAATCCAGTAAAACCAGACAAACGAGATCCTACAGATAAGAGAGATAAGACAGTCACTCCAGTAAAACAGCGAGAAGACTGGGGGCCAAAGCAGATCCACCTCTCTGAAGAGTTGATGGACCAGCTTGATCTCCAACTTGATTCTACCAATGTTGAACTTCGGCAAGCTGGCGAAGACCCGCTCGAGAAGTTGATGCACTGGTACCCAATGATCGTCCAGAAAGGACTCGACACTCTCGAAGAGATGGACGCCGAGGAGATACGAAAAGAGGCCGAGCAGTTCGAAGGGAGTGGGATCGATGACTGACTGCCGAACGAAGTGCCTCGAGGCGAAGGGCGAACAGTGCGAGATCTGCGATGCAGCCGAGAATATCATCGCACACCACATCGACGGCGAGTAGGCTTTGAGGGTGTTGCATACAACACCTGCCATATACACTTAACTTTCCAGAATGTGTCAGGCAAGACATGGTGAAGTTTGAAGAGGTCGAGATTAAGTTCCCGATTGAGACGACTAAGAACCACGAGCCAGGCTTTACCAACCAAAACCAGATTGAAGCGACGCAACTACTCGTGCAACAGTGGCCTGCAGAGTTCAAGGAACTCGCGGAAGGAACTGACCACAGCCGGCAGCACTTTGCGAATATGTATTACCAGCACACGGGACCCGTTGAGGACTCTGAGTTCGAGCGATTTCTGCGGAATGAGTACGAGGAGATCAAGTACTGCGTTGTTGACGAGATCAAGGCTGCGTTTGGATCTATAGAACAGTATCTCGAAGTGCGGCCGGAACTCTACAAGCAGTTTGAGAACCGGACTGAGATCCCGTACGACGTCGAGAAGCTTGCTGACGAATATGCATCGCAGGTGAGAGATGCATTCCTCGCTGGCTACCGTGTCGGTGCCCAGCAGACTACTGACTAAAGACTTTACCAAGCGTTATACGGTTTGTTTTCCGACCACACACCGTCCTGCAAGTGTAACACCGTGAGTTTCAGTGGAATTGATGGGGGTTTGAGACGCTGACCGCACCGATCGCACGTCTCGACAGATTGTAGTACCCGTCACCACATGATCATATTACGGTTCGGCGGAATTCAGACGATGTAAGCGGTCTACCCCTTTTAGGGCAGAATGGCTGCTGTCGGTCAGTGGCAACGCTGGTTGCCGTCGGACTCACAAGACACATGACAAATACAGAACTGCTCATGGCAATCATCGGGCTGCTCTCGCTCACGATCGGCGCTATCGCATTTGGCATGATGCTGGCGTAAGTGAGCCGATCCCCGTGATTGCCTACGCGGCTGTTGGATCGCGATCAGACTAACTCCTTCGTTCTGCACTCGGGGGCAGTCGGCTGAGTATTATTTAACCATGTATCCGGCAGCGAAGAATCTATTCGGAGACTCTATGTTGTCGATGAACTTGAAATAAGTCGCCAGACAAATAGTCGGTCACAATCCGGTGGCGAAGAACCACATCGCTACTGCACCGAGAACTGCTGCTGCTGCCATTTTCATCCGCTGTTCTGTAATGTCTTTGTCGGACTTCCATCGTCCCTTCGAGTTTCGTGGTCGAGACATGGCTAGAGCATCTATTTGACTGCTTGTAAATCTTTTTAGAATACATATTCCGTATAGATGAAATCTATATCTAATACCAGACCATCAGACATCGGCGGCCACTGTGGATTAGCACGGTAACGCACAGCTGCGTTCAACTCGAGCCCGACCACAGAACTCCCGATATGTGAGACCACTGTGGGATGCCAAAGTCCAATATAACAATAATTATACCGACTTTTTGGCCCGCATTCTAGTTGTATCTCAACTGGTGGTACTTACACATGATTATGGATCTGAGGTGCGCTGTTCGAGATCGCCAGTTGGACTGTCAGCGCGGACTCCGGACTGAAGGCACGACCATTCCAGTATAAGTGTGGTATAGTCGTGCTGTCAGTCGGTTCGACGTGCCCTCAGTCTGGTTTTTGTTACGTGGAAGTGCCCGGTTATGAGCCGGGGCACTGTGATTAACAATTACCCCGACGCCGTCTGCGTGTCTGATTATATATGAATTCTATTAGAGTTATATGACGGACACCGGGAAACTGGAATTAACACATAAATATAGAACGGTTTCTCGGGCGTACATCGAACCGCACGGGGCAAGGTTTCAAATATGGACCAGAAGATAACGAGGTTTGCCACATGGTAGAGAGAAAACAAATCCAAACAAGAGTCCCTAGCGAATGGCTAGATGACGCCGAGGAGCTGGAAGTGTCTCAGTCTGAATACGCGCGCATGATGATGCGTGTAGGCCGCCGGAATTGGGGCTTTGAGCACACCGAAGAGCCCGACAGGGCGCACGTGAAACTGCAAGAAGAGTCGACCACGGCAGATGAGGAGATCGAGGACATCCTCGAGGATATCGTCTTACGAAACCTGTCGGTCACCGACGGCATCACGAAAGAAGATCTCGTCGAGATCATCTTCGACGATATGGCGAAACTGGTCGGCAACTCGCTGAAAGACTTGCACAATGAAGATCTGGTACAGTACGACCCAGTTGACGAAAAATGGACGATGACAGAATGAGTGGCTATGGGAAAATCGACATTGAAGAGCACTTCGATGGCGATCCAGTGGATGATTGGCTCTCCCTGAAATGCCGTGAGGACGTTGCAGATAAAACGATTGAAGAATTGGAGCGTAAGCTAACTGAAAACAAGAATGAAACCGGACTGCGCCAGTTCCTCGATCAGCGCGATGTTGATGTCCTGGAGGCAACCGTGTTTGATCTCTTCGACTTCCGGGACCACATCCGTGAGAAGAACTCCGAGAGAGACATGCTCAATCGCTTGACCGAGATCTCGACGTTCTACAGCGAGATGATGCACCTCTACAACCAGACGGACTCGAATCCTGCAGGCTACGTTCTCAGTCGGACCGATGCAGACGTCTCCTCTCCCGATCGAGACTACCACACCGTTGAAGAGATGGGTGAGTACCTCCGCTCGATCAAACATCCGCAGCTTCAGACGATGGCACTCTACTACCTGAAATATGGACTTCGGAGGGGTGCAGGCGTAAATATTGATCTCGACTGCGTCCACATCGACGATCCCCGATACTACGAATTCCTGGAACAACGCGGCATCGAGTTGCACGAGAACGTGAAAGATCACCCAGACTCGATCTACATCTACGGCGGATTCAACGGAGGAGACGTCGTCCGCGGTGAGAAACGAGAGACTGGAAACAAGCGGACGCACGAAGCGATCCTCCCGATGGACGACGAGCTCGTGCAAGCGACGCTCCAGTACCTCACTGTGCGACCAGACACGAGCCCGCCCCACCCGCTGTTCCCACAACTCAAACCCATCGGGTGGACGTACGATCGGATCAGCCCGCACACCGTCTACAACAAGCTCGTGACCGAGAAAGGAGCCGAATTTGGGTTGACCGAAGTGGGATCTGGCCGGTCAGACTTCGACCTTCACTACTGCAGGCACTTCTTCCGGACACAGATGAAACGGTATCGTAGCGACCACGATGGCCATCTGCCCGACGATCTGGTGAAATACATCCGTGGAGACGTGCTCGAGGAAAAGGTCATGGACGAGATCTACCAGCACGACGAATGGGGCGTCAAGATTCGGGAGCCATACGTGAACAATATCTACACGTTCGGGCTCTTCGACTAACTGAGTACCGCGTTTTCACGTAAGTCACGAAACGGGAGCCCAGCTATTGTGGTGGGCCAGGCCCCGCGGTTGTGACAGAGAGAGAGAGCTCTTCCGTGAGCACAGCTGTCCCAGGATGGACAGCATCTGACCCGTTCTTCCCGGATCGACTTAGATTCCACTCACAGTGAAAGTCAGAATGAGAATAACATCTGCCTAAACGGTCGCTCGTGAACGCCAGCCACGGATTCTCAACGGTCCGTCTCACTCTCTGCTGACTAACTATACAAATATACTTTATAATCCATCCAGTAAGTCCGGTTGACGCATGAAAAGCGTCCCCGGTGCGAGCACACCGGGAACCAAGGCTGCCGAATGACAGCAAACAAGATTAACAGCGTCCCGAGTGATAACTCTGTCTCTCGCCTCCCGACCGAGGCCGAGGCGGTCACCGTCACCCGGGACCCACGAACCCGACGAATCGTTGGATTGGCAGACAGCTACGCCGGCACAACCACGGCAAAAGACATCGCCAATCGCACTGGCTGGACTCTCGAAGAAACACGTGTCCACGCCCGCCGGCTCGAAGAAGAGGACCTCGTCCAAACCATTGGAGAAGGATCCCGCATCCTGCTCTTGACCGAACGAGGAGAGCGCCTCGCTCGTGGTGAGCTGTGAACGCAACCGACGAGGCCGGCGAAGCAGACTGGTCGTCAATTCCGATGGATCCAGACGACGCCTTCACTGCCGTGTCGAACAGCCGTCGACGGCGTGTCATCCTATCGGCCTCACGGTCTGACGGAGCCGTCACAGCCGGCGATCTCGCCGTCGAAATCGCCGCGATCGAGAACCTAATCGATCCCAGTCAGGTGACCAGCCAGCAGCGCACACGGGTCTATGTCGCATTGATCCAGGGCCATCTGGAGACGTTAGACGATCTTGGTGCGGTCGACTACGATGATCGGGCTAAACGCGTCGCAGCCACTGACGCAACGGAGCCACTGGCCTGCCAGATCCGTCAAATGCAGACTGCCTGCTACGACCCAGAGGGGAGTTCGTCATGATTGGGAAGACGATGATCCGAACCACAGGTACGGGTGGTCAGCGATGACTGGGACCAGCGATGACCTGGGCGACTTCGTACGCCTGTTGCGATCGGAACGCCGGCGAATCCTGATTGACCTGCTGCACGACTACCAGCTAGAGTGCTGCGACGACGTCGTCACGACGCAACTCCGAGACCTCGGTCGGCAGGTCGCCGCGATCGAGGACGACGTGGGCTCCGTCGACGTCGACCAGGCGTCTCGACGATCGACAAAGAACTCGCTCCACCAGACCCACATTCCGCTCCTCGAGGAGTACGGGATCGTGGAGTACGACGGTCGGTCGAAGGAGGTCACGACGACCGAACGCACGTGGGCGTTTGCGGAGCTCATCCAGACGTTCGAGGTCGGCATCGAAACCAGCAACCTCGACGAGATCCGGCCAGGTGGGACTGATGACTGACGGAACCTAATTTGCGATATTGGCTGGGATAGATGCATATACCGCCAAAATAGAGCACTTGCAGCACCTGTCCACGCAGATCAGCTATCTACGGAAACTGCATGGACACCTCTGTCCACGCAGAATCGCGTGACGGGAGCGCTGTCCACGCAAAAACACCACCCAAAACCAACTAGTATACACTGGGTTCCATCCGCAGAACGATGCGGGGACAGGGAGCTTAGACACCATACACAGAACGGCGAGGCTGCCGACGCGATTCGACAGCGACGACGACGTCGGTCGGCCCGTGAACAGGGATCGCTGCCATGGGGTGAGTTGGTTCTAGTTGACCGGCGTCACCGACTGAAAGCGTCCTCGAGGCCGAATAGGCGACGGTCGACCTCGTCAAACGCTTGATCGACCTCACGTTTCACGTCGGACGTGTCGACATCGATCTCGAAACGGTTGTTCTGCTCGACCGAGCCGCCTCCACCCCTGTGCAAAGTGACGACGTCCTCGAGGTCGCACCGGACGCTCCCGGCGAGATCGTCCAGGCGGCGTTTCGAGCGCAGGTGAAAGACCTGAAAGGCCATCTGGACACGGGCGGGTCGTCCGGTCGGTTTCAGAAACTCGAGAAGGCACGCGAGACGATGCTCAATGAGTATCACCGAGAGAGACAACACTCTCAGACATCATCGATCGACCTCGTAATATGCGTCCCAGTTGGACATCGTGAATCTACTATCACGATACTGACAAACACACCGGCATCCAGTGGGCTGTTCGTTACCCTGTCCAACGGGGGCTACCCCTTCTATACTAGTTGGTTTTGACCCTCGATTTGCCCTGAACATCGCTTCCATCCTGCGGTTTTGCCCTGAACAGTTCTCAGGTTCTTGACCTGAACAATTAATTTTCCCTGAACAAATAGTGGTGTAAACCGTAAATTGGCGTGTAAGTAGCCTGACGGGCGGGGATCGGAATACTAGTGCTAGTGCAGAGATATCCGGTGTTTTATTCTCTTGAAATACAGACATAGTTATGATATGAATCTCATTCAAGGAGCTTTGATCCATCGCTGGTCAGGTCGATTCCAGTGTAGACTGTTACCAGATTATCGCCGTCTCTGATACGGTCATCTCCATACTCAACGACGTTCGCAAGCTTCCGACCGAACCAACTTGCGTTTGTCCCATCAATGTCTTGCAGATCAGTCCATCTCGAGTATACCTGAAACAATTCTTCCTTCGGTATCTGCACACCATCCGCTTCTCTGATGTACATCGCTGCGAACGCCTCGATGCCACCACTATCGATAAGCTCTTGTTTGCTTTCTACTCGTTCCTTCGATTCAATGAGTCAAATCAGAATACACCCATAAAACTGTGTTTGAAACGCTCTGCGTGTAGTTTGGGTCGAGCTGTCCAGGGTAAATCTCTATTCAGGGTACGTACTTATCTCGGTGTCCAGGGTAAAATCGCAAGACGGTGTTACTGTCCAGGGTAAATGGGGGTCAAAAACCAACTAGTATTGAGGGGGTTGCCGCCGCAAACAGTGGTGAAACAGGGAGGAGAGCTATCAGAAATATGTCGTGCGCTGATAATGTGCTGGCAACAAGCGTTCCCGAGCGACCTACATCCCGATCGACGAGGGACTGAAGGAGTACCTCGTGCAGTGGCTGATGATCCGCCCCGACTCGAGGTCGCCAGCTGATCCGCTGTTCACGCTCACCACGTGGAGTGAAGGGAGCAGTTCGAGGAGACCGGCTGCGAACGGACACCGTTGGGAAGTACGTCGCCAGCTAGGCAGAAGAACAGGATTGGTGGAGTCCGGTGCGACACTCGAAACGAACGTCACACTGCGCTACTTCCGGCGCTACTTTTCAACACGATGGTGTGCGGTTAGTTGATAATCGTCGATGTCAGCAGGGTCCCGAACCCGAGCGCTGTAGCGAATGCTGAACTTGAAGCGCTGATCTGGATCGACGTCACGGACGGTATGAGTGAGCGCCCGACCAACCAGGACATCGTCAGTGTCGACGAAGGTGGCCACGATCGTCGCGTACTCCAAGCGCTCATCGCCGGCGTTCTTCGCCACTCCCTCGACGATGATGTTGTTTTCGTCGCGGACGAGCTCATTCTCGACGATCTCGATTCTATCTGAACCGTAGTCAGCTACTGAGACTCGTTCCTCGACATCAAGTTGGACATCGTCAACCGCTTGCGCATCTTCGCCCGTCGCCCCTCCGCTGCGGATATCAAATTCCCAACGCTGTCCCGGATCCATCCCATTAGCCGTGACGACCCAGCTACTGAGTAGCGCTCCATCCTCGATGAACGTGGCAGATGCAACGACTTGTCCAAGCGCGTTTGGAGAGACGTTCTCTACTACTGCGCAGACTTTCACCTCCGCAGTCTCGCCACTTCCCGTATGGATGAGTTCGTTCTCAACTACCTCGAGGGCTTTCTTGCCGCCGTCAGAGTTGCTCCTATCAGTTGAGTTCTCAGGTGAGCTACTGTTATTATCGGGCAAATCGGTGCTGTTCGAAGAAACACACCCTGCGCCGATTGCGATTGATGCTGTGAGAGAATGGCGAAGGAAGGAACGTCGATCCATATGCTGGATGAACTTTCCAGCATTTTAAAACACCTTCCCTTATTTGAACGCTCGTTCGAGTCGATCGAGCCTTTTCGATACTTCTCTTTCCACCTGTGACGTGGCTTCTTTTACCTCCCGCTCAACATCTTTCTTAGAGACGCCGTCGGCAGAGACATTGATATTCGGTTTCACAGTGAACTCAATGTCTTGACTGGCAATTTCCTCTAAATCCTTCTTGTTGACCGAGGGCATTGCATTACTGAGATCGTTTCTACTGACAGATGGGATATTGATGTTCATACCCCCACCCGACGATCCTCCAGAACCATCCCGGTCAGGGCCAACGTATCCTGGCCACTCGTCAAAGCTCGGGATGCCAAGGCCATTGGTTAGTTGATCAAGTTTCTTGTGACCTTCAGACTGTCCTCTTGAAGCATTTCTCAGAGTGTCAGGGGCGTTCATCACGTCTTCTATTGTTTCGGGGTCAGAGACAACGCCTGGGGCGCTAGCTCCCCGCCCGATCGTGGTGCCTCTTTGTGCGAGCCAACTAGCAGCACCTGCTGCTGCGCCACCTGCCGCAATAGCACCCGGAGAGATTTCTGGGACATTGACATCAGGAGGATTGATGTTTGGAATGCCAGGCGTATTACCATCTGGACTACCGGGTACGGGAATTGGGCCTGGTGACGGAGTCGATGATGGAATTTCTGGCTGTACAGGCATCTCTGGTAGTTCTGGTGGCGGAATAGGGATCCAGTCTGGCTTTGGTACCTCAATCGGTAACCAAGTGGGCTCTGGAACGTCAGGAATGTCAAGTGGTGGGATATCCGGCACCTCAAGAGGGTCGATATCAGGAGCCTTCAGCGGTGGAATATCCGGAACCTTGAGTTTTGGTAGATCGAGATTAGGGAGTTTACTGAGCAAAGTTCCACCGATCATCAGACCGATAGCACCGCCGCCCATGAGACCGCGGCCCATTCGACCCCGGACTGTCGTATTGCCTTTCTCAGTTTCGTCGAGGAGCTGCCGGAGAAGATCATTCCGTGTGTCGTTCAGCTCGATGTTCTCACTCCAGTGGGAATCGATGTTGTTGAGCATCGAATTCTGGTGCTCCAGAAGCTTGTTGCTTCCACCGTTTCCGCTGCTACTTGTTTCGGTGTTTGACGAGAGTGCTTCTGAACTCGATGCTACGCGTCCCGAGTTGACCGGTTCGACCTCAACTTGAATCGGGTCACTGGTGAGCTTATCTTCTATCTCCTTGCGCGCTGAACGGAGACCTCCTTGATCAACTTGGAGATCGAGGTACGCTGTCGTGCTGAACTCCGTCATCACTTACCACCCAGTCCCGCTAGGTTCTCGTTCTCCCAAGCTGCTGGCAGTGCTGCGACGAATTCCTGGATGTCTTTCCAAGTGTAGTCGTCGATGTCACGGGGATGGTGGCCATAGCGCATGAGCAGTCCTCTTATGTACGCGATTTGGGCGTCGAGACTGTTCTCCTTTCCTCGACCCGCTTTCTGAATCCGTTTCCCTCCACCTCTGGAGTAGTAAGTTCATCTCCTTTCTTTTCGAGCCAGTGAATGAACGCCGGTGCAAGGTCGGTAACGACACGGATCTTGGTTTCGAAATCGGGATCTTCCTCCGCGAGGAAAGATGCATCCTGGAGGCATGCCGCAGCGAACATGTTTCGACGAGCGTTGTCGAGGTCAGGATTTGTCCCCCAGCCCCACCCAGATCTCTGCTGTTTGGCTGCTTGGAGTTTGTCGCCAACTTCGGCGTACTCCCCAGCAGTGAGCGAGCCAAGCGTCACCTCTTCGATCGGCTCTTGGTCACCATCAGGATTGAGTGCCCACTGGACACCAGCGTACATCTGTTCAAGCTGATTCCCTTCTTGGACGATTTCTCGATACTCGTGGAGCTGTCCTTGGTTGAGGTCCTCGTCTTCACCCAATTCATCCATCTGTTGCTCAATCTCGCTTGTTCTGTCAGCGAGGGTATCGAGTCGTTTGTCGATCCGTTCCTTCTCCTCAGACAAGTCGTATGTTTCAGCGTATCGTGGCATAGTATCTACTTCTCTCGCAGGGCGCGTTCGATGCTGTCAAGCTTCCGCTTGATGTCACGGGTCTTCTCATCAACAAGTTGCTCTGCTTCTCTTTTGGTGATGTACTCTTCCTCGTCTTCGCCGCCATCAGGTTGTGTATCGTTGGATTTGGACATGTTCAGTTTCTCTGTGATCGTGCGATGTTCGTAGACCTAGACCAGTCACTTGACGAAGCATTCGGTGAGACGATCGAATCAAGTGCGTTTGAGCACCCTCTCGATGATTGTCGGAGGTCGTCTTGGAAACCGAGTGCTTCGCCCATGTTCATAGGGTACATTTGCAGGCATATTTATACACCTGAAAACGTAGAGTTTCACCTGCAATGGCAGATGACAATTCATCCCCAGACCGGTATAGCCGACCGCCGTCTTTCCCGCTGAGTGGACTGCAGCGGGAGTACGTTTCAGTTGGAGAGACAGGAAATTACCGAGAGGCAAAGCTCGAACAAGACGTGCAAAAGAAGATCGATCAGCTTGGAGAGCGCTTCGACCGACTATTCTCTGACGTCGAACTGCTCCATGAGAACGGCTATCTCGACGAAGAGCACTACGCCGACGCTTGGACCAATCTAATGGGGTTCGACGAGGACGACGAGTGGGCCGAGGTCATTGCAGAGAGCCATCTTCACGCGGACGTGGGCGGGTCACGCCCGACATCGGCCCCACAGAAACTCGCTCGGAAGTTCGGGCAACTGCTCTTTATGCTCATGCTCTTTCCGGATGGGATCGACGAACACGAACAGACCAGAGAAGATATGGCATGGGGATTCCTCCATGGCCTGTTTCTTGATCCTAGTGATGGCGCTCAACTGGGTGAGCCCCGGCACGAGGCCATCGAGGGAATTATCGAATACCTGAAGGAACGCCTCGAAACCGAACTCAAATACGATGAGGAGGCGATCTCTTTCCACGAGGGGATTCGAGAACAGCGCGAAGCGTCGCGAGAAGCCGAACGGGAGATCCAAGAGCACATCCGCGAAGTCCTGAACGACGCCGACGGAATCGAAGTCGAGGACAACCTCACACCACCGGAAGAATTCGCACGGGGGATCGACCCCCGAGGGGTCTACACCCTTCTGGTCGACCGGCTAACCGAGGACCCCCCATCCGAGGATCTTCTCTCGAACCGACTGGGAACTGCCGGGCAGCAGGCACTTTTCGCTCGCCAGTATGGCCCCCTGCCTGAGATCGATCCCGACGAACTCGTAACTCGAGAAGATCTCCTTGCGATTGTCAAGGAGTATAACCTTGCGACGAAAGCTGAAATAGCCGAGAGAGTCTATGAAGATGTGGTGGAACTAGAAGATGCTGGGTGGAAAGGTATCAGTGCCGCCACGGTCGTGAAAGCCATCTACAACGCCGACAGCCCACTCCGATCGTCGACGATCGCCCAGAAGGTCGCAACTGACTCACACAAGAGTGTGGTCACTGCACTCTGTAACAGCCTAGCAGGTCAGAAAGAACTGGCAGAACGGTCGTGGAGGCCCATTCTCGAGCAAAACCCTGACGGGTGGGAGCTGACGGCCTACGGTGAATTCGTCGCCGACGAACTCGACGCACGTGAGCGAGGGGGTGACAGTCGATTTGCCGAGCTTAACAGCCACCTGTTCATGGTCGGGCTCGGTGACCGCCCCACCAGCATCGCCGATCGCGTAGCGAAGGCTGCCGATGAGATCGGCTTGGAAATGCCCGAGCAGTCTCTCGAGTGATAGCGACGGGCGGCTCAACACTCACATAGAAGTCCCCATTTCGACGGAAGCAAGGCGGTAGAGATAGCGAACGAAATTGTCGAAAGACCCTGGCCGGCCAAGGGCATGTCCTCAGTACCACGGGCGATGACTCCTGGTCTAGGTTGAGTTGGTTCTAGATCCCACCTGTTTCTGCCATGGGGTGTGTTTGTTTCTAAAAACCTCGACCCGTCCTCCATGAGGTGAGTCTGTTTCTAGAGAGCGCCACCGGCCCATGGGGTGCCCTAGAGAAACAGGGGTCCATAGGGTTCCTAGAACAAGCGGCCCTCGAGGACGTCGAACCAAGCGGCCATGGGGTTGATTGTTTCCCCAAGACGATCCGGTCGATCGGCGAGCACCCGCTGTTCCCATGAGGTTGTGTTTGTTTCTAGATCTCCGTTTCTGCCATGGGGTGAGTTGATTCTAGGGACCTCGGCATGTCCTCCATGAGGTGTGTTGGTTCTAGATCTCCGGCCCGGACGAATCTGTCATGGCATGGTCGTCAGAGAGGGGTCTGTCATTGATGGATCGTTAGCGGCAGGTCTGTCATTAGTGGATGCACCGCCATCACGCGCGCAATAGGCGGTTCCGAGAAATGTTCGGTCGGCTGGTACCGCGATCGTCCTCGAGAGGGAAGTCCATGGGATTGATTGTTTCGTGGAAAGGTGATTCCGAGTTCCTCCATGAGGTGTGTTGTTTCTAGAACCGGTCAACGAGCAACACCGGTGGTGAAAATATTTCTCGGCATCGCCCATCGTGCCCACGTGGACAACACAGAACCTCAGAAACCTCCCCACGAGCGGGGTGTCACGGCGTGTTCGCTGCAGGCAGGATTGTCATAGCGCGCCTTCTGTCATTGGTGGCCACCGCCAGTGCGATCAAGAGCTCATCGGATGTCTCACATACCCGAGTGCTTCTAGAGAACAATGAACTCTCCTCCGAGCGTCGCACTGTGTTACAACGGGTTTTATAATTTAAATAGTCAACCAATCCCGGAAAGAAGAAATCATATCCCAAAATATCACATTTCAGATGGTTGAGGCAGCAGCGATAGCTGTATGGAAGAAAGACGAAAGCACTCGAACACACTATTTTAGAGCATCTTTCAGTTCTTTAGCTTCTGTTTCACTCACAGCAAGCGTATCGATGACCGACACCTGTTTCACAACCGCTGTTTGAGCCAATAGTCAAACAGACCCTTAGGCATTTTTAGCCAGTTTACGCACCAATGAGCCAGCCAAACCTGTTTTTCTCATTGCTGTCCTCCGTCCGTTTTGGCTGCGATTGGTTGCGGACTGTCGTCGCTTGAGCAGTGCTCTCGGCGGATCTCACCGACTGTCATCGAATTCAGTTGATCGTGTAGACGATTGAGTGCGACCGCACGTTCACGTTGGTTGTATCCCGGGAGATGACGTTGGGCCCAGTACTGGGCCGCGCGGACATTGTCCAGCGGGAGGACCGCGACCGGGATCTCCTCGAGGCCGACGACATGCGACGCCCAGATGCGCTTGTGACCGTTGAGGATCTCGTACTCGCCGTCAGCTAGCGGGCGGACGACTGGGAGTGGTTTCGGGCGGCCACGCTCGGCGATCGCGTCGATATAGTCGCGGTTCGCCTCGGCATCGAAGTTTCGCGCGTGGTACGGCGACGGATCGATCGCTTCCAGGGCGAGCTCGGGTTGCTTAAGTTCGCCGACTCGTCGAAGGCGTGACTCAGGGAACGCATAGTAGGGCGCATCGTCGGCGTTGAGTTGTGCCATTGGGATGCCCTCGTAGCCCGAGTATTCGGGATAGTGCTCCTCGAGGTCGTCCTCAAAGATGACAATCGCCGTTCGGTCGTCCGCTGGGTAATCAGGGTTGTCCTCCGAAAGGAGGCCGCGGCCCTGAACATACCAGTCCTCGGCTGGGATCGGCGGATAGTTGACGACGACGCCGCATGATGAGGTTTTGTCCCAGTCCTCGACGATCATGCCGACGGTGATGTTCGTATCACTCTGCATCGAACTCACCTCGCTCGAAGTCGATCGCAACGACGTCGTTGGGCTCGAGAAATGTTATGTCCAGGGAGACGGCATCCGGTCGACAAATGAACGTTTCGGGGCTGCCACCGCGGGTCGTGATTGTGGTCATGTCCTCGAGTGGGCGGAACTCCTCGTGGCCATCGGGCAGTGTATCATGGTCGATCTCGACCCAGCCCCGTGGAATCTTGCGAGCCATCTCGAGTGAGATGACGAGGCAACCATCGCGACGCTCGTTGCCCAGCTGCTCGAAGTGGTCGCGTGCTTCCAAGAGCGTCTCGATCGAGGTCGGACCTGCGACCGTGTGGACGTCGTCGTGCTCGAGGGCGTTCTGCCAAAGTTCGTGGGTATCCTCGAAGGCGCTCATTGGGCCTCACCATCCGAATCCTGCTGGTACCAAACTGGATCATAGCGCTGCTCGGGGTGGTGTTCGAAGTGGTGGTTGGAGATCTCGTCGGTCCGGACGATCGTCGAACAGTGAACACACCGAACGGTCCGGACCTGGGAATCTTCTCGCGGGACGACACGGAGATGGTCGCCCTCGTCAAAGACATCCACCTTCGCGCCGTCTTCCAGACCCAGTGCTCGGGTCGCATTCGCGTTGAGATAGGTTCCCTTCGAGCCCTTGTTCTTGTGGACGGTGCCGGTGCCGACCGGTGTCTTTTCGTCGTCACTCAGCATCAACCGGACACCTCCGTTGGGTCGCCAGCCGTCGGTAGTGGTTCCTGGATCACCGCCGGGCCAGGCCCCATCGAGACAGTCGATGGCCCCTGGTCACTCAGTTCGATATCGAGCAATCGGACGGCGAGCTCGCCCCACTGGCCGAGATCGTCGTCCTCGAGGATACCGCCAGGGTTCGGCGGATCCCACAGCAGCCCGCCGAGCGGGTCATCGGGATCGGCGTACTGGGCCGGCGACAGCGTCGACTCGAGCAGCGCGTCGACGACGTCCAGGAGCGATCCCGTCACGACGGTCTCGGGGACGACCGGGGCACGACGCTCGGCCTGTTCCGGGAACGAAAGTTCGACACGGTAGCCGTCGGTGATCTCGAGCAGACCAAGCGCCTCGAGTTTGTCCTCGTGACGGCCGATCGTCTTCTCACTCTTGCCGGAGCGATCGGAGAGCTCTGCTTTCGAGAGCGGTTCTCGAGCCTTGAACAGTGTTTTGAGGATTGGACCGACTGACCGGGGAAGATCGGGACACAGCGCTACGGCATCGACACCGGCGAGCGCTCGTCGAACCTCGTCTGGTCGGACCTCACGGCGCTCGTCTTCGGTTCGGAGTTGATTGTGGATCCCCGCAGCGGCGTCGTGCGGACTCTCGACGAGAGCGTGGAACAGGGAGACAGCGTCCGACGTCGGCCGAAGGTTCTTCTCGCCGAGGATCCGGGCCGCCGTCTCGGCAAAGGCGTCGCGACCGACCGTTCCGACTGGGACTTCGACGGCGATCTCGAGAGCGTCCTCGTGTTCCTCTTCGGGTTCCTCAAGTCGAGATCGGAGGTACGGCTCGAGGCGGTGGATGTCCGGACCTCGGATGACGATCGAGCCGATGAGGTCGCCGTACGGATCCGTGGCGTCGACGGACGGGACGAGGGCCCGTTCTCGCTTTTCCTCGCGGCCCTCGAACAGCTGCCGATAGCAGGCAAAGCAGTCCTTGTACGTCGACTGGATCGCGGCAGAGACGGCGATCGACTGGGCGAGTTGACCCAGCTGCCGATCCTTGTCAGCCTTTGGCGGGACGCGGATCTCCCGAACAAGGTTGACTCCGACCGCATCGAGAAGATGGGCCATTGTTCCGAAGAGACCATGCGACTTCCGGAGGATCTCCGACCGGAAGGCATTGCGACCGTCGAACTCACCGTACTCGCCGTGTTTCAATTGGCGGGTCATGTCGCCGATCTCCTTCCCCCAGTCAGCCAGCTTCTTGATGAATTCGGACTGATCCTCGAGGGCGTCGTCGGTCGCCCCACCGATACAACGAGCCTCACGAACGATGATCGGCGGATCGTCGATCTCCTCGAGACGATCGTTTGCAAAGACCTTCTCGAGGAACGTTGGCCAGGTTAACGCAATCGCACTGCTGGCCACGTATGTGGTAGGATCGGCTCCTCGAACAGCAACGACAACTTCGTCGCGATCGGAATCGTAGCTCACTCGGCGAACACGGTCATTCTCCGCTTCGATCTTGCTGGGAACAAGAGTCACACCGCCGTTTGCGGCTGATCCTGCAGCCGCAGCGTGGTCAGCGGTGCCGAGGAAGGCGGTCTTCCATGGACCAGCGCCCTCGGTCGGCGGTTCCTCCGGGCCGTCCTCCCCCACCCATCTCGTGTGCGTGTTTACACGGCCCTTCGAACGGCTTTGTCTATCGCCGCTAACGAAGGACTCAATCCGGCGCTGTCGTGCGATTTCCTTGTCGAACGTTTCGAGAACGGCTTCACCGGCCTCAAGAAGCTCAACCATCCGGCTGGTCTGCGGACCGAACCGATTTATGAGATCGAGGCTCACGAGTTCTGAGATGCACTGCCGAATACGAGACTCATCACACTGGAATTCGGCGTAGAGTTGCCCGTAGGACAGTGCATCGCCATCATCCTCGTAGAGTGTCCGGAGGATTGCAACTTCTCGACCGTCGTGATCGAGCGCGGCCACGCCGTTGTTCACGAGATCTGCGATGCCAGTCTCTGTGCGGCGTTGACTCCCCCACTCGCTAACGCCGGGAAGGTCGAGTCGATGCCGATCGGCCAGTTGTTGCAGGACAATCCCACTTGAAGCGACGCGGACATCGAGGTTCGCAGCTAGGACCGCCAACAGAGCGCAGATATCTTCGCGCTGACTTCGCTTGCGGTCGAGCCACTCTTCGTGGACGATCGCAGCCAGCGATAGCCCAGTGTCGGCAGCTCCGAACAGCGTGGCCGTTGCGAGTAGGTCCTCGGTCGCAGCCAGTGGATGCTCGTGCATCTTCGGTATAATGTCGGTGGCAACCCGCCACGCTTCCCGTGAGTCGCCGCGGGCCGCGTTGATGATCGGTGACCGGACCCAGAACGGGATGTGTTCGTCCTCAAGAACCTCGTGACACTCGGCGGGGTCGAGGCCCGCAAGGACCCCTCGGACTGACTCGGCGAGGACTTCGCGGACACGCGTACTCTCGAACAACTGCTCCCAGATATGGGTCACCGTTGCATCCTTATCGAGGTCGACGACGACCGATGCAAGCGTCTGGTCGGTCGGAGTGATCTCGCCCCGCGGCAGGTCGTCCGGATCGGGTCGTTCGGCGAATCCGTCGAGCAGTTCGTCGACGCGTGACTGAAAGATGTCCCAACTGGTTCGCTCATCGGGTACCTGTTCGGTTAACATCTCACGGTGCTCGAGACGGGTCTGTTCGGCGACCGCGTCGGCGAGGTCTTGATACCGATGTCGGTAGTCCTCAGTATCAGGGCTCAGATGGGCGTCGCGGCTGTCGGCATCGCCGTAGTAGTGGGAGATCGTTTCGTCAGCGGTGACGAACTCAGCAAGCGCTTCGTCCGAAACCTTCGCGGTTCGGTCCTCGACCGCCTCGTGCTGGGCACTCCACGGCCCCCACTCGTCGCGGAAGTCGGTATAGACTTCCTCGCAGTCTGCCTCCTCGGCCAAGTACTGCGCCCGTGCTTCTGCGGCATGTTCCTTTGTTTCCTGTCGGTTGACCACCTTCGGCATCGTGACCTCATTTGGACAGTTCGGGCAGGAGACCGAGTCTTGTGTCCGGCGGTCGTGCTCGTCGACGATCCACGGATTTGTGCACTGCCTGCAGAGGACGACCTCGAACATCAGGCCGCACCTCCTTGGTTGTCTAGACGCCGCTGTGGTGTCGGAAGCGTCGCATCAGGTGCACGCTCAAAGATGACGCCCTGACTCTTCGGGATCCAGTCTTCGGCCCCGCCCGGCTGGACGATCAACCAGGCATTCTCCGTCTCGTGATCGACTACGCCGGCAAATACCTGGTCCGAGCTGCTGGCGGCTTCAATGGACTTCTCCTCGCCGAGCCACTCGGGAACCCAGACGACGATCTCACTGCTGCGGGTATCGGCCAGCGCGTCGACGACCGCGAGCTCGTCTTTCGAAGAGAGTTCGTCGTACCCGAGGACGTCGCTGTATCCTCCAACGACGACAGGCGCGTCGCTCATTGTCCCACCTCGGGCGAATCGACGAAACGGCTGAATACACTCTTCTCTCGTGCGTACACTGCGTTCTTGTCCGGACGCGATACACAGCGCCACCGCTCATCGTCCGGTAGGCTTATGTGGAGAAACGTGCAAGAGCCAGATATCCTACCTTCCGGCTCTAACGTCCCCCAGCGGCGCGTGTGCTTTTCGTTGGCCCTTGCTTGCTGTCTTCCCTGTTGTGTGTAACTATACTTAAAACTCATAGTACTCGTTGTTGGAATCACAGAATTGGGCTTCGACTTAGTGCCGCACAACGGGTCGAGCCTCAGGGTAGTAATCTTGTTCTTGCAGCTGATCGACCGCTCTTGAGACTGCATCTGGCGCTCGATCACCCCAAGTTGCTTTTCGCACTGCTGGATAACCCCGAAGTCACTCTTCTGGGCCTCGCCTTGAGCAGTGTTCTCGTTGCTAGTCTCGCCGTAGATTTGTCTCGCGTCTGTTTGGATCGTAGCCATGTGTTACGGGATGTAAGAGGCTGATAGGGCCGTAACGGGCGCGAGATGGCGTGCGAGGCGCTAGCTTAGGCAGAACTAACTGATAATCTCCGGACGTTAGGATTAAATCCGGTGCCCACAAAGGAATCAACACGGGTACCACCCTGCCGGATCGTTGCCGGAGCTCTCGTCGCGCGTCAAAGTACCACTCGACGCGCCGTCGTAACCTCGGCGACGGTCCGTCGTGTGGTCGCGCCCGTGCTCGGTCGAACGACGTTGGCCAAGGCCCGCCAAGACCATGAGGCCGACGTCGTTCCCACTGATTCTACAACCTATGAGAAGCATCACTATTTCTCGTCAGGGTTGAAGTTCTCGATTAGCTCCTTGAGAGTCGCGTCATAGTGAGGGTGTCCTCGAGCGTCACGGATCGCAGCTAACTCTCTGCGTCGCTGAACACTCAGAGCGACCCGACTCTCAGTAGCGGTCGTCGCCATACTAACCCATTTAGAATGAGTCGTTGTAAAGGTATCGGGAGGAAGATAGGTGGTCCAATAGAGTGGGGGGATACCAGGGGGTGCTGCCCTACAAATTTGTGAGGAAGAGGTGTTGTGTGCATGCATACTGGAAGAACTGCTTAATGAATACAGAGATTAGAAAGCAAGGTAAGAAATGTGATAGTATATGAGTTATATCTGACTTCACCTCTGATTCTATCACTGTTTTGCGTACTAGCCTTAGATGATCTATCAGGTAGAATGGCCTAATAGCAGGCTGCTCGCTTGCCGTTTACGGTAAACATGAACACGTCAGTCATATTTTGTCAGTATCTCGACCCGGATTATAAGTAGTGGTATGTCTATGATAAATATCTGGTAAATAGCTCTCTCTGTCAGTGTGGCATGCCACATTTAGCGCTTTTCTGTGGGGTATCGTGGTGCAATTCATTACTCACAAATGTACCAGACCTGTGGTACATTGTGCAACAGTAATACGAATACTATCTATAGCACGTCTCACTACCTCCGCTCAACACTATTAGCTACGGCGGCAGGTGACGATCGTACACGTATCGCCGGTGGCCAACCGCTTCAACGACGAGAACGTCCTCGCTCTTGTCCCAGGAGATGATCGCACGATAGTCGCCAGCTCGAAGCTTGTAGTAGGGCCACCCTTGGAGGCGCTCGAGGCGGTGGCCGGTCCACTCTTGCGCTTCGGCGAGCTTTTTGAGAACTCGCTCGCGTGGTCCGGTGTCCAGTTCTTCCAAGTGCTCGTCGGCTTTCGGCGTAATCTCTACCTCAGTCATTTGCTCTCATATAATTAATGTAGTCAAGTAGAATACTTAAACGAGATCTCGACGTCGGTCATCGGCCTACTGCACGTCGCGATCGCCGTTGTCCTGTTCGACGTCGTACCTGTCCATTACGCTGTCGAGCGAGCGCGTCTCACCACTCTCGCGCTGCTTGCGGCTTGTTGCGAGGTCCTCGAGGACGTCGTCGGAGAGTTCGACACTCGGATTCAACCAGTCTCGAAGCGCGTCTCGGATTGCTTCGGAACGAGAGGTGTACCCACGGCGCTCGTATTCCTCGTCGATATTCTCGAGGAGCTGCGTCGGGACACGGACGTCAATCTTGGTGGTCCCGTTGCCATCCTCGCCGCCGGCACCTCCAGTGTCTGTGCTCATATTCTGTGAGACGCATGTGAGACAGATAAGTCCTTGGACGACCTAACACCAGGACTGGAACACCTGTCATCACCCCTCGAGAGGTGTCATGTAGCGCTGTCGGGCAGTTTCACTGGTCCTGATATCAGAACGATCAACCGATATGTGGGTGGCTGCCCCACAAAATCTGGTGTCAGGTCGCTCAAGAACCAGTCGGTGGCCGATATCGGTGGCCAAGTAATTAGCATGACTCTGGAATGATGGTCGGAAAGCATTTCACTCGTCCGGTGGTGAGATATAGATATGGGCGTTCAGTCCCGCGGAGAGTCGAACGGCGAGACCGTAACCATCACCAAAGAAGGGCGGTGGTATGTCGCAAGAGACGAATCCAGCGGGGTTGCGAGCCAGGGTGAAACCAAATCCGAGGCCCTCGAGAACCTTGCCGAGGCCCTCGAGCTACACGATCGTCCGGTATCTGAAAGCGACGAGACGGCCGAGTCATCGACGGCGCCGTGGTTATAAATCGACCGTCCCTGTCTTGTCTCGCGGTCAGTAGTCTTTTTTAGTCCCAACGAAACTGAATAGGTAGTGACACGCGGAACGTACTCTGGACGAGACATCGTGAAAGCACTGGGGAACTGGGGCTTTCGACGAGTGGGTCAGACTGGTAGTCACGTAAAACTCGAGTACGTTCACCCGGAGACTGGCGAGACACGCTACGTGATCGTGCCGATGCACGATGAGATCGCTACCGGTACACTCCGGAGTATCGCAGAGCAAGCCGGCGCGAACAATTTTCAGGAGTTCCTCGACGCGATCGACGAAATGGTCTAATGCTCGCTGGGGCTGTCCTCCAGCTCGATGTTGTCCTGGACGCTACACTCATACAACCGCTTGCCCGGCGACGGCAGCGGCGCCGAGGCCGGCAGGGGAGGCAGCCATCTCCATTTAATGAGGATATGACAACACAATAAGAGTCAAGCGGTGTGAGGACAACACTGGTCAGTAATGGATAATATATCTCGCCGAGTATATGTCTCATCAGTAGCTTGTTCTGCGATCCTATCTGGATGCATGGGTGGTAACGATCAGGAGGAGGGCCAGCAATCGGATCAACAGCCCGTTTCTACTGATATCGAAGACAGAAGGGAACCACAGAAAGCTTCGATAGAGATCGTAGAAACGGACTTTCTCTTAGGCGATTCTGTTACTGCCCCGCCAGATGGGCAAATCCCGTGGATAACCGCAGAAGTCGAAAACACAACTTCGGTAGCCCATGGATGGGTACGCACTGAGATCCGTCTCTACGACTCTGATGATACGATTCTGGAATCCCGTGAAGGATATGTGGATTATATTCCAGCTAACACTCTTTGGAAAGACTATATTCGATACTATACTGAAACACCGGACCGTCTCAATCGGATTGAGACACGAATAGTTGATAGCGACCCCACTGTAGATGGTAGAGTTATTGAGGATGCTACAGTCATTAGTTCAGACATGACTGTTGATCCGGAGGGTGGTGTCGACCTAGCTGTGGAAGTTGATTTGAACGGGATTGAACCTAATGCAGTAACAGTTATCGGATTGTTCTACGATGATCAAGGACGATTTCGAGGGACAGTAAGCGACGTAGATACGAATCCATCGGAAACCGTTGCTGTTAGTGCAGGAACGATATCGATCCGCACACCGCCGAACCTCGAAACTCAACAGGTGACTTCACACGATGTGGTTGTCCTCGATGGGGGTGTTTGATCCTATAGTCGTTCAAGGACCGACGACGTCTTGGACGGTCGCGGTCACACTTATGCGATCGCTTGCCCGGCGACGGCAGCGGCGCCGACGGCAGCAATCCCGAGACCGAGAAGGACATAATTAGCGATCGGATTTGCGGCCTTGGCGATGTCGAGCGAAATCTCCCGATCGTCGATCGGTTCGAGTGGTCGGATCCCCATTGGCGTGAGGGCGTCGGCGAGCAGGTGTGCACCGATCGTAAGCACGCCGACGAGAAACCCGAAGGCACTGAGGACGACCGCCGCGATCGCGCCACTCGAGCTGCCGAGAGCGACGCCGGTAGCGCCGAGGACGATCCCGGCAACGAGGGCGAACCACACGGTATGCGTGATCCCGCGGTGTTTGATCCCAGGGACCCGCATATCGAGGTCCGGGGTCATCGCCCCACTGACGGCGATCGCACCTCCGATCACGCTGAGGACGTCGAACTCGAGTGCAAGCATGAGGAACCCGATCGGTGCGTACACGAGCAGCGCCGCGCCGTAGTGTCCTGGCTTGTGCATGGCTAATGCCAGAGATTATTTTCGGATGGTAGTGACGGTCGAATATCGTGTGATCTCATCCGGATCTGCTCGGTTCGTTGGTGCAGACCACTCGGCACGCTCCTCAGGACCGAGTCGTGAGGCAGAGTCACGGCTTTGAGCAAGGAGCTCTTGACCATGGTAGAAATTCACGTGAATCATAACTCTCTCAAGCCGGTCATTAGTGTTATTCACGATAGTGCCGGTAACAGTCGGCCATCCGTGTTCGGTTTCGCTGATCTCATTATCGTTGACCGTGACTTGACCGTTATTTACTGAAAGAATGGGGCTTTCCTGTACGGATGTAGAGACTTGAATTCGCGTGACGCGGTTGGGATCATCTTCAGTGTAGGGAACTTCGAGTGTCCCGTATTCGCCAGTCTCCAGAAAATCAAACCAGCTCGTATTGCTGCCAATCTGAGTTTCCTCGTCATAGAAATCGACAGCTAAGGCGGCTTTTGCGAGACGGTTTCTGCTAAGATTCTTGACGACGCCAGCAGCACCCGGCGTTCCGAAGTTAAGCTCTCGATCGGTCCAACCAAAATCACGCACTTGGAGAATATCGTTGAATGTGTGAGTTATGTCGTCCCCACGCTTGACCTCGAGAATTTCTTTTCTGGGTGTCGATGTTTGTGTATTAGTGTCTGTCTGACGATCTGGTTCTGATTCTTGCTTATTTCTCGTACTGCTACATCCAGATAAGATGGTAGCAGAGGCTGCGATGAATGTTCGACGCTTCATGCAGATCTACCGTTCAACCCCACTGAGATATTCTGCGAGCAGCACGTGGGCAGTCCGAATAGCAGCCTCGAGGCCAGGTTGGCGTCGAACTTACTTGCTTCGACGCGCGTGAGGAACTCCCGTCTCTCAGTTGCATCGAATTCTATATTTTCGACATCGAATACACCGTTCTTGAAGCGGGTAGATCGGTCGCTGGAAGGATCAAGGTAACGTTGGTCCGAATCAGTACTTGGCTCGTTGACGTCGTCATCCAAGAGATGGTTTCGGCTCTTACTCACTATTCTCGAGTTGCTTCGCCGTTCACGATTTCTGTCCTTCCCATGCATTCCCGACATCCATGTACTTTACCGTTGTTGTCGCCAAACACCCGCTTGAACCGCGCTGTAACGTGTGAACCACAGTTCCGGCACTCAGGCATTGGTTTGCTGTTTCTCAAGTTCGGCGATCGCACACTTCCGAGCGTACTGCAGTCGTTGATTCCACTTTGCGACATCGCTAATTGATATCTCAGGTACATTGGCCCAGTCGACATTCTCAGTTGCTTCAAGTACCTGTTCGAGATCTTCGGCAGCCTGCTCAAGCTGGTCGGGATTGACGTTACTCATTATTCTTGTCGCTCTCGCGTGTCTTCGTAGGCTCTTGGGTACTTTGCTTGACTCGATCTCGATCAGCGTTGTCCTGAGTTACACTGTCCACCGCTGTGGTCGAGACATGGTCTCCTGGATCAGTCGACGTCTCGCACACGGTGTCGCGCAACTCCTCAAGCAATTCCGGTGCGTGTTCTTCGAGGACATCGATATCCCTCTCCACTTTCTCGAGCCGGTTGCGGAGGTATGTGCGTGTCTTGTACCGATATGAATCGGACCGTTCGCCGGCGATCGCTTCGCGTTCTGTTTCAGTAAGTAACCCACGACCTTCGGTCATGGATGTCGATTGAATGTCTACGCTCATACTCTATATGGTAACAGCCAGTATCTTATTACTTACTCAATTTGGTATTCCTTACTTAATTGAGTACGCAACAACGGGGCGTTTCGATGTCTTACTGATTTCGGTAAGGTTAAGTTAGTTGTACTTATTCCATTGAGTAAGGACAGACCGGCCGCTCAGGCGATCGGCATTGTGGAGAATCGCCTCGGTGGTGGGACACCGCGGCGGTCGGCTGTCTCGGAGATGAAACAGCATGACAGCAAACACTGCGCAAAATCAAGAACGCACCGATGTCAACCATCTGGAGTGCGGCCACGGGGACGACGAACGTGATGGATCGATCCCACCTGAAGCTCTTGGGAACGGTGATCTATACATTGATGTTGACCGGGAGACGTACGAGCGACTGCGTCTCGCTTATGAGAATCTCGTCGTGCATGGCTATAGAGAGTCTTTCTGCGACTTCGCCGTGAACTACACTCAGACGGGCAACGCTTACGTCACTGTTGACGGTGCTCCAGTCAACCCTAATATGCCACTTGAGGCTGTTGAGGACGGTGACACTGAGGTGAGCGAGGAATGAGCGAGACTGAGAGCGTCACTGTCACCGTCATGGTTGAGCCTGAGACATTGGTCTCTCTCGCTGCTCGAGTTGGTGAGGAATATCACGATCGCGGGGCTCTCACGACTGACGATATTGATCAGCTCGTCTCTGATCATTTCGAGCTTGAACCCGTATTCGAAGTGAAGGGTGTTGAACAACCGGTTGACGAATGGCTCACTGAGCACACCCACATCGAACTTGAAGGAGACGGCATCAACAACGAGTAGCACTCGAAATTATAAAGATGAGTGATCGGGATTTGATTTGAATACTCGTTTTGGAAGTATCCGCTCGAGCCGCCGGATTTGAACAGCGTACTGGCGTAGCCACGATGCAGAAGTGACGCAGACCACTCTACCTTATAATTTCGACCCCCTACAGAGGCTCATCTTGAACTCTGTGTGATCTGTCGCGACTACCTCTACGAGTTTCGGCCCCAGAAGATATCTCTCGAACTCCACAGCGTGATCTCACTCGACGGACCTCGAGCGGCTTCGACCCCACAAGGGTCGATCTCGAACCGATCGACGTATCGATGTGGATGATCCCATCGAGTGCCCTTCGGCCCCACAAGGGTCTATCTCGAACTCGAGCGGGACGTCGCTGACGACGTTCGACTCGAGTCTTCGGCCCCACAAGGGTCTATCTCGAAC
>NZ_FOIC01000005.1 GCF_900111485.1 Natrinema hispanicum | reverse complement strand
TTATTGTGACCTTTCAACTCGCGTTTCAACTCCTCGTGGTCGGGAATTTCGCCCGTGTCCTCCCAGACTTGGCGGGAGTGATAGTTGGCAACGTTCCAAAGTTTGCTGGCCGACCATCCGTGGCGGTCGAGCGAGTCCTCTACCTGTGAGCGGTTGAGGATTCGTGCTCGGTGGGTGCGATGGACTTCCAGCATTCGTGGAACGGCTGTATAATCGCTTATACTTGCTTCAATTGTAAAAGATTGGATTGAGAACCGTGGAATATCCAGTCCTGTCGGAGACGGTGGGGCGTGACACTGAGTGACGGCGCGTATCCACGGCCTAAAGGCCGTGGTATTGCGCCTGTTCAGCGTATAAGTCATAATTCTACAGGTCTCTTCTTCGAGTTCATTTCGATCACGGTGGCTTACTCAGCCAGTTTCACCGCATAATCCGCTCTCAGACTGGAGACGGGGCAGTCCCCGTCTTCAATTTCTACGATTTCATTTCGATCACGGTGTGAGAGTGATTCGCCTCTGGAGCATCTCCCTCTGCCTAATTTCATTTCGATCACGGTGTCCTCATCTCGGTACTGATCCTATTACTTCAATTCCAATAGCACCCTGAGTCATTTCGATCATGGTGCCTTCATTTCGACTACACCCCTTTCATTTCGAAAAAGGTATTGCAGCTTAGTGTTCATCACCGATAATGAACCACAACCCATCCGACATGCAGGGAGATGGGAGCGAAGATATCACAGATCAGTCTTCTGAGTCATCTATCGTCGATAGCATCCTCGATGGCGAACGAAAAACAGTCTTCGAGAATAAACAACTCGTTGACTCGAACACGATCGTCGATCACAACCGGATCTATGGCCGTGACAAACAACTAGCAGCTGAGGCCCGAGCGTTTCGTGACACCCTCGACGGCGAACGTCCCCCAGATCTCTTACTCTACGGGCCAAGTGGTACTGGAAAAACACTCACGGTGAAAGCGGTCGCTGAGAAAGTAAAAGAACGCGCCACTCAGAACAAGATTGACTTCGACTTTATTGCGGTCAATTTCAAAACGATGGAGTCCCACTCGTTAGACCGCGCTGTCTGGAAACTCGGAAATCAAACCGCTAAGAAAGCCGGTGTCTCCTGGGATATCCCTCGGAAAGGTGTCTCCACCGATGCAAAATATGTCCGTCTCTACGAGATTGTTGACCGGCATTTCGATGCTCTTGTGTTCATACTCGATGAAATTGATACTCTTACCGGTCGCGCTAGTGATGATGAGCCTGCGTATTCCCGGTTACTCTACAGCTTGAGCCGAGTCATGGCCGAGCAGCATGTCGATACCCTCGTCTCAACGGTCGTGATCACGAACCATCCTAAATTCCGCGAGAATCTTGATAGCCGCACCGATAGCTCGTACAATCCGACCGGTATCCATTTCTCCGATTATGATGCTAACGAACTCATCGAAATCCTCAACCGCCGACGTGACGCCTTCAAAGACGGGGCACTTGATGACGGTGTCATCGAACTCGTTGCTGCATACGGGGCGAAAAACGAGGGTGACGCACGTCGAGCGATCGACTTACTTCGTGATGCAGGAGAGTTAGCAAACAGGAACGGAGAGACGGTTGTTACAGAGCGGCATGTACACGCAGCCAATGACTCAGTCGTCAAAAACCGAGTGTTAGAAATCGTTGGTGGAATGTCACTCCAGAAGAAGCTCTCGCTTTATGCTGCGGCCGTTGTCGCAGATGTGAATGATGGCGCGGCACCAAGTCCAGCAATTTACACGTTGTATCAAGAAATCTGCCAACGCACCGACCGCGACGTCTATACGCAGGAAACCGTCAACAGCCACATCAACAAAGCAGGAACGTATGGTGTACTCGAAAGCGAGCGGACGAGTGGTGGCTTCAAAAGCGGTGTTCACCTTATGTTCACATTCACAGAACCAGTTGACGCTGTAATTGAGACACTCGAAGAAGACGATACGTTCGACGAGATCGAGCTATCCACCGCTCGCTCAATTGCGCGACAATCTATCCGCAGTAGTTGACGCCCTTGTGATTAACAGTAGTCGGGGGTGTCATAGAACTCGTCCCATAGTGTTGATTACACCCACTTCGATGGTGAACTGGCCGACAAGTAGGTCTGCAGAGAGACTATTCGATTTCTAGCTGGCCACTGCCGCTGCCCTTCCCATTGGCGTTCTCATCCCATTCGAGTTCGAACTCGACACTTAATTCAGTCATATTGCCAGCCGGGCCTTCGCGTTCAGCTTTGACCTCAAAGGTCGGTCGGGCAGGAGGATTCAGTGTTACAGACTCGGAGCCTGCTTTCAGGCTGATAGCGTTTCCGTTGTCGAGATTGTCTGCGACTTTCCGAAGGTACGATGCAATCTCTTCTCGACTCTGGTCGCTTTCCGATTTGAACAGAACTTCTTCAGGCATACTGAACGACACGTTGCCTGCCCGGATAAGTGAATCCCCTGTACTTATCGAATTAGGATGCCCGCACAGTGGGTGTATGAGTCGTTCTTCAAGAGCACTGGCCCGAGATGTCTCCCACACGGTTTTGCCTTCCACTCATCTTTCATTTGATATGCCGTTTAGTGTGAGTTGGCGTACGCTTCTCGATGAACTTGATGGTGTTCCCGATGGAGCGACGCTCGTCACTCCATTGTCGCGTAACCGGTTCCGGATTACCGATGTCCAGGAGCACCGTATTATCATCCGTTTCGAGAACAAGGATCAAAAACAACCACTTCAGCGCGACCAGTTCGAGACGCTGTATCGACGGATCTCCAATACGTCAAATGGTTTCGAACTTGACCGACTTCCTCCTGACGCCGACCCCTACCCAGCGGTGTGGAGTCTGCATCCTCGCTTCGAAATCGATGAGGATGCTGGTGTGATTATCGAGAGGGAGGGGGCGACGTCCACACAGCTGCTTAAGGCTGAGACCGAACTGGAGGCTGAAGACCGGACGGAGCCCGACCTTGATGTGTATGCTGACGCGCTCTTGCTCGTTGATGCGCTTGAACGCCACGACGTAGCCACGTTGGAGGACATGGAAACGGACGCGCTGGTCAATCTGTACACGCTGCTTTCGGACGTTCAACGCAATGCCAACAGTTTCCGCAAGGATGTCGCCGATGTGCTGCTCAACCGCCTCCACCATGATCGGCCCGTCAGTGGCCCGTTCGGCTCTGTCCAGCGGACCACCCGACGCAACCGCACGCTCAAGGATGACGCGGAGGTTCTAGCGGCGCTCGAAGACGCTGGAATCGATCCTGGGCGCGTCATGAGTGTGGACCGCGACAAGGTTGATGACGCGCTGGAAGTGACGGAACTGGCCGAGAGCGACGTATACGAAATCGACGAAAGCGAGTACGTTCGAAAGGCAGAGGTGGATGACGAGGTCAAGGAGACGCGTTTGCAAGGTCTCAAAGAGCAACTTGCGGCGACAGAAGGTGAAGAGGCCCAAGAGTTACGCCAAGAGATCGTGGATTTGGAGGACCGCATCGACGAACTCACGAGTTTTCGGACAGGAGCAGAAGTGCACGAATGATGACCACCGCTGCAGCGCTACCCTATTAGGTTCTCACATTCACTTACCGGATAGTAAATCACTCGTGTCGAGTTTCATGGATGATTCAAATGCTTCTACATCGTTCTCCATCGAATCGACTACATCGTCGCCTAGCAGCTCTCGCGCTTCTTTCTCCGTGATTTCCTCACGTCTGTACTGCTCGTAGATCGTTATTTTCTCTGCGTCAGCGTCGTCCATAGTTGTGGATTCGTCCTCACATCTGATTAACCATGGGTGCTGTGACATCCGAAGTACAGGCTCACTTCTGGAGGGTCAATCCCCGAATAGGCGCGAGAGGAATCCGCTCGACTCATTTTCGTCGGAAGCTACCTTTGTTCCAGTCGGTTGTTCGTAATCGCTGCTCGTTTCGGCGGCACCGTCCAGTAGTTCGTCGACGGAATACCCGATCCACTCAGCGAATTCTTCTGGTGCGCCAACGTAGACGCTGGTGGAGGATTTCTCCGACATGAACCGTTTCGGGAGCCGTTTCTCGTAGTCGTATACTTCGTATTCTTCGCGGTCGAAGTCGGCAGTGATCGCGTCGGGCTCGGACTCGAACGTGACGCGGCCACCTTGGATGTCCCGTTTCCATTTGAGGCGTCCCGTATCATACTTTTTTTCTGCTGGTTCGTCGGCTGGGAAGTACTCCGGTTCCTCTCGACCGGCTTCGTCGTAGAACTCACGGAAGATGCGTCGAACGTCTTCGATGGTCCCGTTCCCGTCGGTCCATGGTTGCTCGGTGAGCATCCGGCGGGCGACGTAGCTGAATATCGGGTTTTCTCGTTCTAGTACTTGGGTGAGGTCTTCTTGGGCTTCCCGGAATCCTGGGTCTTCAGGGTTTGATGGGAATGAGACGTCCATACTCAGGATCTTCATCCGGTTCCGGAACTCCGATTTGGGAAGCGCGTCGTTCGTCGTGAAGATGAGGCAGGGCTGGTCAACGCTTGTCGGTGTCCAGTCACCCCAGTAGTTCCGGATCGGGCTCCAGTTCTGGATCTTGCGCTTCTCTGCGTCGATGATTGCGTACGGGAAGGACGTGTCCCACTCGCGGATACCGCGGATTTCTCCGACACCGACATCGTCTGCGTCTACACCAGAGATAACCGTGTTATCGGAAATCAGTCGGAGGATGTACTCGGTGAGTTTGTCCTTCCCGGCGTCGCTTTTCCCTTCGATGTAGAGGTGCTGGAGGACGTTGTCGAGCGTCCGTGATGGTGAGGAGAGTGCCTCGGCGTACTGATTGGCGAATGGGGCCCAGAACCCGTAGAGGAACGCCTCGTACATTTGCGCCATCACCGCGGTTTCCGACTGCGTGTAGCCGTGGTTCTCGACAGTCTCGATGTAGTCCTCGATCGTTTCGAGACAATGGCCCAAGACTTCAGGCGTTGGTTCGTCAGTGGCGACCAGAATCATCTCATCATCCTCGCCAATCACCACTTGCTCAGCGTCCGGAAGGACAGACATCGTCGGAATCGCCGTCGATTCCTTGACCTGCTTGTTGTATGCGCTCAGTGGTGCAGTGATACTGTGGTCTTCGACAGTCGCACCCCGATCACGGAGGCTGGTTCCGAACTCGTCGGCCGTGTCTTTGTCCACTTTGCTCGTCCCCATCCGGATCTTCTCATCAGGCGCTCTGACCCGTGGTCGGTCGAGTGTGTCCGTCAAACTTGTTTCGTGCTCAGATTCGACGAGCCCGACATCTGGAGACTCGTCACTGTCATCTGTTTCGTCTGAGTCATCCTCGACCGCTGAATCGTCGGGTTCTACGATGGTTCGATCGGCATTTTCGGGTTCCTCAATGAACGCGACCGTCTCGTCAGCCTCTTCCGGATCATCAACGACGGCAGTGACCTGATCTGCGACATCTTTTAGATCCTCTACAGCGTCCTGATTCAGCGCGGCCGTGTCACTCACATCGAGATCAGCCGTCCCGACCCAGTACTCAATCCGGTTCTCCCGCTCTTCTGGTGAGTCGGCTTCTTCAAGCGCTTCAACCAGCCCCTCTAACAGTGTCTGGCTGCTGTAGCTTTCCCGATATTCGTCGATGAACCGCTTGAACTCTTTGTCCAGTTCGGTCCCGACATCAGTCGTAAAAACAGATATTTGGTTCGTGTGGTACTCCCATGAGTTCCGTGAGAGGTTTGCGGATCCCTGCACGAGTTTTACCGTGTCGTCCGGCATGACGATACGGTAGATCTTCGAGTGGACGGTCTTCCGGTTCTTCAGCCGAACCGTGAGCCGACCATCCTGTCGCAGCTGAACCAGTGAGCGCGCAGTAGAGACGTCATTGACTTGGCCAGCGTAATCGTCGGCGTTTCCGATGAGAACGTCCAGCGATCCGATATCGTACTCGGTCAACATTTTCACCATTAGTTCAGGCGTCTCCGCGTAGGTAACTGCGTCAACGTGACGAGCACCCTCGAACAGATCGAGAAAGTCACCTCGCTCCTTCACCATCGCCAGCCGGTACTTTGCCGATCCCGACCCGTAGAACTCCGGCATATCAGCGAACCTGTCAAACGAAATGTTCGCCGTAAGTTCATCCATACGGTAAATTACAACTAGTTGGCAATAAATCCGTTCAAGAGCAGTAGTTGCTTCTCTCTACGTCAACTACCCGTTCACCGCGCTCAAAGCCTGCGCCTGCTTGCGATTCTGAAGAATTTGTTGCTGAAGCGGTCCAGTAATCTGTTCTGACGGTCGCTAAGCCCGGTCAATTTCCCCAGATCACCTACAGGGGGACAAAGAGTACTGTGAGCGCGTATACACCCAATATACATCACTATATTCTATTAATCTATAGTATTATCGTAATTTCTAGAACGGGTTTTTAACCGGGTAGGTGATATGCCGCTTCGCGCCAAATGACGAGTTCAAAATCACCTGCCGCCATCACTGAAGCGTTGCGAAGAGAACTCGGTGATGCAGCAGAAGACGTCCAACGAACGTATAGCGACCTCCACACGTGGATGATCAATAAGGGAGAGAATCCAAGGCGAGAAATCGGACTCAGCGAATCGACGGCAGAGAACTACCTCGACCGCCTTGATCAGCTCCATCGATTCTCAATCACGTATTTCGACCCGGACGATCCTACGAAAATTGAGGACGAACATGCCGACGCTCTCCTGTTGATGATTGACCGAGCAGAGATCACGAAACAACGAGGGAAGAACAAAGGCGAGGAGTACGGTGAATCGACGAAGAGGAAATTTGCCGACACTCTGGGGTGCTATTTCAGATGGCAGTATTACGAAGGGGCGATGGACTACGAGTGGGAACCAAAAATCAACTTCAGTGACGAGAAAGGTGAATCCGCGTACCGATTCACCTACCGCGAACTGGGACTATTGTTTGAGGAAGCAGAGTCCTATGGCGCACTCCCATCGTACTACGATACACCTGTTGACGAACGGGAGAAAATAGATGGCCTCGTTGCACAGCGGCTTGGAATCCCGAAAGAAGACGTAACGCGAAACGATTGGTTGCATGCTGATTGGAGTGGGAAAGTCCACTCCATGGTGGCCGTTGGGTTCGATGCTGGACTCGCACCGATCGAAATCGGAAACGCCGAAACGCATTGGTACGACCCGAAATCGAACACGCTCAAAATCCCAACTGAGTTCGCCTGCAAAGAACGCGAAAAAGAAGAGGTAGGCCTGTCAGACAGGTCTGGAGATGTGCTAAGTGAGTGGTTTCAGGAGCGACGTCACCTCGAAAAGTACGATGGGAGCAACAAAATCTGGCTCAACAGGGAGGGAAACCCCTACCAATCAGGGAGCCTCTGTAACCTCCTGCGGAATCTATGCGAAGAAGCAGGGATCAAAACAGATGATCGGAAGATCGTCTGGTACAGTCTTCGCCAGACGATGGGGCGGAACGTGACTGCCGAGGGAGAACTGTCCGAAGCCAACGATCAACTGCGACACGAACGATACGAGACGACACAAGAGGCGTACAACCAGACCCCAGTCGAAAAGCTTCAACTCCGGCTCAACGAAACCCAGCGAAAAGCAGAGAAGGCAGCAGCAGATCCCGAATACAACCCCTTCGCAGAAGAGGTAGATGCGACCTCGTCAACAGCCACTACGAATACTCAACCAGCACAGGAGACAAACGAGACAACTGCGGCGGTCTCCAAGACGAATGGCGGCGGCCTCCACATCGATGCGGTGATTTCGGATACGACTGAAGCCCGTGTCGATATCACGAGGCAAATCCTTCAAGACGGGACAGAGGAGTAACGCTGCCCCACTATACTGGGAACTACCCCATTCGATCTAACGCGTTCTTCCGATCTTCGATCGGTGCTTGATCGTACTTCATCGTCGTTTCTGGCGACTTATGACGGAGTTGAGTCTGGGCAGCCGCGAGTCCTTCCTCACGTGCCATATACGTTCCTGTCGAAGGCCTGATAGCATACCAACTCATTTGCCGATTCTCTGTGGAGATCCCTGCGATCTCACAGAGCCGGTGAAGCAAATTCCGGAGTGACGAGGTCTGGTACGGGTTGCTTCTTCTCGTCAACCAAAGCGCGTCGGTGTCATCGTACTTTTCGATCGTTGCTCGTTGTGTCAACCAGCGATCCAGCATCTCGACAGTCTGGGTCTGGAGGCTAACGATCCAGTGCTCTGTATTCTTCGAGGACTCTTCTTTCGGGATTCGGAGGACACCGTTGTCGACGTCAACCCACGACGTTCGTGCGCGTTCAACCTCGATCGGGCGTAGACCACCATCGAGGCTCGCGGCGACAAGGCTTGGTGTCTTCCATTTGTTCGCGCGGTCCCAGTCCGCTTCCGTCACTTCTGTTTTCGGCTTCTCGAAACGTTGTGCCAGGTACGCAACCCACTGGTCTCGTTCGTCACCGTGGACACTATCACGACTAGGGACACTTCCATACTCCAGTGACGCGTCACGGATGGCAGTCCGCTCTTCGCGCGTTAAGTAATCCCGTGGCGTCGTTGATTGGTTTTTGCGGGAGAACGTAATCTCTGGCTCCCACTTGTCTGCTCCGCGTTGATGATGTCGCCACTTGTAGAGCATCATCAAGGCCTTCCGACACGAGTTCTTGTGCGCGTTTGACTTCTGTTGGCCAGCTAAGTGACGCAAGTAATTGTCAGCGTGGTCGTGAGTGAGGCTCGTAGTGTACCCGCCTTCCTGCTCCCAAACCCAGCGGTAGAACTGGTCCATTCGGAACGCGCGATTGCTGACGGTTGTTTTGCGTATCCATCAGCTGTCTTCGGATCTATGCCGAATGTTAACAGCCAATCAAGACACTGTTCTCGCTCACTCCGATAGTCGAGGAATTGTCTCTCATTTAGCAATTCTTCTGTCGGCCCAGGGATGAGCGTGATATCTTCGAGGAGGTCGATTGCCTGGTCCGCGTCTTTCATTGCCTGACCTCCGTGACGGGAACCCAGACCATTGCCTCTCGATTTCGCCAATCGCAAGACGGCGGTCGATTTTCCCCCTTGAACTTCATTGCCTCACGACGTAGTGGAATCGCAAGACGGCGTCGGGGTCGATGCACCATCTGAACCGCATTGCCCGTGAACATACGTTTACCTGTGGTTAGTTCACGGTGAAAACCACGAGAAGGCGGCGGGGTAGGATGCTCCGACAGGGATTCGAACCCTGGTCATTGCCGTGAGAGGGCAATATGATTGGCCGGACTACACCATCGGAGCGGGCTTCGTCTTCACTCAACCGTAGAGCAGTGTTATGTTTAAGGATTCCGTTTCGATCCTACAGTGAGTGATGGTCGCACGAGAGAACGTATCAGCGATCGTGTACTGTCAGCTGTCACTCCTCGAACGGTGACTTCGTTGCCTCGGGCTCGAAACCCTCGAGGCTGATGATGTTTTCGCGGCCGACGCGAAGTTTGCTGATGGTGCCCTCGTCTTCCATATCCGAGAGCAGCATGCTGACCTTGGATTTCGACCAGCCGGTTTCGTCGACGATGTTGACCTGTTTCATCCGCCCGCCGTTCTCGCGGATGAGTTTGACGACGCGGTCTTCGTCCGTCAGGAGTTCCTCATCGGCGATTGAGTCGGTTTCCTCGGGGAGTTCGCCGGCCGCGTCGGCGGCGGCTGGTGCGGGCTGTGCTGAGTCAGGTGGTGACTCTCCGATGGCGGGTTCGCCAGCGCCGGGCCCGTACCGCCGATACCAGATCACGGCTGCGGCGGCGAGGCCGAGACCGAAGAAGGCACCGAGGAGATACAAACCGGGACCGATGCCGTCTATCGTCGCGATCAGGCTCGTGTCGGTATTTCCGGGTCGGTCGAACACCGCCCGTGGGCGGCCGTCAATGAACTCCCGTTGACCGTTCCACCGAACGGACTCTGCCTCCTCGAGTGAGGTCCCGGCGTACTGCCCGTCGGCAGGTTCGACCGAGTGGAACGTGAGATCACCGCCGGCCTCGATGACGATCGCCTGGGAGGGACCGAGTGGGAGGTTCTCGAAGACGTCGCCAACTACGAGTCGGTCGGCGTCGACGGCTGCGAACCCCTCCCACGTGAACGACATTTCGACGACGCCGGTCGTCGTTGACTGGTTGTCGGTGACGCCCACGGCCGTAAACTCCTCTTCGATCTGCGCGGAGCGGTGGAAGTTCGTTGCTTCCATTTCCCGGCCAGTTTCCCGTTGGCCGGATTCAACCATTGCACGCGACTGGACGGTAAATTGGTCGTAGAGGTCAGTCTCGTTGGCCTCGAACTCCTCGGCGAAGACTTTGAAGTCCTCTCTGGCAGCAGTCGCGTTGTCTTCGTCTGCGAACACCTGTTCGTACCGGAAGGTCCATGTCGCGCTGCCGTTTTCGTGAACGGTAATCTCGAACGTCGTATTGTCGAAATCTTGGGCTTCCTGGACGGCGAACTGGCCGTCATCCGGTGGGGTCGCCATCGCCGCGGGGTGTGTCTCCGCGGCTGGCGACGTGATCGGTCCAGTGTCGGCCACCGCGATCGGTGCGCTGGCCCCAGCGACGAGCGTAAGGACGACGAGAACGACGAATCCGACGGAGGCCGACCGATTCATTCGTCTACCCACTACGTGTCGGAGCTAAAAATGCTTGTGAATAGCGAGAGAGGATGGTAGAAGCGGTCGATACGAGCAGTACACGGACGATGAGTGGCGTCTCGCTCGCTTGCTGTGGTTCCCGACACTCCGACCTGTGTCGATACCCACAAATCGATCGACTGTGTAGCAGGCCTCATGATCTCGAATCTCGCACAGGGTGTGCAGGCGTTTACCAGCAACGTCTTTCTCGTTACCGGTGAGCGGACCGTCCTCGTCGATACGGGCGCGAACTTCGACGCCGTTGCAGCCGTCTCCGATCGCGTTGACGACCTCGAGGCAGTCATCCTGACCCACACCCATCGCGACCACGTTGGGAACCTCGCGGCGATCAAGGAGGCGTTCGATGTCGACGCATGGGGGTACGACACCTCGATCGACGGCGTCGACCACGCAATCGCGGACGAGGAGACGGTCCAATTAGGCGATCACGACTACGTCGCGCTACATACCCCTGGCCACAAGAACGACCACCTCTGCTTGTACTCGGCGGAGGCAAGCGTGCTGTTCGCGGGCGATCTCGTCTTCCAGAACGGGAGTTTTGGTCGCACCGATCTCGAGGAGGGGGATCGCCCGACGCTGATCGAGAGTATCGACCGCGTGCTCGAGTGGATTGATCCCGACCTCGAAGAGATGCACACGGGCCACGGGCCGAGCGTGACCAACGACCCCTACAGCCATGTCGAACTCTCGGCGCAGATGGCACGCCAGACGTAGGCGTGTCGCCCGACAGAGAAACTGTCCAGCAATCAGAGGGTCGCCTGTCAGTCAGTGCCGGCCGGCCGTGACCCGCACTGCGGCCGGGCCGGGACAGCGGTCCGTCTCAGACCTGTTTGGCGGCGTCGAGTAACGTATCGTACGCGTCCGCGTACGCGCGAGCGATCCGTGTAGGATCGTCCCGCTGTTCTTTGCCAAGTGGCGGTAACCGCACGCGCTCGAGCGGGTCGAGATAGTCGAGGACGTCGGGGACGCGCTTCTCGATGGCCCCATCTCTGGGGCTCGAGCTGGCGATCTCGCAGGCTCGACAGTAGCGGTCGCCGTTGTAGACGCGCACGCGGCCGGGTTCGACGGCTGCGACGGCGGCGATCTGCGCCGGATCGAGCGACGACAGCGGCAGCGCGATGTCGCTGTAGGACTCGACGACGGCGACGTCTGAGTCTTCGATCTCGGCAGCCAGGCGGTCGAACGTGGGGACGTACTTCTGCTCGGCAAGGTCGTTGAATTCGGCGACGGTCTCGACGGGAATGGCGTCGGAAAGGGGGAGTACGTCAGCAACCGCGCCCGGAACTTCGGTGGTTGCGTTGCGGACGAACAACGCATCGTCGGGATCGCGGCCGATCCGGTCGACGACGAACTCCCGGTCGGTCCGGCCGAGCAGACCGCTGCCGCCGCCGGGGCTGGGCTGCCAAAGCCGGTGGACGGGGTTGAGCCGCTCTGGCGGTCGGCCACGGCCGTCGGCTGCCGAGAGCCGCGCCGCGTCTTTACCGTAGAGTCGCCCGTCGGCGAGGGCACGTCGGCAGTCGTCGTGGTCGAACCAGAAGTCGTTGCCGGCGCGGGGTTTGTAGCCAACCGCGCCGGTGCGCTCGAGCAGGCCGGCCGAAAACGTCGTCTTGCCGGCGTCGACGCGGTCGGCACCGACCACGAGGAGGATCATTCTTTCAGGCCGTAGTAGCCAGGCTCGTCCTCGTCGCGGGGTTCAGCAACGACGAGGTCGTCAGCGTTGGTCATAACCCATGGAATCGCCCAGTCGAGCAGGATATCCTCGGTCTCGTGGTCGATGTCGGCGTCGGGCTCGAGACCCTGGAGCAGCCGTGCGATCTCGTAGACGGTGTACATCTGGTCGGCTTCGAGCAACTCCGCCGGCGTGTAGAAGTCACACGGCGGGAGGTTCTCGAACTCGGATTTGGGAACGGGCATACACGTCCGTACCGGCGGCCGGTGCCTAAAGGGTTCGTTCGCGGTCGAGCGAGAGCGTCGATGGAACCGTCATGTCACTCGGTTCGCGTGCCACCCTCGAGATAGTGGGTGATGCGATCCCGACTTGATTCAGCTACCTTGACGAACTCGACGATGCGCTGGCCGTCTTCACGACGATCTGACTCGAGTTCGATCGTCATCGACTGGTTGCGCAGGTGGTCGAAGAGGGCGTCGATCGAGTCGGCATCGCCTCTGACCGTGTGCCGGTGGCCGATCGTCTCGCCGTCGTCGACGTCTCGAATCGCGTCGACCATCGGAAAGAGGATCGACTCGCCGAGATCGTGTGCGCGTTCTTGCAGCCGATCCCCGTCTTCGTCGAACTCGGCGGCTTGAAACGCCTCGCGGAGGAGCCGCGAAAAGATGAAATCCCGACCATGATCGAACGGCAGCGAGAACGCGTAGGCGAGTTCGTCGTGGTGTTGGGCCTCGGTCGTGTATTTGACCATCGCGTCGCCGGCCTCTGATTTCATCACGACGCCCTCTCGCCCCGCCGCGTCGAGTTCATCGATGGCGTCGCGAACCGTCTCGACGGCAGCATCCGGTGGGGCCCGTCCGAATAGCCGCGGCTGGTTGAAGTCGTACGTTTCACAGATCGCGCGACGATCGGCTACGGACAGCGGATCGCCCGACTCGCGGTCGCGAACGCCGAAAACGCGGAAGTCGTGGGTGTCTACCCCCTCGTAGTCGGTGGTCGTGTAGGGCGTTTCCGGCCCGATGAGTTCAGCACAGAGAGTCTTTTCGGGATGCTCGTCAAAAAACGCCTCGAGCGACAGCAGCTTGCGCGCCCGCGCGGTCGTGTACGGGCAGACGTAGCCGCTTCTGGTAAACGCAAGCGGCTCGCCGACGTTCGCGATTCGAACGTTGAACCCGTCGAGTTTCTCCTCGACGGCGACGGTGGCCCCGTCATCGAAGAACGATCGAATCCCCGGTTCGAGCACGAGCAGTCGCGGGATGCTCGGATACCCCCTGATAACGGTCTCGGCGTCCTCGACGATGACGGTCCCGCGCTCGAGACCGTGGCGCGCGTCCGTCAGGACGTGGTAGGTCCGACCGCCGAACGAGCGCTGCTCGAAGTGCTCGAAGAGGTCGGCCGGCTCGTCGGTCGTGGCCCCGAGGCGCTCGAGGTACGCGTCGCGGTCCATATATCGACTCTCGCCGTTCATCGTCAAAAACACCGGGCCGGCCCCCGCTCGGCGGCGGCAGCCGTCTGCTCGGGGAGAGGTCTATGTAGCTTACCGCACAATTGAGACGTATGCCCGGCGACCTCCCGCGCCAACGGTTCGTCCTCGACACCTCGCTGTTTATCACCGAGGAGATCCGCCGCGACGACGAATCGCTCGAGGCGGCCGTGCTCCGCCTGCTCGATCTCGTCTCGACCGCACGCCTCGAGCTCAACATCTCCTGTTACGTGCCGCCGTCGATCCACGACGAACTGGGGACGATGTTGCGCGAGCGCGACGTCGACGACGCCGTGTTCTCACGGCTCGACACCTGGGTTGTTCGCAAGAGCCCCGACCGCTACGGCGTCACGATCCCCGCCAACGTCGTCTACAACTTCATCGACGAGATGAGCGATCGGGTCGACCGCGGCCTGCGAGTCTCGGAAGAGGCCATTCGCGAGGTCGAACAGCTCGATCCAGACAAACTCACGCGGGACTCCGATGACGGCGAACGGGAGGCGTACATGACCGAAGCCGATCGCGTCCTGTCGAATCTCCGTGACAAGTATCGCCGCGCGCTCCGACAGGGCGTACTCGATTCCCGTGAGGACTTCGACCTGCTGATCCTCGCGCGCGAACTCGACGCGGGGGTCGTCACGGAGGACCGGGGTATCATCTCGTGGGCCGACGAGTTCGGCCTCCGCTACGTCCGCGGCGGCCAGTTCCCGACGCTGCTCGAGGAGTACCTGCGGGCGACTGGCGTCGCAGACGACGATTGATCGGGGCAGCGTCACCAGACGAGCCACTCGAGTGCGAGCACGACCGCGGCGAGGAAGACGTGTTCGCCGTCGACGACGAACCCGTAGTACAGCGGGCCGCGGTCGGGGGTCGCAAACGGGATGTATGCGCAAACGTAGGCGTTCATCGCGAGCACGGCGAGAAACCGTTGCGGGATCGTCCCCGTCACCACGAGCGCGACGACCACCGCGGCGACGGCGACGGTCGCAACCAGCGACCAGACGCGCGTCGCGTGCGGGCCGAACTGATTCGGGACTGTCGGAATGTTCTCCTGGCGGTCGCCCTCGATGTCTTTGACGTCGAAGATCACCGCGGCGATGGTGATCATGACCGTCACGTAGGCGAACATAAACAGGACTGAAAGCGACCAGAGCTGATCGTAGTAGTAGCCAATGCCAAGTGGGAGCGCACCCCACGCGAGGCCGACAAAGAGGTTCTTGACGAGGAAAACCTGTTTGACGCCACCGACGGAGTACAGCAGTGCAACCGCAAGGGGGAGTAACAGATACGCAGCCCCCGAAAGCCCGAGCGCGACGGCAATCGCGATCGCAGCGACATAGAGGACGACGCCAGCCGTCAGCCAGAGGCGACCGTAGCGTTTCGTAAACGCCGCGCGGTCCGGGACGTTCTGTTCGTCTTCCTCGAGGTCAGTAAACCGGTTGACGGTGTAGACGAACATCGTGGCCGCGAAGACGATAAACAGCGGCAGGGCCTCGAGTGGCAGGTCCGCGAGGATGGCGGTGGTGACGACGACGCTGAGCGTCGCCAGCGAGATAAAGAGGTTGCTGTGGACCAGAAACCGAAGCACAGTCGTTATCGACGACACCCACCCCGACGGGCGATGAGTTGCGGTAGGGTTTGTCACGGGGGAGCCCCGAGTGGACGTAGGGGAAGCCGAACTTTGAATGCTGTGACAGGCCGGCCCATATCAGTGCCACCCCGTTCGTGGACCGGACTGTGTGGATGGCACGCGCAGCCGGTCGTGGATGGTAAATCGTGAACGATCCTCGGGAAGAGCCCCCGAATGCGTGTCAGTAGCGAGCGGAAACTGGCAGGATTTAAGCAAGGGCGGAACGGCCCTTCGAATGGTATGAAATTACACGAGTACCAGGCGAAGCAGGTCTTCGCCGATGCCGGGGTACCGACGCCGGACTCGCAACTCGCGTCCGACGTCGACGGCGTCGTCACCGCGGCCGAGGAGATCGGCTATCCAGTCGCGGTCAAGGCGCAGGTACAGGTTGGTGGTCGAGGGAAAGCCGGCGGGATCAAACTCGTCGAAGACGATGACGAAGCCCGCGAAGCAGCCGAGTCCATTCTCGGAATGGACCTCAAAGGCTACCACGTGGACCGCGTCCTCGTCGAAGAAGCAGTCGACTTCACCGACGAACTCTACGTCGGGATCACGATGGACCGTGGCGAGGGCAAGCCCGTCGCGATGGTCTCGACCAAGGGTGGCGTCAACATCGAGGAGGTCGCCGAGGAAGACCCCGACGCGATCGCCCGCGAACACATCGACCCCGCCTTCGGGATGCACCCCTACCAGGCCCGCAAGGCCGTCTACGACGCCGGTGTCGACCAGTCGGTCGCCCGTGACGTCTCGAGCGTGCTCACCACGCTCTACCAGCTCTGGGACGACAAGGACGGTGCCGACGCAGAGATCAACCCGCTGATGGTCACTTCCGACGACGAAGTCATCGCGGCCGACGCCGTGATGAACATCGACGAGGACGCGCTGTTCCGCCAGCCCGAACTCGCCGAGATGGAAGAGGAAGCCGCCGGCGGCGACGAACTCGAGCAGAAGGCCGACGAGTACGGCTTCGACTACGTCCGACTCGAAGGCAACACGGGGATCATCGGCAACGGTGCCGGTCTCGTGATGACGACGCTGGACCTCGTCGATTACTACGGCGGCGAGCCAGCCAACTTCCTCGACGTCGGTGGTGGCGCGAAAGCCGACCGAATTGCGAACGCACTCGACATGGTCTTCTCCGACGACAACGTCGAGAGCGTCGTCTTCAACATCTTCGGCGGCATCACCCGCGGCGACGAGGTCGCCAAAGGGATCAACGAAGCGCTCGAGCAGTTCGACGAGATCCCCAAGCCGGTCGTCGTCCGTCTGGCCGGTACCAACTGGGAGGAAGGCATGGAAATTCTCAACGAGGACCTCGTGACGGTCGAACAGACCCTCGAGGATGCAGTTCAGCGTGCTGTCGAGTACGCTGAGGAGGTGAGCGAATAATGAGCGTACTAGTCGACGACGACACGCGCGTCGTGGTACAGGGCATCACCGGTGGGGAAGGGAAGTTCCACACCGAACAGATGATGGAGTACGGCACCAACGTCGTTGCCGGTGCGGTCCCAGGCAAGGGCGGCCAGGAAGTCAGTGGCGTGCCGGTTTACGACACGGTTCACGAAGCGGTCGAGGAGGAAAACGCCGACACCTCGGTCATCTTCGTCCCGCCGGCCTTTGCCGGCGACGCAATCTTCGAATCGCTCGACTCCGGACTCGACCTCGCGGTCGCAATCACGGAAGGTATCCCAACTCAGGACATGGCGCGGGTCAACAAGCGCCTGACCGAGACCGACACGCGACTCATCGGTCCGAACTGTCCCGGCCTCATCACCCCCGGCGAGGCCAAACTTGGCATTCTCCCCGGCAACATCTTCTCGGAGGGGAACGTCGGTCTCGTCTCCCGCTCGGGCACCCTGACCTATCAGGTCGTCGACAATCTGACCAACCGCGGCATCGGGCAGACGACCGCCATCGGCATCGGCGGCGACCCGATCATCGGCACCAACTTCGTCGACGCGCTCGAGCTGTTCGAGAACGACCCCGACACCGACGCGATCGTCATGTGCGGTGAGATCGGTGGCGAAGACGAAGAGGAAGCCGCCGCGTTCATCGACGAAAACGTCGACACGCCGGTCGCTGGCTTCATCGCCGGCCGCACCGCGCCGCCGGGCAAACGCATGGGCCACGCCGGCGCGATCGTCTCCGGTTCCGGTACCGGCACCGCCGAGAGCAAGATCTCGGCGCTCAACGACGCCGGCGTCCCTGTCGGCGACACCCCCGAGGAAGTCGCTGACCACATCGAAGAGTTCCTCGCGTAACACAGCCGATTCACTCGAGGCGGTCCGTACGCGACGGTTCGGGCTGACCGCCTCTCGTTTCTCTCTGTTTGACACCATTCGCATCACGAGCTACGGCGTCTGCTCACAACGACGACCCGTCGCTCGCTCGCAGGACGATTCATAACTGTGTCAGCCGTCAGTATTGGGTATGCCTGTCTGGCTCGAGTGTGACACCTGCGGCGACGAACAGACGATTCCAGACCGGGACGACGCACCGGGCGGTGGCACGCGCTGTCCCGTGTGTGGCGAGCGACCGTTTACGGTTCGGCGAACGGGACTTGCGTGGCATCCAGATCCATAGTCGGAGAGAAGAGAGCGGGCGAATTTCGGGTGTGGGCAGGGCGGCTAGAACAGTCCGCCGAGCGTCTCGCGGAGTTTCGAGAGCGGGCCGGCGGAGTCGTCAGATCGCTCCGGGTCGGTTTCGGTCGCCGGATCGTCGGCATCGGATTCGGACGCGGTGTCGTCTTCGGGATCGAGTGCTGCGTCGTCATCCTCGAGTTCGAGCGCTGTATCGTCGTCTGTCTCGGCTTCGACGGGTTCGTCCTCGTCGGTCTCGACGAGTCCATCCTCCTCGTCTTTACCAGCCGTGTCGGACTCGACGCCTTCGTCCTCGATGGTCTCCTCACTCGAGTTCGGTTTCTGCTCGAGGGTGTCGTCGGAACCCGAATCTGACGTCGATGGGGGAGACTCGGGCTGTGTGTTGTCAGTAGCTGTCTCCACAGCATCGGGAGCGGACACCGTCACAGCGTCGTCGGCTTCAGTCTCGCTGTCAGGTATGGGGTCAGCGTCGGTCTCGCTCGAGTCCGGTCGGTCGTCGGTGTCGCTTGTGGCCGACCCGTCCGTCTCGAAAGCGTCGTCGTCCGCATCGATATCGCTGTTGGGATCGGCTTCTCCCGCCGCATCCGTGTCGGGGTCGACCCAGAGAAACTCACTGTCGCCGTCTTTCGAGCGACCGGTAAGCAAGAGAGCAGCGAGTTCGTCGTCGTCAGCCAGCAGGTCGTCGTCGACCACCTCGTCGGGTTCGGGGTCGGGTTCGTCCGCACTCGCGATGATGTCGTCCGGACTCTCGTTGGCGAGAATATCATCGGTCCCGTCCTCGTCGCCGACGTCGGTCTGAAGCTGGTCGAAGACGTCGGCTGCCGTTTGCTCATCACCGACGTCGGATTCGTCCCCGTCGGCGGTCTCGGTCTTCGTATCGTCCCCTGAGTCGCTATCCGATTCGATCTCCCCGAAGAGGGCCGCGCTCGAGCCCACGTCGAACCCAGAATCGCCCGCCTGTGTGTCTATCGTACTATCTGTCATGCGCTCGCTCTATAGTAGTGGATTGTCACGAGTATTTAATTTTTGGAATTTTTCCAGTCCGGTCAAATTACATCAATGACGTATTAGTCTACTGGCCGCCAGCGGGAGATAGCGGGAGCGGTGGTTGACAAACGCCCAGCCGAACGGCATCAAAGCCGTCGATCCAGCGAATCTGACGTTGTGTGAGCAAGCCGCCGTCGACCGACCCCGGCCGACTGACGATCGGCACAAGTCCTATTAGTCGACGCGATGAATGCGATTCGGTACCATGACTGGAATCGAGTACGACGACTTTCTGGACCTCGGGTACGAGCCAGCGGCGACGGACCTAACCTGTGAGTTTACGATCGACCCGGCCGCGGACATGTCGATGGAAGCCGCAGCGAGCCGGGTCGCCTCCGAGTCCTCGAACGGCACCTGGGCAGCGCTCCACGTCGACGAGGACGAACTGACGGATCTCGGCGCGGTGGCCTGCGAGATCGATGGCTCCGAGATCACCGTCGCTTACCCCGCCGCGCTGTTCGAGGCCGGCAGCATGCCACAGATCCTCTCGTGTATCGCTGGGAACATTCTGGGGATGAAAGCCGTCGACTCGATCCGGCTCGAGGACTGCCACTGGCCGGAATCGATTGTCAGTGGCTTCCCGGGGCCACAGTTCGGGACGAGCGTCGCCCACGAAAAACTCGACGCCGGCGAGCGACCGGTACTGGCCACGGTCCCGAAACCAAAAGTCGGGTTATCGACCGAAGCCCACGCCGACATCGGCGAAGAGGCGTGGCTGGGTGGCGTCGACCTGCTGAAAGACGACGAGAACCTTACCGATCAGGCGTTCAACCCCTTTGAGGACCGCCTGACGGAAAGTCTCGCGGCCCGCGACCGCGCACAGGAGGCCACCGGCGAGCGCAAGGACTACCTCGTGAACGTGACCGCTGAGACCACCGAGATGGTAGAGCGTGTCGACCTCGTGGCCGAACACGGCGGCGGCTTCGTCATGGTCGACGTGATCACCGCCGGCTGGGCGGCCGTCCAATCGGTACGGGACCGCTGTGAGGAGCACGGACTGGCAATTCACGCCCACCGCGCGATGCACGCCGCCTTCGATCGACTCGAGCATCACGGCGTCTCGATGCGCGTCATCGCCCAGATCGCTCGCCTCTGTGGCGTCGATCACATCCACACCGGCACTGCAGGGCTTGGGAAACTCGCAAACGAGGACACGCCGGGAATCAACGAGTGGCTCACCGGCGAGTGTCACGGCCTGAATCCAGTGCTGCCGGTCGCGTCCGGCGGACTCCATCCCGGCGTCGTCGACCAGCTGCTCGACACCCTTGGCACCGACATCATCGTCCAGGCCGGCGGTGGAATCCACGGCCACCCCGACGGCACCCACGCAGGCGCGAAAGCGCTCCGCCAGTCCGTCGACGCGTCGATGGCCGGTGAGTCGCTCGAGGACTATGCCGACGACCATCCGGAACTGGCGACGGCCCTCGAGAAGTGGGGGGCAGAGACGCCGCGGTGACGCCGTCGGGACCGGTCGCCGTGAGCACCACGACCCAGCTGCCGGGGCCGGTAACACTCATGTAACTAGACATTCTTCTAGAATTCAGATAAATACATATAAATACAGCTGAGAGATACGGTAATGTCGTATAGACAGTCACGTCATCGTGGACGTCCGTCGCCGGTGACTGTTCTGACCACAGTGACGGCTGCCCTGATCGCCGGGGCGGCACTCGGCGGCGTGTTGCACGCGACCGGCAGTCTTCGGTCGGTGGCCGATGTCTACGGGCTCGAGGGGGTGGTAAACGAGTGGACGTTGGTCTTCTGTCACAGCCTCGTTGCGGGCGGGCCGTTCGTCGCGCTCGTCACTCGGCTTTCGCGAGGCCGATATACCCCGCAGCCGCTCGCCGAGTGCTATCGAAGTCCGTTCCTCGGTGCCTGCGTGGGCCTTTCCTACGGTGTCATCCTCTGGGTGACGGTCGTCGCCTACGGTGGCCCGCTTTTGCTCGGGCTCGCTACGTCACGTCCGTATCCGGTTCCCGTCGACCACTGGGGGAGTTTCGTCGGGCTGTCGACGTTCGGGGCCGTCTTCGGGGCGTGGTATCCGCTGCTTCGGGCGTTTTTCGCCGACCGGCGCTGATCGCGGTCGCCAATTGAAACGGGATTCGTTCTCAGTGGGTGAGCCGATCGACCTCGAGTGTCGTCTTTCCGGCGAACTTTTTTGTTTATTGTCATCGACCACCATGATCGTATGTCAGAGTCGCCACCAAACGTTCAGCCGCCGACACCGGCGGAGATCCGCGAGTACGCACGACGCCATCACATCGACCTGACCGACCAGGAGGTCGAAGACTTCGAAGCCGCCATCGCCGAGACGCTACTGGGCTACGAGCGATTGGACCAGCTTCCAGACTATCGACCGCGCGTCGAGTATACGGACCGCGACCCCGGCTACCGGCCGGGACCCGACGAAGATCCACTCAACGCCTTCGTCACGAAGTGCAAGGTAAAGGGTGCGGACGACGGCCCGCTCGAGGGCTACGAGGTTGGGCTCAAAGACAACGTCAATCTGGCCGGCGTTGAACTAACGGCCGGATCGAAACTCTTCGAGGGATACGTCCCGTCGACCGACGCGACGATCGTCACGCGGTTGCTCGACGCCGGTGCGACCATTACCGGGAAACTCAACATGGAAGACATGGCCTTTTCCGGCAGCGGCGAACTCTCCGCGACTGGGCCGGTACTGAACCCCGTCGATGAGGACTACATCGCGGGCGGGTCGTCGTCGGGGTCGGCAGCGGCCGTCGGCAACGGCGACGTTGACGTCGCCATCGGTGGCGATCAGGGCGGCTCGATTCGAATCCCCGCCGCGTGGAGCGGCCTCGTCGGCCACAAACCCACGCACAGTTTGGTTCCGTACACCGGGATCGTCGGTCTCGGTCGCTCGTTCGATCACGCCGGGCCGATCTGTCCGACCGTCGACGACTGCGCGCGAGTGCTGAACGTAATCGCCGGAAAAGACAGTCTCGACCCTCGCCAGGGAGTCGTGCCGACCGACGACTACCGCGAGGCGCTTTCGGACGATCCATCGGATGTGACCGTCGGCGTCCTCGAGGAGGGGTTCGACCGCGAGACAGGTGAGTCGGGTGTCGACGAAACCGTTCACGACGCGCTCGCCGAGTTCGAGGACGCTGGAGCGACGGTAACGGAAGTCTCCGTGCCGATGCACCTCGATGGGCTCACCATCTGGAACGCCATCGCACTCGAGGAGACGGCCGCGACAGTTGACGGCGAGTGCGTCGGCCACTACGGGAAGGGCTTTTACGATACACAACTGGCCGATGCGTTCGGGCGAGCACGGCGGTCGGACGCCGACGATTACATCACGACGTTGAAACTCACGCTTGTCCTCGGAGAGTACCTCGCGGACGAGTACCGCGGCCACTACTACGCGAAAGCGCAGAATCTCAGTCGGAAACTGGCCGAGGAGTACGACGACGCGCTCGCGGACGTCGACGTCCTCGCGATGCCGACGACACCACAGACTGCCCACCCGGTCGATGAGTCGATCTCGCGTCTCGAGGCGATCGACCGTGCGCTGAACATGCTCCACAACACGGCTCCATTCGACGTAACCGGCCATCCGGCGACATCAGTGCCAGCCGGGACGGCAGACGGGTTGCCGGTCGGACTCATGCTGATCGGGGAACGCTTCGACGATGCGACGGTGCTCTCGAGCGCGTGTGCGTTCGAACAGCAGATCGAAACCGGCCTGTGAGCGGCGGACGATCACGGGATCGTGACCGTCCAAAAACATTATATACTCGTTAACCGCCATTCTGAGTGTGGTTTACGAGACTGGAAACGAGACGGTCGACGACGCACTCGAGCGGGTCGTGGCCGGCGAGCGACTCGATCGGACTGACGGGCTGGCGCTGATGGCCCAGTCGGTCGACGTCCTCGCCGAAGCCGGCGCGGCCGTGCGCGATCACTTCGGTGATGGCACGGTCGATGCCTGCTCGATCGTCAACGCGAAAGCGGGCAACTGCGCCGAGGACTGTGGGTTCTGTGCACAGTCGGTCCACTTCGACACCGGCATCGAGACCTATGGCTTTCTCGGCCCGGAGAAGGTCCTCGAGGCCGCCAAACGCGCCGAACGCGACGGTGCCCAGCGCTTCGGGATCGTCGTCGCGGAGAAAGGCGTCTCGAAGGAACACCGGCCCGAGGAGTGGGCCGAGGTCATCGAGGCGATCCGCCTCGTGCGCGACGAGTGTGATCTCGAGGTCGACGCCTCGCTCGGTATCCTCACCGAGGAAGAGGCTGCGATCCTCGCCGACGAGGGGATCAATCACTACAATCATAACATCGAGACCTCGCCGAACTACTTCCCCGAGATCGTCGACACCCACAGCTTCGAAGATCGGGTGAAGACCCTCGAAGTTGCCAAGGAGGCCGGCATGGACCTCTGTGCGGGCGTCATCCTTGGGATGGGCGAGACCCCGACCGACCGCGTCGAGGCTGCTATCGCGTTGCAGGATATCGGCATCTCCTCGCTGCCAGTGAACGTCCTCAACCCGGTTGAGGGAACGCCACTGTACGAGCAGGGTGTCGGCATCTCGACCGAAGAAATCGTGAAGACGGTTGCGGTGTACAAACTCCTCCATCCCGAGTCGCGGGTGCGACTCACCGGCGGCCGCGAGGTCAACCTCGCGCCCGACGAGCAGCATCTGCCACTGGAGGCCGGCGCGGACGGCCTGCTCACCGGGGACTACCTCACGACCGAGGGCCAGTCTCCCGGCGAAGACATCGAGATCATCGAGCGTGCGGGGCTCGAGCCCAACCGGGAGACCAACGAGTTCGACCCCGAGGAAGTGAAGGCCCGCCACAGCGACGCTGCGGAGTCGTCGACCGAGACGACAGCACGAACAGGCGCAGAACCGAGCGACGACTGACAGAGATTCAACATACCACGACAACCATGGACGACGTTACGTTTGCGGTACTCGGAACCGGCGGTATCGGCCGACGAGCACTCGAAGTGAGCCAGTACAAAGACGCCCTAACACCCGTTGCGGCGTGTGACCGCCACGGGACCGCGATCGATTTCGACGGCCTCGACGTCGACGAACTGCTCGAGGCAACTGAAGGAAATATTGACAACGAGGTTGCGACCGATGGGGGAGCAGACGCGGCGGCCGTTGAAAGCGGCGTCAAACAACACGGCGAAGATCTTGGCGTCGTCGCCTCCGAACAGGCCCGCCCGAGCGAGGATCCGATCCAAGACGTGATCGACCACGGCGACGAGATCGATGCCGTCCTCCTCGCACTGCCCAACTACGAACACGACTTCATCCCGCGGACCGCCGAGCGGTTCATCGAGGGTGGCTACTCCGGCGTCATGATCGACGTTCTCAAGCGCTCGCGCGTGATCGACATGCTCGACGACCGCCGTGAGGCGTTCGAAGACGCCGGTATCACCTTCATTTGTGGCGCGGGCGCGACGCCCGGCCTGCTGACCGGCGCGGCGGCGCTGGCCGCCCAGTCGTTCGTCGAGGTCACTGACGTCAACATCCACTGGGGCGTCGGCCTCAAATCGGGCTACGAGGACAACCGCGGCACCGTCCGCGAGGACATCGCCCACCTCCCCGAGTACGACATCGAGACCGCTCGAGAACTCTCCGAAGCAGAGATCGAGGAAATCATCGACGACCACGACGGCGTCATCGAGTTCGAGGACATGGAACACGCCGACGACGTGCTCCTCGAGCGTGCGGGCATCTGCGACGCCGGAGACGTCACGGTCGGTGGCATCCTCGACGTGTACAACGACGAGAAGCCGACGACGACAACAGTGCGTGTTACTGGCCGGACATTCGATGGCGAGACCGCGACGAACACCTTCCAGCTCGGCGACGAGACGAGCATGGAAGCGAACGTCAACGGGCCCGCGCTGGGCTATCTGAAAGCCGGCGTGCGACGGAACCGTGCCGGTGAGTACGGCGTCTTCGGCCCCGCCGAACTGATGCCCGGCTTCTGACAACACCGCGACGAGCATTTCCCTCGATTCGATGAGACGCACACACATGATGACACAGAACCGTCGCGTCCCGGCGACGAGCCGACCGAACAGCGCCGAATCAGCCGATCGATCCGAATCGTGAGAGTCAAACCGTGGCGCTGAGTCCGTTTAGCCGAATGGCCGACCGTGGGTTCGACCTCGAGGACCGACTCGAGACCCTCGAGGACAACGATCTGAAACGCTCGCTTTCGCCCGTCGATCGGGTCGCCGAGCGCGGCTACTTCGCCGAGCCCTCGGGCGGCGACCTGCCCGTTCTCGATTCGGCGGAGGCGCTTGTGTTTGCCTCGAACAACTATCTGGGGCTGACGGACGACCAGCGCGTCCAAGACGCCGCGCGGCAGGCTGCCGCGACTGTCGGTACGGGTGCCGGGGCGAGCCGGCTCGTCACGGGCGACACGATGGTCCACCGGGACCTAGAGCGGCTGCTCGCCGAGACGAAAGGAACAGAGCGCGCGCTTGCCTTTTCGTCGGGCTATGCCGCGAACGTCGGGACGATCACGGCGCTCGAGCCGGACGTCGTCTTCTCCGACGAATTAAACCACGCGAGCATCATCGATGGCTGTCGACTGTCGGGTGCCGAGACCGTCGTCTACGACCACTGCGACGCGGCGAGTCTGCGATCGAAACTCGCGGAGCGAACCGACCAAGCAAGACGGGACGGCCGCGACCCGGCCGACGAAGCCTGGCTGATCGTCACCGATTCGGTGTTCAGCATGGACGGCACTGTCGCCCCGCTTGCGGCAATCTGTGACGCCGCCGAAGAGTACGGCGCGTGGGTGATGGTCGACGAGGCCCACGCGACCGGCCTCTACGCGAACGGCGGCGGGGTCGTCCAGGCCGAAGGGCTCGAGGACCGCATCCAGATCCAGCTGGGGACGCTCTCGAAGGCACTGGCCAGTCAGGGCGGCTATGTCGCCGGCAGTACCGAGCTGATCGAGTTACTGATCAACGATGCGCGCTCGTTCGTCTTCTCGACCGGGCTCGCGCCGCCGGCGGCCGCTGCCGCAAGCGAGGCGTTGCACATCGCTCGCCACAGCGACGTCCGCGACCGCCTCTGGGAGAACGTCGCACATCTCCGCGACGGGCTCGAGTCGATGGGCTTTGAGGTATTGGGCTCCTCGCAGATTCTGCCCGTGCTCGTCGGCGACCGACAGGACGCACTCGCGCTCGCGGATGGCATCCGCGAACGAGACGTCGTCGCGCCGGCGATTCGGCCGCCGACGGTCCCCGAGGGAACAAGTCGAATTCGCGTCGTCCCGATGGCGACACACGATCAAGACGACGTCATCGCCTGTCTCGAGGCGTTCCGTGCGGCCGGCGAGGAGGTCGGGGTGCTGTGACCGCGACCCAACCGATCGCCGTCGTCGGCACCGGCACTGGCGTCGGAAAGACGGTCATTACGGCCGGGCTCACGTGCTTGCTTCGCGAGGCCGGCCACGACGCACGGGCGATTAAGCCGGCCCAGACGGGACATCCGCCCGACGACGACGCGGAATTCGTCGCCACTGCCTGTGACAATCCCAAGGCTGCGACCTGTCCCCGATATCTCGAGCCGGCGCTCGCTCCACGGGTTGCAGCCGAGGTCGCCGACGAATCCCTCTCCTACGAGACGATCCGCACCGCATGTGAACGCGAGATCGACGCGACTGCAGTCCCGATCGTCGAGGGAATCGGCGGGCTGCGGGTGCCACTGGCCGGCGACCACGAGGTGATCGACCTCGTCGCCGACCTCGAGGCCACGGCGGTCGTCGTCACCCGGTCGGGACTGGGCACGCTCAACCACACCGCCCTCTCGATCGATGCCCTTGAGGCCCGCGGGATCGATATCGTCGGCATCGTCTGCAACGAGTACGCCGGCGAGACGGTCGCCGAACGGACCAATCCAGACGAACTCGAGCGGATGACCGGCTACGCGGTCGAGACGGTGCCGCCGCTGGCTGACGATGCTCTTTCGGATCCGCGTCAGATGGCTATCGGCGTCGGGGACGCACTGTCGCCGGCGTTCCGTGAGTTACTGCCGGTAGAAACCAGCTGATCACACCCTCAGGCCGACGGCGCTGGTCGCTCTTCGTCGACTGTCGACTGCTCGCTCTCCGATGGCAGTGGCCTGTCCTCGACGTGGTCGTCGACGAGGTGTGACACTACTTCGGACTTCCGATGCTCGACCTCAAGGTGAACCCGAAGGTCGGTTCGGTCGGTGTACGTTTCCGTACAAAGCGGGCAGCGACGTGGTTCTGTCATTCAGGCGGTCACCAACAGCCACTCTCACCGTTCACCGATGTAATAGTGTCGATTGGTAAGAAATCATTTACTTTCGCATCGAATGTAATCAGAAGTCGTGTCCTAATCGGAACTGTCAGATACCACAGTTACAGATCGATCGAACGCGAGAGACGATGAGCCCACACGGACTGCTTGAGTCTCCAGCGTCTCGATGGAACCGCTGGCTCACATGAAGTCGCCCAATCCGGATTGATCGCCATCCGGTTCGTCAGGTGCCGTTGAGTCGGCAGCCGCTGCAGATTCATCTGCCAACGTGTCGTCCGCCGATGTCGCAACCGTTCGCTGTCCACTGTCGTCATCGTCGGTCGAGTCGTCGGTAGTCTCACTCGAGCGTTCGGTCTCGAAGAAAGCGTTGCCCGAGTGTTCGACTGCCTGCTCGGCTTTCAGATCGGCGGCGTCCTCGACGATCGACGCGACCTTGTTGGTGTCTTTCCCGCTGCCGGTAATAAACGAGACCTCGGCTTCGTCGAGGTCATATGCCGCTGCCATCCGGACGGTCAGGTCTCGATTCCGACAGTGGTGTGTCATCGTCGAGAGGAACGGAAGGATCTCGCGGCGGGCAGTAGCGACGCTTGCGCCTTCGCGCTCGGCGATGCGTTCGGCGATCGAATCGCGGGTGTTCCGGGTTCCCTTGGTGCGGCCGAGTTTCGACCAGTAACTCGGTGGGCCGTAGCGCGTCCAGCCGCCTTTGGAGCCACGTCTCGAGGCGGCGACCCCGGCGGTCATGTTGTCCGTCGCGTATCGCCAAAACGAGTAGTCCTGTGTCGCCCGGACTCGACCAAGCCAGCGGTCGGCGTTCGAGAGGAACCCGTAGGCATCGGCCAGTTCCGCGCCCTCGTAGTCTTTCGGGACGTTGTCCTCGATCCAGTTCAACAGGTCGTCGGGGGTTTCGTCGACGTCGTAGGAGGCTCGCAATGCACCTTCGGCGTCTTGCTCTTTGATGAGGTCGTCGAGGAAGTCGAAGATCCCTTCGGTGGTGTCGCGCTCGCTTGTGACCACGTCCTCGACGGTCAGCCGCTCGGTTTCCTCGGCGACTGCCTGCAGGTCGTTGACTGCCGAGCGCAGGTCGCCGCTGGTCGACTCGGCGATTTTCGCTAAGGCTTCCTCCTCGAACTCGACACCCTCGCGCCGACAGATGTCCCGCAGGACGGGCACGATCGAGCGCTTCGAGACGTCGCGAAACTCGATCGTCTCGCAGGCGTTTCGGAGCGACTGGCTCATGTCGTAGAACTCGTTTGCCACGAGGACGATCGGCTGACTTGCGTTCTTGACAACGCGAGTGACCTCCCGCGAGCCGCCGTAGTCGGCGTTCCCGTGGAAGTTGTCCGCCTCATCCAAGATGACGAGTCGGCGGCCTGCCTCGCCGCCCGTCAGCGTGCCGCTTTTGGCGGCCTCGCCGGCGATCCGCTCGATGACGTCCGCCCCGCGGCTATCGCTGGCGTTGAGCTCCATCACCGGCCAGCCCATGTCAGCGGCCAGCGCGTGGGCAGCGGAGGTCTTCCCGACGCCGGGGCTGCCGTGGACGATCACCGCCTGCCGGTGGTCGTCCCAGGTTTCGGCCCACTCTTTCAGCTGGTCGCGGGCCTTGTTGTTGCCGCGTACCTCCGACAGTGTCGTCGGGCGGTACTTCTCCGTCCAGTCGGTCATTGCATCGTGGTAGGGGTGAGCCGCGTTTAGTGGTTGCGGAGCCTCACTCCTCGTGCTCGTCGACCGTCTTCAGGTCCAGACGGGATGTGACGTCTTCGTACGTCTCGTCGCTTGAGACGATTGTCTCTCGATTCGATTCAACGAGGTGAAGTGCGTCGAACGGTGTGAACCCGTGGTCTTCCACATACGTCGCCGCCGTAACGACCGTCTCCACATCACCACGTACCTCGACGAGGTTGGCGGCGTTCGAAACGACGCGTTCGGTATCACGTTCCTCGCGGTAGGCGACCATCAGGAGTTCGATGAGCGTGAACTGCGACGTCCATAACTCGTCGTGGTGCTCTCGGTATATCGACTCGGCAGCGTCGCCGAGCCAGTCATCGTCCTTAATCAGCGCGAGAAGGAAATCTGTTTCCGCATACATCTATCGTCCGGCCGCATCGAGCGCTGCTTCACGTGCTTCGTTACGAAGTTCGTCGGCCGACTTCTCGACGTCCGCGAATTCGTCCCTGAGTGCCTCGAGCGGGTCGTCGGCGACAGGAATTAATTTGATCCCATCAGGGAGCTGCACGACGTGATATCGGTCCCCGTATCGCTCTCGGACCTCCTTCGGGAGCGTGAGACGGCCACGGTCGTCCAGCGCTACGTCGGACATACCTCGGTGTATGGTGGGTGAAAATAAAAATGTTCCCCGATATATGAGGATACCCATTCTGCGTCCCCCGATCGGAATTTGTCTTCACATCCGTGAGCGAACGATAACGCGTATTCGACGTTCTCAGCGCATCGAATCTCCATCGTATTTCCCCGACTTCGCCGTCCAGTCGGTTATTGCATCGTGGCAGGGATGAACCGCGTTTAGTGGTTGCGGATCGGTATGCCGCGGTTATCCCGACGCGTCACTATGATCATCCGGTGTGAGGTCGCCGAGACAGTCGCTTGTGTCGGGGTTCTCGTGTGTCGGGACGACCCGCTCGTAGTCCGCCTGTCGAGTCGTTAGCGACGAGATGACGGTGCCGTCGCCGCCGTAGTCCGAAATCGCGACGATGATCTCGCCGTCACGCTCCCGGATGTGGGAGCCGTCAGCGATTTCGAAGATGACCGTTCCCGAAAACGGGGCATCGACGTCTTCCCCGAAGACGACGCCATCCTCGAGACGGGTATCACCGTAGAGCCCGTCCTGGTAAAATCCCGTGTTCGCGAAGGCGACGTCACCCGCCTCGAACGTGCCGGATACCCTGGCTCGCTCACAGGAATCGAAGGTCACGTCCCGGTGTGTCTCGTCGGTCGTCACCGTCTGGTCAGAACTGTCGGTGTCCGTCTCGGCGTCGGAGCTCGTCACTGAGTCGTTCTCGGAATCCATCGGTTCAGTCTCGTTGCTCGGTTCGGTTTCACCGCCCGATTCGTTACGCGCCGTGGTGAGACAGCCCGCAAATCCCATTCCGAGTCCGGTGGTCGTGACGAACGTCCGTCGATCCATACCGTGCCCTGTCTGCCCCGCACCATAAAATGTTTGAGAACAGTCATGTTTGGATACAATCACTGATTTCGACGTTTTGTGCTGGCAGGTCAGTCCGCCGACTCGAGCGCACGCCTGTTCCCGCTCGAGTGTTGCTCAGCATCTGTCTGCGGTGGTAATCGGGAATCGATTCAGCAACCGCTAGGCCGCATGCCGTTTCTCGAGGAGCCGTATACACACCGCCGCGAAGCCGGCAACAGTGAGAACGAACCGCTCACCGGTCGCGGTGATCGGGAAGATCCGCTCGACGTTGGCTGCGGGTTCGCCACGGGTTGGATCGAATCCCGTCCGGTAGTGGGTGTTTTCGGTCGTCCCGCGGACCGTCGACTCGGCAACGCCACCGGACTCGAGCTCGACGAACGTCTGGACGAGTCCGCGCTGGTCGGTCACGAGCAGCGTCCCGGAGAGGTCGTAAAACCGGTCATGAAGCGGCCAGAAGAGGTTGACGCCGTTGAAGAAGGCGTCGAACAGGACGTGTGCGAACAGCAGCGCCGCCAGCGTGACCCACGCGACGCGCGGGGCGGCGTCGCCCCATCGTCTTCTGACGAGCGATTCCTCGCGGATCACACCGTCCCACAGCAAGACGGCGGCGGGAACGAGGACGATCCAGACGTTGTGCAACGCTGCCCGATGCGTTCCAGGAACGACGATTCCGATCAGCGTATCGAGATCGAGGAGGGCGCTCGTGCCCATTACCACCAGGATCGATCGCGTGTCGAAGGTCTCATCGAGTAACGCGGCCCCGAGCAGGCCGGCGAACGCGACGTGGACGACGGTCGATGGCACACTCCACCGACTCGAACTGCGAGGGCTTGACTGTTGGGGACACCGGGAGACGAACCCACCTCACTGATGGCGTCGCTTGCGGAGGTACTGTCCGAGCGACAGGAGCCCACCGATCCCAGCGACGATCTCAAGCGACCCCTCGTGGAAGAGCAACACGGACGCGGCAACGAACAGGGCTCCAGCGAGGACGGCGTAGCCGACTGCTGGATCACCGCCGGTGGGTGACTCGACGGGCTCGGTCCTGACGACGAGTTCGCCGCGCTCGAGTTGGCCGAAGACGGTGTCGAACCGGGCCGGGGTCCGTGCGAGGACGGGCAGTGATTCGCGCAGATCGCCGCGGACGTCCGAAAGCAGCGTCTCGAGTTCACTCTGGATAAAGCCGTGGTCGACGAGAAACGAGCGTGTGACCCCGAGGAAATCGAAGTCGGGGTCGAGCGTCCGACAGACGCCTTCGCCGACCGTGCCGACGCGCATGAGCAACATCACGTTCGGCGGGATGCGAAACGGGAATTCGTGGAGCCGCGCGAACAGTTCGGTGATGATCTGTCGCCAGGTAACCTCCGAGCGCCCTTCGAGGTTCTCGATAACGAGTTCGAGCACCCGCCGGACCTGAACCCGATCGACCGCCGGGTCGAGCACCTCGAGCGCGATGAGCGTGTTCAGGAGGCCGTCGACGTCGCGACGGACGAGCGTCCGGTAGAGGGCGGTGATGTCGGCTTGCTCGTCGGCTGTCAACCGCTGGCTCATCCCGTAATCGTAGATGACAAGTCGGCCGTCGTCGGTCACCGAGAGGTTCCCCGGATGGGGATCCGCGTGGAAGACGCCGTCGATGAGTCCCATCTTCAGGTACGTGCGGGCGATCAGCGTCGCCATCTCAGTGGGTTCGATGCCGACCGCGGCCAGCGCACGCTCATTGGTGATCTTCCTGCCCTCGACGTACTCCATCGCGACGACGCGCTCCGAACACAGGTCGGGATAGGTATCGGGGACGATGATCCGATCGTCGTCGGCGAAGTTGTCGTCAATCTCCGCCATGATCGACGACTCCCGCGCGAAGTCGAGTTCCTCGAGAATGATGTCCTCGAAGTCGCCCGCGAGGTTTTCGATCGAGTAGCGCTGGCGCTTGTCGGCGAGCAACAGAAGCAACGGGACGAATCCCCTGATGACCCGCAGGTCGCGCTCGATCACCGCAACGATCCCCGGCCGCCGGACTTTCAGGGCGATCCGCTCGCTTTCGTATTCGGCGGTGTAGACGAACGCCAGTGAACCGCCGGCGACCGGCTCGAGCGTCTCGAGGTCGATGGTATCCTCGAGTTCGGCTTCGACGACGGTCATCGGATCGCCGCCTGCCTCTTCTGGGACCTCGTCCTGTAGCGTCGCGAATTCCTCGACGTACGTCGGCGGAACGATGTCCGGTCGCGTCGACAGCACCTGGCCGACCTTGATGAACGCTGGCCCGAGATCCAGCATCGTCTCTGTGAGTTGCTGGGCGCGATCCCGGTGGACTGCGGTCGAGACCTGCCGGGATGGCCCGAACAACAGAAACCGCCGTCTATCCCTGAGAAACGCGATCGCGAGGGGAAAGAACCGAAGGAGAACCTGAACGTACCGAAGATAGTAGCCCCTCATCGGTCGTCGGAACCGGCCACCTCGATCGGACGCTCGTCCATACGTCGTGTTCGAACACTGGACACAAATACGTCAGTGCTCCGGCGGGTGATACCGCCGGGACGATCGGTCGCCGCGATGGCGGCAGGTATTAGACCCCAACCAGTCTCCGGTAGCTACTTGAGTCGACCGGATGACCGACGGGTATGAGCGGGCGTGGACCGAAACGGGAGCTCGCGGAGAAGATTGCCGGGGAGATTACGCTAAGCGACGACCCCGGCGCGACACTGCGCAAATGGCGCACCGACTTCGATATCTCACAGACCGACCTCGCGGCCGAACTCGACGTCTCGTCGTCGGTCATCTCCGACTACGAGAGCGGTCGCCGGGAAAGCCCCGGCATCGGCGTCGTCGGCCGACTCGTTGCAGGATTGCTCACAATTGATGAGCGACGTGGCGGCGAACGCATTCGACAGTACGGCCGCGTTCTCTCTGCCGGGTTCGAGAGTGACGTCGTCTACGACCTCCGAGAGTACGCCACCTCGATCCCCCTCGCACGACTGTACGACGACCTCGAGGCGACCGAAGTCGCCGCGGGCAGCACCGACCGCGTCAGCGGCCACACCGTCATCGACAGCATCGAGGCGATCACGCGCCTCTCGAGCGAGGAGTTCTTCCGCCTCTACGGGCAGAGCACGAACCGCGTGCTCGTGTTTACCGGCGTGACCCGCGGGGAGTCACCGCTCGTGGCGCTGCGGGTCGTCAATCCGACGCCCAACGCGGTCATCCTCCATGGCATCGAGGAGGCAGATCTCTGGGATCACGCGGCCGACCTTGCGCGGATCGACGGCTACTCGCTTGCCGTCACGAACGCGCCGCTCGACGACATGCTCGAGTATCTCGTCAGTCTTGAATAAGATGCTTTGTTGAATAGGGGTATGCCGTCGGGAGTTGGCTGTGCAGTGATCGTGACTGCCAGTGGCGACGCTCGGTCGATCGAACGCCGGACGGACGGATGGCTGTCGTGGGTCCGACCGCGTCGTGAAAAAGCGATTGAACGAGTCAGTACCGACGGACGCGATCGGTCGCCTCAGTAGAACTCGCGGACGAGGTCCATTGCGTCTTCGGGCGCGCCGTCCGGGATCTCGGACATGTCCTCGGTGACGCCGTGTTTCTCGTGGTACGGCACGGAGTTTTCGTCCTGGTACATGACGCCCTGGTACTCCTTGTCGCTGTCGAGGATGACTTCCTTGGCGGCCTCGTAGTCGGTCGGGTCGTGGTCCTCCTCCTCGAGGTCGACGAGGTTGTCACGGAAGTAGTCGTAGGTGTCGACGTCGTTGAACGTGACACACGGGCTGAAGACGTTGACGAAGCCGAAGCCGTCGTGTTCGATGGCCTTCTCGACGATTTCGGCGTGGCGCATCGCGTCAGAGCTGAACGACTGGGCGATGAAGGACGCACCGGAGGCAAGCGCCAGTGCAAGCGGGTTGACCGGCGGCTGTTTGGTGCCTTCGGGGGTCGTCGAGGTCTCGAAGTCGGACCGCGAGGTCGGCGAGGCCTGTCCCTTCGTCAGCCCGTAGATGCGGTTGTCCATGACACAGTAGGTCATGTCGACGTTCCGGCGGACGGCGTGGACGAAGTGGCCGGCACCGATCGAGTAGCCGTCACCGTCACCACCAGCAACCATGACCTCGATGTCGGGGCGGGCCATCTTGACGCCGGTGCCGACCGGGAGCGCACGACCGTGGACCCCGTGGAGGGCGTAGCTGTGCATGTACGTCCCGATCTTGCCGGAACAGCCGATCCCGGCCACCACGAAGGTGTTGTCGGGGTCGTTGCCGGTGTTCGCGAGGGCTTTCATCATGCCGTTCATCGTCCCGAAGTCGCCGCATCCGGGACACCAGGTCGGCTGCTTGTCGGATTTGAAGTCGGTGAATCGTACGTCGGAGCTCATTGTGCTGGCACCTCTTCAGAGAGTTTCGCGGTAATATCGTCTGCGAGTTCGTCCGCCTTGAAGCGGACGCCGGTGTACTTGTTAATGCGTTTCACGCGGGTAAGCACGTCGTGTTCGATCAGATCGGCGAACTGCCCCGTCGCGTTACACTCGACGACGATCGTCTCGTCGGCGGCTTCGATCTCGTCGGACAGGTCCGGTCGTGGGAAGATGTAGGGCACCGAGATGACGCGGACGTCGATGCCGTCGTCCTCGAGATACTCGAGTGCTTCAGCGAGTGCGCCCTCGTTGGAGCCCCAGGAGATGACGAGGTTGTCGGCGTCTTCGTTGCCGAACTCGCGGTAGTCCCAGTCCTCTCGTTCGCGGGCCGTCTTGACTTTGCGGTTGCGCTTGTCGACTTGCTGGACGCGTTCCTCTTCGTCTTCGGTCCGGCGACCGAGTTCGTCGTGCTCGAGGCCGGTGCTCATGTGCGCACCGTCGGTCATGCCGGGGATGGCACGCGGGCTGATGCCGTCGTCGGTGACGGCGTGGGCGCGGAAGTGGCCCTGCGCGTCGAGCCACTCGTCGACGTTGTCCTCGTCGACGAGCTTGCCGCGGTCGATTTCAACTGCGTCCATGTCGAAGGCCTCCGGCGGGAACGTCTGTTCGGTAACGGACATCGCCAGGTCAGAGACCAGGAACACGGGCGTCTGGTACTTCTCGGCGAGGTTGAACGCCTCGACGGTCTTCCAGAAACACTCGTCGATCGACGTCGGCGCGACGACGAAGCGCGGCACTTCGCCGTGGCCACCGTACAGGGCCATGTTGAGGTCGCCCTGTTCTTGCTTCGTCGGCATCCCCGTCGAGGGGCCAGAACGCTGGACGTCAGCGATAACAAGCGGCGTCTCGCTGGTCGCGACCAGTCCGAACGTCTCGGTCATGAGGTCGATCCCTGCGCCCGACGTCGCGGTCATCGATCGGGCACCGGCACGTGCGCCACCGAGTGCCATGTTGATCGCCGAGAGTTCGTCTTCGGCCTGGACGACGTGGCCGCCGTATTCCTCGATTCGCCCGGTCAGATACTCCATGATGGAGGTCGCGGGCGTGATCGGATAGCCGGCGTAGAACCGACAGCCGGCGGCGAGTGCTCCCATGCCGACCGCCTCGTTGCCGTTGAGAAGGACGTAGTCGTTGTCCGTCGTCTCGAGGTTGTAGCCGAGGTGAGAGAGATCGTAGTTCTCCTGGACGTACTCCTGCCCTGCCCGAGCGGCTTCCTTGTTGTTCTCGACGATCTTCGAGCCCTTGCCGCCGAAGCGCTTCTCGAGTGCTTCGTCTAGATACTCGACGTCGAAGCCGGTGATCTCACACGCAGCACCGAGCGCGACGATGTTGCGCATGATCGCGCCACCGGCTTCCTCGGCCAGCGACTTCAGCGGGACGTCGACCGCCGTCATCTCGTCGGGAATCTCGGCCTCCCACGAACGCTCGCCGTCGTAGATGATGGCGCTGCCTTCGTGAAGTTCGTCGAGATTCTCGTCGATAGTACGCTGTGTCAGCGCGACGAGGATGTCGAGACGGTCGACGACGCTTTGCACCTGGTCGACCGACGTGCGAATCTTGTAGGCGGTATAGCCACCCCGAATTCGCGATGCGAAATCTTTCGACGTGAATACGTGCCGTCCTGCTCGGGCAAGTGCCTGAGCGAAGATTTTCCCGGTGGAATCGATACCGTCTCCGGCTTCGCCACCGACCGCCCAGTTGAGATCCTCAGCCATGTTATCCTGAGCCTTGCCCCCCATAAATGAAAAGGCTTCTGAAACCCTAGGCGTACCTCCGCAACAGTGGAAGGTTTATCTTATAACTACTGTATTTATAATTGACAATTATCGTTCCTGATCGGGGCCGACTCCAACAACGACTGGCGATCAGGTCCCTCTCAGTCTCGCCCGCCGCGTCCGGCGCGTCCTGCCACTGACGCGGCACAGACGCCCTGCCGAAACGGAACGCCTTTTCAATCGGCAGCCAAACCGCCTTGCATGGAGGGGACGCCAGTCACCGTCGCATCGGTCAGCGAAGTCGGACCCGGCACCGTCGCACTCGAGCTCGAAACACCAGCGGACTTCGACGCCCAGCCAGGGCAGTTCGTCTTACTCCGAGCGATGCCCGACGACGAGGAGATCTCGCGTCACTACACGCTCTCGTCGCCGTCCGTCGAGGACACGTTCGAACTGACCGTCGGCATCGATCCCGACGGTGATCTCTCGCCGTGGCTTGCCGACCTCGAGGGCGGCGAAACCGTCGCCATCGAGGGGCCGTTCGGTCGAAGTACCTACGACGGCGACGGTGACGTCGTCGCGGTCGCCGGCGGTCCCGGCGTCGGCGCGGCGGTCGCGATTGCCGAAGCAGCGCACGAGGCAGGCCATGACGCCGTCGTGATCTATCAGGACGACGAGCCCGCACACGAAGCCCGGCTCGAGGCACTCGAAGACGCGGGCGCGACGGTCACCGTTCTCGAGGACGATGCGGACACAGCGCTGGCAGACGCCGTCGCGACCCACCGCGAGGAGGGCCAATTGTATGCGTTTGGATTCGACGACTTCGTGACGTTCGTCGCCGACACGATCGAGCGCGACGGCGGCGATCCGGACGAGGCCCTGATCGAGAACTTCGGGTAACGTTCCCGCGCGGTCGGTCGACTCGCGGAGCGGCTTACGGACGACAGCTTTTGATTCGACCGTGTCCGTTGGTGTCTCGAGCAACGACAGTCACTCTCAGAAACCAGTCAGCAATGGTGACAAAGATGTTTAGGTCACATCGTAGTGGCGTCGACTATGCGACGGCGTCATCTGTTCGTCGGCACGGCCGCCGTGCTCGGCGGGCTCGCTGGCTGTGTTGATTCGGCGCTCGAGCGCCGCAGGACGGATCGAACTGGCAGCTCGGGCGGCGGACCCGGCTCCGGATCGGACGAGCCGATCACCGTCGGCGATCCCGACGCCGTTCCGTTCCCCTCTGCACAGCCGCCACACGAACTCGCGCTTCGCAACGACGGCGACACAGAGCGCACGGCTGCCGTCGAGATCACGGCCGACGAGAACGAGCCACTTCTCGAGCGTGACATCACGGTGTCCGCAGACGAGACGGTCACGTTCATCCTCGTCGAGCCACGTTCGTACACCATCTCGATAACGACGAGCAACCCAGACGGGAGCAGCGAATCGAGTACGACTGTCGGCGTCGATCGCGAGCCGTTCGACTGTACGCAGTCACAAACGACGGTGACGCTGCGCGAGAGCGGAACCAGCACGGACTCGACGTCGCGATCGACGTCGTGTCCCGAACCAGCGGTTACGGACACGTCACTCGAGAGCAACGCGCAGGACTGTACGAGTGGAACGGACGGAACTGCGACCGTCGAGTTCACGGACGAGGCCGTCGTCGTGACCGGACGGATCCCGACGCCGACGCCGTGTTACGAGCCGTCGTTCGCCGACGTCGCGTACGATGACGGACGCGACGTGCTCACGGTGGTCGTCGACAGCGGCGAGCAGACGGCCGACGGCTGTGCCGACTGTCTTGGTATCGTCGACTACGAGGCCACAATCGACCTCGATGGCCGATACCCCGGCCGCGTCGAGGTGCGCCACGAAACGCGCGCCGAGAGTCGACAGGTGGCTACGGCTACGCCTGCTGTGTCTGAGTAACAACAACCCGAAACAGCCAAGCGATCGCCGTCAGTGTTCGACGAGTTCGACCAGAATGCCGCCGGTGTCTTTCGGATGGAGGAACGCGACCGAGTGACCCCACGCGCCCGGCCGTGGCTCCTCGTCGATGAGCGTCACGTCGTGGTCGCGGACCGTCTCGAGGGCGGCCTCGATGTCGTCGGTCGCGAGCGCGAGGTGGTGGATACCCGCACCGCCATCCTCGAGATAGCGGGCGATCGTCCCGTCGTCTTCGAGGGGTTCGAGTAACTCGAAATAGCCGTCGCCACACTCGAGGAAAACGACGCGCATGCCGTCGAACTCCTCTTCGTGAGCGACCTCGAGACCGAAGAGATCGCCGTACAGTTCTGCGAGTGCCTGTGCGTCGTCGGTCGCGATGCCGGCGTGATCGAAGTGCATCAGGCTGAGTTCCTCGCGGCGACCGCGTTATTGTTGTGATTTATCCTCGAACAGCCGATGGCGCGCTTGACAGCGTGTAATCAACTGTTAGATTCGCGCGTGCTTGCGAAGGTGAGACGAGACGATAGAAGATAGTCGTGAGATGGAGCGGTCGGCAAGTCTCGAGGCCGCTGTTGTACGGCCCGTCATGAAGTCATTGATAGTCCGGGTCGATCTCATCGACGAGCCAGTCGACGGCCTGCTGGTACCAGTCGTCGGTCGTGCCAGCGTTGATATACCGCTCCCAGTCATAGATTCCCGATTCCTTGGCGAGCCGGCGAAACTGCAGCGTCAGAATCGCCGAGTCGAGAATGACGCTCGAGCGGACCATGCCCGCGTCCTGATAATGTTGCTGGCCGTCCCGCATGAGTTGCTGTTCGTCGTCGTTGAGCAGTTTCAGGTCCCGCATGTCGACGAGGACGCCGAACTCGTCGGGCGAGTCTTGAAGCGCCGCTCGCGAGTCGTTGATCCACTCGTGGAGTTCTGCTTCGTCCATCTTTCCGGCAAAGGTAATCTGAAATCCGAAATCCGTCCGTTCAATTGTATACATTAGTGAACTATGTTGGCGTGACGAAATATCACGGTATTACCGTTGCGGTATCCGCTACGACATGTTCGCCGCCTATACAATAGCAGTTGGCGAGAATGCCGTCGTGGGGTCCCGGTCGAATCGGATTCGACAGCGACCGATCCCGTCAGACGACGGTCCGAAAAGATGCGCTCGCGTCTCGCGTCTCCTCGGTGGCGGAACCGTGATATCTGACGGGATAGCCGCCGACCGGGGTCAGTGCCAATTCGGGATGTGAGTGCTCGAGAACGCCCTCTCAGACCGCGCTGCCGGGCTGGTACTCGCCGAACTCGTCGCGCAGGACGTTACAGATCTCGCCGACCGTCGCGTAGGTTTTGACGGCATCGATGATATAGGGCATCAAGTTCTGGTCGCTCTGGGCGGCGTCCCGCAGGGCCTCGAGTGCCGCATCGACTTCCTCGTCGTCGCGATCTGTGCGCGTCTGCTCGAGGCCGTCGATCTTCCGTTGCTGGTCTTCCTGCGTGACCTCTTCGACGTCCATCTCGGGCTCTTCGTCCTCGATTTCGAACTCGTTGACGCCGACGATGATCCGGTCTTTCTCCTCGATTTCGCGCTGGCGGTCGAAGGCCGTATCCTGGATCTGGCGCTGGACCCACTGTTGCTCGACAGCATCGAGCATGCCGCCGCGTTCTTCGACTTCGTCCAGAATCTCGTAGGCTTCTTCCTCGACCTCGTCAGTCAGGGATTCGACGTAGTAGCTGCCGGCAAGCGGGTCGATGGTGTCGGCCGCGCCGGACTCGTGACCGAGGATCTGCTGGGTGCGCAAGGCGGTGCGGACGGACTCCTCAGTCGGCAGGGCGAGTGCCTCGTCCTTGCCATTGGTGTGGAGACTCTGGGTACCGCCGAGGACGGCCGCAAGCGCCTGATAGGCGACGCGGACGACGTTGTTCTCGATCTGCTGGGCGGTCAGCATCGAGCCCGCGGTCTGGGTGTGGAACTTGAGCTGTTTGGACTTGGGATCGTCCGGGTCGAAGCGCTCGTCGATGATGTCGTGCCACATCCGACGGGCCGCGCGGAACTTCGCGACCTCCTCGAAGATGTTGTTGTGGCCGTTGAAGAAGAACGAGAGCTGGGGCGCAAAGTCGTCGACGTCGAGGCCGGCCTCGATCGCCGTCTCGACGTACTCGATGCCGTTACCCAGCGTGAAGGCAAGTTCCTGGGCCGCGGTCGAGCCGGCCTCGCGGATGTGGTAGCCCGAGATCGAGATCGTGTTGAACTTCGGCGTCTCCTCGGCACAGAACTCGAAGATGTCCGTGATGATCCGCATCGACGATTCCGGCGGGTAGATGTAGGTGTTGCGTGCGATGTATTCTTTCAGAATGTCGTTCTGGATCGTCCCTCGGAGTTCCTCGCGGTCGACGCCCTGCTGGTCGCCGACGGCGATGTACATCGCCAGCAGCACTGACGCCGGCGCGTTGATCGTCATCGAGGTCGAGACCTCGTCGAGCGGAATGCCGTCGAAGACGGTCTCCATGTCCTCGAGCGAGTCGATCGCGACGCCGGCCTTGCCGACTTCGCCGGCGGCCATGTCGGCGTCGGAGTCGTAGCCCATCTGGGTCGGCAGGTCAAACGCCATCGAGAGCCCGGTCTGGCCCTGATCGAGCAGATAGTGATAGCGCTCGTTTGTGTCTTCAGGGGTCGAGAAGCCGGCGTACTGGCGCATCGTCCAGAGCCGACCGCGGTAGCCCGTGGAGTAGACACCGCGCGTGTATGGCGGCTCGCCGGGGTTGCCAAGGTCTTCCTCGTAGTCGAGGTCATCGACATCCGCCGGGGTGTAGAGGCGATCGACTTCCTGGCCGCCCGTATCGGTCGTAAACGTTTCCTTGCGTTCGCCGAAGCGGTCGAGGACGGGTTCTACCTCCTCTTCGTGCCACTCCTCCTTGCTGGCACGGATCTCCTCGAGTTCGTCGGGATCGAACATTATCGAAAGCGAGGACGGCACGGGGCTTGAACTTTGATGAACACGCTCAGGGCCCCTATCGTGTCACTGAATCGACTAATATAAGTCTAGACGTTGTCGTCCGGTTCGTGTCGGGCCGCCATCCTCGAGGCTTCCTCGGCATAGCGAGCCTGTGTGTCCGGATCATCGACGGTTCCGAGCGATTCGGACGGGACGAGTAATCCGGCTTTTGTCTCGCGTTTTGGGCCCGTAAAACTGGTCAGCGCTCGCTCCCGGCGGTGGTACTGCCGACCGTCTTCGGTCGCGTACACGAGGATAACGATATTGAGTTCGTCGTCGCCATACGTTCGCTCGACGAGCCAGACGCGAACGTCGTCTTCGTCGCTGTCGGCGTGCTCGTTCTGGGTCGTCGGCTCGGATCCATCAGCAGTCATGACTGTTGGATGTCCGTCTGTCTCTGGTTATGGATTTCGGCATTCGACGGCCCAGTCACAGGTCCAGCGTCGCTGTAGGTGTGCGCCACTGTCACCGACCCGTATCGTACTTGTACGTCGCCGAGTCGGGATCGATGCCGAAGTCCTCGGGCGATTCTTCGCTGTCCGCGTCTTCGCGGCCTTCCGGCGCGCGCTTGAACGCCTCTCGGAGTCGCGCTGGCATCCGGAACTCGTCGACGTCGATCGACAGCGGTACCGCGTCCGGGTCGGATCCGTCGCGTTTGGCGTCGAGTCGGTCCTGGAGTACGGTCGGCAGGTCCGACTCCGAGATCCGCTGAAAACCGAACTGGGCGAGATAGGGCCCCTCGCCGGTCAGGGCGTAGACGGTATCGAACCCCTCGTCGCCGGCGTACTCCACGAGTCGTTCAATGACGTGGGCCCCGACGCCCTGTCCGCGCCAGTTCTCGAGGACGCCGATGCTGGTTAACTCGCAGACGTCGTCCGAGTCATTGGGTTTGTGGACGCGGATCCGGCCGAAGCCGGCCTTTTCGCCGGATTCCTCGTCGATAGCAACGACGTAGTCGCGAGAGCGAAACGCCGTCTCATCGAGTCCCATCGCCTCGATGTGATCCAGCAACCAGACTTCCTCTCTGTTTTTCGCGTCCCGAACGTACATGATTCGACGTAGGCGACGTGCAGCCAAAAGGGTTTGTGGGTTGCCATACCGTTCGATCACGGTCCGCGTCCCTCGCATCGGTTGGCGGGCCAGTCGTTCGACAGCCCGACGACGCTGATCGCACGGTCCTGTTCCAGATTCGATGTCCATCCGTAGCACACCATAGTTTGACAGATATTGTATTCTGGATGCAATCAAATTATGAACACTGACTAATACACCGAAGCGAGGCCTGATACATCCGAATGATATGCATAATCGCAACATTTGGAAAAGGTTTATACCTGGCCATGACAACAAATAGCACATCATGGTAGAGTGCGAACGCTGTGGCGATAACGTCTCCCGGCTCTTTACGCATCGACACCGGTCCGACACCATGACCCACCGCCGAACGCGAGAAGTCTGTGCGACCTGCCATCCGTCCGTCCCGAAGGCAGTCTGATCCGATCGTTCCTCCGAGAGACCCATCGCCGACGGCGAGACACACGCCGCGTGTCCGATCTGTTCAGGAACTACGATCGCCGTCGGTGACTCGCCGACGTGTGTCGACTGTGGGTGGACCGGCAAACGGTAGTCGGTCTCCAGTTCCGGAACCCAGTTCGACCGGGTCGGCCGTCACTGAAACGGATGTCGCCTACTCGAGACGGACGACGTGCTCCTCGTGGCGGCTAGCCGCTCGACAGCGCTTCATCGAGTCGCTTCTCGATGTCGGCCAGTTCCTCGCGCAGGGCGTCTCTCTCGGTATCGTCGAGGTCGTCGATCCGGTCTGCGAGTCCCTGCAGCCGCGAGTACTTTTCGTCCTCGTCGACGCCCGTCTTCTGGATGTAGACGTCTTCGGTGACGTCGTAGACCTCGTCTGTCTCCAGTTCGGTCACCGCGAGGACGACGTCCAGTTTGTCCCGGTCGATGCCAGTGACCCACTCGCGGGGGATACCGTGGTCGTCGAGCGCGGCGAACACGGTTTCGGCATCCTTCGGCCGGCGACGGTCCCGTGTCGTCCGCCGGACGGTTCCGTATCGCCCGTAACGTTGCTGGTCCGGCCCTAGCCGCTCGAGCAGCGGTTCGCGCGCCGAGCGACGCAGTCGATCGGTGCCGTGCTGGACATCGGATGTGAGGACGTACAGATCCGTCAGCGAGTCGGTCTCGAGTGCTGCGAACTCGTCCGTCTCGAGCCGTTCGAGCAGCGCCGCCAGAAGCAACGCGTCGTCGTGGACGCGTTCGCGCGGGGCCCGTGCGTCCGCCGCGGAGACGAGAAACGGACTCTCCCCGGCGACGGCGTCGGGGTCAGAGCTGATCGTCCCGTCGTCGACCGCATACTCGTCGGTGAGGGTTACGACGCTTGCATACGGTTCGATCCCCGGCTGCAGTCGCTCGATAGCGACCGCCCCCTCCTCGAGTCGCTCGAGGACGACGACGAACTGTTCGCGCCAGAGCGACTGTCGCTCGCCGCTGTCCCCGAACCGGACGACGATCCGATCTGCTGCGGTTCGCTCGATGCCGAACGGCCGCTCGGAGACCGGTGTGATCAGTTCTGCACCCGGCTCGAGGGCTTCACACTGCTTCCGGAGGCTCGTCCAGGTGTCGTCGGGGTCCATACGTCGTGTACGGCACGGAGGCGCAAAAAGCGCGGCCACGAATCTGCCTCGATCCAGCGCTCGTCGGTTCCGGGTGGGGCTCACAGCCGCTCGGGGTGGCGGTTTGGTCGGGGTCCGTGCGTCGAGGAGCGGCCCTCTTACCGGAGCGCAGCCGGAAGCTGCGACAGTGACGAGAGCTGATAGGTCGGCGTCGCATCTAAATCGGGCTCGTCGGCTTCGGGCCGCGAGATGAGCGCCGAATCGATACCGGCGTTGTCGGCTGCGCGGATGTCGACGGCCCGGTCACCGACGTACAGCGCGGTCTCGGCCTCGAGATCGGCGATCGCAGCCTCGATGTTCGTTGGATCGGGTTTGCGTCGGGACAGTCCATCGGGAGTCAGCGGGCAGCCATAGACGGTCTCGAACAGCGATCGGAGCCCGAATCGATCGAGCAGCGTCGAGACGACGGTCGGATGGTTGTCACTGACGATTCCAAGGGGTGCCTCGAGCGACCGCATCGCGGCGACATCGTCGTAGGCGGAGCGAAGCCCACGTTCGACTTCCTCACGCTGGACTCGGACCATCTCCCGGGCGGCCTGGGCACAGAACGAGTCGGTTTTGATGCCGAGGCTGTGACACCGCTGGGCGAGCGACTCGAAGTCGCCACGCATGAGTTCCTGAAACGTTTCAGAAGCCGGCCCAGAGCGACCGAATTTTTCGTAGGTTCGGCCGAGCGCGTCGTAGAGTCGCTGGGACGAGGGATTCTCGACCACGACCCCGTCGAAGTCGAACAGGACCGCGTCGTATTGCATTGCTACCGGGTCGTATCGACTCCGAGGCTATAACCCTATCTGATGCTCTCGACTCGCGTGAAGACTGTCCGTCACATCCAGTGGGCCCTGCGCTCCGACCCTGCTTCGGAAAGCACAAACGTACTACTGAATATGCCGACCGTTCGTGGCGCGTCTCGAACCGCCGGCTGACCGCAATCCTGTTGTGACTCGTCTGCCGAAGAAAGCGCAGTGGCACTCTCGAGACGGCTTCGACGAACGCTCTGGGTACTGGTGGCGGCAGCGACGTTGACAGTCATGGCGGGGGCCGTTCTCGGCCCGGTCGTGCCCCGGATTCAGCGCGAACTCGGCGTCTCCGGGCTCGCAGCCGGACTCGTTATCACGACTCACGGCGGTGTCATCGTCCTCGCGAGCCCGCTTATGGGATCGCTCGTCGATCGGATCGGAGCCCGTCGGCCCTTCGTGGGCGGCCTCGTCGTCTACGGCCTTGGCGGCGGCGCGGGGCTGTTCGCCGACTCGTTGTACCCGCTATTGGCCTCTCGGATCGTCCTCGGACTCGGCACCGCTGCAGTCTATACGTCGGTGACGGTCCTCATTTACGACTGCTACGAGGGACAGGCGATGGAGCGGGCACTCGGATATCGAAGCAGCGCGAACAGCGCCGGTGCCGCAGTTTGGCCGCTGGTCGGTGGCGCGGCCGGTGCGATCGCGTGGAACCTGCCGTTCGGCATCTATCTCGTCGCGGTCCCACTGGGCGTCGTCGCCGCGCTCACGGTTCCCGAGACGGAGCAGGCTGCCACCAGCAACGCGGCCGCCGACGGGAGCGGACACGGAGACGAGCACAGCGACATCGCGGCGGTGCTTTCCGTGTTTCGCGACCGGCCAGCGCTCCCGCTCGTGTACCTGCTGTACTTCGGTGCGAACGCGTTGCTGTACGTGATCGTCGTGTTCTATCCACAGTTTCTGGCCGGTATCGACGTGACAGACTCCCTCCAGATCAGCCTCTATCTCGCAGCCAACGGCGCTGCCGGTGGCCTCTCGGCAATCACGTACGACCGCCTACTGCGGTACGTCGATCGCTCGGCGCTCGTGCTGGCGGCGCTCGTCCTCTGGACCGTCGGATTCGGGATCGCAACCGCCGTCGGAACGCCCACGGGCGCGGTGATACCGGTGGTCCTGTTCGGACTCGGCGTCGGGCTGGTCTTCCCCTCGACGTTCGCATGGGTTGAAGCGTTCGCACCGGCGACACGGCAGGGCCAGTTCAGTTCGTACATCGCTTCCTTCGGCTACACCGGGCAGTTCCTCTCGCCGGTCCTGTTCGGGGCTCTCGTGCCGTTTGCAGGCGTTAGAGGTGTTTTCGTCGCCGCCGGTGTAATCGCTGGCCTCGCCGCCGTCGGGCTCGCCACGAACCGACTCCGAGGAGCGGCAACCTGAGTCGGTCGACCTCGCAGGTCCCGGTGCGGTCTGTGCGCCGAACACGACGCGCCGAGCCCGGTTCGGACACCCTACAGTGTGACTGACTCGAGCTCGATGCGAGTCGATTCGGGCACCGACGCAGCCGACTCGCTCGCGACGGCGTATGTCCCCTGTTCGGTCGGCGTCTCGTCGCCGTTGGGCAGCACGATCACGCCCCTGGCCAGCAGCGGCGCAATCACGCCGGCCGCGACGGTTCGGGGATCCGACAGCGGCGCGCGGACGACGACTCGGTCGCCAGCCTCGAGGCCGACGTCGTCGACGACCCCGCGGGCGGCGTCCAGCACCCCCTCGTGGGTCACCGTTTGCTCGCCGTCGGTCAGGATCGTGGTGTCGGGATCGATCGACAGCGGCGGGAACGACGGGTTCTCGGTCCAGACGCCAGCGTCGAAGTGGTGGACGTCCGGCGAGTCGGGTTTGTCGCCGTAGCCGACTCGCTGTGCGCCCTGTGGCAGGTCATACTCCGCGAGTTCGTCGACGGGCGCGACGAGCGCCCGGAACGCGTCGTCGTCCGCGAGGTCGGTTGGCGGGTCAAAGCGAGTCTGCCCCTCGAGCAGCGTCGTCCCCAAGAAAGCAAGCAGGGCCAGCGGGCCGTCGCCGACGACGCCGACGGTGACGCCCTTGCGGACGCCCGCATGGCGCAGGAAGTTCCCGGATTTCCAGGCGGTGGTACACAGCCAGTGGTAGTCGTACTCCCGGCCCGTCACGTCGACGAGCCCGGTCTGTTCGTCACGCAGCTCCCGGGTAAGCAGATCGTCGACCGTCGCGGCGTTCATACGAATGTCTGGGGAGCGCGGCGAAAAAAGCACGCCGACTCGGCTCCCGGATGATGACGTCGAACGCCGTCATACGACGGGAGAGGGAGTCATCCCAGTGTAATATCGAGATACAGCATCACGATCACGCCGGCCATGACTCCGAGCGTGGCGATCCGCTCGTACCCGCGGGTGTGGGTTTCGGGGATGATCTCGTCGGAGATCACGAACAACATTGCACCGGCAGCGAAGCCCATCGCGTAAGGGAGCAGCGGCGTGACGACGCTCACCGCCAGTGCGCCAAGCACCGCAAGCGGAATCTCGACGACACCGGACCGGATTCCGGCGAACGCTGCGTAGAAGCGCCGATCCAGCCCGGCATTGATCGCGGCCACCGAGACGGCCAGCCCCTCGGGAATGTTCTGGATGCCGATCGCGAGCATGAGCGCGATCCCGTTCTCGACATCACCGGAGCCGAAGGCGACCCCCACGGCCAACCCCTCGGGCATGTTGTGGAGCGTGATCGCCAAGATGAACAGCACGACGGGGACCAGCCGTTCGTTCTCGAGCGGCAGCGACGTACTCGGATCAGCTTCGTCAGTCCGTGTACGGCCAGTCAGGAGAAAGTGAGCGTGGGGGACGAGCCCGTCGGCACGATCGAGAAAGGCCGCGCCGAGTGCGACGCCCACGAGCGTCGGGACCGGGTCCCCACCGGCGTACTGTTCGATCCCCGGGATAATGAGGCTCGTAAAGGCCGCAGCGAGCATGACGCCGGCTGCGAACCCAAGCGCCCCATCGAGCGCGCGCCTCGAGGGGTCTCGCCAGACGAGGACCAGCAATGCGCCGACCAAGTTCAACGTCGCGATAACGATCCCGCCGATGAGTCCCTGTATCACCGGGTTTTCGCCGGCTACCTGCACGAACAGGTCGACTATCGAGACCATGCATCCATCCTTCGAGTCACGGTCTCGTCTCGTCGCTCACTGGTCCCCATTGCTGTCATATATACTGACGACCAGCATATAAGGCCACCAATCAGGTGCGGTGAGTTACCACGTTAAGCGACGGTGCGAAAACGCGATTGTAGACCCTCTAGAACGCCCGCTTGATCTTCTCGAAGAAGCCCTCTTTGACCTCGATCTCGTCGCCACCTGCCTCGGCGAATTCCTCGAGCGCCTCGCGTTGATCCTCGTTCAGGCTCTCGGGGGTGACGACCTGCACCTGCACGTAGAGGTCACCCTGCCCGCGACCGCGCAGACGGGGCATGCCCTTCCCCTCGAGGCGGAAGGTCTCGCCGCTCTGGGTGCCCTCTGGGATTTCGAACTCGACCGCACCGTCGAGCGTCGGCACGGAGACGGTATCACCGAAGGTCGCCTGCGGGAACGAGATCGGCAGCCGATACCGGAGGTCGTCGCCTTCGCGTTCGAACTGTTCGTGCTCGCGGATGGAAACGTCGATCAGCAAGTCACCGTGGCGGCCCCCTTCGGGACTCGGCGCGCCTTCGCCCTCCATCCGGAGCGTCTGGCCGCTCTGGATGCCCGCCGGGACCTCGACAGTCAGGGTCGCCTCGCTACGGACGTAGCCTTCCCCGCGACACTCATCGCAGGTCTCGGAGTAGAGCGTCCCCTCGCCTTCACACCGGGGACAGGTCGTCGTCTGCTGGACGCGCCCGAGCGGCGTCTGCTGGACCTGCGTCACCTGGCCGCGACCCTGACACTCCTGACAGGTCTCAGCGTCGGCCTCCGGCGGATGGCCTGCTCCATCACAGACCTCACACTCTTCGGGCCGTTCGATGGTGAACTGCTTTTCGGCCCCGTTGTAAGCCTCCTCTAAGGTGATCTCGAGCTCGGTGCGCAGATCGCGTCCCTTGCGGGGGCGACGGCGGCCGCGGCCACCACCACCGCCGAAGACCTGCTCGAAGAGGTCGCCGAGGCCGCCGCCACCCATGCCACCGCCGCCCATACCGCCACCCATGCCGCCGAACGGGCCACCGCCCATGCCGCCGGCACCACCGGCGTCGCTGGCGTCGAAGCCGTGTTTCTCGGCCTGCTCGTAGCGGTCGTGGCCCATCTGGTCGTAGGCCTGGCGCTTTTCCTCGTCGGTCAGGACTTGCTTTGCCTTCTGGATCTTCTTGAACTTCTCCTCGGCGTCAGGATCGTCGCTGACGTCGGGATGGTACTCGGTGGCTTTCTCCCGATACGCCTGTTTGATCTCCTCGGCAGACGCGTCGGGGCTCACGCCGAGAACGTCGTAGAAGTCCTCGCTCATTCGTTGTTCCACCGATACTCGGTTGAGACACTTGAAACGAACGTTCCCGCGAGCACCCGTCTAAAACAGGAACTAGCGGCTCACGGACCCGCCGGCGAGCCAGTGGGCGGTATCCGGTCTGCTGTCGCGAGTTCCCGGCGCGACGCAGGACAACTCGCAGTCGCGCCACGAACTGACCGACAGGCGTCCGTCTTACTCGTCGTCTTCGTCCTCGTCGAAGCTGACGTCCTCGAAGTCGGCGTCGACGAACTCCTCGTCTTCGTCACCGGCAGCGCTCGCGCCGGCGTCGGGGCCGGGGTTCGGGCCACCGCCCATGCCGCCCATGCCTGCACCGCCAGCGCCTGCTGCGCCGCCCGCAGCGCCGCCAGCACCCGCAGCGCCGGCTTCCTGGTAGATCTGCTTGCCGATCTCCTGAAGCTGCGTGCTCAGCTCTTCGGTCGCCGACTCGATGGCCTCGGCGTCGGCATCGTCGTCGTCGATCGTCTCCTCTAAGTCCTCGATCGCGGCCTCGATATCGGCACGGAGGTCGTCGTCGACCTGCTCGTCGTTCTCCTCGAGGAGCGTCTCGGCACGCTGGATCGTGGCCTCAGCGGTGTTGCGGGCCTCGATGCGCTGGCGCTTCTGCTGGTCTTCTTCGGCGTGTTTCTCGGCCTCCTCTTGCATCTGCTCGATCTGTTCGTCGGAGAGGCCGGCGCCGCCCTCGATGGTGATCTCCTCGGTCGTGCCGCTGCCTTTGTCCTCGGCGGAGACGTTGACGATGCCGTTCTCGTCGATCGAGAAGGAAACTTCGATCTGTGGGGTTCCCGCGGGGGCCGGCGGGATGCCGGTCAGGTGGAACTCGCCGAGCAGTTCGTTTTCGGCGGCCAGTTCGCGCTCACCCTGGAAGACACGGACCTGCACCGTGGTCTGGTTGTCCGCCGCAGTGGTGAAGATCTTCGACTCCTCGGTTGGGATCGTCGTGTTCTTCTCGATGAGCCGCTCGAAGAGGCCACCTTTGACCTCGATACCCAGCGAGAGCGGCGTGACGTCGAGCAGGACGATGTCGTCGACCTCGCCGCCGAGGACGCCACCCTGAATCGCCGCACCCAGTGCGACGGCCTCGTCGGGGTTGACGTTCTTCTGGGGCTCCTCGCCGATGAGTTCCTCGACCTTGTCGGAGACCTGTGGCATCCGGGTCGAGCCACCGACCAGCAGGACCTCGTCGATGTCGTCTTTACTGTAGCCAGCGTCCTCGAGTGCCTGCTCGGTCGGTTCGACCGTGCGGTCGATAAGGTCCTGGGTCAGCGACTCGAACTTGGCCCGCGTCATCGACTCTTCCAAGTGGATCGGGCCGTCGTCGGTCGCCGTAATAAAGGGCAGGTTGATCTCGGTCTCTTTGCGCGAGGAGAGCTCGATCTTGGCTTCCTCGGCGGCGTCTTTGAGTCGCTGGAGGGCCTGCCGGTCCTCGCGGAGGTCGATGCCGTGTTCCTCCTCGAAGTTGTCGGCGAGCCAGTCGATGATGGCCTCGTCCCAGTCGTCGCCACCGAGGTCGTTGTCACCGTTGGTCGCGACGACCTCGTAGACGCCGCCGCCGAGATCGAGAATGGAGACGTCGAACGTGCCACCACCGAGGTCGTAAACGAGCACGGTCTGGTCGGAGTCGTCGTCGAGGCCGTAGGCCATCGACGCAGCCGTCGGTTCGTTGATGATGCGCTCGACCTCGAAGCCGGCGATCTCGCCGGCGTCTTTGGTCGCCTGACGCTGTCGGTCCGAGAAATATGCGGGGACCGTGATGACGGCTTTCTCGACCTCGTCGCCCAGATAGTCCTCGGCGTCGCGTTTGATCTTCTGGAGGATCTTCGCCGAGATCTCTTCGGGCGTATATTCTTCGCCCTCGATCTCGACGGTATAGTCATCCTCGCCGATGTGGCGCTTGATCGAGGCGATCGTCTTTTCGGGGTTCTGGATCGCCTGATTCTTCGCCGGTTTGCCGACGAGCCGTTCGTCGTCGTCGGTAAATGCGACGACCGAGGGCGTCGTCCGTTCGCCCTCCGCGTTGACGATGATCTCCGGATCGCCACCTTCCATTACCGCGAACGCGCTGTTCGTCGTCCCAAGGTCGATTCCGAGAATCTTGTTGCTCGCCATTCTGGACGGCTATTGTGCGCACTTTGTTTTAAAGGTTACTAGAGACGAGCGGTCTGCGAATAAAACGTCGCTGTAGCCACTCACACGTCGGATTCCAGTAGTTTGGTTGCAGTAAAAACGGCCACCACGACCGAACAAGGACTCGAGCGATCGGCTCCCGGGGTGGCAGGCGGATCGCTTAGGAGTCAGCCCCGTCGTCGGCAACGTCGCCGCCGAGTTCGAGCGCGTCGTCTTCGTCCGTGACTGTGTCGGTGTCACCGCTGGGCGTGTCAGTGCCAGCGTCGCCGTTGTCACAGTCTGCGTCGCCCTCGAGTTCGCCGTTCGAGACGGTCACCTGGGCGTTCTGGATAACCTTCTCGCCCATCTCGTAGCCGGGGGTGTAGACGTCGGCGATGGTGCCTTCAGGATGGGCGCTGTCGATCTTCATCATGACCTCGTGGCGTTGTGGGTCAGTCTCGGTGCCGGGGTCGGGATCGATCTCGGAGACGTTCTCGTCTTCGAGGATGCGGTCGAACTCCCGTAGCGTCATCTCGACGCCCTGCTGGAGGCTGTCGGCGTCGCCGCTTTCCTCCTCGAGTGCACGCTTTAAGTTGTCTCGGACGCCGATGAGTCGCTCGACGAGGTCCTCGGCGGCGCGATCCTTGATCTGCTGTTGGCGCTTTTTGGCCCGTTTCTTGTAGTTTTGAAAGTCCGCCTGCTTGCGTTTGAGTCGACTTTCCAGATCCTCGATCTCGGCTTCGTACTCGTCGATCGTCGCTTCGGCGTCCTCGAGTTCGGCCTGCAGTTGATCGATCGTCTCGGCCTGGGACTCGATGCGTTCCGTGAGGTCCTCGAGTTCCTCGCGCTGGTGGCTTACGGTCCCGTTGAGGTCGCGGGCCTCGTCGGCGAGCGAGGCGACCGTCTCGGCGAGTTCGTCGTCGACTTCGGTGAGCCGATCGAGGACGTGCTGGATGTCCTCGCTCGTTTCGGGAGCGCTAGCTGTGTCTTCGTCGGGCGTGTCTGCCACTGCCGTCGTTTCTGTATCGACCGATTCGGCTGCCGATTCCGACTCCCCGGTCGGTGCCGTCTCGGGATCGGCGTCGGCCATCTCGCCGTCGTCGGATTGCTCCTCGGACGGGACACCCTGGGCTGACGCGTTCGTGCCCTCGTCTTCGCTCATATGGCAGTCAACGAACAGCGGTAATAAAAGGGTTGAGGTACCCGATTACCCCATTCCATCCAGGCCTAAACGCCGTTATTCTATTAGTACGAGTCGGGATAATACTGGCCGCAGGCGAGTTCTACAGGCGGAGCAGGCCGAGTGCCTCGGGGTCAAGCCCCGAGGCGGTTCACCCGACAGCATCGGTTTGAGACCGGTTCCGATGGAACACACCGTTGTGCCCGCGGGACGGCACGGCGTTCCACCGAACACCCGACCGTATATGTGCGTGCTGTCCCGACTATGGGCCGTGACACGGGCTTCGGCGGACGATGTCTCGGCGATCGACCTCTACTATGAGGACGGCACGATCCGACTGGACAGCCTCGAGCAGTCGCCGCTCTCGCCGTCGTCGCTGCAGGCGACCCTGCCCGACCTCGAGGCGGACCCGCGAACTGACAGCTGGCGGCTTCCCGCCGGTCAGTATGCCGCCCTGCGTGCTGCGGTGGACAGATCGACTGCCGCGATCGACGATCACGTCCTCGAGCTCGAGTCGGTGGCACCTCTCGCGTCGGCGTACGAACTCCGCGACTATCAGCAGACGGCACTCGAGACGTGGCTCGCAACTGACCGCTGGGCCGACGGGCCGGCTCTCGAATCCATCGAGCGAGCCCCCGCCGGCGTCCTCGAACTGCCGACCGGCAGCGGCAAGACCGTCATCGCGCTGAAAGCGATCGAACGGCTCTCGACACCGACGCTGGTCGTCGTGCCGACGATCGACCTCCTCGAGCAGTGGCAGCGCGAACTCGAGCGCGAATTTGGAGGACAGATCGGCCGTTTCGGCGGCGGCGAACAGCGCCTCGAGCCGATCACCGTTTCGACGTACGACTCGGCGTATCTCAAGGCCGGTTCCGTGGGCGACCGCTTTGGCTGTGTGATCTTCGACGAAGTCCATCACCTCGGCGGCGAAGGCTATCGGGAGATCGCACGCCTGCTGGCCGCACCGGCACGGCTGGGGCTAACCGCGACGTTCGAGCGCCCCGACGGCGCACACGAGGTAATCGAGGACCTCGTCGGCCCGCTCGTCCACCGCATCGACGTCGACGAACTCGCCGGCGACCACCTCGCCGACTACGACATCAAGCGCCTCGAGGTGGCACTGACGACCGACGAGCGCGAAGCATACGAGCGAAATCAGGACGTGTTCACGAGCTACCTCGCGAAGTCGGGTATCGACATGCGCAGCGGCTCGGATTATCAAGAACTCGTCAAACGGTCCGGGAACGATCCCGAAGCCCGAAAAGCGCTACTCGCGCGCCAGCGTGCGCGTGAGATCATGCTTGGGAGTGAAGCCAAACTCGAAGCCCTCACCGAGATCCTTGCCGACCACCGCGACGAGCGGATCATCGTCTTTACGGCACACAACGATCTTGCGTACGACGTCAGCGAGCGGTTCCTGATCCCGACGATCACTCACCAAACTGGAGCGGCGGAACGCCGGGAGATCTTGGAGCGCTTCCGCGAGGGGACGTATACCCGGATCGCGACCTCGAACGTCCTCGATGAAGGCGTCGACGTGCCCGACGCGAACGTCGCGGTCGTCCTCTCGGGCAGCGGCAGCGAACGGGAATTCACCCAGCGGCTCGGGCGAATCCTGCGGCCGACGGCGGACGGAAACCGTGCACTGCTCTATGAAGTTGTAAGCGAGGGGACCGGGGAAGAGCGCGTCGCTGAGAGGCGACGCTAATGCGGCGTTTCTCGAGTGTGTAGACGAGCCGTCCGATCAGCCCCCAGACGCCGTCGTGAGTTTCGTACTCGATTCGGAGGGCCGAATCGTCCATCTGTGGTGTTGGAACGGAGCCGCCGTAATCCCGGCGACTGCGCCGACCCCCGTCGTGACCGATCACGAGACGCCGCCGTCCGGGTGACTTTTGCCGTCGCAACCCCGACTCGAGACCGATGCTGACGAAGGACCTGCTGCGCGTCTCGCGGGCCGGCGGGGGGTATCACCCCCAGTTTGCCGACCGGAGCCATCGGCCACTCGCCGCCCGCGTCATCGGCACCTATCAGGGTCACGTCGGCGAGCCGCGGGCGGCGCTGGAGGATGCACTCACAGGACTCGAGCGCGAGGCCGACGATTTCAAACTCGCTCGCGGCCTCGCGGCGCTGGTCGAACGGGAGGCGACGTTCGAAACCGACGCGGCGATCGAGCCCGAACGCGCCCGTCGAGCCGCCTTCGAGGCCGCTGAAGCGGTCGGCGTCGTCACCGAAGACGAGCGCGCGATGGCACTCATTCGTGCGAGCGAATCGCTCGACGTGTCGGCCGACGACCTCGAGACCGCACTGTACGCTGATCTCGAGGAGCGCCAGGTCCTGACTGCAGTCGAACCGCGCTGGGATCCCGACGGGCTGGTCGCCCAGTACAACCTCTCGCTGGCCCAGACGGCGCTGTTCGACGCGACCGAGGTGCGGGTGCGCTCGAGCGATCCCAAAGCGCTGATTTCGGCGATCAAGCGCCTGCGCTTGATGTACGAGATTCGCCGGCTCGAGGGCGACGCTGCGGACGGCGCTGACGAGCTCTCCAACCGCGAGGTCGTCGTCACGGGTCCGACACACCTCTTTCGGGCGACCCGCAGATACGGGACCCGCTTTGCACGACTCCTGCGGACCGTCGCGAGTGCCGACGCGTGGCAGCTCGAGGCAACGATCGACGACCGGGGCACAGAGCGAACGCTTACACTCTCCGACGCGGACCCGATTCGGGTTCCAGACGCTGATCCGGTCGCGGAGGTGTCCTTCGACAGTGGCGTCGAAGCTGATTTCGCGGCTCGCTTTTCCAGTCTCGATCTCGACTGGGAGCTCGTCCGCGAACCCGAACCGCTCGCGACAGGCACGCGGGTGATGATCCCCGATTTCGCCTTCGAATATGCCCACGGTGACTTCCGCGTTTACTTCGAGATCATGGGCTTTTGGACGCCCGAGTACGTCCAGAAGAAGCTCTCCCAGCTCGCCGATCTCGAGGACGTCGCCATGCTTGTCGCCGTCGACGACTCACTGGGCGTCGGCGAGGAGATCACCGCCCGTGACCACCGGGCGATCCCCTACTCGGGGACGGTGCGGGTCAAAGATGTCGCCGACGTCCTCCGGGAGTACGAACGACAGCTGGTTGCCGAGGATGCAGCACAGCTTCCCGACACGTTGCAGCCGGACGACGACGTCATCACGCTCGAGGCGCTCGCCGAGCGCCACGGCGTGAGCGCGGCTGCCCTCGCGGACAAAGCCACGCCCAACCACGAACGGGTCGGCCGGGCGCTGGTTCGGCCTGCCGTCCTCGAGTCGATCAGGGACGACCTCGAGGCCGGGATGGCACTCGAAGGCGCCGAGGAGGTGCTCGAGGCAGACGGCCTCTCCGATGCGAGCGCGGTCCTCTCGCGACTCGGCTACCGCGTCGAGTGGGACGGATTAGCCGGTGGGACGATCGTCGAGCGGTAGCAGATGACCGCAGCGATCGTTATCGATCACTGACGCGGTCGGTGTGATCCCAACATGCTTTGTACGTAGCCTTAAGTCTGCAGCTTCCTTCCACTCGAGCGAGCAGACCCGTGTCTCAACAGTCCGACTCCGAGTCTGTGTCTATCTTGCTCGTTGAGGACAACCCCGGCGACGTTCGCCTGATACAGGAAGCGTTCAGAGCGACAGGGTTCGAGCCGACGTTTCACACGGTCGTTGACGGCGACGCAGCCCTCGAGTTCCTGCGGGAGCACGTTTGCGAGACGGCCGGCCCAAGTATCGACTTGGTGCTACTCGATCTGAACCTCCCCAGGACGGACGGGTTCGCTGTCCTCGAGGCCATCAAAGACGAACAGGAACTGATGGCCTTGCCGGTCATCGTGCTAACGAGTTCGAAAGCGACCGAAGACATCCGCAAAAGCTACGAGCTGTGTGCGAACGCGTATCTCACGAAACCGAGCGATCCGGCTGAGTTCGCTGCACTCGGTCGGGCAGTCGAGGCGTTCTGGATCGACGAGGCGACGCTGCCGTCCGTGTGCTCGTGAGCTCTCGGCGGAGATAAAGCGGTCTTGAAGCTGCTTAGTTCCGGTCGGTCTCGCTCCAATCGCAGTCCTGACACTTGCGGCCCGTGACGAGTTCGGTCACGGATGGCATGTACGTCACTGTCAGGACGGACCCGCCACACGCCGGACACTCCTGATCGGCCTCTTCGATCGAGTCGACTTCCATCACGGAGTCACCTTCGACGATCTCGGCAAGCTTTCTGGCTGTCACCATTCGCCCTTCGACGACGCGATTTTCACTCATGCTCGCAGTGTGGGACTGGACGCTCAAAGCGTTTCCTGACACCGGAGAGAAAGACTGATCCGGGTCGGACCGGAGCCGAGGTCGAGGTTGAAACAGTCGGACGCGGTCCGCCGAGAAGTCTCCATCCAGCGCCTGCGAGGGGACGCTGCTGTGCGGCCGTCGACCCACCACCTACCGCATCCAGTACGGCGGACCGAGACGATATCAGTGTGCCCCACACAGCATGTGCACGGCGTGCACACCGCGGCGCTTCGAGAGTTACGGACTTACTCCTCGCGCTCGAACGGCATCGCTCGTCGCTGGAACGCGTCGAACCGATCGATCGCCCAGTGCCTGACTCGGTCGTCGGTCGACTCGAGTAGCGCCGCCGGGACGCCGCTTTCGTCATGGACGCCGATCTGGACGGTATCGTCGACGATCCCGAGATAGAATTCGATCGCCGCCGGAGCGACCGAGACTGAGAATCCATCGCTGTCGACGACGGCCATGAACTGCTCTGCGATCGGTGACGCCGTCCGAAGCGTCTCTGCGATCGACGTCGTGACGATCAGTTCGACAGTCGCGCCCGTCTCGAGTGCGTCCTGTGTCGTCTCGATCGGCTTGGTTCCGACCGCTGGCAGCAGCAGCCGGGCGTGTGTCACGTCGGCGAGGCTAGCCGCGTGGCGCTCGACCGGTGCGTAGGGCGTGGCCGTCGTGGATTCGACCACGGTCGCGTCGGCGAGCCGCTCGATGTCGAATTCGAACGTCTCCGCTGGGAGCCGCTCGAGAACCGGCTTGAGACGCGTCGCCGCCCCGACTCGCTCGAGCGCCACTGACAGGCCACTCGTGACGAGCGCGCCGGCAGCTGTCAGCTCGTACTGTCGATTCCGTTCACGAATCAGCCCTCGATCGATCAATCCCTGCAGGCTTCGTTGTAGCGTCGTCCGGACGACGTCGACTTCGGCGGCCAGCGAGTCTCTCGATGCGATACCGTCCTCTGCGAGTGTTTCGAGGATCGAAACGCGACTCGGGGATCGGGCCACGAACTCGAGCGTCCCGATCGCCTCCCCCCTTCGATCGGCCATCACACATTGACCCTCCGAGCGAATCCACTTTATCGCTCTGGCCCTGGAGGCTAGCAACGGAGCGTCGGAATCGCGTCCTCTGAGCGGTCGGCTTGTGCATGCGGGCACAATCATATAGATGCGCGTGTCCGACTACTGGTGCATGGAGACGCGATGGGCGACCGTCGACGGCGTCACCCTCGAGCTACCGGTTGACTGTACCGCCGGTGAACTCCGGGCAGCCCTGTCCAAGCCAGACGACGCCGTCTTGATCGCGGTGACGGGGGATCTCGTTTCGATCGTCAACGACCAGGAGCGGCCGCTCTCGGAGCTCATCGCCGGCTGTGCACACACGTATTACTTCCGACGGCCGTGCGAGCCGGCGCGGAACGAGTTGGTGGCAACGCTGGACCTCGAGACGGCCCTCGCGGAGTCAGACGACGAGCAATCGGGGGCCGAGACAACGTTCGAGCATCCCGGAATCGACCACTGAGACGGACTGCTGTCACGGGTTTCCGGCGTAGCCAGACGGCGGGTCGCGGCCGGCCGGCACTGACTGACAGCAGCCCGCATGAACCGGCGGCCACCCGCTATCGGACTCAGTTCGTCACGACTTCGACCGGATCGTCCACGCAGAGCGTCTCGCCGCAGTCGTGGTCGAGAACACGCGTGAGGATCGTCAGCGAATAGTAGTGATCGAACGCGTCGGCGTCCGCCCAGTCGGGAAACGCCGCTTCGCGACGCCGAATGAACCGCTCCCGAAAGTCCGGTGTCACTTCGCCAGTATCGGGGTCGCGCTGGGGGACGATACATCGGGCACACGGTTTGACACCCTCGAACCGGACGCCACCGATCTCGAACGCTGGCGCGTCCGCGCCGACGAACTGATCCTCCCAGAACGGCTCGACGCCGCCGATCTCGATGTTCGTCCGGAGTCGCCGGCGCACGTCGTCGACCGTCGTCTCGTCGAACCAGTCGGCGACGGTCCGAAGCGTCGCCGTGCTGACCACCGACGGCCCCATGTCGCGTCGGTCGACGAATCCCAGCGATCGATCCCGCTCGAGCGAGAGGTCCACGTCGAACCACTCGCTAAACCAGGCCGTTGCGGTCTCGGGCTCGTTCTCGAGGTCGAACCGTCGGTGCTCACCATCAGGCGTCGCAACCGTGAGCACAGCCGTCTCCGGATCGAACCCAGTATCGAGATCGTGGACACGGGCAGTTCGTTTCCCGTTGATCACCTCGCCGTCGGCGTCGAACAACGCGAACTCCCGGTCGTGTTCGATGGTCCCACCGTCGAGGACGGCCGCTCGCTCGAGGTCGATGCCGTCGAGTGCCTTTACCGGATAGGCCCTGAGCCGCTCGAGTCGTGCCATTGATGGTTCGTATCGACTGCTGTCGCATTACAGTAGCGACTGCACCGGGGTCCGTTACTGGTCTCTCGCGAGCAGACGGCAGAGGAAAAATGGAGAGCAGCAAACAGGGAGAGAAGATGCCGTCTCCCACTCAATCGATCGTAACGACAGTATCCCCGGTTTCGTCAAACGAAATATGAATCTGGTGGCCCGCGTACGTGAATTCAACGGTGCCAGAACGACGTCTCCCGGACGCAGTCGTTTCAAAAACCGTCGCGAGTGCATCGGGATCGACTGCATCGAACAACGGAGGTAACTCTACCGGTTCGGTTCCCTCGAGTGCTGCGACGCCAGTGACGACTCGTTCGTACACCTCGTCAGTGTCGACGGCAAGCGTGTGCACCATTGCAAGCTATCGCCACATCTCTCCATTAGTAGCTTTCGGAACATTTATTATTAACAACCATTATGGAATGGCGCTAACATCCGAACACGGGCCGCAGACAGGCCAAACCAGGCTTTTGTGTCTGGAAACCGATACACGAATGCGGCTATCATGATCAAAGCCCACGTTTACCTCCCAGTTTGTGACCGTGTTCCTTGCCCGCCCGCCTGAAGGCTGGCAGGATACCGGCGGCGACAGAGAGGAGACGGAAATCGGGCCATCGACGGACGACGCGGGGGGCAACGAAACGGGAGCCGACAACGAGACGGACGATGCCTAGTCGTCACTCTCTGCTCTCGAGCGTGCGACTAGATCGCTTCGGCCTGGAACAGGAGGTCGAGACCGCAGCGAGCGATACTCGCTGATTACGCCGTCTCGAGTTCGAACTGTTCGTTCTCGGAGACGATGTTGAGCACGATGCTCGTGTTCGACTGCTTGATATCAGGGTCGGTAATCAGAGACTTGATCTCGTCGTTCATGTCATCCGTATCTTTGAACTTCCCGATCGCGATGACGTCGTAGTCTCCCGTCACTTCGTAGACGGAGATCATCTGCCGGTGATCTTTGAGCGTCTGTGTGATTTCGGGGAGCGCACTCCCTTCGGCTTTCAGTTGCATGATCGCCGTGACATCGTAGCCGAGCGCGTCATAGTCGACCCGTGGTGTGTAGCCTTCGATCACACCCTCGTCCTCGAGAGCAGAGAGATGGTTCGAGACCGTCGTGACGGAGACATCGAGTGTTTCAGCCAGACTTCGGAGACTGGCCCGACCGTCACCAAGAAGTTCGTTTACCAGATCTGCATCCAGATGCTCGTAGGTCATTAGCTGGTCCAACGTACGCCACGTACTAGAGGTTTACGAACATCCAGTTCTACCCAGGGTCAGTGAGCCGATGTCCTATGGTAGACGGCAGTCTCTTGCATAGCTGTAGATTAGTGGGACCAATGCCAGCGTTCGTATCTGTCGGGAGGATCGTGTCACTGTCTCTTAGTTTTCGATCGTCACCGGGGACGCTGTCGTCAGTCGTGCTCGAGTCGACTGCTGACTTGTCGATGGACCCGATCCGGACATCGTCACCGGCTACCGGAACTGACGGCTATCGAATCGTGAAAGTTCGGTAGAAGTGCTCCGTCTGGGATTTGAACCCAGGTCATCGGCTCGAAAGGCCGAAATGATTGGCCGGACTACACCAACGGAGCGATCCGTCACACACCTTGTGTGCAACTCATCGTTGCCGGGGGCTAGTAAAAAGCGTTCCGTTCCGAGTCGACGATGGCACGCTCTCACGCACCCATCAAGGCACCAGTCACTGTCGGAAGCGTGACAGTCTGCCGAGTCCCATCACGAGATTACGCTCGGTTTCCAACAGATTGGATCGAGCCGATCGCGGGGGGCGTGGGCGTACGAGGTGTATTGCTGTCACCGCACACTGGCCGCCTCCTCAACGCTTTTGATCCCCGGTACCCATTCCACCGAGCATGAAATACGTCCGCTTTCGCGATCCAGCCGGCGCAGTCCGTCGCGGCGAATACGAGAACGGAACCGTTCACTTCGCAACCGAGAGCTACGACCTCGAGAGCGACGAAATCGACGTCCTGCCGCCGTCGGAGCCCTCAAAGATCGTCTGTATCGGGAAGAACTACGCCAAACACGCCGCCGAACTCGATTCGGAGGTCCCCGATCGGCCGATGCTCTTTCTCAAACCGCCGAACACGCTCGCGGCCCACGGCGATACCGTCACCCTGCCGGCAGGGAAAGACCGCATCGACCACGAGGCCGAACTCGGCGTCGTCATCGGCGAGCAGTGTCGTCACGTCTCCGAAGCCGATGCGATGGACGTGGTCGCGGGCTTTACCTGCGTCAACGACCTCTCGAACCGCGACGACCAGCGCCAGGAACAAAACTGGATCCGCGGCAAGGCATTCGACGGTGCCGCACCGATGGGGCCGGTTCTCGCGAACCCCGACGAAGTCCCCGAGGATGCCGCTGTCCGAACCCGCGTCAATGGCGAGCTCAAACAGGATGGCTCCCGCGAGAACCTCATCTTCCCCATTCCGGAGCTGATCGCCGAGATCACGACCTACCTCACTCTCGAACCAGGTGACGTGATCGCGACCGGCACGCCCGAGGGTGTGGGTCCACTCGCCGACGGCGACGAGATCGAGATCGAAGTCGAGGGTGTCGGGACGCTCGAGCACTCGGTTCGGATTCCCTGAGAGAACGCTTCCATGACCGTCCACTTCGACGCCGTGACCGTCGATTGGTTCGGCCTTGCGACCGTCCGACTCGAGGGCCAGACAGGCGCGGTCGTCTACATCGATCCCGGGCCCGAAGAGTACGGTGTCTTGGACGGGCTCGAGCCCCGCGACGGGGACCTGATCCTCGTCAGCCACGATCACCACTACGACCCCGACTCGATCCGACGGGTCGCCCGGGAAGACGCGCTGATCGTCGTTCACGAGTCGATCGACGCGAGCGAGAACGACCGCGTCGAGGGAGGTCCCGACGACCTGCCGTTCGACGTCGAGCGCGTCGGCGCGGACGAATCGTTCGTCCTCGGGCCGCTCGATCTGTTCACGACGCCAGCATACAACGATCCCGACGGGCCACACGTCGACGATGACGGGCGACCCTACCATCTCGAGGGAGCGGGCTGTGGTTTCGGCATCACCGTCGATGGCGTCACTGCGTTCTGGCCCGGCGATACTGACGTCCTCCCGGTCCACGAGGACGTGCCGGTCGATTGCTTCATCCCGCCGATCGGCGGCACGTTCACGATGGATCGCCACGACGCGGCAGCGCTGGCCGCCCGGCTCGAGCCGGATGTCGTGCTCCCAGTCCACTACGACACGTTCGCAGCGATCGAAACCGACGCCGACGCGTTCGTTGTCGACGTTGCACGCCGGGGCGTGCCGGTCGTCCTCGACGAATAACGGATCATCCAACGCCGGCGCTGCGCTCAGACGCCGACGCGTGACCAGCCAAACGCCGCGAGAACGACGAGCGCGAGGACGCCGACCACGAGCCATTGACCGAGTGCACTCTCGATGAACAATCCAAAGATGTCGATCGCAGAGCCGGTTGCCTGCAGAAGCCCCAGTGCCAGCACGAGGACGAGCGCGATCGATATCAGACCGACCGTGGCCCCCTGTTTCAACATCCACGCGGTCTCGTCGGCCTCCTGTGCGCCGGACATCGTTGGTTCGTCGATCGCCTCCTTGTCAGGGTCGCTGTGCATCGGCCGTTGGCTGTCGTTTTCATCCGTCATAGCACAGTTCTAGACGGAGACTGGCGATGTAGCCGGGAACCGGTTGCACCTGCAGACACAGGCAATCACGGAACAGGTGAATCAGAGCGTGTCGGAAAACAGCAGTAAACGCGTACCTCGAGAGCGGACTCGATACGCCGCTCTAGAAGACGCCCATCTCGGTGAGCCGTTCGGGGAGATACGTCTCCGTCACGAAATCCAGCCCGTGAGACGCCAGTGCCTGCTGTTCGGACTTCTTCCCGAGGTCGAGTTGCAGTTCGATCTGTTCCTCCCAGTAGTCGGTCTGGAAGCGGGGGTCCTCGAGTTCGCTCTCCAAGGCGTTGATGTCCGAATCCGAGAGCGGGTCGGTCGGCAGGTCGTACTCGACGATGTCGGCGGGCTGGATGCCGATGAACTGCGCCTCGGGGGTCGCGAGGTACTCCGAGAGGTGGGCGGACTTGATCGAGCCGTAGGCGACCGAGCCGTAGATGCGGTACGACCACGGGTCACCGTCCGTAAAGACGGTGACGGGAAGGTCGAGTTCGTCGTGGAGTCGCTTCGTGATCCGGCGAGTCGCCCGCGCGGGCTGGCCCTTGAGGTGGACGAGCAGGGCGTTGTACTCGTCATCGAAGCCGTTCTCGACGAGTCGGTCGCGCATCCCGCCGGTCTCGACCGCGAGGATGAAGTCGGCGTCACAATCGAGGAAGTCGATCGTGTCGGGGTTGTTCGGGATCTGATAGCCGCCCTCGCCGACGTCTTTCTGACAGTGGATCTCGCGTTCGCCGCGGCGAGTCTGTTCGCGGAGGTGCAGCGGTCCCATGAGCGTCGCGCCCGACTCCTCGGGGCGCATGTGGAAGTCCTCGCGGGTGACCCCCGAGACGATCTCTAAGTCCTCGATGAGGCCGTTCGATTCGTCCTGATCCGAGAACTGGGCTTCCTCGTTGTCCCAACTCTCAGAGAGGTAGTAGAGTTCACGCAGGGTCGAAGAGCGATCTTCCTCGAGTTGGTCGGCGAGGAACTCGATGGTGTAGACCGCCTTCAGGAGCTTTCGCGCCCCCCGAACCGAGTTGGCCGAGCGGGTCGACTCGCGGTCACCGTAGACCCAGACGTCCTTGTCCTCGTCGTACTCGATGTTGTTCTTCGTCCGCGTCGGAACGGACATGTGCGGGATCTCGCCCAGTTCGAACTGGTCGTAGAACTGCGCTGCGAGATCGATCAGCTGCTCTCGTGCCTGCTGGTCGTTGTCTGCACTCATTGTTTTACCGTAAGTTTCTCGCTTTCGACGCCTTTCACGTCCAGATCGAACGTCGCATCGTCCGGCACCTCGTACTCGAGTGTGGCCTCGTCGTCGCTTCCCACCTCGGGTTCCCACTTGACGAACCACTCGCCGTCCATCTCGACGACGGTCGCGCTGTCGGAGAGGTTCGTCGGTTCGGCCGAGACGATGTCGGTGATCTCGAGCGATTCGTTCGTACTCGAGTTGTTTTCGACGACGACGGAGATGGCCTGACCGTCGCCGTTCGCTTTGGTCTGGCGTTCGACGAGCACGTTGTTCATGATGCGAGCGATCGCGTCGTCGATGTCGGGTTCCTCGCGGCCGGTGACCTCGGCGACTTTCGTGGCCATCTCGGGGAGGATCTTCCCGAGGACGTTCTGTTTCTTCCGGCGTTTTTGCATCGACCGGCGCTTGTTCAGATAGCTCTTGAGCTCGCGTGCCGCCTCCCGAATGGCGAGTTCGATCTCGTCTTCGATCTCGGGGACGTTGGCGATGGCGTCTTTCGACTCGCTGGTGAAGGGCACGTTCGTCGAGGCGACGTGGATCATGATCACGACCGGCCCGTTCGGCAGGCCGGAGCCACCAGGCTGGTTGAGCCCGTAGTTGCGCCAGCCGATCGTCTTGACCACGTCAGTCGTCGCACAGGCCCCCCGCTGGTAAACCAGCGGGACGCGGTTTGCAAAGCGCATGACTTCTGCGGTCCCTTCGGCCGGTAGCTCCCCACCGTAGGCGATGCCGGCCTCGACGATGAACGGATCGCCGCCGGAGACGCCAGCGTCGCGCGTCGCGGAGGCGTAGAAGTCGGCATCGAACTCTTTCTCTAAGCCGGCAGTGATGAGGTCTTCTGAGATCGGGGAGAGACACCGCGTCGGCGGGGCCATGATATCGGTCGCGCGCATCGCGTCGACGAGGTCGCTGGTGGCGTCACGGTCGCCATTGAGTTCGCGGACGAGCGGTGGCTCGTCTGGCACCGTCGCCATGACGTCCCAGACGGCCTCGACGACGTTTTCGCGAGCCGTCTCGCCGAAGGAGACCTCGTCGTACTCCTCGGTCAAGTCTGCGGCTCGGTCGACGAACTCCCGAAGCGTTGCGCGTGTGAGTCGATGGCGATCGTCCTCGAGATCCTCGAATTTGCCCGCGAGCCGGTCTGCGAAGGCGTGGATCGTCTCGTCGTCTTTCCGCGTGCTCGTCGCGTCGTCTGCGAGGTCGTAGAGGTCGGCGACCAGCCGCGAGTCGCCGTCTTCGCCGACGACATCGTCATCCGCGCCGGCAGCGTCGATCAGTGCGAGCCAGACGGCCTCGACGGCGTTTTCGCGGACGGTGTCACCGAATGTCGTTCCGTGCTCGGCTTCGACCGCTTCAGCAGCCGATTCGACGGCCTCGAGCAGTTCGTGGTGAGCGATGCGGTCCTCGTCTGCGACCGCGTCGGCGATGGCGTCGGCGAAGGCCGTCGTCGCCTCGGGCCCTTTGTTGGCCGTTGCGTCCTCGACTGCGGCGGCGAGATCGACGTCGTCGTGTGCTGTGGGCGGCCGCCAGCGCATCTCGCGGCCGTAGTGACGATCACGGAACGCGTCGATGATCGAGTCGGCGGTCTTCTTCCCAACACGAGTGAACTCCTCCTGAACGAACCCCGAGACCGTCTGGGAGTCCGTCGCCGCCAGCATCTTCATCACAGTCCCGAGTTCGACGCCGTGGGGGTGTGGACGGATTTCTTCAGTTTCCTCGGGGAGTTGGTCGGTCGCGCGCTCGAATTTGAAATGTTCCTGGGGTTCGCGCAACTCGAGGCGGGCGTGGGGGTTGACGACCGCCGTATGCTTGATGTAGTCGTGGAGTTGCCCGCGGGCGCGCATATTGGCCTCCATCTCGAGTTCGATGCGGGTGCCGTGAGGCCGGTCCCACGTGGTCGTCTCCTCGACGCTGATCTCGGGTTCGTTTGCATCGGTGTCGACGATGAGCTCGAAGTACTGTGCCTCGCTCGAGCCCTGGGTTCGGCTGGTGATCTTGGCGGGTTTCCCGCTGGTTAGTTGCGAGTAGAGCACGGCAGCGGAGATCCCGATCCCCTGTTGGCCACGGGATTGTTCGCGTGCGTGAAAGCGAGAGCCGTAGAGCAGCTTTCCGAACACCTTGGGCAGCGAGTCTTTGGTCAGTCCGGGCCCGTTATCCTCGACGATCAGGCGGTAGTAGTCGCCGGCTTCCTGAATCTCGACGTAGATATCCGGGAGAATACCGGCCTCCTCGGCGGCGTCTAAGGCGTTGTCGACGGCCTCCTTGACGGCCGTGACGAGGCCTCGAGCGCCGCTGTCGAAGCCGAGCATGTGCTTGTTCTTCTCGAAGAACTCGGCGATGGAGATCGACTGCTGGCTCTCGGCCAGCTCCTCGGCGATCCCCGGCTCGTCACCGAGTGTCGACTGGAACGACGTCATCGTCTCCCTGTACTAACGGCGGGGCTAAAAGCTGTGTGCTACCGGAGTGAAAGTGAATCGCAAGGGATTTCGTGGTAGTTCGATGCGTAGTGGGGCCTGGAGTTGCCCCGTTGATTGGTCAGAACGTGATAATCTCGGAGCCGTCGTCGACCAGCGAGCGAATGCTGGGATGGCCGCCGTTCTCGTCGGCGGTGATGATATCGGCCTCGTCGACGATGTCGTCTACTCCGAAGGCGTTGGCACAGTAGTCACAGACGATCACTTCGTTGCGTATCGACCGATAGAGGGCGTGATAGTCGTGACTCTCGTCTTCGAGTTCCGGAATCCACTGCGTTCCGGCACCGTCGAAGAGCAACGCTACCTCGTCGTTGGGGTTGTCGGCGAATTCCGCGGCCGTCTCGAGGCCGTTGACGAGCCGGCCGAGGTCGGCGTGCGAGTCCGTCCCCGCCAAGATGACGATTGCTGCGGTTGCCATTGCAGCCGGGACTGCGGTCCGGGAGTAGAAAAGCCGATGTCGGTCGTGTATCGCGTTTGCAGATCCGGCGACGATTTACTGGCTGTGGTCGTGTCCGTGTTCGTGGCCGCCACGAGTGAACTGCCCCGCGAACGCTCGCTGGACGACCTCCGAGAGCGCGGGGTGGATGTGAACCGATTCCCGGATATCGTAGATCGTCCCGGATCCGGCCGTCATCGCTACGACGACTTCTTCGATCAGGTTCGAGGCGTCGGGGCCGATGATGTGACAGCCCAGGATCTCGCCCTCGAGGTCGATGAGCGGCTTGACGAACCCCTCGGCGTGCATCGCGCTCCCGCGGGCAGTCTCCTCGTATCGATACGTTTGTTTCGCGTACTCGCGGTCTGCGGCGCGTAGTTCCTGTTCGGTCAGCCCGACGCCGGCGACCTCCGGCGAGGCGAAGACGGCAAACGGTATCGCCGTGTAGTCGACCGGCTCGAGGTCCTCGCCGAACAGATTGCGCATGACGGCCTGGGCTTCGTGGTTCGCGTTGTGTTTCAGCAGGTACTCGCCGACGATGTCGCCGAGCGCCCAGACGCCGTCGGCGGTCGTCCGTAGGTACTCGTCGGTCTGTATGAATCCGTCGCGGTCGGTTTCGATACCGGCGGCCGCGACGTTCAGCGTGTCGGTGTTGGGAACGCGACCGGTCGCGACGAGCAACTCGTCGCCGGTGACAGTGATGGTGTCCCCCGGGCGTGCCCCGCCGCCATCGTCGTAGGTGTAGGGACGCGCCTCGACGGTGATCGGGTCCTCGCCCTGCAGGACCGCAGTAGCCTCGTAGCCGGGATAGATATCGAATCGATCCGCGTAGCGCTCGGTGAATTCGACGGCAACTTCCTCGTCGGCATCGGGAAGCAGGTTCGGTCGCCGACTGATGATTGACATGTCGCTGCCGAACGCCCCGAAGAACTGCCCCAGTTCGGCGGCGATGTAGCCGCCGCCGACGATCACGAGGTGGTCCGGCGGGCTCTCTAACTGCAGTGCCTCGGTGCTGGTGAGGTAGTCGACGGTTTCGATGTCGTCGATCGGCGGAATCGCGGGGCGTGTCCCTGCTGCGACGAGGACGGTATCCGCGGCGAGGCGCTCACCGTCGTGGCTCTCCCCGTCGAGTTCGATCGTCCGTTCGTCGACGAACCGGCCTTCCGCCTCGTACAGGTCGATCCGATCCGACGAGTGCAGACCGCGCCGGATCGCGTCCGAACTGCCGTGGACGTCCTCGGTGACCTCACGGACGATGTATGCAAACTGAACGTCGTTCACCGTGGCGTCGATGTTGAACTCGTCGGCGCGCTCGATCGTTTCCATCACGTCGGCGTGATACAACAGCTTCTTCGAGGGGATACAGCCGCGATTGAGACAGGTCCCGCCGAGTCGCCCTTTCTCGACGACCGCGACCGACTTCCCCTGATTCGCCGCCACGTTTGCCACGTCGAGCCCGGAGCCGGAACCGATAACGAGGAACTCATACTCCTCCATACCGCCGGACACGACTCGCAGCGCAATGAAGACCAGTCCGGGACACTCCGGGATGCGAGCGAATTCTATCGACAAACAGTCGAGCGTCCAGAGCGGGCTGGCTCACTCCTCGAGCGGCGGCCACTCCCATGCGTCGGCTTCGACGACACCGAGCAACCGGCGGCGGCGGTCGGTCAACTCCGCGATGGAGTCGGCGAACGCCGGATCCGAAACGGTCGGAATGTCGTCTGCACGGAGCCGCTCGAGGTTCGGCGATCGGGGAACCGCCGGCTCGGGCTCGATAAAGGACTGATCAAGCGTCTCGAGGTAGCTTTCGACGCTCGAGCGGGCGCTCTCGACGACGGCCGGATCGGGACTCGCGTCGTCCGGGATGGCGCATCGAAAGAGCGTGAGCGACTCGTCGAAGATGGGGACAGCCACGGCCGAGGCGCGTTCGCCCTTCTCGCTGTGATAGTAGTGCAAGATCGGATACGACTTGTGCTGCTCGGCGAGGGTGCTCAACTCGCTACCGAGCGTCTCGAGGGTTCGCTCGAGGCCGTCGAAATCCTGGCCGTTCCAGCCTGCGCGGACGAACGCCTCGCTTCGGCCGCCCAATCCCGTGACGGTGGTGGCGAACGATCGCTTGTCCGAGACGGCCCCAAGCACGGTGAGAACGTAGGAGACGCCGAGCGTGACAAAGGCCATACCCGAGGCCGTCGTGAACGCGCTGGCGACTTCCCAGACGTCACCGCCGTACAGCGGGGTGTAGTCGCCGTTTCCGTCCGTGAACATCGTGTAGGCGACGTAGTAGAACCGCCCCCACCAGTCGGCGGTCCCGCCGGTGCGCGTGTCGATCAGCGCAGTCGGATAGCTGGCGAAGATAAACGTCCAGCCGACCCAGATGAGGCCGATCCACAGCGCGAGTGTCAAGGCGAGGGTAATTGGGCCGGCGAGGCTGAGCGCTCGGTCGTGGTCCCGCGTTACGGCGCGGAGTCCCCGCCAGATGCCTGTCGTGAATCGGCCGGCAATTGGCCCTGACCCGCCGTCGACCCAGAGGGTCGTCCAGAGGATGTCGACGATTCCGCCACCGAGCAACGCGACGCCCACGGCGAGATAGAGCGGGTTCATTCGACGACCGCTCGCTGCTCGACGACCTCGGCCAGCACGTCCGCGATTTCCGCGTTCGTTTCGGGGCTGTAGTGGCCGCCCTCACCGCGCTCGACGTACAGCGACTCGACGTCGCCATCGTCTGGCGAGAGGTGCGTCGCCATGTCAATCGTCGTCAACTCGTCGTACCGATCGTCGAGACGTTCCATGAGGTCGCCATAGATCGGCCCGTGATCGGCCTCGTATTTCGCGTAGCGAAGCTGCTGGACCATCACGAAGACCGGCTCGAACTCCTGGTCGTCCGCGTAGTCGACGAACTCCTCGATGAGCGCGTCGAAGAGCGGTTCGTGGGTCTCGAACAGCCGCTCGTGGTATCGCACCCGGGGCTGTTCCAGCCGCAGCGCCGACTGCGTCTGTGCCCGATCGAAGTCGATTCCAGGGACCGACCGGCCGAATCGGCGCTCGAGTTCCTTCCCGGCCGTGTAGCCGGCGTACCGGAGGTGTTCTCCCTTCTCGAGGAAATCTGTCGTATACGGCCGCGTCGCGAAGTGGGGCTCGAACCAGTGGTCGTAGTGGAAGTCGTACGCACGGAGGAAATCGGCCTTCGACTCGAGGTCGAGCAGGTCTGCTTTCTCGTCGACGGGGCTCTCGACGCGCTCGAGGCCATCGTCACCCAGCACGTACCGGGGTTTGACCGCCAAGATATTGCCGAACTCCTGATAGTGTTTCCAGACGCTCAGAATGCGCGCGATCGAGGAGGCGGTGACGACCATGAAGACGTGGTCGGTCGGATCCTCGGGGTATTTACGCTTGAGTCGCATGAGCGCTTGATCGAGCCCGTAGTTGCCACCGCCGTAGTTGGCAACGTGAGTGTCGAGCTCCGCTGCGAGATAGTGTTGAAACGTCTCGTCGTTGTCGACCTCTCGGCAGAAACAGTAGGAATCGCCGTAGGTCGAGACCGTGAGATCGGCGTTCTCGTCGCGGTCTTTCGCGGGACAGACCCGACTGGCGTACTCGTCGGTCGAGTAGGTCACCACGCTGCGGACCTCCTCGCCGGGGAGGTGGTCGCCTGTATCTTTCTGTTTCTCCCGGTTCGGCTGCGGGACCCACCCGAGTTCCGGGTCGAAGCTGCTGAACTTCCCCAGTAATTCCCGGTCGATCTCGGGGAACTCCTCGGTGGCAACTGAGGGAAGCCGCTCGAGCGCTCGATACGACGTGACCTCGAGGACCACTATGCCACCGGCGAGAGCGATCGCTATCGCGACGAACGGAAGCATCGGCTCATCGTACCGGGACGGCGGGGAAGGGGATTGTGCCGGAAGCTGCCATTTTCCGAGACACCGACGCGAACGACAGCGTTCGCTACCGTCTGTGCACGGGCTCGAGCCCCGATCGGCTCGCCGCCTCGAGACCGTCAGCGAACCGTCGTGACTGGGACTGGCGAGTGTCGAACGACGACTTCGGCGACGCTGCCGAGCAGGAGCCGCGCGACGCCGGATCGGCCGTGGCTGCCGATGACGACGTGATCGACGGCGTCGCGCTCGGCAACTGAGAGGATCTCCTGGGCTGGCGTCCCCGTTCGCGTCTCAGTGTCGATGTCGACGCCGTGGTCAGCCGCGATGGCTTCGGCGGCGGCCAGCCGATCGGCGGTATCGTCCAGCAGCTCACGGCGCTCGGCACTTGGGACGGCGTCGTCCGCGGTGTTCGGAATGTACGGCAACGAGGTCGTATCGGCGGCAGTCACCACGACGAACTCGCCGTCGGGAAACAACTCGAACGCGTAGGCGAGTGCGTCGCGAGCGGGCTCTGAGTCGTCGAACGGGACCAGGATCCGCAGTGGCATGGTATCCCGACGTCCACGCGCGATGTCTTCAGTTTGGGTCCGTCAACTGCATCGTATTGTGCTCACAGCGCGAGGTAGGGGCCGACCGCCAGAAGAACGACACCCAGCGCGACTTTCAGCTTCTCGGGGTCGACAACGTGTGCAACGCGCCAGCCGACGATGACGCCGAGCAACAGCGGCGTGCCGACGACGACCGCGAGCGAGACGAGGACGTTTCCCTGCAGGAAATAGCCCGAGGCCGCAACCGTCGCGATAAAGATCGACTGGACCTGCGCGACGGCGACGGCGAGCAACATCGGAACGCCGACGAGCACCAGCGCGGGGACGGCAAGCACCGGGCCGCCGATACCCAAGAGGCCACTGGCGATCCCAAGGACGAACCCGAGCCCGGCGAGTACCGCTTGCCCGGGGCGGGTCAACGGCTCGAGGTCGTAGATCGGACTAAACCCCCGACGTTCGCGATAGAGGATGGTCCCGCCGACGGCCATCGCGACGCCGCCGAGCAGGAACCCGAACAGCGACCGCGGAACGAACGGGTTTACCGACGCGCCGACGAGTGCGCCGAGGACGCTCGCACCGCTGAGGACGACCGCGATCGCGCGGCTCTCGCCGGTTTTCATCTCCCCGGAGTGGCGGTAGGCCGCGCTACCGACGAGCCCAGTGACGATGAACGTGGCGTGGGCGGTGCCGGCGACCTGACTCGAGGCAAGCGGCGTCAGCGAGTAGAGTGCGATCGTCACGAAGATCCCGCCGGGACCGATAGTGGTGATGCCGATCCCCGAAAAGAACGCGATCGAGACGAGCAACAGGATCAGCGAGAGACCGAGATCGAGTGCGATCATCTCTTTCACGACGTGTGTTGTCCGACGTGTGTTGTCATTCCATGCCGTCTCACTCCACCGTTCTGCTTGCTCCGATCGGACGACGCGGGTATCGCACACGAGTCCGTCACTCGCAGCTGCTCGAGTAAACGGGTTGACTGCCGTTAGAGGATAGACAGAATCGTTTCGTAGAGCGACCGGACGGTCAGGAGGCTCCCGACGAGCAGGACGAGTCCCGCCGCGATGAACGCGGCGTTTTCGTACCAGTCGACGTCGTGAAACCTGTTGACGGCACCGATGAGCGCGAAGACGGTGACCGGAAGGCCGATCGCACCGTTGACGGCCGGCATGATGATCGCCATTTCGACCGGCCCGAAACCAGTGTAGATGAGCATCGGAAGCGCGGTGACCGCCGAGAGGACGATCAGCGCGATGACGGTTCGTCGGAACGCGGAATCACCGAAGACCGTGTCTCGCCCGAGCGCCTGTGGCACCATAAAGCCGGCTCCGAACAGCGTTCCGGTGGCCGAGGAGATCGAGGCGAGAAACGCCGCGAGGATGAACACCACGAGCGCGTACTCGCCGAGGATCGACGCGAGCGGTTTTCCAGGGGTCGTCAACGACATCTCACCGCCGGAGAGCGTGACCGCCGAGACGATCATCACGAAGCTGCCGATGACGAGCGTCGTCGCGATCCCCGCGGCGTTGTCCCGACGGTACTCCCAGATGTCGGTCCACTCCTTGGTCGGCTGGATACTCGACTGAATGAAGAAATTCGGCCAGTAGACCGTCGTTCCAAGCAGGGCGATGACCGCGGTGAGATAACCGATCTCGGTCTGCAGGATCGGTTGCAGACCGGCCGCGACCGACTGCCACGGCACATCGAGGCCGAGTAGCAACAGGCCATACGAACTGAACACGGCGAACACCATCGCGGCGATCGCCGCTTCGATCCGGTCGTAGACCTTCATCTGGACGATAGCGATACCGATCCCGGCAGCGAGGACGATCCCGACGAGGACGTTGTCGAGACCGGGGATCAGCCAGGCCAGGGCCGCACCCGCGACCGCGTAGTTCGAGACGGCCCACAGTCCGGACATCAGTGAGATACCGATCAGTAGCGTCGAGCCACCGATCGGGAGCGCGTCAGCGATGTAGTCGGCAAGCGGTTCGTCGGCCACGGCGAGTCGTGCGCTCATGTCGTGCAGCGCGATGTCGACGAGGAAGGCAAGCGGTAGCACCCATAATAAGGAGTACGCGAAGTTCGCGCCCGTGTCGGCGAGGATGTAGACCGATCCCGCACCGAAGACGTTGGCAGCGAACAGTACGCCCAGTCCGTACCTGTAGAGAGCGCCGTGGATCACTTCACCGCCGGGGACTGCGTCGACGACTGCCGATGTCGACGTGGACGCCGACGCGGACTGTTCGCTCACACGTGCCCACCTCCTGCATCGATTCCAGTGGTGGTTTCATCAGCGGATCGCTGTCGGATCGGACGCGAGGCGAACCCGGTCCCTGAAACGGCCGCTGCGAGGCTGGCACCGAGTTCGCATCGATGAATTTTCTCGCTTGCCGGTTCGACAGGAACGGCCACCGCGGTACTATGGGTATGGGGTTTCATCTCTGGGAGTTTCGAAAAGCAGCTGGTGTCTCGCCTCCTCGAGTTTGCGAACGCTGGATTTCGAGGAGGCCCGAACAGCGTGCTGACATCTGTTTGCTATCGTCCGAAGCGCGATACCGGAAGCAACAGCCGGGAGTCGGTTGAGTGAAAAGCTTGAGATGGCAGACGCCCAGTCAGATAGCTGGTGTGGGTAATATCGTATTACCCCGAAACCGAACCCGGAGTGGCAGCGATGATGACTCGAGTAACACAGTACCGGCAGCACTACCGAATACGAGTGCCCGATGAATCCAGCTTCGAATATCCGATTACGACCGCCGACAGCTCATCGGCGCTGCCGAGTGTCACGATCTCAGTAACTCTCTCATGGCAGACGAAGTTGCCTTCAGACCAAGACCTATACATTTCTATCCATTACCCGAGGTGAAGACCTCTGCCAATGCAAGGACAATCTCAGCAGCAGGCCTACGATCGGGGAATCACCATTTTCTCCCCTGACGGACGTCTCTATCAGGTCGAGTACGCACGCGAGGCAGTCAAACGCGGCACCGCGAGTGTCGGTCTCCGCACACCTGACGGCGTCGTCCTCGCCGCCAACCGACGGGTCAGCTCGCCGCTTATGGAACGCTCGAGCGTCGAGAAGATCCACAAGGCCGACGACCACGTCGGCGTCGCAAGCGCCGGCCACGTCGCCGACGCGCGCCAACTCGTCGACCTCGCGCGGCGGCGCGCACAGGGCGAACAGCTCCGCTACGGCCAGCAGATCGGCGTCGAGACGCTGACCCGATCGATCACGGATCACATCCAGGAGTACACCCAGACCGGCGGCGCACGACCCTTTGGTGTCGCGTTGCTCGTCGGCGGGATCGACGACGGCGAGCCGAAACTGTTCGAGACCGATCCCTCGGGGACGGACTACGAGTGGCAGGCAGCCGCCATCGGCGGCGACCGCGACGTCATTCAGGGCTATCTCGAGGACAACTACCACGAGGAACTCGACGTCGACGGCGGCATCGAGCTCGCCGTGCGCGCACTCAGCGAACCCGAAGACGAGGTCGTCGCCGCCGAGGACGTCGACGTCGCGACGATCACGACTGACGACGAGGCGTTCAGTTCGGTCTCTGTCGACCGCCTCGATTCGATCATCGCGGAGTTCGACGCGGAGGAGACGGATGAGTAATTGGACACAGGGAACTGACCCATCGCCGTACGAGCCCGAACTGGGGTCGCTGCCCAACGGCAGCCAGCGCGACGAGCACGACGAAACTGTCGCCAAGACGGGGACGACGACCATCGGCATCACGACCGACGAGGGCGTCGTCATCGCGACGGACATGCGCGCCAGCCTCGGCGGGCGGTTCGTCTCGAACAAGAACGTCCAGAAGGTCGAACAGATTCATCCGACCGGTGCGTTGACGCTCGTCGGCTCGGTTGGCGGCGCACAATCGTTCATCCGCACGTTGCGCTCTGAGGTCGACCTCTACGAAGCTCGACGCGGCGAGTCGATGGACATCGAGGCACTGGCGACGCTGGCCGGTAACTTCGCCCGTGGCGGTCCGTTCCGGGCGATCAACCCCATCCTCGGCGGCGTCGACGACGAGGGGAGCCACGTCTACAGCATCGACCCTGCCGGCGGCGTCATGGAAGACGACTACACCGTCACTGGCTCCGGGATGCAACTGGCCTACGGCCTGCTCGAGCAGGAGTACGAAGACGACCTCTCGCTCGAGGACGCCAAGTCCATCGCGGCCCGCGCGATCAAATCGGCCGTCGAGCGCGACACCGGCTCCGGGAACGGTGTCTTCCTCGCGGAGATCACCGACGAGGGAGTCGAGATTCACGGCCACAAGTCGTTCGACGCGCTCCTGTAGCGGGCTGGCCGTCGGAGGCCCTTTGGAGGCCGTCGTATGACGGCTCGCGCTCGCGCGCGTACACGTGACTTTTATTAGGGCCGGTCTACTACCCGAAAGCAGGTTTTACATGTCCCAGGAAAGCGAGTACGGAGCCGGGCAGATCCAGGTCTTAGAGGGCCTGGAAGCTGTGCGAAAGCGACCGGCGATGTACATCGGCTCTACCGATTCTCGAGGGCTGCACCACCTCGTCTACGAAGTGGTCGACAACTCGATCGACGAGGCGTTGGCCGGCTACTGTGACGACATCACCGTCACCATCCACGAGGATGGTTCGGTGAGCGTCGCAGACGATGGCCGCGGCATCCCCGTCGACACACACGAGGAGTACGACCGCCCCGCACTCGAGGTCATTCTGACTGTCCTCCACGCCGGCGGCAAGTTCGACAACAAGTCCTACCAGGTCTCCGGCGGTCTCCACGGCGTCGGCGTCTCGGTCGTCAACGCTCTCTCCGAACGACTCGAGGCCAAGGTCAAACGTAACGACGGTGTCTTCCGTCACGCCTTCGAAGCGGGCGAGCCCGCCGGCGACATGGAGCGGGTCCGTGAGATGGAGCCTGACGAGGAGACCGGCACCGAGATTCGGTTCTGGCCCGACACGGGCATCTTCGAGACCGGCGAGTTCACGTTCTCGACGCTGTCGAACCGACTCCGAGAACTGGCCTTCCTCAACTCGGGCGTCCGTATCACGCTCCGTGACGAACGCGAGGACGAGCCCGTCGCCGAGACCTACGAGTACGACGGCGGCATCCGCGAGTTCGTCGAGTATTTAAACGAGACGCGCTCGGCGATGCACGACGACGTCATCTACTTCGCCGACGAAGACCAGAACATTCAGGTCGAAGTCGCGATGCAGGCCACCGAGGAACTGCAGGGCTCGATCCACGCCTTCGCGAACAATATCAACACCCGCGAGGGCGGGACCCACCTCACCGGGTTCAAGACCGCCCTGACGCGGACGGTCAACGACTACGCCAACGAGAACGACCTCCTCTCTGATCTCGATAACAATCTCAAAGGTGAGGACATCCGCGAGGGGCTCACGGCAGTCATCTCGATCAAACACCCCGATCCCCAGTTCGAGGGCCAGACCAAGACGAAACTCGGCAACTCGGAAGTCCGCGGGATCGTCGAGAGTGCCATGCACGAGGGGCTTGGCACCTACTTCGAGGAACACCCCGACACCGCTGAGGCAATCGTTACCAAGGCTGTCGAGGCCGCGAAAGCCCGCATGGCCGCCCAAAAGGCCGAGGAACTCACACGGCGCAAATCCGCCCTTGAGTCAACGTCGCTGCCCGGCAAACTCGCGGACTGCCAGACGAAAGATCCAGACGAGGCCGAACTGTTCATCGCGGAGGGCGACTCCGCAGGCGGCAGCGCGAAACAGGCTCGCAACCCCGAGTTCCAGGCCGTCCTCCCCATCAAAGGGAAGATTCTGAACGTCGAGAAACACCGGCTCGATCGCATCTTAGAGAACGACGAGATCCGGAACATGATCACCGCGATTGGTGCAGGGATCGGTGACGAGTTCGACGTCGACGACGTCCGCTACAAGAAGATCATCATGGCGACCGACGCCGACGTCGACGGCGCACACATCCGGACGCTCCTGTTGACGTTCTTCTACCGGCACATGCGCCCGCTGCTCGAGGGTGGCTACGTCTATGCAACCCAGCCGCCGCTCTACCGTATCCGGTACCGTGGCGAGACCTACGACGCGATGACTGACGCCGAACGCGACCGGATCGTCGAGGAGAAATGCGACGGCAACCCCTCCCAGGTCCAGCGGTTCAAGGGGCTTGGCGAGATGAACCCCGAACAGCTCTGGGAGACGACGATGAACCCCGACAACCGCATCCTCAAGCAGATCACGATCGAGGACGCGGCGGCGGCGGACAAGATGTTCTCCGTCCTGATGGGCGACGCCGTCGAACCCCGCAAGCAGTTCATCAAGGAGAACGCGCCGGAAGCCGAGTGGATCGATATCTAGCAGGTTTGAGGTGACTACATGAGTTCAGACGTACCCGATCCGACAGACGTAGAGGCACGAGCGGTAGAGAACGTCCGCATCGAGGACGAGATGGAGCAGAGCTACATCGACTACGCGATGTCCGTCATCGCTGGTCGTGCGCTCCCACGCGTCGAGGACGGCTTAAAGCCCGTTCACCGGCGCATCCTCTATGCGATGCACGAGATGGGAGTCTCGAGTGGCTCGAGCCACCGGAAATCGTCCTCGATCGTCGGGGAGACGATGGGGGATTACCACCCACACGGCGACAGCGCGATCTATGACACGTTGGTCCGGATGGCCCAGGACTTCTCGATGCGCTACCCCCTCGTGGACGGCCAGGGGAACTTCGGCTCGATGGACGGCGATCCGGCCGCTGCACAGCGATACACTGAGGCTCGGATGTCGCCCATTTCCGAGGAGTTGCTTGCGGACATCGAGAAGGATACGGTTGACTTCTCCTCGAACTACGACGACCGTCTGCAGGAACCCGACGTGCTCCCGGCGGCATTTCCCAACCTGCTGGTCAACGGCTCCTCGGGGATCGCGGTCGGGATGTCGACGAACATTCCGCCCCACAATCTGGGGGAGGTCATCGACGCGACCATCGAGCTGATCGACGACCCCGACGCGACCGTCGACGACCTGATGGACCACGTCAAGGGACCGGACTTCCCGACGGGCGCGAACATCGTCGGCCGCGACGCCATCTACTCGGCGTACAAGACCGGCCGCGGCCGCATCCGCGTTCGTGCCGAATACGAGGTCGAGGAGTGGAAGAACGGCCGCGAGCGCATCGTCGTCACCGAACTCCCCTTCCAAGCTAACAAGGCCCGACTCGTCGAGCGCATCGCCGAGGACGTCAACGAGGGCGAGATCGAGGGCATCACGGACCTGCGCGACGAGTCCGACCGCGACGGCGTCCGCATCGTCATCGAACTCAACCGCGGCGCGAACGCGGATGTCGTCGAGAACAAACTACTCGAGAACCACTTAGAGCGAACGTTCGGCGTCATCAACCTCGCGCTAGTCGACGGTCAGCCCCGGGTGCTCTCGCTCAAGGAAACGCTCGAGGAGTACGTCGCGCATCGCCGCGAGGTCGTTCGCCGGCGCAGCGAGTACGATCTCGCGGAGGCCGAAGATCGCGCGCACATTCTCGAGGGGCGGCTGACGGCCGTCGAGAACGCCGAGGACGTGGTCGAGCTGATCCGCGACAGCGAGAATCGATCGGCCGCGAAGGAGAACCTCCAAGAGACCTACGACTTCTCGACGGACCAGGCCGACCACATCGTCCGGATGCAACTGGGCAGCCTCACCTCGATGGAGGCCGCCGAAATCGAGGACGAGTACGAGGAGGTCCAGGCCGAGATCGAACGCCTGACGGAGATCCTGGAAAGCGAGTCGGAGTTACTCAGCGTCATCAAGGACGAACTCCGCGAGATCAAAGCCGAGTACGGCGACGAGCGTCGAACCTCGATTATTGAAGACCAGGGGACGGTCACTCACGAGGACCTCATCCCCGAAGAGGAGGTGTTCGTGGTCATGACCGAAGACGACTACGTCAAGCGGATGCCGATCGACCAGTTCGATCCCCAGGGCCGGGGCGGCAAGGGCATCATCGGCGCGGACGTCAAGGAAGACGACCGCGTCGCGACGGTCTTCCGAGCCAACACCCACGACTACCTGCTGTGCTTTACGAATCAGGGTGAGGTCTACCGGCTCAAGACCTACGAGATCCCCGAGATGGGCCGGACGGCCCGCGGCAAATCCGCGGTCAACATCCTCGATCTCGATCCCGGTGAAGACATCACGGCTATCGTCGACACCGACGCCTTCAGCGACGACGAGTTCGTGACGATGGTCACTCGTAACGGCTACGTCAAGCGCACTGCCGGCGCGGAGTTCGACAACATCCTCTCGACGGGGATCATCGCGGCCGACTTAGAGGAGGACGACGAACTCGTCGACGTGGAAGTCACCGACGGCTCGCAGGATCTCGTCATCGCGACCGAAGATGGCATGACGATCCGCTTCGACGAAGACGAGGTCCGCCCGATGGGGCGCAACGCCCGCGGTGTCAACGGCATCAAACTGCAAGCCGGCGACGCCGTGGCGGGACTGGTCGCGACCGACGAGGACGACGGACAGGCGCTGCTGACCGTGACCGAGAACGGCTACGGCAAGCGGACGCCCCTCGCGGAGTATAGCACCCAGTCACGCTACGGCAAGGGGCTGATCGACATCAAGACCGGCGATCGAAACGGCCCCGTGACGGCCGTCAAGGCGGTCGATCCGGACGATGGACTCGTGATGATGAGCGAGCGCGGCCAGATCGTCCGGACGCGTGTCGACGAGATCTCGACTGTCGGCCGTAACACGATGGGTGTGATCGTGATGGACGTCGAAGACGGCGACGCGGTCGCAAGCGTCGACGTGATTCCGGCTGCGACCGCTGATGGGGACGCAGACACCGACGCGCTCGAGTAAATCTCGCCGCAGTTCGTCCACCGTCTCGACTCGAAACCAGTTTTTGCCGATCAGTCATCGACCGAGCGCAGACGCTAGCAGAAGAAGCGAGGTGAGAGCCGCCGATCGCCGCTCAGTGGGACGGCTCTTCGGTCGGGGCGACCATATCGTCGATCCGGAGAATGAGGATGTTGTTCGTGTCGTCTTTGCCGTCGACGGTGCCATCGATGACGAGTTTCGAGAGCGGCGTCGGGCCGACAGTGACGGAATCGCCCTCGTGAATGTCGCTGACGCGTCCCTGCACGTGGATCTCTGCGCGGCAGAGTTCCGGATGGTGCACGCTCGAGAGGTCGATTTCCTCGATGATCGTGTCACTGACGGGTTCTCCCTCGTGTTGCAGCGGAACCGATGCGGGCTCGTCCATCTGCTGGATCTCGAGTGCTTCGTAGGCGGCGGCAGTTGGTTTGTAGCCGCCTTTCGGCCCTGGTACACCCTCTACCAGTTGGAGGGCTTTGAGACTCTGCATCTGGTTGCGGATGGTCCCGGGATTGCGGTCGACCTGCTCGGCGATATCCTCGCCTTTGATGGCGTCTTCGGATTTCTTGTGGAGGTTCGTCAGGGCGCGGAGTATTTTCTTCTGACTGGGGGTGAGTTCGATGGATGACATAGTGTTTTATTCGTATTTGGTTTCCTTAAACCCGGCGGGTGGGCCGGCTATTTTGCCAACGTTGTGACGGTTACAGCGGGAATGTGAGGGCTTTCGGATCGTCCGCCCACGGGGATACGGTTTCCTGTCACTGGGCCCCGGTGTGCCCGCGGGACGATCGCGGATACACCGGCACTGATTGACAGCAGACCGTATGAGGCGGGCATCCGTGGGGCCCCATGCGATTGCCACGGCGTCTCCGGCAGCTACGACGACGGCTGTGGTTCAGCGGGCGGCGCAACCCGGACGTGTCTGGCGACGGATTCGGGTAGCGAGACCGGTTCGTCGGCCTCGCTCGAGCACGCCGTCACCATTCCGAACGGGGCGATTTCGATGATCTCGAGGTCGACACCGGGTTCGACGCCGTGGTCGGCAAGATACGAGAGTACCTCGGGGTCGTGGTCGGCGACCTCGGCAACGGTCACGACGGCACCTTCCTCGAATTCGGTGATGGCCTCGCCGTCGGGGCGTTCCGGCGGCTCGAGGTCGGCACTCGGGATCGGTGAGCCGTGTGGGTCGACCGTCGGCTCGCCGAGTGCGTCGGCGACACGTGCCTCGAAGTTCTCGCTGATGTGATGTTCGAGGCGGTCGGCTTCCGCGTGGACTTCCGACCAGTCGTAATCGAGGTGTTCGGTGAGGTAGGCCTCGAGCAGCCGGTGATGGCGGACGATCTCGAGGGCGACGGTCTCGCCTTCGTCGGTTAGGGTCACGCCGCGATACTTCTCGCGGTCGACGAGGTCCCGTTCCTCGAGTTTGTCGAGCATGCTGGTCACCGTCGGCGACGTGACGTCCAGCTCTGCCGCGATCTCGGAGGTCTTGATCCGCTCGTCGGTCTCACGCTGGAGCTGATAGATCGCTTTGAGGTAATCCTCCATCACGTCGCTCAGCATCATGCTGTCCCGAGTTTCGACCGGTCTAACCCTAAAGCTGTCGCCACCGAATCTACTCGACGCCGATCGACACGCGTCCGCGCATCGACTGTGACTGACCACCACGACCAAACCGATCGGCGATGTAATGAACGCATGGACCGAACCGTCAGGATCATCGGCGCGCCGATGGACTACGGGGCAAACCGTCGCGGCGTCGATATGGGGCCGTCGGCGATCCGCTATGCGGGGCTGGCAGACGGCCTCGAGCGGGCAGATGTCGAGCCGATCGACGACGGCGATCTGTCGATGCCGCGGGCCGAAGAGCGAGATCCGGACGCTGACCAGCCCCACGGCGGGAACGCGAAGTTCCTCCGCGAGATCGAGGGCGTCTGTCGGCGGCTGTGCGACCGCGTCGCGGCGACGCATACCGCCGGCGAGTTCCCGCTTGTGCTGGGCGGCGACCACTCGGTCGCGATCGGGTCCCTTACTGGCTCGGCTCGGGACGTTGACCTCGGCGCGATCTGGTTCGACGCCCACGCCGACCTGAACACGCCCGAAACATCGCCAACCGGCAACGTCCATGGCATGCCACTGGCTGCGGTCCTCGGCCGCGGCGCGTTCGGCGAGATGGAATGGGCTCCCGCTCCCGGACTCCGCGAGTCGTCGGTCGTCTACGTCGGCCTCCGAAGCATCGACGACCGCGAGCGCGACTTGCTCCGGGAGAGCGAGCTAACGGCCTACACCATGTCCGATATCGACCAGCGGGGCGTCTCTGCCGTCGTCGAAGACGCTCTCGCAGTCGCGACCGACGGCACCGACGGCGTCCACGTCAGCCTCGACCTGGACTGGCTCGATCCGAAGACGGCCCCCGGCGTCGGCACGCCCGTCCGCGGCGGCGTCACCTACCGGGAAGCCCACGCCGCACTCGAGACGCTCTCTCGACGCGACGAAGCTGACGGCGTCCTCCGGTCGATGGACGTCGTCGAAGTGAATCCGATCTTAGACGAGGCAAACGAGACGGCGACGCTGGCAGCCGAACTGACCGCAAGCATGTTCGGGAAACGAATTCTCTAGGTCCCAGCCCGCCTCGAGCGCATCATTCACCGGCCGTGATGTCGTGCGAGCCGTGACCACACCGACACCGGTTCCAACAGCTTTGTATCATAGTGCTTCCCATTATGCTGTATGACTGAGAACGTTGTCGTGCTCGGAGCTGGCTATGCTGGTGCCGGCGCGATCAAAAAGCTCCAATCGGAGCTTGGCGGTACCGTACGGCTGACCTGGATCGCCGATGTCGATTATCACCTCGTGTTGCACGAATCCCACCGTGTGATCCGCGACCCCAGCGTCCGCTCGGACATTACGTTCCCGGTCGACCAGATCGCGGACCCGGCGACCCGATTCATCCAGGACGAGGTTACGGGCTTAGACGTCGACGAACAGGTCGTCGAACTCGCCGACAGCGAGCCCGTCGAGTACGACTACGTCCTCGTCGCGCTGGGCAGCCAGACCGCCTACTACGGCATCCCCGGCCTCGAGGATCACTCCCTGACGCTCAAAAGTCTCGACGACGCCCTCGAGATCCACGACGCCGTCACGGAAGCCAGTCAGGACGCGACCCGCAGCGATCCCGCACAGGTCGTCATCGGCGGTGCCGGCCTCTCCGGTATCCAGACCGCCGGCGAGATCGCCGAGTTCCGCGACCAACACCGCGCCCCCATCGAGATCCACCTCGTCGAGGCACTCGAGGAGATCTTCCCGGGCAACGATCCGGAATGTCAGCAGGCCCTGCGCGACCTGCTCGAGGAAGCCGGCGTCCGCATTCATACGGACGACCCGATCACCGAGGCAACCGCGGATCACATCGAATTCGACGAGGGCGAGCCACTCGAGCACGACGTGCTCGTCTGGACCGGCGGGATCACGGGCCGTGACGCGATGGACGAGGTCGACCTCGAGAACGAGCACAACCGCGTGACCACCCGCGCGAACTTCCAGACCTCCGACGAGCGCGTGTTCGCAGTTGGCGACTCGGCGATCATCGACCAGGGCGACCAGCCCGCACCGCCGACGGCACAGGCCGCCTGGCAGGCCGCCGAGGTCGCCGGTGAGAACATCGCTCGCGCGATCGCCAACCGTCCGCTGAAGACCTGGGAACACGAGGACAAAGGGACCGTCATCTCGGTCGGCGACAAGGCCATCGCCCACGACGTCAAGCCGGCGAAGGGCATCTCCTTGCCCGTCGACACCTTTGGCGGCCTCCCAGCGGAGAACTTGAAGAAGCTGATCGCCGCCCGCTGGATCGCCGACATCACGTCCTGGAACGAAGCCCGCAAATCCTGGTCGTCCCTGTAAGCGGCTAGACGACTGCTTGTCACCGTCTCACTATTGTTTTTCAGCCTCCGACGCTGAGCGCCTGCGGTGTCTCACTCGCCGCCGTCGCTCGTCTCATCGTCGGCGGTTCCGGCCATGGGTTCAGCCGGCACACCGGCGACCGTCGCCCCCGGCGGCACGTCACGAGTTACCAGCGAGTTCGCCGCGATACTGGCATCGTGACCGATCTCGACGCCGGGTAAGATGATCGCACCCGCCCCGATCATCGCTCGTTCGCCGACGACGACCTCGCCGGTTCGGTACTCGTCCTGTAAGAACTCGTGACAGAGAATCGTCGCGTCGTAGCCGACGATCGCGTTCGCCTCGAGCGTGATCAGGTCTGGCCAGAAGACGTCGGGCGTGGCCTCGAGCCCCCACGAGACGCCAGATCCGACCGTAACGCCGATGCGACGCAACAGCCAGCGCTTGAGCCGGAGACTGGGAGAGATCCGGACAAGCCAGACGACGATGTAGTTGATCGCAACCCGGAGTGGAGAGCGGGCGGTAGTCCAGTGGGCCAGGGAGTTGCGTGGTCCGGGCGTCGCGTGGTGTGTGACGCGCTCGTGTCGTGGCGTCGTGTCGTCGGAAGCCGTCACTGCCATACGCTTTGATGGATCGGTACATGAAACCGATCGATCGCCATGCGGTGTGCGAACGGCGCGATCCGACGGCCGATACCTAACTAGTCAGGGGATATCAATGTCCCCGTTCGTCACGGTAGCCCAGTTGTGCCTCGACCTCAGTCAACCACTCTCGACGTCGAGACGATTCACACCCTTCTCTCGAGCGGGACACGCAGGGCCGCTCTGGAGATCCTTCGTACGGTCGATCGCACGACACCCCAAGAACTGAGCCGTCAGATCGCCTCGTCGGCGCACAACTATGAAACGGCCGACGCCGGTCCCACGACCCGACGATCGATCTCCATCGCGTTGGTCCACAATCACCTCCCGCGACTCGATGCACACGATGTCGTCGACTACCGACACCAGGATAGCGTTGTCACGCCCGGTGCAAACTTCGACGACCTCGAGTCGGTTCTCGCTCGACTCGAGCACCGCGACTGACGACCACCTACGCGACGTCCCGGTCGCCCGGAACCCCGACCAGTTCCCGAAACGCGACCCCCGAGAGGTCACAGCGGTAGGCCGGCTTGAACATCATGTTCGACCCACCGGCCTGGACGTTCCACGCCGATTCGATCTCGTCGCGCAGGTAATACTGGGGGCGTTCGTTGCCGTCTGCGACGTAGTAGTCGCTGAGACGGATCGGGTCGCGCTCGAAGAGACCGCCAGGCTCCCGGCCGTCGACGATGACGACCGGTTTCTCGAGATAGAGGTCTCCGTCTCGAGCCCGCTTGGCGTGGGCGTTGTCCGGATGGGCATCGAGAATCGCTTCGCGCTCGGTTCGGGGCATATCGGGACTGACAACGGCCACGTCCTCGACGGTGAAGTAGCCGATTAGATAGCGGTGGGCGCGGTCCCCGTCCGGGCGGCGCAGCCCGGCGTAAAAGCCGACGACGTCGCCGGGCTCGAGCGCGCGCAGCCGCGAGACGTAACCGCTGGACCGGTGTTCGCCGTAGGTCAGCGCCTCGAAGTTGGGATCGCGATGGAGCGGCCACGACGCGAGGGCGTCGCCAGTGATCGTTTCGGCCCCGTCATCGACTGGCTGGGGTGTGATCCGGGTCGTGAGATCGGCGGCGACGCCGTCGTCGGCCCGTAGCTCCCACGACCCGAGCGTCTCCGTTTCTGTCGTCTCGCGCGTCTTCTCCGGGATCGGGACGTATTCGAACCGGCCGTCGTCGTACAGCGGTGCCAGCGCGCCGACGTTCGTGCTGTCGGCACCGATGCCGGCGAGAACGACTGTCATATGCGGATATACATGCCGGTCGGCGCGACGTGGCGATAAACCCGCCGAAAGCATCCCAGCGAGTCGATACCCATGCTGGTCGGTCAGCCACAGGCACGCCGTGTCATCTCTCACGCCTCGAGGCCGCTCGCCTCGGCACGGATGGGGACAGCCTCGAGAGGTACCCTTATCGGGCCAGGGGTTCCACACCCGCCTATGCGTATCACCTTTCTCGGGACGGGCAGTGCAATGCCCACGGGCGAACGGTTTCAGACGGGGATCCTCGTCCAGGAGGACGGCCGCACGCTGCTGATCGACTGTGGTGCCGGGATTCTCCAGCGACTCCAGCAGTCCGGCGTCGGCTACGAGAATGTCTCGACGGTGCTCTTAACACACCACCACCTCGATCACGTCGCCGACCTACTGCCGCTGATGAAAGCCCGCTGGCTCGCCGGCGAGGACCACATCGAGATCGTCGGCCCACAGGGTACCAAGGCGCTGGTCGACGACCTCCTCTCCGTCTACGAGTACATGCAGGACAAACTCGAGGTACAGGTTCGAGAGGTCGTCCCCGGCGAGTTCACCGTTGCGGGCTTCGACGTCTCGGCCTACGAGACGCGCCATTCGGTGCCGTGTCTGGCCTATCGCTTCGGCGATCTCTTCACGTTCAGCGGCGACAGCGAGGCCTTCGCTGGACTGGCAAACTTCGCCGAAGGATCGGCGATCTTTGCCCACGATTGTTCGTTCCCTGACGACGTCGACGTCTCGAACCATCCGACGCCCGACGCACTCGGCCGCGAACTCGCCGGCCGGGAGCTCGGCCGGGTCTATCTCACCCACCTCTATCCCCACACCGACGGCACCCACGACGAGATGCTCGAGTCGATCGCCGCCCATTACGACGGCGATGTCCGGTTCGCTGAGGACCTCCAGACGGTCTCGGTCGAGTGATCGAGCAGTCGTCCGACACGACCGATCGGCATTCCTGAGTGTCACGGGACGATGACAAAATAACCCGATTTGTCGGTGATAGACGACGGGTAGCACGCGAATAACACTGTTTTGCTGAACGTTTGGTCAGAAACGGGTCGAAAATCGCTGTTTCGGGGCTGTCGCTCGCGGCTGTCGTATTCGACGTCGTGACTGTTAGTGTAAAAATAACAACAGCTGTATACCGACTCCGTTAGTAGGATACTCACAACAGATGAGAGCGAGCACCGAGCCGAGCGACAGGTGGGGTGTGTGGCCGTGAGTCGTGCTGACCGGATCGCCGACGTGATCACGACACACTCGGCGATCGTCTTGGTCGTGCTCTTGCTCGTGACCGCCATGGTCGGTGCGGGCGCGACGATGGTCGACGACGAGTCGTCGCTCGAGCAGTACGAGAGCGACTCGCCGGAAGGGAACGCCCTCGAGTTCGCGACGGAAAACTTCGCCAGCGAGGATCAGGAAAACACGACAGCGGTTCAGGTGATCGTCAGGGGTGACGACGTCCTCTCGAAGGAGTCGTTGCGCTCCTCGCTCGAGTTTCAACAAGAACTCCGCAACGACGAGTCGATAAACTCGACACTGGTCGAAGAAGAAGCGATCGTCGGCGTCGAGAACGTCGTGGCGACGACCGCGATCCGCGAGGAGCAGGCTGATGACCTCTCCGAACGCGCGTCCGAACTCGAAGACCGGAGTGAGGAACTCAACGAGACCGCAGCCGAACTCGAACAGCGCAGGGCTGAACTCAACGAGACCGCAGCCGAACTCGAAACCCGGAGTGGGGAACTCAACGAGACCGCAGCCGAACTCGAGGCAGCGCTGAACGAAACCGTCGCGCTCGAGACGGAATCCGCGGAGCTGAACGCTTCCTTCCAGGCCGGCGATCTCTCCGAGGCGGAATACGAGCAGCAATCGGCCGCGCTCGAGGGGCAACTCGACGCGGTGTACGCGGAGGCGACGGCCGACCTCGGCGAGGAGCAGTCAGCTCAGTTTGACACAGCCATGACGAACGCGCGGGAGATTCAGTCGTCTCTCGTCGAACTCGAGCGGGCGAACGAGGCCGGAAACCTCTCCGACGCGGAATACGAGCAACGCTCGGCCGAACTCGAGGGCCAACTCGAAGACGTCTACGCCCAGGGCACGCGCGGCGTTCTCGAGGAGGACTTCGCGCAGTTGGCGGAAGATCGCGAACAGCTCCAGGACGACTTCGAGGACCTCGAAGACGACAGCGAACAGCTCCAGGACGACTTCGAAGACCTCGAGGACGATTTCGAGGAACTCGAAGACGATCGCGAAGACCTCGAAGCGGCCGACCAGCCGCCACTGGACGAACAGATCGAGCAACTCGACTCGATGAGCGAGTCCGAATACGAGGAGACGCTTACGGACGTCCTCTCGGAAGATAGCGACCGGGGCGGCGGCTTTGCCCTGCGACTCATGCCGACATCCTACGAGCCGGAGTCGACCGAGGCTGACGCACGAATGCTGGTCGTGACGCAGTCGACCGCAAGCGGGGACTTCCAAGGCCCTGGATCGGTCGACGAAGAAATTTCCAACAGCCAACTCGAGCTTCGCGACCTCGCTGATGATTACGACCAGGAGATGCTCGTCTTCGGGTCGGGGGTCATTACCGACGAGATCGACCGATCGATGGGTGACAGCTTAGCGATCGTCTCGCCGCTTGCCCTGCTGTTCGTCGTCGTCGCGCTGGTGATCGCCTACCGCGATCCGCTCGACATCGTTCTCGGGATCGCAGGCATCGCAGCGGTGTTGCTCTGGACGTTCGGCTTCATGGGCTGGGCAGATATCTCGTTCAACCAGATGTTCGTCGCCATTCCCGTGCTCCTGATCGGGCTCTCGATTGACTACGCGATTCACGTCTTTATGCGTCATCGGGAGCAACGCGAGACGCCACGCGACGCCGACGAACCGACTGACGTGCGCGGCTCGATGTCCGTCGCCCTCGCCGGCGTCGGCGTCGCGCTCGTCTGGGTGACGGCGACGACCGTCATCGGCTTCCTCTCGAACCTCGTCAGTCCGATCGGCCCGATCCGCGAGTTCGGCATCGTGAGCGCGTTCGGTATCCTCGCCGCGATGGTCGTCTTCGGCGCGTTGATCCCCGCGGCGAAAGTCGAAGTCGATTCCCGACTCGAGGCGTACGGGATCGAGCGGCGCAAGCGGGCGTTTGGCACCGGCGGCGGTCGACTCGCCGACGTACTCTCTGTCGGGGCGACCATCGCCCGGAAAGCCCCGCTGGTGGTGCTCCTCGTGACGCTGGTGGTGACCGCAGGCGGCGTCTACGGTGCGACCCAGGTCGATACCAGCTTCGACCAGGAGGACTTCCTCGCCGACAGCCCGCCTGCCTGGACGCAGGACCTTCCCGAACCGTTCCAGCCCGGCGAGTACAGCGCGAAATCCGACCTCGAGTACGTCAACGAGAACTTCCAGCGCCAGGACTCCCAGGCGCAACTGCTCGTCAGAGGTGATATAACCCACGACGAGACGCTCGAACGGGTCGCAGACGCCCAGGACGACGCCACCGACAGCGACGTGGCATACGAGTTGGCAAGCGGCGAAGCCGACGTTCGCAGCCCGCTGTCGACCATGGAGCAGGTCGCGGCCGAGAACGAATCGTTCGACGAGTCGTTCGACGAGTCAGACACCGACGATGACGGCGTTCCCGACGAAAACCTCGAGGCGCTGTACGACGACCTCTACGAGGCCGATTCCGAAGCCGCGACTAACGTACTCTACCGCACTGACGACGGCGAGTACGAGGCCCTCCAGCTAGTCGTCTCGATCCAGGGTGACGCCTCGACCGGCGAGACGACCGAGGAAATGCGCGCGATCGCGGCGGACTTCGACGACAGCGGCGATCGCTGGTCCGTGGTGGCGACCGGCGATCCGATCGTCAACCACGTCGTCGAGCAAGACCTGCTCAATACTGTCCTCGAGAGCCTGTTGATCACGCTCGTGGCCGTCTTCGTCTTCCTGACGTTGGCCTACTGGCTGACTGGCAACAGCGCGACCTTGGGCGCGGTAACGCTGCTCCCAGTGGCGCTCGCAGTCAGCTGGATCCTCGGGACGATGTACCTGATCGGGATGCCCTTTAACGTCCTGACGGGGATGATCACCAGCCTGACGATCGGGCTCGGCGTCGCCTACAGTATCCACGTCAGCGCCCGGTACACGCTCGAACTCGAGCGCCAGGGTTCGGTCTGGGACGCCATGCAGACCACGGTGACGGGAACCGGCGGCGCGTTGCTCGGCAGCGCGGCGACCACCGTCGGCGGGTTCGGCGTCCTCGCCTTTGCCATCCTGCCCGTCCTCGAGCAGTTCGGGATCATCACCGCGCTGACGATCATCTACGCGTTCATCGCGAGCGTGCTCGTCTTGCCGACCCTGCTCGTCCTCTGGACGCGGTACTTCGGCCCTGACGTTCCCTTCGAGTCGCCCGCGGCAACGGGCGCGTCCCCCGCTAGCGACGGCGGCCGCCCCGCCGACGGTACTGGTGACGAACAATGACCGACGACGAGGACGAAAACGAGAGCGAGGGCGAGGCCCTCGCCGCCTTCGAACGGCTCGGGCTCACGACCTACGAGGCGAAGGTGTTCATCGGCCTCCACCGTATCGGCTCGGGCACCGCCCGCGACGTCTCCCAGGTCGTCGACGTCCCACGATCGCAGGTGTACGGCGTCGCCGAGCGCCTCGAGGAGCGGGGCTTGCTCGAGGTCCAGCAGTCGAACCCGATCCGATACCGGCCGGTCAGCACCGACGAGGCACGCGAGCTGCTTCGTGACCGGTTTGAACGCGAACAGGACCGGGCCTTCGAGTACGTCGAGACCGTCAAACGTGAGTCGACAGGCGAGGAAACGCAGGAGGACATCTGGACGGTTCGCGGCCGCGACCAGGTCGACGACCGGACCGTCGATATCCTCTCGCAGGCAGACGAGCGGATCGTCTTCGGCACCCGGCTCCCGGAACTCGTCACCGATACGATCGAGCGAACCCTTACAGAGCGCGCCGCAGCCGGCGTCACGGTCGTCGTCGTGAGCCGAACGCCGGCAGTCCGAGACCGATTTGCCGATCTCGATGTCGTGACCGTCGAGAACCTCCCAGCCCAGCGGACGGACGACCAACGGTCGGGCCGGATCGTCATCGCCGACGACGATAGCATCCTCCTGAGTGTCGTCGGCAACGAAGGTAGCGAGACCGCAATCTGGAGTTCGGGCTCGCTGTTCGCGTCCGTCTTGATCCAGCTGCTCGAGGCCAGCGACGAACTGCAACTCGAGTAGCCCGAACCCGTGCCGGTGGCAGCCGACTACTCGAGGCGATAGCGCAACAGCGCCGCGATACCACCGAGATTGGCGAGTTGCTGCCCCGGTGGGAACTCGCTCGAGAAGACCGTCACCTCGCCGCCTTTCTGTTCGGTTGTCCGGACGATGTCGTCGATATCAATGGCCCACTCACCGTCGGGGCCGCGTTCCTGCCGGAGTCGGTCGTCGAGGACGAGCAGGCGGTCGATCGCACCGAACTCGGCAGCTTTCTCGACCTGTTCTGGGCCGTAGGCCGCCTTCGCGCCCTCGGCGATCCGCTTCGTGAGCTCGTCGATATACTCGGCCTCGCTCTCGATGCGGGTCTCTTCCTGAACGTCCGCGACGGCCCCGCGTTTCAGAACTTCGTGGACGCCGCGGTCGCCGACGGCTGCCGTGTCGACCATCGTAATGAGATCGGCGACCTCGGGTTCGTTGTCTTCGAGATACTTGTAGGCGTCTTGTTTCGTAAAGCCGGGGCCGGCGAGAATGATTGCGTCGACCTCGAGGCGTTTGAGAACCTCGCCGAGTTCCGCGAACAGCTCCGAGCGCTCGCGGGCGTACTCGCCCTTGCCGGTCGGACCGGTAAACGCCGCTCGCTCTTCGGTGCCGTACTGGGCGACTGTGTGGACGTGGGCCTGGCCCTCCTCGACGGTCGCGATCGCAACGTCGGGGTTTTCGGTGGCTTCCTCGGCTTCCTCGAGACGGGCCTTCTGATCCGGTTTGAACCGCTTCTCGATGGAGAGTTCTTCGCGGGTTTCGACGTTCAACGTGTGATGAAAGCCCAATTGATCCTCGCGCGAGCAGGCGACGATCTCGCCGCCGACCCGCAGTCGGTTGGCGAACTTGTGAAACTCGATGTCTTCGACGGCGATCGCGACCCACATGTGTTCGCGCTCGCCGCCGGTATCGCGCATCTGGTCGTCGTTGCGCTGGATCCGCCGGGTCGTATCGCCTGCGACGCGGTCGCCGGGCTCTAAGACGTACTGCAGGTGCCAGAGATCGTCGACGCTCTCGGGGACGACGGTGATCCGCTCGCGGCCGCCCTCGACCTGCTCCCGGTCTTTGATCTGCATGGCCGTGGCTTTGCGCGGCCGCGGTAAGTGGACTGCGATCGGTGGTCCAGGGTCCCGACCTGTTCGCTACACCCGTGCCTTCGTCGTCGGGGAATCGAGCACTCGATCACTGATCCGCGACAGTCACGTTATTTGCAACCTATTGACATAGGTAGGGCATGTCACTATCCACGTCGCACGTGTCCGTCTGAGTATGAACGTTGGATACACAACGCGGCTCGAAGACTTCGGTGCGCGATCGCTCGTGACACACACGATCATGGGATTGACATTTCTCGGGGCTATGGTCTCGGGGCTGTTCATCGACGGACAGCTCGGCCTCGTCTCGTTCGTCGCGTTTCTCAACTTCACCGCTGGCATGTGGATCGCACAGTCGGTTCACTCCCTCGGAAACGCACAGACCGACGATTCGTACACCGGAATCCTGGGCATCGTGGCGGTGTTGGTCGATACGACCGGCGAGAAGCGCTACCACGGCCTCGATACCGGACGACTCGCCCGCCTGCTCACGCTGATCGCGCTCGTGACGTCAGTCTCGCTGTTCGTCGCCGGCGAAGTCCTTACCGGCGTTCTGGCCCCAGTCGGAACCGTGGCTATCGCCGCCGTCGCCCTCGTGACCGCGATGGTCGGATTCCTGATCGCCATGAGCTCGGCCTACGACGCGTCTGAACGCGAGGCGACTCGACAGGTCGACCGCGATCATGACCGCATCGAGACCGGAGACCCTAGACAGCCGACCATCGAACTCGAGGACGGTACCGACATCGAAATCTCGGTTCGCGAGTCACACGTCGACGAACCGGCGACCGAGTCCCGGTAGCCGACAGGACACTCCACGCTGTCGCTCGAGCGGCCGGCTCGGAACGCGGTCCGAACCGAGGTGTCCGTTCGAGCGACACTCGAGTGCGTTGGTGAACCTGGTCGATACCGCGGCCCCGCCATCGGTTCGATCGCCGAGACGTCGGCGTAGAGCATCGATGTGGCGTGGAGCCTGAGAGTCGATTCCGCCCGGAGGTTGCTAGCTTTATGATGGTGACCGATGCCTCGGATACGTGAGGGCCGACCCGAGGCCGAGACACACAATGACAGACTCGAGCACGGAGTTTCCAGCGCCAGTCCGGATCGAGGTGTTCGTCCACGCCCACACGTCCGCGGCTGTCGTGGAGCCGCTCAAAGACCTCGTCGCGCGCGCACGCCGGCTCGAGGACGCAATCGGCGCTGCCGTCCACGTCGAGACCTGGACGGCGGTGCGACCCGCACTCGAAGAACTCAGCGATTCAGGGCCGTCGATAACGGGCACCGTCGAGGCGTTCCAGTCGTGGGCCGACCAGGAAGGCTACGACCTCGAGCCAGCGTTCGACTGGCGTGAAACGCCCTCGGTGACCGGTCATCGGGCTGCCGAAGTTCGCGTCCCAACCGCGTGCGTCGCCGTCTATGCTGACGGTGATCTCCAGTGTGTTGCTCCCTGTACCGACGGCGACCGTAGCTACACCGTCATGGACTGTCTCGCCAGACTCGAGGAGGGCGTCATCGAGCCCGAGCCGCTCGACACGCGAGAGCGAACCGACGTCTCGCGTGGCGCATCCGACAGCGACGAGTCCGCCCAGAATGCCGAGCGATACGCTCGATCTGAGGAACTCGAGTAGCAGTCGCGTTCGAACGCCGTCTCGAGCCGGCAGTGGGAGCCGGACTCGGTCGGCGCGTCCGATCGGCCCTCTGTGCCGGCATCGCGACCGTCGCCGTCGATCGACGTCACTGTCGATCCTCCCGGAGTTCCTACGATCGATCCCGGGAGAGCGCCGCGTCTCAGTCGCCCTTGATCCGGCTCCCGCCCGGCGGCATGAAGTGTTGGATTCGGTCGGGGCTGGCGATCTTGCGGACGAACGACTCGTCTTCGAATTGCTCGCGGAATCGGCGATAGAGCCGTTTCGCGGTATCGGCCTGTGCGTACCGACCGGGCTCGAGTTCGATCATCGTCTCCACCCGGTCTTCGATGGCCGACGGCGGGCCGCCGATCACGCGGGTGTACGGCTCACACTGGATGCCGACGGCTGCGCCGACCGGCGTATCTCGGTAGTAGGTCCGGTCGCCGCGGATCGCGAACCCGCCCTTCTCTAAGTACTCGCCGCTCTCGGGGGTCTTCGTGACCTGATCGGCGTCGACGGCGTAAACGTCGCCCGCGTAGCGGCCGTCCTTCCAGACCGACGAGTAGGAGACGGCAAACTGGGCAGCCTCCTCGATGCTCGAGTCGGGGAGTTCGATGTCGCTCGAGGACGCCTCGCTCGGGTCGGTCGCCTTCAGGACGGTGACGGGGCCGCCGTGGGCCTGCGTGTGGAGGACTTTGTCGCCGGGCTCGAGATACTTCTTGACGAGTTCCTCGTTCTGGTCGGCGTTGCGGCCGCCGATCACGAGGTAGCCGTCGCTGGTGTGGAACCAGCGGAAGCGATCGAACCAGGGTTCGTTCTCGCGGATCGGAATGGACGGCTCGGCGAGCCAGTCGCGCTGTTCTGTGTCGCCTTCTTCGTCTTCGCCGTCCTTGCCCGTGTCCTCGCGCTCGGTTGCCTCCCACTCGTCGCGACGACGCTTGGCGTCTTCTAAGTCCTCGCGGGTGTCCTCGATGGCCGCAAGCGCGCCCTCCTTTTTCTCCTCGACGCGTTTGGCCTCCGTGTAGAGTCGGTCGGCGTTCTGTTCGACGCCCTGCTCAACGACAAGGTCGATCCGCTCGCCGTCGAGGTCAACTGTCACCGTCCCCTCGCTGCCGTCGACGTCGACAACCGCTTCGGCGGCTTCGATACCCTGCTCGGCACCGGCCTCGAATCGTTCGCGGATCTCGTCCCACGGCCGGTCCTGCGCGCGGGCCTCTTGAATCGTCGAGAGGATCTCGTCGACCAGTCCGTACTCGGCGTAGAGCAGTTCGGCCTGCTCGCGCAACGCATCAGCTTCCTGTTCGAACCCCTCGATCGCGCCCTGCTGTTGCTCGATGATGCGCTCGTATTTCGCGATCTCCGAGTCGAAGTCCGGCCGCTGCTCGGTCGGCTCCGGCTCTTCGTCCTCGCCGAGTTCGAGCTGGAAGAAATAGTCGTCCAGCGCCTCGAGGAACGTCTCGTAACGCTCACCGTCGAGGTCGGCGTGTTCCTCGAGCGGGAACGGGGTGACGTCGACGACCTGGCCCTCGCTTGCCTCGCCGTCTCCGTCGTCCGCGTCGTCGCGCTCGCGGTAGAGTCGCGGCTCGAAGTTCCCGTTTCGAATATCGAGTGCCAGCCGTTCGATGGCCTCGTAGACGCGGTCGTACACCGCCTCGTCGGCGTCGGCGATGTCCAGTCCCTTCTCGACGCCAGCGCGGGTACAGACCTCCTCGGCGTAGAGGCCACCGAAGTTGAGCTGGGTCGCAAGCGTCCGGACGACGTCCGTATCGGAGTCGTCCATCTCGTGGTCGAACGCCTCTCGGGAGACCGTCAGTGGGTTCGTCCGGGACTCGGGGAACTCGTAGCGCGAGCCCGGGACGACAGTTCGGGATTTCAACCGGACCGTCTCGAGACAGTCGATCACTTCGTACTCGCCGTCGGTGACCGCAACGTTGCCCTGCCCGAACAGTTCGACGATGATCCGGGTCGTCCCGTCTTCGCGCTCGAAGGTAAACTCGAGGATGCGGTCGAACTCGTACTGTTCGACGCCGGCGAAGTCCGCGCCGGACAGGCGGTTTCGCAGCATCATCGCGAACTGCGGCGGTCTACCGGGGGCGTCGGGCACCCGTTCGGGGGCGACCGTGTGCGCGCGTTTGATCTCGCCGACCTCGAGGATGAGTTCGATGCGACCGCGGTCGAAATCGCGCATCTTGAGCCGGACGAGATCGTCGCCATAGAGATAGGCCTTGTCGACCTTCGCGCCCTCGTAGGCACCGAATTCCCCGACGAGAGCGGCAAGATCGACGCTAGTGAGTTCCCGCTTTGGATCCATACTGCACACTGCCCGGCCCGGTCAAAAAGACGTGTCGCTCCGGCCCCCGCCATCCGAGGTCGGAACGCCTAATCCGCGCCGGCACGCACCTGCTGTTATGACCCACGCCGTCGGTGGACAGCCACACGAGCTCGCTGCTACGGTATCGCGTGCCGGGGACTGGAACCGATCGCGCTCCGCTCGAGGAGGTGCTCTCGCATGAGCGGGGAGGAACAGCCCTGGACTGATGTCTCGCGATTCCCTGACTTCCTCGACCATCTCGAAGCTCAAGGTGGGGCGACCGTCCACGGGATCGTCGACCGGATCGAGGCCGACATCGACATGGACGGGATCGCATACCACGATCGCGGCATCCGCGCGCCAGGCTACGACGCGACGTTCATCCCGGAGCCAGAGGGGTCGCAGGTCGTCCCCGCGTTCAGCGTCGAAGTGCAGACGATCGGCCCCCGCAGCGTCTGGGCAGTGTTCGACGCGACGCTCTCCTGGGACTTCTATCTCCTCCAGGCTGACGACATCGCGGCGATCGCCTGGGTGAGCGACGAGGAGTTCAACGCCGAAGAAGCCGGGATGTTCATGTCGAAACACGACGCGCTCGCCGCAGGTCGCTTCTCCTTTGGGACGTTCATCTACGGCGGCGAGGAGTGGGACGAACAGCGCGAGCTGATCGAGGACACCGATACCCCGGCGTTCCTCCAGCGCGACGACGGCAGCGTTCTGGTGCCAACCGATCAGGCCGACTTCTACAACGTCGTCAACTCCACTCCGCAGGAATTCCGGCAAAACGGTGGCGGTGCGCCCTCGCACCTTGGCTTGCTCGAGCTCGAGGTCACGATCGACTGAGACGGCCTCGTCCCCCGTTTAGCGGGTCCGGGCGGAAATCTAGACGCTCACAGTCTCGCGAACCCAGCCGCTCGAGCCGCTGGGGAACGGACTCGATTTTTCTTCTGGTTGGATGTCGCCGGTGCCGTCGATCGCGCGGACGACGACTTCGCTGTCGCCAGCCGGTGGCTCCCAGGTGTACTGCCACTGCCGCCAGGCGTCGCGGTCGCCGAGTACGTCCGCCGGATCGAACGCTTCGCTCAGTTCTGCGGTCGTCCAGCTATCGCCGCCGTCGGTCGACACTTCGACGGTTTCGATCCCACGGGTGCCCGCGTAGGCGTGCCCGCCGACCTGCACCCTCCCATCGTCGAACTCGTTGGTCGTCCAGAGCTTCGCGATCGTGTTCACCGGGCCGGTGCCGTGCCAGCCGCGTTCCTCCCAGTAGCCGTCGACTTCCTCCTCGAGCACCTCGAATTCCGTGACCCACTTGACGTTGATCTCGCCCCAGTGGCCGGGAATCAGCAATCGCACGGGGTGGCCGTGGGCACGCGGCAGCGCCGTCCCGTTCATCCCGAATGCGAGGTAGCCGCGTTCCATCGCGGCGAGGGGAAACTGCTGAAAGTATCCGTCTGCTGCCTGAACCCGCACGCACTCACAACCACCGCCGGGGCCGGCGCGCTCGAGCAGCGGTGCGACGGGGACGGCCGTCCAGACCGCGTTATCCAGCAGGTCCGCGTTCAGCTGTTCGCCGACACAGCGCAGCGTGTTGTAGCCCGTCCGCACGTCGCCGGTCACGAGGTCGTCGTACGTGAGCGTGTAGTCGCTGTCGACTTCGCCGGTGACTGTGAGCGTCCAGTCGTCGGCGGTGATCACAGGGTCGATATTGTTGATGTCGACGGTGAAAAACGCCGACGACTCGCTGACGAGGCCGGGAATCCCGTCGACTGCGAGTTCCATGTCAGCCGCCTGCTTGCTGAGCGCCGTCGCGTCCGCTTCGAGATCCGTCTCGAGGTCTCGCTCGAGACCAGATGACCGGCGCGAACCGATCGCGTACGAGACGATCCCGAATCCGAACGCGCCGCCTGTCAGGGCGAGCAGTTGCCGACGGCTCGCGTCGACGCCCGCTGCCGAGACCGATCCACCAGATCGTCCGCTCGCGAGCGCGACCAACATCGCCGCGGGAACCGCTGTCCCGACGGCAGACGCGACGTCGCCAACGAGTAGCAACGCGAGAAGCGCCATCGCGGCTCCGACGACTGCCGGCTGGCCCACCCATGCTGGGATCGGCAGGCGCGACGATAGCGTCTTGCCACCGACCAGTGCGAACTGGGCGACGACGGCGAAGAGCCCGATCGTCAGCGCGACTGCGACGAGCGACGCGAGCGTCTCACCCAACCGACCCAGTTGTTCGATCGCAAACGTGAGCACGATCGCCGGCGTCGTCGTGACGACGAACGCATCGACCGGGGCGACGACGAACGACGGCGTCCGCCCCGAGACAGCAAACGACCCCGCGACCGCGACGATCGCCGCAAGCAAGGCGACGATCGCTCTCGAGCCGGCCCATCGCACGCGAGCAATCACAGTGCGCAGCGAGTTCGAAGGCATGTGTATGGTATGGGTTGACACGCAATAGGTATCTCCCTCTCTCGGACTCGAGCCACCTCGTACCGATCATGACGGTCCACACTGGTTAGTTGTCATTCATGTGCTAACTTTTCTTATGCGAGACAGAAAACAGCCGCTATGGCTAGCACCGGTGACGACGAGGACGCATCGACGGCTTCGAACGCCGGAATCGAGCCGTCGGACGAGCGAGCGGGTCCCAGCGGCACCGACCTCACACGCGCGGACGGGTCGGGCACGAGCGACGGCGTCGTCCCGGCGACCGTCGAGGACGCCAGCGGCTACGGGCTCTCACTGACGCTAGTCGGCGGCGTGTTGCTCGCGCTGGCGTACTACGGGTATATCGCCGTGACCGGTCCGCAGACGCTCGGACAGGCGATTCCCGGCCCGTTCTACCTCCTCGTGTTCGCGCTCCTGTTCGTCCTCGAGCTGTTCCAGAGCCGCGAACGCGGCGCGATCGCAGTGGTTCGGGCGACCGTGCTGGCGCTGTTCTACGGTGGGCTGACCGCGTTCGCGATCGAGGGTAGCGTCTACCTCTGGCGCAATCCCAGTGTGGCACTCAACGGGTACGTCGGCGTGACCGTACTGGCTGTGTCGCTGGTCGTCGCGGCGCTGGCGTATTTCCTCTATCTCTCCGCAGTCGAGTCGAACGCGGCAGGAAAATAGCTCGGTGCTGACTCAGAGCCGTTTGCTCACGTACGGCCCGTCCTGATGGTAGCCCAATTTGTTCCGGTAGTACTCGCGAGCGCCGATGCCCGAAATGACGCTTACCTTGTCGTAGCCGGCGTCGGCGGCGAGTTCCTCGGCACGTTCCATCAGTCGGCGGCCGTAGCCCTGATGCTGGTGCTGGTCGGTTTCGCTTTCGTTCCCGACTGCGACCTCCGAACCGTAGACGTGGAGTTCGCGGACCAGCGCCGTGTTCTCGAGCTCCGGGCGAACCGGATCGTTCGGGAACCGAAGCCGACAGAAGCCGACGAGGAGGTCCTTCTCGAAGTCCTCGAACGAGATGAAGTGTTCGGTGCCGCCACAGGCGTCGTAGGCCATCACGTCGAGTTCGACGTTGTCCGGGTCCTCGTCGTTCATCCCGGCCTCGCGACAGCGGATACACTCACACTCCCAGCCGTGCTCATCCATGCGCTGGCGGGCCAGTTGCCGCAAGTTGGATTTCCAGACGCCGGCGTCAATGAAGTCCGCCGGAATGTCTCGCTGGACGCGCTGGAGGCGCGTATAGCGGGGAATCATGTCTTTGATCTCCGCGACCAGCTCCGCGGCTTCGTCGTTGTCGAGCGGCTCGTACTCGCCTTTGTGCCACCAGTCGTAGGTCGCCGTCCCGCGGACGATCAGCGTCGGATAGATCTTCAGGTAATCGGGCTTCCACTGTTCCTGCTCGAAGAGCCGCCGGAAGTCCTCGAGACACATCTCCTTGCTCATCCCGGGTTGGCCCGGCATCATGTGGAAGCCGACCTTGAACGCCGAATCCCGTAGCCGCTGGTTGGCATCGATCGACTCCTGAACGCCGTGTCCCCGATGCATCTCCCGGTTGATCCGCTCGTAGGTCGTCTGGACGCCGACTTCGACTTTCGTCCCGCCGAGCTCGAGCATCCGATCGATCTGCTCAGGATCGCACCAGTCGGGTTTGGTCTCGAAGGTCGTCCCGATGTTGCGGATGTCGGCGGTCTCGTTTTCCGCGATGACGTCTTCGACGTACTTCCACTCGTACTCGTCGGGATCCTGTGCGAAACTGACGCCCTCGGCTGGTTCGGGCTCCTTGTCGACGTCGTAGTCGTTCATCGCCTCGAGCGCACGCTTGACGAACCACTCCTGGTAGTCGTGCGACCGGGCGGTCATCGTCCCGCCCATCAGGATGAGTTCGACCTTGTCGACGGGGTGGCCGATCTGGCGTAGCTGCTCGAGTCGCAGCGTCACCTGTCCATAGGGGTCGTAGTCGTTCTGGACACCACGGGCGGCGGCGGGCTCTTCGCCCGTGTAGCTCTGCGAGGAAGAGAACTCGGAGTCGGGGCCGCCGGGACAATAGAGACACTTCCCGTGGGGACACCGCTCGGGCGAGGTCATGATCGCGACCGGCGAGACGCCGGAGGCCGTGCGAACCGGCTTGCGCTGGAGCACCACTTCCAGATCCTCGCGATGCTCCTCGGCTGCGTAATCGAGCAGTTCGGAGTTTTTCGGCACTTTCGGCGCGGAGTGTTCCGAACAGGCCTCGAGTTTGGCTTTCTCGACCTCGTCGCGCTCGATCTCTCCGTTTAAGATCCGCTCGACGAGCGTCTCACAGACTCGCTCGAACGCTTCGGTTTCGGTCGGTTCGGGCGTCTCGGTACTCACTACACGTGATTCGTGGCCGTTTGTGAATAAGCGTGTCGGACTCTGCGATCGCCACGGTCGAGCCAGTCGACCACCTCGTCGTCCAGTAGTCTCGATCGTCCGTGGTCCGCGGTCAAGTGTCCAAAAGGTAATTCTTTAAGGATGGTCTCGCCCTATCTCCGACAACTGAATGTCTCCCGACCTTGCGGTGGTCGTCGCCGCGGTCGCCGTGCCGTTCGTCGCCGCAGCACTCACGCCGCTGTTCTTTCGTCTCCTCGGGGAGGAAGCCGGGTTCGCGGGGACCGTCGTCGCACTCGTCTCGTTTGGCCTGCTCGCCACCCAATACGGGAGTGAGGGAACCGTCGCGCTCGAGTGGGTTCCCGCGCTCAACGTCGCACTCCGGTTTTACGTCGACGGCTGGGCCCTGCTGTTCGCGCTGTTGGCAAGCGGTATTGGCGCGCTCATTTTCACCTACTCGCCGGCGTACATGCACGGTCAGTCGGGACTCGTGCGATACTACGCCGCCTTGTTCGCGTTCATGGGGTCGATCATCGGCGTCGCGCTCGCAGCCGATCTGATTGCGATCTTTCTGTTCTGGGAACTCACGAGCCTCGCCTCGTTCGTGCTGATCGGATTCTACACCGCCGACGACTCCTCACAGTACGCTGCCCGGATGGCCATGTTCATCACCGTCGGCGGTGGCCTTTTCTTACTCGTTGGCTTCCTGTTGCTGTCGATCGTCGCAGCTGATATCCTCGGTCCCGGCGCTGCTTTCAATCTCGCCGCGATGCTCGAGGAGCCCGACGTGATGGCCGCGGCGCTGCGAGACCGGGGGCTGTTTCTCCCCGTCTTGGGGCTGCTCGCAATCGGTGCGGGGACCAAGTCGGCACAGGTCCCGGTGCACTTCTGGCTGCCAAACGCGATGGCCGCACCCACGCCGGTCTCGGCGTTTCTCCACTCCGCGACGATGGTCAAAGTCGGCGTCTACTTCATCGGCCGCGTCCGCCCGATGCTCGTCGGCCCGGAGTGGCTGTTCCTCTTTGCGACGCTTGGCCTGACGACGATGACCGTCTGTGCGATCATGGCCGTCGCGTCGACGGATATCAAGGAACTGCTGGCCTACTCGACGGCGAGCCACCTCGGCTTGATGGTCGCCGGCTTCGGGTTTACCTCCGTCTACGGTGCCGAGACCGGCGTCTTCCACCTGCTCAATCACGCCCTGTTCAAGGCCGCGCTGTTTCTGGTCGCCGGGATTATCGCCCACGAAGCCGGGACTCGAGAGATCGACAAACTCGGCGGGCTCCGTCACGACCTCCCGGTGACGGCGGCGATCACCGTCGTCGCCGCGCTCAGCATGGCCGGTATTCCGCCGTTTAACGGCTTCTACTCGAAGGAACTACTCTTCGAGGCCGCCGTCGAGGCCAGCCACTACCACGACATCGGACTACTCGGCTGGCTCTACCCCGCCGTCGCCGTCTTCGGGAGTGTTTTCACCGTCCTCTACTCGCTGCGATTCCTCTCGCTGTTCTTCGGCGACCGTCCCGAAGCACTCGACTACGTGCAAAGCCCGCCCGTGACGATGCTCGTCTCACCGGCCGTGCTGGCACTGCTCGCGGCGGTCGTCAGCGTCGATCCGCAACTCGCCGTCGACATTATCGTCCAGTCCGGCCTCGAGGCGACGGCGGTCGACCCCGGCGAGATGCACGTCGGCCTCCCAACCACGTATTCGACGCCGGTCGGGATGAGCGCGGTGACGATCGCTGTCGGCCTCGCTGCGTTCCCGTTCTACGATCGCCTCCACGACGGCATCCGCGGGGTTGTTGGGTCGACACCACCGATCCGCCCGAACTGGTGGTACGACGTCATCATCGAAGGGCTCTCCGACGAAGGACGCTGGTTCGCGGAAACGCTTCAGAACGGTCTCCTGCGGACGTACGCGACATGGGTGCTAAGCGGGATCTGCGCGCTTGCACTCGCCGGCTTCGTCGCGGCTGGTGCCATCGATTCGATCGCCGTCGGCACCGAGGTCACGGTGGCCATGGGACTGGTCTTGCTCGTGGCGGTCGTCGGGGCGCTGGCCGTCGTGCTCTCGGATACCCACGTCGCGGGCGTGCTCACGCTCTCGATTCTCGGCTTCATGGTCGCCATCTTCTATATCCTCGGGAGCGCGCCCGACCTCGCGTTGACCCAGCTCGTCGTCGAGACGCTGGTGCTCGTCCTCTTCTTGCTCGTGATCGAGGAGATTCCAGCAACCGAGCGGATCGCGGTCGGGACGACAGTCCGCGACGTTGCCCTCTCGCTCGTCGTCGGCGTGACCGCGTTCGTTACGGTGCTCGTCTCGAGTGGTGTACGTCCCGCCGGCAGCACCGACATCGCCCGTTATTTCGCCGCGCAGGCCGTGCCGGAGGGTGGTGGCACGAATATCGTCAACGTGACGCTCGTCGACTTCCGTGGCTTCGATACGCTCGGCGAACTCGCCGTGATCGCGCTCGCCGCGATCTCGATCCTGACGCTGATCGTCATGCGCGGCAGGGGCGACGAGCGATCCGCTGCCCGCAGTGACGACGACGTGACCGAGCCTCGAGACACCGACACCACCACAGGAGGGAGCGACGAATGACGACGGTCATCATGCGCACGACCGCACGAGCGATCGTCCCGATCGTGCTGGTCGTCGCGATTTCGCTGTTCATCGAGGGCCACAACCTCCCCGGTGGCGGATTCATCGGCGGCGTGTTGACGACGACGGCGTTCGCGATCATCTACATGGGCTTTGGCCTTGACTTTCTGGAGCGAGGCATCCTCGGGCGCGACGTCGATCCCGGCAAGGAACCCTCGCGGGATCGGGTCGTCGTGGCCTATCGCCGGCTGTTCGCCTACGGCTTCGCGATCGCCGTCGTCAGCGGCCTCGCGCCGCTTGTCTTCGGACAGTCGTTTCTCACACAGACGTTCGTCATGCTCGAGGGGGTGCCGATCTACGACCACCTCGAGGTCGCGAGCGCGATCGCGTTCGACTTCGGGGTCTACTGTGTGGTCGTCGGCGGCCTGCTGACGATCCTCTCGGTGGTGGGGGCAGAATGACGGCGGTCGTGCTCGCGGCGACGATCGGCGCGCTGTTCGCTCTCGGAACCTTCCTGCTCTTACAGCGGGACCTGATCCGGGTCGTCTGGGGGCTGGCGATCATCAGCCAGGCGGCGAACGTCTACCTGCTGGCGATGGGCGGGATCGCGCCGGCGGTTGCCGACTCGGTGCCGATCCTCGCCGGCCACGGCGGGGGCGCTCCGCAGACGGCCGATCCGGTGGTGCAGGCGCTCGTGTTGACCGCCATCGTCATCGGCTTCGGCATGACTGCGTTCGCACTCGTGCTGTCGTATCGGGTCTACGAGGAACACGGGACGTTAGACGTAACTGAACTCGGTGATCGACGATGATTGCGACGCCCGTTGGAACTGACTCACAGCTCGTGATCGCGCCGATGCTGATCGTCCTCGCTGCGGCCACAGCCACGCTGTTGCTTGGTCGCTATCCCCGGGCTCGAGCCGCGGTGAGCCTAGCTGGCGGCATCGCCTACGCGGCCGCAGTGGCGGCGATCGACTGGTATATCGTCCTCGCACCGGATGCGCCCGGGATCGCGACCTACCAGGTCGGCGGCTGGCCGGCCCCCTTCGGCATTACGCTCGTCGCCGACGGCCTGTCGGCGTTCATGCTGACGATGGTCGCGATCCTCGGCGTCGCGTCGCTGGTTTTCTCGACCCGACACCTCCCCGGCGGGGAGGAACGCAGTTACTACTTCCCGCTGTTTCACTTCCTCGCGCTAGGTGTGACCGGCGCGTTCCTCACGGGCGACCTGTTCAACCTCTTCGTCTGGTTCGAGGTGATGCTGATGGCCAGTTACGTCTTCGTCGCCTACAGCGGCGGTCCCGAACACACCCGCGCCGCGTTCTGGTACGTGACGCTCAATCTGGTCGGCAGCGCCGTCTTCCTGCTGGGTGTCGGCGGGATCTACGCGACCACGGGGACGCTCAACATGGCCGATCTCGCCCAACGGCTCGCCGAACCCGCGGCCTACGGCCTCGAGCCAGCGCCAGTCGTCGGGCTATTCGCCCTGCTCCTGTCGGTGTTCGCGCTCAAGGCGGGGCTGGTTCCGTTCCAGTTCTGGATTCCGTCGGCCTACCGGGCCGCGCCGCCACAGGTCACCGCCTTGCTCGCCGGCGCGACCAAGAAAGTCGGGATCTACGCCATCATCCGACTCACCTTTACCGTCTTCGCCGGGGCAGCGGTCGGCGTCGACCTCTCGCTTCCAGGGGTGACGATCGCTGGTGATTCGCCACTACCATTCATCGGCGCGGCGCTGTTCATCATGGCCACCGCCAGCATCCTCGTCGGCGGGATCGGTGCCGTCGGGCGGGATTCGCTCGAGGGCGTGTTCGCCTACTCGAGTATCGGCCAGGTCGGCTTCATCGCGATGCCGGTCGCAATCGCGACGACGGCGACAGCGCCGGGCCTACGGAAGCTGGCGATCGTCGCCGCGTTAGTCTACGCCCTTAATCACACGCTGGCGAAGGGACTACTCTTCCTGTCGGTCGGCACGGTCCGGTCGGCGACGGGGACGAGCCGGTTTGCCGACCTCGGCGGGCTGGCAATGCGGTCGCCGCCACTCGCAATTTCGGTGTTCGTCGCCTCGCTCGCACTCGTCGGCATTCCGCCGCTGTCGGGCTTTTTCGGCAAGTTCCTCGTCTTCGACGCCGCGGCTCGAGCCCGCGCTGGTCCCGTCCTCGTCGTCTTGCTCGTCGGCTCGCTGCTGACGATCGCCTACACGACCCGGGCATGGAATCGGAGCTTCTGGGGGGCACAGACCGACGCCGTGGAGACGGCCTCGATCGATCCGGTGCAGGTGGCCGTGCTCGCGGTCCTCGCGGCCACGATCGTCGCGGTCGGCGTTGGCTTCGAGCCCGTCTACGAGTTCGCCGAAATCGCAGCCGACGCGGCCGTCGACACCGAGGGCTACGTGGACGCTGTCGCTCCACAGGAGGCGAGTGATCTGATTGACTCAAGCGCGAACGGGGGTGACCACTAATGCGCGTGCGAACCTGGCCCGTCGTCGGCGTCGTCTTCGCCGTCCTGTGGGTGTTCGTCCGAGGGCTGCCGCTGACGCCCGTCTCGATCGTCCGCGGGCTGCTCGCCGGACTGCTCGTCGGACTACCGGTCGCGTTCGTCTTCCGGCGGCTCTACAGCAAGGACCTCGATCTCGGCCGTGTAATGGGAGCCGTGCCCTACGCCGGACTGTATCTGGGTGCGTTCACGTGGGAGCTCCTGCGGGCGAACGTCGACGTCGCCTACCGGGTGCTCTCGCCTGGGATGCCGATCGAACCCGAAGTGATCCTGATCCCACTGCGAGTTGAATCCGACATCGCGATCACCGTCATCGCAAACAGCATTACGATCACGCCAGGCACAGTGACGCTCGATTACGACGACGAGACGAACGCGCTGTACGTCCACGGCGTCGACGGCCGCGATCCCGAGGCGATCGCCGACCCGATTCGCACCTGGGAGAACTACGCGCTCGAGTTGTTCAACGAAGCCGCCTCGCCATCCGACCCGCCACCAGACATCGTCGTCTCGGGCGGGGAAAGAGACAGTACCACGGATCGTCAAGAGGAGGGTGTCGACGATGACTGAGGCCAGCCCGGCCGTCCTCGAGACGGCGATTCACGGCGCGTTGATCCTCGTCAGTGGCCTCTGTGTCCTCTGTGGGTATCGCGTGATTCGGGGGCCGACGAACCCGGATCGGGTGGTCGCACTGGACGCCATCGGGACGAACGTCGTCGCGATCGCCGTGTTGTTCGCGCTGTTGACTGGCCGGGGCCTCTTTATCACGGTGAGTCTCGTGCTCGCGATCATCGGCTTCATCGCGACCGTCGCCGTCGCCAAGTTCGTCACCGACGGCGAGGTGATCGAATGATTCACACCGCCATCGTCATCGCACTGGTCGTCGTCGGTGCTTTTTTCCTCACCGTCGGCACCATTGGCCTGCTTCGCCTGCCGAACGTCTACAATCGGATGCACGCCACCAGTAAGCCGACGACACTCGGCACCGCGGCAATCTTCCTGGCTGGCTTCGTCGAGTTCGGCCCCGGCAGCGAGGGGTTGACCGCGCTCATCGGGATCGCCTTCCTCTTCCTGACGGTCCCAACCGGCTCGCACATGATCGCCCGCGCCGCCGAGCGCATCGGAGTCCCGTTCCTCGGCAGCGTCACCTGGCCCGATCCGAACGCGGTCAAGCGGCCGGGCACCGAGCGAGGCGACGACACTGAGCCGAGCGACGATTGAGGGCCGTCAGCGGTCGTACTCGAGGTCTCGGTTGCGGTCATCCGCTCGTTCCTGCTCCCGGTTTTGGGCCCACTCCTGTGCACCTTCGAGCGTCTCCGTATCCAACAGTCGCTCGAGTTTCCGTTCGAACTGCTCGTCAGTCAGTTCGCCGGCGGCGTAGCGCTCGCGCAGCGTCTCGAGGGCATCGGTCGTAGAATCCGTCGGCTCGGGTTCTCCATCTGTCTCGGCGGTGTCCGCACTGAGGGACTCGGCAGCCCATTCTCGGCGATCGTCCTCGTCACCGAACAGGATCGCAACCAATGGCACGATGGCAACGTAGCCGACGAGCAACGCTGCAAGCCACCAGTCTTGCCCGGTGAACATCGCACCGAGCCAGAACGCCGTCACGAGCAGCGACGTGATCCCAGTTGCGTTCTCGCGCAGCCGCGTCCACGGCCCGCCTCCACCCGTGCCGCGACCGGCTCGCTCGCTTCGCTTCATACATGTCAATTCTATTGGGGTCGGGAAGAGGTTGGTGGCTCGAGAGGTCGTCCGCTAGGCCGGTCCTCGAGAGATGGTGACGAATGAAGATGATAGTTCGACTGAAAGATTATAAAACCAGAACACAACCAGAAACTATGCCGTCGGTAGAAGGGCTCAAGGCGTGGTTTGACTACGAACTCCTGTTCACAGCACTCGCCATCGGTGTTCTGATCGCGATCTGGGGACTGAATCGAATCACTGGCTATCTGTCGCGTCTTCCACTTACGAGTCCACGATTCGCCCTCACGGTCACGGCGCTGGGTCTCGGTGCGGTTCTGTTTCTGATCTGGCTGGCCGAATGATACACTGAGCAGTAAGTCGTGATTCTGTGCGGATATCTGACTGCCACACGGACACAACCATTCGACGACGATCGGCTCTAGTGAACAGCGCCGCCGCTCAGTAGTCGAGCGGACGATGGAGAAGACGAGCCTTACGCGAGCGTCTCGCCGAGCGCCTCGAGTGCGGCGTCGCGAACGGCATCGCGTTCGCCGGGCAGGAACTCGACGTGGCCGTCGGCACCGCCGACGACGCTGACGCCGCCGTCTGGCACTGCCTCGGCGATTGCGTCGCCAAGGTCGCGGACGTTTACGTCTTCAGTCGCGCGGATGTGGAGTTCGTCGTCGCCGACGCCGAGCGTGACGTGGGTGTCTGCCTGCTCGCGCTCGCTGCGGTGGAGCGCGTCCAGCAGGAGGATCGTCGTCGGGAAGTTGTACCGGTGGGTGAAGGCGTCCGTGTCGAGGACGGAGACGGTGACGCCGTCGACGTCTTCCACGGTGAGGTTCTCGCGAGCCGTCTCGAGTTCGGTCTCGAGTTTGTCGCGGAACTGCTCGGAGACGTGCGCGGCGAGATCGCCGTTGCGCGGTCGGTCCGAGTCCTCGCCGTCACCGAATAGCAGGTCGATGATGAGTTCGCGCTTGTCCTTGTACGACTGGTAGTAGGCCTCGAGCGCGACGGCTTCGCGGCGTTCGGAGACGCCGGTCTCGTCGTAGCCGGCTTCGCGGGCGAGGTCGAGGTATGCCTCGGGCGTGTCCTCCCAGTAGCTGACTGCTGGGAGGTGCTCGAGATCGTCGCGGACGTCGTCGTTGACGTGGGCGGCGACGTTGGTCGCCAGCGCAGTCGAGGTGACGTCGGCGACGTCAGCGCCGGCCAGCGACGGGGCGACGGCGACGGAGACGGCGTCGGCGACCTCGTCGTCGGCGCGGCTGTCGTCGATCACGAGCGCCTCGGCGTCGTACAGCGAGAGGAGGTCGTAGCCGTCGACGGATTCAACGGTCGAACCGGCGTCGACCAGCACGACCAGCGGGAGCTGTTCGCCGTGGCGGTCGCGGGCCTCGAGCATCGAGGTGACGTCGTTGGTTGCGGCGTCCATGTCGTAGACGCGGCCGTCGAGCGGGCGACGCTCGAAGTAATGGTACTCCGCGTCCTCGCGGGTGTGTTTCTCGCGGATCAGCGGGAGGACAGCGCGTTCGATGGCAGCGCCGGCGACGTAGCCGTCGGCGGTCGCGCCGTGGCGGACGACGACTGGGCGCGCTTCCATGACGGCTCGACGGATCGCGGTCGCCGCGTCGGCGATACCGTCTTCGACGGCCGCGACCGCGTCGTGGTCAGCAAGCGGCGCGACGTCTTCGGGTCGTGCTTCCTGTTCGAGCGCGCTCTCGAGGCGGTCAACGACGGTTTCGCGGGCCTCGCCGTCGAGGATATCGAGGGATTCGGTCTCGATCTGGAGGTCGCCGTTGTGGCGTTCGACCTCGCCTTCGAGGGCGACGATGTCCTCGAGTTCGACGGCGGGATAGGCGCGAACGCCAGCTTCCTTGAACGCCGCACACTCGACGGTCGCGGTTTCGTCACGCAGTTCGAAGACCGTCGGGCCGCTGGTCTGGCGAACGCCAGTGATCTCGCCCTCGAGGCGAACGATGCTGCCGACCTGATTCTCGATTGCGTCGACGGTGGTTCGCTTGAGCGCGGGCGCTTCCTCGGCCTCGGCCTCGGAGTCGGCCTCAGCGGCGTCGTCAGTCGTCGGCGTCGATGCAGCGGCGGTCTCTGTCGCGACGGAGCCGCTACTCGAGACGGCACCGGCGGGTTCCGCGGCCGCGGTCTCGGTCTCGTTGGCGGCTGCCTGCAACTCGCCGGCCGACGGCGACTCGGCGTCGCTCTCGTCGCTCGTCTCCGCTGTGGTATCGTCTTCTTCGTCCTCGAGGTCTTCGGGACGGTACTCGTCGTCGGCGGTCTCGATCAGGTGGCCGCGGAACTCGCGTTCGCGCTGGCGGATCGACCAGCCGAGGTCGACGTTGCCGTTGTCACGGACATCGAGTACCTGGACGAAGACTTCGTCGCCCGGTTCCCAGTCGAGACTTTCGAGTCGGCGGTCGAGTTCGCTTCTGTGCAACAGGCCAGTGACGTGGTCTCCGATGTCGATGAAGACACCGAAGTCGGCGTAGCCGTCAACGGTCCCCCGGTAATACCGACCGGGCGTGAGCTGCGAGGGAGACGTGCCGCGAAATTCGAAAACAGCATCCTCCTCGTGACTCTCGCAGATCTCGCCGTCAACGGGTGTGCCGCAGATGATACAGTTACCCATCTATTCGAACCAAGCGGTTTCGCCCTAAAACGGTTGTCGAAATGCGTTCGTTCCACGAGACGCTGCCACGGCCGCGACACAGCGTCGCCGTCAGTCGAAAACGGCCGACTCGTCCTCGAGCGCGTCGATATCGTCCACGATTTTCTGAACGTCTTCCGGGAACAGCGAAATCTGGATTTCGTTGTCATCCTCGTCCTCGAAGACGAGTTTGACGCGCTTGTCGCCGAACTCCCTGGCCTCGGCGGACTCGACGTCGAACATCTTGGCCGTCACTGCCTTGTTGTTTGGACCGACGTTCTTGATCGCGCCGTCGTTCAACTCTACCATGAACTCCTCGAGCGTGAGTGCGAGCATAGTCGCCGTACGGACCGGGGATACAAAACCACACGGCATCGCCAGCGGGCGACGCGAGCCGTGTTGACCCCGCCCACTTTTATAATGGATTCGCACGAACACGTCGCCTGCTATGGAACTTACCTGGCACGGCCACTCGACGTGGCACGTCACCGTTGGCGAGACGGAGCTGTTGATCGATCCGTTCTTCGACAACCCAAAGACCGACCTCGAGCCGGCCGACGTCGACACGCCCGATTACGTGCTGTTGACACACGGCCACGCCGACCACATCGCCGACGCCGGGGCGTTTTCGGAGGCGACACTGGTCGCGACGCCGGAACTCGTCTCCTACTGCCAGGAGGAGTTCGGCTTCGAGGACGCCGTCGGCGGGATGGGAATGAACCTCGGCGGCACTGTCGAGTGTGGCGACGCCTACGTCACCATGGTCCGGGCCGACCACACCAACGGGATCATGACCGAAAACGACGCGAGCGGCGGGATGCCCGCCGGTTTCGTCGTCTCCGATACGAAGCCTACGCAGGTCGCAGACGAGAACGCAACGACGTTCTACCACGCCGGCGACACCAGCCTCATGACCGAGATGCGCGAGGTCATCGGCCCCTATCTCGAGCCCGACGCCGCCGCGGTGCCGATCGGCGACCACTTCACGATGGGACCGTGGCAGGCCGCCGTCGCCGTCGACTGGCTCGATGTCGACTACGCCTTCCCACAGCACTACGATACGTTCCCGCCGATCGAGCAGGATCCCGAGGACTTCGCCAGCGAAGTGCGCGCAACCGGCGGCATCGCCGAGGTCCACACGCTCGAGGCCGACGAGCCGTTCGAACTCGAGCCCTGAGACGGACGCCTGTCAGTCAGTGCCGGTTCAACTCGGGGCGGTCGCGGTTGCACCGGGAGCTTGTGACAGCAGCCCGTATGACGCGCCGCTGCGATCGCTCGACTCTCTCCGTTTTTGTTCGGCAGATCGGATCGTCATCCCAGCGAGAACAACGTTTACAGCACCGGCTGTGGACGTCTCGAGTGTCATGGCGAAATCAGTCACCACCGTCTCCGAGGAGGGGTACACTGCGACCAACGAGATCCGCGAGTTCGAGACCACGATCGACGCCAACGGCGAGGACGACCCCGACACGCTCGAGGCACTGCTGGCGGCGTATGGCTCCTGTTACGTGCCGGCGCTGCGCGTCGGCGGCCAGCAACGCGGGGCCGGCGATCTCGGCAAGATCGAGATCGACATCACGGGTGAGCTAAACGACGACGACAAACTCGAGTCGATTCACTTCGACATCAGCGTCGCGGGCGATGTCGACGATGACACCGGCGAGGAAGTAATTGAACGCGCCTTCGAACTCTGTAAGGTCCACGACGCGCTGAAAGACAGCCTCCACGCCGACACGACATTCGAGGGCGACGCGTTCTAACGGCGGCCCCGGGCACCGCCAGTACGCCCGTCAGTCCGCAGTTGTGACCCGCTACGGCCACCCGTACGGCGAGGGGCGTCTGCTCGAGGCGACGTATCGGGCCGAGGCCGAACGGACACGACAGGAGTCCATTCAGGACCGATTCGACCGACTCTCCGAGCGGCTGTCGGATCGGGACGAGACGTAGCGGCGCAAGAACGAACGGCAGGAGTCCGAACCCGCTGGTTCGGTGGGACTGGCGCGGCGGCAGGATGCTGTTGTCTGGACCATAGTGCGCCGCCATCCAGCATGTTTTGCGACGACCGCCGTAACTATGATACCAAAATATGCTGGTTTTATAATAGCACAGTTTATAACAAGTCACCGACATACGGGCAGAATCGCCCATCCGTCGAATCCGGCACGCCGCCCGGCCGTGATGGGCAGGTTCAAGACGGTTCTCGAGACAAGACCTCACATGCTCCGTTCGTTCAACGGGACCGAACCGCAGGTCGCCGACTCCGCGTACGTCGACGAGGCCGCCGTCGTTATCGGCGACGTTGTCATCGAGGACGATGCGAGCGTCTGGCCGAACACCACGCTCCGCGGCGATCACGGCCGGATCGTCGTCGGCGAGGGTGCAAACGTTCAGGACAACGCCGTTCTTCACGAGGAGGCCGAACTAAAACCCTACTCGACGGTCGGCCACAGCGCCATCGTCCATGACGCGACCGTCGCCGAACGTGCACTGGTCGGCATGAACGCCGTCGTCCTCGACGGGGCCCACGTCGGCGAAGGAGCCGTCGTCGCCGCCGGCAGCGTCGTCACGGAGGGCACCGAGATCCCGCCGTCGACGCTCGTCGCCGGAACGCCAGCCGAACCGAAAGCCGAGATCGACGACCCGCAGCTCGAGGCGACAGCCGACCGGTACGTCGAACTCGCGAGCGAACACGCGGAGACATCCGAACGACTCGACTGACGAACTAGCCGAAGACGACCTCTCGAACGTCGTCGACACCGGCGCGCCGAACGACGGCTCGCACTGGGTCGCGCGCGCCGGCGAGATTGTCCGAGTCGCCGTCAAGCACCAGCAGCCGAGCTTCCCGACCGGACTCTACAAGTCCGTACTCGAGGTCGGCGATTTCAGCCCCGTTAATGGTCGCCATCCGGAGGATTTCGTCAGCCGGCAGCTCCGAGAGCTTTGCGAGGAACTCCATCTCGCGGAACATCGACGGCGAGTTGAGCATCACGTTGTCCGTCCCGAGGGCGAGCGTCGTGCGCTCGTTCAGTTCGTCGTAGGGCGATAGGCCGACGTCGGTGACGAGATTCGAGCGGGGACAGACGACGACCGGAATCTCGCTGTCGGCGAGCCGATCGAGATGCAGCGGTTCGGGATGGACCATGTGGACCAGAAAGTCCGGCTCGAGGTCCAGCGCGGGGTTGATGTCGCTTGCGTCGACCTCGCCGGCATGGATGCCGAAGGGTTTGTCTGCCTCGCGGGTCGCCCGCCGTTCCTGGTCGAAATTCGCGTCGTTCGTCCCGCTGGCACCGAAGCCGTCGCCGGCATGCATCGCGTCGACGGAGCCACGGGCGAACGACAGTGCGTCGATCTCGAGGCCCTCGGCGGCGTCTACGAGCATCCGAACGCCCTCGACGTCGCCCTCACGAAAGTCGAGACAGGCGGCCGTTCCAGCCTGCTGCATGAACGACAGCGATCGTGCCATCGCGCTCACCAGTTCGTCGCGGGAGGCCGCCCGGAGCAGCCGATGTTTCAGTCCGTCCGGCGGGGCGACCAGTTCCTCGAGCGAGCGGCCGCCACCGGCCTCCTTGGCGATCGAATCGCCGATGTGGGTGTGGGCGTTGACGAAGGCCGGGAGGATGATGTCGTCGCTCTCGACCGACGTTTCCTCGATAGCCTCGATGCGGCCGTCGTCGCCGATGACAACCCGTCCCTCGATAGGGTCGAACTCGCGGCCGCGGAGAATCGTTCCCGTTCGTTCCATACGCGTCAGTTCGCCGTCAGCGTCTTCAACGGTTCGACCCTGAAACCGTGCTCAGTCGACGAACTGATCCAGCGTCGCGTCCAGCCCATCCCGGACCTCGCTGACCAGCGCGCCGTCGATGTCCAGTCCGAGCACGTCAACAGCGGCTCGCCCCACCCGCTCCCGAAGGTCCGGCGGCGAGTAGACGCCGAGTCGCCACTGGGAATACTGGCCAGCCCGGAGCGCCGCGACAAGCGGCGACTGCTGGCCCAGCCGGCGGATCTCGCCGTTGACCATTACGCGCGTCGTCGACTCCGTCATCGAGGGCCGACTCGGTACGTCGAGGATGACGTTGGCAGGGTCAACCTCTGCTCGATCGCTGATTTCGCGCTCGAGATCGCGGATCGTCTCGTGATCTGACTCGATGATCCCGCCCGGAACGTCGTCGATTTCGGCCCAGACCGCCCGCTTGAACAGGTCGCGTCGATCCAGTCGCCTCGAGAGCGTCGCCGTCCGCTCACACGAACGCAGGGCCACGATCAGGTCGTGATCGTCCATCCGCTGGAGAGTCGCGGCGTCGACGTCAGTGTCAGGAGCGTCAAGCAGGCCCTCAGCGGCCCGTCGGAGCATCGCCTTGCTGATCCGGGCGACGCTGTGGTTGTAGACCGTCGGATTCATCAACGCGCGGGCGACCAGCAGGCTCTCGGCCGTCTGGACGTTCCCCTCGTCGAGGACGAGTTCGCCGTCGACGAAGGTCAGCTCTCGGACAAGCCGGCCGTGGTCGATCGTCCCGTACGGGACGCCGGTGTGGTGGGCGTCGCGCACCAAATAATCCATCCGATCGACGTCGAGTTCGCCCGAGACCACCTGTCCGAAGCGTCCCTCCCCGGCAACCAGATCGGCGACCCGGTCGGGATCGAGATCGTGCTCGCGTAACACTTCGCCAACCGTCCCGTCTGTGAGCAGGCCGTGGACATCGTCGTGATACCGGCCCGTCCGGCGGTGAGTGAGCGACTCGAGGTTGTGGCTAAAGGGGCCGTGGCCCACGTCGTGAAGCAGGGCTGCGGCGCGGACCCGTTCGGCTTGTCGTCCCTCGATAGCGAGATGCTCGAGCGCTTCGCAGGCGAGATGGTAGACACCGAGGCTGTGTTCGAAGCGGGTGTGGTTGGCCGAGGGATAGACCAGCGAGACGGTCCCGAGCTGCCTGATGTTCCGAAGCCGCTGTATCTCGGGGGTGTCAAGCAGGTCGCGGGCGACGCCGTCGACCTGAATGTGGTCGTGGACGCTATCCTTGATGACCTTCATGACTCTCCTTTTGGCTGGTTCGTACAAAAACAGTCGTCCGAACTGGGTCCCGGTTGTGAATACCGGCCCACGAGTGTCCCTGTCGCCACGGTCCGTTCCGACAGCCACGAGCGACTTGACGGTTCCTCCAGACGCCGACGAGACGCGGATCAAAGCGCTCGTTCACGACCACGTCGAGATCGGCGATACCGTCGAGATTCGCAGCGAAGAGCGGACGGGAGACCGCGTGGTGCGTCGTGATCACCGGCAGTCACTGATTACTCGACGACGAAGATATCCGAGACGTTCCACCCCCGATAGAATACCCGACCGGCGGCGACCACCGGCTGAGAGCCCACGTTCTCAGCGGACCAGTAGCGAACGCGGTCACCTGTCGCAGCATCGAGCACGTAGATGCCCGTATTCGCTCCTGTGGCGAGCACATGGTCGCCGACGATGACCGGCGCTCCCTGACTAACGCCCGTCTCGAACGTCCAGAGGCGGTCGCCAGTCGTTGCGTCGAAGGCCATCGTCTGCGTTTTGCCCGCCGAAACGACGACGCGCTCACCGTCGACCGCCGGCGGCTCGGTGACGCCAGATTCGACGCTTGCCTGCCACTCGACGCTCCCATCAGCGGCAGCGAGCGCCGTCAAGGTTCCCGTCTTCGAGACGGCAAAGACAGTCTCGTCGGCGACTGCCGGAGCGGTATACACTTCCCCGGGTTCGGTCGTGCGCCACCAGTCATTGCCGTTGCGGGTAAACGCAGCCACCTCACCGCTGCCGTTGCTCCCCGCGCCGACATAGACGCGGTCGGCCACAGCAACTCCCTGCGCACTATGCTCCGTCTGCGCATGCCAGCGTTCGTCGCCCGTTTCGGCGTCAAGGGCGGCGACCCCGCCCACCGCGACGAAGATCGTATCGTCACCCACAATCGGCGACGTAGAAACACCGCTGTGTGCCCCGCCGTCCGCTCGCCAGAGCACATCCCCGGTTTCTGGATCGAGCGCGAGTGTTTCGTTGAACATGCTCACGTAGACGGCCCCGCAGGCTACCGCCGGACTTGTATTGACGCCATCCTCGAGGTCGGTTGCCCACAGACGCTTCCCGGTCTCGATGTCGCGGGCTTCGATCCGAACGTCCCCTGCGACGTAGGCAACGCCATCAGTGACGACTGGTGGCGCTTCGACACTCCCACCGCCACCTGTCCGAGCACCGGTCTGGGAGAATCGACCCACCTCAGCGTCAGCCGACGGTAGGTCACGAGAAGCCACATGACTCGTGCGAGCGGTATCGTAGCCGTACATCGGCCACGCAGCGGTTGTCGGTTCGCATTCGATAGGCGGCTTCGACATGCCTGTTTCCAAGACATCCGAGCAGCCGGCAAGCATGGTAGTCCCGCAGGCGGCGAGAACCGTTCGGCGTGCCAGTGAGGGGTGCCTATTGGAGGGCGGCATACGCTATCTGTTCAGGGAGGATACAATATATTTTCTGGTGAGAACGATCGTGAACGCAAGAACAGCGAACCCGTGCTTCAATCTCCTCTAGCGAACCTGCTCGAGCCCGAACTGACGGTCGACAGCCGCTCGGATGCGCTCGAGGGCGGCCGGCTTGTCACTGGGACGGCCGACACTGACCGCATCAGCGCCGTAGTCGACGTACTCGCGGACGGTCGCGTCGTCGCGGACGCCGTTGTTGGCGATCACGAACAGGTCCGTTGTGTCGACCACGTCCGCGATGACCGATTCGGTGTCCATCGCGTCGATGTGGACGAAGTCGGCTCCTGCCCGCTCGAGGTCGCGAGCCAGCGTCGGCAGGTCGATCCCGGGAACTTCGGCGCGGACCTTCACCCCGACAATCGCGCCGGTCTCGGCTGCTCGAGTGACGTACTCCGCGAGGCGGTCGCTATCTTTCAGGAGCGTCTCGCCACAGCCGACGGCGCAGAGTTCGTCCTGTCGGCAGTGGGCGTTGATCTCGAGATAGGCGTCTCGATCGCGACAGACACGGGCCGCGTCGGCGACCGGCTCGATGGTCGCACTCCGAACGTTGAACGCCGGCTGAATTGGGACGTCCGACAGGGCCTCGAGCTGGCGGTCGATGAAGGCGAGCGGATCGTCGGGGAGGAACTCGGATCGGTCACGAGCGACGAGGTCGCGCGCGGCAGCTCTCGAATCTTCATCCAGCGCGATGCCGCCGAGGAACGCAGCGCCGGCGTAGTTAGCGCCAGCCTGCGCCCAGTCGGCGTCGGCCTCGCCGCTGAGGCTGGCGAGCGCGAGCGGCGGGCTGAAAGAGACAGCGTCGGTCATGTTAGCGTACACGTTCGATCGCGTCGTCGACGGCTCGAGTCACGCGTGCGGCGTCCTCGCCGTCGTCGATCCGGATGTCCGTCCGGACTGTCGGCCGGTCGAACGCGGCGTCGTCGTCCTCGTCGATCACGAAGGCGTCGACGAACGGGTACACGGTGGCCAGCCCCTCGGTGCTCGGCTCCGCATCGACCGCGGCCATGAGATCGCCCGCGGGCCCGGAGAAGGCGTCGTCGCCGAGAAACGGTGAGATGGCGACGACCGTCGTCTCCGCGAGCGCCTGTGCCACGCCTGGCAGCGCGAGCATCGGCCCGATGCTGGTGACTGGGTTCGACGGGCCGATGACGACGGTGTCTGAGAGCGCCTCGAGGACCCCCGGTGCGGGCTCGGCTGCCGAGGAGCCGCGGAACTCGACGGTTTCGACGGCTGGCTCGCCGCGGTTGGCGACCCAGTACTCCTGGAAGTGCATCATTCCTTCGTCGGTATGGACGAGACTGGCGACGGGATCGTCGCTCATCGGGAGCAGGTCGATCGTCACGCCGAACGCGTCTGCCAGCCGCTGGGTCGCCTCACTTAGCGTGTGGCCCTCATCGAGGAGGCTCGTGCGCGTGATGTGGACGGCCCGGTCGCGGTCGCCGATCGTCATGAACTCCGCGATGCCAGCGAAGCGCCGCCAGTTCGCGAGTCGCCGGCCCGCGGTCTGTTTCTCCTCTGGAAGGTATTGCGGCCCCTCGGGCAGTCCTGCAGCCGACGCGATGTCGGCCAGCGCCGCGTTAGTTCGGTGCGTATCGTCCTCGATCCCCCACCACGTCTCGCGGTCGAGGACGCCGCCACCCTGGAACAACAGCGTGTCGACATCCGGCGAGACGAACAGTCCACCGAGTTCGATGTCGTCGCCCGTGTTGGCGACGACCGTCGTCTCCTCCGGCGAGAATGCGACAGCGGCACCGTCTAAGAGCTTCGGCGTTCCGGTGCCCCCGGAGAGGAAAGTTACCATACGCACACCTCTCGAGCGACGTTACTTAATCGCTTTCGGCTGTGTGAGACAGGCGGTGCTGTAGTAGCCACTGAAACGGTTTACACACTGATCACACAGCCCTCGTGCGATCAGGTGTGCACTGACTTGCAGTGGCGACTATCACTATAGTGGGTTGCAAGCCGTACCATCAGGCACCAGTCGGACGCGGTGGGACGTTCGTGTTCGACTGGAACAGGTTGTCGGGATCGTATTTCGTCTTGATGTCAACCAGTCGGTCGTAGTTCCCGCCGTAGAGCAGCTTTGCGGGGTCTTCGTTCAGCCCCGGGAAGTTACCGTAGCGGCCAGAAGCGATCGAGAGCTTTTGTGCCTCGGCAAAACCATCGCGTACCCACACCACGTTCGCGTCATCGTCGTCGGCGTCCTCCCAGTTCGCCTCGAAGTTGAGCATGTACGGCTTGTCGCGGTGCCAGAACGCGGTCGCGTCCTGGGGAACGTCAGCGACCGCGTCGCCGAGGTGCCAGACGTCGACCGTCGAGAGCGCCGACGGTGCGGACTCGTTGTATCGCGTCATGAGGTCGATCACGTCGTCAGTGAGTTCCTCGAGGAAGATCGACTTCCAGTAGTAGCGCAGCCCATCGGGATAGTCCTCGTCGAGCATCGACTGCAAGTCGACGTAAGGCATCTGGCCGCTCAGATCGGTGATCGGCGTCGCACGCTCCCGGAACGAACCGAAGATGTCCTCGGCGTCGTCGGGGTCTCCCAGGTACGAGCCGAGGAACGCGATCGCCGGCTCGCCCCACGACTCCTCGGGGAACTCCGCGATGTCGGGGACGTGGGCAGTAAACGCGAGGACGCTCGCGTCCCGCGGTGCGGTCTCGGTCCACTCGCGGAAGGCGTCCATAGCGACGGCGGTGTCGTCGCCGTGGAACCAGACGAAGAGTGCGTACACGTTGGGGCCGACCTCGTGGAGTGTGTACTCGAGCGACGTGACGACGCCGAGGTTGCCGCCGCCACCGCGGACCGCCCAGAACAGGTCCTCGTTCTCGTCGGCGCTGGCGTGGCGCAGTTCGCCATCGGCCGTCACGACGTCGACGCTGAGCAGATTGTCAAGTGCCAGCCCGTACTTGCGGCTCAGGTGTCCATAGCCGCCGTTGAGCGTCAATCCGGCGACACCGGTCTCCGACACGACACCGAGTGCCGTCGCGAGGCCGAAGCGTTGCGTCTCGAGGTCAACATCACCCAGCGTCGCCCCGCCGTCGACGCGGACGGTCTTCGCCTCGGGGTCGACCCGGACGCCGTTCAGTTCCGTCAGGTCGATCACGAGCCCGCCATCGCAGACCGCCGTCCCGGCCGCGTTGTGGCCGCCGCCCCGGACCGCGAGGGGGAGGTCGTGTTCGCTGGCGAAGTCGACGGCTGCGACGACATCGTCGACGTCCACACAGCGCGCGACGAGCGCCGGATACTTGTCGATCATCCCGTTCCAGACCTCGCGAGCTTCGTCGTATTCGTCGTCGGACGGACGCAGGACCTCTCCGTGGAACCCGTCGGTGAAGGACCGGACGGCGTCGCTCGAGAGGTCCTCGAGCGCGTCGGTACCTGCAGTTCGATGTCTTGTTCCCATATGTCATGGCACCCCTGCGACAGCGATAAAACAGTAGTCTATCTAATACGATGGTCTATCGGGGAGATATGTTTGCTCATGTGTGACAATCCGTTTTAGCGCAGTTACCAGTCGAGAATCCGATTGTTTGGAGAGGAAAAGCGATCCCTCGAGCGACGGCCAGACACACCAGTTCGTCGGTCTCTCCTGTTGCCCGACTTATCCTAATTATTAATTATGGAATCTATATGCTCGAGCGAGGTGTACGACGAGTGAGGGGGATCACAGTGGCAACTATACCCGCGGATAGCGGCGAACTAGACGGATTCGGCGAGGGACTACACGGCGAGGTGGTCCGTCCAGAGGATCCGAACTACGACGAGACGCGAGCGATCTGGAACGGGATGATCGATAGGCAGCCGGCGCTCATCGTTCGGGCGATGGGCGTTTCAGACGTGATTGCGGCGGTGGACGCTGCCCGCGAACACGACCTGCGTCTCGCGGTGTGTGGCGGCGGCCACAACATCGCGGGGAACGCGGTTTGTGACGACGGGCTGATGCTCGATCTCTCGGCGATGCGATCGGTTCGCGTCGACCCGGAGACGAAAACGGCTCGCGTCGAACCGGGCGCGACCCTGGCCGACGTCGACCTCGAGACGCAGGCGTTCGGGCTGGCGACCCCGCTTGGCATCAACTCGACGACCGGCGTCGCGGGGCTCACGCTCGGCGGCGGCTTCGGCTGGCTCACCCGAACGTACGGCATGACGGTGGACAACCTGCGGGGTGTCGATATCGTTACCGCGGACGGCACGCTTCGGCACGCGAGCGAGACGGAGAACGCGGATCTGTTCTGGGGACTCCGCGGCGGCGGTGGTAACTTCGGCGTCGTCACGTCGTTCGAGTTCGATCTCCACGAGGTCGGCCCCGAAGTGCTCTCGGGACCAGTCGTCTACGCGGGCGCGGACGCGCCGGACGTGCTCCGACACGTCCGGGATTTCAACGAGGAGGCACCGGAGGAGGCCGCCGTCTGGATCGTGCTCCGACAGGCACCGCCGCTTCCGTTCCTCCCAGAGGACGTTCACGGCGACGACGTCGTCATCGTCGTCACGTTCTACGCCGGCGACATGGAAGACGGTGAGGACGTCCTGGCCCCGATCCGGGAGTACGGCGACCCTATCGCCGACGCCGTCGGCCCACACCAGTACGCGGCGTTCCAGCAGGCGTTCGATCCGCTGCTCACCGAAGGTGCGCGCAACTACTGGAAATCACACAACTTCCGTGCGCTCTCCGACGACGCCATCGACACCGCGGTCGAGTATGCAGCCAACCTCCCGTCGCCACAGTCCGAGATTTTCTTCGCGCAGCTCGGCGGCAAGATGGCACGCGTGCCGTCGGACGCGACGGCCTATCCACACCGCGATGCCGAATACGTGATGAACGTCCACACGCGCTGGGAAGACCCCGCGATGGACGACGACTGTATCCCCTGGGCTCGAGAGTTCTTCGACGCGATGGCTCCGTACACGTCCGGTGGGGCCTACGTGAACTTCATCAGCGAGGATGCAGGCGAGGAAGCTCGCGGCTACGGCGACAACTACGACCGACTGGTCGCGCTCAAGACGAAATACGACCCGGACAACCTGTTCCGGATGAACCAGAACGTCGAACCCGAACAACGGTAGATATTCGCCCTTTTCCTTCTTTAGAATGGTTGTTGAAAAACAGTAAGTACAGGAGAACGATGTAACACGGTTGGCGCTGATCCTCCACATTCTAGCCAAGAACCGGATGTTGAGAATAGGGAGGATACAGCTTAACAGGCGAACTGACCAACACAAGATTAATACATATATTGAAATGTAATCTATTAATGAATGAACTGTATTATTTCGGATTGCTTCTTTTGCTCTCCGGTGGGTTTCTTGCTCTCAACAGCACAGGAATCGTTTCGGCTATTGGCGTCGGAGCGTTGTTTAGCGGAACGCTGATCGGCGTTCTTGGACTTCTTCAATCTCGTCTGTCGAAGCAAAATAAGTAGCTAAAACTGAAAGGTATGTTCGCTGTACTGGCCGGTCACTATCCCTTGTTGACTGACCATCACCCCATGCTGCATACGCGCCTTACATCGGTCACTCCAGAACGTGTGCGTCCCATTTTCACGGCGCGTGTTCCCGCCGCTGGTAACGGTTCGTATAGCCGAAGAAAATGAGGAGAACCCCCAATCCGACCAGCGAACCGCCTCCGATAACTGTTGCAAGTGCGTGTAGCGGTTTAACAACAAGACTGGGACCAGAGGGGACGAATAGTGAGTAATAGACCGGAAGCAGTACAGGAGTGAGGATAATCGGGGCAAGGAAGAATGCAATCCCAATTAGTCCGGCCCACAGACGTGGTACTAAGATGTGCTGACGTTTCGCAGTACGATATACGAGTAGTCCTGCGAGAGCACCTACGCTAAGCGCTATTGGAGGTACCAGTACACCCATGCCGGGAACCGACGGATACATGACTCGATCTACTATCTGTCCATTTGTAGACTTTCTGAATAGATCTGCTCATAACCAACTTGCACTGTGTATTCCACACGATTCTACAAACACACCCAATATTTGATAGAAATGCTAGCGTGAGATCCACATCTGTAGTTACCAAATCGGGCACTTTCGTTTCGAAATCGATTCGAAATAGAGAAACCGTACTATCGACCGTGAATACGCTCTTTTTCCTCGCCACACCGCGTTCGATCCGTCAGTCGCCGATCCAGTCAGCGAAACTCCCCTCGAGCAGCGTCTCCGACTGCCGGCTGACGTAGCGCTGTTGCATCCGTTCGAGCGCATCGGCGAAGTCGGCACCGTCCTCGAGGGCCGCCCGCACCTGTTCGCGCTTCCAGCTTGCGGGCGTCACCTGCTGTCGGACCCGCCGCCGAAGCGGGTAGAGGTACTTGGCGGCGTCTTCCTCGCTCAGCCCGCGGTTGACCAGCCCATCTTCGGCGTGAGCAAGCAGGTCCTCGTAGAGTTCGAGGCCGTCGGTGACTTCCCGGCCGTCGTTGGTAATCCACGTCAGCTCGGCCTCGAGACCGTCGGTCATCGCCCCGTAGAAGTTCTCGCGAGCGAGCTGCCAGTCGAGTTCGTGAACGGGGTGCTCGAGTCGGGTGAGACTCTCCATCAGGCCGGCGAACGCGGCGAGGAAGGCCACCGAGTCGCGGACCGTCGGCTGGGCGGGGATCGGCCGGAACTCGATGCGGGCGTTGGCTGCCGAGCGCGTCGGGCCGCCGAAGACGGGACGGACCCACCGCCAGTAGGTGCCGTGTTTGCGCCGGAAGTGGGGGAACTGGTCGTCGAAGCGCTCGCCGGGTTCGACCGGCATCGGCACGATCGTATCGTCGTCGGCAATCCGGTCGATCGCCTCGTCGACAGTCTCGAGATCGTGGGGGAACCGGACCTTCCCTTCGCCCGTCGTAGGATCATTGAGCATCGTCTCGAAGACGCTGATGCGGTGTTCCATCCAGCCGTCCTGAAGGATTTCGTCGCCGGTCGCGTCCTCGTCGTACAGATCGGCAGGGAAAAACGGCGAGTTGACGCCGAGTGCGAGCAGCGGCCCCGCCACCCGGAGCGCGTAGTTGAAGTATTCGGGGAGGTCGGGCGCGTGTGGAACCTGATAGTGGGGCTGGATCGACGTGATGAGACTTTCGGGCATGACGGTCTCGGCCTGTAACGAGACGTGTGGTGCTTCGATGCGCATCCCCGCAGAGTCGGACTGAGCGGTGTTAGCCATCGCGTGATAGCGGGCGGAGTCACTCATGTTCGTCGCGATGCGGATCGAGCGGTCGTCTCCCTCCGGCGTGGCTGCCGTGCGCTCGACGCTGTCGGTGAGGTACGTGCCCGCCGACTCGCCTTCGGGCGGAATCGTCCAGAGCCCGTCGCTGACCAGCCGCATCCGCTCGGACTGGGTTACATCGAGTGCCGTCTGCAGGCGCGCTTTGACTTCCGACTCCTGAGCCGCCAGCCCGGGCGCGTTCAGCGGCTGTGGGCTGGTCGTCATCTCCGCGTTGTGCAAGCCGAGTTCCTTCTCGAAGCCGATCAGCTCGAGCAGCCGGCGTGGAACCCGTCGCAACGTGCAGTCATCAGCCTTGATCGCATAGAATTCGTACTCGAGGCCGACGATCGCCTGTGGGTTATCGAAGACACCCTCCTCGACGGCGTCTTTGATCACCTCGGTATCCGCCTCGGCCTGCTGGCGGAAGTCAGCAGCGTCGACTGCCAGCACGTCCGCGACCCGTGCGGCGAGTTCCTCCTCTGGCATAGCTCCGAGTGTGCGCCCGACTGACTTGAAAGCACGTTTCTCGAGATGACGACTGATTCGGGACCGACACGGGTTTCGAGCCCTCCTACACCGTCCGCGAGAACACGATGAACAGTGCCAGTCCGACGCCAGCCATGAGGGCGACGGTCGAATGTTTCTGCTCGTGTGCGCTCGCTTCGGGGAGCAGGTGAGATGCGGAGACGTAGAGCAACACGCCCGAGACGAAACCGAGCAGCAGTCCCAGGTGGCGCTGGCCCAGTCTGGTGACCAGCGGATACGCGACGAACGCGCCGATCGGCGTCGTCAGCGCGGCGATGAAGAACGCGTACACCGCCGCCGTTCGTTCCGTCACGTTGCCTTTCAGCAAGACGAGATACGTGATAACGCCCTCGGCGAACTCGTGGACCACTAACCCGGTGCCTGCCAGGATCCCGGTCAGGAGGGACACGCTAAACGTGACGGTGTACACGACGCCGTCGACCAGCGAGTGGATCCCGATGCCCTCCGCCGCCGTCACCCCGAACGCGAGACTCTCCTGCTGGGTGCGATACGTGATCAGTTTGTTCGAGAAAAACATGAACAGAAACCCGCCTAAAGCACTGAATCCCGCGTTCGAGTTGTTCGCGATCGCGTTCGGTAGCGCGAGCAACAGCGGCGTCGAAAGGAGAACCCCCGCGGCAAAACACATGAAATAGGTGAGGTATCGTTCCGCCCACTCCCGATAGCGGAAGATAGCGACGATCCCCGCGCTGTTGACGAGCGCCGCGACAATGGCGAACCCCGCGATCCAGTAGAACTCCGCCGAGACCGCTACCATGGCCGACCTCCCATACCCTGAACGTTCATCGTGGGTAGGGGTGACAACGCCGGACGGATATATAGGAATGGTGGGGTGTCGAGGGCAGGCCGGAAAAGAACCCTCGTTCGAGGGAGTTGCGCCATTATATTCGCCGACAACGTACTGTGAGACATGACAGCGATCGGCGAGCTCAACGTCACGCCCGTTCGGGAGGGCAGTCTGTCCGAAGCGGTCGCGAAGGCAATCGACGCGCTCGAGGATTTCGACGTCGCATACGAGACCAATCCGATGGGAACGGTCGTCGAAGCCGACGACGCGAGCGAACTGTTCGACGCCGCAGCAGCAGCACACGCGGCCGTCGACGAAGCGCGAGTGATCACGACGCTGAAAGTCGACGACAAACGAACGGTCGAGCAACGAGCCAGCGACAAGGTCGACGCCGTCGAACGACAGCTCGGCCGGGACGCCAAGCGACGCGACTGATACGGTCTGCTGTCACTGGGTACCGGCGCACGCGCAACCGTCATGCGGGTGTGCCGGAACTGACTGACAGTGGTCCGTATGGTGCCCTTACAGGAGTTCGTCGGCCGACTCGTAGTCGGCCGTCTCGACGCCAGCGGCCGTGATCTCGGCGATGCGAACGCCGACACCGGTCAGCGCGTCGCGCTCGGCACTGCTCGCGAGAGCGCGGCCGGCGACCCGTCGCGCCTCGGCCATCGGCAGTGAGTCCGTGGCCTCGGCTTCGAGGACGCCCGTGGCGACCTCTTGGCCGCTACCGACTGCGACGAATTCGTCTTCGAGGACGCCGCCGTCCGGGTGCAGGCAGAAGACGTGTGCCCCCTCGGCGTCGACGCCGCCGAGGACGAACGTCCCCGCTTCGGACTCCGACCGGAGTGTTCCGGCCGCGACCGTACTCAGTTCCGGCAGCGTCATCGGCTCGCCACGGTCGGTCTCGTAGCGGTCGGCCTCGAGCCGGATCGTTCGGACGAACGACTGTGCGGCACCGAGGTGGTCGGTCGATCCAATCGCGGCAGTTGGGTGAACCTGCGCGAGCTTCTGAACGCGCTCGCTGCGGACGACAGTACCCTGGCTCGTCCGCGTGTCGGCCGCGAGAAGAACGCCATCTCGCGTCGCGAGTCCGACGAGCGTCCCGGCTACTCCGGACCCACCGTCGGTCAGTGGCCCCTTGTCCCGCGATCGACTGGTTCGCAGTCGGCGTGCTGTCACTGTGATACCTCACGGACCCGACGTCGACCAGCGCTAAAACAGTTGCACGTCGCCGGCCACGATGTCACGAGCGAGCGAGTCGATCCCCTCGAGTTCGGCGGCCACGAGCCGCCGGAGTTCGTCGTCGTCGCGCGCCGTCGTCTCCACGCCGATAGCCTGGGGTTCCGCCACCGGCGCGCCGATCTGCGAGAGGAGTTTTATCCCGGTGTACTCGGCGTCGAGTTCCTGATTGATCCGTTCTGCAGCGTTCGTCGCGACGATGTTGTAGAGCTTGCCGACGTGGCTGACCGGGTTCTTGCCGGCCGTTGCCTCGAGGCTCATCGATCGGTGGGGCGTAATGAGGCCGTTGACACGGTTGCCACGCCCGACGTTCCCGTCGTCACCCATCTCAGCGGAGAGGCCGGTTTCGGTGAGGTAGACCGTCTCGGTATCGATGTCGTCTGCGGCGTTGACGTCGACGTGGACGTCGCGCTCCGTGCGATCGCTCGCATAGCGGGTGGTCAGGTTCTCGACTTGCGCGACGACATCGACGTACTCCTCGAGAGTCGCGACGTGCCGAGAGACGACGGCCGCGGCGACGGTCAACCTGAGTTCGTCGTCCGTGCGCCAGCCCAGTACCTTGACGTCCTCACCGACCGCCGGAATCTCCTCGCGAATCGCTGGCTCGAGCCCTCGAACCATGCGCTCCGTGTTGGATAGCGGCGCGTAGCCGACGCCGATACTGGTGTCGTTCGCTCGCGTGGCTCTCTGCTCGTCGAACAGCGCTTTCAAATCGGCGGATGTCTCACCGATCCGCGGGTCGAACTCGACCGCATCGGCAGGGAGCTCGTCGAAAGTCGTGTCGACGTAGTCTCGAGCGGCGTCGATTGCGAGGTCGTCGACCGGAACGTCCTGGCCATCGACGGTCGTGGTCGCCCGGCCGCTGATGAGCACGTAGATCGGGTCGACGATCTCGCCGCCGCCGAACGCTGGCTCCGTCGTCCCGGCGACGAGTTGCACGCTGTCGGTGTTATGATGCAGGATGTGTCCGAACTCCTCGAGATAGTACTGCGAGAGGCGTCGTGAAACCGCCTCGGCGATCCCATCACAGATCGAATCCGGATGGCCCAGTCCCTTCCGTTCGACGAACTCCGTCGGTCGTGCCGCGACGGGATCGCGATCGAGGTGGGAAACGGAAACCGCGGAGACGTCCATAGACAGAGAGAAAACCGCTGTAACAACCTATACGTTGTCGACGATACCTGAACCATCAGGGGGACTGGTATGTGATCGCCAGCAAAGCGACAGCGAGGGCAGTCTCGACGCTTTCGAGATGTCTATAGGATCTCCGCGAGCGCGCTGACGACCCGCTCGTTGTCTTCGGGTCGAGACGTCGTGACCCGCATGTAACCGGGGCCGAGCCGATCGTTCTCGAGTGGTTTGACGACGATGTTTCGCTCTCGTAACTGTGCTGCGATGTCGTGTGCGTCGTGTGGGCTAAAATCCGCGAGGAAGAAGTACGTCTCGCTCGGGAACGTCGTCACTCCCAGTGACTCGAGGTCGTCGGCCAACTGTGTCGTCCACGACTGGAGTCGGTCGATCCGTGCGCGGATCTTCGATTCGTGCTCTATGGTTGCGATCGCGGCGGCTTGACTCGGCCGCGTGAGCGGATAGGCGTCGTTGTTCGCGTTCAGCTCGTCGGCGATGGGTTCGGGGAGAATCGCGTAGCCGATGCGAAAGCCAGCGAGGCTGTGTGCTTTCGACAACGTCTGGGTCACGAAGAGGTTGTCGTACTCGGGGACGAGATGGGCGACCGATTCGTCGACGAAATCGACGAACGCCTCGTCGACCAAGAACCGCGTCTCCGGATTGGTCTCGAGGAGGTCCGGAAGCGGACGCATGTCGAAGCCATCTCCGTTCGGGTTGTTCGGATTGACGATGACCGCGAGCGTCGTTTCGTCGGGGATGTCTAGCTGTCGGAGATCGAACTGAAAGTCGGTCTCCGGCTGCAGCCGCGTTTCGGTATACTGCTCGGCGATTTCCGTAAACAGCGGGTAGGTCGGCGTCAGGAGGTGGACGTGTTGGCCGAAACGATCGAACAACTGACGGAGGATTAGTTCGGAGCCTGCATTGACGTGAATCTGTGCGGGTCGAACGCCGAGCCGGTCGGCAAGGACCTCGCGCAACGGGTTGGAATAGGGCTCTGTATAGTGATTACTGTGTGGGACCTCGTTCGTGGCAGCAGCGATCGCTTCATCGATCGGTGGCAGTGGGTTCTCACAGAGGAGCAGTCTGACGCCATCGGCCGCAGCGCCACCCTTCTCTGCCGTTGACGAGTCAGTCATGTCGAGCCATACGAGCCATGTCAACACAAATCTTTCATGGGTTCATAGCAGCCCTGTCGTCCCCAATATTCGTAGTACCACGCAGCCTACGTGCAGGCATGCCAAAAACAGCCCCGTTCGAGACACACACCGACCGCTACGAAGACTGGTTCGAGGCACACGAGGACGCCTACCAATCCGAGCTCGAGGCACTCGAGCGACTCGTCCCGGCGACCGGGCGCGGGGTCGAAATCGGCGTCGGCAGCGCGCGCTTTGCGGCTCCCCTCGAGCTCGACGTCGGCATCGATCCGGCCGCGGCGATGCTCGAGCGCGCCCAAACACGGGGTATCGACGTGGTTAGAGGGGTCGCCGAAGCACTCCCCGTTCGGAACGGAAGCTTCGACACCGCGTTGATCGTGACGACGATCTGTTTTGTCGACGACATCCCGCAAACGCTCACGGAAGCCGACCGCATCCTCACGCCGTCGGGCAGTCTCGTGATCGGCTACATCGACAAGGACAGTCCCGTCGGCCGGCAATATCAGGAGAAAAAAGAGCAGAATCCGTTCTATCGCGACGCGACGTTCGTCTCGACGGATGAACTCGTCGACGCACTCGAGGCAGCTGGTTTTACCGACTTCGAGTTCGTTCAGACGATCTATCACTGGCTCGACGAGGTCGACGGCACTGAACCGATCGAGGAGGGGTACGGCGACGGCTCGTTCGTCGGGATCAAAGCGACCAGATAGCTATCGCCAGCGTAACAAAAAGTTATGTTTTCTCTGCGATCCTACACGCCGGACGGGATGTGTACTCGAGATCACACTGCCGAGGCGAGACTCATAACGGCCGATGGCCCGCCACCGTGTCCAGCCGAGGGTACTGAACGAATCGTTGGAACTCCCGATGGGCGATCCAAATGAGCTTCATTGCGGAGTATACGCTCTCGAATCCGATCCTGTATGAGACCAGGGAAGCGGTCCCCGAGATCACCGTCGAAGTCGAAGACGAGCAGCCGGCGCTGGAAGACGACTCGCGGCTCACCCTCTGGGCACGGGGGGAGGAAGGCGAACTCGATCGATTCTTCCGAAAGCTTCCAGACGATCCGACGATCACGAGCTTCGAGACGCTCGCGGAACTCTCCGGGCGACGGCTCTTTCGGATCACCTTATCGTCAGCGGGCGAACGTGGCCTGACGTATATCGATGCGATCGAACTCGGGATCACGTTTCTCGAGATCAAAGCGATGGGGACGACGATGGAGTACCGCGCGCAGATCCCGAGCCGCGAGGCGCTCTCGAGCTATCGTGACCGATGTGACGAGGCCGACCTCTCGTTTGCGCTCCGTCGCCTCTATCAAAACGATGCAGAAGCGTCGGCCAAATACGGGCTCACCGCTCGCCAGCGTGACGTGTTATATCGCGCGCTGGAACAGGGTTACTTCGAGGTGCCGCGTGAGACCTCGGCCGAAGAGTTGGCTGAGGAGTTCGAAATCTCGAGCCAAGCGCTCTCGGCGCTCATTCGGCGCGGCCAGAAGGCGCTCGTCCGGAGCACGATCGCAAACGACAGGGACAGTTAAACCGTTGATCACTAAACCCGGGTAGTCACTAATCAATAGCAGTTCATACTGGTATACTGATGGCCACGAGACAAAACCGATCTACGCACGCAGACGCCGATGTCCGTCGGGAACCGCTCACCTACACCGCGGCCGACGATGAGTCTCTGAGCGACGCTGTCATCGCGGCATTACGGGAAGCCGAGGGTGTGACAACCGAGTCGGACGCGAGTGCTCCCATGGAAACCGTCGGCGTTCTCACGCCGCTTTTCGAGACGATCGATCCCGACGCGCTCAATGCCCTGTTCAGCCCGACGTACAGCGGTGACACACGAACCGGGTCGGTAACGTTCACCCATGACGGCTACGACGTGACTGTGACTGCCACAGGAGAGGTCACCGTCTCCAATTCGTCGTCTGCGTCCGATCTCCACTGAATTCACACTCGCTTCGGCCCGTCCACTGCAGACCGCGCCGTTCTATCGCCACTGCCTTTCGACCCCGTCTCAGAACCGTTTTACTGCTCCCGGTAAGAGACACCGCCGATGGAGTTCGCCACGTTCGCCGACCGCGCCGGGACGATCGACGACGAAGCCGCCGACCTCGAGATCGTTGCCCACGTTCGGGACCTGCTCGCCGACGCCGGCGACGACACTGACGAGAGGGCGGAACCACAGACCCTGGAGCTCGTCGCCCGCTTTGCCCAGGGCCGGGTGTTTCCGGCCTGGGATTCGACGACGCTGGATATCGGGCCGAGCGCGTGTTACGAGGCGATCGCCCGCGCGGCGGGGACGAACGTCGGCGCTGACGACGTCGAGGAGCGACTCGCTGACATCGGCGAGATCGGCGATGTGGCGGCGAGTTACGACTTCGGCGGCCAGCAGGGTCTGAGTGCGTTCACCGGCGGTGGCGACGGCGATGACGACGACCTCACCGTTCGCGAGGTCTACGAGACGCTCGAGGAACTGGCCCACGCCGAGGGCTCGGGAAGCCAAGACCGCAAGGTCGACCTGCTCTTTGGGCTGTTCAATCGCTGCTCGAGCGAAGAGGCTCGGTATCTCGCTCGCATTGTTCTCTCGGAGATGCGCATCGGCGTCGGCGAGGGGACCGTCCGTGATGCGATCGCGGCGGCGTTCGACGTCCCCGAGGAGCGAGTCGAACGCGCGTTGCAGGTGTCGAACGACTACGGGCAGGTTGCTCGGATCGCCCGCGACGAGGGACGCGAAGGGCTGGACGCGATGGACCTCGAGGTCGGTCGACCCGTCCAGGCGATGCTCGCACAGGCGGGCACTGTCACCGACGCGCTCGAGGAGTGGGACGAGGCCGCCGTCGAGTGGAAGTACGACGGCGCGCGGATTCAATTGCACCACGAGCCCGGCAGTTCCAAGCCGGCGGAAACGCACGTCTTCTCGCGAAACATGGAAGACGTCACCGACGCCCTGCCCGAGGTCGTCGAGTTCGCCGAAGACACGCTCGAGGGCCCCGTGATCCTCGACGGCGAGGTCGTCGCGATCGACGACGATGGCGCTCCGCTGCCGTTTCAGGAGGTTCTCAAGCGGTTCCGGCGCAAACACGACGTCGCGAAGGCCCGCGAGGACGTCACGGTGCGGCCCGTTTTTTTCGATTGTCTGCACGCGGACGGCGAGGACTTGCTCGCGGAGCCGCTGATGACCCGCCACGACAGACTTCGATCGGTGTTGGATAGCACCGATGCCGAGGACCACGCCGACGGTGACAGCATCGCCACCGACGCGGATATCGAGGGACTCTCCCTGCTCTGGCAGACCGACGATCCCGACGAGATCGAGGCGATCGACGCCGACGCTCTCGAGGCGGGCCACGAGGGCATCATGCTCAAAGATCCCGACTCGGCGTACTCGCCGGGCCGTCGCGGCAAACACTGGCGCAAGCACAAACCGGACGTGGAGACGTTGGACTGTGTCGTGACCGGTGCCGAGTGGGGTGAGGGGCGGCGCGCGACCTTCCTCGGAACGTTCGAACTGTCCGTGCAGGCAGACGACGGTCTCGAGACAGTCGGCAAGGTCGCGACCGGCATTACGGACGACAAACTCGCAGAGCTGACAGCGTTGCTCGAGCGCCACATCGCGGCCGAAGACGGGCAGGACGTCGATATCGAGCCCGCGGTCGTCTTCGAGGTCGGCTACGAGGAGATCCAGACCTCGCCGACGTATTCGTCGGGCTATGCGCTACGGTTTCCGCGGTTTCTGGGCGTTCGCTCCGACAAGGACCCGGCCGATGCGGACACGCTCGAGCGCGTCGAGCGGTTACAAGGTTCGCCGTCCGAGTAGCCCCTCGGCCCCTCACGCACCATCACGACGGACAGTCAGCCAGACGCGATTGATCACATGTGAGCATCCTTAAGAGCCACGGGAAACAGGATTCGCGTATGCAACCGCGCGACCTGTCCGATCACGTCGCATACGAGGCGGGTCGAGGCATCGAGGAGGTCGCCCGCGAACTCGGGCGCGATCCCTCGGAGTTCATCAAACTCGCCTCGAACGAGAACCCACACGGACCCTCGCCGGCCGCCACCGTGGCCATCCGGGAGACGGCCTCGAACGTGAGTTCCTACCCCAAAGCCGCCCACGCCGATCTCACGACCGCCATCGCAAGCCGCTGGAACGTCGCCGACGAGCAAGTCTGGCTGGCCAACGGCGGCGACGGCGCGATCGATTATCTCCACCGAGCGACCCTCGAGCCTGGCGACGATATCCTCGTCCCCAGACCCGGCTTCGCTTACTACGGGATGAGTTCCCGGTTCCACCACGGCGACGTCCGCGAGTACGAACTCTCGCGGGCCGACGACTTCCGACAGGATGCCGACGTCGTCCTCGAGGCCTACGACGGCGAGCGCGTAATCTGGCTGACGAGTCCGCACAACCCAACCGGCTCGACGATGCCGCTCGCGGAAATCGAACGCCTCGCCGACGAAACCGACGAAGAGACGCTGATCGTCGTCGACGAAGCCTACGGTGAGTTCGCCGACCGGGAGAGTGCGACCGCCCTGATCGAAGGCTGGGATGACTTTGACGCACGTGACGACGTGGCGGTCCTGCGGACGTTCTCGAAAGCGTACGGGCTGGCCGGCATCCGACTCGGCTACGCCGTCGTCCCCGACGAGTGGGCCGACGCCTATACGCGGGTGAACACGCCCTTCGCGGCGAGCGAACTTGCCTGTCGGGCCGGTCTCGCCGCCATCGAGGACGAGGAACACGTCGTCCGCACCGTCGAGACGACCCGTGAATCTCGCGCATACATGCAGGATACCATCGATGCCCACGTCTGGGAAAGCGAGGGCAACTTCGTCCTCGTCGATGTCGGCGATGCCTCGGCCGTCGCCACCGAGATGCAAGAACGCGGCGTCATCGTCCGGGACTGCTCGAGTTTCGGCCTCCCCGGCTGTATCCGTATCACCTGTGGCACCGAAGACGAGACCGAGCGCGCGGTCGACACGCTTAACGACGTGCTCGCCGACATCGACGCGGCCGACGACCCGGACGCGGAGGTGGCCGATCCGTGAGAATCGCCGTCACTGGCACGCCGGGCACCGGCAAGACGACCGCGACAGAGTTACTCGAGTCGCGACTGGCCGATTCGGGCACCGAAGGTGACGACGAACAGACGCCCGACCTCGAGGTGATCCATCTCAATCAAGTGCTCGAGGACGAGGCACTCTACACCGAATTCGACGCGGATCGCGAAAGCAAGATCGCCGATCTCGAGGCACTGAGCGACTGGCTCGAGGGTCGCGACGACGTCGTGATCGAATCCCATCTCGCACATCACTTCGACGCGGATCGAGTCGTCGTGTTGCGCTGTCACCCAGAGACGCTCGAAGAGCGGTTACGTGAACGCGGCGAGACCGACGCGAAGGCGGCTGAAAACGCCGAAAGCGAGGCGCTTGACGTAATCCTCTCGGAGGCCGTCGAAGAACACGGTCTCGAGTCGGTCTACGAGATCGATACGACCGACCGCGACCCCGAGGCAGTCGCGGACGAACTCGCTGCGGTCGCCACAGGCGAGCGCGAGCCCAGCGCCGGCGAGGTCGACTTCATGGAGTATCTGACATGACACTCGACAAGTTCCGTCCGTACGTCTCGGGTGCCCTCGATCCGTTCGTAAAGGGGTTCGACCGCGTCGGGATGACTCCCAACGGCGTGAGCGTGCTCGCGTTTGGGATGGCGGTGCTGGCAGCCGGTGCGTTCGCACTCGGCGGCCTAGAGGACCCCGTCTGGTACGCCGTCGCGGCGGGGCTCGTCTTTCTGAACGGCTGGCTCGACATCGTCGACGGCGCGCTCGCGCGCGAGCAAGACGTCGCCTCGGCCGGTGGCGACCTGCTGGATCACGTCCTCGACCGCTATGCGGACATCGTCGTCATCGCCGGGCTGGCTGCGGGACTGGAGAACTACCTGCTCGGCTTTGCCGCCGTGACCGGCGTGGTCATGACCTCCTATCTCGGCACGCAGGCTCAGGCTGTCGGCCTCGATCGGGTGTATGGCGGGCTCGTCGGTCGTGCAGACCGGCTTGCGATCATCGGTGTCGTCGGCCTGCTGGCCTATCCGATCTCGGGACCAGTCGTCGGTGAGTTTTCCCTCGTCGGCCTGCTGTTGGTCTTCCTCGCTGTCGTCGGCCACCTGACCGCACTCCAGCGGTTTTACTACTCCTGGGCTGCCCTCGAGTGAGCGTGCGTTTTCGGCCGTTGCCCGGGTCTTCCGTCGTCTGAAACGACGCCGTGTCCTTTATCCCTCGGCGCGATATAGAATTGCGTATGGTTCAGTGCGAGATGTGTGGGGCCGAGACGTCGTCCCCGAAGACGATCAAGGTCGAGGGTGCGAAGCTAGACGTGTGTTCGAACTGCACGGACTTCGGCACTGAAGTCAAACAGCCCTCGAGTTCGAGCACGTCGACCAAGTACTCGACCGACTCGAGTTCGTCCGCATCGAGCGGAGGGAGCCAGTCGACGACGAGTACGAGTACGTCGAGTTCCGGTGGCTCGACGCAGCGTCGCTCGGACATGTTCGACGACATGGAAGAGCTTGCGACCGATTACGACGATCGTGTCCGCAACGCTCGCGAGAGCAAGGGGCTGAGCCAGTCCGAGCTGGCAAACGAACTCAACGAGAAAGCAAGCCTCATCCGCAAGATCGAACGCGGTGACACCCTCCCGAGCGACCGCGTCCAGTCCAAACTCGAGAACTTCCTCGAGATCAACCTGAGCGCACAGGGGAGTTCCGGCGAGGATTCGGAGTGGTCCGGTGGCTCGTCGACGGGTAGTTACACCCTCGGCGACGTCGTCAAGCGCAAAGACTGACGTGTGACGCGGGGCGTGTCCGCAGCGTCCGCGTCGCCGACTCGCAAGCTATTTCTTCCGTGCGAGTGCGGTTGCCGATATGTTCGTCTTAGTCAACCTGAAGACCTATCCGTGTGATCCAGTCGCAGTCGCAGAAGCCGTCCGCGATGTCAACGAAACCACCGACGCCAGACTCACCGTTGCACCGCCGGCAGCCCACATCGAGCGTGTCGCCGAGACGGGCGCGGAGACGTGGGCCCAGCACGTCGATCCGATCGACCACGGGAGCAACACCGGCCACACCCTCGCCGAGCACGTCGCCGATGCGGGGGCGGTCGGCACCCTGATCAACCACTCCGAGCAACGGCTGAAACTGGCCGACATCGACGGTGCCGTCCAGGCAGCCGAACGAGCCGGCCTCGAGACGGTCGTCTGTGCGAACAATCCGGCCCAGATCGGCGCAGCCGCGGCGCTCGGACCGGATGCCGTCGCCGTCGAGCCCCCGGAACTCATCGGCACCGGAACGCCGGTCAGTCAGGCCGATCCCGATATCGTCGAGGACGCCGTCGACGCCGCGGCAAGCGTCGACGCCGACGTCTCAGTCCTCTGTGGGGCCGGTATCAGTACGGGTGACGATGTCGTCGCAGCGGGCGACCTCGGATCCGAAGGCGTCCTGCTGGCAAGCGGCGTCGCGAAAGCTGACGATCCAGAGGCGGCGCTCGAGGATCTCGTCGCGCCGTTGTAAGTCGCGTCACGAGCGAGAGCCGACACACGCACCGCCGACCGACTTTTCTCTGTGCCCGTCGAACGACACGTATGACCGACGACAGGGCCACCACCGAGCGTGATTCGGCAACCGAGGAGCGTCCAATCGCCGTAACGCTTGAGAATCGCCTGATGGGCCACGGCATCTACCTGACGTCGTTCGCGTGGAAAGACGAGGCTGAGCCGCCTGCCGAAGACGGTGCCGGCATCGAACTCGCCTACGAGGTGGTCACCGAGGCGTCAGGGATCACACGCAACGAGGTCGGCGCGGTGTTGCGGACGCTGCTGACGATCGGCGATGAACGCTCGTGGACGCCGGGTCGGCTGGAGGTGACCTCGCTGACGACCGACGGAGACATCCGCGGCTGGTGGTACGTCGAACGCGAGTGGTTCGAGCAACTGGGTTCAGGCCTCTCCCAACTCGAGTTTTCACAACGCGTGCTGGGTACTATTAAAAATCACCGTGCAGAAAACGACAGTAGGTAACGAAATGTCTGACGTAGATTCATAACGGTTCGCACGTCTGCGTATCGTAGGCAACTCCATGACCGGCGAACAGGTATACGTCTCTCACGCGCCAGGCGATCTCACGCTCGTCCAAGACCTGTTCTCGACGGTCAAGAACTTCCCCATTGGCGTGCACATCGCGCTCGAGGAACTCGAATCCGTCCACGCTCGGACGCGACTCGAGGGTCGGGTCGCCAACAGCGATGTCGTCGTTGCGGTACTGACCGAGGACATGGCCGAGACCACGTGGATCGATCAGGAGATCGGGTACGCGGTCGCCAAAGGGATTCCCGTGGTCCCGCTGTGTGAGGAGGGAGTAAGCCATCGTGGCTATGTCAGTGACGTCGAGAGCGTGACGCTCGATCGGTCGAACCTCACGGTGACGATCTTTAACCTGCTCTCCCGGCTGCGAAGCGAACTCGCACCGCTTGGTGCGCTGTCGGTCCCGAACTGGTACATTCGGTTCCCATGTACGGTCCCGGACTGTGGACATCCAGTCACACTCGCACTCGAGGAGAGACAGGCCAAACTCTGGCAACGCTACACACACGGCAAGCATCTGACAGCGTCATGTGAAGCCTGCGGTTCGACGTACTGCTTCGATCCAGCGACGATCGGTTTCAGGGGTCGCAAGGAATAGTCACTCGTCGTCCCGAAGACGCTCGTACGCATCTATGACGAGCTGAAATGCCGATTTACTACCGCTTTTGCGATCGGGATGGGCGCGTTTGACCTGTTCGTGATACACGTCTCGGAGTTCGTCGTCGGTCACGTCCGGCTCCACCCCGAGTATCTCTCGCGCTCTGGTCTTTCGCATCTCGACGGCCGCGACGATACCCCGATCTTCGGCGTTGGCCTTGCAGTCGGGACACAGTCGCTCGGTGCGATCGTCGATCGTCGTCACGCAAAACGGCTCCTCGGAGACCTGTTCGTGACACTGCGTACAGCGGTACTGGGGCTCGTCGGCTGGCTTCGAATCGGTCACCGTCTCGGCATCGGCTAGACCGTCAGCGTCGGGTGATGCCGTGTCGTCATCGGGTGTCGTCGGTGCTTCGGCCGCACATGACGGACAACAGGTGAGGACGGTTCCATCGTCGAGTCTCACGTCCTCGAGTTCGGCCACGAGGAAGGTCCCGGTACAGCCGTCGCACGCGTCTCGACGCTGAGCGAGCGAGCGGCCCTTCCGTGCGGCTGCTCTGGCGTGAGGCGTACAGTCAGGACAGCAGACGACCTGTTGGTCGTCCGGCATCGTCACTGTTGTCAGTTCCTCGAGCGAAACTGTTCGACCACAGCCGTCACAGTCGACTCGTTCATCGCCGACCACAGCCATCACGACGGCGATTCGGCGGCGGTCGATATTAGTTCTTCTGCAGAGAGTCTCGAAACTGGTCACATCGTGACGGTAGTCGGTCGTGGTTCGACCGCGGTTTCGGCTCTCGTAATACGCTATTACTGCGTGGCCGCGCTGGACAGCGCGACAGCCACAGCTGAACGGCGTTGCTAACAAAGTAGTCCCCTGTCGACTACCCGACCGTGCGAGGGTTCCCTCGCACGAAGACGCGCTGTCCGGTGGACGGCACTCGGCGACCGGTGTTCGCCGAGGCCCACCACTCCTGTCAGGTCGCTTTTCGTCGCTCCGAACCGGGACACCAATAGGGCCACAGTGCGGACGCTTTCGTATGGATACGGCAGTTCAGACCGGGTCTCGAGAGAACACACTCGACCGGAAACGAGTCATCGCTGGCGTTGGCGATCTCGTTATCATCACCGGGCTAGTCCTCCTCGGAAACGTCGAACATGGAGGGAACCCGATCGCCGAACCGCTTGCATCGCTCACGACGGCCGTCCCGTTCGTGATCGGGTGGCTCGCTGTTGCAGCCCTCGCAGGCGTGTACACGCGTCCCGGCGGGATCGACGACACCCGGCTGACGGCCGTCGCATGGATCGCGGCAGCGAACGTCGGGCTCATGATCCGTGGGTCGCCGCTGTTCGAAGGCGGGACGACCTGGCCGTTCCCGATCGTCATCACGGGGACCGTTCTCGTCGCCTTGCTCGGCTGGCGGCTCGGCTACGCCCTGTTCATATCACGAACGCGGTAAGTCGTACAGGCCTCGAGCAGCCGCCATTTCACGGCCGCTCATCGAACCCTCTACTATCCGACGTTGATAATTAGATAGCGTATTTTTTCGGTTTTAACCGCCGAATACAGCCATTGGCGATGTTTTTGCTATCTTATGAAAATTCGACACTCGGCGAAATGTCGGTACTTTAACTATTTAAAACCACTCCGTAAGTTATGGGGATAATTTTCAATAGCTACTAGTCACAACCAGATCCACTATGAGCCGATTATGGGGAACACTTATATGGCTATTCCGCGTATTATAGAATAGATTATGACTGGATACTACGACATCGTTCTTGGCCTCATCCCAGTCGCACTGCTCGGAATCACCGCAGCTCTGACCGTCGTCGGCGTCTCGCTGACGGCGGCGGTTCCGATCGGCGCACTCGTCGCAATGTCGGTCATCGGACACGCGATGTTCATCAACACGCCAGCAGACGTTTCCGACGAGGCCAACTCCGCGCGTCCGCCGCTCAACGCGGACTAACTCCAGTCACGGTTTCGCTCCTCTCTTTGCGGCCGGTTGTTTTTCCTCGATTCGGCTCCTCTGATTGCGTATGACAGACGCTTTATTTCTGACCAGCGACGACGTTGCCGACCTCGCGACGCCAGCCGAGTACGTCGACGCCGTCCGCGAGGGATACCGCCAGCGCGGTGCAGGCGCACCGGCACAGCCACGGTCGAAACTCCACCAACGCGATCCCGATGGCATGCTCACCAGCTATGCCGCCGTCCTCCCCGAGACGGGTGTAATGGGCGGCTATATGTACACCGCGGGATTCGGTGCCGGCGATGCCTGGTTTATGACGCCGCTGTTCGACGCCGACAGCGGCGCACCGCTTGCCCTGCTCGACGGTGCGAGCATGAACCCGTTCAAAACCGGCGCGGCCGGTGCCGTCGCGGTCGACGAACTCGCGCGGACGGACGCCGACATCCTTGCCGTCATCGGCACCGGCGCGCAAGCCCGTGGCCAACTTCGCGCGACCACGACAGTCCGGGCGTTCGACGAGGTCCGCGTCTACTCGCCGACGCTCGAGAACCGCGAGGCGTTCGCCGCCGAGTTCGACGAGTCGCTCGCAGCGACGGTCCACCCGGTCGACTCGAGCGCGGCCGCCGTGGCCGGCGCGGATGTGGTGATCACGGCGACGACGGCCAGCGAGCCTGTGTTCGACGGCGACGATCTGGAACCGGGCACACACGTCACCGCGATGGGCCAGTACTCGCCGGCCAAGCGCGAACTGGATACGACGACCATCGAGCGGGCGACGTACGTCCCCGACCTCCGCGAGCGCGCGACCCTCGATGCCGGCTCGTTCATCCACGCGCTCGAGGCGGGTGCGATCACGGACGATCACGTCCATGCGGAACTGGGAGAGATCGTCGCCGGGAACGCACCCGGACGGACGAGCGACGACGAGATTACGGTCTTCGACAGCGGTGGCACCGGCATCGAGACGGTCGCCGCGGCGTCGTTGCTCTACAACCGCGCACTTGAGGCCGGTCGCGGGACCGAACTCGAGTTCGCGCCGGCAAGCGAGGCGTTGACGGGGAACTAGGGTTTCGAGGGCGTGTTCGACGCCGCTACTGGTGCTCCGTCGACTGGTTCGCTGCCCCTGCGAGTACAAGCTGTCGGACAGTTCGTGAGTTCACCAACGGGAAACGTCACCAGCAGACCGGGAATATGTCAAAAGAGTATTTTAGCTTGAGTGACGTTTATTGCGCCCTTCCAAGTTAGGGCTACTCGATGCGACGACGATCATACATCGCCGGTGTAACCGGTCTCGGCGGTACCCTCACCGCTGGACTTGTTCCAGGAGTTGCGCGTAGTAGTAACTCGACCTGTGAGACGGAGTCACAGCACGACTCGAATATGCCCCCCGAGTCAGCAGAGCCGGACCAGCCGGCGAACCCGTCCCCCCAGGCCCTTCAGGATCCCTCGTTCGAGGAGTCCCTTACCGGGTGGTCCGTCGGAACCGATCTCCCCACAAAGCCCGGAGACTCGACCGACCCAGTCGCGCATTCCGTCTCGATCACCACCGAACGGGCATCGGATGGCACGCACTCGATGGCGCTGTATATCGAGGGCTCCGCCGATGATGGGACGATCTGGGTCGAACAACCGGTAAACATCACTCGAGCGAGCACAGTAACCGTCGACGTCTACAGCGAACAGCAGTCGTTCAACCGGCTGTCAGAGGTCGCCTTCTTCGCCGGAAAGAAACCACAGGACGGACTCTCGGAGAGCGATTTCAACCGCAAGAACGACATCGAAGATCACGCCGGCTGGAAAACCTACTCGTATCCGGTGGGCGATCTCACCGGTTCCGTCACGCTCGCCGTCGGCATGAATGTCGTCTGGGAGACTGGCATTCGCCGGTTCTTCGACAACGTTCGACTCGTCGAAGCCGATAGTAGTCACTGACAGGACTGCAACCGTTCGGACGGCTTCTCGTCAGTACCGGCAGCGCTCTCTGGGCCCGTTTTTCTGGACGGACGGTGCTGTGAGACGGACAGCTGTCAGTCAGTGCCGGCCGGCCGCGACCGCCCTGCGGTCCCATCGGGACAGCGCCACAGCAGCCCATCTGAGTCCGCCGTACACGTCCGCAGACGACTACCGTGGTCGCAGTCCCGAAACCGACGCGGGTTTCAAGCGTCTCGTCTACGTAGAGCGGGTATGTCTCGTGCGGCCGAACTCGTGTCCGTACTCGAGGCGACCGATTCGCTGGCGATCGTCTGTCACGACAACCCGGATCCCGATTGTCTCGCCAGCGCGCTCGCACTCGAGGCGATCGCCGACGACCACGACGTCGCAGACGTGACGATCGCCTACGGTGGGGAAATCTCTCACCAGCAAAACCGTGCGTTCGTCAACCTCCTCGATATCAGCCTCCAGACGATCGCGAAGACAGCTCTCGAGGAGTACGACTGTCTGAGCTTCGTCGATCACAGCACGCCGGGGTCGAACACCGAGGTCCCGACGAGCGTCATCCCGGACATCGTCGTCGATCATCATCCCGGTGAGCCGGCTGCGGCAACGTTCGTCGACGTTCGAACCGAGTTCGGCGCGACTGCGACGATCTTCGTCGAGTATCTCTGCGAGCTCGAGGTCGAGTTCACCGAGCGTCTCGCCTCGGCGCTACTCTTTGCGATCCACCGCGAGCGGCTCGATTTCGTCCGGGATCCGACGCGACGCGAGTACGAAGCCGCACTGGCAGTCTACCCGGATGCGGACCTCGAAATCCTCGAACAACTGTACGGCAGCACCTTCTCGCCGGGAACGCTTGACGCGATCGGACGCGCCATCACCAGCCGCGAACGACGGGGCTCTGCGCTCGTCGCGAGCGTTGGGGCGACCGGCGAAACCGACGCACTGCCGCAAGCGGCCGATTACCTGCTTAATCTCGAGGGTGTGGACACGGTACTCGTCTACGGCATCATCGACGATGCGATCCGTCTGAGCGGGCGATCGATCGATCCACGCGTCAACTTGGGGAAGACGCTCCAAGACGGCTTCGGCAAACTGGGATCGGTCGGCGGCCATCACGACATGGCCGGCGGCCGGATCGAACTCGGACTGTTCGCCGATTCGGGTGACGATATCGGTGAACTCCTCGCGCTCATCGATGACCGACTCACCCGCCGATTTTTCGATGCGTTACATCTCGACGAGTGATAGCCGAACCGCTATTCGATATCGATCGAGTGTGCCTCCTCGCTCGGCTCGCGCTTGGGGAGTCTGACCGTCAGAATACCGTTGTTGACGCTGGCCTGCACTGCGTCCTCGTCGACCGGTTCCGGCAGACGAACCTGCCGGCTGAACGATTGCGTTTCCCGCTCGCGCCGAAGGTAGGTCTCGTCTTCACCGCCGACGTCGTGTGTTCGCTCTCGAGTGCCCGAGATCGCCAGCGTCTCCCTCGAGAGCCGTAACTCGAGGTCGTCGCTCTCGTAGCCGGGGACGTCGACGGTAACGACGAACTCGTCGCCTTCGTCCGCGAGGTCGAGTCGCATCTCCGACCCGGTCGGCGAAAGGTCGAGGCGGCTTCGGTTGTCCAGTTGGCTCTCCCACGACTGGGCAGCGGTCTCGAGTTGGCGATTCAGTCGGTCGAGCAGTTCTTCGATGCCGTCGAACGGCCGGGGTCGATCTGCCATGGTTTCACCTGCCATAGATAGGTGCCCGAGAGCGAAAAAAGCCACCCTCACCAGCGAAGATGATCGTCCGTTTCGATATGTTATCTCACCGACTTGCGGCAGAACCGACGGGTGGGCTGGTCGTTTTCAGGCTGCCCGGTGTAACAGTGCCTATGACGGATGCACTGTTTGTCGTCAGTGAGGAAGGCTACTGGGGCGAAGAATGCGTCGAACCACTCGAGACGCTCTCGGAGGCGGGCGTCGAGATCACGGTCGCGACGCCCTCGGGCAACCCACCGGTGATCGACGAGCGCTCGATCGACCCCGAGCAGGTCGGCGCAGAGACCGCCGAGCACGTCCGGGAGGTCCACGAGACCGACGAGCGACTGAACGATCCGATTTCGGTCACGCAGGCCAACGCGGAGGGGTACGACGCCGTCGTCTTCCCCGGCGGGCACGGCACCGAGTGGGATATCAATCAGGACACACACGCCCGGAAACTCCTCCGGGATATCATCGAAGGCGATGGCAAGGCGCTGGTCGTCTGCCACGCCGTCGGTATCCTCGCGTTCACCCGCGACAGCCACGGCGCGTTCATCGTCAACGGCCGCGATGTGACCGGCTTCCCAAACGAGTGGGAGGAGGGAATCGTCGACGAAGGCGATCGGATGCCCGACGGCCGCAAACTGCCCTACTGGGTCGAAGACGAGGTCAAAACCGCCGGCGGTAACTGGGACGCTGAGCTCGATTCCGACACCAGCGTCACCGTCGACGGCGATCTCGTCACCGGCCGCGGCCCCGGCTCCTCGCATGCGGCCGCGAAAACCTTGCTTGAGGAACTGGACGTCGAACTCGAGGCCTGATCGGATCGGATCGGATCGCACCCGACACCCGTTTTCCGCGGTATTCGCTGTACGTGGTCAGCGCTGGACTGGCCACTGAGACGGGCTGCGATCACTGTTGTCCGGCGTACCCACACGGTAACTCGCGCGAGCGGCTGTGCCAGCACGCCAGAATCGAGTGAGACGGTCTCCTGTCAGTCAGTGCCGGCGCGCCCGCGACCGTCCTGCGGACCCACCGGGACAGCGTGACAGCAGACCGTCTGACACACCGATCGCGCGTAGCGTCTCACGGGAGACCGTTGCAACGAATCAGTCCCTTTTTACACGCCGGCGGGGAAGAATCGGCTATGAGCTTCGAGAAAGACGACCAAGTAGTTCTCAACGACGAGCACAGCGAGTTCGACGGCGAGACCGGTACCGTGACCCAGACGATGGAGTCGATGTTCGGCGACGTCACCTACACCGTCAGCTTCGAGGACGGGCAGGAAACCGGCGTCCCCGAAGACGATCTCGAGGCAGCCGACGCTGACGCCGACGAAGACGACGACTAAGACCGACCGCGACTCCCGCTCGCTCGAGCCCCGTTCCCCGACCACATCGAAATTCGACCTGCAGATGCCACAGATCCCGCTTCACTACGTCGATTTACGGACGTTCTGCTACGCCACCGAGGACGAAAAACGCGTCGAGGAAGCCCTGCGAACCTTCCTCCCCGACCGCGACGACGAACCGTTCGAGATCGAGCGCGTCGAAAGCGAGGGCCACTACGGCGACCGCATCCTCGTCCTTTCGGCTCGCGTCGAGAACGCCGACGATGTCCGGCACGTCCTCTCGCGGCTGGCCGACCTCGAGTCGTTTGACGACCTGATCGACGAACTCGACGAGCGGGTCACCGAGAACACCGAACTGTTCCTTCGACTCGACAAACAGGCCGCCTTCGAGGGAGATGTCCGGCTGGGTGACGGCATCACCTTCCGCGGGAAAGTCGAGGCCTATCCGGCGAAGAAACCACAGGCCGTCGAAAACGCTCGAGAGGTCCTCGAGCGACTGCGCGACGAGCACTGATCGGTTCGTTACTGGTTGCTGATACAACCTACTTCTGACGAGTTACGTCGATAGCGGTCGATATTCGTTCGTCGGGGCGGCTCGCCGTTCGGTACTGGTGATGGCACACAGACCAGTTGCGTGTGCCTCTCAGCCACCGCTGACGATGGACGAAGTCCTTTTGACTGGCCAGTCAGTAAGTTTGGATAGATCCGTTCTGAATGTCCGACGAAACCATCGACGACCTCATGGAGGCGACGTATTGTGCCCTCTGTAAACACGGGTACGCGGAGGTGACGATGCAAGACATCGCCGCCGAATCGACAAAGAGCAAAGGAACCCTCCACTACCACTTCGACAGCAAACAGGACCTCCTCGAGTCGTTTCTTGAGTTTCTGCTAGACCGATTCGAGGAGCGAACTGAGACCGTGCCCGGCGAGACACCGGCCGAACGGCTCCACGAGTTCACCGACGAACTGCTGACGCCGTCGGACGACTCCGCCGAGGAGTTCCGGACGGCGATCCTCGAGATCAAGGCGCAGTCGCCGTACAACGAGGCCTACCGGGAGCGATTGCGCGAGTTCGACCGCGCGCTCCGAGAGCGCATCGCGACGCTCGTCGCTGACGGGCTCAAGGCGGGTGAGTTCCATGATGACGTCGAGCCGGAGGCGACGGCCGACTTCCTCGTCACGCTGTTTCACGGTGCACAGACGCGTGCGACTGCGGTCGACCGGCCGCCCGAACGAACGCGTCAGTACGTCCACATGTATATCGACGAAACGCTGCGGCCGGAGAAAGCCGGGAGCCGTGACAGCGTATCGACGCGTGTCGAGCACGGAGGAGACGGCGAATGAGCCTGCTGGATCGGTTGTCGGGGCTGTTCAAGGGTCGCGATGAGTTCGATCTGACTTCCGGCGACATCGCGGGACCGCTGTTCTATCTGTCGCTGCCGATCATCGTGACAAACCTGCTGCAGACGGCGTACAACCTCATCGACACGTTCTGGCTGGGCCAGTACAACACCGAGGCGCTTGCAGCGATTAGCTTCGCGTTCCCGATGGTCTTTCTGCTGATTTCCGTCGGGATGGGACTGTCAGTCGCCGGGAGCGTCCTTGTCGCACAGTATACCGGTGCGGATGAGGAGTCGAAAGCGGAGTACGCCGCCTCTCAGACGGTGGCGGTATCGCTACTTGGTGCGATGCTCCTCGGGCTCGTCGGCTATGGCTTCGTCGGTGAACTGCTCGGTCTGCTGGGGGCATCGGACGACGTATTGCGGCTTGCGACCGACTACATGCAGGTTATCTCACTCGGGCTGCCGTTTATGTTCGGTTTCTTCGTCTTCATTGCGCTGATGCGGGGCTACGGGGACACGATCACGCCGATGCTGGTCATGTTCGGCTCGGTGCTGCTCAACGTCATCCTCGACCCCTTCCTGATCTTCGGCTGGGGGCCGTTCCCCAGACTCGGAATCGAGGGGGCAGCGATCGCGACGGTCTTCTCCCGTTCCCTCGCGCTCGTCGTCGGACTCGCGATCATGTTTCAGGGTTCGAGAGGTGTTCGGATCCGGCTCGGACAGATGCGGCCGGATCTCTCCTTCACGAAGCAACTCGTCAGCATCGGATTCCCGGCGTCGATCGAGGGGATGGGCCGTGCACTCTCGATCAACCTCCTGCTGGTGATCGTTGGGCTGTTCCCCACCTACGTCGTCGCAGCCTACGGGATCGGAACGCGCGTGTTCTCGGTCATCTTTCTGCCAGCGATCGCGGTCGCTCGTGGCGTCGAGACGATGACCGGTCAGAACGTCGGGGCGGACAAACCGGATCGCGCAGAAGCCGCCGCGAACTTCGCCGCCCGCACCATGTTCGTCATCCTCGGTGTACTCGGCGTCGTAGCGTGGCTCGCCGCAGAACCGATCACGGCCGCCTTTACTGACGACCAGCGGGTCATCGAAGTCGGCGTGACGTTCCTCCGGTATGTCGCGCCCTCGTTCGGGTTCATCGGCGTGATGCGGGCCTACAACGGCAGCTTCCGTGGGACCGGCAAGACGCTGACCGCGGCGGCGATCGTCCTCGTGACGTACGCGCTGATCCGACTGCCGATCGCCTACGGCCTTTCACAGGCGATCGACTACCGCGGGATCTGGATCGCCTTCGCGATCTCGAACGTCGTCGGTGCCGCGCTCACCTACGGCTGGTATCGCAGAGGTACCTGGCGTAACGTCGACGTGACTGAGAGCCCTGCGGGACCGGCGCTGGGCGACGACCTCGAGCCCGGGGCCGACCTCGAGCCCGGGGCCGACCTCGAGACCAGTACCGACGACTGAGACGGACTACTGTACGGCATTTCCGGCGCATCCGCAACCCGTCATGCGGGTGCGTCGGTACACAGTGACAGCAGACCGTATGAGACCGTCGGTTGGACAGTCGCTCCGGCACACTCGCAACCCGTCGTCGCTGTTCGAAGGCCTCGAAAACCAATTAAATCAGTAGTATGCAGCCCGGTTCAGCATAATTCGAGGTGGAGCCTCCGTCCTCAAGGAGCAAGTAGGCCGGAGAGGAAACCGACGAAGGACGACGCAACCGCACGACGGTAGTTATCCGACTCCCAATCGTATAAGTACCGTCAGACAGCAATCTGAAACATGGAAGTACGTCGAACCGCGCCGGTCAAACTCATCGTTCCTGATGAGTGCCGCGACGACTTCCACGAATCCGCTCGCCAGTTCCTTCACTGCGCCAACCGAACTGCCGAGTTCTGTTGGTCTGATGTCTCTTACACAGAGTGCATCACCGCCAACACAACTGCACGGGACGCGCTCTACGAAGAACTCCGCGAGGAAACTGATCTCACCGCGAACCTCGTTCAAGAAGCCATCCGACGCGCCGTCCAAGCCGTCAAGGGATGCGTCGAACGATGGAAACAGGGCAAGCGGGTGAGCCAGCCAGAGTTCACCTCATGGAGCATGGTATACGACAAGCGGAGCGCGACGTTCTACCGCAATCATGTGTCTCTCTCGACCGTCAACGGGCGTGTCGAGTGCGACTTTGAACTGCCGGCAGACAGTCCGACCCCCTACGAGCGGTATATTCTCTCTGAAGAGTACGAGTTCCGGGCGAGTACACTGCAATACGAGAAGGCGACCGACGAGTTCTACTTCCACATCACGACTCGGAAGGACGATTCGGGCGATGACGAGTCCGAGGTTTCGGGCGATACCGAGCACCAAACAGTCCTCGGTATCGACCTCGGCGTCAACAGCCTCGCAGTAGCTTCGACCGGTAACTTCTGGCAGGGTGACGAGTACAACCACTGGTGCCGCGAGTTCGAGAAGCGACGGGGTGAGATGCAACAGTGCGGAACACAAGCCGCGCATAACGTGCTTCTTCGCCTTGGCAAGCGCGAAGAAGCGTGGCGAAAGCAGTATATCCACACTGTCGCCAACGAGATCGTCACGGAAGCTGTTGAGAACGGGTGCGACGTAATCGTGTTTGAGGACTTAACAGACATCCGCGAACGGCTTCCACAGGCAAAGTGGCACCATGTCTGGGCGTTCCGACGCCTATTCGAGTACGTCTCCTACAAGGCACCTGAACGCGGTGTCTCCGTGGAACAAGTCGAGCCGAACCACACGTCCCAACGCTGTTCTCGGACAGACTGTGGGTTCACGCACGAAGCGAACCGTGACGGCGCACATTTCCATTGCCAGAAGTGCGGCTACGAAGTCAACGCGGACTACAACGCGGCGAAGAATATCGGGCTACGGTACGCCCGGAAGCAAAAACACAGACTCCGTTCCTCGCCCACGTCGGGGAGCGGAGACGCACCAGTAGACGTGCGTGTGAATGGTGGGACGGTGAACAGCGAGAGTCACCAGCCTATTGCCGGTGACTGATTGCCAGGAGTCCACATCAAAGCCCTACCCTCACGGACCGAGGCGCGTATGCGCTGAGGGAGTAGGGTAGGGTAGGGTAGGGTAGGGTAGTTTACTAAAGTAGCTGTGTGCCGTCGGGTATACCTGAACTGATTGTGATGGGACAGCTAGTAAAGTATCTCCACCGGCAGGTTCATATGCGAATTCAGCGACACGGTCGTCCCATATCCAGCGAGGTGTAACCGATGGTCGAGGTAGTCCATATCGACCTTCTGAGCCTCCTGCTCGTTCTCTCGGTTGCGTGGGTGTTCGGCGCGCTCGCCGAGCGAGTCGGCTATCCGACGATGATGGGTGAGTTGTTCGCCGGCATCGCGTTCGGCCCGGCGTTGCTTGGGCTCCTCCATCCCTCAGAGCTACTCTCGGTCCTGTCCGAACTCGGCGTGTTCCTTCTGATGGTCTACGTCGGCATGGAGGTCGATCTCCGTGAGCTGTTCGAACTCGGCCCGCAGGCGCTGTTGATCGCCTTCGGGGCCTTCGTCATCCCGTTCGGCCTCGGCTACGCGGCCGGTATCTGGCTCGGAATCTCAGTCGGCGCGGCGCTGTTTCTCGGCCTCGCGATGGCCGCCACGTCGCTGGCCACGAAATCGCGCATTCTCGCTGATCTCGACTTGCTCGAGACGCGGATCGCGAACGTGTTACTCGGCGGGGCACTCGCCTCCGACGTTGGCGTGCTCATCGCGTACGCGGGTGTCGATAGCTACGTGACCGCTGGCGGGCTCGACCCGACCGAGCTCAGTGTGATCCTCCTCAAGGCGCTTGGCTTCTTCGCAGTCACACTCGTAATCGGCTATCGGTTCCTGCCGCTCGCATGGCGGTATATCGAAGGCCAGCGCGAACGATATGGCTTCGTCAATCGGACGACGGCATTTACGTTCGCCCTGCTGGTTTCACTGTTGTTCGCTCAGCTCGCGACGCTCGCGGACCTGCACATGATCATCGGCGGGTTCATCGCGGGGATGTTCCTCCGGCAAGCCGACGTCGAGCCTGGCCTGTACGAGCACATTCACATGGTCATCTACGATCTCGCGATGGGGTTGTTCGCACCGGTCTTTTTCGTCACGATCGGCTTCCAGATCACGTTCGATGTGTTCGCTGACAGCGTTGGCATACTCGTCGTGCTCGTTGCTATTGCGTTTCTCGGCAAAATCGTCGGTTCCTGGCTGTTTTCGCTCCCGACATCGCTGACCTCGCGCGAGGGACTGGTCGTCGGCTTCGGGATGAACGGTCGCGGCACCGTCGAAATCATCATCGCGGGCGTCGCCTATCAAGCCGGCGTGATCGACCAGTCGCTGTTCTCGATCCTCGTCTTCATCGCCATCTTCACGACCGCGCTCGTCCCCGTCACTGTCACCTGGGGGGTTCAGCTACTCGAGCGGGCTGACGAACTCGTCTACGTCGACTCGATGGCACCATCCGAGGACTGAGTCCATGGTGCCCCGACTACGCTCGAGCGGGGCGTTTTTGCCGCCTGCCCCAGCAGATAGGGGTATGCAAGTTTCAGTCGTGGGTGACGATCCAGTCCGTGAGGCCGTCGTCACCGCGCTCGATGACGTCGATATCGGCGTCCGCGAGGCACGTCCCGGCGAGATCGCCGACGCTCGCTTTGCAATCGTCAGTGACGTCGCCGGCTCGGCGACGTTCGACCGGGCGAACGAGGCCGCACTCGAGGGGGGCACGCCCTGGATCGCCGTCGAAATCGGCGGGGTCGGCAACCATCCGCTCCCGGACGTGGACGCGGCTATCTCTGGCTTTGCGCCTGCCACCGCCTGTTTCGACTGCCTGCGTGCACGTGTCGCGTCGAACGTCGAAGATCGCGCCGCGAAGCCACAGGCCGATCGCGCCGCCGCACGACTCGCCGGTGCAATCGCTGGCCGGGAATGCGTGCGCGTCCTCTCGGGCGACGAGGAGTCGATCATCGGGCAGGTACGCGAAGTGCCCCACGCTCGCCGGCAGATACTGCCCGTCCCGGGCTGTACGTGTGCCGAGGGCGAGCGCGATCGCACCCTCGAGCGCGACGCCGAAACACTCCCGCTCGAGACTGCGGTCGAACATGCCGAGGGAGCGATCGACGATCGCGTTGGCCCCATCTCGAGCATCGCCGAGGTCGAGTCCTTCCCGACACCCTACTACCTCTCGACGGTCGCGGATACGACCGCCTACAGCGACGCGAGCGCGCCCCGGCAGGCCGCCGGCGTCGCCGACGACTGGAACGCCGCCCTGATGAAAGCCGTCGGCGAGGGCCTCGAACGCTACTGCGCTGGCGTCTATCTCGAGGCAGACTTCGTCCACGCGAGCGAGGACGACCTCGAGCACGCGGTCGCGCCGACGGACCTCGTCCGACCCGACGACGCGCCGGCCTACGATGCGAGTGACGTCCATCGCTGGGTCCCGGGTGAGAATCTCGCGACAGGTAAGGAGACACACCTGCCCGCCGCGGCGGTCCAGTTCCCCCAACCCGGCGAGACGCTGGTTCCAGCGATCACGACCGGGCTGGGACTTGGCTCCTCGACGGTCGACGCGCTCGTCTCCGGGCTGACGGAAGTGATCGAGCGCGACGCGACCATGCTCGCGTGGTACTCGACGTTCGAGCCCCTTGGCCTCTCAGTCGAGACAGACGCCTTCGAGACGCTCGAGCGCCGCGCCCAAAGCGAAGGGCTGTCAGTGACGCCACTGCTCGTCACACAGGATATCGACGTCCCAGTCGTCGCTGTAGCCGTCCACCGGGAGTCGGACGCACTCGACGATGACAAGGCGATCTCGCCAGGCGACGACGCGTGGCCGGCGTTCGCCGTCGGCTCGGCGGCCGGTCTCGACGCCGAAGCAGCCGCGACGTCAGCGCTCGAGGAAGCCATCCAAAACTGGATGGAACTGCGCAGTCTCGGCCCCGACGAAGCTGCCGACGCTGGCGGTGCGATCGGCGAGTACGCCGCGTTCCCCGATCGCGCGCGAGAATTCGTCGACGTCGATCGGACGGTGCCCGCGGCGAGCGTCGGTCCAGATCCCGTCCCAAGCGGCGAAGCTCGGCTCGAGGAACTCTGCTCACGGGTGCGTGACGCCGACCTGACGCCCGCCGCCGCACGCCTGACGACTCGAGACCTCGAGGCACTCGGTTTCGAGGCCGTCCGGGTCGTCGTGCCGGGTGCGCAACCGCTGTTTACCGACGCGCCGTTTTTCGGCGAGCGCGCGCGGACGGTGCCCGACGAGCTGGGCTTCGAATCGCGCCTCGAGCGGGCGTTCCATCCGTATCCCTGATCGGTCACGGAATCCATCGAGAAACGCCGGCGGCGGTGCGCTATTCCGACATGTCGGTGGCCGAGTCGTTGGTGCTGGCGTCGCCGTCGTTCGGTCTCCTCCCCTCGTCGTCTCCCTCGACTTCGAGGAGGAGATCGTCGTCGGTGAGCCGAATGACCACGGAACTCGTGTTCTGCGTGATCGTCGCCCGTTTGGTGACCTGTCGATCGCGTTGCTCCCGATCGATCTTGGTCACGCGAAGCCGTTGCTCGGTCGCATCGAGATGCGGTGGCGTCGCCCGCTGCCCGGCCGTGATCGTGTAGCTCTCGTCGTAGGTCTGCCGATCAGTCTTCAAGTCGAAGGCCTCGAGCGTGAGGTCATAGGGCCGGTCGGCCTCGCTGTAGATATCGACTGGAACGACTCCCTGAAAGCTCCCTTCGTAGTGTTCCTGTAGTGCCTCGACACAGCCCGAGAGCCCGACAGTGGCGACCACACCTGCAGTTCGAAGTACCGTCCGACGGTTCACATCCGGCGTTGGGTGGCGGACGACTGTAGGCGTTACTCTTCGAACCGAACTGTCGTCGCCACTGCACGTCAGTGGACACCTGCTCGCACGAAGGCTGTGCGATCAGTGTGTAACCAGTTTCAGTTGGTACTGTAGACTCTCCCCAGTGGTCGGTTGGGGCGGAACCTTTTCACGGGGGATGGAGTGACTCAACGTATGGCCACAGCAGACAGTTCGACCGAGCGAATCGACACGACACTCTTTCTCACCGTCTCTGGCCCACCAGGGTGTGGGGCGACCACGCTGTGTGAACGCCTCGCCGACGCGATGGGCTGTCCCTACGTCTCCGGTGGCGACATCTTCCGTGAACTCGCCGAAGATCGCGACATGAGTCTCAACCAACTCACCGCGAAAGCCGACGAGGACGACGAGATCGACCGTGCGTTAGACCAACGCCTCCAACAGATCGCCGAGAAATGGGGCACGGCAAACAAACCCTTCATCCTCGAGTCGCGGCTGGCGGGCTGGCTGGCCGGTGACCGTGCAGACATACGGATCTGGCTCGATGCACCCAAGGAAGTCCGGCTCGACCGTATCGAAGATCGTGTCGAAACCGAAGCGGAAATGCGTGTCCGCGAGGTCAGCGAAGCCGGACGCTACGAATCGTACTACGAGATCGACATCGCCGACCGATCGTTCTACGACCTCGAGATCAATACCGCACGCTGGAGCAAACAAGGTGTGTTCACGCTGGTTCGAGCCGCGATCGAAGAGTACGATCCCGAACTCGACGAAGGGGCGTTTCGAACCCCGTCGATAGACGTGTAAACTCGGTCGTCAACGGTTTCTCCTGACAGCCACGATTCGTCGGCGTCGAGAGCAGCAACGCACTGTGCTGCCTCGAGCGGCGTAGATGGGACGGAGACGCATCGCGAGATCCGGTAGTGGGACGGACTCCTGAGAAGAGAGCGGGTTCCGGCGCAACCGTAACCGCCCTGCGAGCACATCGGCGGTCGGGACAGCAGACCGTCTGACGGATGGCACCCCCATAGACCGGCGAATGATTAAAATAGGTGTTTGTATTCGCATGTGAGGTGTAGGAACATGGTAGTTACTACCAATAATAGACGAGCCACAGATCACGGGGTCTTCGCCGACGGGCTGTCTCGCTCGAGCGGGCAGGGACTCCCGTGGCACGGGGCCACGAGTCACATAGTACGCGGCGGACGGGGGTGTGTATGGCACGAAACACGTTGATGACTGGGATCGCTCTCCTCGCAGCCGGGGCGCTCGTCGCCGCGAGTCTCGGAGCCTATCGCGTGTTCTCGTACGTCGCGGCGGTGTTCATCCTCGCCGTCGTCGCCTCCGCATCGATCGAACACGACGGCTCGGCGCTCGAGCCCTATACTGGTCTCATCGCCGGACTTACCGTGGTGTTCCTCGGCGGACTCACGGGGATCTGGCTGCTGTGGGGCCCGGACGTGGCGAGTTACACCTACGTACTTGGTGTGCCGAGACCGACACTCGTCTACTTCGCGCTCCTGTGGCTTGCCCCCGCGTTCGCGGCGATCTACTACTCGGTGACAGTTTTCGACCGAATCGGCAGCGATGCGGTCGTCGACGAGATCATCAGCGAGGCACGGGACCGACAGCAACGGACGAACGTCCCGCTCGAGCCGCGGCGAATCGAGCGGTCGACGAGCACGGACGGGCTCGATCGGTCGGCCGACGTGGAGGGAAACGATGATTGAACGCGCGTCGCTCTTGTCTACCCCGCTGCAGTCGGGTGGCATTCCGGTCGCCGACGATCCGATCATCCTCGCCTTCGGAGCGGCATACCTGCTGATCGTCGTCCTGATCGGGGCGTGGGGATACATGCGAACACAGACGACCGGCGACTTCCTCATTACCGGCAAGAGCATCGGTACCTGGGTCCTCGCGATGACCGCCTTTTCGGTCATCCAGTCCGGGTTTGGCTTCGTCGGCGGCCCCGAACTCGTCTACGCGTTCGGGACGACGTCGCTTTGGATCTTCTTTACCGCACCGTTCGGCTTCCTGCTGACCTGGGTCGTCCTCGCCAAACGGCTGCGCCTGCTCGCGGACATCCGGAAGGTCCTCACGTTGGCCGATGGGATGTACGTCCGCTACGAGAGCGACTGGGTCCGCGGACTCACCGGACTTGCCGTCATCGTCGGCGTGATCGCCTATTTGGCGACGAACCTCGCGGCGTTGCAGTTCGTCATGCGCGCTATTTTCGGCATCCCGGTCATCTGGGGACTGCTCGGCGGTGCCCTCATCCTGCTGCTCTACAGCATGCTCGGCGGCATGATCGCTGGCGTCTGGACCGACTTCCTACAGGCGCTGACGATGATCACCGGCGCAGTATTCGTCTTTGCGTATGCGATGTCCGTCGGCGGCGGCATGGGAACGATCTCGAGAAACCTCGCGACTGCCGATCCAGCCCTCGTCTCGCCGTTTGGCGCGATGGGCGGGGCGACGACAGCCATCCTCGTCGGCATCGCGTGGTGGATCCTCTTTTCGGTCGGTGCCGCCGGCCAGCCCCACCTGATCACGAAGTTCTACATGAGCCGCAACCTCGAAATTCTGAAGTGGGGCGCGCCGATCGCCGCCCTCTCGTATGCCGTCTCGAGTCTGATCGCCTTCTCGGCAGGGCTATCGATGCGCTCGATGGTCGAAGCCGGCGAGATCGCAGAGACGTTCAGCGCAAGCGAGGTTGGCCCCGTCTTCGTCCTCGAGTACACGCCGAGTGTCGTCGCTGGCCTCATCCTCGCGGCGCTGCTTGCAGCGATCATGTCGACGAGCGATTCATTTCTCAACATCGGCGCGGCGGCCGTCTCGAGGGACATTCCGCGAGCACTGGGCCAACCGATCGAGGACGACAAGACGGAGCTTCGGGTCACACAGGCTGCGCTGGCCGGGTTGACGATCCTCTCGACGGGCGTCGTCTACTACTCCGAGGCGCTGGTCGGCATCCTTGGGACGATCGGCTGGGGCTTCTTCGCTGCGGCGTTCGTCCCGATCGCCGTCTTCGGCATGAACTGGAAGGGCGCGACGAAGTGGGGTGCGGTCGCCTCGGTCGTCGGTGGCCTCACCGTCAACGTCCTCTACAGCGCCATTCCGATGGCCGCAGACGTCGCGGGCTACGGCGGGCTCGCGAGCAGCATCATGGCGTTCTATCCGTTCCCCGACGCGTTCCCGGTCGGCACCGTCGCACTCCTCGTCGCCGTCGTGTTATTTATCGGTGTCTCGCTTGCGACCCAGGAGTGGGAGGAACTGCCGACCGATCTCCACCCGCTGCTCGAGCACTGACCGCAGATGCCCGACCACACAGTCCCCCAGCCGGCAGTCGAACACACCGGTAATGACCCAATGAAGACCGAGACCATCATCGCGCGGCTCACCCACTGGTTTCGCCAGCGACCGAACTCGCTCGAGTTCTGGGAACTGATCCTGACCGACGAGCGGCTCCTCTTCTGCTTCGTCGGCGAGTCCTACCGATCGCTGCTCTTGCGGGCCGATATGGGCGAACGCGATCGGGCCGCGATCGCAGACCTGCCGCCCGACGACATCGAAACGTTCGACGAGCGGAATTTTACCGTCCCGCTCGAGGCCGTAGAGAAACTCCGTCTCGTCACTGGGACGCGACTGCGCCGGGCACGTCTCGTCGTCGGCTGGCAGGCGGGAGACGATGTCGAGTCCGACGAGTGGACACTGTATCAGTCGCGAACGGCAGACTCGCAACGCGAACTCGTAACCGAGCTCGAATCGGATCCGCGACTCGAAGACGTAGACATCACCGTCGAAACGCCACGGTTTCCCCGTCTCTAAGCCGGGCCACTCCAGCCACTGGCTCCGGCCCAACCGTTTATTTGGGACTTCGTGGTATGGCGCGTCATGACGTGGCATGTCACTTTCGATGAAGATTCGTACGACGAGGCTCGCGAGTCGTTCGAGTGGGACCTCCCCGCGGAGTTTAACGCGGCAACCGATCTAGTAGGGAAACACCCCGACGGCGATCGGCCGGCGCTCTTTCAGGCGTATCCGGACGGCCGCCGCGAGACGTACACGTTCGACGACCTCGATCGGCGATCGAACGCCGTCGCCAACGCTCTCGAGTCGATGGGCGTCGACCGGGAAGACCGAGTCGCGATCGCCGTCCCACAGAAGCCGGCAAACGTCCTCACCCACCTCGCGTGCTGGAAGCGGGGGGCAGTATCACTCCCATTGTCGGTGCTGTTCGGTGACGACGCGCTACGCTACCGGTTGCAGGACAGCGAGGCGCGTGTCGCCGTCGTCGACGCCGCCCAGTGGGAGACGATCCGGGCCGTCGCACCCGACTGTCCTGCCTTAGAACACGTGCTCGTAGTTGACGGCGACCCGGAACCGGCACGGATCGGTGAAACGACCGTCCAGCCCTTCGAGGCGGCGGTCGAGGGACGCTCGAGCGAGTACGAGGTCGTCGCAACGGACGCCGAGACGCCGGCGATCGTGATGTATACGAGTGGCAGCACCGGCGAACCGAAAGGGGTCCTCCATACCCACGATCTCTGGGTAGGCCACTGTCCAGCGTTTTCGATGTACTTCGAGCGAGATGTCCGCGGCGACTCAGTCTACTGGACGCCAGCCGACTGGGCGTGGATCGGCGCGCTGGGCGACCTCGTCTTCCCCGCATGGCACTACGGCCGGCCGGTCGTCGGCTACCCGATGGGCTCGTTCGATCCCGAAACCGCCTTCGAGATTGCCGCGGAGTTCGACGTAACGAACGCTTTCATTCCGCCGACGGCGATCCGAATGCTCATGGATGTCGACAACCCCACCGAACAGTGCGACTTGTCACTCGAGGCGATCTGTTCGGGCGGCGAACCGTTGACACGCGAGATTTTGGAGTGGGCGGACGCGGAACTTGCAGGGACGGCTATCAACGAACTGTACGGCCAGACGGAGGCGAACCTGCTGGTCACGAACTGTCGCGACTGGTTCTCCGCGAAGCCGGGGAGCATGGGGAAACCCGTTCCCGGTCACGACGTCGCGGTCATCGATCCGGATAGCGGCAAGCCCGTCGACACCGGCGAGGTGGGCGAGATCGCGGTTCAACGTGGCGACGATCCCGTGGTCTTCGAGGAGTACTGGAACGCGCCCGAGAAGACAGCCGCGGTGACACTCGGGGAGTGGCATCGGACGGGTGACCTCGCAAAACGCGACGAAGACGGCTTCCTCTGGTTCGTCTCGCGCGACGACGACCTCATCATCACGAGCGGCTATCGCGTCGCTCCGCGAGAAGTCGAGGAAGCGATCCTCGAGCACGACGCTGTCGAGCAAGTCGGCGTCGTCGGTGTCCCCGACGAGACCCGCGGGGAGATCATCAAGGCAGTCGTCCAGCCGGCAGCGGGAGCGACGGCCTCGGACGAGTTACGGACGGAAATCCGGACGCTCGTTCGAGAGCGGTTAGCAGAATACGAGTATCCGCGCGAGATCGAGTTCGTCGACGAGTTGCCAACGACCACGACCGGGAAGATTCGCCGGACGGAGTTAGTATAACAGCGCGTCAGTGCTGATTGGCGTCCGTTACTCGCTGTCGGGCGAGTAGTTCGGTGCTTCGTCGGTGATGACAACGTCGTGGGCGTGGCTCTCGGCCTGGCCGGCCGAGGAGATGCGGACGAACTCGCTGCGCTCTTTGAATGCGGGGACCGTCTCGGCACCGACATAGCCCATCCCCGACTGCATGCCACCGGCGAGCTGGTGGAGTTCAGACTTGAGGGTGCCTTTGTACGGCGTTGCTGCCTCGACGCCCTCCGGGACGTACTCGTCGTCCTCGTCGGGTTCGTCCTTGAGGTAGCGATCGCTGTCGCCGGATTTCATCGCGCCGACCGACCCCATGCCGCGGTACTGCTTGTACTTCTTGCCGTTCATCGTGACGACGCGGCCGGGTGCCTCGTCGGTGCCGGCGAAATAGGAGCCGAGCATGACCGCGTCTGCCCCGGCGGCGATCGCCTTGATCGCGTCGCCGGAGTATCGAATGCCACCGTCCGCGATGACAGGGACGTCGTGTTCGGCGGCCACGTCAGCGACCTGTGCGACAGCCGTGATCTGGGGCATGCCGGCTCCCGAGACGACGCGCGTGGTACAGATCGAGCCCGGTCCGATGCCGACTTTGATCCCGTCGGCGAAGTCCACGATATCCGCGGCCGCTTCGCGGGTGCCGACGTTGCCGACGACGACATCCGCGTCGACGGATTCCTTGATTTCGCGAGCGCCGTCGATGACGTTCAGGTTGTGCGCGTGTGCGGTATCAATGAAGAGGACGTCTGCGCCGGCCTCGTCGGCAGCTTCCGCACGATCCTGCTCGAAGGGACTGACGGCGACGCCAAGCCGGAGTCGGCCCTCCTCGTCGCGGACAGCTTCCTGGTACTCGCGGCGCTGGAGGATGCCCTGCATCGTCACGAGACCCACCAGCAGGTTCTCGTCGTCGACGACCGGCACGCGCTCGATCTTGTGCTCGTACATCAGATCGAACGCGTCGCGAGCGTCGATGTCCTCGTGGGCCGTAATGACCTCGTCGGTCATCGCTTCCGTCACCGGGTCGTCCTCGTTGACCTCGAGGTGGGGACGAATGTCCGTACTCGAGATAATCCCCAGCACCTCGCCGTTGGTGTTGACGACGGGCGCGCCGCCGACGCCTTTGCGGGCCATCAGGTTGTCGACCTCGCGGACGCTCATTTCGGGGTCGGCGGTGACGACGTCCTCGAGCGGGATGATGAGTTCGTCAGCGCTTTTGACGCGCTCGATCTCCTCGACCATCTCGTCGACGTTCATGTTGCGATGGAGGACGCCGAGCCCGCCATGGCGGGCCATCGCGATCGCCATGCCGCTTTCGGTGACGGTGTCCATCGCCGCCGAGAGAATTGGAACCGAGACCTCGACGTTTTTCGAGACTCGCGAGGTGAGGTCGGCGTCGTCGGGTTCGACACGGCTTTCCTTCGGCCGAAGAAGGACGTCGTCGAACGTTAGCGCTTCCGGTACCTGTAGCTTCGAAGAATAGGGCTCGTGCTCGGGAACGTCGTTCGCCATGTAAACTGTCCGGCGTCTCGAGGGAAAAGCGTTGCGAGATAAAACTCGGGTGTGAACGGTTGTCGACCCTCTCAGTGGGCGATTCGCCTATCTATGGTATTCGTTGATGTGTCCCGTGATATTCGTTCAAATGCAACGGTCATCCTTCCGACGACCACACCAACAGGTGCACACATTCGTACCACAGCGGGTGGTTTTTGTACGAACCTGTTCGATATCCCCATCACACTACCGAGTCGTGGAACTGTATCACACACAACGTTTATTGACGATCCCGTCCTCAATTGAGGTATGTACGCTGTGAGTGCATCCACTGCCCGAACTGCTGGCCGGACGAGTCTCGACTCCGTCGCCACCGTTGCATTCGGGAATTTTACATCGAAACTCACAGCGAATGGCCAGAAACCCAACTCGATCGAGCGGCGTGCGGATCGATCGGTGCGGGATCGGCATTCATATCGCCCACTGGCCTCGGGTCATGGCCATCGGCCCTGACCGATGAGTACGTCACAGCACCCGGTCGCGCTCCGGATGGAGCGCATCGTCGGCGGTGACGCGAGACTGCTCGCACTGGTGATGATGCTCCCGTTAGTCGACGGTGTCTTCCCCGCGTTGATCCTGGCCGACGCGCTCGACGATCCGCTTGGGGCAGTTCAGGTCGGCCTGTTGATCTTCGGTGGGAGTGCCACCGTCGCCGTCATCCTCGCGGAGATGGACGGCACTCCCCGTGAGCAGGCTGCCGTCGTCATGCTCGTTGGGGTCCCGCTGATCCTGCTGGCAGCCGTCCAGGCCGCGCTCGCGCCGACCTTCGAGAGTCTCATTGACATCGCCATCTTCGAACGGTTCGCGGCGCTGGTGATCGCCGCCATCGCGGCCAAAACCGCCAGCGCGACCATCGGCGACTACCTCCCCAACCCCGTCGTCGTCATCGGGCTGGGACTGGTCGCCAGCATCGATCCGACCGGCCTGACGGTGCAAGTGATGACCGATCCCGTCCTCGTCGCCCACGCGACGCTGGCCGCCGCCATCGGCGTCGCCTTCGCGCTGACGATCGCGCTCACCGGCCCCTACCTCCGGCGGTACATGGACATCGATCGGTTCCGCTTTGGCAGCGCCGTCGCGCTGGGCCTGCTCCCGCTGTCCCTGCTTGGGATGGCCTTCGGACAGGCCCCGCTCGCTGCACTGCTCGTCGCCGCCATCTTCGCCGTCGACCTGCCGCTTGGCGGAGCCGACTCGGAGACGGAACCGAACGCAGCCGCCAAGCTCAGTGCGTTGCCCGACGGTGGGGACGGCACGGCCTCGAGCGAACTCGAGCCGTCGGTCGTGGAAGTCGAAGACGATCCGGACGACGAGACGACGGACACCCCGGGTCGGGCCCCGTGGCTGTAGTGCGGTTTCGGTCCGAATCGAAACCACTTTAGGTGAGATCCCCCAACTGAGAGTCGAGGGGTCGTGGCCAAGCCAGGCATGGCGGCTGACTCCAGAGGCAACGCGCCCGGGACGACACTCCAGACTGATATACTGATCGGGCACCTGATCAGTGTCCGTGTGATGACCCTCTGGAGTTCCGAGGCGCACCGGAGATATCAGTAGATCGGGGGTTCAAATCCCTCCGACCCCATACTTCTGCCGCGAGCAAACTCGCGAGCGGCAGGTATGTAACTCGGTGGATTTGAACGAGACTGAGGTTCTGCGACCGACGGGAGCAGGTTCTCAGGCGTTGTTCAAATCCCTCCGACCCAACTTCTCGAGTCAAACACACTCGCGAGCCGTGAGTAGTGGATGAGTGTGGGGTGAACTCAAACGGAGTGTGACCACTTCTTTCCAACAACTCAGTTTGTATTCTATTGGCGACTGTCCAGATTTGGTTATAATCCGTGGCTCGAGGGCGGGGTCGGCACCGTGCGACGCCTGCGGTGTCGGTTCGCGCTGCGTGCGAACGCCCTCGTGGCGGGTGTCGCCACGCCGACAGCGCCCCATCCCCGCCTCCATCGAGTTCCAGTTGATCCAGATAAAACAGGGGTTATTCCAAAGATGGGGTGCCACCATGTTTTTATCAAATAGCCTCTGATCGAGTATTATGGACTCTGAAACTCTAACGTATATTGTATCTATTATATTGATATTCCTCGTGATTTGTGCAGCTATGATCTTGGCGGTAGCGTACGGGGCAATAGATGTTTTCACCGACTACTACGGTTGGATGTTGTCTGGTTTCTAATTCTTAGATCGGGGGCCGGCAGTCTTAGGTTGACCGAGTAGGTTGCACGTCGACAGAATCCAATCTCCGAATCTTCACACGGGCCGCGACTCGTCGTGTGCAACTCTCGAGCCAAGCCATCGTCTGAACACCCGGTTGTGGCTGGCTGATCGACCCGTGTCACCGAGTGGGCCGCGATGAGCCGTTCAGTACGGCGAACTAACGCGGAGTTCGGGAGTCGTGTGTCCGAGCATGCAACTCAGGACCGACAGTAAGTACACGTCCCGACGGGACACGATCAACGGGTAACTGGCTTCTCTGACTGCAACACGACGAACGCAGTGGTGAGTGCCCGCGACAATGGTCGACGGCCGTCCAGGTCGCTGTCAGGTCCTCGAGCGCGATGCGCGCACCTGCAGTACAATAGCTACAGTTTTAACTACGAGTCTTACGTTACCGTAGAAACGCCGGCTAAAGGCCGACGCCAGCACACTCATTGCCCAAATGGTGTTTTGCTTGTATCTGTTCTGAGATCGTCGCGCAGATGGATGATCGTGAAGCGATCTCAGGTCCAGCGAGGATATGTGGCTAGATCGACCATCCCTCGCCATCTGTCTCTTATAGCTGGTATATAGTAGTCTATTTCCTATCTGAGAATATGGCGTGTAGTAGAGCACCGCACCCGAATTAGAACCAAGATTGTTGTCCTTCTCCAGCACCCGCTTCCGGAGCGCCAGCTGCTCGCTCATTGCTCATCCGGGACGCCATGAGTCCGTCCACCTGGTGTCGATATCGTACTTGGACTCGAGTCCACGTCGGCCGAGCCGCGTCGCTGCAAGCTGAACTCCGTGGTAACACATAATTACGTGGTAAAGACATGGTGTGCGAGACACCCCTTCATTACGGAGCACGTGGTAAGCGCGTGTATGAGCCAAACCCGATCCGCGGACGATTCGTCAGTATTGGTCCAGCGAACGGCCGGGTTGACGGCAGTGCTCGGCGCGTTCGTCATGGTGTCGACGGTCATCTTCACGATCACTGACTTCATGGGGATTCAGAACGTCTTCGTCGGCGCGGCGGTGGCGTTTCTCGCGGCGTTTCAGGCCTACCGAACCAACGAGCGCCGATCACCGAGTATCGTCATCGCGGCTGTCGTCGCCGTGCTGGGAATTTGGATCGTCGCGGCACCGTTCGTTCTCGGCGCCGACCGCACGCTGGTCGTCGGGGTCAACGGTATTGCCGGTGTGATGATCGTGATTCTGTCCCTCGTCGGAGCATACGGAAGCCGCCAGGTATCGACGACCGCATCGGCGAGCGCATAGGATCGATTTTCCGGCACTCCGTTCGAGACATAGGACACAGCACCCCACAGCGTGCCATCCGACGGCTATCCCAGCGTCAGACGGCGAAGAAAACGCCGATCGCAACGAGGATGAACGCCGCTTTCAGACAGACGTTGACAATGATCACTTTCGTTCCGAACGACGCTCCCCAGATGCCGTACTGAAACGGGATCGAGCGCTTGACTGTCCCGATCGTCAGCGAGATCAGACTGCCGACCAGCAGCGTGATCACCGTCTCCTCAGGTGTCAACACGTCCCCGATCAGTGGCGCGACAGTGATCGCGCCGGTCGTCGGATCGACCAGTGAAACGAGGATCACCGGTATCGCCGCGCCCGGTAGCCCCAACAGGCCAGCGATCGGCTCGAGCACGGCGTTCGGATCGTCGAGGCCGACTGACGCGAACACGGCGAGAATCTGATCCGAGTACTCGAGTGCGACGAAGACGAGCGAATAGACGACTGCAAGCCGGGGGACGATCGAGCGCAGGCGATCAGCGGTGTTCTCGGCGGCCGTCTGCAGTTTCTCGCGGTTGGTCTGTGAGTCCTCCTCGGGCGTGTCGGGGTCGATGGAACTGCCGTCGTAGTCGTCATCCCGGAGCAAGACGGCACCGGCGAGCAAGCCGACGAACGTGATGCCAAGCGAGATGCCGGCCCGTGCGCCGACGTACATGAGGCCGACCTGCAGGCCGAGGATCGGGATCAGAACGGGCCCGTAGTAGGTGAAGATGTGCTGGATGAAACCGAAGAAGGTGTTGATGATAACGGCGATCAGCGTGGCCCGGTCGTCGAGCAGACCGTCCTCGCGAAACTCTGCGAGCATCCCGTAGCCGGCGGTCACCGAGACCGCGTTCGTAAGAACGGCGGTGCCGACTTCCGGGGGGAGGTTCGCCGGCTCGGTAAGATAGTGGCCGACGCGGGCAACGAGTTTGACGAGCCCGTACTCCACCGCGAGGTTGGCCAGGCCGACACCCACGCCGATCAGGAGCGTAATCGTCAGCACGCGCGGAAGCGCCTCCTCGAGCAAGACGGTAAGCAGCGACTGCACAGCACTCGGTTCGAATTCAGTAGAGAAAGGGCCTCCGAATCGAGCGATCGCTGCCGACTGCCGCGCGCTGATACGGACTCCTGTCAGTCAGTGCCAGGATAGCAGACCGTCTGAGACACACATGTTAGTATCTCTTCAGATTGCTTTTCCCGTCGCCTGTCGACAGGACAGCTATGAGCAACAGTGACAGTGATGTTCACGTAGCCGCACTCTGTGGCAGTCTCCGCGATGGCAGCTATACTCGGATCGCACTCGAGCAGGCGCTCTCGGCCGCCGAACAGGCTGGTGGGACGACCGAACTAATCGATCTCCGTGAGTACGAGTTGCCGATTTTCGATGCGGACCGCGATCGTGTGGACGCAGGCGATGCAGACGAGCTTGCGGCTCGCGTCCGCGCGGCCGAGACGATCCTGCTCGGCTCGCCAATGTATCACGGCTCGTTTTCCTCGCCGCTGAAGACCGCGCTCGACTACTGTGGCTTCGACGAGTTCGAGGACAAGACCGTCGGCTTGCTTGCCGTCTCCGGCGGGGCCTTTCCTGTGACGGCCTTAGAGCATATGCGGTCGGTCTGTCGAGCGCTGAACGCGTGGGTTATCCCACACGAGGCGGCGATCCCGAACGCCAGTGCCGCCATCGATAACGGGGCGTTCGTCGATGCAAAACTCGAGACGCGGGTAACGACGCTGGGCAGGCGGGCAGTCCAGTACGCGACGATCGAGCCGGACCCGGACTCCTTCGAAAGCGACCAGAACGTGGGCGCACAGGGGAAGTGATACTGCCGACGGAAAACGAATCGGCGATCCACTAGGGACTGAGAAGTCGCTGCAATCGGCGCTGATGGGCGAGGAACGCGAAGAGGCCGAAGACGAACACGCCGAGATGGGCGGCCTCGATTCGGAGCACGATCGTCATCGAGCCGAGCGCGAGCGGCGACGAGGAAATCGTCCAGTCGGTAAACCAGACAGTCGCGAGCAGCGCCGACGCACCGGCAGCCAGCAATAGCCCCGAAACGACCAACGTGACTGGTCGGCCATCGACTGCGGACTGGCTGAAGATGTATCGCTCGAGGACGAACTGGCCGGTGAGCATGCCAGCGAACACGACGGCTGCGACGGCGACACCGAGCGAATCGCCGATCAGTTCGGCCACGAACAGCCAGACGATCCAAGTGGACGTCAGCGCGACCGTCACGCCGAGTTCTTTCGGCTGCAGGAGATCACCGAGGTCGCTAACCGTCGCACCGAAAATTCCCATTCTAAGCAGTGAACCACAGAAAAGCACACCAAGCCCTGCAAGCGCTGTCACTGTCGTCCGCGAGCCGACGACGACGAGGCTGAACCAGCACCCGACCGCGATCGTTTCGACGGCCGCCGCAGAGAGCGCAGCGGTGACGCCAACGACGCGCCGCCGGTTCGTTCGGCCGAGTACCTCGGGCTGGCGGAGAACGCTCATGTGTACGCTCGCTCAGGGGCCCCTTTCGTTATGGAAGGCATTCCACGGCGATGCCGCGTGCTCGGCGTGCCGATGTGACCTTATAGGGTCCGAAGAGTCAGATTTACCGATCACTGACACGGCCCGACAGGCGATGGCGATACACTTCTGAATCAGGAGAGTTCGTAATTATCGGACGGTTGTCGCGCACGCGAATGAAATGTTATTCTGAATGCTGGCAGCAACTGCGCACGATCAGAAATGCGGATCGCTGACCGGTTCTCGAGGGAGTTCTGAACACCGATCACATCGCCGTTCGACGCCGACTCGTATCCGTCGTTCGCGCACGCCCAATCATCGCCAGTAAACAAGCTGTTATATCATCCGATTTTCTGAGTAGTTCATGCATACGAGACGACGAACTCGTCCGAGCGATAGAAACGGGGGATAGAATTATGTACAGCGATGTGGTCGGAGCGGATTATGCCCGAGACGGAACAACAGGACGCCACACTATCCGAGCTCATCGTTAAAGAAGCGGTCAATCGGGGGATGGAGTCTCCGATGCGCGAGACGATTCTCGAGGCCGTCGAGGAATCCGAAGGGGCTCGCTCAGGCGGGCAGTTTCCGCTTGCAGGAGCGTTGTTTGGCATCGGTGCGGCCGTTGGCTTTCTCCTCGGTCGGCAGTCATCGATGCTCGAAGAGACGCCGCTCGAGGACGTCGAGGAACCGGAGATCATCGAGAGCGTCCGGGAAACGACCGAGGAAACCGAGGAGACGACAGTCGAGGTGACGGACGAATCTGACTCACCGTCGCGGCTGTCGCGACTTCTGCTCGCAGTGGGGCTGCTCGCGGGGGCTGCGATCCTTCGGCGACGGCTCACATCGGACGAGGAAGAAGAGTGGGAGCCGATCGAGGAGTTCGAGCCGGCGACCGATATCGAGAGCGAACCTGAAACGGCTACAGAGTCCGAAGTCGGGGCTGAGGAACCGGACGAGGAAAGCGAGGAGTAACGACCGGCCCGCTCGACTGGGGGCGATCGCCTACTTTTCCGGTCTGTGCGTCGCCTGACGAAGAAGCTAAGGGAGAGACGCCGACAGTGTCAAGCCAATGGAGACCACTCACCGCGTGGTCGTCGGTGACTCCCGCACGCTCTCGGACGTCGCCGACGAGTCGGTCGAACTCGTCGTGACGTCGCCACCGTATCCGATGATCGAGATGTGGGACGACCTCTTTACGGACCTCGATCCGACGATCGGTGACGCACTCGAGACTGGTGACGGCCAGGCCGCCTTCGAGGCGATGCACACACAACTCGCGGCCGTCTGGGACGAACTCGAGCGAGTGCTGGTCGACGGCGGAATCGCCTGTATCAACGTCGGCGACGCGACCCGGTCGGTCGACGGTAGTTTTCGAGTCTACCCAAACCACGCCCGCGTGCTCGCGGCGTTCGAGGACCGCGGGTTCGAGCCGCTGCCGGACGTGCTCTGGCGCAAGCCGGCAAACAGCGCGGCCAAGTTCATGGGGAGCGGCATGATCCCGCCGAACGCCTACGTCACCCTCGAGCACGAGTACGTCCTGATCTTTCGGAAGGGGGGAACGCGCCGCGAGTTCGAGCCGGGTGCTGACCGGCGCTACGAGGCCGCCTACTTCTGGGAGGAACGCAACCGCTGGTTCTCGGACGTCTGGACCGACGTGACCGGCGAGTTACAGACGCTCGAGGCGGTCGACGACGAGCTCCGGGAGCGGTCGGCGGCCTACCCTCTCGAGATTCCTTACCGGCTGATCTGTATGTACTCGACCTACGGCGACACCGTCCTCGATCCCTTCTGGGGCACCGGCACGACCACGCTCGCGGCGATGTGTGCCGGTCGCAGCTCGGTCGGGGTCGAACTCGAGGACGCGTTTCTCGAGGTGTTCGACGATCGGATTGACGAGGTGCCGACACTGTCACGGTCGGTTGGACGCACACGCCTCGAACGCCATCGAGCGTTCGTCGAGCGCCGCCGACAGGAGGGAAAAGGGTTCGAGTACGACGCTGACCACTACGATACACCGGTCGTGACCAAGATGGAACAGGGGCTCAGACTGCGGGACGTGCGGGGGATCGAGGCCTGCGACGACGGCTATCGAGTTGAGCACGGCACACTCACGCCCGAGTAAACCGGGGTCGCCCGTCGGAACCGACATGAGCTTTTTATTATCGCCGCACCCACCAAGGGTATGATTCGCAGTCTCGAGGATGCCGAGACGACGCCCGAGTGCGTTCTCGTCGGCACGTCCGAGTGGATTCGGACGGCAACGGCGGAGCTTGCAGACGAGGCGGTGACAGTCGCTGGCGTCGTCTCGGCGGCGTCCGACCTCACGGACGATCGACTCGAGACCGCAACGTGCGTCCTGACGGACGAGCGTGCTGCTCTCGCAGCCGTCGACGGCGCATGTCCGATCGTCTACGCGATCGATTCGACTGCCGACGAGGCGATCGACGACCTCCGAACCGAGGGCGCGACTGAAATCGTCGTCAAGCGGTCGGTTCAGAAGCCACGGCTCCTTGCACAGCGGCTCCAGCGAACGCTCGCAGCTGCCGAATGCGAGCGCGAGCGAGCACTGACCGACCGGCACAGATATCGAGCAGCGCTCGATGCCCTCTCCAACGCAACCAGCCACGTACTCGCTGTCGACTCGGAACCGGCCGCTTGCGAGTCCCTCGTCGACATCGTCGCCGACGTACTCGAGATCGACGGCGTCGTCTATCGGTTCGACGATCGGGCCACTGAACTCCGTCCGGTGGCATACTCAGCAGCCTACGAATCGACGGCTGGCTCCCCCGCAGCGGTCGAACCCAACGGCAGTAGCATCTGGGAGACGTTCATCACTGGCGAGCCGTCAACCGCTGACGATATCGCAACGTCGCCAGCGGCCCCTGCTGCGACTGCTGCCCAGAGCGGACTCGCCGTTTCGCTCGGCGAACACGGCGTGTTCGTCGCGGTCTCGAGCGCTCCCGACGCCGACGTCAGCGGGGCCGTCGAACTCGTCGAACCGTTCGTCGTGGCAACGGAAGCCGCGCTCGATTGGATCGGACAGCGCCAGCGGTTTCACGACCGCGAACGCGAGCTTGAACGGCACGCTCGCCGACTCGAGCGCCTCGACGCCGCACTCGAGACGCGCCGAGATATCGAACAGTTTCTCCTGGCGGCTGATTCCCGGACGGCGCTCGAACGCGGCGTCCTCGCACGGCTCACCGAGTGCGACGCGTGTTCGCTGGCCTGGTTCGGCGAGCCCGACGCGAACGGCAACAGCCTCGAGCCGCGCGCTCACGCCGGACACGACCGTGGTTATCTGGACGCGGTAACGGTACCGACAGTCGACGAATCGACCGCCGAACCGGCGGGACGGGCGGCGCGAGCGAAAGCGCCGGTCTACGTCGAGAACGTCGCGGCATCGGTCCACGACGGTGCATGGCGCGGTGACGCACTCTCACGCAACGTCCAGTGTGTGTACGCGGTGCCGCTCGTCTATGATGGGGTTCTCTACGGCGTTCTGTCGATCTACGGAGACCAGCAGGACGCGTTCGACGAGCCGTTTCGGTCGATGCTCGCCGACCTCAGCGGGACGATCGCATACGCGATCGACGCCGTCAACCGGACCCACGCGCTGTCAGCTACCGATCGTACCGAAGTGGAACTCGAGGTTGCAGCGGATGCGACGCTGTGTCGGCTGGCTGCGTTCCTCGACGAGCGCGTGCTCTATGCGGGCGCGACGGCTCGAGACGACGAGGCACAGGTCGTGTTCGCGGCCGTCGACGGGCCACTCGAGAGACCGATCGAGACCGAAGCCCACGCCCCAGTCGACGGAATCAGCCAAGTCGTCACGGTCGCCGAACACGAAGCCGAGACGGTACTGCAACTCCGGTTGACTGAACCGTCTCTGGGAGCGATTACCGACGCCCACGGGGCGCAGTTACGCGAGTTCGTGGCCGATACCTCGGGTGGACGCGCACGCATCGACGTCCCGGACGCGGTCGACGTTCGCGACCTCATCGCCGGGATCAGCCGAAACGGCCCCGACGTGTCGATGGTCGCTTGCCGTGCTGTGGCGACGGATGGGTGTTCGACGGTGGCCAACCACGCGCGCAGCGCCTTGCTCGAGACGTTCACCGATCGCCAGCGAGAGGTCGTCCAGACGGCATACCACGGTGGGTTCTTCGAGTGGCCCCGGCACGCAAACGGTGAAGAGATCGCGGACTCCCTCGAGATTTCCTCGCCCGCCTTCCACAAGCACGTTCGGGCGGTCGAACGGAAGCTCTTTGCCGTCCTGTTTGAGGGTGCGACTGCGTCCGAGGTTAACTAATTAACCAGCTGCTGTGGCGGCCCTTACACAGTTAACAAGTAGGTTCTTTACAACGACTATTGAACCACGAAACGACTTCCCACCACCGTACTGGGGGTACGTATATGCTATGAGCAAGATGAGTTCACCAACACCGGCGACCGAGATTGGGGATCACCATTCCATGCACTACGATCGACTCGGCGACGAACCGCTTAGCGTCGCCGTCGCGGACGCCGTCGCAACATTCTTAGACGAAGACATCACTGAACTCGAGCCACTGCATTATTCGATCAACGCCGACGCGCTCGAGCGACTGTTCGAACCGCGTGCGAACGGCCTCCGCCCCAACGGCGCAGTGTCCTTCGAGTACAGCGGGTGTCTGGTGACCGTCACAGCAGCCGGCGAAATTCGCGTCGAAACCGTCTAGCGACTCGACGCCGTCTGCGGGCAGAGCGGTATCCTCTATTTTGCGTTCGACACCCCGTACCGAGAACCGAGAGCGACCGGGTATTCACTGACTGTTGGCCAACAGTATATAAGCAGGTCCGTCCCGAACGCTCGAGTATGCCACCTCGCTTTCTCGTCCCGACCGACGGGAGTGACCCCGCAACCGCAGCACTCGAGCACACCCTCGACATCGCCTGCGACCGGGACGCGACCGTCCACCTGCTTCACGTCGCGGACACGAACCAACCGAGCCTCACTCGACTCGGTACTGACGTCGTCGACGTCCTCGAGGAGGAGGGCGACTCGCTCGTCTCGGAGGCTGCCGCGCTCGCCGAGGAACGCGGCGTGTCCGTGGTCACGGACGTCGTCCAGGGTGATCCCCGGCCGACGATCGTCGACTACGTCAGCGCCGACGAGTTCGAGTTCATCGCGATGGGTGCCCACGGTCGGCGCGGACTGGGAGAATACGTTCTCGGGAGCGTCACGGATCACGTCGTAAACAGAAGCCCAGTACCGGTGATGACGGTTCGAGCAGCCGACGGTGTGACGCCGACGTACCCCTACACCGACGTGCTCGTTCCGACCGATGGGAGCGACCATGCAACGGCGGCGCTGAAACTGGCAGCGACGGTCGCCGAACGTACCGGTGCGACACTCCACTTGCTGTCTATCGTCGACGAACTCCCGGAGGTCGGTGATACGGAATCGGCACAGCTCTCCGAGCAACTCGAGGAGAACATCCAGACGGTTCTCGACGAGGCAGCGGCGACCGCCACGCAGGCGGGCGTCGACGACGTCACGACGACCATCGTGACCGGCTCGATGCCCCGGGAGGTCACAAGCTATGCCGACGAGGCGGGGATCGACCTCGTCGTGATGGGGACACACGGCCACACAGGCCTCGACCGACACCTCCTCGGGAGCTTCACCGAGCGAGTGATCCGCACATCGCCGGTGCCCGTCCTGACCACGCGGGCGGACGAGCAGGCGTAATACTATCAAGACCATGTTACCCGCCAGAACGAGCGCTCGAGTCGCTGTTGGGACAGGCACGATGTGGTTCCCCTCCCACGGAAAATAGAACGTTCAACAACGTACTAATATCTTGATCAGGAAACAAAGGGCAATGGGTCCCCAAACGGCATGCCGAAACGAGATGGTGAGAATACCGTGACCGAACAATCGCTTCCGTCGCTCGAGCGGGTCCGGTCGGAAATAACGAGAACCCGGCTCCGGGCTGCGTTCGTCGTCCTCGTTCTTTTGTCTGCCGCCGTCGTCGCCAGCGCAGCGGGAGAAGGCGTTTCGACGGCCTCGAGAGAAGGCGTCCCGAACGCACCGCAGACAGAGAACCACACGGTCGTCACCGAATCCGGCCGCGCCGGGACGATCACCGCCTATCAGCCCAACGGCGAGGTCCTCTACTACAACAACTCGCGGACGAAGTACTTCGACGTCGATCCTGTCGAGGGTGATCCGTTAACCGTCGAATACGCCGCGACGGATACGATTCACACCGAAGGTGCCAACTGTGGCGCTCCACCGTGTACCCGCAACGTCATCGAGCGCGCCGACCTCGAGACAGGTGAGGTGGAGGTGCTCTACGAGCGCTACGACTACAAGGAGTACGCTGGGGAGTGGCACGACGTCGACCGCATCAACGAGACCCACTTCGTCGTCGCCGACATGGTCGCCGATCAGGTCTTCATCGTCAACACCGAGACGGCGGTCGTCGAGTGGCTCTGGGACGCCCAGAGCGACTTCCCGCTCGAGGGCGGCCACTCCTGGCCCCGTGACTGGGCACACATCAACGACGTCGAGTACATCGAGAGCGGGCAGATGGAGGGCCGGATCATGGCCAGTCTGCGCAACCAAGACCAGGTCGTCTTCCTCGATCGGGAAGACGGACTGCTCGAGGACTGGACGCTCGGGTCGGAAAACGAGTACGACATCCTCCACGAACAGCACAACCCCGACTACATCCCTGAGAGCCAAGGCGGGCCGGCAGTCCTCGTTGCCGACTCTGAAAATGCCCAGATCAAGGAGTTTCAGCGTGAGGACGGCGAGTGGAAGCAGACCTGGCTGTGGGAAGACGATCAGATCCAGTGGCCACGGGACGCCGACCGGCTTCCAAACGGCAACACGCTGATCGCAGACACCCACGGCAACCGCGTCATCGAGGTCAACGAGTCCGGCGACATCGTCTGGGAGGTCGGCTCGTCACTCCCCTACGAAGCCGAACGCCTCGAGGCTGGTGACGAAAGCACCGGCCAGAGCGCGGCCGCGCTCGGCCTCGAGAACCGAACCGCAGCCGAGACCAGCAGCGGCGGTGGCGGCGGCGAGGGGGGCGAACTCGAGTTTAGCCCCTTCGAGTTCCTCGGCGATTTCGTCGAGACGATCCTCCCACATCGGATCTACAACGCCCTGCTGTTCGTGAGTCCAGTCTGGATGGGGGCCTCCGAGTTCGCCGCAATTGGCGTTGCGCTGCTGACCGGCCTCTCGTGGGCCGGCTTCGAGATCAAGTGGCAACTCCGCGACGCCGGCGTCCGGTTCCGGCTGCCGGTCTACCGACAGGGCGGCGAGTAACTACCCTCGAGAGCTGCCGTCCGTTTTTCGTCGACCGATCACGCCAACAGGTGGCCACCAACGAGATACAGCGCCGCGAGAATCGACTGGAACGACAGCGAGCCGATCGCCGACAGCGCGACGAACGCGCGGCCGTCCATCTCCGAGAGTCCCGCAGGGACGGTCAGTAGCCCGCGGACGAACAACATCGTGTTGCTTACGGCGACAGCCACTGCGCCCCAGCGATCGAACCAGCCGTCGAACCGCTCGAGTCGCGACTCGGTGACGGGAAACCAGCTCTTTCGGAGGACGTACTCCCGGCCAGCGCGGCGGACGAGACAGAACAGGCCGAACTGGCCGATCGTCGTCCCGGCGACCGCAATCGCGACGATCGTCACCACTTTCGGCATCGACGACCCGATCAGCGCCAGTGCGGCCGGGACGACGAGTTCGCTCGGCATAAATCGCAGCAGCATCGCACCCTCGAGGACACAGATACCGAAAAACACCGCAAGCGCGAGTTCTGACGTCAGCATCGACTCGAGCCAGGGCGGCATCCCCTCGAGTTGCAACGGATACATAACCCGTGCGTAGTTCGTCCCGAATGTAAGCATTGTTGATTCGCTTCCGGCGATCGCGCTGGCAGGCCGTCGCCGCGAATCGCTGTCGTGATGTGCCGAGTTGACCGGCGAATCACACACCGGGTATGGCCACTTGTCTGTCCGTCGCTCCCGCCTTCGGAGAGCATAAACTATGTGGTGATACCCGTTGAAACCATCGCTGATGGAGCTCGGACGTGCATTGTTTCTGACGGGTGCGTTCGCGACCCACGCGTTCGTCGGCTACGCCCTCGTTGCCGGGCTCACCGACGCAGACCCGCGGATCGGGCTCGTCTTCGGACTGCTTCCGGACGCCGACTTTCTCTTTCCAGCGGACTGGGCCTGGCCGTTCGTTCACCGCGGGATCACTCACACGCCACTGTTCGCGCTGGCAGTGGTCGCTGGCGGGTATGCCGTCGGTCGTCAGCAGACTTCGACGATCGGTCGACGCGTCGCGCTCGCCATCGGGCTGGCACTCGGTTCCCATCTCGCGATCGACTCGCTGTCGCCGAAAGGGATCGACGTCCTGTTTCCGCTTCGGACAAGTTGGAGTCCCGGCTTGCCGGTCCACAGCCCGACCGCGACAGTCTTCCTCTGGACCGCGTCGATCGCACTCCTCGTCTGGGACACAGACGAGCAGCGGTCGATCTAGGCCTCGAGTCGACCCGAAACCGGGCGTGGCCGGATGGCCGGTACCGATCAACGATCAACTCGCCGGAACGACCGCCGACAGCCCCATCGTCAAAAGTAGTGACGCGAACAGCGCACTCGAGCCGACGAGCAAAAACGCCCGATTGATCCGGCTGTTCTTGGATTTGAACCACTCGAGCGTGACATGATACCGCCAGAGCGGGGCAAACGGGCTGATCCCCATGGGGGTCACGACGTCGCCGGCGAGGTGGGCGAGGATGCCACCGGTGCCGACGATGAAGCCAAACCGGAACGCCACCGGCGTCGCGGGGACGAGGAGGTCGGTGCCGATGCCCGTGACCAGCCCGACGAGGAGAGCAAACCAGACGGTATGGGTCGGTCCGCGATGGCGTATGCGCGGAAGCGGCTGATCGAGATCAGGGATATTAGCGACGCCAACAGCCACGAGCGCCCCAACCAGCGCCAGCTCGAGCGACCAGACGGAGCTCACGAGGGGGAGAACCGGCGCATAGAGCAAGGCGTTGAAACCGGAGTGACCCTCACGGTACATGCTCGGAAAGGTCATCGGAGCCGGACGGAAATGACGCTGTCGGCCAGCAGCCGCTTACCGAACCGCTCGGACGCCGAACGCCGACACCGACAGCCCGCCGATCAGGACCGGCATCCAGTAAATCGCGCCCCGGAAGATGAGGACGGCCGCGGTGATGGCCGACGCCGGAATCCCGGTCGTTGGCACGAGCAGCGTGACGAACGCGGCTTCGATACTGCCGAGCCCACCTGGTAGCGGCGCAGCGCCTGCGAGGTTCGCAAGCGGGATGACAAACAGCAGGACGTATGCCGAGACGTCGTACCCGATCGCGTCGAACGCGACCGTAAGCGCAGCCGTCTGAAAGAGCCACCCACACAGTGACAGGCCGATGATGGCGGCCAGTCGCCACCGATCCGTTGCCACGCGTTCGATGTTCTCGAAAAACCGCCCCAGTCGGTCGGCGATGTCTTCCTCAAGCGTCTCGGAGTCGAAGCGCTCGAGCCGGCCGAGTCGGGGAGCAATGATCCCGGGCAGTCGCTCGACGAGCGTCCGGTGATAGCGCCACACGAGGCCCATCACGATGACGATGCCCCCGATCAACACGACCGCCGAGCCGACGGCCGTCTCGAGGCGCTGGCCGATCGCCGCGGTGGTCGCGTAGTAGCCGACACCCACGAGGATCAGCGAGATCGATGGGACGACGTTGATGACGTCGACGGTCGCAATCCCGACGAGGCTGGTCTCGTAGCGAGCGTCGGAGGTCTTCGAGATGAGCAACGCGGCGATCGGTTCGCCGCCGGCCTGCCCGAACGGAGTGACGTTGTTCGCGAAGACGGCTCCAGCATAGACGAGAAACGACTTCCCGATCGGGATCTCGATATCGAGCGCGGCCAGCACGGTCCGAAGCATCAGACTCCAGGCGGCCAGCCAGCCGAGCGCAAGTGCAAACGTTGCGACGACCCGAGAGGGTGAAGCCGACAGCAACGAGTCGAGGACGTCACGGGCACCAACGAGGAAAAACAAAACCGCGAAGGCCGCGATCGCTCCGGCGATGCCGATGAGAAATGCTCGCCGATTTCGATCGTCCATGCCGGATATGACTCGTCAGTAAACTTGAAACATCTGATCGGCACCGACCCAGTCGAAACGTGTCGCGTCACCCCCTTCAATCGATTTATTTGCGTGGAGCGAAGTGTGGCCAGTAATGAACAGGACTCGCCAGTCGAATGTCCTCTTCGTCGTTCTGGATACGGTCCGGAAGGATCGCCTCGAGCCGTATGGATACGAGCGAGCGACGACGCCGGAACTCTCGCGGTTCGCCGAGGAGGCGACCGTCTTCGAATCGGCGATCGCACCTGCGCCGTGGACGCTACCGGTACACGCCTCGCTGTTTACCGGCCAGTATCCGAGCCAGCACGGGGCCGATCAGGGCAGTCCGTATCTCGACGGCGATACGACCCTCGCGTCGGTCCTGTCGGCGGCCGGGTACGACACGGCCTGTTACTCCTCGAACGCCTGGATCACCCCCTACACCGGCCTTACCGACGGCTTCGACGCGCAGGACTCCTTTTTCGAGGTGCTGCCCGGCGATGTCCTTTCGGGGCCGCTCGCGAGCGCGTGGCAGGCGATCAACGACAACGACTACCTCCGCGATCTGGCATCGAAGCTCGTCCACCTCGGCGCGATGGCACACTCGAAACTCGCCAGCGGCGAGAGTGCCGACTCGAAGACGCCGTCGGTCATCGACCGCACGAAGTCATTTATCGACGACAGCGACAGCGACGAGGGCTGGTTCGCGTTCGTCAACCTGATGGACGCCCACCTCCCGTACTACCCGCCCGAGGAATACCGCGAGGAGTTCGCCCCCGGCGTCGACCCCGACGAAGTCTGCCAGAACTCCAAGGAGTTCAACTCCGGTGCGCGAGACATCGACGACGATGAGTGGGCGGCGATCCGCGGGCTCTACGACGCCGAAATCGCCCACATGGATGCCGAACTCGGCCGGCTGTTCGACTGGCTGCGCGAAACCGGGCAGTGGGAGGACACCACCGTCGTCGTTGCGGCTGACCACGGCGAACTCCACGGCGAACACGACCTCTACGGCCACGAGTTCGCCCTCTACGACCACCTCATCAACGTCCCGCTACTGGTCAAACACCCCGACCTCGAGGCCGACCGTCGTGACGACCTCGTTGAGTTGCTCGACTGCTATCACACCGTGTTGGACTCGCTGGATGTCGATCCCGAGGCGGTCGGTCTGGCTGGCGATGCTGCCGGTGCCGTCGCTCGTGACCCGACGCGCTCGCTGCTTGCCGACGAGTACCGCGCCTTCGAGGGGGCTGCCGACCTCGATGCCGGTCAACAGGCGATCCTCGAGGCCGACGACGCGAACGACTACGCGTTCGTCGAGTACGCCCAGCCGGTCATCGAACTGCACCACCTAGAGGAGAAAGCCAGCGAGGCCGGGATAGACCTGCCCGACGACCACCGCGCGTACTCACGACTCCGTGCCGCCCGAAGCACCGACGCAAAGTATGTTCGCGCGGATCGCATCCCCGATGAGGGCTACCGCCTCGGCGAGGATCCCGACGAAACGTCACCGGTCGAGCCGGCCGACGACGACGTCGTCGCTGCGACCGAGCAGGCACTTGCCCGCTTCGAGGCAAACGCCGGCGGCGCGTGGGACGATCCATCCGAAACCGATACCGACGACGTCGACGCCCTCGAGGAGGCCGACGAAGAGACCCGCGACCGGCTCCGGGAGCTTGGCTACCTCGAGTGACACGTCGATCCGACGTGACGTTGTCCGACAGTATTGCGGCTTACAGGCCCGAAAAGTGCTGTTTTAGTGACTTTCCTGGAACCAACAAGAATACATAGGTTGGTTCGAAAGATAGTCGCAACTAATGGACGACCAGCACTTCCTCGAGTCGGAGTGGGACTACTGTCTCGTGCTGGATGCGTGTCGGTATGACGTGTTCAGCGAGGTCTACGACGAATATCTCGACGGGACGCTGGAAAAGCGCCGGAGTGTCGGCTCGTCGACGCCGGAGTGGGCCTATCGAACTTTCACCGAGGAACACGATATCGCGTACTTCTCGGGGAACCCGTTCATCAACGACCTCGGCATCCCGTTAAACGAGCTCAAGTGGGGGGCCAGTTGTGACTACGAGTGGTCGGCTTCGAATCACATCAGCAACGTCTTCGACGTGTGGAAGTCGGGCTGGGACGATGACCTCGGCACGGTGCCGCCGGACGGCATCGCGGAGGCGTTCTACAACAACCAGGGTGCCGTCGAGGAAGCCGACCGGACGGTGCTCCACTACATGCAGCCCCACGCGCCCTATCTCGCACGCGGCAAAGGCCAGAAACTCAAACAGATCCAGAAAGGGATTCGAAAACAGGAGGAAGCCGAGCAAAGCGAGGATGGTGGCGGCGGTGCGCTTGCCTCACTCGGCGATACGATCCGTCCGAAAGTCGAAGACAGGCTCGAGGGCAGCGAACTCGCACAGAAAGCGGGCCTGTGGCTCGAGCTCGATCCCACCGAGGTCGTCACGAACGGCACGCGCGAGGCGGCGATGGCCCTCTACGAGGAGAACCTGCGGATCGCACTCGAATCCGTCGCCGACATCGTCGATGACCTCGACGGCACCGTCATCGTGACCGCAGACCACGGCGAAGCCTTCGGCGAGGAGGGCGTCTGGGAACACCACATCGAGACGTACATCCCGGCGCTCATGGAAGTGCCGTGGCTCGAAGTCGAGTGACGCCGCGATCGAACAGGGACGAAAACACCGGCCGTCGACTCACCGCGGCGGTCTCGCATCTCCAACGGTAACCAGCACCCGGTACAGGAGGGTCAGGTATGAAAATCAGTCACTACTTCGAACTCGAATCTCACGTCACCGGCGGCATCCACGAGTCGGTCGTCCACCAGCGGAAGATGCTGGATCGACTGGACCTGACCTACACGACCGAACCGACACTCGAGGCCGACGTTTTCCACTGTAACCTCATGGGACCGCGCTCGGTCTGGTATGCACGGCAGGCGCGATCGAAGGGGGTCCCCGTCATCGCGAATACGCATGTGACCGCCGAGGACTTCGGCGACAGCTTTCGGTTCACGAACGCCCTCGCGAAGCCGCTCAAGCCGTATCTCAGGTGGGCCTACGGGTTAGCCGACGCGCTCGTCTGTCCGTCGGCGTACAACCAGGACCTGATCGAGACGTACACCGATGTGCCGACGACGGTCGTCTCGAACGGCGTCGACCGGTCGAAACTCGCGGGGTTCCAATCGCTCGAAGACGAGTATCGTGATCGGTACGACCTCGAGTCGCCGACCGTTTTCCTCGTCGGCCACGTCATCAAGCGCAAGGGACTCAAAACGTTCGTCGAACTGGCCCGCCGGCTGCCCGACCTGGATTTTGCCTGGTTTGGCCCGCTGGATCTCTCCCTAAAGGGCCGAGAGACGACGGCGCTGATCGAGAACGCGCCGGACAACTGTACGTTCACCGGCTACGTCGACGACATTCGCGGTGCGTATGCAGCAGGCGATATCTTCTGTTTCCCCACCCACGAGGAAAACGAGGGGATCGCGTTGCTCGAGGCGATGGCTGCCGGCAAACCAGTCCTCGTCCGCGACATCGAGACGTTCTCGTGGCTCGAGGACGGCGAGGACAGCCTGAAAGTTTCGGAATCGGGCGTCGACGGCTTCGCAGCGGCGCTTGAGCGACTTCGCGATCCGGAGCTCCGAGAACGACTCGGATCGAACGCGGCCGACCGCAGCGAGGAATTTTCGCTTGATGCGGTTGCGAACCAGTATCAGTCGTTGTACGAGGAGGTGGTCTGAATGAAGATCGGGTTCTTTACGGACAGTTACTTTCCCGAGATCGATGGCGTAACGTATACGATCAAACTCTGGCGCGAGGAATTGGAACGGAAAGGACACGAGGTGTACGTCGTCTACCCGGACGGCGACTACGAACCCGGCGACCGGGAGATTCCGGTGACCTCGATGCCGAACCCCTTCTATGCCGGCTACCGGATCCCGCTTACCCGACGGCCGTCGACGCTGCCCGACCTCGACGTCGTCCACTGTCACGGCCCCGCACCGATCGGCATCCTCGGCCGCTACTACGCCTGGAAACACGACCTGCCGGCGATTTACACTCATCATACGCCACTCGAGGAATACTTCCACCAGAGCATCAAACTCGAGTCGGTCGCCGGGCTGCTCTCGAACCTCTATGTGCCGGTCGAAAACAGCTTCCTACAGAGTTTCGATATCGTCACCGCCTCGACCGAGCGGATCGACCGCGATGTCGAACACGTTCAGTTGCCAGTCGGGATCGACATGGACTTCTTCCAGCCGACCGCGGAAGACTGGTACCCCGACCGGACGGTCGTCGGCTACAGTGGCCGGCTCAGCATGGAGAAAAACGTCAGCGAGATCCTTCGAGCCGCCGAGGCGCTGCCGGAGTACGACTTCGTCATCGTCGGCGACGGCCCGTACCGCGACTCCCTCGAGCGTGCGGCCCCGGACAACGTCGAGATTCGTGACTTTCTCCCCCGCGAGGAGTTGCCCGTCTTTTACTCCTCGATCGATACGTTCGTCACGGCTTCGACCGCCGACACGCTCGGCCTCTCGACGCTCGAGGCCAACGCCTGCGGGACGCCCGTCGCTGCCGCCGATGTCGCGCCGTTTACTCGTACCATCGAGGCCGGTAACGGCGAACGGTTCACCTACGGCGACCGCGAGTCGATGGTCGAGGCCATCGAGACCTGTCTGACGACCGATCGCGATACCAGAGCGGCCGTCGAACGCTACGCGGTCGACTATACCATGGATCACCTCGAGCAGCTCTACGAGACGGTCCCGCTCGCGACGGACGAGAGTCCCACTGACGTCGAGAGTCCGTGGCATCTCTCCGACGAAGAGCGAAGCTGAGCCCGAGTGCTGAGCGACAGTGCCGTCACGCGGTATCGATTGTCCCATCCTGACGGTCCCAGATCGGGCTGTGAGACCGCACCTGCAGCTGACAACCAGGTTTCAGCTGAACCGCCGATACCACCGTGCGGAATCGACGAGACGTTCGTTTCAGCGGGACCTCGTGTTTCGGGGCCCGCTCGAGTCCGTGTCGGTGGTGTTATCCGCATCGCCTGCGGAAGATAAAGATGGACAGAGTGGAGCTCCTGCATACACCCTTCTGTCCGTGCTGCCGCGTTACTGCGCGGCGGTGTTCTCAGCGACCGATTCGGGTCTCCGTTGTTGAATAGCGGTCAGTCGTCGAGAGAGTGCTGAGAGTGTGTGTTCGATACGCACAGCGTGAACAGACCGTTACACAGCGTCGATGGGGTTGGGAACCCGTCCGGATCAAACGAAGTTAGTCTTGAGGGAGCGTCTGACCTGAGTGCTCAGGAGCAGGTGCTGGCGGCTCGTGCGTCCCGAAGTCGGGATGCGTTTCTTCCATCCAGAGATATACGATCGCCCCGGAGACGAACATCAAGGCAGCGGTCAGATAGAAGGCAGCTTCGGCGGTTACGAACTCCATCGAGAGCCCGATCAGGATTGCGCCGACGCCGTAGCCCGAGTCGCGCCACATCCGGTAGACGCCCATCCCGGTCGCACGCCACGTCGGGTGGGCAGCGTCGCCGGGAACGGTCATCAGATTCGGGTAGAGCAACGCCATTCCGAGGCCGGACACACCGGAGAGGACGGCCCACGGGAGATACCCGTCGACGAGTACCATCCCGAGGACGCCCGCGCCGGTAAGGAACATTCCGACGACGACGGGTGGACGACGACCGATCCGGTCCGCGAGTCCACCGGTCGCGATCTGGAGGAAGTACATCGCGCTGTGGATGCCGACGACGAACCCGGCTGCTGCGATTCCAAGTCCGTGGCTCGTGAGATACAACGGGACGGCAAGCCAGAACAGCGTATCGACGAATTTCTCGATGTGACCCGCCTGTGCCGCGGCGAACAGCGTCTTGTCGCCGTAGGTCGCCCGCTTTAGCACCTCCGCGAATGGGAGGTTCGCATCGTGGTGGTCGTCATCGGCGACCTCTACCGCCGCGAACTGGACGGTCTCCTTGATGAGAAAGATCGAGATCAGAAACGCCAGCACGACGACGGCAGCGAGGAAGTAGAACGGCTCGGGCCGGAGGCTCGTCCGCGCTGCGATGATGCCCGTAATCCAGGCACCGACGGCGACGCCACTGTATCCGAACGCCTCGTCGATACCCACGGCCAACCCTCGTTGCTCGGGGCCTGCAAGGTCGATCTTGGCGTTGATCGCCATACTCCAGGTCAACGCCTGATTGATGCCCAACAGGATGTTGCCGACGGTGATCCAGCCCCAACTCGGCGCAAAGATGAGGATGACCGGAATCGGCAGTGCAGTTAGCCACCCGAGAACGAGCACGGGCTTGCGCCCATACTCGCCGCCCCATTTGCCAGCGTAGAGGTTCAAGAGCCCCTTGACGAAGCCGAACGAGACGACGAACGAGCCGATGACGAACAGCGACTCGACGCCGAGCACGTCGCGGCCGAGGACGGGCACGACGGCGCGTTCAGAACCGATGGTCAGCCCGGTAGCGAACACCAGGAGGACGTGGAGCGAGAACTGCCCGAGGTGCTCGCGGATGCCCTGTTTGAGTTCAGTTTCCGTCCGCATAGCTCACGCTGCTGTACAGTTGTTCGGGCCCAGTTCCAGTTCAGCCAGTTCGGCGGCGGGTTTTTGCCCCACGTTCGTTCGCTTGACGCGCTCGAGGCTCAACGGCTGATCCGGGAGAGCCGACGCGAGTTTCTGGACGAATTCCCCGTGGGTGCGGCCACGGTCACCGGGGCGACGCTCAGACATCAGTATGCACTCGTATGGGAAGTATCAGAATATAGGTGCTGCCGGACATGACCGGCACCGTTAATTCGTAACAGACCAACTAGTCCGCCATGGGTCTGTACGAGGCTTCGTTCCGGGTCAAACACGAGTGTCCGTATCGAGAAATCTCGGAACGCTATCCGGATCTCACGATCCGCGAGTGGTACCTAAGCGACTGCCAAGTGATCGAGCTCACCTCGCCAGCATCGCCAGCCGACGAACTACTCGAGGAGATCGATCAAATCGGAACGCTTCTCCACAAGTCGGTGGACGACTCCGGTCTCCACGTCGTCACGCAGTCCTGTCTCTGTTCGTTAGAGGACTCTATCATCGGTCGCTTTGAACAGTACAACTGTCTGTACCAGCCGCCGACGATCCACCGCCACGGCTGGGAGCACTACACTGTAATCGCGTTCGACGAGAACGATGTCCGCGCATTGCTGCAGGATTTGGAAGCTGATCGTGATATCGAGGTTCTTTCGAAAACGGCGATCACGGACCAGCAGATCCCCCACAGTATGCTTGCCCCGGTCGATCAACTGTTCGAAGACATCACCGAGCGGCAGTTAGCCGCACTTCGCCTGGCACTGGAAAGCGGCTACTACGAACAGCCCCGGCAGACATCACTTCGTGAACTGGCCGAGCAGACCGCCGTCGCACGCTCGACGTACGAAGAACACCTTCGGAAAGCCGAGAACAAACTCCTCACGAACGCAGGTCAGTTCTTGCGACTGGTCACCGCGACCTCGACGACAGACCCACTAGACATCGACCGGATCCGACAGACTGAGCACGCAGCTGACTGACCGGCGGTCAACACTCCGAACTGTTCGCTCGCCGTTCCTGCCTTGCGGTCGCTCTTCCGTCGCTCACGCAAGACCACCGGGTTCTCCGCCTTCCCGAGAATTGTACAGCGTCGTAACTCACTACGTTCGTGATTTCGTTGAAAAATGCCCGGGGAGGGCTCCGAACCCTCGATCTCCGCATGTCCCAGGTTCGAGGCTCGGCAGTCCTCGAGGGACACGGAGGCTTCCAAGGCGAAACCGCACCGAATCTCTGAACCCTATGAGTGCGGCGCTATGTCCAGCTAAGCCACCCGGGCTCGATTAGGAGTAGTGGCGTCTATTTCTTTAAGCTTCTCATTCGAATCCGCCGTGCAACGCGGACCCACGGATTTATCATACGGTGTTACTAACTCCGGGGCATGAGCGTTCCTGGAATCGTCACTGCTACTCTCGACGGCGAGGAGATCGCAGCACGCGTCTCCCTCGGCGGCGACGACGAGCTTTTCATCACGCCGACGCGGACCATCGTCTATCGTTCTGATGGCCTCCTGAGCGACGAATCAGCAGACGACTACCCACACGACGCCGACCGGCTGACTCTCTCGGAAGGCCGGCGCAAGACGAAGTTCACGCTCGAGTACGCTCTCGAGGGGGAACACGCGTTTACGGTTCCCTCGAGCGTGACCGACGAGGTCCTCCATCCCGTTCTCGCCGGTGTGTTAAGCGGCAACGGGATCACAGATCCCGGCGAGACGGTCGTCAAGACCTACCGCTTTAGCGAGCTGACCCTGATCATCACGAGCGAGCGGCTCGTCAAACACATCGGGGGCGCAGTCTGGGACGAAGACTACGAGGAGTACCGGTTCGAGGACGTGACGAACCTCGACTTCGAAGACGGGAGCGTCGCGACCCAAATCGTCCTCACCGTCGACGGCCGCCCTGAGCGGATCAAAGCCCCCAACGAGGAGGCAAACGATCTCCGAGAGCGACTGAAACGTGCGCTGTTCGAGTATCACGACGTCGGCTCGCTCGAGGAACTCAACGAGACGGTCGGTGACGACGACAAGGATGACAGCCGCGAGGCATCGGTCGATTTCGGCAGTGGTGTCGACCCGCTCGATGCCGACCCGCCGGAGCCGGACGACGGCGACCGCGACACGCCGGCACGCACTAGCGCTGCTACCCAGTCGACTGATCCACTTGCCGACAGCGGGTCCGACGGGACTGCGACTGCCGGCGCTGAACGACAGTCGAACACGGACGATGGGGTGCAGGCACAGTGGGCACAGGGGACGGAGACAGCAAACCGCGACGACAGCGACAGCGCAGCGACAGCTACAAACGCCGGCTCGTTTTTCGAGGAGACTGGCGAAGCAGACACGGGGGACGGTACCGACGAGCCTGCACGGCGAGCTGAGCCTGTCACGACCGAGCCCGATCCCGAACTCATAGAGCGCCTCGAGGCACTCGAGGCAGCAGTCGAGCAGCAAAACGAGATCATCGAACAGCAAGGGGAGACGATCGAGCAGTTGATCGCGGAGCTTCGGCAGGGACGGTAGGCACGCGGTGAGCAGCGACCAGACAGACTCGACAGCCTACTCCCGACCGGTCACTTTTCGAATACAGGACGAGCCGAAGGGACCGAGTTCGCCGGCCTCGAGTTTGATGAAGTAGCCGGTCGACAGCCCGGACCCACAGCGTTTGCAGGTAAACTCGCCTTCTTTCGTGATGACGTCCTGGTCAAAGCTGACATACTGGCGGCTCTTCGGGCGGACGATCCCGTCCTCGCGCTCGATCAGCCCGCGGAGTTCGGCCTGATCGAGGATCGTTCGCGTGACCGTCGGATCGCTCGTAATCGTCTCGATCCGATCGATTACCGCGGCAAGCGAGAGCGAGTCGTGCTCGAGTCGTGCGAGCAACGCCAGCCCGAGTTCGACGCGGTCATCGGTCACCGCAGCGTCGCCGGTCCGTCCATCCACGGGATGCTCCTCGTCGCGATCCATCTATCAGTGGGTCATCTCGGCGCGAATAAACGTGTTTGCCTCGAGAAGCTAGCTACGGCTTCACAGGGCAAGAACGGCGTTGACGGTTCCCACGGCATGAGAATCCGCCAGCCGTTGATACTGTCGCTCCGCTCTTTTTCGAGCGAGAGCAGGATCCGACCGGAGCGAGACTCCGGCGACCGCACCCCAATGACCCGGATAACGACTGACGGCACACCACGAGCGAGGACCGACCCACGTACCCTGGCACGTCTGCGTGACGAAACCGGTGACTGCACGCTCACGGTTCGAAACGACGACCGACCGCGGCTGGAACCAAACGGGACAGCCCGTGATCGATAGATGTTTGGACGACAACTCGAACGAGAGATTCTGATGGCCCTCGCCGACGAGGGGCCGCTGTCTGCTGTCGATCTCGCCGGGATGATCGACGAGCATCCGCTGACAGTCGAGCAAGCGTGTGATCGCCTCTGTGATCAGGGCGACATCCGGTCGGTCGGCAGCCGCCGGTACGAACTCGCCGCGTCAGGCCAGCACCAATTCACCGACGCGGAACCGACACGAAGCGGTTCAGGCGGATCCGATATGAGCGGACTGGCGGACTGATTCCCGGTTCGATCGGCGGTCGATTTCTTGGTTGGCACCTCGCTTACTCGACCCAGACGGTCTTTCGGTTGACGAACTCGAGCATCCCTTCTCGCGCGAGTTCGCGGCCGTAGCCTGATTCCTTGACGCCGCCGAACGGTACTCGCGGATCGGATTTGACGAGTTGGTTGACGTAGACACAGCCGGCGTCGACCTCGCGTGCGAGCCGCTGGCCGCGCTCGCGGTCGGTCGTCCAGATGCTTGCGCCGAGTCCGAATTCCGTGTCGTTTGCCTTCGCGACGATCGCTGCCTCGTCGTCGAGCTCGTAGACAGCGGCGACGGGGCCGAACGTTTCCTCACTGTCGGCTGGGCAGCCCTCCGGGATGTCGGTCAGCACGGTCGGCGGGTAGTACGCACCCTCGCGGTCCATTGGTTCGCCGCCCGTGAGCACGTCAGCACCGGCCTCGACGCTCGCCTCGACCTGCTCGTGGAGGTCGTCCATAAGATCCTCCCTGGCCTGCGGACCGATATCGGTCTCTTCGTCGGTCGGATCGCCGACGGTGAGTGACTCGATCTCGTCGACGAACCGCTCGAGGAATTCGTCGTAGACGTCGGTATGGACGAGGAATCGCTTGCCAGCGATACAGGACTGGCCGCCGTTCTGGTTGCGCGCCCACGCGCCGGTCTCGGCCGCGTCGTCGATGTCGGCGTCGTCAAGGACGATGAAGGGGTCGCTCCCTCCGAGTTCGAGGACCGACTTCTTGAGCTGGTCGCCAGCCGTCGAGGCGACTGCCCGGCCTGCGGGGCCGCTTCCAGTGACGGTCGCGGCTTTGACGCGCTCGTCCTCGATGATATCGTCGACCAGATCGGAAGGGATCAGCAACGACTGGAAGACGCCGTCGGGATAGCCAGCCTGCCGAAACACGTCTTCGATTGCCTGTGCACAGCCGGGGACGTTCGAGGCGTGCTTGAGCAGTCCGACGTTGCCCGACGTGAGGTGCGGTGCCGCGAAGCGAAACACCTGCCAGAACGGGAAGTTCCACGGCATCACCGCCAGAATCGGGCCAAGCGGATCGTAGACAGTCTTGACATCCGACCCTGGCGGGCTCGCATGGGAATTGGCCTCGAGATAGGCGCTTCCGTGTTCCGCGTAGTGGTCACAGACCCACGCACACTTCTCGACCTCGGCGATCGCCTGCGAGATCGGTTTGCCCATCTCGCGAGTCATCGTCTCCGCGTACTCGCGTTTGTTCTCACGGAGAACGTCGCCGGCTGCCGCGAGCAGTTCTTCCCGCTTGCGGATCGGCTCATCTTGCCACGTCTCGAACGCCGCCGACGCCCGTTCGATAGCCGCCTCGACGTCGGATTCGGAATGTGCGTCGATCGTGTCCTCTCGCTCGCCAGTGGCAGGATTGATAACGTCCATCATGCGGAGTGTATCTGTCGACACCGATTAGTGTTTCCCGCGTTCTCGCCGGCAGCCTCGAGCCCGCTCGTTCGACACTTCCCGGCAGGTCGCGTTATCGGCTGATGCGATCCGAGAGACCCAGCGTCTACGGCGGCGTATCGAGGCACACGGCCGTCGATATCCGCCGCATCGAACGTGTTCGGCCCGACAGACAAGTGGGCGCGTCGTCACAGTGCACCCATGCCAGAGATCACGTCGATAGACGCACTCGAGTCGACGCCACACGCCGAGGTGTTCGACGTCGACGAGCCACGAACGGTTCGCCTCCAGCTCGAGGCGGACGACCGCATGCCGAAACACCGCCATCCGGAGTCGAACGTCGTCCTCTACGTCTTGGAGGGGACACTCGAACTGACGCTCGGGAACCAGAGTTACGACCTCGAGCAGGGCGCTGTCGTCCGGTTCGACGGGGACCAGCCAATCTCGCCGCACGCGCTCACGGCAAGTGCGGCGCTGCTCGTTTTCTCGCCGAAAACGGAGTCTTAACCGACGGTCGTCGCGACGCCTTTCGTCTGCCGATAATCGCTGTCGAGGATCGCCTCGAGTTGCGAGATAATGGCCTCGCGGTCGTCGCCATACCACTCGACTGGATCTTTGATCGGGACGACCAGAAAGCCGCGGCCGCGGATGTCGGTGGCGTGAAGGTCGTCCATCTCGAGGTCGAGTCGATGTCGCTGGGTCGTATACTCACGGAGGACGTGGTCGGTTGCGCGAGCACCGACGGGCAGGAGGATGTGTGCGTTGATCGCACGCAGTTCGGCGTCGAAAAAGCGCTCGAGGGTCGTATAGTCCTCGTCGGTCGGTACGTCCCCGTCGGGCAGGCTACACATGTGGATATAGCTCAGAAAGCAGTTCTCGAGGACGGGTTCGTCGCGTGGACCGCTGGCGAAGCCAACTGCCCGAAGGACGTCCTGAATCGCGTGTCCGCTCTCGGTTTCGGTAAACGGGATGCCAGTGGATTCGCCGCCGTGGACGCCGGGATAGTCACCGATCACGTGAAAATCGGCGTTAGCGTCACCGTAGCCGAAGACCGCCGGTCGATCGTCGGGATCGGAGCGGTCAAAGGGTGGCTCGAGTCCGAACGGGTTGCTCGTCCTGTCGGTCACGTTTTGCACACCGGATGAAGGCGGCGGGCAGACAAAACGACAGCGGTCGGATCAGGCCGTGTTGCGCGACGATCGACAGAGAGTGGTCGCCGAGCGTGACTGGCGATGCAGACGGCGGTGGGTTTATGTTTTGGTCGTTCGTTTTCTGTCGCAGATGTATCAGACGGGCCATTACGGTGGTGCACTCACGGCGTATGCGCCGCTGGGGACCATCGTTGCCCTGATGGGGTACGGCGAAATCGCCCTCGTCGGCGGTCTCGTCTGTGTGGCGCTGTCGACGCTGCCCGACTACGATCATCGGCTCCCGCTGATCGACCACCGTGGGCCGACCCACACGATCCTGTTCGCGTTGGCCGTCGGAGTCGGCCTCGCCACACTCGCTGCCGTCTTCATCGACGCATCCTCCACACTCGTCGACATCGGCATCGATACGTTCGCGTTTCTCGTCGGCGTGGTTTCGATCGGTTCCCATCTCCTCGCGGACGCGCTCACGCCGATGGGGATTCGACCGTTCTGGCCGGTCTCACGTCGCCGCTACTCCCTCGAGGTGACGACGGCAGACAACCCGGTCGCCAACTACGGATTGTTTGGGCTGGGGATCGCAGCCGCCCTCGCCGGCCTCTCGATCACCCTTGTCGTCGGGTGACGGCCATCCCAGCGACGAACGTCACGAGGAGTGCGGCTGCGGCGACGAGATAGGGCATCTCGAGTGCGGGGTTGACCGCCTGCCGGCCGAAAAAGAGGACCGAGACGACGAGCGGCGGCCCCACGAGGAGTGGAGTCACGCTCCGTCCGGTGAACCGACGGCGACCGACCATCGCGGCGACGATTGCTGCACCGAGCAGTGTGAGCGTCACGGCGTACTGAATCAGTTGCATGGTCGGCGAGTACGTCTTAATGCCGGCATCGACGACGGGACTGAGGATCACGTGGGCCGGTAGCGCGACGATTCCAAGCGCGAGCGCGCCGGTGACGTGGGTCGTCGTCAGTCGCGATATCCACACGAGGACTGTCGCGACGAGGAACAGCGTGAAGATGGTGACAGCCGTCCAGAAGTGCAGCGACAGGATGTCCATCGTGTACTGCGTGACGGTTTCGCGGCCGAGTGCAACCTGGACCGGCGTCAACACCATCCCGAGGACGACCAGCCCGGTGACGCGTCGGTCGACATCGGGGAGTCGCCAGGCTGCAAGCGCCGAGCCGATGATGGCGAAGCCGGCGAACATCGCGACGAAGCGGTGGAACCACTCGTAGAAACTCGGAAGGTTCGCCGGAAACAGGTTGTACGGGCCGGCATCACACTGGGGCCAGTTCGCCTGACAGGCCAGGCCGGAGCCCGTTGCTTTCGCCGCAACACCCAGCAGGATCGTCGCCGCGACCAGCGTGAGCGTCGCGGTCAACAGGTGCGGGTAACTGAACCGATCGATCAGCGACCGAACTCTCGAGTCGGGCGTATGATTGTCGTACGACACGGGCGTTCACGCAGGAGTTAGAACGGACCATACTTAGGTTGCCCGAGTCGTTCGGTCTCGGCGGGAACCTGCTCCGATCGACAGGCCGTGTCACGCAGTTAGCTGGCTGCTATCGGCTCCGGGCCGTTGATGCTGAACGTGTTGATGGAGATATATTTAATATATGTTTTCTATACCGCGTTAAATTCACCTATCCAGTCATTTTCAATTCCCATTTTCGAATATTCAACTACAAACGCTATGTGTAGCCTCTCTCGAATTCAACTCGAGATGCGACCTACCAAACTCACTCGGCGAGGGTTCGTCGGAGGAATCGGTTTACTTGCTGGCACCGCAGCAACCGGGACAGTTGTCGCACGACGACGGCGGAAGGGTCAAAACGATGATTCGTCGGGCTCCCTCGAGACGTTGTCGGACGCGGAACGAGCGGGGGTTCGCTACATGCGTGAGGAAGAAAAGCTCGCTCGCGACGTCTATCTCACGTTCTACGAGAAGTGGGGCCTGACGATATTCGATGGGATCGCGAATTCAGAACAGCGGCACACGGACGCGATCAAGAACCTGATCGACAAGTACGGCCTCGACGATCCATACCGCGATGCGATCGGGTCGTTCACGAACGACGAACTCCAGTCGCTCTACGATTCACTGGTGGCACGTGGTCTCGAATCGCCCACGGAGGCGCTGATGGTTGGCGGACTCATCGAAGAGACCGACATCATTGACATCCAGGAATTCATCGACCAGACCGACAACGACGACATCATCACCGTCTACTCCAACCTGATGGAGAGTTCGAAGAACCACCTGTCCGCGTTTGTCGACGTGCTTGCAAAGCGCGGCATCGACTACGAACCGCAGGTCCTCTCTCAGGAGACCTACGAACGAATCGTCGCGTAAGGCAGAGAGTGCGAGCGTTACGACTCGAGTGAGATCCACTCACCGCGGTTGTCACTTTTCTCGATCGCGTCGAGGATCCGCTGGGCGGCGAGGCCATCCGCGAAGTTGGGTTCGTACTCACTTTCGTCGGCGACGGCACACAAGAACTCGTAGTTCTCGTGAACGAACAGATGCTCCCAGCCGATCACGTGTCCTGGCGGCCACCAGTGATCGATGTAGGGGTCGTCTTCGTCGGTAACGAGAATCGTCTCGTAGCCGCGATCACCGTCGCGGAGCACCTCAAGTTCGTTCAGCCGCTCGAGGGAAAATCGCAGACTGCCATCGGAGCCATGAATTTCGATCGTGTGATCGTTTTTGTGTCCCGTCGCGAAGCGGGAGGCCTCGATGGTCCCCATTGCACCGTTTTCGAGCTCGAGTTGCGCCGAGTAGGCGTCGTCGACGGTCACGGGTCTGATCTCGTCGGTTCCGGCCCCCTCTACCGGTCGTTCGTCGACGAACGTCGTCAGGTGGCCGCTGACGCGGTCGATCTCGCCGACGAGAAACCGCAGGAGATCGATGGTATGGGCCCCGAGGTCGCCCAGTGCGCCCGACCCGGCCATCTCCGCGTCGTTGCGCCACGACCACGGGGCCTCGGGATCGACCATCCAGTCCTGCAGATAGCGGCCCCGGACGTGGTGGATCTCGCCGAGGTCGCCTGCCTCGAGTAACCGCTTTGCATACTGGATCGCGGGGACGAACCGGTAATTGAACGCACAGCCGGCGGGAACGTCGTCACCAGCCTCGCGCGCTGCCGCGGCCATCGCCTCGGCGTCTTCGAGCGTCGGCGCGAGCGGTTTCTCGCAGAAAACGGGTGTGCCGACCTCGAGAGCGGCGACCGACGGCTCGCGATGGACGTGGTTCGGCCCGAGATTGTAGAAGACGTCGACGTCGTCGACGACGTCGCGCCAGTCGGTCGCGGTCGCGTCGAAGCCAAGCCGGTCGGCGGCGTCGGCCAGCGCCGATTCGTGGCGGCCGATCAGGACGCTGCGGTCGATCGCGGGCGCGTCCGGGAAGAACATCGGCAGCCGCGCCATCGCGTTCGCGTGTGCTTTGCCCATGAACCCATAGCCGAGCACGCCGACCTCGAGAGGCATGGGCGGGCGTTCACCGGCCCGGTAGTTAGCGCTTTGTGGTGCGGCAGCCGGGGTGGTTACGCCGCGTCGGTTTCGAAGCCACCGTGATGGACGATTTCCTCGAGTGGCTTGCGGTCGCTCGGCTGTTCGCGCGCTTGGAGCTCGTCAGGGAGCGTTTCGGGCGGTGCGCGCTCGCCGATCGCGACCATCGCTTCGACATCGAATCCGTCGGGAACGTCGAGTTCGGCGGCCGCACGCTCGTAGTCAAAGCCAGCCATCCCGTGGATGGCCAGGTCGCGGCGTGCGCCCTCGAGCGCGAGGTTCTGCCAGGCCGAACCGGTGTCAAAGGAGTGGACGGGTGCCGGTTCGCCGTTGTGGTCGAACGTCGTTTTCGAGACGATGACCGCGAGCACGGCGGCGTCGCTTGCCCACGACCGATTCCCTTCGGAGAGGAGGTCGACGAAGGTGTCCCACTCGTCGTCCTCGCGACTTGCATAGATGAACCGCCAGTGCTGGTTGTTGAACGCGGAGGGTGCCCAGCGGGCGGCCTCGAACAGCGGGAGATACTCGGCTTCGTCGAGCGGTTCGCCGGTCATCGCGCGTGGCGACCACCGGTTGACGAACAGCGGGTCGATCTCGTGGTCGGGGTCGCGGTGTTCGGCAACGTCGTCGCGCAGGTCGTGTCGAGTCGCAGTGGATTCTGCCATCGATCGCTGGTAGGGACCTGCGATATGTATACGTTATCGGACAAACGGGATACCAGGTAACACTCGTGTCGTGGTCATGTCTGGTGAATATACACTGCTGTCTGTAATGATTTGCGTGTGATAGACACCCGTGACAGTGGCGATCACTAGGTACTGCGAACCCGGTTGCGCTGCCGTAATCCGGCGCGAAAAAACGTTGAGAGAGGAGATCGTACGTCGATCGACCGATCAGTCGTCGGCCGGCGTCGGCGTCTCGCGCTCGATGTCGATGTTCCCCGCGTCAAGGTCCGCCTCGACGTTCCGGGCTGCCTGCACCATGTTCTCCATCTTGCCGTAGGCGACCTCACGAGGCAGCAGCTTCAGGCCACAGTCCGGCGAGACGACCAGCTGTTCCGGCGGGACGATCTCGAGGCCTTTCTTGATGTTCTCCTCGATCTGCTCGACCGATTCGACCTCGGCGACGTGGACGTCGGTGACGCCGAGTGCGAGATCAGCGGTGAACTCGGGATCTTTGAACACGTCGAGTTGCTCGTAGTCGCCGTTTGCGAGTTCGAGGTCGAACTCGTCGACAGGGAACTCGAGGATCTCGGGGTAGATACGAGAGTAGTCGCCGTAACAGACGTGGAGGCCGATGCGGACCTCCTCGGGAATGTCGGCAACGATGCGCTCTAAGGCTTCGCCGACGATGGCGTGGTCGTCAGGCGTGGTCGCGAGCGCGGGCTCGTCGATCTGGATGTAGCGGGCACCGGCGTCGACGAGTTTCTCGATTTCCTCGTTGACGAGGTCGGCGAGGGCGTAGGCGAGTTCCGCGTCGTCCTCGTAGGCCTCGTTGAACGCCCAGCTCGCGAGCGTGTATGGTCCAGTGATCGGGACCTTCACGGGGCGGTCGGTGGCGCTGGCGGTGAATCTGTACTCGTCGACGAGCCAGCTTTCGTCGTACTCGACTTCGCTGACGACGCTTGGCTTATCGAAGTAGTTGTGTCCCCACACCTTGACGGGGCCGTTGAACTCGTAGCCGTCGATTCGGTGGGCGAAGAACTCGACCATCTCGTTGCGCCGCATCTCGCCGTCGACGACGGTATCGAGGCCGGCACGCTCGTGTTCGTTCGTGATGACGCGGGCGGCGTCGTCTTTCGCTTCCTGCCAGTTGTCCTCGTCGAAGTCGGCCTCGTCGTCCTCGTAGAGCTCTTTCGCGCGGTTGAGCCACTTGGGTTTGGGGTAGGAGCCGACGACGCTCGTCAGCAGAAAGTGGTCGTTCTCGTGGTCCTCGGGTCGGAATTGATCTTTGTTCTCGCTCATGCTGCGGTCACCTCCGCGAGGTCCGCGGCTTCCGCAAGGACCTCGAGTTTCTCGACGTACTTTGCATACGGCAGGTAGAACGTCTCGGTGTTCGTCGTCAGATAGACCGTCTCGAAGTCGGTCGTTGGCAGCTGTCCCTCGACCCACTCGACGCGGTCACGGATCGCTTCGGGGTCTTCGACGAGGGTGTTCTGGCCGTCAGCGAGGCCGAGCGCGACGTCGTCGGTCGTGCCGTACTCCTGAATGTTGTAGAGGTTGTCGTCCTGATTCGAGACGAAGTCGAAGCCGACGGCGTCGATGTCGGCGTCGAGCAAGTGGGCGTAGACCTTCTCCTCGAGTGCACCCCAGTAGGGCTGGACGACGACATCGGCGTCGACGGCGCTTGCGACCTGATCGATCGCCTCGCTCGCGCGTTCGTCTTCGCCGTCGTCGGGTACGTTCTCGACCAGCGAAGGCTCGAGCAGGAACAGCGTCTCGACATCGGGGAAGGCGTCGGCCTCGTCGGCGAGGAAGTCGGCGATCGCAGCGAGGAAGTCGGAATCGTCGCCGTAGTGTTCGTCAGTCGCAAGGTCGGCGAGTGAGTACGGGCCGGGGAGGACGGCCTGAAGGGCGTCACCGTCGGTCAGATCGGCGGCCGCCTCGAGTTCCGAGGCGACGTCACCGGTGGCCGCGAGGTCGTCGGTGACGACGGGCTCGCGATAGAAGTTGTTGTTGTCGTAGTAACGGACGATCCCGCGCGTCTCGACGGCGTCAGCGACCGCAAGCGGATGGGCGAGCATGTCGTCCCAGCGCAGTTGGCCTTCGACGATGCGGTCGAGGCCGGCGTCTTGCTGGACGCCGATCACTTCGTCGCGGGCCTCTTCGTAGACCGCGGTGATGTCCTCGCCCTCGTCGCCGCTGATGAGGTCGTGTTTCTGGTGGCCTTTGAGATGCGAGAGGTCGTCTTTCGCCCAGTCCGGGAGCGGATACAGCCCCGGCGTGGTCGAAACGTACTCAGTCATCGTACACTCGGCTAGGGTATACCGACGCTTAATATTTTCCATCCGATGTAATGCATTACAGTAATTTTTGCAGCTTTCGCCGCTTTGCGGTCGGTCAATCGGAGAATTCGATCCCTCATCGAGAAACCCCGAACGCGGCTGCATGACACACAAGTGCGGGCCGTTACTCGAGGGCCAGCAACGCGTACGTTTCATCGTCGACGTGCGCGACGACGTAGAGGGTGCCGTCGTCTAGAATCGGGCCAGGGCCGACCCTCCCCGCGAACTCCTGTTCGAACCGGACAGCAGGCCCGCTGCCCAAGCTGTTGCCAGGCGTTGGATCGAACGCCCACAGACGGTCGCCACCGACGAAAACCGTGTCGCGACCGGCTGCCGGGGCCGTGTGTTGCCAGTCGCCGATCGCGGACTTCCAGCGTCGATCGCCGGATTCCGAATCGATGGCATGAAGCCCGCCACCGTTCGCGACGAGGACGAGCCCATCCACCACACCGATCCCGCGTTCGACCCCGCCGGTATCGGCGGTCCAGTTGATCCCCGGGCTCGAGAGCCCGTCATCCATCAGGGCGTACGTCGTTCCGTCCCGGCACGTGACATAGACCGAATCCGAATCGGCGCTGGGCGGAGCCGTCGGTGCTGCAGGCAGTTGCCACCGCCGTCCACCGATCCCCTCCCCATCGAGCAAGTAGACTTCCCCGGCCTCGGTAGCGATGACGTACCAATATCCCTTGAAGACGGCAACGTGATCGAGTACCTGACCGAAGACATCGCGTCGCCACTGGAGAGACCCGTCGGCCGGGTCGAGCGCGACAACCTGCTCTCCGACCCCGAAGACCAGTCGGCGGCCGGCGTAGGTCCCCGGCGTCGTCACCGAACCAGGGGCCTCGAACTCGCGGTCCCACACTGGTTTCCCAGTGTCAGCCTCGAGTGCATGGAGCGTCCCGGCGGTAGCTACATAGGCGATCCCATCCCAGAGCAGCGGCGGCGTCCGAACGTCCTCGAACGACCACAGTTCCGTCCCGTCGGTCGCGTCGAAGACGCGAAGGGTGCGGTGGTCAACGTAGTAGACGTGTCCATCAGCGACGACGGGTTCCTGAGAGGAAAGTTGCGTCACCTCGACTCGCCAGCGTTCGGTGACGCCGTCGACGGGAGCCTTTCCATCCGCGATCTCGCGGGTGTTGGCGGCGTTACAGCCGAACGTCGACCAGTCGCCGTTCGCGCCAGCGACGTGGCCGTCAGGATCGGGTTCCTCAGCGACGCCGGCGGGCGGCGGGTCGTCGGGCTCCGAGAACCGAGAAGGCATCGAACAACCCGCAAGCGCGACGCTCGTCGCACCGACGGTCGTCAACAGTGTCCGTCTCGTGGAGGGCATCATCCCAGTAGCGGTCAGCCATCCAATAAGTGTTTTCGGATGAAATAGCGGCTCACGGAAGCAACTCGAGCACAGTCAGCGTCTCGAAGGGAAACGACTCGTCGGCGACGGCGACAGCGCTAAAGCCTTCTTCGCCGGCTCGCTCGACGACCGCATCGACACCCGTCAGGCTACTCACGAGTAGGTAGACGACGCCATCGGGCGCGAGCACACGGCCGACTGTCTCGAGGAACGGGTCGATGACGGCCCGGCCGTCCTCACCGCCCGACAGTGCGTGTTCCATCCAGTCGTCCCACTCGTTTTCGGGATCGGTCGGCAGATACGGCGGATTGAACGCGACTGCGTCGAACACGCCATCCCGAAACGGGGCGACCAGATCCGCCCGCACCGTTTCGACGTTCGCAGCCCGGGCCTGGCGAACCGCATGCGGGTTCAGATCCGACGCGATTACGCGTGCCGCCGTTTCGTCGGCGATCCGGCCCGCGACGTAGCCCGAGCCGGTGCCGACCTCGAGCACGAGTTCGTCTCCTGTAAGGCGATCGGTGGCGGTATCAGCCAGTAGCTGCGAGTCTTCGGCAGGCTGGTAGACGTCCGGTTCCTGGTCGCGTCGGTCCTCGAGTCCCATGCTATTGTTCCTCCGGTGTTGTCGTTGTCATGCGGTGGTCACTGGATTCGTCGCCTGATATCGCCCCACGTTCATCGGTGACACGAAAGCCGCCGGCCTCGGGCCGCCCGGTAAGTTCACGCTGTGGGTACGGGATTTTGATATCTTCGTCTTCGAACGTCTCCTTGATAGCACTGATCGCAGCGGTCCGGGCGTTCCAGTAGCGTCTGGCGCTTGGGGTATCGATCCAGAACCGAACCCCGAGTACGACCGCAGAGTCGCCAAAGGACTTGCCGACGACCCGTGGAGCCGGTGCCGTCATCGCTTCATCGACCTCGTCGATCGCCGCTTTTGCGAGGGCAGCGGCCCGGTCGACATCGGTCCCGTAGTCGACGCCGACCTCGACCTCGAGTCGCAGCCGGCCGCGCTTCGAGCGGTTGGTCACCGTCCCCGAAGCGATGACGTCGTTGGGGATCATGATGTACTCGCCGTCGAACGACCGGACCTGGGTGTTGACGATCGAGATGTCGGTGACGACGCCCTCGTCACCCTCGACTTCGATCCAGTCGCCGATCTCGAACGGCCGAGCGAACATCAGGACGAAGCCCGCGAGTACGGTCCCGAGCGTCTGCCGAGCCGCCATCCCGAGGACGATCCCGAGGAACCCAGCCCCGACGAGCAGGCTGCCGAGATCCTCGATCCAGATACCGAGCACAACGACCAGCGAGACCGCCCAGATGAGTACCTGCGAGAGCCGGTGGGTCACCTTCCGCTGGTGGGCCGTCACGGCCGCAGAGGAGTTGAAGATCCCCTCAACCACCCGGCTGACAAAGCGGGTGGCGATGACCGTCACGACCAGCAGGAGAAACGAGACGATGGCGCGCGCGACATCGTCACTGTCGAGCCCGAGATTCGTCGAGAGCCGTTGAACCTCCTCCGTGCGCCCCCAGACACCCGTCACGACGGCGAGACTTACCAGACAGGCTGCGATGAGCACCGACATCGATACGACGTCGGCGTACAGCGGCCGCGTCCGCTCACAGATCCACGTGTGAAGCCGCCGATAGGAGAAGAGCACGGCGATCACGAGCGCGACCGCCACGATGGAGACCGCGAGTTTGAGCTCGGTCGTCGAAGCCGCCTCCGACAGCCAATCGAGCCCGGTCAGTAGTCCGGCCATGCGTTCATCTCTCCGATCTGTCGTCCGCGCAGCTTTGAGTATCCGTTGGTTGGGCCCGTCCGGCTCGAGCCGTCACTCAATCAGTCGTCGTCTGGCTCGCCGACCTCCCACGCGAGCTGAGCCAGCGCGGCGAACTCGGCTGGGGCCATCGCGCCGGCCCGCTTTTGCAGGACATCGTCGTCGGCTGTATCGACGACTGTCTCCGGTTCTGCGAGCCCGGAGATGTGTGCCGTGTTCCGGATCGCGTTCCGGATCGTCTTCCGGCGCTGGGTGAACAGCGCTTTGACGAACCGCAGGAAGAAGTCCTCGTCGTCGACCTCGTAGTCGGGCTCGCGCGGGACTGCACGAATTACCGCACTCTGGACCGCCGGCGGCGGCGAAAACGCCTCTTTCGGGATCGACTCGACGAGTTCGATATCCGCATAATGCTGGCTCGAGACCGAGAGCCGACCGTATTCGCTCGTCCCTGACTCGGCGACCATCCGCTCGGCGAACTCCTGTTGGAACATCAAGACGAGCGGCTTCCCTTCGGGGAACAACCGGAAGGCGATCTCGCTCGAGACGCCGTAGGGCAGGTTCGACACCGAGGCCGTAAAGTCGGGCAGGTCGACTGCGAGGGCGTCGCCCTCGATCACAGTCAGGTCGCCGGCCGCGATTTCGTCGGCGAACTCCTCGCGCAGGAACGCAGCGAGGTCGGGGTCCCGTTCGACGACAGTGACCTCGTCACCGACCGCGAGCAGCCGGTCGGTCAGCGCGCCCGTCCCGCCGCCGATCTCGAGGACGTGGCTCGTGTCGGCGTCGATCTCCTCGAGATAGGTCGGCAGTCTGTCGAGGACGCGATCGTCGACGAGAAAGTGCTGGTCGCGATCCGGATCGCCGCGGATACCCGCCCGGGCGATCAGTCCGTCTGGATCTCTCATTGCCAGCGCTTCGGCTGGCGTCGGTGTAAACGCACCGTCTCGGGCGCGGATGGCGGGTTGCGTTAGGCCGAGCCCATAATCAGAAGCGTGTTACTGGTTCTGTTCCTGCTCGCGCCGACCCACGAAGGTCTGGTACTTGAGGTCGTCGTCGCGCAGTTCCTCGAGAATGCGATCGACGAGGATCTGATCGGGATCGTGGAGCCCGGAGACGCGCTCGGACAGCTCCTCGAAGCTCTCGAAGGGCTTTCGCTTGCGCTCATCGAGGATGCTATTACGGAGTTTCTTCCCGATCCCCGGCAGCAAGTTCAGCTGGTGGAGCCGCAACGTGATCGGCTGGGCATCGTTGTAGAAGTCGACGAAGCGCTCCTCGTGTTCCTCGACGAGATCGGCGACGACGTACTCGAGTTCCGACTGGGCTCCCGAGGAGAGGTCGTTGTACTCGACGCGGTGGGCCTCGGTGACGACCTCGCGTTCGGCGGGCGGCTCAACGACAACCTCGCTGCCGATCGTGAGCCGTTCCTCTTCGTCGAACGCGACCTGATAGAGCTGGAAGTCCTCGATGCCGACAGCGTACCCTGCCGGTGACTTCGCGTACTGCGGTCGACCGTCGTCAGACAGCCCGTGTGCGAGGTAATCCAACACGACCGCGCGCCGAACGTCCGTCTCGTCGCCATCGGCTTCGCTCATTGTCGTTTGCTACGGCGAGGGCGTACTTAAAGAGTCGGCTCGCTTTCAAGAGGCGGCACGGGGAACGGCCGTGGTGTTGATGCGATTGCACTCGCGTCTCCTCGGCCGGTGGCGATCGGCTCCCGCCTTCATGCGCGACACGATCGGATCTCTCCTGCTGTCTGTCTCACTCGATGACGGCAAACCACAGCACGATCCCGACGATCAGCGCCGAGATGTCCAGTGCGACGCTGACGAACTCGAGGCTCGCGAGCAGGCCGAGATTCCGCTCGAGCGAGTCGTTGCCCGTGGCGACGACGGCGTCGGGTTCCGTCTCAGGCGGGGCCACGATCGATCACCCCGCTATCGCCGTGTCTCTCTCGTCCGAGGGCCCCACCGTTGCCAGCCGTTAGACGAGGTGTCCAGCGCGAGTGGGATCGAGGCGGTCGCTGGTGCGATCGCTGAACGGTCACGTTCGGCGATGATTATCGAGCCGGTATCACGCTTGTGGTACTGGCTGCTGGCAGTCAGTGGCCACATGCCAGCTTGGTCGGCGACGAGCCGGGCCGATCGCGCACGCTCGAGGACAACCACGAGCTGTGCTCACGGACGACGTGATACACAGCGGTTGGGGGTCCGGATCGCCGCGGCAATTTCGAGAGAATTAGTATCCGAACGCCGCGCTCAGACGTACTGTGCGACGACATTGAGAATGTCGTCGAGCTCGTCCCCCGACAGCGAGTAGCGCTGCTGTGCGTACACCGACCGGAGTTCGTCCCGGTCCTGTGGCAGGAGGTTGGCGATCTTGTAGGCCGTCGGTTCGTCGACCTTCTCGAGGTCCTGAAGGTCCTCGACGAGCGCCTGGGCCTCATCGGGCTCGAGGACGGCGAACCGATTGGCGTGTTCGATCGCTCGCGCGAGTTCATAGCGCAGCTCGCGATCCTCGTCCATCGCGCGTTCGGCTTCGATGTCGGCGAGCAGCTCCTTCGTCTCCGAGACCGTCAGGAACTCCTCGTCGACGATCTCTTTGAAGATCGTCATCCCTGTTCAGATCCGGCTCTTTTCCTGGTTCTGTGCGCGCATGTGGGCCGCGGTGACGAGCAGCGTCTTGTCCTTGCCGCCGTCGTTGATCTGGACTTTGAATGCGCTGCCCTGTTTCCCGACGACTTCGCCGGTCAGACCGTCGAAGCGTGGGTGGAAGCGACCGTCCGGAACGCTTGGGTCGATCTTCAGGTGGACTTTCTCACCCTCCTCGTACTCCTGAATCGCACGCTGTGGCGGCGACGTGCCACGGTCTCGAGGATCGTTTGCGAGCTTTCGCCGGGTTCCCTGACGAGGGCCATTAGATTTCGGCATAGTCGTACGACCGCTTTGTCCGGTGATGGTTATAAAACACACGTATTCGGGTTGCTCGAGTGCTGGCGGTTTCGTCGTCTGGCCGGACTGTGGAAGCCGGGGCAACGGATTAAGTGACGAGACGACGACCAAGTCCCTATGAGCGTGTCCAGTGAAACTCGAGTCGATGGTACGGCATTCGGAATGGCGATGGGGACGCTCTGGGCTGGTGCCGTCGTCTTCCTTGGGCTGACGGCACGGCTAGGGTGGGGTGAGAAGTGGCGTGACCTGCTTGCAGACGTGTATATCGGGTACAATTCGACGAGCCGAGGGCTAGCAGTCGGTGCTGGCTGGGCGTTCGCCGACGGGTTCGTCGGCGCGTATCTCCTCGCCTGGCTCTACAATCGCTTCCGTCGGGGCGGAACGGAAGACGAATACGAAAGACGATGACGCACCGAATTCGGCTCAGTCGCGTTCCTGGCGTCGTTCGCGGTCACGAACTACACAAATCTCCGACTCGCCGATGAGACCGGATCGAACCCCCTCGTTCCCGCGGTCGGTCTGCTCGGGACGACCGTCGCGATCCCGATCGTCCTCTATCATCTCTATCGCACTGACATCGAGATCCTGCTCTGGATCGTCGGCATCTTCGTCTCGCTGTTCGTACTCGAGTTTCTCTACGTAACGCGGCGTCCGGACGGCCTCGAGGTCGGCGATAACGCCTGATCGGCCACAGCCAGTGACAGCGGTGGTGTCGCGACGGTCGCAATCCGTTCACGATAGGCGAAAGCTGAGACACGGAGCAGCCCCGCGAGCGCTGGGGAACCCAGGACACCTATCGTACTGGCAGCGAATGCTCGTCGTATGCAAGATGAAGACGGCGCTGGTGTGCATACGCTGCCGATCACGGTCGAATACGGTGGGAGAGAACTGACGATCACACCCGTGATCGTCGAGACAGATCGCGGCCTCGTGTTGTGCGACGTGGGTCCACAGGGCACCATCGGCGGCCTCGAGACCCACCTGCGAAGCCTGGGCTACGGCCTCGAGGATATCTGGCTGGTGGTTCTCACCCACCACGACGGGGACCACGCTGGTGGGCTGGCAGAATTAAACGAACGCGTCGACGCCGTCGTTGCGGCCCACCGCGACGAAGCGCCGTACATCTCGGGCGAGTGCGATCCGATCAAGGGCGACGGTGACCGCTACCCGTCGGTGCCCGTCGACATCGAACTGGCCGGCGGCGTTCGGATTCCGACAAGTGCTGGGCCGATGGAGGTCGTCGCCACGCCGGGTCATGCGCCGGGACACGTTTCGCTGTACTTCCCCGATGGGAACCTGCTCGTCGCCGGTGATGTACTCGTCGCGGACGGGACTGAACCCCTTGCCGGCCCGAAACCGCAGTTTACGCCCGACATGGACCGCGCGATCGAGTCCGTCGGGAAGTTGGCCGGCCTCGAGATCGACCACACGCTGTGCTATCATGGGGGCTACGTCCCACAGGGACGTGACAGGATTCGCGAGATTTACGAGCAGTGACGCAAGTAAGCGCACGAACGAAACTGCGGTGTCGATCGATCCCAGTGTAGGGCCACAGCCACGGCCGAGGACGGAACTGAAGCGGAATTCTCATCGGTGTCGACGACCAAAACGGGGTAATGCGACTCGAACTCCGCGTCTGTCAGCACTGTCTCGATGGCGATCACGGCAACGAGCGTCGCACGGCGCTTCTCAACGACATGGTCAACTGTGCCGAACAGATCAAGGAGTACAAGGACGTCCTCGACCTCGATGCGGTCCACATCCGCAAGGTCAGGGACGACGAACCGGGGAAACCGGCGGCGCTGCCGGTCGTCTCGGCGACGATCCAGAACGACCAGATCGTCTTAAACGACACGCAACTCGTCGCGGAAGGCCAGGACGGAAACATGCTCGTCTACACCAACCCCGACGACGTCTTGACCGTCCTCGCGGGGAACTTAGACGAAATCAGCAAGGCCGTTACCGACGACGTGACCGTCGACCTCTCGGCGATTGGCGCGGAAATCGTTTCGCAGGCCAATCTCGGTGCGAACCGCGGCGATCAAGACCAGTAGTACGGACTCTGCCCAGTCAGTGCCGGCGCACTCACGACCCGTCGCGGGTGTGCCGGGACACAGTGGTAGCAGACCGTATAAGCGCTCGTCGTTCGTCGTCCCGACTTACGTTCTGACGACGGTCCATCCAGTAGCGACAGCGACCGCTACTGGCGGAGTGATATTGTCTGCCGCTGGCCGCGAGTGGCCAGCGGCGAAACGGCTAAAAACGAACGGCGGTCGCCGTTTAGATACGGCCGACGTTCTCGACGCCGACGCTTTCGACGCCGTCGACCTCGGTGAAGTTCTCTTCGACGGTCTCCGTGCCGCCCGCGCTGTCGGGGACGATCACGGTCGGGTAGAGGGCAACGAGGCCGAACGCGACTTCCTCACGTTCGACGCCGTTGATCTTCGCACCCTCGGGGAGGGTACTCTCGAGGCGCTCCTGGAGCGCGTCGAGGTCGATTTCGGGGCTGTCCGGCATGACCTTGATTTTGGCAGCGACTTTTCCCATGGTAGTTACGGGCCGGTGAAACCGCAGTCGGGACACTCATAGAGGTTGCTCTGCTTGCGACATTTGGCACAGCGGTAAATCTGCTGGCCGCAGTCTGGACACTTGAACGCAGCAGCGTTCGTGCCCGCGATGTTGAGCCCGCAAGAGACACAGGCACGTGCCTCTCGGTCGTCGGTCGTACTCATACTCTTCCCTTCCCGCCCGCCGTTTTTAACCGTTGTCTTTCGATGGCTGCTCGAGCGATCCAGACGGAGGCGCTCGGAAACAGTGAGTGGCGGTCGGATTTTCAGAGGGAGAAAAGACGGTGGCGGTTACTTTATACCCCAGTCGAAACATCGATGTGAGATCCGGTTGCTCGACGCCCGACCGGATCTCTGCCTCTGACATCTTACTCGGGTATCGACGTACAGTCCGGCAGTATCAACATTCAAAGTCGTGCCCGTCCTACGGCGAGTGAATGCGCCTCGACGACTACATCGAGGAGTTAGAGCCCGACGAGGAGGCAGAGCGCCGCCGCCTCGCCAAGGAGAAGTCCTACGCGATCACGGACCATCTCGAGGACTTCGAACGCCGGTTCGACGACGCCACAAGCGGCGAGACGCTCGTCGGCTCGACCGCACCCTCGATCTTCGTCGGACGGTCGAACTACCCAGACATCCCCGTCGGGCTCCTCTCGCCAGTCGGCGACGAAGGTGCCGCCACGGAATACGTCACCGACGGCGACTGGTACCAGCAGGGATACGCGATCAACGACGTACTCCAGCGCCGAACTGGCTTGTTGAACTCGAGCAAGCGCGCGAACGTCGACTCGCCGTCCATTGCGAGCCGGCTGACACCCTCCGTCCATGATACGTGGGACGGCTTCGTCGGCGTCCAGCGTGAGATCGCCATCGCGGACCGGCCGGTCGACTTAGAGATCGGGTTAGACGATACGCCCGACCTCGGCCTCGATGCCGGCACGGACGTGGCGACGCCGCGTGGGCCGCGTGCCACCGCTCGCAACGCCGAGTTGCGAGAAAATCCATACGTGCCCCGCCCGGTCAAGAAGACCCTCGAGGACGACGACTGGCAAGCCGAGGGTGCGATGACCTATCTCTATAGACGTGGCTTCGACGTCTACGACATCAACTCGATCCTCTCGGCGGGCGCACTCGGCCAGACCAAGCAGCGCCGACTCGTGCCGACGCGGTGGTCGATCACGGCCGTCGACGACACCGTCGGGAAGTACCTGCGCGGGCGCATCCGGAACGCACCCAGCATCGACGAGGTGCAGGTCTGGGCCAACGAGTACATGGGCAACCGCTACTGGGTCGTCCTCGCACCCGGCAGCTGGGAGTTCGAACTCGTCGAAATGAAAGCGCCGGGCAGTATCTGGAATCCGAACCCGAACGACGACGTCTGGCTCCAGAGCGCCAGCGAAGGCTACGAGGGTCGTTCGAGCTACGTCGAGGAGACCGCGGGTGCCTACTATGCCGCCCGGCTTGGCGTCCTCGAGTATCTCGAGTCGATCGGCCGACAGGCGAAGTGTCTCGTCTTGCGCGAGGTGTCAGACGACTACTGGGCCCCCGTCGGCGTCTGGCAGGTCCGCGAGAGCGTTCGCAACGCCTTCGATGGGGAATACGGTGAAGCGGAGACGTTCCACAAGGGGGTCGCGGAGGTCGCGACGCAACTCCCGGTCTCCTACGCGCGCCTGCAGCGCAAATCCGAACTTGCGGCCGGGTTGCAGTCGAATCTAAACGCGTTCTCGAACCTGGAGTGATTCGGACGGGCGGGTCGTCCACCGTCCGAGCTACTGATCGGTCTCCGCGAGCGGCTGCTCTCGATCGGGATCGGTGTCGGAGCCGGAATCGGAAGCCGACGGTGATGCACGGTGGCTCCGATCGACGACGGTCACGCTGGCTTTGAACGCTGCGAGCACGACCGGGCCGACGAACAGGCCGACGATCCCGAAGAGCACACCACCGCCGACGACACCCATCAGTGCGATTGCCGGATGCAGCCCGGACTGCTGGTCGACCAAAAACGCCCGGAGATAGATGTCGACGACGGCGAGGACGGCGACCCCATACCCCAGCAGGATCACACTCCCGAGGAGACTGCTCGAGAACGCGTGGGCGACGGTCACTGGGCCCCAGACGAGCCAGATCCCAACCGTCGGGAGCACCGACACGAGTGACAGCGCGACCGCCAACACAGCCGCATACGGGACGCCGAGGACGACCAGCCCCAGCGCTCCGAGTATCCCCTGCAACACTGCGACCAGCAAATGACTGCGGAGGGTTGCCCGGACAACGACGTGAACCTCAGTGAACAGTTCGTCGACGAGTCGGCGCTCGAGCGGGACGACCCGCCGGACCCAGTCGAGGGCCGCAGGGCCGTCGACGAGCAGGGAGTAGAGGACAAAGACGAACACGAGCGTTCCGGCGACGACGTCGGCGACGGTGGCCACGAGACCGACGGTCTGAGAGACGGAGAGATCAGCCGCCGCTCCGATCGTCTCCGCGAGTTCGCTCGAGAGAATCGATTCGATGAGGGCGATCGACGCTGTGTCCAATCCAAGTGTCGTTTGTGCGAACGTCCGCCCGGCGGTGACGATCTGGGCGGCAGCGCCGGACTCGAGCGCCGACGTGACGGTCTCGAGGATGACCAGCGAAATGACCACCAGTGGGATGACGACGCCAGCGACGGCGAGGGCAGTGAGTGCGACGCCGGCGGTTCGTGCGCCGATGCGTGGCACCAGTCGCTCGTAGGCCGGCCGGAGAACGACCGCGAGCAGACAGGCAGCCAACACGTACTCGACGAGCGGCAGAACGATCAGTGTGGCAAGCACGCCGAGGACGCAGATCAGGAGGGCAAACACCGCGGATCGAGCGTCCATACGTCTGTCACTCGCGAAGGGCGCATAAATGTTAGCAATCCATACTGTTCCCATCAGCGACGCGATGACCGATGCACGCGGCGGTCGCTGGCTGGCTGTCAGTCCCGGAACGCGAGCGGGGCCGCGGACGGTCGATCACTAACAGCTACAGTGGGACCGGCAGCCACTCGAGTAATTGCATCACGAGCAGCGGATCGAACACCGGCTCGTGTAGCACGAGCCAGTCGAGCAAGACGAGGCCGCCGCCGTGGGCGACGACTGACGGGAGAATGGAGTCGGACGCGTAGTCGACGGCACCGAACAGGACGTCGGTCGGGCCCGACAGCAGGAACTCGATCGGTGGCTTCGACGTATGGTGGAGCATGTAGACGACGGGGCTGATGAACACTGCGGCGATGCCGATCTTCTTGACGCCGACACAGAGGAGCCCGCGGTAATAGGTTTCAGCAGCAAGCGCGAGCAGAAGCAGCTTTAGCGCGTGGAGGCCGAACGCCGCGGGCACGGTCGACGTCGTCCAGATCGGATAGTACGCGCGGATCGTTGGTAGTGTCGAGCCGACGACATAAAATGGGAGGACAAACAGCGCAAGCAGGACGGTGTTTCGTACCGCGACGCGGTCGACGTGCCAGCCGATACGGTTCCCGTGTGTCAGGCCGAGCGCGAGTGGCCCGCCGATCAGGAGCACGCCGTCGACGACGAGCCGGCGGTTCAACTCACTGGGGACCAGGGACATCCACAGCAGCGAGAGCACGGCACCGACGACGAGTGTCTTCTGGACCCAGGACAGTCGGAGCCGGTCCCGGAACCAGCGGACGCCGTGTCGATCCGGCTCGGACGACACAGGTTACTCGTCAGCAGTCGGAATCGGGCCAGTCCCGATCACATCACGGACGTGCGCCTCGAACTCCTGATGGCGCTGGAAGTACGTCTCGTCGACGTCTGCAAGCACGTCGGACAGTTCGCGAGGGCCGTCAGGGGTCCGGATCACGGTCTCGCCCTCGAGTCGGTCGACTTCGCTTTTCTCTTTGGGCCAGGTCAGTCGCGAACTCACGCGAGCAAGCGGCGAACCCTCGACGGGCGTGTGCGTCCCAAGCGAGACAGCCGGCTCCGCGTCCTCGTCATCGTCACTCATGGGCGTCGGTTTGCGAGCGCGGTGATTCAAACTTTCGCTTCCATGGGTCGTGCGGGCGGTCCAGAACCGCCGGAACCTCTCCGGCAACCGAGGTGTGTCTGACGTATCGTTTTGTGGCGGGGCACCGAACGGCCGCGTATGACAAGCCTGACGGAGGTCTACGACGGGACCGCACCGGGGGTGACGGGCCGCCGGCTGTACGCTGGCACGGCGCTCGTGATACTCGGTGCGATCCTGGCCGTCGTAGCTGTGCTCGTGGCGACGACCGACCTCTTCGGCGGGTATGCAGTCGAACTCTCTGGCGATATCGCCGCCCAGTTCGCGACCGTCCGTGTCGGCGGCGCGCTCGCCGGACTGAGCATCCCGGTGGCGCTCGTCGGCGTCTTCGTCGTCTTGCCGGCCAGCCGTCGCGTCCAGGCCGCTGCCGCGATCAGCGCGAGCCTCTGTCTACTCGGCATCGCACTCTTCTGGTATGCCTACCCCACACACTGGCGCGGCTACGGACAGCAGCTCACGCTCGAGGTGTCGGTCGTCTACCTGCTCGGTCTGTTGACGTCCGTGTGGAGTCTGTTCAGCGCCGTCGCGACGTTCAAACAGCGTAACGATCCTGGCGGCACCCTCCAGATGAACGTCACCCGCCACAACAAGACGGTCATCGAGGCCGATGACAACGACGACACCCCGAGTGGCCTCGGCGGGATCGGATTCTTCGGCGGCACGCCCGACGGAGACGTCGAGACACAGACCAACGCAGACAACACGTCCGACTCGACGCTGTCGTACGACGAGCGCTCGAGTGCGACGACGTCACAGCAGTCGGCTAGCACTCCCACTTCTCAACGCCGCCCCAACGCCGGCACAGCCACCAGCGACGGTGGCTCCGCCGTCTCCGATATTTCGTCGCCGCTGGATGCCGGTGACGGCCGTGACGCCGAAATCGTCGAGTCGACACCCGACCAGCCGGCCGAACCCACAGACCGCTACTGTGGGAACTGTGCGGACTTCGAATACGTCCGGTCCTCCGATGGGATGGTACCCTACTGTGCTCGCCACGAGACGGCCATGGACGACATGGACGCCTGCGAGGAGTGGACGCCGAACCGGCAGTAGTCGACTACTGGACGCGTTTTCTAACCGAGGCTCGTCTCAGGTCTTTCACTCGAGTTGACCGTCCGATCGAAGGCCCGCCTTCGAGTCACGAAAACTGAGAGAGACGAAATCGGCTCTGCAAGCGAGTTACAGCCCGACGAGCTGTCGTCCAAGTTCAAATACCAACTGTGGGAGCTCGAACACGACCATGGCTGCCAGCGCCAGCTCGCCGACGGTGACGACCGCGGTCACGAAGTCCGCGCGCTTGCTGCTGACTGTGACACCAGTCGGGAGCCCGTACTCTTGCGTTGAGATTGGGTAAAACAGCGCGATCCCACGCTTGCTCCCCGCCACGTCGAGCACGTAGTGAGTCAACACACCGATCCAGACGTACTCGAGGTTACCGAAGACGTACGGAAAGGCGACGAATCCAAGCAAGACCGGCAGATTGTGCAGCGTTTTTCGGTGTTTGCCAAATGCAGTGTCGACGTCCGGAAAGAGTGCCCCCAGCGTAATCGGGACGCCGATCATGATGATCGTCTTGAACGTCTCTACGTCCCCCACCGGCACGAACAGATACCCAAGCCCGATGCTCAACAGCACGGCGTTTAGCACGTGACCCTTCTTGTTCATCTACCGCTATCTGGGGAGTCACGTGGGGAATAGTTTTCTCTCGAGAGAGTCGCCAACGCGAACCGGTTTGGGCGTTATGCTGTCTCGAGTTCGGCAAGCAGATCCACGAGTGCCTGATCGACGGTCTTCGCGCGAACGGCGGCGCGGTCGCCGTCGAAGACGTACCGGGAGACGGTCGTATACGACGCTTCGCTGCCCCACGGGGCTGCGTAGGAGATGCCGATGTAGACGGTGCCGACCGGGTTGTCGTCGGTCCCACCGCTCGGACCGGCGATTCCAGTCGTTGCGATTCCCCACGTCACATCCGCAACGTCGCGGACTCCCTGTGCCATCTCACGGGCGATTGGCTCGGAGACGGCACCGTGTTCGTCCAGTGCTTCGCGGCTCACGCCGAGATGGCGGCGCTTGGCGTCGTAAGCGTAGGTCGTCAGCCCGGCATCGAAGTAGTCGCTGGCACCCGGGACAGCGGTGATCGCAGCACCGATCAACCCGCCGGTACAGGACTCGGCGACTGCCAGCGTCTCCTCGCGGTCGCGAAGCGCGTCGCCGACTGCCATCGGCAGTTCGCGGTCGATCTCGTCGTTCATGCGCGAGTCGACGGGCGGCACGGTTGTGAAAGCGCGGGTCGCGACCACGGTCGCCTCGCTCGTGATACCGACGACACACCGTGCGACCCCGAAACGGAAAGAACACGGGGAGTGACTGCCGAGTATCCGATATGGACTACGAGACGCCGCTTTTCTTCCACGTGATGGAGTATGCGGACGCGGCGGACCGCGACGTCATCGATATGGTCAGCGGAAACCCCGACTGGGAGCCACCCGAAGCCCTTCGGGAGGGGCTCCGCGAGTATGCCGACCTCGAGCCAGACCGGTTCCAGTACGCACCCAGCGCGGGACTACGCGAGTTGCGCGTGGAGATCGCCGCGCGCCGTGGCGTCGACGCCGAACAGGTCGTCGTCACCAACGGCGCGGGCGAGGCGAACTATCTCGCGATGGCGCGAGCGCTCGAACGTGACCAGGGAGACGAGATCCTGCTGACCGATCCCGTCTATCCGTACTATCCGGGGAAGACGACGATGCTCGGCGGAACCCAGCGATTCGTCGCGACTGACGACGAGGGACAACTGGATCCCGCAGCCGTCCGCGCGGCCGCGAGCGACGAGACGGCCGCGATCGTCGTGAACACGCCGAATAACCCGACGGGCGCGGTCTATCGCGCCGAAACGATGCGCGAACTCGTCGCCGTCGCCGAGGAGTACGACGCGATCCTGATCAGCGACGAGGTGTACGACCACTACGACCTTTCGGGGACGTTCGCAAGCGCGCTCGAGACCGACTCGGCTCACCGGATCGTCACTAACGCGTTCTCGAAGTCGATGGCGATCACCGGCGTCCGGGTGGGCTATGCGATCTTCCCGCCGGAACTCGTCGCAGACGCCAGGAGCCGCCACATGCTGGTCAACGTCGCGACCACCCGCCCCGGCCAGTACGCAGTTCTACAGGCGCTTCGTGAGACGGGACCCGACTACTACGAGCGCAACCGGGAGCGGCTCCGCGAGCGGGTCGCAACGTTTACTGACGCACTCGAGGCGGCCGGGGCAGAATATACCACGCCAAGCGGCTCGTTCTACGTGATGGCACGCTTCGAGGGCTATCCGGGCACGCTCGCAAACGTCGAGCGGCTGATCGACGAGGCCGGCGTCGCCGGAATGCCCGGCGAGGCCTTCGGCGATTCGCGCAGCGAGTGGCTGCGATTCGCGCTTGTGACGCCGCGCGTCGAGGAAGCAGCCGAGCGACTGGCAGCATATTTCGACTGAGAGCGACGCGGCAGGACGCTCGAGACCGACGAATACTCGTGTCGGGACTGGGAAAGACGGGTATGAGCGGTATCGACGTCGAACCGGTCGAAGAAGACGAGGAAACGACGATGGACAGTGACGATGGCGGAAACACCATCGAGGTCACGCCGACGGACTCCGTCGACGCCGACGAGGAGCGCGACACCATCGACGTCGAGCCGTCCGACGAGCCGATCGACGGCCCCGACTACGTCCTCTACGGCGGGAAAGGCGGTGTTGGGAAGACAACGATGGCAGCCGCGACCGCCCTCGACAGTGCCCGCGCCGGGACGCCGACACTGGTGGTTTCGACCGACCCCGCACACTCGCTTTCTGACACGTTCGATACCGACATTCCAGCCGAACCTGGCCGCATTCGGGACGACATCCCGCTCTATGCGGCCGAGATCGATCCCGAGGCTGCAATGGAGCGTGGCGAGACTCCCTTCGGCAGTGCGGGGACAGAAACTGACGAGGAGTCGCCGTTCCCCGGCGACGAGGGTGCAGGCGGAGCCTCGCCCTTCCCCGGTGGTGAGGGAGCCGACGGCGGCCCGCTGGGCGGGCTCGGCGACATGCTCGGCGGCGAATCGCCGATGGACGCCCTCTTCGGCGGCGCGATGCCCGGCGCTGACGAGGCCGCCGCGATGCAGCTCTTACTCGAGTATATGGACGACGAGCGCTTCGAGCGCGTCGTCGTCGACACGGCTCCGACCGGCCACACCCTCCGCTTGCTGCAGTTACCCGAGATCATGGATACGATGATGGGCCGGCTGATGAAGTTCCGCCAGCGCATCGGCGGCATGTTAGAGGGCGTCAAGGGGATGTTCGGCGGACAACAGCAGCCGGAAGCCGAAAACGACCTCGAGGATCTGGAAGTGTTGCGCGAACGTATCGAGCGACTGCGGGCCGCCCTGCAAGATCCCGCGCGGACGGACTTCCGAATCGTCATGATTCCCGAGGAGATGAGCGTCTTCGAGTCCAAACGGCTCCGCCAGCAGCTTCAGGAGTTCGAGATTCCCGTCGGCACCGTCGTCGTCAACCGCGTGATGGAGCCACTATCCAACGTCACCGACGACGTCGAGGGTGAGTTCCTCCAGCCGAATCTCGACGACTGCGAGTTCTGTCAACGTCGCTGGGATGTCCAGCAGTCCGCACTCGCCGAAGCACAAGATCTCTTCCGCGGCACCGACGTCCGGCGTGTGCCGCTGTTCGCCGACGAAGTCCGTGGCGAGGACATGCTCGCGGTCGTCGCCGCCTGCCTCCGCTGATCGTCGTTGCGATCGCTTTCGTTCCGAGCGGCCCTACGCTTCTCCGGCTGCTGAGACGACAGTCACCGGTCGATCGCTCTCGCGGATCACCGACTGGGTGACGCTTCCGAACAGCGCCTTGCCGACTGGCGACCGGTCGCGAACGCCGATGACGATGGCGTCGCTGTCATATTCGTCGGCCGCAGCGCGGATCGTCTCCGCGGGATCGCCTGTCGCCGCGCGAACCGTCCACGCGATACCGGCCGGCTTGAGCGAACTGCCGGCAGCACACTCGATGCTGTGGATCTCTTAAAGTACAGGATAGTATGGCATTCACAACGTGAGCTATCCCCTCAACGTTCAATCACGATATTCTATGTGTGCGCCGTACGCGCTACCAAATGCTGAAAAGAATGAAGCTAATCCGACAGCAATAAACAGTTCTGACGGTGTCGGCCAGATTAGTGATGCAATATAGGTTATAACTAATGTGATTGCGAGAGAAATAACCCCCGAAATAGCTGATTTTTTGAGTGCCTGCGAACCCATACAGCAAACCACACGATGACGTTACAAAGAGCTTATTCGCAGTTCCTTCGAGCCTGATATTCAGCACGCTATTCCGAATATCTATCAGTCCTAACAGACCGTCCAGTGTTTAATAAGCATGAGCAGTGTGATGGCCATTTCGATGAAACAAGCGCCTGAAAAGCGGATTTCAACAGATCCGGTGCTGTCTACTCTTTGTCGCCGTTCTCGCCCCACTCGCCACCGACGCGGTCGACACCCATCATCGTCTCGCCGGGGTGTTCGGTGAAGACGACCTTCATGTTCTCGTCGGGGACATTGAACGTCTCGCCGACGTATTCCATGGTTGCGAGGGCGAAGGCTCGCTTTCGATCGAACGAGCGGCCGCGTCGGATCTCGGCGTCGAGAAAGAGCAATGGCCCGTCGACGGCGCGTCCAAGGTGGAGGTCCGCTGTCTCGCGGTCGCGGATCGACACGGCGACGTGACCCGCTGTCGTCGCCATCTCGGTCGTATACAGGTCCGTTACGTGGTCAGCAAACGCGGTCTTTTCTTCGTCCGACAGCGACAGCGTCGTCTCGAACTGTAAGAGTGGCATATCTCGAGTTGGCTGGTCAGTCTCTTGTGCGTTCCGCGGCCCGTCGGTCTCTTCATCGACGAGCGAGCGGGTGCGCGGCGCGAAGCGCCGCGGCAGGGCGAACGGCATAGCCGCGAGCGAGTGAAACGAGCGAATGGAGGAGGAGTGTCTTCGTGAGCAGTGCGAGACCGGGGGTCTCGCAGGCTGTTCGAGCGGTGTTGCCGCGCGAAGACGAAGCGAACGAAGGCTTGGAAGTTGTAGCCTGCGAGCGATAGCGAGCAGGATCGTCTTTCGGTGCTTTTGATCAACCGTTTACTGAGGGACGTCGCGCTGTGTGGCGACGCCACCAGCGCGGCAAACCGCAGAGTAAAACGTTGTTAGTCGTCCGCAGGCAACTGCTGGCCGCCGATATCGGGGCGGCTCACGTCGCGGTCGGTTTCCTCGCCCTCGATGTCGTAGGGGTACTCGCCGGTGACACAGCCAAGACAGAGGTCAATGCGGTCTTTGCCGAGCACCTCTGCGACGGCGTCGGTCGAGAGGTACGCGAGGCTGTCGGCGCTGATCTCGTCGCGGATGTCGGCGGTCGATTTGTCCGAGGCGATCAGTTCCTCGCGGGTCGCCATGTCAATGCCCATGTAACAGGGGGCGACGATCGCCGGCGCACCGATTCGGACGTGGACCTCCTCAGCGCCACAGTCCTTCAAGAGCTGGACGAGCTGGGTTGAGGTCGTTCCGCGGACGATCGAGTCGTCGATGACGGTGACCGTCTTCCCCTCGATCGTGGACTTGATCGGATTGAGTTTCAGCCGGACGGCGCGTTCGCGTTCGTCTTGGGTCGGCATGATGAACGTCCGGCCGACGTAGCGGTTTTTCATCAGCCCTTCGGCGAACTCGACGCCCTCGTCCTCGACGTCACGTGGCTCGCCGTCGGCAGTCGTCTCGCTTGCAGCGTCGGCATAGCCCGAGGCAAAGGCACGTCCCGAGTCGGGGACGGGCATTACGACGTCGGTCTCGACGCCGCTTTCCTCCCAGAGCTTGCGCCCGAGTTCGCGCCGGGCCTCGTAGACGAGGGTGTCGTCGATGACGCTGTCCGGGCGCGCGAAGTAGACGTGTTCGAAGAAACAGTGGGCGGTGTGTTCCTGCTCGACGAGTTGGTAGGTGTCGAAGCCTTGCCCGTCGTCCTGCAGGACGACCAGTTCGCCCGGCCGCACGTCGCGGACGAGTTCGCCGTCGAGCGTGTCGATCGCCGCCGATTCCGAGGCGAGGATATAACCGTCCTCGAGTTCGCCGATACACAGCGGCCGGTTCCCCTGCGGGTCGCGGACGCCAAGCACCGTGTCGTCGTGGCTGATCGTCAGCGAGTACGAGCCGTGGATCCGGCCCATCGTTCGCTTGACGGCGCGGACCAGATCCTCCTCCAAGAGGTTGCGCGCGAGGTCGTGAGCGATGACCTCGGTATCGCCGTCGCTGGTGAAGGCGTGGCCCGCCGCCGCGAGTTCCTCGCGGATCTCATCGGCGTTGACGAGGTTACCGTTATGCGAGAGGCCAAGCGAGCCGCTCTTGAACGAGACGGAGAATGGTTGTGCACAGGAGGAGTCGACGGAGCCGGCCGTCGGATACCGGACGTGGCCGATCCCGGCCGCCCCGTTGAGCGTCTCGAGGCCCCCCTCGTCGAAGGCGTCGCCGACGAGCCCCATTTCGACGTGGCTGTGCTGCTGAAAGCCGTCGTGTGTGACGATCCCTGCTGACTCTTGGCCCCGATGCTGGAGCGCATAGAGCGCATAGTACAACGGTCGTGCCGCGTCCCGACCGTCAAGTGAGACGCCGACGACGCCGCACTTCTCGGTCATTCCTGTTCGCCGGGGAGTCTCGCCCCGCCCATCAGTCATGGGAGTCTGTAGGGCATCGAGCCGATAAAAACCCCCGTGTTTGTGCTTCTATAGTCGGTACCAGTCTCGTATTATATCCACGTTCGTGTATACTGGGGGAGAGATCACACGATGGCAGGGCCTCATCATGGCCCGTTCCTGCTGTAATACTCGATTACGAGTCTCCCGGTAGACGAGTGTCGCGATCGACGACGCCGTCCCGTCTTCGACTCTCGTGGGGCTCGAGACACAGTGTTCAAGATGGTTGCCGCGAGTCAACGTGTATGCGACTCGAGGAGTACTGGGGAGTCGGTCCGAAGACGCGAGAAACGCTGGTGGACGCGTTGGGTCGCGAGCGGGCGATCCAGGCGATCGAGAGTGGGGACGTCCGGACGCTCGCCGACGCTGGGTTGGCTCGCGGGCGGGCGACGCGAATCCTCCGTCGGGCGACCGATAGTGCTGGCATGGACGTGTTGGCGACCAGCGACGCGCGATCGGCCTATAAGGAGTTGTTGGATCTCGCGGTCGACCACGCCGTCACACAGCGCGCGGCAGATCGCATTCGGGTGCTGACGCCACTCGAGAGCCGAGCCGCGATGGAAGCGCGGCTTGACGACGTCCTCGCCGCCCGGGACGCCTGGGCCGCCCTCGACGACGCTAACCGCGAGACAGTCCTCGCGGCCTACGAGCGCTACGACGAGCGCGAGGGCAGCGAACGCGCTGCCGTCGAGGCCGCGCTCGCACTACTCGAGGCCGGCGTCGATTCCGGACCGTTCGCCGCGGTTGCGGACCTCGAGCGCACGAGTCTCGAGGCGGCCGCTGACGCGCTGGCAGCATTGGACGGCGACCGCGTCCGCGACGGTGCTGACGAGGAACTCGACCAACTCCGTGACGCGCTGGGTGTCGTCGAGGATATGGACGCCAACGCAGCCGAACTGATCGAAGACCTGCGTTCGGAGGGCGTTCGCGATGTCGAAGGCTTTCGCCAGGCCTTCGAGGATCACCTTCTGAGCGAGACGGACGTGACGATCGACCGGGTTCGAGACGCAATGCCGACCGACGCGACGGACGCGACTGACTTCGTCGGCGGGACGTTGCGCACCCTTCGGAACGACCTCACCGCGGCGGTCGACAAACGCGAGGAAACCGTCGCGGGCGAGTTACAGGACACGCTCGCAGACGCCCGCGAAGCCGTCGATCGAGCAGTCGAAGCGGTCGACGAGATCGCGTTGCAGCTCTCGCTGGCCCGCTTTGCGCTCGCGTACGACTGTACCCGGCCGACGTTCGTCGAGGACGAGCAGGCGGCCGTCTCCGTCGTCAGCGCGCGTAATCTCACGCTTGCGGCACGTGACGAGGAGTCGGTTCAACTCGTCACTTACGCGCTCGGCGAGCACGACGTGGTGAGCGTGCCAGACGACGTGAACACAGTCCCCGGCGAGCAACGCGTCGCCGTCCTGACCGGGGCCAACAGCGGCGGGAAGACGACGCTGCTCGAGACGCTGTGTCAGGTCGTCCTCCTGGCGACGATGGGACTGCCAGTCCCTGCCGATCGGGCCGAAGTGACGCCCGTGGACTCGCTGGTCTTTCACCGCCGTCACGCAAGTTTCAACGCCGGCGTCCTCGAGTCCACGTTGCGTTCGATCGTCCCGCCGCTGTCGTCGGGTGGCCGCACGCTCATGTTGGTCGACGAATTCGAGGCGATCACCGAACCGGGCAGCGCGGCCGACCTGTTACACGGGCTGGTGACACTGACTGTCGACCGCGACGCACTGGGCGTGTTCGTCACCCACCTCGCGGACGACTTAGAGCCGCTACCGCCCGAAGCACGGGTCGACGGCATCTTCGCGGAGGGATTGGATCCCGACCTCGAGTTGCGCGTCGATTACCAGCCGCGTTTCGACACGGTGGGCCGGTCGACGCCGGAGTTCATCGTCTCGCGGCTGGTCGCCAACGCAGGCGACCGGCGCGAGCGGGCCGGCTTCGAGACGCTGGCGGCTGCTGTCGGGGATGAGGTCGTCCAGCGGACGCTCGCGGACGCCCAGTGGAGCGCCGAGGAGTGACAGGGGACGGGCCGCTCCGTCACTCGCCGTCTCCCCCGTCACCCTAGTTCTGTCGATCCCCGCGGTAGTCGTCATCCGCGGGCCACCGATCCGGCGTGGGTTCGTATCCGTCCCTGCGATCGCCATCGATCACTCCGCCGTACGTGTGAACCGCCTCGGGGTCAAGCCCCGAGGCACTCGGCCTGCTCCGCCTGTAGACGGTGCTGTCGTACGCCTCGCAGACGCGCGCCTCGAGGTAGGCCTGTGCGGCCCGCCGGGAGAGGCCGCCCATCTCGATGACGTCGGCGAGCGCGGTTTTGGTCGCGCGAAACCAGTCTCTGAGTGCGCGGTCGTCATCGGGGTCGACCGCGACGATCGCGCCGCGGCCACCGTCGCGACCGTCGCACCACTCGAGCCAGCAGACCCGGTAGGCATCGACCGCGTAGTCAGCCGCCGGATCGACGAGATACAGCGCCTCGTAGGCGCAGGGATCGAGATGGTCCGTCAGGATTCGGTCGCGGGTGATCGAGTCCGCGACGAGCGAGGGCTCGACCGCACCGGCAGCAAGGGGAGCGGTGGCGCTGATCTCATCTGTTAGCGACAGGTCGTCGCCGCCCCAGTGACTGTATCGCACGTCGTAGAGGTGGTCCAGTCGCCGATAGGCGACCAGCGCCCTATGACCCATCGTTCACCCGGGCTGACAGTGACGGCAGCCGGTCCTCGCGACTCGTAGTGTGTGCTGTCTGGCGGATCACGTCGGGCTTGGCTGCCCGTCCGTACTTGAACCTGCGGATGTGTGCAGTCGACTGGCGGTTACGGCGTCGCGCTCGCCCGTCGCTCGGCGCGGTCCGCGACTGCCTTGTTCATTGCGACGAACGCCCGTTCGACCTTGGTCTCGTCGAACACCAGCGAGGCGAGTGCGCCGCGAACCGTCTCCCGCTGGAGCAACCGCGTCCGCTGCCCATCGTCGATCGGCTGGAGGTGAAACTCGTGGTAGCGATCGAGTGCAAACGGGAGGACGAACCGATCGAGCCAGGCGAGCCGTTTGTATGGTTCGACGGTGGCGAGCACCTGGCCGTCGAGGAGTCCACGAGAGTCAGCGAGGTCGTCCCGCCCTCGTTGAACCGTCCCATCGATCACGACCCCCTCGACCCGACGGGTGAGCGGGTTCCACTCGGGATAAGTGTCGAAGGCGAGCAGGGCATCCCAGACGACCGCGGGCGGCGCGTCGATTTCGACGAACACCTCGACCTCGTTCATAGAGCCCGTAGCACATACACAGGAAAGGCTGTACCGGTCGCTGCCACGGTGGCGCGACCGCTCGAGTGTGGTAAACTGACAGCTTAGGCGCTGTCGTTGAACCGTCGGTTGGTCGAGAGCGGCGCGTCGCCGGGCTCGCCCCGGACGAAGTGGCCAGCCGGGTTGATCTCGCCGTCGCGTTCCATCGAGAGCAGTTCGACGAACCACGCCTCGTGTTCGATCTCCTCTTGGAGGATGCGCGAGGCCATGTCGTAGGTCCGCGGGTCGACGTCGCGGGTCATGTCACAGACCTCCGACCACGTCCGGATCGCACAGCGTTCGGCCTCGAGCAGGACCTCGAGAATCCCTTCGGCATCGAGGCTGCCGGTGTTGAAGCCACCCTCGTCGTCCATCGGCGTCGGTACCTCGGCGTCCGGACAGGATGCACGGTCGGCGAAGTCCCGGATGTCGTTGGGGAGCGCCCCGCCGAGTTCGTACACTCGCGGTGCGACGAGTTCGAAGTGAGCCCGATCTTCGAGGCGGGCGTCTTCGGTGATCTCCTTGTAATCTTCGTGCCCCGCCAGATGCATCCGCAGGTTCGTATAGTAGTAGTAGGTGGTGAACTCGGCACCGATCGCATCGATCAGTTTCTCACGGAGGTCTTCCGGCTCGAGTCCACGTTCGCGGATGACTTCCATCCCGACGCGCTCACTTGTGTCGCCGTGACTAACGCTACCTGCGGAATGTGGTTTGTCATCAGACATCGCATCCATTGACACCATAACGCAGCACTTAGAGGTTCGCGTACAGTCTCGAGACCGTATTCGTTTTCTCGTTACAATCACAAATATCTGACAGCGAATCGAGCGCATCTAGTCAGTCAGACGACGGTCTGAGCAGACATTCATACGGTCTGTTGGCAGTCAGTGCCGATGGGAACGCGACCGTCCTGCGGGTACACCGGGAACCAGTGACAGGAAGCCGTCTCAGCCGTCAGTCCGTCCGAGACGGCTGTCGCGTGCACAGAGTCGTCAAGCGTCGTGACGAGCCGGTATCGAGACGGATGAGTTTCGTGTCGAGCGTCGAATCGGCCATCTCACGGGATCAGCGGGACCGTAATTTCCTTGCCTGACGGGCACACAGAGTCGTCTATGGACCGACCGGATCGTGGGATCTCGCGTCGCGCGTTCGTTCGCAGCGCCGTCGCCATCGGCGGTGCAAGCGCGCTTTCCGCCTGCCTCCAGCGCGAAGCGACCGAAGACGTGCCACAGGCGACTCTCGCACTCGACGAACTCCCTGATCGGCAACACGCCTGGAACGAGTTTCTCGCGACCGACGACCACGGCAACGTGGTGCCGCCCGAACACCACCTCCTACTGGGCCTCGAGTACGTCGGTGACGGCCCTGCCGACGCGGCCGACGAGCGCGAGCAACTCGAGGCCGCGTTCCGAACCATCGAGACGGCGTACAAACGCGGCAACGAGGGACTGGCGTTTACCATCGCCTATAGCCCAGCGTACTTCGACCGGTTCGACGCAACCCCCACCGGTGTCGAGCTGCCAGCGCCGACGGCGCTGACACCGTTCGAGGATCCCACGCTCGATGCGTACGATGCGTTGCTCCATCTGGCCAGCGACTACGGCCACGTCACGCTCAGTGTCGAAGAAGCCATGAAAGGTGACCTCGAGCAACTCAACGGCATCGACGTCGAGGGGACCTTCGACGGCGTCTTCGATATCGCCGACCGCCGGACGGGGTTTATCGGTCGCGGACTGCCAGCCGACAATCAATCCGATGTCTATGGGATTCCCGACGGCAATCCGGTTCCGGAGGACGCACCGATGTTCATGGGGTTCAAATCGGGCTTTCGGAAGACGCAGGCGAGCGAAGACCGCGTGACGATTCAGGACGGGCCGTTCGCCGGCGGCACGACGATCCATCTCTCGAGGCTCCAGTTGCACCTCCACCAGTGGTACGACCAGGACAGTCGTGACCAACGTGTCGCCAAGATGTTCTCGCCAGACCATGCCGCCGACGACCTCGTCGAGGGGGCCGGGCACAATCTTGGCGACTCGAACCGCGTCACTGAGGTCGCTGAGAGTGCGGCTGACGACGCTCGGAACGAGGGTACGGTCGGCCACGCCCAGAAGACCGCTCGCGCCCGCGAGGACGGCGAACCGATCATCCTTCGGCGGGACTTCGACTCGACCGACGACGACCGGGCAGCCACGCACTTTCTCTCCTTGCAGCGGTCGATCGCCGACTTCGTGAAGACCCGCGAGGCGATGACTGGGACCGATCTCACCGAAGGCTCGGTCGGCGCACGAACAAACAACGGCATTCTCCAGTATCTAAGCGTCCACAACCGGGCCAACTACCTCGTGCCACCGCGAGAGCTGCGGTCTCTGCCTGCGCCGAACCCGGCATAACGAGTGACCCCGCTGTGTAAGGTCGGAATCCAAACTAGAGCCGCCGATAATAGTTAAGACAGACACTATCGTATGCGTTGATATGTTCTCGGATGGGCTGGAGATTCCGGAGTACGTCGCCGATGTAGTCACAATCGTTCAACTGCTTCTGGGAGTGTTGCTCCCGATCGCGATGATCGGATGGGTAGACATAATTCTCGACAGCTACTTCGGCCCGGAAGACCTCCGCTTCTATCCTGAAGTGGCGTTAGCCTTGATCGGTGGGATCGTCGTGATCTATCTTCTCGGCACACTCTACGAGTAGTCACTCGCTACCATCGCTTTGTCACCAACCGACTCCTCGCTCGGCCACGCTGGATATTGATTCCACCCTCGAGTGTGGCTGCTCGAGCGATTTACGCCGAGTCAGGCACATGCGTCCGACTGGCGTTTGCCGCCACGTCGTCGAACAGCGCCGCGGCGTCATCGGCCAGCGGGTAGGCGTCGTGGTAGGGATCGATCTCGCGGTCGGTTCCCATGACGGACTGGATCGCGTCGGCAACGCGCTCGTAGTTCTCGTCGACGATGTCCTGAACGAGGACCGGCATGCCGGCTCGCTCGCAGAGTTCGGTCGCGGCGGCTCGGCCCGCCCAGACCGTCTCGGCTTCGCTATCGACGAAAAACAGCGCAAAGGGAACGTCGCCGAACTGGGCCTCGAGAAAGGCCTGTGCGGCCGGCTCGTCCCAGGAGACGACGCCGACACCCTCGAGCTGGCGCATCGCGGTCGAGGCGGCCGAACAGAACGGGCAATCACCGTCGTAGAGCAGGATACCGGTAAACTGCGACGACATAGTGGCCCGTACATCGTGCGGGGTGAAAACGTTCAGTGGACACACGCTTGGGCGGTGCGTGTGGCTGTGCCACTATCCGAGCTTCGACCGTCCTGGCGGCCTGTCGTTGTCGGCGCGGTGCTGGAGCAACTCGCCGTACTGTTCGACTTTGATGACGCAATCGGAGCGAGGGCGTGCGACACAGGTAAGGACAAAGCCCGCCGCCTCGTCTTCGGGATAGTACCGCTTGGCCCGACTGTGGTCGACCTCGCCGGAGATGAGTGTCGCCCCGCAGGTGATACACCAGCCCTGCTGGCAGTCCGCAGAAAGCCAGATGCCCGCCGACCGGGCCGCCTCGAGAATCGATTCGTCCTCACGGACCTCGATCGTTCGGGATTCGCCGGCAGCGTCCAGCTCGGCGTCTGCCGGCACACGAAGTTCGACGTCCCACGTCGTGGGGGCAGTCACGAATACAAGTACGACCGGCCAGAAAAAAGGCCTCTGGTCGGCAGCCTGCAAGCAATCGCCTTGTCGCAGTGACCGACTGAGTTTCGCGTCGCTCGATCGGAGACGAATCGGCCGGAACGCGCTGGGGCAGCCTCTTTCCGCCGCGTCGGTGTCAGTTCGCCATGGCGAACATCGCCATCACCGGCGCGGCGGGGAACGTTGGGCGGGCGATCGTCGATGCGTTCCCGGCCGACGAGCACGACTTGACCCTGTTCTCTCACAGCGAGACCGCAGCCCTCGAGACGACACTCCTCGAGATCACCGACCGCGAACAGTTCGTCGACGCGCTCGAGGGACAAGACGTGGTGATTCATCTCGCGGCCATCTCCTCGCCGCGGGCCACGTGGGACGAGCTTCGCGGGCCGAACATCGACGGGCTCTCCAACGCCTTCGAGGCTGCAATCGAAAACGACCTCGAGCGGGTGGTCTTTGCGAGTTCGAACCACGCGGTCAACATGGGAACCACCGTCTCGCCGAGCCGTCCGGAGTCGACGGTCGGCACGCCCGAGATCGTCCGGCCAGACGATCCGGTCGATCCGGACACCTACTACGGCGTCACGAAAGTCTTCGGCGAGGCGATGGGATCGTACTACGCGAACCGCCACGGACTCGAGGTCGTCAATCTCCGGATCGGCTGGCTACTCACCCGCGACGAACTCCGTCAGGAGTGTCGCGAGCGAGACGGAGCCGGCGAGCGCTACGCCCGCGCGATGTGGCTCAGCCCCGGCGACTGCCGACGGCTGCTCAACGCGGCCGCGACGGGGACACTCGAGACGTCACCGCTGATCGCGCACGGGATCTCCAATAACTCCAAACGCTTCCTTTCGCTCGCCGAGACGATGCAGGCGCTCGCATACCGACCCACCGACGACGCCGAAGCGGTTCTGCGCGACGCGCCGGACGGGCGAAACGGGCTCGAGACGAGCTAATGCTGGGCAGTCACGTCGACGTGTATTCGTTCCGAAACGGATCCACGGAATCGTAACACGGAATACCGACACGTTCGTAGGCACACACATGTCAGTCAAGGTGTCCGAGTCGACCGGCTATGGGCCGAACACACAGATGTCCCTGTTCGGCTACATCATGGCCGGCGTACTCGTAATCGTCCTTCTTCCACTTCTCCCCGTGCTGGCTGTCGTGTGGGTTCTCTGGAAGGTGTTCGTCTCGGACGAGGAACTCGAGCATAGTTTCGAGACGTGGCGGCGTGAAGCAGACCGTGCCAGCACCGATCTGCTCGAGGCCGATGACGATGCCGAGGGCGAGGAGGATGAAACCGACGAGGACGCGGCCGAAGACGCCTAAATCGAGTCGATCCAACGGCGGATCGTAACATCGTCGTCACATCGTTTTCGCTTCACACCCACCGCTACTAGTCGTCCGCACTGGCCGCTGTGCGCAGGCCAGACGGCGGCCCGCCGGGAAGCGCGTCACGGTCATGTGGGGCCGAAAACTCGAGGTCGGGACCGCGGGCGACGATCCGGTGGGGATTCACGTCGGGGTGGGTCGTGTAGTAGTGTTCTTTGATGTGGGCCATGTGCACCGTCTCGGCGACGCCGGGCGTCTGGTACAGATCGCGCAGGTACGGCCAGAGGTTGTCGTACTCTCGGATTGGCTGGACGTTACACATGAAGTGCGTGTGATAGACGTTGTCGAAGCGAACGAGGGTGGTGAACATCGCAATGTCGGCTTCGGTCAGCCGATCGCCCGCAAGATAGCGCTGATCTGCGAGCACCTCGTCCCAGTGATCGAGCGCCGCGAAGAGGTCGTCGATCGCCTCGTCGTAGGGGTCCTGTTTCGTGGCGAAGCCGGCCCGATAGACGCCGTTGTTGATCGGCTCGTATATTTCGTCGATGACCCGATCGACTTCGTCCCGATAACCCTCGGGATACAGGTCGACGTCTCGTTGCGCATACTCGTCGAACTCGGTATCGAACAGCCGCATGATCTCTTCGGACTCGTTGTTGACGATGGTATCTTCCTTCGTGTCCCAGAGGACTGGCACCGTCACACGGCAAGTCGCGTCCGGGTCTGCGCGGATGTAGAGTTCTCGGAGATACTCCGCGTCGTGAACGTGATCGCGGGTACAGCCGTCCTTCTCGGGCGTGAACTGCCAGCCGCCCTCGCCACGATACGGGTCGACGACCGAGACCGAAATCGCATCCTCGAGCCCCAACAGCGACCGCATCAAAAGCGTCCGGTGGGCCCAGGGACAGGCATACGAGACGTAGAGGTGGTACCGATCCGCCTCGGGCTGAAACCGGGCGTCGGGATCGGCTCGGATTTCGTCTCGAAACGGCGTCTCCTGGCGCTGGAACGCACCGTCCTCGGTGGTGACCTCGAAGGCGTCGGTGTGCCACTCACCGTCGACGAGCATATTCATAGACTCGTCTCGGGTCGCGAGCGGCAAGTACCCTCGCTAACACCCACGTCACCGGGTTCGCCGCTTGTTACTGCCGTCCGTCGATCGAGACCTCAGAGTGCCATGCTCACAACCCAGTACCCCGCTCCGAGTGCGACGAGGGCAACACCCTCGAGACGGGTTAGCCGACGCCCGGTCGCGAGCACGACCGTCGCGAACGCAGTCAGCACACAGAGCCACGCGATGCCGAGGAAAACGGCGGGATCGACCGCCGTCGGTCGGACGACAGCAACGATCCCCAGAACGCCGAGGGCGTTGAAGACGTTCGAGCCGACGACGTTGCCCGCTGCAATGCTGACGTCGCCGCGGCGGACGGCGACGACGGAGGTGACGAGTTCCGGCAGTGAGGTCCCAGTCGCGACGATCGTCGCGCCGACCGCCCACTCGGAGATGCCCACGGCCAGGGCCAATCCGACTGCCGCGTCGATCAACACGCGCCCGCCGCCGATCACCAAGAGCAGACCCACGAGTACGCGACCACCCTCGAGACCCGACCGGATTTCGCGTGGCGTCTCTTCATCAGCGTCGAGCGGCGGAACCGTCGCTCCGTCGTCGACTGCGTCGAGTTGACCGCTGTCCGCTTGGCTCGCCGTCCGAATCGCAACGCCGAGCGCACCGAGGTAGCCGCCGAGCAACGCGAGCAAGATGGCTCCCTCGAGTCTCGAGACGGCTCCGTTCAGGAGGGCGACGGCGGCGACCGCTGTCGCGGCAGCCATCGCGAGTGCGTCCCGACGGACCAGCGTCTCAGTGACCCGAAACGGCGAAAGGACGCCGATGAGACCGAGGATCACGCCGAGATTGAAGAGGTTCGAGCCGACGACGTTGCCGACCGAGACGTCGCCCCGGCCCGCGAACGCGGCCTCGACCGAAACGGCGATCTCCGGCGCGGAGGTGCCGAAGGCGACGACCGTGAGGCCGACGACGAGCGCGGAGACGCCGGCCGCACCGGCGAGTCTCGAGGCCCCAGTCACGAGCAGGCGTGCGCCGCCCCAGAGAGTGACGACGCCGACGACGAGCATCCCAACGTCGACGACGACACTCATCGGTCTTGGTTGCTCTTCTCAGGACACGGTGAAAAACGTCGGGCACGGTGAGTCGCCGACCGTCGCGATCGGCGCGAGGCACAAGCGTTTAAGCGGTCCCCGTGAGCACTCGAGGGTATGGCAGACGACGGGGAGCGACACCGCCAGAGTCGGCTGTTCACGGACGAGGACGGCGGGTTCGACGCCGACCGCGCACGCGAGGAATCACTGCCGGTCGAAGATGGCAAGGTGATCGACACCGACGAGTTGGCCGACCACCAGCGCTATATCGAGGGTCGGGGGATCTACGACGAGCGCAATCGCGTGAACGATCTGACCGGCAAGGAATGGAAGTACGCCACGAAGTCGGTGATCGCCGAAGGCTACCCACCCGACCTCCAACACGACCTGCGCAGCGAACACGGCGGGCAGAAACCCCCGCGGCTCTGTGCCGAGTTGATCGGCCGGTTCAGCAAGGCCGGCGACACTGTCCTCGACCCCTTCGCCGGCGTCGGCGGCACCTTGCTGGGTGCAAGTCTCTGTGAACACGAGGGCACCGGCCGCCGGAATGCGATCGGCTTCGAGCGCACCGATCGATGGATCGAGATCTATCACGAGGTCCTCGAGCGCGAAAACGACGAGCGGCGTGCGCGTGGCGACCCGCCACTCGCCACACAGGACATGCGCCACGGCGACTGTGCCGATCTGATCGACGACGTCGACGACGACGCGATCGATCTCCTGTTGACCGACGTGCCCTACTGGCACATGGACGAACTCGAGCAGACGCGCAACGAGCGCCGGACCCGCGAAAGCAAGCTGGGTTCGTTCGATCGGTCTGACGAGGGAGACGACGAGAACGGCGACGCTGCCTCCGAGGCGGACGTAACCTGGGAGACGAAAGCCGACTGGCTCGCGGACATGGCCGAGAAGTTCGACCGCTTTTCCGACGCCGTCGCCCCGGACGGCCATGTCGTTGTCTTCATCGGCGACATGTACCGCGAGCAGTCCTACGAGTTCCTCTCGGCGGAGCTCGCACAGGCGATCGAGTCGACCGCGCCGCTGTCGCTTGCGGCGAATCTGATCTGGTACGACCCGAGCAAAGACCTCCACGTCTACGGCTATCCGTTCTCGTTCGTCCCCTCGATGGTCCACCAGAACGTGCTCGTCTTCCGTCCCGAAAACGGCGCTCCGTCGTCCGTCTGACCCCCGTCTGACGCGGTTTTATTATCCCTCCGGGTGACGAAACCAATAGGCGCGCTGGCGGCCTCCCCACCACACTCCCCCCATCCCTCGCCTGCGCGCCTGCTCCCGTTTCTCTTACCCCCATAACCGTTTGGTTCGAGTGTCAGAGGCACGTCAGGGATACCGCGGCTCGAGTCGCGGAACCATCTCTCACAGCCAGCGTCGGACGGACTGCGATCAGTCAGTGCCGATACACGCTGCCCTACCCATCGGGTGTGCTGGGACCTCGGGATAACAGCCCGTCTCATACTACTGACAGAAGTCAATACGAAGCCGGTCGCGAATTTGCGACCGGCTTCACGTCGTTATGTCCGGCAGTATCAGGCACTGGCGGGTAACAGGGCGGCTCGAACCGCATCCGCGCGGTCGGTCTCGGTGATGATCGCGACCTCGTCGCCGGCTTCGAGTTCCGTTCCCGGAAGCGGAATCGTCAGCGGTTCGTGTGCGCGGCCATGGGCATAGATCCGCGCGGATTCGGGCAACTCGAGTTCGCTCATTCGCTTGCCAACCGCAGGCGACCCCTCCTTGATCTCGAGGACGGTCAGTTGGAGGTTTGCGGCGAGGTCGGCGACGACGTTGAAGTCGCCGCCAAGCAGGGCGGTTTTGGCACCTGCAGCACCGAGTCGTTCGGGGTAGATGATCTCGTCGACCTCTGCGGCGTACTTCTCGTAGATGTCCTCGCGGTAGTCCGCGTCGATCCGCAAGACGGTCCGACAGCCGTGGTGGGTGCCGACCATACAGGCCGCGAAGTTGACGTTGAGATCGGGCGTAAAAGCCCCGATCGCGTCGGCCGTCTCGATGCCTGCCTCGACGAGGACGTCTTCGTCAGACCCATCGCCGTGTACCGTCTCGAACTCGTCGTCGGACACACGCTTGAGCCGATCGATATCGGTATCGACGACGACGACATCGTGGCCCTCCTCGGCGAGGATCGTTGCCGTCCGTGAGCCGACTCGACCGTACCCAACGATGACAAACCTCATGCTACCACAGTACGCGTTCCGGGGTGAAATACGTTCGTCCGCCGGTCGACAGGAGCCGTCCACCCACATCGACAGCTCGAGAGACGGATCGGCACGCTGTCAGCCAATATGTATGAATGTACGTTCATGATAGACGGAGCTGGACAAAAACGCTTAACTAACCGGTGTTGCTACGCTCGAGCATCCAAAATGGGGGCTATCGACTTACTGGCATCGTATTTCGGGTTCGAGGAACACGATACTGACTTCACGACCGAGCTGGTCGCGGGGATTACGACGTTTCTGGCGATGTCGTATATCATCGTGGTCAACCCGACGGTGTTGCTGCCGGCGATTATGGGCTTTAACGAACAGGGCGATATCAACCAGCAGACGACGATCAATGGGGCCGTCTACGAGTCAAACGAGGTGTTCCAGATGCTCGCGATCGCGACGATCATCGCCTCGGTCGTCGCGATCCTCGTCATGGCGCTGTACGCCAACCGACCGTTCGGGCTGGCTCCCGGCATGGGGCTCAACGCCTTCTTTACGTTCACCGTCGTCATCGGGATGGGGATTCCGTGGCAGACGGCCCTCGCTGCGGTGTTTGTCGAGGGAATTATCTTCATCGCCATCACGGCCGTCGGGGCCCGTAAATACGTCATCAATCTCTTCCCCGAACCGGTGAAGTTCTCGGTCGGTGCAGGGATCGGTGTCTTCCTGCTGTTTATCGGGCTTCAGGAGATGCAGATCGTCGCGGCGGACCCCGCGACGATGGTCACGCTCGGCAATATCGCACAGACGCCGGCTGCAATCCTTGGTCTCGCCGGGCTCTTCTTGACGTTCATCCTCTGGGCACGCGGCATGAAAGGCGCGATCATCGCCGGGATTCTCACGACGGCCGTCGTCGGGTGGGCGCTGTTGCTCACCGGCGTTGCGAGCGCATCGGCGCTCGCACCCGATGCGTTGCTCAACGAGCAGACCGGCGAGGTCACCTTCGAAGCGGTGACGTCACCACACTACGACATCACGCCGCTGGTCGGCGCGTTCGTCGAGGGACTGCGCGACATCGATCCACTGACGTTCGTGCTCGTCGTGTTCACGTTCTTCTTCGTCGACTTCTTCGATACCGCCGGGACGCTCATCGGCGTCGCCCAGTTCGGTGACTTCCTCGACGAGGACGGTGAACTCCCCGAGGCCGAGAAGCCGCTGATGGCCGACGCGGTCGGGACGACCGTTGGGGCGATGGTCGGCACGTCGACGGTGACGACCTTCGTCGAATCCTCGACTGGCGTCGAGGAAGGCGGCCGTACCGGGTTCACTGCGCTCGTCGTCGCAATCTTGTTTGCGCTGTCGCTGGTTGCAGTGCCAGTCGTCGCCGCGATCCCCGCCTACGCCTCGTTCATCGCGCTCGTCGCCGTCGGGGTCATCATGCTCCAGGGCGTCCTCGATATCGACTGGCAAGATCCCGCATGGTCGGTCTCGGCCGGCCTCACGATCACGATCATGCCGCTGACCTACTCGATCGCGACCGGCCTGGCTGCCGGGATCATCGCCTATCCCCTGATCAAAACGGCTGTGGGCGAACGCAGAGACGTCCGCCTCGGACAGTGGGCAATCGCCGTCGCGCTGGTCGGCTACTTCTACGTTGCCACCAGCGGGATGCTCGGCTAAGCTCACGGCGACCACTAAATCGACCCGTTCAGCACGCGTTCGTGTGCAGTCGTTGCTGGCCGATACCGGGTCATCGCAATCACTGTGCTCTTGGGGCTCGAGGCCCCTACCTTCGGTCACGATGGCAGATATCACGCTGTATGACCTCCCTGGCTGTCCGTTCTGTGCGATGGTCCGGACGAAACTCGACGACCTCGACCTCGACTACGACGTAATCGAGGTCCCCCGCTTGCGCAGCGACCGGACTGAAGTCAAGCAAGTCAGCGGCCAGACGGGTGTGCCAGTCATCACCGACGAGGCAACCGGCGTCGAAGGCATGCCAGAGAGCAGTGAGATCGTCGAGTATCTCGAGGAAACGTACGGCGACGAGTCGGCCTGAGACCGGCGGCTATCGGTTACTGCGACAGCGCTACCGATTCGTGCTGAGACACGAACCGCCGTGCCGACCAGCAGAATACGTCTCGAGTGGTGTTCGGAAGACGTGACTGCTCAGACTGCTTCTTCGTACTCTGAGCGCTCCCGGATGACGTCTCGAAGTTCGTCGGCGTTTCGGAGGGCAGCGAGTTCCTCGCGTTCGACCAGTGCCGTGCCGTCGACGGACTCCTGTTTCGCGCGGTCGACGACATAGACCGACCGCGTGCGGGTGATCTCGCCGATCGAACTCATGATGCGGGCCCGTTTCTCCGCGGCCTTCGTAAACTCCGAGTGACCCGTTAAGACGATGTCGCTGTCGTCTTCGTCCTCACTGACGGCGGTAAACGGCGAGCGGACCGTCGGATGCACGCTGTAGCCGGCCCGCGTGAAGACGGCGACCACCTGTTCGTCGTCCGGATCGGCCTCCGGATCGTCCGGCGTCGCGTCGCTTTCGTGGACCTCGTCGGCACCCTCGAGGACGTCCACCGGGCTCGTCAGGGGTGCGTCGAACAACTCCTCGAGTGCCATCGCAACCTCGACGGAGGCGTTCATCCCGTCTTCGTACTTCGAGACGGTCCGGCGTGAGACGCCGAGTTCGCTGGCCAGTTGGCCGAGACTCCAGTCTTTGTCCTGACGTTCGTCGGCCAGCAGGTCGCCGTCGATGTTGACATAGAGGCCACCGGGGGCAGCGTAAATCAACGGTGGGACGTTCTCGATAAACAGGTTATACGCCGTATCGGGACTGAACACGGGGACGCCGTGGCGGAAGTAAACGACGTCCGGTTTCAGGTCCTCATCGCGGCTGCGAAGCCCGATGACCAGCGGCGTTGCCTCGAGGTAGGTTCCAAGCCGACGCATCTCGTGGCCGGTCGCCTCGTTGAACGCGTCGATGTTCGCGAGGATCTTGACGAGGATCAGATCGTCACCACGTCGGGCAGCAATATCGAAACTCTTCGGTCGAATCGCACACCGATCGCTCACCGCGAATCCCGCGTCCTCTAACATCGCGGTCACGTTGCCGACCAGTGCGGAGCGGGACATACGGGGTTGTAAGCGATTCCTGCTATAAGACGTTTTCCCCGTGATGTCTGCGTCCCGTGTCGCGATTCGCGACTGTACTAGGAGTATATTTATATACCGGTTTCTGCCGCCAGCGATGCTGGGGCCAATCCCGAAAGGCGTTACTCAGCGGACGTGCAAACATCGGCGATGACCGTCGTCGGGATCGACGATACAGACTCACGCGAGTTGGGAATGTGTACGACGTACGTCGCCGCAGAGATCGCCGACCGGCTCCGTCAGGATGGCGGACAGACGATCTCGCGGCTCCTGCTCATCCGGCTCAACCCCGCCGTCGAGTACAAAACCCGGGGCAACGCCGCGCTGGCGATCCATACCGATTGTGATCCCGATCACGCGTACGCGCTCGCGCGAGAGCGACTCGAGTCGCTGGCCGAAACCACGGACGAGCGGACGAACCCCGGACTGGTCGTTGCGGCGCACGATCCAGACGACGACACAGCCCCCGACGATGTTACGCGGTTTGCACGCGCAGCGATCCGCGACCACCTCGAGATCGCCGACGCCGAGGCCTTGATCGACCGCTACGGGTACCGATCGTGGCACGCCGGCGACGGCCGCGGCCGGATCGGCGCGCTGGCTGCGATCGGGGCGTGGGACGCGCTCACAGAGTGGACCTACGAGTACATCTCCTACCGGGAATCCGACCGGTGGGGAACGCCCCGTGAGGTGGACCACGAGAGCGTCTTCGCCGCCGCCGACTGGGGCTATCCCGACGTGTGGGATACGGTCGACCGTGGCGAAGACGAGACCGTCTGCGTGCCCCACACGCCCGGCCCGATCTTGCATGGCATTCGTGGCGACGATGCAGACGCAGTGCGTGCGGTCGCAAACCGGATCGAGAGCGAACCCGTCGACGCGACCCAACTGTTCGTCACGAATCAGGGGACGGATGTTCACTTGCAGGACGGCTCGCTGTCGACAGTCGAGGACGGCCACGCCTACCGCCTCGAGGGACGTGTCACGAGCGACCCCGACACGCGACGCGGCGGGCATGTCTTCGTCGACCTCGTTTCACCGGGGGCCGGCGACAGTGCGACCGACCGACTCACGTGTGCCGCTTTCGAGCCGACGAAACGCTTTCGCGATCGCGTCCGCGCACTGCGTGTCGGCGACCGACTCACTGCCTGTGGCGAGGTTTCCGACGGCACGCTCAAACTCGAGAAGTTTGCCATCCGCGAGCTCGTGCGGACCGAACGGGTAACCCCGACCTGTCCAGACTGCGGCCGGACGATGAAAAGCGCCGGCCGGAATCAGGGGTATCGCTGTCGAGACTGTGGGACAACGGCGGCTGAGAAAGCAACACGGGACCTCGAGCGCGATCTCGAGGTCGGGTGGTACGAGGTGCCGCCGTGTGCGCGCCGCCACGTCGCGAAGCCGCTCGTCCGGGGCGGATTCGACGCGCCGACACATCCCGAGCGGTAGCCGACAGTCCATCGTTCGAAGGGGAACTGGTGATACGATCCCCTGTCCTGAGTGACCGGGAATCTGCAGGAGCGGTCGCGGGCCCACCGGAACCCACTGACAGGAGGCCGTATGGCAGTGGTTCGTATGACGTGGCTTGCACCCGGCGATACGAGCCCGTCACCGGGCGATCGTGACCGAAACGGGAGCGCGACGGGTGACCGCCTCCGCGACGCTTCCCAGCAGGACTCTCGACATCCCGGACCGACCGGTACTGCCCATCACGACGTGATCGATGTCGTGCTCGTCGATATACCGGAGGACCGTGCGAGCGGTATGGCCCTCGATGAGCGCCGTTTCGATCCGCCGACCATGTGTATCGGCGGTCGTCGCCGCGTCCTCGAGAAACGCTTGGCCCTTCTCCTTGGCGTATTCGTAGGGCGTCATCCCCGGATCCGACGGGACCCGAGTAACCTGAATGACGTGCAAGACGTGGATCTCGGCGCCGGGAAACAGGTCGAACGCTTCCTCGAGTGCGTCGGTCGATTGCGAGGAGCCATCGATCGGAACCAGGACGCGAGTCATAGTCCACGTAGACGCCGGGCGAGCAAGGATCTACCGCGACTGGCAATAGCCGTGATAGGTCAGTAGCGATCGTGGTATCGGTCCAGGACGCCCTCGAAAAGCGCCAGCAACGGATACCCGACCTGACTGACAACGAGTGTTGACGTCCCGCTCGAGCGAGGGGACAGAACACAGTTGTCGCCCCCTGGTGGAGCCAGCTGTCGCACTGCTCGAAGACAAGATTGCCATCGTGACCGGCGGCGCAGTCGCCGACTGGTTCATACGGACTCCTGTCAGTGGGTTCCGGTGGGACCACAACCCGCACTGCGGGCCTACCGGGACAGCGGGACAGCAGACCGTATCAGTTGGTGACAGCGCGACGGTCGTCATCGCCGACATCGACGCGGAGGGGAACACCATGTCGACCTGTCCAGCCGTTGGAAAGACGGACGGCGCTCAGCCGCGTTTCTTGTCGAGTTTCGACCGCAGTTGTCGCGCGATGACCTCGTCGTCGAGCAGTGAATCGGGACCGGTAAAGTGAACGACCGGGCCGTTCTCGACGCGAAGCCACTCGTCGCTGCCGGTGCCAGCGAGCGTCACGGTCCGGCGCGATGCGGGGAGTCCGTTGGCGCGTCGTCGCCCGGTCTGTTCGCGAACGCTCGCGACCTCGAGTGCGGTCTCGTCGACCGGCGAGACGACGAGATCGTACTGTGACAGTGACGGGTCCAGCGTTCGCATCGCGTCGCGATAGCGGCAAGCGGCGTCACAGGCCTGCTGGGCATCGCTGTGGCTGTCGAATCGCGCGTCCGTAACCGGTTCAGGTCGAATCCCCGATTCGCGACAGGAGACGACGAAGTCGCCCTCGGCGCTTTGAAGCGCGGCGACAGTGTCTCGTGCCGCCCTGATCGTTTCGACCGGCATCGCGTACTCGTCCGTTCCGGGGGTCGTCTCGGGGGTCACTGGTGAGACACCATCATAGGCGAACAGTCGACGTGCATCGGTCTTTCGACGACGCCGTTCCAGTCCCCGAATCGGTTCCGATACGCCGGGTTCGCATTCCCTGTCTGCTTTCCCGCCATATTTTTAGGTGGGCCTAAATCAATATAGGCATTCTGGTTTCGACCCGCCACGGCCACTCACAACGGTGTGGCCCACGCTGGGCAGTCCAACGGTCCAGCCGGCAGCGTCGCGAACAGGCACTCGCCTTGCGCATCTGTAGAACAGAACCGCCGTCAAGTCGGTGGGCAGTAATTGACCTCCTCCACGCCCTGAAGGACGTGGAATCCGACCATCGGATTTCCGCCGAATGTGGCGTTCAAGGTTCCAACCCGCACTCAAGGGGAACCGGCAGCATACCGGAGGAACTCTCGTTTCCTCCCCTGTATAGGGCTGTGGCCCGGTCAAACAGGCCCCATCGAATACCATGTCATCGTCGTGCGAACCACCGCTGATCCGTTTCCCCTTGTGGTTCGGGGTCGGCATCTCACGGTATTCGTAGCACTCCATGCTACGGTAAACCACATGAAAACGGTTATGATGGAAATCCGGCCTGGCCACCGATTGCGAGTAGCATGCTGAGCCTACCGCTGGACCTCCGCCTGAAGACGGAGGTATGCGCTCAAATTCATATCACTCAGGAACGGTTCTGGCAGTCAGCGCACGCTGACGCCGTGGCGGGTGAGGAACTCGGTGGCCCGTTTGATCTCGACCGGACTGCCAACGATCCGGCAGTGGTCCTCGCCCTCAGCGAAAACGGAGACCGTACAGACGTCATCGAGCTGCGTCTCGAGCCCCACGAGTGTCTCTCGGGGGAGGACGATCTGTGTACTGTCGCGCAGCTGCGACGCGTCTGGCATATGTGGTCGGTTGCTGGCCCGTCGTTTATGTGTGTCGAAACTCCATTAGTATTGGTAATTCTTTCGACGTATCGGATCGAGGCCATCGATCCGTCTCAGCGTGCGGGTCTCGAAAGGGTTTTTCGGCACGACCGGTTGTGTACGGACAAATGGGGCTCGAGGATGAAATCGAGGCAATCGAGGAAGAAATCGCCAACACGCCCTACAACAAGTCGACGGAGGCCCACATCGGCCGGCTGAAGTCCAAACTCGCGGAGAAAAAGGAGAAACTCGAGAAACAGCAGTCGGGTTCGGGCGGCGGTGGCGGCTATTCCGTCGAGAAACACGGCGACGCGACCGTCGCGCTGGTTGGCTTCCCGAGCGTCGGCAAGTCGTCGATGCTGAACTCGCTGACCAACGCCGAGAGCGAAACCGGCTCCTACGAGTTCACGACGCTGGATGTCAACCCGGGGATGTTGAACCACCGCGGCGCGAACATCCAGTTGCTCGACGTACCGGGGCTGATCGAGGGCGCGGCGACAGGGAAAGGCGACGGGCAGCAGGTGCTGGCGGTCGTCCGCAACGCCGACCTGATCGTGTTCGTCCTCTCGGTGTTCGAGATCGACCAGTACGACCGCCTGCAGAAGGAACTCTACGACATCAACATCCGCGTCGACCAGGAACCCCCGCGAGTCACCGTCCGCCCGAAGATCAAAGACGGTATCAAGATCACCTCGAGCACCGATCAGGACCTCGACGAGAAGACGATTCAGGACGTGCTCCGTGACCAGGGCTACGTCAACGCCGACCTCAACCTGCAGGAAAACGTCACCATCGACCGGCTGGTCGACGGGCTGATGGACAACCGCGAGTATATCCCCTCGATCACCTGCGTCAACAAGGTCGACCTGATCCAGCCGGACTACAAAGAGACCGTCGACGAACAGTTACGCGAGCGCGATCTCGACCCCGAAGAAGTCACGTTCATCAGCGCCGAGAAAGAGAAGGGTCTCGAGGCGCTCAAAGACCGTATCTGGGAGAACCTCGGCCTCATCCGGGTCTACATGGACAAACCCGGTCGCGGCGTCGACTGGGAGGAACCGCTCGTGATCGAAGAAGGAGCCACCGTCGGTGAGGCCATCGAGAAACTCGGCGGCGAGATGGAAGAGCGGTTCCGCTTTGCCCGCGTCAGCGGCCCCAGCGCGACCCACGACGAACAGCAGGTCGGGATGGATCACGTCCTCGAGGACGAAGACGTGCTGAAGCTGATTTTGCGCCGGTAGCCGACATCGATTCGTCGTCGGTTCCAACGTCGTCTGTTTCGCTGTTCGAGCCAGCGATACTACTCTGTTACAGATCAGCTCTCCTTCATTTTATTCCTGAAATAAGTCTAAATTGGTGATAGAACGTCGTATTCGAACACCCAATCATGTATGATTGTTGGTGGGATTCTGTCCGAACCGCAACGGTGATGACCCATCGACCGCTCGATTAGGTAGCTATGGCAGAGTTCGGCGCGCTCTCGCTCGTTCCCCCGCTGCTTGCGATCGGTCTCGCGATCGTGACCCGGCGGCCGATGCTGTCGCTCTTTCTCGGCATCTGGTCGGGAGCAGTCATCTACACTGGGGGCCTCGGCATTGGACAGACCTTCGATTGGATCGTCGCCGCGATCATCGTCGACGACGGCTTTCACGTCCAGATCCTCATCTTTACGCTGTTACTGGGATCGGGCGTTGCACTCATCTGGCGACTCGGCGGCGCGCTCGCCGTCCGCGAGTGGGCGACAGCCCGACTCCAGAGTCAGCGGACCGTCGGAGTGACAACGTGGATTCTCGGGATCGCTATGTTCTTCGACGACTACGCCAACACGGCGATCGTCGGGAGTACGATGCGTGAGATCTCCGACGAGTTGCGGATCTCCCGCGAGAAACTCGCCTACATCGTCGACTCGACGGCCGCCCCCGTCGCGACGCTCGGCATCTCGAGTTGGGTCGCGTTCCAGCTTTCGTTAATCAGCGGCGCATACGAGGACATGGGCGTCGCGGAGGAAGCACCGACTGCGTTCGAGACGTTCGTCCGATCGATTCCCTACAACACCTATGCGCTGCTGGCGATCGTCATGGTCGGAATCGTCGTCTACACCGGCCGGGACTATGGCGAGATGCTCAACGCCGAGCATCGAGCGTGGACGACCGGGAACGTCAACCGCGAGGACGCACAGCCGCTGCAGAAGGTCGAGGAGGAACTGGGCGCCCCGATCGATCAGCGGCCGATGCTCCGGATCTTCTTCGCGCCCGTCGCCGTCCTGATCGTGGTGACGCTTGCGAGTGCGTTCTGGACGGGCTATCAGTCGTGGCTCTCGAGCCAGGCCGAAGCGGGAGCGCCGACGGCGATCGGCGCGGCCGCAAACGAGACGGGACTGACGCAGGTGCTGATCGACATCGTCGGTGCGGGCGACTTCGCGACGGCGCTGACCTGGGGATCGTTCGCCATGGTCGTCTCGGCGATCGTCCTCGGGCTCGTCTACGGGTTGTTCGATATCGGTGAGGCCGTCGACACCGTCCTCGACGGCTTCGGGATCATGCTGACGGCAGTGACGATTCTCGTCCTCGCCTGGACGATCAGCAGCGTCGCGGACACGCTCGGCACGGGCGACTACGTCGCCGGGCTCGCGCAGGGCTATCTGTCGGCAGAGCTGCTCCCCGTCCTTATCCTGTTCGTCGCCGCCTTCGTCGCGTTCACGATGGGATCGTCGTGGGCAACAATGGGGCTTGTCACGCCCATCGCCGTGCCGGTCGCAACCGAGTTCGGGACGGGATTCGAACTCGTCCCGGTCGCTGTCGGTGCCCTCTTCTCCGGGGCGATCTTCGGCGATCACGCCTCGCCGATCTCGGACACGACGGTGCTCTCAGCGACGTTTAGTGGAGCCGACCTGATCGATCACGTGCGGACCCAAATACCCTATGCTGCGACTGTCTTCCTCGTCGTCGTGGGCTGTTACTTGCTCAACGGCTATCTGGGCGTGCCCGCGCTCGTCTTCCTGCCACTTGGCGTCGTCGCCCTCGTCGGGCTCGTTGTCGGCCTCTCGAAGTTCGACGCCGCTCGAAAGGACCTCGAGCCAGTTGCCACGCAGACGACAGCAGACGTCGATCACCGTGGTCGTGAGACGACCACGGAATCGCCCGACGGGGCCGAGTAGACGACCGCAGCCGCCAATTTTTTGGAGTACGCAGGCTTCTACTGGGGTATGGACGGAACGCTCGACCACACGATGATTCGCGTCGCGGACCTCGAGGAATCGCTCGACTGGTACCAAACGCACCTCGAGTACGAGGAGAAAGACCGTTACGAGGGCGACGGGTTCACCATCGTCTATCTCGGGCCCGAAGAGATGCACGAGGAGGGGGCGATGCTCGAGCTCACCCACAACGAAGGCGAGGAACCCGAAGTGGGCGACGCCTGGGGCCATATCGCGGTCCGCGTTCCCGAAGGCGAACTGGAGGACTACTACCAGCAGCTCATGGACGAAGGCGTCGACGACTACCGCGACCCCGAGTCCTGTGGCGGTCGGTACGCGTTCGTCAAAGACCCGGACGGCCACGAGATCGAACTCGTCCAGCGCGACCCCGACGAGGGGGCACGCTGGTCGCTCGATCACACGATGATCCGCGTCGAAGACGCTGACGAGGCGCTTGGCTTCTGGACCCGGAAGTTCGGCTACGACGAGGTCGGCCGCTGGGAGGCCGATACGTTCGCAAACTACTTCGTCGAACCCACGGACGCGGCTCCCGAAGCGATGTCCGTCGAACTCACCTACAACTACGACGGTCGCAGCTACGAATTCGGCGACGCCTGGGGCCACCTCTGTGTCCGCGTCGACGACCTCGCGGAGGACTGGGACCAGCTCATGACGCGCGAGGCCGACGACTACCGCGACCCCGAGAGCAACGACAACATGTACGCCTTCACGAAGGACCCGGACGGCCACGAGATCGAACTCATAGAGCGCGACCTCGAGGCAGACTCGCTGTTCCCCTTCTAATACTGCCGGACAGCAGTCAATACGAAGCCGGTCGTGAATTCGCGGCCGTCTCCACCGGTGACGGCCGCAGCAGCGCGACCGATCTGCACGTCGTTCTATCCGGCAGTATAACTGCCTCGAGCACTAGAGATCGGGAATCGGTACGACGACGACCGGCCGATCCGCAGCCGCGAGAACCTCTCGTGCAGTCGCCCCAACATCGCGCGTCGTGTCGGGATCGCCACTGTGTGCGCCGATGACGATTTCGTCGACGTCGTAGTCTGCTGTGGCTTCACAGAGCACGTCGGGAGGCGTTCCCGATCGCCGGTCGGTCTCGACGTCGCCGACGGCCGCAAGCCGAACGGTGGCGACGTTCAGCGCTTCGTCAGCATCGCGGCGTGCCGTCGGATCGTCCGCTGGCGCGACAGCGACCACCGAGACGGTATCGTCGGCCGTCACGCGTTCCGCGAGGTAATCACAGATCGCCGCCGTCGTGTGAACGGAGTCAGTTCCCACGAGATAGTGCATAGCGTCCCTCGAACGGCGATCTCGAAGAACCCTGTGGTGCGTGTGAGCAGGGTACCCTCGAGTACACCGCGTTTTCCAACCCTGAAAACGCACTCGTATCACTAATACGATGGCACCGGATGAAGCGATTGGGGGACGAGAAAGCCCTTCACTGAACGCCTTGATGGTCCCCCGAACCTCCCCGCATCCGACCATCCCAGGGTCGCGACGCCTTCCGCACGGTCCCGCGTACCCCCCTCACGCGGGCCGTGTCGCGTCGATCGACCCTCGATGTGCCGTTGGGGATCAATAGCCTCCCCTTGCTTCGGCCCACCACAGCTGCCAGCGGCGTGCGGATCGTTTTCAAATCGTCCAGACTGTAGATCAACAGTAGTTGAAAATGCGGAGGTTCTATTCAGGAGTACTTCCCAAATTTTGGTCGGCTTTAGATATTTTCCAGCTGATGTGGAGAACCGCTACAAAAATTAGGTTTCTTCATTTGCAATGTTAACTGCTCTGTTGAATAGATGCTGAGTCACGGTTACAGAGGCTCACACAGCGATTCTATATTGATGAGGGCGAACATCAGGACAATTTCACGGAACTGCCGATACCAGCCCAGCGCTCGCACGGCGTGAGTGATCGGGGTTTGGTTTGAATACTCGTTTCGGAAGCGTTCGCTCGAGTCGCCGGATTCGAAGAGCGTACCGGTGTAGCCACGATTTAGAAGTGACGCAGACCACTCTCGCCGAGCGAGCGCTTCGTTGTTGAGTACGAGGTTTCGGCCATCCAGCGCTGAGAGTATCCTTTTGCCCGGATGAGCGCGTTGTTCATGACTGCATTCGGTGATGAGCCGCGGTAGTGAACAAGGTACTCAACGTCAAGTGCGGAGATTTCGTACTCAGTGTGCCAGTCTTGGAACGCGTTGTCGGCAACCACGGACTGCAGGTCGTCCGCGTTTCGGCGGACGACCTGCGGTCCGGTCTTCGTATCGTGCTTCCACCGTGCTGTGATATGGACATCGAGAACAGCGAGCGACTCTATATCAGTTAATGTCGTCACTTTCAGCGTCTGCACGGTATTTCCTGACCG